>CP070800.1:0-4051 GCA_020343555.1 Dehalococcoidales bacterium
AATCTCGCAATGACATTTTAGTTACGCCTGAAACTATAACGGTTTGAGCAGCGCCCGGCAGGGACATGCATCACCATTCTCCAGGTTGAGCGGCAGGCAGATAAGCTCATAGTCGCCGGGAGCAACGCCATCCAGGTTCAGTCCCTCGATAACATATATTTCCGCTCCCAGTAAAGTGTCGTGAGTTTCCTTCATGTTCTGCGGCTGTTTATTATCGCCGATTGTCAGGTAATCGATCCCTATCATCCTCGCCTTTTTCTCTACCAGGTAATGGGCCGTCTCGGTGGCGATATAGATGTAATTACCAGGGTCTCTCCTCTTATCATAGACATGAGGTGAATTCTTTGTTTTAAAAATTATTCTCTCGCCGGGTTGAATATTATACCCCTCGAGTTCGGACACCTTGATCGACTCCCCATCCTTTATCTCTATGACACGGGCGGTCCCGACCGTAGTATCAAGGGGCATGTTATCGATGGTCTGACCTCCTTTCAAAAAATGAAGTGGAGCGTCGATATGCGTGCCGTCATGAGTATTCATCTCGATGCGTGTCATGGTTACGCCATCGCCTTTATCCACGTCGTAGAATCGATTGAACGTCGGATCTTTCACAGGTCCTTCTGATGATACATCACCGGGCATCATCGGCAGTTCGTTATTCAGGGGCAGCGTAATGTCTTTCCATTCTGATACCGGTGCAACAGATCGATTTTCTCCTGTCATTTCTTTCCCCTCCGTTTATATTCATACCATCATAAATCAGCGGGTTCGGATAGTAAAGATGTTATAAAACTTGGTATTTTTCATTGTCTTGTGATTCAATGTAACTGACATGAATTTGAACGAGCTTCTGGCAGACCAACCATCAGTTAATCGAATCCCTGGTGCCCGAAGAAAGATCAGGCAACATCTGTTGAATTCAGGAAAGCGACTGGTTGTAATCGATGACGATCCCACCGGACCACAGGCAATTCATGATGTGCGGGTGTTCATGGACTGGTCGGTAGATACATTGAGAAAGGCGTTCCGCACCGGAGATTCTGTATTTTTCATCTGTACGAACTCACGCAGTCTCAGTCCCGATGAAGCAGTCAAAATCAGCCTGGAAGCAGGTAAAAACCTTCAGGAAGCAGCCAAAATGGAAAAGGTGGAGGTGATTCTTACCTCTCGTAGCGACAGCACGTTACGCGGACACTTCCCCACCGAACTGGATGCCCTTATTTCGGGACTCGGAGTCAGACCGGACGGAATCATCCTGATCCCAGCTTTCTTCGAAGGCGGCAGGTATACGGTAGACGATATTCATTACGCTGAACAGAATGGGCAAACGATACCGGTACATCTGACCGAATTCGCGCGTGATCCTGCCTACAGCTACAAAAACAGCGATCTGAAAAAATGGGTCGAGGAAAAAACCAGCGGTTCAGTGAAAGCAGAAGATGTACGCTCGATTTCCCTGGAGATGTTGAGAACAGGTGGCCCGGAAGCAGTCACCGGTGAACTGTTGAAAGCGTCAGGAATGACGGTATTCATCGTTAACGCTGCCTGCTATGAAGACCTGGAGATTCTGGCACTGGGAATCACCGAAGCTGAAGAAAATGGCAAGAGTTTCGCCTATCGATGTTCGGCATCTTTTATCAAGGCAAGGGGTGGCTTCGAAGACAAGCCCCTGCTTACTCATGAAGAACTCGCACCGGGAATGGCACCCGGACTAGTCATTGCCGGCTCTTATGTAGACAAGACATCCAGGCAGTTAAAGCAGTTGCTCGATTCGGGAATAGCAGAAGGCATCGAACTCCTTGTTGAAACACTCGGACAGGAAGAATCTGCGGACAAAGTAATTCAAACAACAACTGATTATGTCAACCAATTACTGGCTGAAGGTAAAAACGCCGTTATCTACACATCCAGGGAGATACAAACGGAGCCTGACCGGGATTTCTCTGAAACAGGAAAACGTATCATGCAGTCACTCTGCCGAATAGTAAGAAATATCGACCTCAAACCGGGATTCATAATCGCCAAAGGGGGCATCACCAGCATCGAACTGGCGAAAACAGCCCTTAATGCGGAAGAAGCGTTCGCCATCGGCCAGATTCTGCCCGGCGTTCCAGTATGGCGCCTCCTTGAGAATGCAAAATGGACTGATATACCTTACGTGGTATTTCCGGGTAATGTGGGAGATGATGAAGCCCTCCTGAAAGCAGTCAAAACCCTACTTGGGTAAATATCCATAAAAGAGTGCAGCCGCTATCGCGGCTGCCCCTTTGAATAACGCGTGAGTTGTTTCTCTAACTAGAATCTCGTATCATCACCAGCATCATCTTGAACCTTTCCTCAGCCTTGAGGGCATGGGGCTCATTAGCCGGCATGATAATCGCCTCTCCTGCTTTCAGTCGATGGTCGTTGCCGCTAATAGTGACTATTGCTTCACCATCCAGGAGATGTACCAGGGCGTCGAACGGCGCGGTATGTTCACTCAATCCCTGCCCCTTATCGAACGAGAACAGGGTTACGGTTCCTGTCTGCCTGTCCATTATAGTACGGCTGACCACTGCCCTGTCCTGGTAATCCACCATCCCCGCTATATCGGCAACTTTCGCTAGCAAATCTTTGTCGGTCTGTTTTGTGTTATCCATCTTCTTCTCCTGACTCTATTTACTCAGGATAGCTTTCATATCTTCAACCGGAGTGGATATAGGTTTGATATCGAACTTCTCCACCAGTATATCCAGGACATTCGGTGAGACAAACGCCGGGAGTGACGGGCCGAGGTAAATGTTCTTAATACCCAGCGAAAGCAGCGTCAGCAGTATGCAGACTGCCTTCTGCTCGTACCAGGACAATACGAGTGTCAGCGGCAGTTCATTCACTCCGCATTCAAAAGCTTCAGCTAACGCTACAGCCACCTGGATTGCTGAATAAGCATCATTACATTGTCCCATATCCAGGAGGCGTGGTATTCCGCCTATCTCGCCGATGTTCAGGTCGTTGAAACGGTATTTTCCGCAGGCAAGCGTGAGAACAATTGTATCCGGTGGAGTCTGTTTCACAAAGTCCGTATAATAATTTCGACCAGTCTTGGCGCCGTCACAGCCGCCGACCAGGAAGAAATGCTTTATCGCGCCTGCTTTCACTGCGTCTATGACCGTTCCGGCAACACTCATCACCGTATTACGAGCAAAACCTGTTTTCAGCATCGTACCGCCGTTAATACCGGTAAACTGCCTGTCCTCGTCCCAGCCGCCCAGCTCCAGGGCTTTATTTATGACAGGGCTGAAATCTTTCGTGCCGTTATTATCCGGTATATGTTTGATGCCGGGATAACCTACCACCGCCGTGGTGAATATATTATCTGCGTACGAATCCTTTGGTGGCATAATGCAATTGGTCGTGAACAGCACCGGTGCCGGCATGTCGGCAAACTCCTTCTGCTGGTTCTGCCAGGCAGTGCCGTAATTTCCTTTGAGGTGAGAATATTTCTTCAGCTCAGGATAGCTGTGGGCCGGAAGCATTTCACCGTGAGTATAAATGTTGATACCCTTGCTCTCAGTCTGTTCAAGAAGTTGTTTCAGGTCGAGTAGATCGTGACCGGAAACAACGATAAACGGACCTTTCTCGACTGTCATACTGACATCAGTCGGCTCCGGGTGGCCATAAGCCGACGTGTTGGCTTCATCAAGCAAAGCCATGCCCTTCAGATTAACCTGCCCGAATTCCATTATCAGGTCAAGCCATTCTTCCGCACTGTGATCTTCACCAACCGCTTTCATTCCCTTGTACAACCACCCGGTAACATCGGGATCATCTTTACCGAGTGTATGAGCATGCCAGGCATAAGCTGCCATTCCTTTAAGACCAAACAGCAGTGTCGAACGCAGTGATACCGCATCTGTATCACCTTCGAAAAGAACATACGCATCCAGGTCTTCCGCGCCGCCCAGTTTTTCTTTTTCTGTTGCCACCGAATCTTTCAGTTCTTCGATTCGCCCTCCGTCGAAGTTGACATTAGTCAGAGTGGCAAATAGTCCCTGCATCATCAGTTCGTCGA
>CP070800.1:4151-11323 GCA_020343555.1 Dehalococcoidales bacterium
AATAAGTATGAATATGTGTATCTAGGAGCAGAGGGCGGATGTACGACTCTTACAGCGATGCTTCCGGAACTACCTTATGTTTTCACAGTGTTGAATTATTCCGATTATGCTCAGATACCTGCTCTTGCCGATGTTCTGGTGGACCAGGGAGTAAAGACGGCAGCGATTATCTATATAAATGATCTTCACGGTGTAGAGTACTATCATACGTCTCTCAGTGAATTCATGAAAGCCGGTATACAAATCGTTATGGCTGAAGCTGTTCCACCATTTTCCGAGGATGTTGAGCTGGTGTTGAAAGCAGCCAGGGATTCCGGAGCCGACGTCCTCTGTGCATATGTCTATCCGCCAACAACCATGGCAGTAGTCGGACAGTCAATGGCTATCGGATACAGCCCAAAGGCAATGGTTCTCGGACCGGGGGTTAACTTCGAATTCTTTAAAGGTATATTCGGTGAACAGGTACTGGAAGGATTAATCGGCTTCGGAGCCTATAACGAAAAGTCGTCTCCGGAACTTGGTGAATTCGTCGATAATTTTATAGATCGATTCGAACTGGGAGCCATGGACTGGTGGGGTGGTGCCTTCTACTATGCCGCTCTAGAGTGTTTCGGTGAAGCCATAGAAAAAGCAGGCAGTCTCGATAATGCAAAGGTTAGAGAAATAATGGCGACCGAGCATTTCGAAACTATTCTGGGTGACACGTGGTTTAATATGACCGCCGGTGGTGAAGGAGGTGGCCAGTTAGCCAAGGAATGTCATCCGGGTCAGGTCGGACAGTGGCAGAATGGTACGTATGAGGTAATCGGTCCGGCAGACAAAGCAACTTCCGGTAAGGTGATTTATCCCAAACCGGGATGGCCGGCACCGTAATTAGCCATGGTAACTTCTGATTCCTGAATGAATATAGAGTACAGGCTGCCTGAAATGTGTCTTGGGTGAAGATACTTAACTGGTAAGTATAATCACCCGGGTTTTGGGTGGCCTGCACTTATCAACCGATACGAAAGAATCATATGGAACTAGTAACGATTCTAGACATTGTAATCGGCGGGTTGTTGATGGGAGGTATATATGCCCTTATTGCGATGGGATTGAGCCTGCAATACGGAGTGGCACGGGTACTGAATATCTCCCACGGCGAGTTTATTATGCTCGGAGCATTCCTTACGTGGGTACTTTATACCACTCTGGGCATCAATCCTTTGATAGCACTGGTGATTGTCGGTCCGGGCGTATTTATTCTTGGTTACCTGCTTCATATAACTTTGTTTAGAAGTCTGTTGAAGTCTTCCCTATCAACGGCTGTTTTCGAAGGGAATTCTCTTCTGGCGACGTTCGGATTACTGTATATAATCCAAAATATTGCCATAATTATCTGGAGTACCTCATCGAAAGGATATACCTTTCTGGCAACACCGGTTAACCTGGGAGGAGCGATATTTTCCACAAATCGACTGGTGACTCTGGGATTTGCAGTAGTGATAGGTCTGGCTTTCTATCTCTTCCTTGCCCGAACTCGCACAGGAAAGGCTATCAGGGCAGCAGCTCAGGATCCTTCAGCTGCCGAACTTTTAGGTGTTAATATCAATCGGGTGCTGGCTTTATGTTTTGGCTTAGGAGCATTAATGGCCGGACTGGCTGGAGTCCTTTACAGTATGTGTTTCTCAATTCAGACAACGATGGGACTCGGATTTACAGTAATAGCCATCATCGTAGTCGTTCTGGGCGGTCTCGGCAGCATTCCGGGAAGTTTCATCGGAGGTTTTATACTCGGAATTATCGGTCAGATAGTAACCCACTTCGAACCCAGTCTGTCATTGGCAGCTTATTACCTCATATTCATACTGCTGCTTTTATTAAGACCGAAAGGTATATTCGGGAAATAGTAAAATGTATATCACCGGCATTACATCGAAAAAATGGTTTTCACCGGCAGTAATTATCGTCATCCTAGTAGTGCTGGCTACTCTGCCTGTCTATGCTTCCGGGTATACTCCGATATTATTTACCACAATCTACATGTATATAATCCTTTCGGTCAGCTGGGCGTTATTCTCCGGGCCTACCGGATACATGTCACTGGCAACAGCAGCCTTCTTCGGCGTAGGTATATATACAGCCTCTTTACTAGGTGATACATTACCACTGCCGGTGTTCATTCTAGCCGGAGGGCTTGCCAGCGCAGTTGTCGCTCTTCTCGTGGGTGCATTAACCCTGAGATTGAAAGGTATCTATTTCGCGATATTTACCTTCGGTCTTGTTATGCTTATCGCACAACTGCTTCTTTTCTTCGAACTGCACGTCGTTGGCACTCGGGGACGTTTTGTAATCGTTATCGATTACACCACGATTTATTACGCGATGCTGGGAATATTTGTCCTGCTCATGTTTACGGTTTATCTTTTGGGGCGCTCAAAGTGGGGGCTTGCCCTGCAGAGTATCGGAGAAAACGAGGAAGCAGCAGCCCATATTGGAATTAACGTAACATTGGTAAAGGTGTGTTTCTTCGCGGTCAGTGCATTCTTTATCGGTATGGCAGGAGCAACCATTGCGACCAGGTGGACTTACATAGATCCGATAATCGCTTTCGACCCGGATATTTCTTTCCTGCCTGTATTAATGGCAATATTCGGTGGGATGACCAGATCGTACGGCCCCATAATCGGAGCTGTTGTATTTTCTTACCTGCAGGAAATCCTGATCACGAAATTCGCCGAATTATACATGTTAATTTTCGGGATTATACTGGTAATATCCATATTATATCTGCCTGACGGGATCGTCGGATTGATACAGAGACTATGGCAGAAGCTGGAGAGAAGACGATATGCCGATACTTGAAGGTAAAGGTGTAACAAAATATTTCGGCGGGCTCGCTGCCGTCTCAAACGTCGATTTTGACGTTGAGCGTGGTGAAATCGTAGGTTTGATAGGTCCGAATGGGGCAGGTAAAACAACTCTTTTCAACCTGATATCGGCGGCATTACCGACTCAACAGGGTACTATCACATTCAAAGACATAAAAATAACCGGTATGAAACCACACCAGATATGTAAGCTGGGGATAGCCAGGACATTCCAATCGGTTAAAGTTTTCCCGAATGCTTCGGTAATGGATAATGTAATGATCGGAGCTTTATTCGGTACAAGCTCCAAAATATCCTCGGATGATACTTTGAAAGAAGCAGGAGAGATTCTGGACTTTGTAGGATTGTCAGATATCAGGGATATTCCTGCAAAGGATTTGACTCTGGTCAACCAGAAAAGAGTAGAAGTAGCCAGAGCACTGGCAACAGATCCCGAACTTCTCCTCCTGGACGAACTTATGGCAGGATTGAATCCTACCGAGATCTCAGACACAATGGAATTGGTTTCCAGGATAAGAGAAAAAGGTATTACCATCTTAATGATTGAACACGTAATGAAAGCCATTATGAGTATCTGTGACCGGATCATCGTCCTGCACCATGGTGAGACCATAGCAGAAGGTACACCGGAAGAGGTTTCCACGAGTAAACAGGTGATAGAGGTGTACCTGGGAGAATAGACCGATGCTGACGATAAATATGATTAATACCTTTTACGGTAACTCCCAGGCATTGTGGGATGTCTGTCTGAGTGTTGAAGAGTCGGAAATTGTCGCCTTGGTAGGTTCGAACGGCGCAGGAAAAACAACCCTGCTCAAAACAATATCTGGACTTCTGAAACCTTATTCGGGTACTATAGAGTTTCTGGATAAGAGAATAAACGGCCTTTCCCCCCATTCAATCGTCGAAGCTGGAATTTCTCACATACCAGAGGGTGGAAGGATTTTTACCGAGATGACTGTTCTCGAAAACCTTGAGATGGGAGCGTATCCGTACCATGCCTGGAAACAGAAAAAAGAGACAAAGGAAAAGGTCTACGAGATATTTCCTGTGTTGAAAGAAAGAGAAAAGCAGATGGCCAGGACACTCAGTGGTGGCGAACACCAGATGCTGGCAATGGGACGGGGATTAATGTCCAGACCAAAGTTGTGTATTTTCGACGAACCTTCATACGGACTTGCTCCGAAGTACGTTGAGGAAGTTTTTAGTATTATAAAATCGTTAAGAGAGCAGGGAATAACAATATTGCTTATCGAACAGAATGTCAGGCGTTCGCTGGAAATTGCCGATAAAGCATACGTAATGGAAAACGGCAGAATTACAAATGAAGGTGCCTGCCAGGAGTTGTTGGAGACCGATCATATTAGAAAAGCATACCTGGGTTTGTAAACGTAACAGTAACGGACACCCAGTCGAGATAAAAAAGCAGGGAGTATCGGATAAGGTCGATATTAATGATCCTTAATATAATGAATCATATACCCAAAAGGAGGTAAAAAAAATGGCAGAAAACCTGGTCGATATACTGGCAGATCTAAAGGAAAAAGAAGCGTTGGCAATAGTCAGGGAAAGACTGGAATCCGGAGAAGACCCAATGAACATTCTGGCAGATTCCCGGAAGGCTCTTGAAATTGTCGGCAACCGGTTTGCGGACGGGACATACTTTATTCCAGACCTAGTATACTCGGGGGAAATCCTGAAGGCTATTTCAGACCTGGTCAGGCCAGAGCTTAGCCAAGAAGCCGAAATCGAACGTCTCGGTAAAGTAATAATCGGGACGGTCGCCGGCGATATCCATGATATTGGAAAAGATATCGTAGTATTTATGCTCGACGTCAACGGTTTCGAAGTCTATGACCTTGGTGTCGACGTTCCGATTGAAAAGTTCGTCGATAAAATCAAGGAAACAGGAACGAAAGTAGTCGGACTGAGTGGATTCCTTACACTGGCATACGAATCAATGAAAGATACTGTAAAAGCCATTAAAGATGCCGGGTTGGACGATGTGAAGATAATGATAGGCGGCGGGCAGATAACAGAAGAGATAATGAAATATACCGGAGCCGATGCATACGGTAAAGACGCAATGACAGGTGTATCGTTAGCCAAGGAATGGCTTTCCTGAACATGATACGAGAGTAAATACACAGGAGGTAAATATAATGGAAAAGAGCTGGGAAGAAAAAACCGCTGAAGAAAAGCGGGAAGAACTGATCGGAAAATGGCTCTCACCGGAAGGGGCGGAGTTTAACAACACCGAAGCAGAGAAGACATACAAGGAAAGGGTGACGAGATTACTCGATGCGGTCGAGTTAAAGAAAGAGCCGGACAGAGTACCAATCGTTCCAATGTTAGGTTTTTATCCCGCCCACTACTGCGGATATACCCCTTACGACGTAATGTATGACTATGATAAACTCCTCGAGGCATGGGAAAAATGTTACCTGGGGATACAGGCCGATGCTCACGGCGGTGCGGTTGTGTCTCCTCCAGGCAGGCTATTCGAAATCCTCGATTATAAACTTTACGCCTGGCCAGGGCATGGTGTGGCTAAAGAGCATTCATACCAGTGTAACGAAGGTGAATATATGCTGGCTGATGAATATGATGCTCTGATACAGGATCCTACACTCTACTTTTTGACAACGTACTATCCGCGAATATTCGGGAAACTGGGAGCGCTCGGTGCTTTCCCGACAATTACGGATAATCTTGAGATGTACGGTGGTTTCTCTGCCGTCAATTTTATTCCCTTCGGCGTACCTGATGTCCAGGAGGCTTTCAAACTGATGTTCGAGGCAGGTGCCGAAGCCCTGAAATGGATCGAGCCAGTCGGTATATTCGCAGCCAAGATGACTGCTGCCGGACTACCGGGTTTCTTCGGTGGAGGCTGTAAGGTACCTTTCGATGTTATCGGAGATACCCTGAGAGGAAGCCGCGGGATTATGGTCGATATGTACCGCCAGCCTGATAAACTACTCGAAGCGCTCGAAAGACTCACTCCTCTCGCTATCAAAATGGGAGCGAGCGCTGCGAAAGCAAACGGCTGCCCCGTTGTTTTTATTCCTCTCCATAAAGGGGCTGATGGATTTCTCTCCGACGAACAGTTCAAGAAGTTCTACTGGCCGAATTTCAGAGCACTTATTATGGGATTGATCGAAGAGGGCTGTATACCCTTCCCCTGGGCGGAGGGAGGATATAATTCACGCCTTGAGATTATCAAGGACGTACCGAAAGGAAGTGTTATATACGGCTTCGACCTTACGGATATGGCAAAGGCGAAAGAAGTGCTGGGTGATGTCAGTTGTATCACTGGTAATATGCCCATCGATCTGCTGACGGTCGGTACGAAACAGCAGGTGGAAGACCGTGCCAGGGAACTCATAGATACGTGCGGCAAGGAAGGTGGTTACATAATGATGAACGGTGCCGTGATTGAGAACGTCAATCCGGAAAACGTCCAAGCAATGATTGATACTACCAAGCAATATGGTGTATATAAATAAGGAGATATACTCGGTTCCGAGTCAATATTGAAAACATAATAAAAAGGAGGAGGTCAAAAAATAGTGGCAGAAAAAAATAAACCGGTTCCCGGATATAGCGGAAAAATACTCAGGGTGAACCTGTCCAGCGGAGACGTAACAACGGAAGTACTTGATCCGCTATTCTACCGGCGATGGATCGGCGGCGCCGGATTCGTTGCCTACTACCTGTGGAAAGAATTGCCGCCGAATGTAGACGCGCTGGGACCTGACAACAAGCTGGTATTTGCCCTTGGGCCTATATCGGGGCTGAACCTGCCCGGCGGAGCAAGGCATTGTATCGGTACCAAATCACCTCTGGGCGGAAATATCGTCAAATCAGAGACAGGCGGTTTCTGGGCTGGTGAATTCAAACGTGCCGGATACGACGCCCTGATAGTTGAGGGAAAAGCCGACAAACCGGTCTACCTTTATATCACCGATAAGAAAGTAAGCATTAAAGACGCCGGTCACCTCTGGGGCAAGGATACAAAAGAAGCCGAAGAAGCCATACGGGCTGATAATGATGATAACAAGATAGCATCCTGCCTGATAGGTCCCGCCGGTGAAAACATGGTTAGATATTCCTGCATCATGTCTGGGCTGAAAGACGCTGCCGGCAGAGGTGGTTCAGGAGCGGTAATGGGCTCCAAGAACCTGAAAGCCGTTGCCGTCAGGGGACACAAAGCTCCCAAAGTAGCAGATAGTGAAAAATTCAAAGCAATAAGGCAGGAAATGGTAGCGCGAAAACATCCTTTGTCAGAGTACGGAACCGGTG
>CP070800.1:11423-15592 GCA_020343555.1 Dehalococcoidales bacterium
CAGGATTCTTCCAGCCGCAGCGGCGGCTCCATAACTGGAATGGGCATTCTTGTTATGGGGCTGGACACCCTTCGTTCTAATAACGTCTTCAGGAGTGATATTATGCCATCCGGCAGCCCGGGCAAGCCTCGAGGAAATCTCGAGACCAACCGCCGTCGCCAGGATCAATTCTTTACCTGACGCACCAATACTTTCAGCCATCGCCAGTACTGACGGAACGATAAATGTTCCGTCATGCCCGAACGACATGTTTGCCTGGTAATCCAGGGTGATCATCAACTCACCGTTAACAAGGGCGGCATTTGTACAGGATACTTTATCACCCGTACCAAGTATCGATGACTCCTCTGTTCCCACTAATCTTCTGCCCAGGTTAACCATATGTCTCCCCTTGTCGGTTGACAGGGCAGCAATTGCTACTCCTATATGTTCCATGAGAACCTTTTTTATTTCCTTAACTATAGATTCAGGTAAATCATCCCACTGAGTTTCTACGGCAAAATCAGCCAGTTCCTGTGTAATTGTCTTGGTCATACTGTCCTCCAGTTTCCAAAGTACTATATAGAGTATCACAGTCACGGCTTTTAATACATACTCACTCTCGACTTGAAAGTTGAGTAATATAGAGGATCAAAAATAGATGTCTAGCTTGATCAAGAAAGAGAAGAACATGTTAGTGTAAAACACCATCATTCTGATGTATAATCCAATACACAACCTGAAATCCGATATATATATCTATGTGGTATTTTAAGTTTCAGGCTACTGTGGTTGGAAATACCGAATCGAAAAAAGAAGGAGAGTTGCAAAATGGCAGAGACGAACAAGATTTCAGCAGAAGACCAGCAAATGATAGACGCTATCCAGAAGAAGCATAACAAAAGCATCGAAGAGCTTCGCATGGAGAGAGAAAAGAGACTCTGGGATGCCGTAGAATTGAAGGTGCCTGACCGGGTACCGGTAATATTCGGCGGTACGTTCTTCGCCTGTAAATATGCCGGAATACCCTACTCAGCCGCCTATTATGATACTGCCGGCTGGAAGCAGGCCTTCAAGAAGATGATCGTCGACATGGATCCGGACTCTTACGGTTGGGAACCCAGGGAATCCGGAGTAGCTCTCGAAGCTCTTCAGTCCAATTATACCCGTTGGCCGGGTGGAACCCTGCCGCCGGATGTGCCGTTCCAGATTGCCGAGAAAGAATATATGAAAGAGGACGAGTACGATCTTTTCCTCACCGATCCCAGCGATTATATGTTGCGGTATTTAATACCCCGTACCTTTGATGCTCTGGCCCCGATGGCTAAGTTACCGCCGTTAATGGGATTCGGCGCCGGCGTATCCCCAATCGCGGAAATGCTCGTATCCCCGGAATATGAACCGGTACTCGCGGCTATGAAAAAGGCAGGCGAAGCCGGAGCGGAGCGGACAAAGGTACTGAGGAATATGCAGGAAGAAATGGCAAATCTGGGATTTCCCGCGGGAGTACCTGCACGCGGTGGTGTCATGCCCCCGTTCTCAGGTTTCAGCAACTCTTATCGGACCTTTAACGGCGTGGTAAAGGACATGTACCGCAGACCTGAGAAACTCAAGGCAGCTCTCCAGTTGCTGGTAGAATACCGTATCGCAAGGGCTGTTCCTGCGATTAAACGTGATGACGGACGCCCGACAGTGGGAAGTTCAGGCGAGGCTCATCGCGTCTCTGATGAATTCTTCTCAAACAAGCAGTTTGAAGAATTCGTCTGGCCTTTCTGGAAACAGTGCATAGACAAGACGTTCGAACTCGGTTATGAGATCATATCCATGTTCTTCGAGGGTAAAAGAGACAGTCAATTTCATTACTTCACCGAGTTTCCAGATCGCAGCATGCTGATCCGGTTTGCCGAATCGGATATTTTCCGGGCGAAAGAAATGCTGGGGAAGAAAGCCTGCATCATGGGTAACGTTCCTATAGCGATGCTGCAGGTCGCGTCACCTTCAGCAGTAGAAGAATACTGCAAAGAACTTATCGGGAAGGTAGGAAAAGACGGCGGCTTCATCCTGAGGTGCTCGACCGATTTCACCCAGGAAGCCAAACCGGAGAACGTCAAGGCGATGATCGACTCGGTGGAGAAATACGGTCGCTATTATTAATTTACCGTCTGAAACCAAAAACAAGGAATTATAATGCCAGGCCTGTTTGATCGAATAACAGTCAATAAAACGGTACTCGATAACCGGTTCATCCGTTCGGCAACGATGGACGGTATGGCAAATAACGGTCTCGTGTCCGACAATGAAATCAAGCTATACCAGGATCTGGGTAAGGGCGAGATAGGACTGATTTATTCACACGGACTTTTCCCCACTAAGGAAGGGCAATGCTCTCCCGGGCAGGTCAGCGTTCATACCGATGACGCAATACCGTCTTTGAAAAAAATGGTTGATGCTGTGCATGAAAACGGCGGAAAAATCGCCGCCCAGATTCTTCACGGTGGATGGATGTGCAGCCAGCAGACGACCGGCATGCAGCCTGTGGGTCCATCTGAAATAATTCATCCCATGTCAAAGGCTGAAATACGTGAACTCACAAGCGACGAGGTACACGAATTAGTGGATGATTACGCTCACGCGGCATGGAGAATTCAGGAAGCCGGATTCGACGGCGTCCAACTCCACGCCGCCCATAGCTGGATTCTCAGCGCCTTCCTGTCTCCGGTCACCAACAAACGGGACGATGAATGGGGTGGAACGAACGAAAAGCGCACCAACCTGTTACGGCAAATCGGCCAGGGGATGAGAAAAGTGACCAGACCCGATTACCCCATAATGATCAAACTCGGTATCAAAGACTATCACCCTGAAGGGAAAACAATCGACGATGGCATCGAACAGGCAAAGCTGCTGGAAGAAGCCGGTTACGATGCCATCGAGGTGAGTGAAGGGCTGGAACAGGACTTCTTCCACCATATTAGACCTGAAGCTACCAGCCCGTATTACCTTGAGGAGTGCCGCCAGGTGAAACAGGCGCTTTCCATTCCTGTAATGCTTGTCGGCGGATTGAGAAATATCAGCGATATGAAAGCGGTCATTGAGGATGGAATTGCCGATGCGATATCGATGTGCCGCCCGTTCATAATGGATCCGTACGTGGTGAAGAAAATACGACAGGGAAACATTAAGAATTCCGAATGCACATCGTGCAACGGATGTATTGGCAGAAGAAAAAATCCCAACCTGCTTGAGTGTGTTCTTACCTAAACTATAATGATTTTGACTGGCTGGAAAATCTATCTTGTTTGGCTGGCTGCAGCCAGTATTATCACCTTTATTGTCTACGGTTACGATAAGATCCAGGCGAAAAGAACCGGTCGTCGTGTACCTGAGAAGTATTTACACTGGCTGGCATTGTCAGGTGGCTTCCCAGGTGCCTGGCTCGGTCGTTCGGTATTCCGTCATAAAACCAGTAAAGGAGTATTCCTTTTCTTTTTAGTGATCAGCACCTTGATCCACCTGGCATTCGCAGGCTGGATTTATTTCAATTAACACTTACTTCTCGATCAACCAGTACTCTCCCCCGCCACCCTCACGCGCCATTATCTTGTGATCTATCAACCCACGCCGGAACGTAGCCGTGTCGAACC
Source organism: Dehalococcoidales bacterium (assembly GCA_020343555.1). Next base: position 15,047 of record CP070800.1, read on the forward strand.
AGTATTCAGACAGTATCTCTTTAACCTGTTTTTCCGTGTATCTCTTTCCCGGTTCGAACGCCTTTGCTACATGACGTAGCAGCACTTCGAACTTCTTTCTTTGAGCAGGAAGTCCGATAATACGCCCCTCTTCGTCACAAAAGGTGTTGAGTATTTTCCGGTCATAGGCGTTGATATCCACATCGGCGGCAACAGCCGGCATCATTTCCCTCGAAAGCAGCTTTTGTGACATATCGTCCAGTACTCCTGTTTCAAGGTGGTAAATGTTATAGTAACTCTCAGAACGGGCACTTACCAGACCGGCTGCTGACAACTTCGACAGGTGATGAGACATCGTCGAAGGGCTCAAGTTCAGTATTTCAGCCATCTGTTCCACCGTGTATTCATCCTGCGCCAGCAGACCGACTATCTTCAGTCGGTTCGGATCAGCCAGGGCTTTAAAAAATCCCAGTAATTCTTCTAATACCTCTTCCATTTCTTCTATATCCTTCGTTTCATTTTGATATATATCGAATTAATTTAATATATATCAAGTCACTTTGTCAA
>CP070800.1:15692-18486 GCA_020343555.1 Dehalococcoidales bacterium
CCCTGCCAGCCGAGAAACATCCCGGTAAGTTCCGGCATTGGCACGACCGCATGCCAGGAATCACTCACGGCACAGGAACCTACTCTCACTATCTCTCCTGTTCCCAGGACCACTTCCAGACCCTGTACCCAGTTCGATGCGGCACCATACCTGAATGACAGGTTATCCAGTCCCTGGAGTAGTGAGTTTGTGATCACACCTGTGGTAGGAGGTGAAAAGGCATAGGTATACATCAGGTCGGGATGATTTTCCTCGAGGTATGCCTTCATGTGACCGAAGGTCACGCCCGGCTCCACCACGGCATACATATCCACCTCGTTGATCTCCAGGATCTTATCCATCCGTTTGAGATCGAGTATGATCCCTCCTTCAAGGGGTATTGCTACGCCACCCACGTTACCACCGGCAACGAAGGGTGTAATCGGAATCTTTTCTTCGTTGGCTAGCTCAACTATCGCCTGGACCTCTTCCACCGATTTCGCCAGGACGAGGATCTCAGGCCAGCTTGGATCCGCCTGAGTCATATCATATGAGTGGATGTACAGGTCAGCTTTATTGGTTGAGACATTTTCACTGCCGACGATATTCGACAGCTTTTCAACAACCCCGCTTCGCACCGCTTCTTCCAGCATTTTCAGCGCCTCCTTTTATAAAAACTCAGCTTGAATAGCACAACCATTGCTAAATATACACTTTCCTAAATAAAAATGAAAGGAAACGCACAAAACACCAGCTGAGCATGATAATTTATGAAATCACGAATAATACACTTCTGATGAAAAACCAAAACGAGTAAATATCCAGTAAAAAAACCTAGGAAACAAAGCTACCGTCGCTGATTTCCCTGATCTCATCAGCAATCTCAGCCATTACTACGTCGTGGGTAGCAACGACAATACCTACGTTTTCCTGTGATGATATATCTTTTAGTAATTCATATATAGCCTGGCCGGTGGCAAGATCCAACTCTCCTGTGGGTTCATCGGCCAGAATCAGCGATGGTTCATGCACAAGAGCACGGGCTATTGCCAGGCGCTGCAACTCACCTCCGGAAAGTTCATAAGGTCGATGACGGGCTCGGGGACCAAGGCCGACCTGATCGATACATAGCTCGGTCCGCCGATGTCTTTCATCCCTGTCCCACTTCGCTATCCTTAGTGGCAGTTCCACGTTCTCGAATGCCGATAGTAAAGGCAGCAGTCCGAAAGACTGGAACACAAAACCGATACGATGACGACGCAGTTCCGTCAGTTCCCATTCAGCGAGTTTAGAAAGGTCCTGGCCTTCGAAAAGCACCGTACCTGAGGTAGGCGTGTCGAGTCCGGCAAGCAGGTTTAACAACGTCGTTTTTCCGGAGCCCGATCGTCCGGTGATAGCCAGGAGTTTACCGGAAGTAATCTCCAGGTTCACATCATGCACAGCATGTACTTCCTCGGAACCGATGAGGAATGTCCGAGCCAGGTCTGTAGCGGTTACCAGTATAGTCGTCATTTTCCGCCCTCCCTGTTATTGTTCTGCTCCGGCCAGACCGTAACATGATCCTCTTCCAGGAGAACTCTCACACGCCCCTTCATTCCTAATTTGTCAACATATTCTCGCGGGAGCTGAAGCCGACCTGCCCCGTCCAGGACAATGAATTCCTCATAACTGACTACCTGTTCGGCCTGTTCTTCGCCACGCTTGGTGCCGCGAACCGATTCAATGCTTGTTCGACCATCGCGGATCGTTACCACTCTGTCTACTTTCCCGGTTATCGAAACATCATGCGTGACAATAATGACAGTGACACCGTAAGTCTCATTAAGAGAATGAAAGATATCCAGAATAAGCCCAGCCGACTGGCTGTCCAGTTCACCGGTCGGTTCATCTGCAAGCAGCAGCGGCGGATTGTGAGCCAGGGCTACGGCAATTGCCACACGCTGCTGTTCGCCGACGGATAACCTTTCCGGTTGATGGTTCATTCGGGAAGAGAGCCCTACCGCATCCAGCATCTCAGTCGCTCGTTGTTTTCTTTTCCTGGGTGACCATCCGAGCAGGGTTAACGGTAATTCTACGTTCTGAAACGCGGTAAGATAAGGAATCAGATTTCTTCCTGTCTGCTGCCAGACAAAACCCACATCCTTCCTCCGGTATATGCCTAGGTCGCGAGCAGATATATTGACAAGATCCCTTTCGCCAACCATCACTTTGCCGGCGGTTGGATTATCCAGTCCTCCCAGGATATTCAGAAGCGTCGTCTTTCCGCTACCGCTGGCTCCTACGATAGCCATCACCTCTTTTTTCTGGACCAGGAGGTCCAGTCCTCTCAAGGCAACTACCTCAAGATCGGCTATCTTGTAAATCTTGAAAACGTCTTCGCAGGTGATATAGTAACCGTTTTTTGCTTGCTGATTAACCATTTTTCAACCCTATATATCTCCCATTCTTAGTGTCTTATGTATAGCAACCCGGGAGAAGAACACGATAACAAGTGATATTGTTATAATAAACGCCACAGCCAGCAATGCATAGGCCATACCGATTGTACCCCAATTAACGGTAAGAATAAACGGTGGAAGTACTGTTACTCCCTGCTCGGTCAACTGTAAGAAAGGCATCATTATATAACTCAATCTTTCTCCAATTATCGTACCAAGCCCCATACCAACAATAATTATAAATAACTGTTCAAAGCAGACCAGCCCGATTATCTGGCGTAATGAGAATCCGAGAGTTCTTAGTATAGCAAAATCAAGCTGTCGCTGCTGTGCGGATAGATAGGAATAGACGATAAAACCAAGACTGCTGACAAGAA
>CP070800.1:18586-26856 GCA_020343555.1 Dehalococcoidales bacterium
ACCTTGCTTTTATAGAATCATTACGTTCATACGTCCTTGATCGTGAACCTGAAGACCTGAAGAAGGAACTCGGTTCCGGCGCTACCGACGTGGCAAGGATAATATCTGAGATAAGAGAAATACTTCATGTAGAACCAAGAGAAGCCCAGAATCCGGAAGAGGATCGTTACAGACTCCTGCAATCCGTTACGAGTTTTCTAACAAACGCAGCCGCAGTTAAACCCATGCTTGTCATACTTGAAGACCTTCATGACGCTGACAAAGGAACACTTGAAATGCTTTCGTACATCTCCCGTAATCTTGGCGGTACACGTCTTTTGATTGTCGGGACGTACCGCGATGTCGAAGTAGACAGGAATCATCCCCTGTCAGCTGCTTTAGCCGAGTTAAGACGTGTTTCTTCGTTCGGGCGAGTTCTGCTGCGGGGTTTGACTGTGGACGAAGTCAGGCGGATGCTTACAGGCATTACTCACGAAGAAATACCTGTGGGTCTTGCTGAAGCGGTACACCGCCAAACCGAGGGCAATCCTCTCTTCGTCCAGGAAGTGGTACGCTACCTCACCGAAGAGAAACTGCTTGTTCACGCCGGCGGTAAACTGGTAACGTCTGATACAACCTCCATCCAGATGAATATACCCGAAGGACTGAGAGATGTCATCGGTAAAAGGCTGTCAAATCTGAGTGATGAGTGTAACAGGTTATTATCGATTGCTGCCGTTATTGGGCGCGAATTCAGGCTGGACATCCTGCAGAAGGTATCAGATATACCTGAAGACGATTTACTGAACGTGATTGAAGAAGCCAAGAATGTGGCAATCATCGAAGAGCGTTCTACCGTCGCTTCAGCAGTTACTTATAGATTCGCTCATGCTTTTTTCCGGACAACCCTTTATGAAGAAAACATCGCACCTCGACGAATCCGCCTGCACCAGCAAGTAGCTCGTGCCCTGGAAGAGGTGTTTGCCAGTCGACTCCAGGAACATGCTTCCGAACTGGCAGAGCATTTCTCCTACTCTACTGAACCGGCTGACTTGACAAAAGCAGTCAGTTACGGAGAGATGGCAGCACAGAGAGCGACCAACGTATACGAATTTGGAGAAGCCGTACGGCTTCTCCAGCAGGCTTTGAAAGTACAAGAGGTTCTCAATCCCGATGATATAGCTAAACGATGTGATCTGTTTATAGCTCTCGCGGTAGCTTATTGGAAAGCCGGGGATCCCCAGCACGCTCTTGATGTGGAATGCATAGAAGCTTACTCTCTTGCCAAGGAACTCGATGATGCTGACAGGATTGCCCGATCGTGTATCGTTACCATGTGGGCGATTTTTACCTCCGGTTCGGCAGCGGCGTTAGGTAGCCGGGAAGGATTACGATGGGCAGAAGAAGCCGATAAGTACGCCCGGGATAGCACTGTAGAACGTGCTTGGTCAGATTATTTCCTAGGTACAATTAAAGGTCTTCGAGGTTCTGACGCTGAGGGCTACTCACTTGTGATGAAGGCTCGTGACCAGGCTGTTAAGATAAATGACCGAGAACTCCTGAGCAATATCTATATGATACTATTCAATTCTTTTATAATGCCCTGGTCTGCCGAAGAGATACTGCCGATTGCAGAAGAGGTTGCAGCTACTTCTATGGGATATTCGGCAACGACGCGTTATACTTCAGGAGTGTTCTGGACATTCGGAAAACGCCGGGAAGCCGAAGAACTGGAAAAAACCTACAAGGAAATGGCTTCACGATCCAGACAGGTTCACGAGATAGTGCAGTCTATGGGAATCGACCAGAGCAGGGCACACTTCGATGGCAATCTTGAAGAAGCGGTAGATATTATGTTCAGGATAGTTGATTATGGAAATGAGATTAACCTTCCCGATATCACCTCTCATACCATCGTCTTTAACGGGCTGAGAACGCTACTCTATGTTGACAGGACGAAATATGACCCGGAGAGTAGACTGATGAGTATAATAACCGCCGAAATGAACAAACCTATACACCGACGAATCCCACTTCTCCAGGCTCATCTCGGCGAGGTGGTTATGGTAAATGATACACTGGAATGGATGCTTAACCGGCGACCTAATATCACCTCAAAAGAAGATATGGGCCCTGCGTATCTGGACTTGATTTACCTCGAGTCGGCGATACTGGTGAAACACCAGAAAGTCGTAGAGTTACTGCTGGAACGTTTTGCCGATAATACTGTTCATCTTCGCACAATGTTTATTACCAGCGCCTATCTTCTACTCGGAGCGGCGGCAGCATTTCTCGAAAGGTATGACGAAGCTCGAACTCATTACAATAATGCGATAAAAAGTTGTAGTGAAATGAGATTCCGACCTGATCTTGCTCTATCACATCTGTATCTTGCCGAACTGCTACTCGACCTCTACCCGGACGAAAAAGCTGAAGCGACCGAACACCTCGATTTTGCTATCAATGAATTCCGTGAGATGAAGATGCAGCCGTCACTGGAGAGGGCTTTAAGACGGAAGGATATATTAAAGGCGTAAGTCATCCTTTAGACAGGACACCACAAACCGTATGCGAATAGGACTGATATCGGACACGCACATTCCCCAGGCAGCTTCGAAGCTGCCTGATGAAGTATTCAAGGCATTTGCTTCCGCTGACCTTATCCTGCACGCCGGCGATATATATGAGACATCGGTTCTCGATTCTCTTGAGAAGATCGCTCCCGTTTTAGCTGCCCGGGGAGATGACGATTACGCGAATACTGCCCGCGACAAGAGAGTGAAATACAGGCAGATCCTCCAACTCGAGGGAAAGACCGTCTGGCTTATCCACGAGAACCCGTTCAACTCGATCGCCACCGCATCATTGCCTACCTGGTGGGGAGGTGGATCCAAGCCGGATGTGGTCGTCTTCGGCCACGACCACCGGACCTGCACTGAAACCAGGGAGGGCATACTGATGATCAATCCCGGAAGTCCGACATTCCTCAACTACAAAAAGGGCCTGGGGACGCTGGGTATCCTTGAAATTACACCGGATAATATCGATTATAAAATGATTGCCCTAACAGGCTAATAATCGGAGAAACCTCTGAATAAATCACTGAATATCGATCAGTACATTCCTCTCCCTTGACGGGAGAGGTTAGGTGAGGGTGAAAAGTAACGATTTGAACACAGCCCCCTCACCCTGACCCTCTCCCGCGATGGGGAGAAGGAACTTTTTCTGAGGTTCCTTATATTTTCAAACTTCTCTTAACAACATAAAGAAGAGCAATATGCCGGACCTAAACCGGCGTCCAGTCGATCTCCTCAGTAACCCGTTCGCAGTAACCGGCTATCAGCTTGGAGGCGTTTTCGATGTCGTCCAGGTCCATGATCTCGTTCGGCGTATGCATATAGCGCAGCGGTACCGAGATAAGTCCCGTCGCAACACCGGCACGGTTAAGCTGCATGACGTTTGCATCGGTACCGGTACCTCCCGGTGCTGCTACGACCTGGTACGGGATTTCAAGCTCATTCGCTGTCGCAACCATCATATCGTATACAATCGGATTGATATTTGGTCCACGGGTAATCTTCGGGCCCCGTCCCAGCTTGATGTCACCCACTTTTTTCTTGTCACCGGTCGGATAATCGGTTGCATGACCGACATCCGTGGCTATCCCGATTTGAGGATCGATACCATAGGCACTGGTACGTCCGCCTCGGAGACCCAGCTCTTCCTGTACCGTGGAAACACCGACCACCGCAGCCTTAATAGATTTCCCGGCAAGTAACCTCAACGCTTCAGCCACGACGAAAACCCCCATCTTGTCATCAAAGCTTCGCGCAACGCACAGGTTCCCCCGCAGTCGCTGCAGCTCATGGGCATAGGTTACGCAGTCGCCGATAGCCACCACCGACTCGGCATCTTCCCTGTCCTTCGCGCCGATATCTATCCAGAGATCATCAAGTTTCGGGGTCTTTTTCCTGTCGTCGGCATCGAGCAGGTGTATGGCGGTCCGTCCCAGTACGCCCGGTATCGGACCGCTGGCAGTGTGTACGGTAACACGCTGTCCTACGGTCACAACGGCATCATGACCACCGATAGATCCGAAGTAAAGCATGCCCTCTTCACTGATATATCTCACCTGGAATCCTATCTCGTCGGCATGACCGGCAAGCATGATCCTGGGTGATCCGCCCGGATTAACGGTGGCAAATACATTCCCCATGACATCGGTGTGTACATCCGACGAATAGACTGAAACCCGGTCGCGAAACACTTTTTGAACCGGTTGCTCGTAACCGGAAGGTCCGGGAGTATCGACAAGGTTCTTGAGAAAATCAAAGGAATCCTGCTGCATGATATCTCCTCGCTTTGTATCAATTGAATATCCACACCATACTACCCGTAATGAATGGATGCGTCAAGCATATCTAAGAATATGCTCGAGAACTTACATTGAAATCAAATACTAATAACCAGGAAACCTATGATTAGCATCACTTACTATTGATCGGGACATTACTCTCCCTTGATGGGAGAGGTTAGGTGAGGGTGAAAAGTAACGATTCGCGCGCAGTCCCCTCACCCTAATCCTCTCCCGCGAAGGGGAGAGGGAACTTTTTCAGATGTTTCCTAGGTTCAAAACCGTCTATGTTATAATTTGAATGTATGAAAATCCTTGGAATAGAAACATCCTGCGACGAGACTGCCGCGGCAGTAGTTGAGGACGGGACGAGAATCCTGTCAAACGAGGTTTCCTCTCAGGTGGAAATCCACGCCCGTTACGGTGGTATTGTCCCTGAAGTAGCTTCTCGCCAGCATATCCTGGCGATAATACCCGTAATCGAACAGGCGATGACCGAAGCGGGAACCGAGTGGCCTGATATCGACGGAATAGCGGTAACAGCCGGACCCGGTCTTGCCGGTTCGCTGCTTGTCGGAGTAAACACAGCCAAGGCGATATCGATGTCGAAGAACATACCTCTTACCGGCGTGAATCATCTTGAAGGGCACATATACGCCAACTGGATTTCTCAGAATGACACCACGCCCGAGTTTCCACTTCTAGCTCTGATCGTTTCAGGCGGACACAGCGACCTGGTGCTGATGAAAGATCATGGTAACTACGAACTGATCGGACGCACGCGTGACGATGCTGCCGGGGAAGCATTCGATAAAGCCGCCCGGATACTAAACCTTGGATACCCGGGAGGACCGGCGATCCAGAAAGCCTCGGAATCGGGCACCCCCTCCATCGACCTCCCACGTTCCTGGATCAGGGGTACCAACGACTTCAGTTTCAGCGGGATCAAGACGGCACTGCTGCGCCTGGAAGAAAGCAACCTGATAGAAAACAAACTGGATGCGGCAGCCAGTTTCCAGGAAGCCGTAGCTGAGGTGCTGGTAACCAAGACGATCAATGCCGCCGAAGATAATGGAGTAAAACAGATAATTCTGGCAGGAGGTGTGGCTGCCAACAAGCCCCTGCGGGAACGGTTGATAAGAGAATCGATACTCCCCGTCCTTGTCCCCGAGATCAGGTTATGCACCGATAATGCTGCGATGATCGCCGCCTGCGGCTTTTTCCGATTCAAAGCCGGGAAGATAGACGGGCTGTCCCTGGATGTCACACCCGGCCTTAAATTTGCTTAATTCACAATCATGGCACCTGCCCTGTGTGCACAGGTTTTTGTAAATATGTATCATGCCCTGCTGACGTATTGCTGTTTTCACAGCGCTTTTTTCAAAACCGAGTTGCCGGATCATATGCCTGAGTAATGAATTCATTTCCAGTCCGGGATAATTAGTGTACAGTGCCAGCGCTTTCTCCGATAACTCCGGTTCATTATTATATTCACCATAGGCAAAGGTAAATGGCAGCAATACATTCACGATAATTTCGGCGGCACGGTTTTTCCCCAGGTAAGACGTACGTCCTGCAGATACAACTAACTCTTTTTCCAGTTCGCGAGGTTTTGCACTGTCTGAAACCGAATCTATCAGATCCAGCATACTTTCCAGCAATCCTTTTCTCCGGTACTTCAGCAGAAGGTAACTCATGGCAGCCAATCTTCGAAAAGGAGAGTTACACGGCCTGATTCTGAACAACCGCCAACTTCTGGGGGACATGACATCGTTCATGTCCATGTATTGAACAGAAACCATCATTTGTGCCACTAGTTCTCTGTCCAGTCCTGCAGAACACAGTCTTTCTATATTTTCTCCTGTTAAAAAACCGGCTGTTCCAAAGAGAAGACACTGCAGGTCAACAAAATAAGTTTCATCTGTAATTTTGTTTTCCTTTTTCATTTCCAGGAATCCCAGTGGGATCCTCCTGGCAAGCTCCATAAATGCGCCTTTATTCCCGGAGTATCCCAGTGCTTCCATTATCCCGCGATAGAGGGATTCACCCGGACCGATACTGCTTATTTCAGAGTAAAACCGCTCTGATTTTTCAAAGAACCTGTTTTTCCCGGCGCTGTCCAGCTTTTGTTCGAGTAGTTTATTGCTTGCATACCCGGTGAAATTCAGGCAGCTTATACCGATACTGCTTTGCTCCTTCGAAAGCGTTCCTTTACCCATGGATAAAACACCGGAATTATCATCGATCACCACTGTTGGGATTTCATATCCATTCTGAAGCACAGTTCCCGTTCTGGCATTGTGCTGCTTCACGACATGCAGAATAACCCGGTTATACACGGGATCAAGGTGATGTTGATGACCCCGCCAGTCACCGGACTTGAGATGAAACTCCACGTCGCCGGTTCGCAGTTCTCTATCGGTAATAATTACGGCATCCCTGAAATCTGCTCCCTGACCGTCGTTCGGTCTGCCCGGATAAACAATCCTTACTGTCATCCCGTTTTCAGCAATGAGTTTCTGCTCTGTTATTTCACGGCGCTGCCATATTTCTCTGAACTGTTTCTCGTTTATGTTACTATCCGTTATACTCGTAACCATACACTATAACCGTTACCCGGTACTCCAGCCATCGCGTCAAGGTCAGGATGGTCTTTTTCTACCTATCAGGTTCCTCCTACACGTTTCCGTGTATATAACATACACTCTTGCAGTAAATAAGCGTTCTGTAAATACATGGAATCGTTAAGGATTATTTTCAGGAAGGGTTGCGTTATACCTGAATCCGGACTGGTCAGCAACGATAGACAGGAGAGTAGATGATACTCCTCTTGGCCGGTACAACCCTAGTTCCCACTCACTAATGGTCTGCTGGCGTGTACCAAGCCTGTCAGCCATCTCCTGTTGTGTAAGGCCCATATGTTTTCTCAAAGCTCTTACATCGGCGCCATCCCATTTCTTTCGCCCGGCATCATACCCCTTCACCATATCTGGATAATACACGTTTCAGTGTAAAATGTCAATAATGTACCTCATAGGATCTGCATACATCTGGTTAGTATTATTTTCCTCTCCCTCCTTTCACGCAAGCTTAATTTCTCCAGTAACGATTGTACTGCGTGAGAGGGGGATACAGGGGTTGAGTACAAAACCAACCATAACCGAACAGTACCAAAATAATCCATTTTTCATCGATTCATAGTGCTGAAAGAGAGGGTGTGATACAGGAGTCAAAGAAAAACGAGACCATTAACCAATACAACCAGCCTTTTTTCTTATTGACATATTGATTTCGGTAGCTATATTATTATGGATAAGATTGAACTGAAAGGTGATGGAGGAAAGTATCGCAGGTAGGTGCATGAAACCCCTGAAGAAATGTATCGCTTGTCTATCAGCTGTTATAGTAACATCAGCCGTTATCATTTCGCCGGCACCGGCAAATGCCGCCGGTGAGATAATTAACCTTGACATTAATATTGGTTCCATCGGTCAGCAAGTCAATATCACCGGAAGCGGTTTTGATCCCGGAAGCCCTCCCGACCGTTCGGTCAATATCATTTTCGGCAAATATCCCGGAACGGTAGTAAACTATTCCGTCGGTGTATATGAAATAGTCAAGGTCCAACCGCTTAACGCAGACGGGACGTTCAGCACTTCGTTCACTATCCCCCAAGTACTCGGTGGAGGAGCGATCGAAGAGGTTATCCAGGGAACATATTATGTCTATTTAACATACCATATCCCGCCCTCGACAAATACTCTGACTATTCTACAGATAGCTGCTTTTAATGTCCTGGCTGGAGAAATTTCTATTACACCGTCGACCGGTTCACCGGGGACGGAGCTTTCAATATCAGGTCAGGAATTCGGCATTAGCGAAGAAATTATTGTAAAATATGACGAAGAGGTCATACCCATTTTCCAGGGTGACAGAT
>CP070800.1:26956-38071 GCA_020343555.1 Dehalococcoidales bacterium
GTGAAACTTTACGATGTTGGCAAAGCAACACTGGACTAAGTACAAGGTAATAAGGTTATTGATTGAAATGGAGGGAGCATACAAACCATCTGAAACGATTAAAAATGCCCTCTCCACGTTAATGTTTATTCTCACAACACATCAAATAAAGGGAGGTTTTGAAAATGCCAAGATACATTGCTTTAATGAAATTAACAGAACAAGGTATTAAGGATATCAAAAATGCCCCACAGAGGTTAGAACAGGCGATAGCTGGAATGGAAGCAGCTGGGGGAAAGCTTATCGACTTTTATACAGTTATGGGTGAGTACGATTACATTGCTGTTTCTGAATTCCCTAGCGATGAAATCGGTATGACATTCCTATTAACCTTAGGCTCACAGGGTAATGTGAGAACTACTACGCTCAAAGCATGGGATGCGCAACAACTTGGAGAATTTATTAAGAACATGCCTTAGAGTAATCTATCTTCATGAAACTATTGTTCCTGAAACGGTAAATCGCATCCAAGGGACTTATAATACAGTTCGGAAAAGATAATCTCTAATGGGATAAAGGCTAGCGGGGCTTCAATGCTCTGCTAGCTTATTTCTCCGTTGCCAGAGTGCACCTGAGACTTACCAAGATTGCCGTACAGGGGTGGTGGGTGTGCTATGTAAGAAAATTCCCTTGTTGACATTCTTTCTCTCCTAAACTACACTGTAAATCCACAAATGAAGTAGTTATTAACCATCTTCCACCTTCTTCAAATCGGAGGTGTATGATGAACACACGCGTAAAGGTCTCACTGTCCACAGCGATACCTATTGTACTCGTAAGTATAGTAAGTTTGTTTTCGAAAGAGCCCGATTTGAACAAAGGTTTAGGAATAGCCTGGTTAGTCGCCGGTTCGATATGGATATTAGCGTTAATAACAGCGCTCGGTTTATATATAAAAAATAGAAAAGAAATAGCTTTAGGAATGATTGCTGGTGCTGCATTAGGGTTCGCTTCACTTGTTATCACGATGATTCTTTTTATCGTTCTTCATCAGACTGGGGTAAAGTAATTATCTGATATTCAAGACTTTTATGTGTGAATAGCTATTCAAAGTAACTATGACTGTCAATTTTCCAGAGTACGCCTGAGACTTGCCCAAGCAAAATTCTTGAGTTGCTAGTGCTTTGACTTGAATTGTTCCCAGGTATTGACTTTATGATTCGTATTAGATAGACTGAGAGTCCACATATGAAATAGTCTTAACCATCTTCCACCTTCCAGTGACAGGAGGTGTGTATGGTTGATAATTGGTACTAGCTCTGTTATAGACGCAAGTACCTTGTTTATTTCATAACACTATCGAAAATATTCAAGGAGAAGATGATGGCAAAATACCTATCGCTTTGGGAAGTAGATGATACTAGAGCACCTGTTGATCCTAAGGAACGAGGTATGATGTGGGCTCAAATGCTGAGTTTAATACAACAGGATATGAAAGACGGTATCATTACAGATTGGGGATCTATTCCTGGTGAAGGTAAGGGCTATTCTGTCAGCGAGCAAAGTCCTTTAGAACTATCGAAAAGCCTTCAGAGATTTTATCCTTTTGTTAAGTTCGAAGTACGTCAAGTGATGACATTAGAAGAGACAATGGAGTTATCAAAATCTTTAGCTGCATGATGTGAGGTATCACTATTAGACATCAGTGTTTCTTCGAATGATTTCATTTGAATACCTACTCGTCTAGAAAATAGCTAGCAGATCTTCAATAGTCTGCTAGCTTACTTCTTCTTTACCAGAGTACGCCTGAGACTTGCCAGGTAAAAATTTAGGCGTGGTAGGTGTGCTAGGTGAGTAATTCCGCTAATTGACATCACCACCCCACTCCTTTACACTCAGAAAACCATAAGTAACGGGTACTATAGCTGCCGATAGTGCGGTTGATAGTGCCCTTTTTAATTATGAGGAATTATAAGAGAGGAGGTACAGATACCAATGCAAAAACCACAAGATAATTACGTTAAGGCTGGAGAGGTAAACACTCGATTCTGGTCAGCGGGTGACAAAGGAAATCCTGTTATCTTATTACACCCTGGTCTAAGTTCCGTAGAGAACTGGGTGTGTAATATAGATGCTTTAGCACAAAATCACCGTGTTTTTGCTATTGATATGCTTGGATTCGCTTACACTGGATTACCAAACCCTCCATACTCTCTTGATAAAGCTGCTCAACATGTGAGTGATTTTATGGAATCCCAAGGGATTAAGAAAGCAAGTATCATAGGTCACTGTGGTGGTGGAGTAGTGTCAATGTATTTTGCTTTCCAGTACCCTGAAAAACTCGATAAGCTTGTGTTAGTGGATAGTTGGGGATTTGGTAAAGAAGCCCCATTTATTACTAAGTTAGGTACATTACCAATAATCGGCGAGTTAATCATGAAACCCAACCGCAAATCAGCAGAAATGATAATGAAAATGTGTGTATACGACCAGTCAGTGTTAACAGATGAAATGGTCGATGATTTTTATCAATGCATGTCCTTGCCAGGTGGTCAAAAAGCGTACATGTCTGTATTCCGTGCGATTGGTAATTTTGGTGGACCTCGAACTGAAATCCTTCAGTTTATTCGAGATAAACTCCCTGCTATCACGTCTCCGACTTTGATCATATGGGGTAAACAAGACCGTTCACTCCCAGTTGCTCATGCAGATGTTGCTAAAGAAAGGATTCCGAACTCTCAACTACATATCTTTGACCTTTGTGGACATATGCCACCAACTGAATATCCCGAGAAATTCAATAATCTTGTCCAGGAATTTTTATCAAAAGTAACTGAATAAAGGAGCATAAACAATGAGTATAGAAGAGAATAAGAAGATATTACAGCGGTATTTTGATGAATTGATGAATAACGGAGATTATTCAAAAGTTAACGAAATTATCCATAAAGATTTTAGTGGTTCGGGAGGTGGCGGTATTAAAGGAATAGAAGCCCAAAAACGGCAACGGGATTATATGTATTCGTCTGCTCCTGATGCTCACATAGAAATATTGGAGATGATAGCAGAGGGAGATAAGGTTGCTGTATTCCAGGAAGTAAAAGGTACATTAACAGGAGAATATCAAGGTATCAAAGGTAAAGGGCAGCCGATTGATCGTGTTTGGGCTTGCATATACGAATTCAAAGATGGGAAAGTCTTTCGTGGATTAACCAGAATTGTGATTGATCAGCTTTCTTTCTTTCAACAAGTAGGTGCATTACCTCCGACTGAAGAGATAGTCAAAGCATATAACGAATCTCAACAATAGCTCTCTCATACCAACTGAAGAGATATTGGGAAGTGAAGGATAGAGGTTATGAATCCTGAAGCAATGAAGTTACACGGACTTGCATTACTGGATTATTACAATGGTGATCTCGATGCTGTTACAATACTCCAACGTGATGATGGTTATGCAAGCGAGTTGCCGGCAAAAGAATTCTTTCGAGATGCCCAGGAATTTCCTCTAGAGAAAACTGCCCTTGACCTTTGCTACGGTCGTACCTTGGATATCGGTGCCGGGAGTGGGATTCACAGTCTTTTCCTACAGGAGAGAGGTTTTGAAGTGACCGCAATAGATGTTTCACCGGAAGCTGTCCAAGTTATGCGAACTAGAGGTATAGCTGACGTTCGCCTGGCAGACATCATGTCTTTGAAGGAAGGTAAGTTTGATACCATACTAATGATGGGCAACGGGATAGGGGTAGTAGAAAACATGGATGGTTTGGATCAGTATTTAAAGAATTTATCGGTATTGTTGGAACACGGAGGTCAGGTTTTACTAACTTCAGTGGACATCAGGTTTACCGATGACTCTAAATATGCAGAATACCAGCGACATAATCTTGAAGCGGGGCGGTATATTGGGGAAATAAGGTTGAAGGTAGTGTATAAAGGGAAAGAAGGCCCCGAATTCGGATGGTTACACATTGATCCAGATACTCTTGCCGACCATGCATCGGTAGAGAAATTAAATTGTGAAATTGTCGAAAGACTTGAAAATGATAGATATTTAGCTCGTTTAACTCACAATTAGAAAATGATAAATCACTCCTACTAACTGAAGAGATAGGTAAGTAAGAAGTGAATAAAAGAGAACGTTTTCTATCCGAAATGAAGGAGAATATCCTTACACCGTATGAAGCTGATTCGGAAGGGGAGGAGGGAGGTGGCAAGTTCAGGAATCAGGTCGAAGAAAAACATTTCCAACACTTTATCGATAACACTCAACCGGAAAATACCATACTCGATTTAGCGTGTGGAGACGGAAGGCACACACTGCGGCTTGCTGAAAGAGTAGGCAAGGTAATAGGTATCGACTTTTCTCGCAATAGTCTCGGCAAGGCGAAGAAAAAATGCATGGAACGAGACAATGTCGCTTTCACCGAAGGTTCCATGTTTCAACTCCCTTTTACTCTAAAAACCTTTGACGGTATCTGGTTCGCGGAGGCTTTCGAATACGTACCCCCCGAAAAACGAATGGAATTACTGTCCTCGTTAAACGATGTACTGAAAGATTCCGGCATCCTTCATATGAGTGTCGAGACCTGGCAGAGTAGCATTGTCATCACATCGCTAAGGCAGCTTTGGACAAGGTTCAGACTCTATTGCTACTGGAAATTCATTAAGCGGAAACCTCTACTCTGGGGAGAGTTTATATACTACGAACCATTTATTGAAACGTTGGGTTTGGATGCTTGGCATTACCACGTACACACAAGCACAAGGACTTTGCGTAGATTACTTTACGAGTGTGGATTTGCCATGGAAAAGCTTGACCTCTCCAGTGGGGGCATCTATGTATTATGTAGGAAAACAAACAAAGGAGCATAATCAATGTCAACTGTAGAAGAGAATATTGAGACTGTATACCGTGATATAGACGTTTTCAATAATAGAAAAACGGAGTCATTGGGCGAGATATATGCTGATACATACACAATTCATTACCCTGGGCTAGAACTAAAAGGAATTGAAGCGTTCAGTAACTATCAGCATACAGTGGTTAACGCCTTTCCTGATATCCGAGTGAAGATAGATGAAATATTCGGTGCGGGAGATAGTGTTGCATTTCGTTACACTATGGAAGGCACGCATAAAGGGGAATTTAAAGGTATACCCCCAACGGGGAAAAAGGTTAAGTTCCAAGGCGTTGTTATTAATCATTTTTCAGAGGGGAAAGAGGTTGAAACATGGGAATTCGCTGACAGGCTAGGATTTCTACAACAACTAGGAGTACTCCCACCACCTGAAGAGATTGGGAAGTAAAAGAGGAATTTGGGACGATGTCAGGAGAATTAGTACTAATCACTGCAGGTGGGATACTTGCTGGACTAGCAATCATTGGAATCATCTTATATTTGATAAATAGAAAAATCAAAACGAAACTCAACAAACTACAATTACTAGCTGTGGCTTCTGGAATTGGAATAATCATATTTGCCGTATTGCATAATGTCGTCTACGCATTAGGTATAGTATGGTTTGGTGATGATTTTTGGGTAGGTGGTGATGAAGCCACTATGTTCATCATTGCTCTTTTTGTTTGTCCACTGGGACTTGTCGGTGCAGCGATTGGCACTATTATTTTAAGAAAGCGCAGGCAGAAAAGAGAAGGAGAAAACTAAAGAGATTTGGGAGTAATTAAATACAGGAGGAATCAACTATGAGTCTAACAGAATTGTCATATGAGGAACTAAAACAAGAGTTTATCGAAGAACTCAAACAGAAACCTGATGGTGCAGTAGCAACATCGGCTGGTGACAAAGTTACTAACAGATTTATGCAACTTATTTATGATGAATTAACAATCCGTTGTTTTACTACTGAAGGTGCTAGAAAGCTTAATCAGGTATCGGGAAATCCAAACGTGTCAGTTGCTACGGGAAGTTTTAATATCGATGGGACTGCTACTATAACAGGACACCCACTCGATGAAAATAACGCTAGATTTATTGAACTTTTTAAGGAGCAACAGCCTGAGATGTTTGCAATTGCCGAGAGTGTCTTTTTCCCAATACAGGCTATAAGAGTCATCCAAATAACACCGACAAGGATTGGTAAGTGGGTTGAAGGCGGGTATATGGATATTCTTAACATTTCTACAGGAAAAGCATTTAGACTGGAAGCACTTGGAGAATTTCAGGTACCTGAATATTACGAGTAAAACTTTTCCACTACTTCAAACCAAGTGTGGGGGACACAACGCCTTGTTATGACAAGTTAGCCCCCAATTTTTAACAAACAGGCGGGGGGATTGTTAACAAACTTAGCCATCTGGCTTCAGGCTTGACAACCGTTTCCACAAGCGTTAGCCTTGGCGCCAATGGAAAAGAAATCGTTGTAGCAGCTAGTAAAAGAGTTGGGTGTCTCTGCCAGTTACCTCTCACAGGTAAAGAATGGTAAACTTCCTCCAAGTCAAAAACTGTTAAGCAAATCCGAGACTATTTATGACGAACCTCAACTCCGTCTGGTGATTCCGGTTGTGTTTTTCAACCTTCTTCATTACTCTCATATGCTGATTTATATCGCCTGAAGTTATACCAAAGTAACAAATTATTGACCGAAACGTAATATATATACTGCTGGTAAGTAAGTGCGGGATAAAGTATAATTAATTTCAGCGCTGTTATGGAAGAAGAACAAGAGAAATCCTCCCAACTTAAGACTTTCATTCGTGATACGATCACAGTCCTTGTAGTTGCAGCAGTAATAATCCTCGTACTGCAGTTTGTCATCCAGAAATTCGTTGTAGAAGGATCGAGTATGAATTTCACCCTTCACAACGGACAGCAGCTTCTGGTAAATAAAATTGTGTATAAGTTCAAAGAACCCGAACGAGGTGATATCATCGTCTTCCATCCACCACCGGAAATCGATGAGGATGATTTTATAAAACGAATTGTCGGCCTGCCTGGTGAAAAGGTTGTAATCGCTAACAGTAAAGTCATTATTCACAAAGTAGATGGTTCGCTGATCGAACTGGACGAACCATACGTCACCAGACCGGCAACGAGAGATTACGAAGGAGATACCATCCCGGAGGGCGAATACTTCGTCATGGGTGATAACCGGGTAAACAGCAGCGATTCACGCACCGGCTGGACTCTCAAGGAAGAAGATATAATAGGCAAAGCATGGATTTCAGTCTGGCCAATTGGTGACTGGGGGATTATTGCCAATCACAACTACGAACAAGAAAATGGGTAACACACCTGTATTACCCATTCCCATCTCTATATAAGTAATCAACGATCGGTATGCTGTCTATTCTTCCTTCTTTAGAGGTTTCTTGGGAGTCACATCACGATTGATGACATTCCTCGGCCAATATCCTTTCAATACCCTGGCGACTTCCCTTGCCGGGTTGAGTGGCTGGGTATCAAGGGCAGTATCAGAATACGACGCCGAATGAGGAATCGCGATCACGTTATCCATTTTCAGGAGAGGATTATTCGGAGGGGTAGGTTCCTGCTCGAACACGTCCAGACCGGCTCCGGCAATTTTCTTCTCCTGCAGTGCCTTTACCAGCGCTTTTTCATCGGTCACCGGCCCCCGGGCGGTACTGATATAATAGGCTGTTGGTTTCATCAGGTTAAATTCCTTTTCACTGACCAGGTGATAGGTTTCGTCAGTGAGAGGAGTGTGGACCGAGATATAGTCGGAGTTTTTCATTACGTCCGGCAGATCGACGAGCTCGATATCGTATTCATCGGCAACCGATTTATCAAGGTATGGATCGTACCCTATGCACTTCAATCCGAACGCCTGGGCTTTCCTGGCTGCCATACGAGCGATCGCTCCACAGCCTATCAACCCCAGTGTCTCGCCGCGTATGCCACCCATCGGCGGTAATACCTGTTTGGCTTCTCTCCACATGCCCTGCTTGACCAGAGTATCTTGCATTACCAGTTTCTTGGAGCAGGCTAGAAGTAAAGCAACTGCATGGTTTGATACCTCTTCGACGCACCATTCTGAGGCAGGATTGTTACAGATTATCAGACCGTTTTCGGTAGCAGCCTCGACATCAATTCCGTCGTATCCTACTGAATATGTAATGACCATCTGGCATTTTGGAAGTGATTCGATAACATGACGGTTGAATATATGGCCACCCATGATAGCATCGGCATCTTTTATCTTTTCTATCAGATCATCTTCACCCGACAATTTAAGTTCGATTACTTCTACGTCGACACCTGCCTTTTTAAATTCACCGATTTCAGGCTCTACCGAACCGGGTTTTAACTTTCCAAATCCATAAACCTTGAACTCTGCCATCGTAATACCTCCTGATTATCATCTTGATTTTTTTTTTACAGGTCGTAATCCACTGCCAACTCGACGGCGATGTCTTCAAGCGACTTGATTATAGCCGGATGCAGTGGAATGCCTTCAGCTCTTCGCTTATTTTCAATTTCCTGTTCGATCTCTCCGGAAACGTATATTCTTTCGATGCCCGGAGCTTTTGGTAATGCTCGGTATTCCTGTATCATGCCGTCCATCGCCTTCTTGAATTGATCCACGGGCATAAATCCTCCGATTTTCAACGCACCGAAGAAATGACTGCCGCCATACTGCTGGTCCGGCAGTGCTTCTGACAGTATCCTGCACAGGATATCGACAGCTACCGCAAGACCGAATCCTTTATAACTGCCTGTCTGGGGTGTGCCCCCCATAGGAAGTAAAGCGCCTTCCTGGTAATATTTACGGGGATCAATGATCGGCTTGCCTTCTTTATCAATCGCCCAGCCTTCTGGAAGCGATTTTCCTTCACGGGCTGCGATCTCTATCTTTCCGGCTGCTACGACAGTAGTGGCCATATCGAGCACAAATGGTGCTTCCTGGTTTGATGGTGCAGCGACGCTTAACACATTAATGGTAGCTCCCTTCCCTGTACTTCCCGGTACGACCATTCCCATTCCGCCGACTGTCATCGATATTCCTATCATATCTCTTGGTAGAGCCATCATCGCATAGTTTCCGCCTGCACCATAGTGCGATGAATTACGCACGGTGACAAATCCGGAGCCCGTTTCTTCTGCCCGGCGCATCGCTTCCGTCATCGCCCTGTGCCCTACCACAAGGCCAAAACCACGATCGCCGTCCATCACGGCCGTAGACGCAGCATTGCTGGTGATCTCAGTCTTCGGCTCAGGATTTGTGCGTCCGGCAATGATGTTCCTGGCATACATTGCCAGGTGTCCCACGCCGTGCGAATCGATACCACGCAGATCCGTCGCCACCAGGATTTCAGCGGCGATCTTCGCATCGCCTTCAGAGATGCCTGCTTTATTGAGAATCCTGGTAGTGAAACCGGTCAGTTTTTCGGGATTAATCCCACTTCGTTCTGAAGTCATATACACCCTCCCTGATTATCTGATAAATGAAAACCAAAACCGTGGCGCGACTAACTGTAAATAACCGTGTCTGGAGTATACTAAATCACATCATTATATTTCAACTACTTGGGAATAAAATAATGTACTTTGACATCGCTGATAAAGACTTAACTTTTCGCCTTTCTTTATGTATACTTTATGCCATATGGGTGACGTATCGATAATAAAAAACAGAGATGAACTGACCACCACTTTTCTTAGAGAACAGGCACTTGATATCATCGAAGCGGGAATCTCCCGCGTGCTTCCGCCGGGATTAATGAGATCGGCGGTAAGTTATGACAAAAACTCAGATATTCTTACCATAGGCGGAGATTCCTACAATCTGGCACAAGGCAGAGTATTCGTGGTGGGCGGCGGCAAAGCCTCCGGTCTGATGGCGGAAGTTCTTGAGGATATAGTATCACCGAATAAGATCACAGCCGGTATAATTAACTGTAAAAAAGGCAGTGGCAGGTATAAAACCGAAAAGATCGATATCATCGAAGCCGGACATCCCGTACCGGATAGAAACGGTATCGATGGCGTGAACAAGATGCTTGCTCTGAAAGAATTTTACGCAATTAATTCGAATGATCTTGTGTTATGCCTTATCTCCGGCGGAGGTTCAGCTCTTATGCCCTGCCCCGTCGATAGCGTGGCACTCGAAGATAAACAGGCAGTTACCGGACTGTTGCTTGAATGCGGAGCTGATATAAATGAAATAAATACGGTACGCAAGCACCTGTCAAAGACGAAAGGTGGCAGGCTTGGTAAACACTTTGAACCTGCCCGGGTTGTTTCACTGATAATCTCGGATGTCGTAGGAAATAATCTGGACGTTATCGCATCGGGTCCGACTTCTCCTGACTCCTCTACCTTTGAAGACGCTTACTCTGTCCTCGAGAAGTATAACCTGATATCGAAAATCCCTGAAAACAGCCGCCATTACCTGGACCTTGGCGGAAAGGGACAGGTCCCGGAAACACCGAAAGTTCTGGGTAACTGCCGGAATTACATCATCGGCGATAACCTGCTCGCCCTGAAAGCGATGGCAGAAAAAGCCATCGCTCTTGGACTGAAGCCGTATATCGTGACTTCGGAACTAAAAGGCGAGACTGCTGCTACTGCCCGGATGAGAGCGGAAGAGATCATCAGAGGAGAATATTCGGATTATCGCGTAATAATCCTCGGCGGTGAGACAACTCCCACCCTGCCCGATGATCACGGTAAAGGCGGTAGAAACCAGCATTACGCCGCGGTTACCATGCAGCATATGATAGAGTATCCCGGAGAATGGGTTGTTGCCAGTATAGGAACCGACGGATCGGATTACCTCCCGGATGTAGCCGGAGCAATCGTAGATAACCACTCGCCGGAAAGGGCGATGAATAAAGGTATCGATGTATCCTCTTTGATAGATAGATTCGACAGCAACACCCTGTTTTCAGAAATGAGAAATTCCCTGGTTATTACCGGAAACACCGGTACTAACGTCGGAGACATTATCGTGTATATGCTGGAAAGGTAAATTTTCTATCATATAAGTCTTTGAGGTGAAGAACCTTAATCTCTACTAAGTCGTTAAGCTGTCATCCTGAGGACGACGAAGGAGGACGAAGGATCCCCTTCGATATTCAAGGAGATTCTTCGCTACGCTCAGAATGACAGTGTGTTACGTCCACCGCGGCAAAACGGGAATCCAGACCCGAAA
>CP070800.1:38171-40798 GCA_020343555.1 Dehalococcoidales bacterium
CCTGCTCATAAGCCAATTTACCGGCAAACCTGTCATCTTTTACGTCCCAACCTTTTACCTTGTTATTGTAAGCTCTCTGTAGATTGAGAACACGCTCGCCGACCTGCATCAGTTCATCATATGATACATCCCAGCCGGTAATTTTGTTCAGAATATCGGCATAGGTCGTGGGCCCAAATCCTACCATCATGAACTGGGTTGCAGCTCCAAACATACAGGTTACCAGCGTGTTGAAGAGAGAAACGAAATCTTCAGACCACTTTGCGAATAAGGCTTTACCATCTAAACCTTTAACCCAGTCTGCTGTCACTTTAGGTGGATCTCCAAATATTTTCTTTTTGGTGTCATCAGGCATATCCAGTAACTCCAGGCATCTCTCGTACAATTCAAGGTTAGTCATTCCTATATATTCAGGATACGTATCCCTGTTTTCAGGCAGGAATGCCAGTTCCCATACGTTATGAAGTCTCAGCCAGTCTCCGCCCCTGGCACTGGTTAAAGCTCCGAAAGACCAGATAAGAGCCTGCAGTTTGGCATCTCTCTGAATCGAAGGTTTATTTTTTACTGTTTGCGGCATGATAGCTTCTGCTTCCGGGCCAAGTTTTTCAGCCATTTTAGCTACCCCATCAGCCAGGAGATTCCCAAGTTTTCCTTCACGGAAAGCAGTTTTTCTGGATACTTCCCAAATCTGTTCTTCATCACCGCGTTTTAACTCGATTCCATCGGTGTCTTCTATGGTCAGAATTCCGTTAACGAACAAATCCACCGCGTATGAGAAAGCCATTGTGAAGGATGCAGGATCCAGCCCCAGTTCCTGGATCAGTCTTTCGAAATAAATCCAGACATCGAAATCCTGTATCCCCAGGTTACGTAAACCTGTAGTAAGGAACGTCATGTGACCGCCCAATTGCCTTAAACCTGCATATTTACCTTCCTTAAGCTGCAGCCAGTGGTAGCACGGAGCAAAGCAGTTAAGACAACCTGCATTATTCAAATGAGGAAAATCCGCCTCTTTCCGGTTCTCTGCAAGACCATCGCCTGTCAATGGCCAGTTTGCAGTGACTGACAGGTCAGTGGTACATCCGTGTTCTTTCCAGATACTGAAAGTGGGTTCTTCTTCCATAAACTTATTTACCGCATTATAGGATGATTCCAGGAGTCCCATCGGATCATTTATCTGGATCTCTCCGGTGCCACGAACTGCGATGGCTTTCAGATTCTTCGAACCCATTACGGTACCGCCACCTGACCGTCCTGGACAGGAGGTAGCGTCGCCACAGGCAACTGCGTACTGAACCACGTTTTCACCGGCGATCGAGATACTTAATACTCGAACCTCACCTTCGTATCTTTCGCCTACGTCTTCCCTTATCGCCTTGACAGTTTCGCCCGTTTCTTTCCCCCATATATGCGAAGCGTCTCTAATCGTTATCTCCTGGTTATCGATGCAGATATACACAGGTTTCTCGGCTTTCCCTCTGACGATAATGACATCGAATCCTGCGTACTTCATAGTCGCCGGAAAATACCATCCAAAAGACCCGGATGAAAATCCGCCGGTTTCCGGGCTGATACAGCCAAGCATGGCACGACCTGCCTGCGGTGCTGCAGTAGCCGTCCATGGTCCGGTAGCTATGACTATTTCATTCTCCGGACTAAGGGGATCGATCTCCTTCGGGATATCCTTCCAGAGTATTTTCGTGATAAATCCGTCGCCACCGATCCAGAGTCGCGGATCAATATCATATTCGGTAAAAAACTCATCGGTCGGAATTACCTGAGTTTCATTACTCGTTAAATCTATTACCGCTATATTTCCTGCATATCCGTTTGGTATAGACATAATTTTCTCCTTTTATCCTGATTTCCTTATGAAATCACCGGTTTCAGTTCGATATATTTTCTAGCGACAGCATTAATCCTGGGTGTATTTGCCAGTTCTTTCGGTAAGAATTTCAAAGCTTCTGTAGGACAGAATTTCACGCATTGAGGATCACCCTCACACAATTCACATTTAAAGGATTTCCTTTTTTCTTTGTTGTACCTGATAGCGCCGAACGGACATCCAGCAATACACATTCGACAACCGATACATTTGTCTTCATCCAGAGTAATCGCATGCGTTTCTTCATTTAATTTTAAGGCTTTCGTAGGACAAAAAGCCATGCAAAACGGCTGGTCGCATTGCTGACAGCTTAATGCTTCAAATATTAATTCATCTTCTTCGTCGATCTTCGTTATAGCGTGTCCCTCGTGTCTTACAATATGAATACGAGCTTTTGATAAACTGGTAGCCCCGAAATTATATGTCGAGCATGTCGTCATACAACGCATGCATCCGGTGCATAATTCAGGTTCGAATACGATTGCTTTTTCTTCCATTTTCCCTATAATTTCTCCTGTCATTAATTTATATCAAGATGCTTTCGTTCATCATGCAATTAACTTATCTGCGAGTATCTCAGCTATGTCCCTGACCTTTAATCTCTCCTCTACTTCCTTTACCTTCGCCGCATCCTCAAACATCTGTAAACAAAACGGACACGCCGTCGCTACTACCCCGGCTTCCGTCTCTATCGCCCTGTCTACCCTCATCTCACTTATCCGCTCACCTATGTTCTCCTCTA
>CP070800.1:40898-43576 GCA_020343555.1 Dehalococcoidales bacterium
GAATGCCGATCTGGTAGCGGTTCTTCTAGCGATTGCCAAGTCAAAGGGATTCGGTGAGAAATACGAACTTGACAATTTAATGGATATGTCAATATCCTGGAAAATCGCCCAGTTCGCCAGCTACGCCTTCGGCGTCCCCATTCCCATCAACCAGCCGGGAGTCGGAGCAAATGCTTTCGCTCATGCCTCCGGTATTCATGCTGATGGTGTTTTAAAAGATCCCGCCAATTATGAACTTTATGGTTTCGAAGAACTTGGCAGGGGTGAACCGGAAATCGTTGATACCGGAAGAGAAATCTGTACGGGGCAATACGGCGGTATTCGCGGTTTCCGTCACGTATTCAATGAAATAGAAGGAGAGGAATCGATCTCATTCAAAGATGCCGAAGAAGCGGAGAAAGTACTTGAACTGGTACGATACGCTAACGTTCTATCCCAGAAACCACTCGTTGAGGATGAGTTATTGTTTATCGCCAAGTATCCGGATATAGCCAGGCAGTTGATGATAATAAATCCACTAAGAGACTAACGCATTAGTTGATAATAACATTACTCGATTTTCAAGTATTTACTGATAAACATATCGAGTCCTTCTTCGTAAGAAGAGCTCGAGTCTATAAAACCTTGGTTATGCGAGCCTTGGATCGTAAGGAATACTTTTGGATCGGCAGCTATTTCATATAAATTCTGGCCATGAGAAAACGGGATTTCTTCATCATCTCGACTATGAATGATAAGTACAGGGCAATTTACCCTGGAGAGATATTCTGCAGTCGGGTATTTTATCTTCGTGATAAGCTTGATGGGAAAATAAGGAAAATGTGAAGCGGCTATATCGGGAAGTGATGTAAAAGTTGATTCAAGAATTAGCATACCGGGTGAGAATCTGGATGCAATATACGAGGCGATTCCACCTCCCAGCGAACGTCCAAAAATGATTATCTTTTCAGGGTTGATATGACGTTCTTTCACAAGATAATTCCATGCTGCCTCGGCATCTTGATATGTTCCCGACTCACTTGGTTTACCTTCACTCTCACCGTATCCCCTGTAGTCGAATATTAAAACACTCAGTCCGAGTTCCACGAAAATCCGAATTGAATCCAATCGATGGCTGATATTTCCTGCGTTACCATGACAAAACAACAACACCCCACGAGAATTATTTGCTGTCACAAACCATCCAATGATTTTTTCACCATTAGCTGTCTCGAGCGAGATATTCTCATAAGCCAATCCGATATTTCCCGGTGTTTCTAAAACAGTTCTCCCAGGAACCTCAGGGAAATAAATAAATTTTGACTGAAAAAGAAAGAGATACAGTCCGATTAGCACGTAAACAATCGCAACAGCTACGATTATCCAGACAACAATCATTAAAGATCTACTCATCCTCTCAGTTAACGGGATTCTTTATCCTATGTTTAATTTATAAAGTTATGATACAGATGAAGCTTTTACTTGTATTTCATATGTTTAAATTTCTCGGTGTACCTGTTTATTGTAACACTTGATTTAATTGACTTCACAGCTTTTGAAAGTGTAAAGTATCTCCAAATCACACAGCGATCGTATGCTGGTCCGCATGAAAAGGAGAAACGATAAATGAAAGCAGTAGTAGTTGAAGAACTGGGAAAGGCTCTTCTCAAAGAAGTACCTCTAAGAGAGATGGGCCCCGAAGACATCAAGATAAAAATTGACCTGTGCGCGGTAGGCGGCGCTGATCCTTATGCCGTCACCGGTGAGATTCCTTTCCGGTTACCTTATTATGTAGGCTACCAGGCATCCGGTACCATAGTAGAAATGGGGAAAGACGCAAACGCGATGGGACTCAAAGTTGGAGACAAAGTAACTCTCGACCAACATCGCTATTGCGGGTCCTGTTATAATTGCCGTCACGGCAGAGAAACCTTTTGTCGCACGCCCGGATATGGCTATGTCGACTCCCTTATGGCTGAATATGGAATGGTACATCAGAGGCAGGTATTCAAAGTACCTGAAGGGGTAGAGATGGAAGAAGCTACTCTTACAGAAGTTATCGGTGCGGCGTTACAGCCCCTCGAACTTGCGCCATTTAACCAGGGCGACAGGGTAATGGTTATTGGCGCTGGCAGTTGCGGACTGACCATTCTTCAGTTATGCAAGCTGCGTGGTGCTTCGAAACTTACAATGGTCGAGCCACTGGAATTCAAGAGAAAACTTGCCCTCGAACTTGGTGCCGATTACGTACTCGATCCGAACACCCAGGATATCGTTGCCGAAGGAATGAAAATAACGAATGATATGGGGTACGACCGCGTAATTGAGGCATCCGGCGATTCTACGATGATTAATCCTTGCATTGATCTGGCCGCACGATGCGGTAAGATCCTGTATTTCGCGATTTATCCCGATCATCCCGATATCATCGTTCCCTTTGATAAACTCTGGTTCAAGGAGTTAACCATTCATGGTGTTTTCGGGCAGTCGCATATGTTCCCCAGAGCAGTGAATATGCTTCCGCTCCTGAACCTCAAACCCTACCGTGGCCCTACCTTCCCGATTGAAGATTTCATGGATGCCTTCGATGCTCACAGGACAAACAAATACGTAAGAGTCCTGGTAAAGTGTTAGTATAGCAATATATACATTATTCTATGTAGAGAGAAACTGATAAGAGGTTTCAGCAACGTTGCTGA
>CP070800.1:43676-47603 GCA_020343555.1 Dehalococcoidales bacterium
AAGTAATGTCCCGGTATATCTGAATATCTTCCATCTTACAACTACCTCACGTTTTCAGTGTATCTTTTCACCCTCACCTATCCTCTCCCGTCAAGGGAGAGGAATATCGAAATTTAATGATGTTAATCAGACCTTTTCTAGTATCTGCCGTATTTTTCAGCTGAGTCTATCATTGCTTTGATGTTAGCTGGCTTGGCACCGTCTATGGAACTGGTGGGACCAAGGATGAAGCCACCTCCTTTGCCGCAAACCTCGATGAGTTTCTTGCAGTATTCATCCACTTCCGAAGGAGAGCCGACCTCAAGCAATGAAGAAGGAACTCCTCCCCGGATACACTGATGTCCACCGAGGACTTCTTTGGCTTTGAACATGTCCGTCCTTTCGAAACTCAGCGAGGCTTTACCTTTCGGTATTTCCAGCCAGTATTCCAGGCGTTCATCCCAGACTCCCTCACAGAACGATGAGGTGGTATATCCAAGGTCGACCGCAGTCATAACGGCTTTTTTCAAACCGGGCCAGTAGAATTTCTCAAATTGTTCGATCGACATAAATCCGTCCGAACCACGGTGAAGCGGGGCACCGCCACCTCTCACCATCTCACCTTCATATCTAGGCTTGGCAGGTGTCGAACGCGCGATCCGCCAGTCCAGGATCTTGTCACAGGTGGCTAAAAGCTTATCCGGACAGCGGTACATATCAATCATTGCTCCACGCATACCTCTCAGAAAGTCCGAAACGGCATCGAACGGAGCGCCGCCGGGTGTATTTCCCCGCATCGGCTGCATCGGGAAACCAAGTCGCTCAGCCTTCACACCAAAATCGGCTGATGCTTTCATCCATGTATCCTGTTCTTCAGCAGCTTTTGATAATTTTTCACCAAGTTCCCTGTACCTGGGGTTGTTTAATAATGCGATGACTGCACCGAAACCCAGACCTCCGATCAGGTCACGAAATGAAGGCATGTCCGAAAGTGGTTCAAATGTCCCGTAAAGGCGGGGGAGGTAATAGCGTATGATAAAATCAGTCGGATCGTTCAGGAAAAGGTCATATTCATCTGCTGTCATATACTCGCCTTCAACGAACTGGTAGGCAACATCCGGTGGAAGGTTACCGCCGGGCCAGCGCTGATGCCTGGGATCGAGTAATTCCAGCATAAGACCTGAGTTGGTTCCCGCTGCAGCGCCACCGGAATCGGGCTCGAAATCCAGGAGGACCTTCAGGCAGGCGTCATTGTAGGCAGCCGGATTATAGTACATGGAAGAGAATGGTATTCCTGCGTAGTTAGCAGCAAAGCCACCTCCGAATATAGTTACCGGTACTTTGTCAGGCTCTTTCAGGTTCATAGCATCGATAACTCTTTGTTCTCTTTCCCGGCGTAACTGCTCTACCGACTTACCGTGTTTCTTTTCAATTTCATCTATCAGTCTTTTTTCTTTTTCTTCGTATGATTTATCATCGGTATTCATTTTTAAGCATCCTCCACTGATATTTAATTTATTAGTAAAAAGCTGTTAACGGTTATCATAAATCTTGATTATACTTTTATCTCGATAACCTCGACCTGTGAAAGATCGCTGGTACCGAGACCCAATTCTTCGGCATGTTCCAGCTGGCGTCGGACAATAACTTCGTTTTCTGATGTGAATGAATCATCGTACTGCTTCATAATCTGCAACGCAACCATGTCGGCGGCAACCATATCGCCGGTCACGATCAGTCGATTCACTCCCTCTATAATACGCGTTTCTTCACTTCTCATTGGACCGAAGACCGCCTGGAGAGATCGTATATCAGTAATGGTTAATTCCGGACGTACTGCAGAGGCAAATTCTGCCAGTTTGCGGTCGTAATAGTCGCGGTTGGTTTCCAGCGAGGAATGAGCGAGCCATCGATGGGGACCGTAGACCGAACCGAAGTGGTTCTTTAACGCGCTGGTATTCTGCCCGGCGAAGTGACGCTTCAATACAGGCATGTTGATCACGACGTTTGCTTCCTGTACCTGGCGTGCAACCCGCAGACAGTGACCTTCAGTCCTGCGAACATCCGATTGCAGCATATGTTTAAAGGGACTGTCAGGCATCTCCCTGATAGCTGCATCGAGGTCCATGTCGCCATGCCATCCATCATACTCAACCAGGATATAGTGGTCGGCATTCGGCGAGTGAGAAAGCTGGATATCCATTCCGGGTAATTCTGCCGGATCATAATAAAGGTCCAGTTCCCATTTATGATCTTCGTGGACAATAATTTCCTCAGCACCGGCAGCACGGCAGTGACGGGCGACAGCACGCATGGTTTCAGGCGCTGTGATCGAGGGAAACGGATCCCGCTGGTTCGTGTTCGGCTTAAGGAGGACCTGTCGGTTATTATTAATAACACGCCCAAGACCGCCGATAACTTCCAGCCCTGCATCCACCATGGCATCGATATCGTTTCCCTCGACGATAACCAGGATCGGTTTACCACTGGCAGTCAGCACCTGGTTTTCACCACCACGTCGACTTACGGGAATTTCCTTTCCTTCAGACATAGTTCCACCTCCTCAAAATAATCCAATGCGACATTATACCACCGGACTTACTAAACGCAACAATTAGAATGAATCAATCTAAGTTTAGAAGGTTTCATTTCCCTAATGTTTCAAACCAGTCCGACCTTTGGGATTACATTACTATTGACCACATTTTTTGGCCAGTATCCGGCGAGGATCCTGGCAGCTTCCTGCCCGACGCTCGTTCTTAAACGCTTATCGGCAATTTCAGAATAATATGCAGAGTGAGGAAGGGTAACAACATTCTCCATCAAGATAAGAGGACTTTCGGGATCGAGTGGTTCATTCTCGAAAACATCAAGACCAGCTCCGGCAATTCGTTTTTCTTCGAGTGCCTTGATAAGGGCGATCTCGTCGATTATACCTCCACGGGCCGTGTTAATTATGCAGGCATTATTTTTCATCTGCTGAAACTCTTCTACTCCTATTAGATGTCGAGTTTCACTGTTCAGAGGAGTATGGATAGAAATATAATCGGATCGTTCGAGCAGTTCAGGCAAGCCGATCAAGGATATACCATAATCCTCTGCCAGTGATTCGTCCGCATAGGGATCGTAGCCTATTGTATTTAAATCAAAACATTGTGCTTTCCGGGCTGTTCTTCTTCCGATGTTACCGCAGCCGATCAGACCCAGAGTCTGTCCATAAATAGATCCCATCGGAGCGAGAGATTCGACGCCCCTTTTCCATTCGCCCCGTTTTACGCAACCATCGAGTAAAACCAGCTTTTTAGCGCAAGCTAGAATCAGAGTTATGGCGTGGTTCGAGACTTCCTCGAAACAGTAATCCGGGATATTGACGATAACAATGCCATTTTCAGTCGCAGCGTCGACGTCCAAGGTATCGTAACCGATACCGTATCGGACGATTACCCGGCATTTTGGTGTGTTTTCCATCACCCGACGGGTAAGTCTTGCGGCGGTTGTAATAACAGCGTCGGCGTCCTTTACCGCATTTATTATCTCGTCCTCGGTATCGCAATCTGCTACAATGATATCAGCATTCACCTTGCCCAATTCTTCGATCTCTTCGACCGCCGGGACTCGACTTCCTTTACTGTCAACTCTGACCACTTTAAATCGTCGGTTCATTTAATATCCCCCCGGGTATTATTTTAATTCTTATCTCTTAAAACCATCCGAATCGCGATGTTGTAAGCTTCCTCAAAAGCGGAAGTCTTTGCGATACCTTTACCTGCTATATCATAAGCCGTACCATGCGCCGGTGTGGTGATCACAGCCGGCAGTCCGGCTGCTACCGTGACTCCGCGCTCGAATCCTTTGAGCTTGAGAGCAATCTGACCCTGGTCGTGATACATTGTAACCACCGCGTTATATTCACCTTCGAAAGCTTTGATAAACACTGTATCCGCCGGA
>CP070800.1:47703-53675 GCA_020343555.1 Dehalococcoidales bacterium
GCTGGGGGATCATCGCCTGGCTGGGAGTGGTGAACACGGCCCTGGCCTTCTTCCTCTGGAACCACGCGCTGCAGCGGCTGGAGGTTTTCGAGACCTCGATCCTCCAGAACACGATGCTCATCCAGGACTTACCGATATCAGAAACGAGCTTGATAATGCCGTGTTCGAGATGCAGGAACCGCTTGAAATATCTAGAGAGTATGTCTCATATTTCCGGCTTGCATATACCCTTCTCATAGTGTTTATCGGATTTATGGTGTTATCCATTATCCTGCTCCTTCGTGACGTACGCGTAATTTGCCGCCGGATCGGCATTCCGCTATTCATATATGGCCTTCTGGAATATGCGGCAATCTGGGTCGGCAGGTATTTTCTCAATGGCAGGATATCTTACCCCGATGATTTCCCTTACGCTGCTGAAAGTATGATCACTGATACGATAAATAGTGCAATGCGTCCGCTAGAAATATTCAGCCTTGTATTGATGATCGTAGGCTTGGTGTTGACCGTAATATCTTTTGTGTATAAAAGAGGGCAGCAAGAGTCGGAAACGGAGGTAGAAGTTATTGAATAGTATCCCTGTTGTCTGCAGGATCACTTTCTTTAACTTCCAGTTTTAACCTTTTCTGGCCGGTCACGATTACGTCTCGTCCTTGCCGAATTTCGCCTGATATGGATGTTGCCGACCACAACTCACCCCGGATCCTCACCCATCCTTCGGGATTCAGTGATGAAGTAACTCTCCCTTTCGTCCCTACCATATTCGGCATTCCTAAAATGTGACCGATCATTAATGCTTTGGTTCCTTTCTTGAAGGTATAAACCGAATATGACAGCCATGCTATCATAATCAAGCCGATTCCCCAGAGAGGAAAATCAACACCGATTTTGGGTAATCCCCAGATTCCGGCTGCGGCAATGGCGATCTCTTCTATAATCGTGCTGATTATCGCGAATATCAGTCTTGGTCTGTTCATATCTCATCATAATTATATCAGATACTTCGGTTGCGATTACGCAGATACGAGTGTTATAATTCTCATGAATCGTCCAGGTCCGGAGAATTCTATGAAACTTAGCCGAGAGGAAGTGCTGCATATCGCCCGTCTTGCCAGGATGGGTATTACGGATGAAGAAGTCGACAAACTCAGTGAGCAACTTTCAGATATACTTGACAATTTCGAAGTACTTCAGCAGGTTGATACTGATAACGTTCCTCCGACCGCCCAGTCTATTGCCCTCAATAATGTTAATAGAGACGATTCTGCATTGGCTTCCTATTCTCCGGATGATATTTTATCCAACGCTCCTCGAAGAGAACAGGACTACTTTAAAATTCACGCGGTACTGGAAGATGAATCTTCCTAACCGGTATTCTCTATGAGTAAGACAGTGAGTGAAAAGACCAGGCTTGTAACAAGGGGGCTTTATCTTGAATACATCAATGTTACATATAACATCCTTGAAGCGATTGCGGCTATTATTTTCGGAGGACTTTCGAACAGCATCGCGCTTATCGGATTCGGACTTGACAGCATAGTCGAATCACTTTCAGGACTGGTACTGATATGGAGGTTACGGCAACACGGGAAAATATCCCCTGAACTTGAAGAAAAGATCGAACGCCGGGCAACACGATTTGTAGCTGTCACATTTTTCGTTCTCGGTGCATATATTGCTTATGAGTCCATCGACAAGTTAATTTCCTCCGAAATTCCGGAACCGTCATTGCCGGGAATAATTATTGCGATCGTTTCACTGCTTGTTATGCCGTTTATGGCGTGGCTGAAGTATAAAACAGGAAAACAGATTAATAGCCGGGCGCTTGTTGCCGATTCAAAAGAAACGCTTGCCTGTGCTTTTCTTTCTATCGCGCTACTACTTGGATTAGGATTGAATTACCTGTTCGGATTCTGGCAAGCAGATCCGATAGTAGGTATACTAATAGTATTCTTTCTCTTTAAAGAAGGGTGGGAACTATGGAACGAGGAAGATGAAGACGAGGACGATTAACATCGGAGAGAATAGAGAACCATCGATAAGCTATATCAATTAACAATCAAAGAAGCATATGAACTCCTTAGTTCAAGACAGATTTCCTCAGTGGAACTTACGGAAGCATGTCTCGACCGCATTGTGCAGGTAGAAGAACAAGTAAAATCCTTTGTCACCATAACCGCTGAATCGGCGCGTGATCAGGCTTGGTCGGCAGACAAAATTATTGCTGAAGGTAAAGGAAGTTCTCTTACCGGTATACCTGCCGTGATAAAGGACGTGATGTGTACCAAAGGAGTGCCGACGACCTGCTCGTCCAAAATGCTTGAGAATTTCGTTCCTCCCTATAACGCAACAGTGGTTGAAAAACTTTATGACCACGGCGTAGTGATGATTGGAAAAGCTAATATGGATGAGTTTGCCATGGGATCGTCCACGGAGAATTCAGCCTTCTTTCCTACCCGTAATCCATGGGATCTCTCACGCGTTCCCGGCGGCAGCAGCGGTGGTTCGGCGGCATCGGTTGCTGCTGATGAAACAATATATTCCCTGGGCTCCGATACGGGCGGCAGTATCCGCCAGCCAGCCGCGCTTTGCAGTGTCACGGGCCTTAAACCGACCTATGGCAGAGTCAGCCGGTACGGGCTGGTTGCCTTCGCAAGTTCACTTGACCAGATAGGTCCTCTTACCAAACATGTCATCGACTGTGCCCTGGTTATGAACGCGATCTCAGGATACGATGAAAGAGATTCTACCTCCGTGCCTGAACCTGTTCCTGATTTTACTGCATGTCTGACCGGCGATATTAAAGGAATGAAGCTGGGTGTACCGAAGGAATACTTCGTCGAAGGTATTCAGCCTGGAGTGGAGTCAGTGGTGCGTGCTGCGATTAATAAACTCGTAGATCTTGGTGCATCTATTGAAGAAGTATCACTCCCTCATACGGGTTATGCACTGGCAGTGTATTATATCATCGCGCCTTCCGAAGCGTCGGCTAACCTGGCCCGGTATGACGGAGTTAAATACGGCCTGTCCCATGAGGAAGCAACCGGGATGTGGGAGAACATGGAGAAGACCCGCCAGTACGGTTTCGGCCCCGAGGTGAAACGCCGCATAATGCTGGGGACTTACGCGCTTTCAGCCGGATATTATGATGCCTACTATTTAAAAGCCCAGAAAGTAAGGACCTTGATACGACAGGAATTTGATTCCGTTTTCGAGAAAGTTGATGCTCTTGTTACGCCTACCTCTCCTACGGTACCTTTCAAGATCGGCGAAAAAACGGATAATCCGCTCCAGATGTATCTGAGTGATGTCTGTACTCTACCCATAAACATAGCCGGTATTCCTGCACTTTCTATTCCTGCCGGTTTCTCCGAGGGATTGCCGGTAGGAATGCAGATAATCGGCAAACCATTCGCTGAAGAAACCATCATGAAGATCGGCCACGCATACCAGCAGGTAACCGGGTGGCACAAACATAAACCAGAGCTGTAATTTGGTCGAGGAGTCCTTGAATGGACGAAAAGGAATTGCATGACTGGTTCACCTCATTAAAAGATGAACTCGAAACCGCTTATGTCCGGAACAGAGAACCGTGGAGACAGTCCGGATATCTCGGTTCCGAGGAGCAATGGATTGCAGCTCGTAAACCGGTGGCTGACTGTATAGAAAAATCCGGTAGTTTCCTGGATATTGGCTGTGCTAACGGATACCTTCTTGAGTGTATCTTAAAGTGGACTTCAGATAGAAATCTTAGGATTATTCCTTATGGTATAGATATTTCAGGAAAACTAATCGAACTGGCAAAGGAAAGACTTGCCGGTTATGCAGATAATCTATTTACCGGAAATGGATGGGACTGGAACCCGCCAACTAGATTCGATTATGTTCGTACCGAACTGGTGTATGTTCCGGAACATCTGCAGAAACGATATCTCGACAGAATACTGAACGTATATTTAAAAGAAGACGGAAAACTGCTTATTGCAGAATACGGATTAAGCTCCAGACCTCCGAATACATCGTATGTCGGTAATCTGCTCGTGGCGTGGGATTACGATCTTATCGACCAGAAATCGGGATATTATGAAAGTAAAGAACATACCAGAATCTATATCATAGCCAGGTGAAAGGATTGATTTTAACACGACCGAATGAACGATATGTTTCGTTTTAAACCCGGCCAAATTATACTTTGCCGCGAGTTCTGGCAGGATAAACTCTGGTCTGAAAGGCCCGAGATTGTCGTACGGGATACTCCGGACCTACTTGCTTTATACCTTCACCCGAACACCATTATTAATCAGCCTGTTTCTCCAACCGGAGATAAAGCTACTTATTTAGACCGCCTGAACCTTACATGGACTCTTGCCAAGGCCCCCTGGATCGGACTGAGAAGACTGCGTCTATCAATACCGGGAGCTTTCTATTCCGTGCTGTTGTTCTGGAATGAAGATAACTCTTTCCGAGCCTGGTACATCAATCTAGAAGAGCCCTTTCGCCGAACACCACAGGGATTTGATTATATCGATTTATTCCTGGACATTCTTGCTGAACCTGATCTGTCAAGCTGGCGATGGATGGATGAAGATGAACTCCAGGAAGCAGTCGAACAGGATTTCATATCAGGCACGACTTCCGATATGCTGTATTCGGAGGGCAGGAAGGCAATTGAGTGGCTGCAGTCAGGTAATTCACCGTTTAACGGGTGGGAAACATGGCGTCCTGATCCTTCCTGGCAACCCCCTATTTTGAGTGAAGAGTAATCTAAAACCTGTCTACTAGCTCTTCCTGAATACACCATTATTCACCAGTTAATGCAGAGACCTATTGAAGTACTAACAAATCGTTTCATCTCTGCTATAATTAGACAGACCGGTGAAAACACGGTAATAGTTCTGCTAGGAGGCTTAAATTATGGACAAAGAAATATTAAAAATCCTCGAAGATGATGCCCGTACTACCACGAAGCAGATATCAGCCATGACCGGCAATTCTACCTCGGAAGTCTCCCGTTTCATAGAACAGGCCGAAAAAGACCGTGTAATTCTGAAATATAAAGCAATCGTTAATTGGGACAAGGTCGAAAATGAGCAGGTATGGGCACTGATAGAGGTTAAACTCACTCCCGAGAAGGATGTGGGTTTCGACTCTATAGCAGAGCGTATCTATCGCTTCCCGCAGACCCGTACCGTATACCTCGTTTCTGGGACGTATGACCTTTTCGTCCTGGTAACCGGTAAGACCAACCACGAGATTGCTGACTTCGTCTCTCAGAAGCTTTCGCACATCGAAGGGGTACAGGCTACGGTAACCCAGTTCGTGATGAAGAGATATAAGGAAGACGGCGAGTTAATAGAGGAAAAAGAAGAAGTAAAAAGGCAACCGGTTATCCTTTAAAACTGATGAAAAATATTGGAGTAACATATGCCTGATAATC
Organism: Dehalococcoidales bacterium; assembly: GCA_020343555.1. Next base: position 53,141 of record CP070800.1, read on the forward strand.
CCGTCTCGAAAAGAAGAAAATATCAAATTTCAGACAAAGCCAACCGGTTATCACCTTCCGGAATCCGCAGATTTTTCGATCTTCTGGCTTCTACGGAAGGTGTTATTTCTCTCGGTGTAGGAGAACCTGATTACTCTACCCCGTGGCATATCAGTGAAGCGGCTATAAGTTCTCTTGAAAAAGGATATACGATGTATACCTCTAACTCCGGTACTCCAGAATTAAGGCAGGAATTGTCTCGACACCTGATGGATGAATATGGCATCGACTACAATCCTGATAATGAACTGCTAATTACGGTAGGCTCAAGTGAGGCACTGGATTTGTCGATGAGGGCGTTACTGAACCCGGGAGATGAGGTTATCATGCCTGATCCCTGCTATGTTGCCTATGAAGCATGTGTCGTCATGGCTGGCGGTATACCCGTGAAGATACCTACTTCCGAGGAAAATAATTTCGAGATAAATCCGTCAGATGTAGAAAAACTAGTAACTGAAAAAACCAGGGCGATATTAATTGGATATCCGGCAAATCC
>CP070800.1:53775-80106 GCA_020343555.1 Dehalococcoidales bacterium
ACAGCACTAAAAGAAAATATCAATCCCGACAGGCTTGTATGTGTGAGATTCTCGCTTGAGGATGTTATTATCGACAGCCGCGGAAATGTCATCTTCATGATTATAAATCCCGTAGCTGAGGAGAAAGAAGCGTTAGCTGAGGTATTCAGGACCATCGAATAGAGGTAAATGATTGGTATTCAGCAGTTTAGAATTCCTGTTTAGGTTCTTACCCTTCGTATTACTTCTTTATGTTCTAACTCCCGGAAAGCTGAAGAACTCATTACTCCTGGTCGCTAGCCTATTCTTCTATGCCTGGGGAGAACCTGTTTACGTATTCTTGATGATCTTTTCCTGTCTCGTTAACTATGCTCTTGCCTTCCCTATTGATAAATACAGGGGTACTCCGAAGTCTAAAATAGCCTTAATATCATCGATTGTCATCAGCTTATCGCTACTTGGTTTTTTTAAGTATGCCGATTTTCTGGTAGTTACTATCAATAACATATTTGGCACCAGTATCGAGCCACTCTATTTGCCACTGCCAATAGGCATAAGTTTCTACACCTTTCAGATCCTTTCATACACGATAGATGTATACAGGAACAATGCTCCTCTACAAAGGAGTCCGGTAGCACTCTCTACCTACATTACACTTTTCCCCCAGCTAATAGCCGGCCCAATAGTGAGGTATAATACAATAGCTGAAGACCTAACAGGTAGAAAGCATTCCCTTGACCTGTTTATCGAAGGTGTTCACCGCTTTGTAATAGGCCTGGGTAAGAAAGTCTTCATTGCCAATAATGTTGCCCTTATATGGGAATTATCAAAGACAACGGTAGAACCATCCGTTTTATTAAGCTGGCTTGGCATTGTTGCTTTTTCATTCCAGATATATTTTGATTTCTCCGGATATAGCGATATGGCTATTGGACTTGGTCGAATGTTTGGTTTTCGTTATCAGGAGAACTTCAACTTCCCTTATATATCGAAGAGTATTACAGATTTCTGGCGAAGATGGCATATGTCACTCAGCCAGTGGTTCAGGGATTACTTATATATCCCGCTTGGAGGGAATCGGGTTTCTACACCGAGATGGATATTTAACATACTTCTTGTCTGGTCTTTAACGGGATTCTGGCACGGAGCAAGCTGGAACTTTATGTTCTGGGGTTTCTATTTTGGGATATTGCTACTCGTTGAAAGACTGTTTCTGGGTAAATTGCTGGAAAGACTGCCAGGCGCTGTGGGGCATTTATATACGTTACTTATTGTGGTAATCAGCTGGGTTATCTTTGAACTTGGTTCTCCTGGTGAGATCTTTCACTACCTTGGTAACATGTTCGGAGTGAATAAGATTGACATCTTTAATTTTGAGTCTGTTTATATCCTTCGTTCGAACCTTGTTCTATTGTTAATATCCGGAATAGGCGCCACACCTTTGTTCAAGAACATTTATGATCGGTACTCAAATACGCTAATTCTGAGAGCAATAATCACGCCGGTGTTTTACTTGGCTGTAATAACGATAAGTATTGCCTATCTGATTGATTCATCATTCAACCCGTTCCTGTATTTCAGGTTCTAGAGAGTTGCTTATGAGATATTTAAACATAATAGCAAGTGCCGTTTTCTTAGTAGTCATTTTCGGATTAACTATCTCCGGCTTGTTTAGAAAGCCTGAGGAGATCAGTATTAGTGAGCGGCGTAAGCTAGCCCAAACACCCGCGATATCGGCTCGAGCGATTTTCAATGGTGACTTCGCCGCAGACTACCGGGACTTCCTGCAGGATCAGGCAGTGCTAAGAGAAGATTTCAGGGCTATCAAATCTGTTGTTGAAAGAAAAATATTGCTCAGGAAAGAGAATAACGAAGTATACATTGTCGACAATAATCTATACGATAAATTCTATGGTATCAACCAACGTTATATTGAACGTGCTGCCAATCTTATCAATAACATCGTTACTTCAATCGATTCTAATGATATATACCTGTCGATCATACCATCAAAGGCACAGATGCTTGATAGAAACAAGTACCTTCTGTCTGATCAAAACCTTATCGCAGATTATCTGAAGCAGAACGTTGATGCTGAATACGTTAACCTCATGGGTCTTGCTACAGCAGGCAACGAAGATCTTTTCTATATAACCGACCACCACTGGACAACGGAAGGGGCTATTCATGCATACGAAATATTGATTTCAGCGTTGGGATACGAACCGATTACAAACTACACTTTCGAAATGGCAACAGATTCCTATGTAGGTAGTAATTATGGGAAAGCTGTTGTGATGTCGATCGAAAAAGATCGCATGTATTTCGCCCATAATGATTACCTGGATAACATGACAGTTCGAAGATACGAAGCGCTTGATGATTATTCGGATTACGACTCGATATATTTCAGGGATAAAATCGAAAGCCTTGATCCTTATGATACTTTTATCGGTGGATTAGGGCCCATCACTGTTATCGAAAACGACCAAGCGCAAAGCGATGAAGAACTCATAGTGTTCAAAGACTCCTACTCGCACTCATTGGCACCATTCCTCGCTCAACACTTTAAAAAGGTTACACTGTTCGATCTGAGGTATGTCAGGAAAGAACTGATTTATGAAAATTTCGATCTCAATGGGAAAATAGTGTTGTTCATATACAGTACAACGATATTGAACACCGACCCGCAAATTCTTAACTAGCGATTTTGGATACTTTAAGGATTAATAATAGTAGGAATTGTGACTGAGCCCTAGGGAGAACTTATTTCTTTCTCATATTCTGTTTACTCTCTTTATCGATAATATTTCCGATAGGTTCATCCATTTTCAAAGAGTGATCAGATGGGTGAGTACGAGAAGGACTATTATATACAAATATTAAATATATAAAACATGATATTGACATTCGGGTATAAGGTTGGTTATTCTTTCGGGTGTAGGAGGTAAAAATGAAAGCAGCAGTATGTTATGAGTATGGAAAACCACTCGTAGTTGAAGAACTGGACATGGAATCGCCCCACAAGGGTGAAGTGAAGGTTAAGCTGGCGGCAACCGCGGTCTGTCACAGCGATATTCACTTTATGGGCGGCGATCTTCCCGGTGCTTTACCATTCGTACCGGGCCATGAATCTGCAGGATATGTCGACGAAGTTGGAGAAGGAGTAACCAATGTAAAAAAAGGCGATCCTGTTGTCGTATCACTGCTTCGATCCTGCGGGGAATGCAAATACTGTAAAACCGGTATACCTCATATGTGTCAGGCTGCCTGGCCTCTTGACAGCGAAAGCCGATGGAAGAATAAACAGGGACAGGCAATTAATCATGGTCTCCGGGTCGCTTCGTTCGCCGAGTATTGCATGGTTGACAAATCTCAGGTAGTGCCAATTCCGGCGGATATGCCGATGGACAGGGCGGCTCTATTGGCTTGTGGTGTAATCACGGGTTATGGTGCCGTTGTAAACAAGGCAAAGGTTAAACCTGCACAAAGCTGTGTGGTTATCGGTGTCGGTGGAGTCGGTTTGAATGCCATCCAGGGAGCTTCCATTTCCGGAGCTTATCCTGTGATCGCGGTAGATATGCTGGACAATAAACTTGAAGCGGCAAAAGGATTTGGTGCGACCCATGTGGTGAACGGTTCGAAAGGCGATCCGGTAGAAAAGGTTAAAGAACTGACAGGCGGTTATGGAGCTGACCACGTAATCATCACGGTCGGCGTTACGCCAGCTATTGCCCAGGCGGTTGCTATGCTAGCCAGACAGGGTACTGCGGTAATTGTCGGACTGGCTACAACAAATCTGGAAGTGTTCCCGATGGATATTATCGACTTCGAGAAAGTACTCACAGCCAGTTTCATGGGTACTACGAATCTCAGCCAGGATATCCCTAAACTTGTTGCACTTTACCAGGCTGGGATACTTAAGCTTGACGAACTTATTACCGAACACTACCCGCTGGACAAGATTAACGATGCTATCGACGCAGTTAATAAAGGCGTAGCTCTAAGGAACATTATCACCTTCGCATAAGGATTGTAATTATTCTTGTAGGATAGGGGGGCAGGATTTCATTATCCTGCCCTTTTTATTGTTCTAATCTGGAAGCGGCTGAATATGACGGAGAGGTTATAGTATAATGATGAAGCCGCACAGGTGGTATATTCCAAAAACTAACTTGATGTGAGGAAGGAGTTTATCAATGGACTGGGGAATGGAAAACCGGATGTCACAGTTAATACAAAAAGACGGGCATGCTCTCTTTTTGCCGATCGATCATGGATATTTTCAGGGGCCGACCAGCAGGCTAGAGGAACCAGGTAAAACAATCGCACCTTTATTACAGTACTCGGATGCTCTGTTTATTACAAGGGGCGTTTTAAGAGCGTGTGTAGACCCGGTAAATTCGAAGCCCGTTATTCTTAGAGTATCCGGTGGAACGAGTGTAATTGGTCATGACCTTGCTGATGAAGGTCTGACAACATCTATGGAGGAAGCCATACGGTTGAACGCGGCTGCAGTCGGCATATCCGTCTTTGTTGGAAGTGACTACGAAAAAGAATCCTTGCTGAATCTGGGAAAACTGGTTAACGAGGGAGAACGATACGGAATACCGATAATGGCTGTAACTGCAGTCGGAAAGGAACTTGAAAAACGTGATGCACGATACCTGGCTCTCGCCAGCCGCATTTCAGCCGAACTGGGCGCACGTGTGGTAAAGACCTACTGGTGCGAGGATTTCGACAAAGTGACGCAGGGATGTCCGGTTCCTGTCGTGATGGCAGGCGGTCCCCAGACCGAGAACGAAGGTGAAGTGTTCGACTTTGTCTACGACGGGATGCAAAAAGGCGCTATTGGGATAAACCTGGGACGGAACATCTGGAAACACGATTACCCGGTAGCAATGATAAAAGCACTCAGGGCAATTATCCACAAGAAAGCCGACCCGAAAGAAGCCCGTGAGATATTCAACACAGAAAAAGTTAAGAAGGCATAATCGAGTATGCGGGTCGCTCGATGGTACAATAACCACGATGTCCGTGTAGAAGAAATGCCTGTGCCGGATATCAGCGCCGGCGAGATGCTTGTCCGAATAGAAGCCTGCGGTATCTGTGGGAGCGACGTCATGGAATGGTATCGTATCGACCGGGCACCGCTTATATTGGGGCATGAAGTCGGCGGACAGATCGTCAAAGTGGGCGAGGGAGTAACACAATACCACGAAGGTGACAGAGTAACTATAGCTCATCACGTCCCGTGCAATACATGCAAGTACTGTCTCAGTGGACATCATACGATGTGCGATACCCTTCGAACCACCAATTTCTATCCGGGAGGATTGTCGGAATTCGTACGTTTACCGGAAATTGTAGTAGACCGGGGTGTTTTTACAATTCCCGGTTCGGTGTCATACAAGGAAGCGACATTTGTCGAACCGCTGGCTTGCGTTCTAAGAGGACTGAGAAAAACGAATATGAAAAATGATGATACCGTGCTTGTCATTGGGAGCGGTATTGCCGGGCTTCTTTATATCCAGATGGCGAAACACGTGGGTGCCGGAAAGATAATCGCGACAGATATCAGCCAATACAGGCTGGATATGGCAGAAAACCTTGGGGCCAATGTCGTGATCAATGCCAGTGAAGATGTGCCTTCAAGAGTAAAGGAACTGAATGATGGATATTCGGCAGACGTGGTTGTATTGTGTACCGGAGCAATATCTGCGGTGAGACAGGCTCTCGATTCAGTAGACCGTAGCGGGACCGTGTTGTTCTTCGCAGCAACCGGACCCGGCGTGGAAATACCGTTTTCAGTGAACGATACTTTCTGGCGAAACGACGTAACTCTCACAACCTCATACGCAGCCAGCCCTGACGATTACCGAGAAGCGCTGGAACTGGTTAAGCTGGGAGTCATCAACACGGAAATAATGACAACTCATATCCTGCCGATGGATGATGTCGGGCTTGGTTTTCAGCTTGTTGCCGAAGCCGGTAAATCAGTCAAGGTGATTATTGAACCGCAGAAGTAATCCTTTTATTCCTCGGTGTCCAATCCCCACTTCTTGAACAGATCCTTATAGAAGGGCGGTCGCCTAAAATCCGGAGTCATGATATAGGTCTGCCGTCTGTAACCTCCTCCTCTGCGATCCGTTTCCCGAAGCGTCTCCACCAGACCGGCCAGTTTATCTTTCGGGATTGAGAAGATCATCTCGTCTTCACCGGCCATGGCTCTTTCATACTCGCCGGGATCGGGTATGGTGACGCGGTATTCGTTGTTTTCAATGACTGGTACGACTGAATAGACACAGGAATCTATCGGGTCGAATACGGAACTGACCAGGGCTTTGTCACGCGATTTCACCGCACCGATGAGATTCCTCAACTGGGCGGTATTCGAGTAGACAAGAACCATATCCGGTTCGAACGACGCCGTTTTCAGAGGAGCAGTCACGATGCCGATATACTTCCCAACCTCGAAACATGGGAAATAGGCGTGGCTATTGACGAACTCATCCTGTGGATCCTCGACCAGCCCGTACCCCATCAGCGGAGCCCAGCACCAGTTGTCTTCCTTGAGCATGGCTATCATTTCACCGCTGCGGCGTGACATGGCGAAGACCTGGCACTGTGCCAGGTGGTATCCGCGGTCCTTTTTCGGTCGTATCGACCCTTCAGGTATATATTCTTCTTTTTCCAGCATTTTCACAGCAATAGGTGAAGTGCGTAACTGGAGAATTCGTTCAAGGTCTTCCCCATAGGAATTAATTTCTTGAATTGTTGACATGTTCAAACCTCCATCTATTGATCGGGGAACATTATACATTATTCTTCAAAGAAAGAGTACGAAATGGAAAGACAAAAAATCCCGAAAATTCTTCAGGATTTTTATCATTATATCATAGTCTTTGAGGCGATGTCAACTTTTACGCACGAAATTCAAAAAAGCAGGTTTTTGTGAATTTGGCATAACATGTATTTACTCGGTTTATTCTGCTCTGCTCTCCGTAATCTTTCTGGAAAGGTAATCGAATTTGGGAGTATTTGCGACACTTTTAGGCAAAAATTGGAGAGCATCGGCGGGACAGAATTTTACGCACTGGGGATCTCCGTCACATAATTCACATTTAAAGACTCGTTTCCTCAGGGTATCATATCTTATGGCTCCGAAAGGACAGCCAGCCATACACATCCGGCACCCGACACATTTGTCGTAATTAATAACCATGGCACCGGTTTCATTATTTCTGCTGATGGCATTTACCGGGCAGAAATGCATGCAGTATGGAACGTCACACTGCTGGCAGGTGAGTGCTTCAAATATAAGCTCGTCTTCTTCATCGATTTCCGTGATGGCATGACCTTCGTGCCTGGCTACCTGCAGTCGTGCCTTCGCAAGACTTGTCGCCCCGTTGTTATAGGTTGAACATGTTGTCATACAGCGCATGCAGCCGGTGCACAGAAACGGATCGAAAACGATTGTTTTTTCTTCCATATACGTAAGAAACCTTTCTAGTCCATTCTTGATTTACTCATTCATTATATAACTTGGCGTACTTTTTGAAAAACCATAAAAATCAAACACACGAGATTTACCAAATTGAGTCAGAAAGGTTAAACTAATGTAATGAATTCAGGGGGTGAGAAAAGATGACAGAAGAAATACATACCATGTGTTCCCATTGTGGGAAGCGAACATGCACTCCTTTCATAAAAGCAGATGAAATACCCGTGAAAGACGGGGCGCCTGATTTCTGCCCGATGAAGCTGATGCCCGACGTTCTGGAAGATGTTAACGAAGAATATAGAAAACCGGATGTGCAGGAATTTGCCAGACTGGCTTCTGTCCAGGAGTTTGAATGTTACGAACGTGTTGATGGCGGGATGAGAACTAAGAATCCGCGGATTTTGGAGCTAATCCAGTTTGCGAAAAAAAATAACTACCATAAACTCGGTCTTGCTTTCTGTGGCGGATTGGCAAAGGAAGCACAGATGCTGACCGATGTACTCGAAAATAAGGGATTCGAAGTGGTATCGGTATGTTGCAAGGTTGGTGCTGAACCGAAGGAAATTATCGGGATCAAGCCCGAAGAGAAGATAATAGGCCCGGATAATTTTGAGTCGATGTGTAATCCTATCGCTCAAGCCGAACTGCTAAACAGGCAGAACATCGATTTCGCGGTGATGCTTGGACTGTGTCTTGGGCACGACACTCTTTTTATCAAATATTGTAAAGTGCCGATGACCGTGATAGCGGTGAAAGACAGGGTAACCGGCCACAACCCGCTGGCGCCGCTTTATCTCACCTCGTCGATGTATTATTCCCGGCTAATGGCAAAAGAGGAATATTAAATTTTCACTAAGTACTGAAAGGAGAATAGCTTCATGCACACCAGACCGGAGGCAAGCCGATGTTAACCAGGGAAACGATAGAAAAATGTCTTGAAACGGTGATTGTACCTGCCGCTGCAAGAAGTGTCAATGAGCTGAATTTGGTTCGCGGTATAGAATTAGATGATGGAAAGGTGACGATTACACTGGCTTCTACTGCGTTAAACGAAGGTACACAGGAATGGCTTAAGGAAAAAGTAATCGAAGCTGTTCGGAACGAAGAAAAAGACTTTAAGGTAATAATAAAGTATGTGGAAGCAACTCCTTCTGAGTTGAACGAGATAGGTAACGTCATAGCGATAATGAGTGGTAAGGGCGGAGTTGGGAAATCACTGGTCGCGGGACTCACAGCGATCTCACTAAACAGACTGGGTAAAACCGCCGGTATCCTTGATGCTGATATCACCGGTCCGAGTATTCCGAAAATGTTCGGTATAAACGGAAGTCCCGCCGGTTCCGAATCGGGTATCCTGCCGGTCTCTTCGAAATCAGGTATAGAATTGATGTCGATAAACTTGCTTCTTCCGAGTGAGGAAGAAGCAGTAATATGGCGTGGACCACTTATCGGCAGGGCGATTACGCAATTCTGGGAAGAGGTAGTGTGGGGTAAACTCGATTACCTGGTCGTTGATTTACCTCCGGGAACCGCGGATGCACCCCTTACCGTGATGCAAACACTTCCGGTATCGGGCGTGATAATGGTATATACCCCGCAGGACCTGACCGCAATGATAGTGAAAAAAGCGGTTAGAATGGCTCAGCAGATGGATAAGCCGATACTCGGTGTTGTCGAGAATATGAGTTATCTCTATGTGGAAGAGATAGATAAGAGAATTGAAGTGTTCGGAAAAAGCCAGGGTGAGGAAATGGTGAAAGCGACAAATACGCCTTTATTGGGACAGCTTCCAATCGATACTAACCTGGCTAAGCTATGTGACGCAGGAAGCATTGAAGGATATGATTCGGAGTTCATCGAAAATGTCGGGAAAACGATAATAAAAGCCACTGAAAAGTAACGAACGGAGAGTTAATGTGACACAGGATAACAGGACACTCGAGCAGGTATACAGAAGTGCGGTAAAAGGTCTTTATGCAAGGATCACGAGTTATTACAATTATATATTTGACAGGTTTGGGCAGGAAGGCCTGGTAATGATTTCCGAGATGAGTCGAGAGTATGGTGAGAGTATTGTTCCCCGCGCCAGAAAAGCGCTTGAAAAGAATGATATTGAATCGGTTGCGATGTATTTGTTAAGAATATTCAGGACCGTGGACTGGAATACGAATGGTATAAAACTGGTATCAAAGAGCCCTGAAGAGATAATCATCACAGTCGTAGATTGCCCTCTTCATTTTACGAATCCGGAATTATGCCTTGCTCATACGACGATGGAAAAGACGGTGGTGGAAGGACTGAATCCGGATATAAAATACACGATAGGCAAGTCTATTCCGGCTGGAGACGGTTTTTGCGAACATATATTGAGTTTAAAAAAATAAACCCGGTAGTAAAAAACGATGACTGTTGACAAAATGACATAAAAGAACTACACTTCAAGCTAAACTGACATAACAACTAAATAGACGCTATCCATCTCACACCTTCTACCAGAGGAGGTGATAAAGATGATAATAGGCACTGAAATTACCGGTTTGATCGGTGATATTAAGTGCCTTTAGAATTTCCAAATTATGTATACAGGAGGTGAAGCTGAAAAATATTATTGAACGAGCTGCAAGGGTCGTTCAGCACTACTAGTTCAACGAGTCTAAAAAGGAGGTCGGATAGAATGATGAAAAAGATTGGATGGATGGTACTAAGCTGTGTTATGGTTTTATCTTTAGTATTAGTATCCTGCGAGTCTGAAGATACTGGAGGAACTGTTACTCAGGAAGATAAAGGGCAAACGGTGACAGTTGGCGGTGAAGAAGAGAAGACGGACGAAAAGGAAGAAATTGTCATGTCCTCCGATAAACCTCAATATGGTGGATCGATTACACTTTCTATGGCGCGGGACGTGAATGACTTCCTTCCTTGGTCGTTAGCACCGTCGCCTCCTGTCCAGATGTGCAACGATTGGCTATGGAACGGCGATTGGGCAAAAGGAAATGCTGGTGGTTATGGTACCGCTGACGTTGGCTGGGAGACCAGTACTAACTTACGTGATATGAAAGCATATTATCTTGCCGAGGATATACGCTGGGAGGCAAACGATGATGGAGAAACTGGCACTGTCTACATAAAGGTCAAAGAGGGTATACATTACAGTCTCGATCCAACTAACCCTGTCAGTCAACTGGTTGGTGGAAGGGAAGTGACTGCTGATGATGTTCTCTGGAATTTCAATATGCGTATGAATGATTCCAGATCACATCCCGGAGCCTATATCTACCTATTTTTCCCCTGGATGCATGGTATTTATGGGGAGAAAGTAGGCCCGAACGAAATATCATTCACTTTCCCTGTAGGGCGACTTCTAGACGGTATAATGTTTTTGTGCGATGGAACTCAGATATTCCCACCCGAGATAGACGAAGAGTACCAAGCCGAATCGACGACTGACTGGCAGGCTTGCGTTGGTGCTGGTCCATTCATGATCGAAGACTATGTCCCCAGCAATATAACCACAGTGAAAAGGAATCCTAACTACTGGGGGAAAAACCCGATTGGCCCCGGAGAAGGTGACCAGCTGCCTTATCTCGATAAAATCAAGTATCTCCTTATAGAGGACGCGTCTACCCAGCAAGCCGCCTTCCGTACCGGTAACCTCGCTCAGATTGGTGCTTTGTCTATCGAAGATAAGAACATGATGGTCAGGGCAAGTCCTGAGATAATAGAAGCAGTAGGCGGCTTGAGTGCCCAACCGTTACTGGGTATGAGGACGGATCTGCCTGGTACACCATACGCAGATGTCCGTGTCCGTAAGGCGATGATGATGGCTACTGATTTCAATGAGATTAATGAAGGTCTGTATCAAGGTCTTGGACAAATTCTTACCTGGCCTTACTGGTATCAGAAAGGTTATGAGGACTTGTATCTCAGCCTTGATGATCCGGATTGTCCTGCCGAGATCAAAGAATTGTACACATATAATCCTGAGAAAGCAAAAGAACTTCTTTCTCAAGCCGGATATCCTGGAGGCTTTAAAGGAGAAGTATTGATGACTGAAACCAGCGTCGATTATTATTCTATAATTAAAGACCAGTGGGCTAAAGTTGGTATCGAGTTAGTGTTTAACGTCCAGGAGTTTGGCGCGTATTGGGGTATACTAAACAGTTATTCATACGAAGAAATGGTTGTTGCTGGTATACCACCTCCTTCTTCATGGCCTGAAGTAGCCGGGTATACAGGAATAACTTCGAGTAATTTCAGTAAAATCGATGATGAATGGGTTAATGAAGCTGCTGACCATATGCGCACAACTGCTATTACAGACCTTAAAGCGGCAATGAGAGAAACTAGAGAAATTGCGAAATACCTTCTTCCGGGAGCCTGGGTTATACCAACACCAAGGTATCCTACCTATACTCTCTGGTGGTCGTGGATGAAGAATTACTCGGGTGAGAATTCTGTCGGCTGGCTGGCATTCAACTGGTCAAAATGGGTCTGGGTCGACCAGGATATGAAAGATACCATGGGACACTAGAAATACGATACCCAAGATTGATTTGTTTGTACGAGGTGGAGTATTACTCCACCTCGTAACTTGTTTATCAACAATGACAGGAGGCTGCTAGGGTAAATACTGAAATTATTAATATCAAAGTATGGTATGTATTATTCTTCAGTCGGATCTACCCGTGATATAATATACTTGGTTAATTTCCCTGATTTGAAATGAGAATACACAGTAAGATAGTATGCACTCTTGGTCCGGCAAGCAGTTCTCCTGAAATGATAGAGAATATGCTGAAAGCTGGTATGGATGTTGCACGACTCAATTTATCCTACGGTAATTTCGAAGAACATGCCAGGACGATATCAATCATCCGCTCGATAAGTGAAAAACTCGGAGAACCATCCGGTGTGATGCTAGACTTACCGGGTTATAAGAGACGTAGCGGTGGTATAGTTGAAGTATTCAAAGATCACCTGGAGTTTGCCTGCGAACAGGATGTCGATTTTATCGCCCTCTCCTTTATCACCTCTGCCGAACAGGTAAGTCAAATACGTGACTTATTGAATACTATCGATCTCCAAAAACCTTTGATCGTCAAGATTGAACAGGCGAAAGCCCTTGAGAACAGCAAGGGAATAATCGAAGTCAGTGACGGGATAATGGTGGCAAGAGGTGACCTTGCGCTTGAGATAAGTATCGAGAAAGTCCCGCTGGCACAGAAGCGGTTGATAATTGAAGCTAACCAGCGGGGAAAAACGGTTATCACGGCAACGCAGATGCTTGAATCCATGGTGAGATCTTCTCTACCCACCAGGGCGGAAGCCACAGACGTATCGAACGCGGTGCTTGATGGCAGCGATGCCATAATGCTGTCCGAGGAAACAGCGATTGGGAATTATCCCGTCGAAGCAGTAGCGATGATGAATCGCATCGCGATGGAAGCTGAAACGGCATTATCTTACCATCAGGTTCTTGAAAGTGGGTCGTACGGACTTTTGCCCGAGGTTAACGATGCTACAGCCAGGGCTGCATGCCAGATAGCAGACCAGGTAGATGCAAAAGCTATCGTTACTTTTACGTCCGGAGGAACCACAGCTCTGCGAGTATCAAAATACCGACCGATGCAGCCGATTATTGCAGTCACTCCCTCACAGAAGGTAGTAAACTGTTTGACATTACCATGGGGAGTCGTTCCTGTTAAAAAACCGGAATCAGATGAGCTTGAAGATGCATTCGAGTTGGCTAGACGATCGGCTTTAGAGACAGGTATTGTCAATGAAGGCGACCTGATAGTCATTACCGCTGGAATCCCGCTGAGAATCCCGGGACAAACGAATCTGCTGAAAGTTGAAAGGGTCTAGGGATTGAGGGGACAGAACAAAACACTGGTGCAGTGCGATTTCGATGGTACCATCACGGTAGAAGACGCCAGTTTCACGATATTGGACGCCTATATCCCGGACAAGTGGCGACCATTATTCGAAGAATACCAGCAGGGTGAAATGACTGTTGGCGAGTTTAACTCGAAGGTTTTTGCTTTTGTTAAAGCCGATAAAGAAACCCTTTTGGGATTGATAAGAGAGAAAGTTTCGGTCAGGGAAGGTTTCATAAATTTCATGGAGTATTGTCGTGCAAAGGATTACCAGTTCGTGATCGTCAGTAACGGCCTTGATTTCTATATAGACGATATTCTCGGAAGAATTGGATTCAATAACGTGGAAGTGCATGCGTCGAATACGGTTTTCGGAGAGAACGGACTTATTGTCAGACACAGAGGACCTGACGGAACATATCTGGACGAGGATGTTAAGGAGGCTTATACCGAGTATTATCTCAACCATGGCTATACGGTTATATACCTCGGTGATGGTCGATCCGATGTTCGACCGGCAAGTAAATGCCACCATGTTTTTGCCACCGGTTCAATGATCGAGTACTGTAATTCTGAGAAACTCTCGTGTACCTCATTTACAGATTTTAACCAGGTCATTAAAGTAATGGACTCATGGGAATGAAAGTGCTTCTTCATATCTGTTGTGGCGTCTGTGCTGCAGGAGCTGCTGAACAGTTATTGTCTGAAGGATTCGAGGTAACCGGGTATTTTCACAATCCGAACATTTACCCGTATGAAGAGTATCTGAGAAGGCTGGAAGCTGCTCAAAAAGTAGCCGGAGAAATGGGATTTCCGCTCGAAGAAGGATTATACAAAGCCGATGAATGGATGACGAAAACCGAGTCATTGAAAGAAGAACCGGAAGGCGGGAAACGATGCGAAGTCTGTTTCAGGTACAGGCTTGAGGAAACATACGAGCGACTACTCAATTCTGATATTGACTGCTTTACAACCACTCTGACGATAGGACCTCGTAAACCGGCTGGTATTGTGAACAGGATAGGTTTGGAGGTTGGTGGTGATAGATTCTTAACCAGGGATTTCAAGAAAAAAGCCGGATTTCAACGGGCGACCACGTTAGCTAAAGATTGGGGGATTCACCGCCAGCACTATTGCGGCTGTATATACAGCATGTAAACGGATACAATCCCCATAGACAATAAGACGAGCTATTGGCTTTCCCTCATTTAAATAGCAAGATTAGCTATATTATGCAGAACCACAAGACTGTTTAAATAGAGTATTATGTAGTATTATTTGAAAAGTCGTGTTAGAATATGACATCTGACGATATGCCTGGAAATACTGTGATTAATTAAAATGGATACTCAGGAATTTGTGTGTAATATTCCATATTTTGATGGCTTAAGTGAAGATGAACACCTAGCCATTAAAAAACTTGCGATAGAGAAACATTTCGAACGCGGTGATATCATCATTTACGAAGGTGATAAGGCCACCGCATTGTATGTAGTTTGTTCCGGAGCCGTGAAGATTTTTAAAACATCGATTGAGGGAAAGGAACAGATACTCAGCATCGCCCGACCAGGCGATTCTTTTAACGATGTAGGGATTTTCGATGAAGGATTGAATCCGGCAAGTGCTCAGGCAATGGGTGAAGCAGTGATTTTCGAATTAGGCCAGAATGAACTTAATGCAATAATTCAGAATCATCCGATAGTAGCGCATAATACGATAAAGGTGCTGGCTGAACAGGTACGTGAGTTAGTTACACTTGTTGAGGATCTTTCCTTTAGACACGTGATCGGAAGAGTAGCTAAAATATTACTTGAATACGCTGGTGCGGAGGAAGCAAATGGACCACGTCTGACGCAGCAGGAAATGGCTGCCATGGCAGGAAGTGCTCGTGAAGTTGTCGGCAGGTCATTAAAAACTCTGGAAGAAGATGGTCTGATAAAACTGAATAGACACAAAGTTACTATAACGGATATTGAAGCGCTAAGAGAAATGGTCGAAGAACCTGTTTGAGATAATTGTTACATACAGAGATAATACTTGAACGGTATTATTGTCGTGTAAGGAAGTAGGAGAACGATTAATACCTGTATGCCTCAAATAGATAAAGAAAAATGTGACGGATGCGGTGTTTGTGTCACAGTATGTTCATGCAAAGCCTTAATTATCATTGACAATAAGGCAAGATATGATGAATCACACAAATGCAGCGGTTGCACCAGGTGGTGCGGGAACTGCGAACTTGTTTGCCCCCAGGATGCTATAACCTGTCCGTTTGAGATTATAGTAGAGGACTAGATTTTCTTTTTTGGGATCTTCTCTCGAGTTCTCATTTCATTAATTATACTTCATATGCTTATATTCCACGCTTATTGTTAACTTTTCAACCTCGAGTTTCCATATTGAGATTATTATCACATACACAATTTTTTCCAGTTATTAGAATTATCTTAACCTGAATATTACCTGTGGATGTTGGGAAGGTGATAGAGATGGTGACATGGAAGTTGAAGGCTTGTCCAAGATGTGGAAGTGATATGTACATTGAGAAAGACTTCGATGATGTTTACCAGAAATGCCTGATGTGCTCCTATCGTATTGATCTGGAAAGGGTATCGGTAAACAAAGTTCCGGTTGCAGCAGGGATCTTCGATGAAGATTTCGAGGATGAACTGTTTGACGACGAATAGAGTAATTATTAGTGATTAAAGTCACAGAGATATCTTGGAATCAACTATATAATAGATAGTGTGGTTGTAGGAGGTGGAGGTGGACCGGCGAGTCCCGATTTAATCGGGACTCGCCTTTTTTTACTTGAGTCTGAAGCAGATATTAATTAGAATAATTCAAGAAAGGAAGTAATATGGCATTCGAAAGACCAGATATTATAAGACCTCCTAGTGAAGCTCGAAGCTATTATCTGCCATTGACGGCGGGATGCTCCAATAATACCTGTACATTCTGTCAATATTACGGTTCAAAGCTGCAGATACGGAATGTTGAGGAAGTGATTGATGAGATTGATGCGTTGGCAATGTACGTAAACAATAACGTACGCATTCCGGGCGTACCAGATATCGTTTACTGGGTGGCAAGTGATTGGGATGGAAAAGGAGTGTTTCTACAGGATGCAGACGCGCTCGTATATCCATACGATAAGCTTAAAATGGTTCTTGAACACCTGAATAAAAAACTGCCCCTCGTTGAACGGGTAGCAATTTATGCAACAGGGAAGGATATACTACGGCGAACGCAAGAAGAACTCGAAGAACTGAAAAAGTTGAAACTGGGTATCGTCTATATAGGGCTGGAGAGTGGCGATAACGAGGTGCTGAGAGATGTAGGGAAAGGGATAACATCGGAAGAGATGATTGAAGCAGTGAAAAGAGTGAAAACTGCAGGAATGCTTACTTCTGTAATGGTAATTCTGGGGCTTGGTGGTGTTGAAAAAAGTGAAAGACATGCCTATGAAACGATCAGGGTATTAAATGAAATGGATCCTGATTATGTTGGCGCACTTACTCTATTGTACGTAGAAGATGCTCCTATTATGAAAGAAATGACCGAAGGCAGATTTCATACAATTTCGGAATTTCAGTCGCTTAAAGAACTGCTGATAATGATAGAAAACTCAAATTTTACCAATTGTTTCTTCAGCTCGATGCATGCCTCAAATTATCTCGCAGTAAGGGGAAGGCTTCCCCATGAGAAAGAAAAAATGGTTGCCCAGTTGAAGAGCGTGATTGGAAAAGGCGACCAGTCGACACTCCGGCCTGAATCATACCGGCGCCTGTAACAAAACGAATAATGAAAACCAGCGATTTCGACTATCATCTGCCGTCCGAACTGATAGCGCAGACACCGATTATAACTAGGGATCAGTCACGACTGCTTGTATTAAACAAGCAGGACGGTACGATAGAACATCGGCAGTTTACAGCTATTACCGAATATCTCAAATCCGGTGACGTTCTTGTTTTCAATAACAGTCGCGTAATTCCAGCAAGGTTAAAAGGAATACGAGTAGATACCGGTGGAAGTGTTGAATTACTCCTGCTGAGAAAACTCGATAACGGAACATGGCAGACCCTGGTCAAGCCGGGAAAGCGTATCCGGCAGGGAACGATCATTGAGGTAACAAATGCTAAAACCGGTAATACCATAACGGCAGAAGCCGTCGATTTTGGTGAAGGCGGTACGAGGATTATCAAATTTTCGGACAACAACCTGCTGCGTGATCTGGGGGAGGTGCCGTTACCTCCTTATATTCATACGCACCTGGATGATCCTGAAAGATATCAGACGGTATATGCCGATCCGGAAGGCAGTGCTGCGGCACCGACCGCTGGACTGCACTTTACTCCGGAACTCATTCTTGAAATATCCGATAAAGGAGTGAAATGCCTTTTCACTACTCTTCATATTGGCCTGGATACCTTCCGACCTGTGAAAGAAAAAGATCCCCGGGAACATGTTATTCATAGCGAATTTGGAATCCTTGATGATGAGACTGCATCGGAAATCAGTAAAGCGAAGAGTGAGAAACGCAGGATCATCTGCGTTGGAACGACAAGCGTAAGATTGGTAGAAGCGGCAGCGCAGAACAGCAATGACGATAAGATAAAGCCTTACGAAGGATGGGTGAACCTCTACATATTACCTGGATACCAGTTCAAGATTACAGACGCGATGATTACGAACTTCCACCTGCCGCGTTCGACCCTGGTCATGATGGTTTCAGCCTTGGCAGGTACTGAAAATATCAAGAAAGCTTATAAGGAAGCGGTGGAAAATCGGTACCGATTTTACAGTTTCGGGGATGCAATGTTGATATTGTAGCTGATTACAATCCGAGTTCGTTCAGTTTTTCAGCCGTAGGCAGGCCAGCAGAGTCCCATCCACGAAGTTGGTAGTACTCGTCCAGCATCCCGTTATATTCCTCACGATCAAGCGTCAGGCCTAACCTTGAAATCAACTCTCCATCCGGTCCGGGCATAATACCCTCCGGGCTGAAGAAAACATCTCCCTTTTTCAAAGGTTCGTTAAAATAGTAATCCATGACAGAATCATCATTTCTTCCATTCCATCCATACTGAAGTAATACGACTCTCTGCAGATTCAGTATCCTTTCTCCGGAACGATAGAGTTCATCTTCGGATGTTTCTCTACCGGTAATCGCCGAATATATACGGCTTTCGATTGATGGATCGCCGACATGGCCTTCCGGTGCGTCCTCAGCGGTAACCTGCATCGGCCAGTGGACATCACACAGGATAAGACTTTCCTGAGCATAAGCTCTGTCCTGTACCTTTTTCGCGGCGAGTGCTTTACCATCATAAGTAGAGAAATCGACAGCTTTTTCACCACCCCAGAATCTTTCAGCAAGGATACATAGATCATCGGTTGATAGAAATCCTTCAGTATTATCTCTCTGCCAGGCGCACCATGATATCAGTGTATTGCCGCTGATACCGTGAAGCTGACCGACCGGCTTCCTCGGTTCGGTAGCCAACAAAAGAGCGGTCGTAGGTATCAGGCGGGGATCGTAGTCTCGACTTTCGTTGGTTCGTGCACCGACATACCTTCGTACAAGTGCTGTAGCTTCTTTACCGAGTGTTTCGGCTGTATAAAGTGTCCCCTTTGCCATGATATCGCCGAATCCTTCGCGGTATGATAAACGCCGAACGAATTCTTTGATGAATTCAGAACTTCCTGTCTGGGAGAACTTTAATCCTGTTTGTTCTTCGGTAATTATGCCTTCGCGGAAGCATTGGTTGAGCCAGGAAATTAACGGCTGGGTGACGACAGTATCCAGGCCATAAGCATCACAAAGACGTGTTGCCAGCAGTGGTACGTTATTACGTTCGCCGTAATACGTCATTGCTTCCATTCCGTATATCGTTCCTGCCTGGCAAAACGACTTGTACCGCCGACCGTCATCCGCCCTGTAGGACTGTCTTGAACAGCCGATTCCGCAGCCGTAGCAGTTTTCAGGTTTCGTGACACCCGGTATCGCCCATGGCGATGGCGCGTTAAAGGTGGATGCCCTGATACTTTTTACATAGTCCGATATTTTCTTGAGAGTATCGGGATCAGCCGCTTCAGGTCGTTTTTCACCTGCAACCACTATCGCCTTAAGGTTCTTCGAACCCATCAGGTTTCCCATACCTCCGGACGCTGATGCTCCGCGGTCAGCCATTGCAGTAGCAAAGACAACCAGGTTCTCTGCTGCCGGACCTATGGTCAATACGCTGACGTTCTTGCCGAGTTCGCTGGTCAATCGTTCCTGTGTATCGAAGGTTGTCAGTCCCCACAGGTGAGAAGCGTCTTTGATTTCTGTTATTCCATCATGAATATACAGGTAGACCGGAGAATCCGATTTTCCGGTTACAGCAAGTGCATCATATCCGGCGAATTTAAGAGAGGAGCCCCATTTGCCTCCCAGGTTGCCGTAAGAGAACATTTCAGGATCCCGTGAAGGCGATTTACCGCACATGATCCACCGGCATCCGGCAAGCCCGGAAAAGCCGGTAGCCGGACCGGTCGCGCATATAAGGCAGTTTTCAGAATCGAAAGACTTGGTATCGGGTGGTACGAGTTCACTGAAAAGTTTTACTCCGAAACCTCTACCGCCAATGAATTTTCCCGAGTAGTCGGAAGTGGGTAATACATGCGAACTGCTTGTTGTGAGATCAACTACCAGGATCTTACCTGCATATCCATATGTATTCATTATTTATTCCTTGATAAAGAAGAAATGATCGATAGGTTCGAAGACAGGCGTATCGGGAGGTTGCGTTTCTACCCACTCACGGAATTTTTTACATCCGTTATTGAATGCATCGTCACTGATTGCTAACAGTGAGGAGAGACCACGTTGACTGATCTTTTCATAGTATTCCTGGTATGATGAAGCAAATTTTTGATAGATAACTTTATATTCAACAAATTTCAAACTGTGTGATGATACGGCGTCGATTATATCCTGTTTATGCGGTATCCTGTCTTCGTCAAACTTGATTGCTTCCGGGAAAAACTGATTCCAGATTATTTCACTGTCGGTTTCCTGTGTACCGTTGCGGATAACAAGATTGCCTCTATCGATAAGAACGCGTGATATCTCATGGATAACAAGACTATGATTTTCAAGATGGTGATAAATATTGGACATGAACACCAGATTGATCGAATCGTTTTTTAGTGGAATATATTCAGCAGCAGACGTTACCCAGTGCACGTCGTTAAGGTTGCGAGAGACTCCTTGTTTCAGCATCTCTAACGATGGATCGAGGGTATAGACAGGACATTTGTACAGGTTCTGCAGCAGCGAAGAAAAACGACCGGTACCTCCGCCGAGATCGAGTACGGTAGAAATGCTGTCAACCGGGGTGTTTTCTTTCAGGACATCGATCAGCAGAGAAGTAGCATGTTCAGGAAGAGCG
Organism: Dehalococcoidales bacterium; assembly: GCA_020343555.1. The sequence continues at coordinate 74,574 of CP070800.1, forward strand.
CGTGCAGTATCATATTTGGCAGCGGCATTTTTAGTTTGGTAAATCTTTGACATTGGTCAACTACAATCCGGATTCTCGTATCTTTAACGCTTGATCCAGTAATAATAACTCGCCTTTATCAAGTGGAAGCTGCTTCACTTCAATAATATCAAGGAATTCTGAATCATCAACCCAGTCATCAGGTATAACCGTTTCAGATTTGTATTCCAGTGCTTCTGAGATAAATATCGGCCATATTGAATCAGGAAAGGGATATTTAAAACCATCTGGTTTACTGAAAAGATAATGGAGATGCATGAAACCGATATGTTTCAGGTCGCTGATAGTCCACCCGGTCTCTTCGAGGATCTCGCGATGCAAGGCTTCCAGTGGACTTTCTCCCGGTTCCAGCCTGCCGCCAGGGAGGATATATTGATGTCCATTCTCCTGACTTACTACAAGTATGGAGTTTTCCTTGAATACTATCGATCGTGCCGATGATATATATTGTTCAGGGGCTATGGTATCTGACAAGTACGTAGTAATCTTGACAGGCATAGTTCCTTCACCCCACATGACATCTATGCTGCCAAGTTTTGTGCTGTTACCCAGGTACTTTTCTAAGTCTCCACTCATTTGACTGTACATATTAGGAAGATATTCCTGACGGAAGTATACTATTCATACGTCTCACTTCACAAGACTTGTGGCACTATTTGAGAAATTAGTGATGAAACTGTAGGATATACGCAATATTGAATGAAAAGAAGTAAAAATGTCTGATTATGGCTATGCTGGAAAAATTCTGAAAATAGATCTCTCGGACGGGAAGATAGATTACCTGGATACGTCCAGATATGCCGGCCGTTTTCTTGGCGGGAGAGGAATAGCGGCTAAAATCTACTGGGATGAAACAACGCCGGAAACGAAAGCGTTGGCACCGGAAAACCGTCTTATATTCATAACCGGTCCTTTAGCGGGATTTACCAGGTTCGCCGGCTGCCGCTGGCAGATATGCGGTAAGACAGCAGCTATGGATCCTGAGTCGTTTTCCTATGCTAACCTTGGAGGAAGCTGGGGCGCCTGGCTTAAGTACTCCGGATATGACGGGCTGGTTGTTCAGGGTAAAGCAGCCAAACCTGTGTATATCGCGATCGATAACGGGTCGCCCGTTATAAAGGATGCCGGGCATCTAAAAGGAAAGACCACTCACCAGACAGAAGCAATACTCAGGCAGGAATACGGGAAAGATGTCAGGGTGCTGTCAACAGGTCCGGCTGGTGAAAATATGGTATCGTTTGCTACCGTTCTGGCATCGGAGAATTCTTCGGGTTCAAGCGGATTCGGCGGTGTGATGGGGAGCAAGAACCTTAAGGCTGTAGTGATTAAACAGGAAAGAAAGATACAGCCGGTTGCGGCGGATCCGGAAAAACTTCATGAGATCGCAAACCAGGTTTATGAATTGCGAACAAAGAATTACGAAGACTATGAACATATACTACCGCTTAGTATTCAACGAAAGGCCTGTTTTGGATGCATCAGCGGATGCAGTCGTGGATACTATAAGGCTGACGGATTCATCTATAAATTTCTATGCGCGGCAGCAGGAGTGTACTTCGGACCAGCTATGAGATATTACGGCGGGATGACTGAAGAAACAAGACAGGCTGGTAACCTGGGTACAAGGCTGTGCGATGAATACGGACTGGATACGTCGGTCGTTTCTCCACTCATCGAATGGCTTGGTAGATGCTATCGTGAAGGATTGCTGAATGATGAGAATACCGAATTACCTCTGTCAAAGATCGGCAGCGTCGAATTTATCAATGTGTTTGTCCAGAAGATAGCATTTCGAGAAGGATTTGGTGAGATACTAGCTCAAGGAACACGAAAAGCCGCCGAATATGTCGGCAGGGAAGCTGATAAACAGGTTGATCCGGGCATGATAACGTCGGGTAATGAATCACTGGATTACGATCCCAGGTACATCCTTGCCCACGCGATGATCTACGCAACTGAACCTCGAAGGGCGATACAGTTACTGCATTCCATCTCACTGCCGGTATCGAGGTGGAACAACTGGCGTGACGGATGGGAAGGGGCTTTTCTTTCAAGTGAAGTGTTTCAGGAAATTGCAGAAAAGTACTGGGGCAGTCACGAGGCGGGGAACCTTGTTTCACGTAACGATAAAGCACTGGCGGCGAAACTCGTCCAGGATTACGGCTATGTTAAGGAAAGCATGATACTCTGCGATTTCGTCTGGCCTCTCTGGCAGGTCAGGGATATAGATGAAAGTATTCGGAAACTGACACTGGAAAGCCGTATCTTATCAGCAATAACCGGTCGAGAAGTGGATGAATCCGAATTGATGAAGATTGGCGAGAGAAACATGAACATGCAGAGAGCGGTATTGATGAGGCAGGGCTGGGGAGGAAAACAGGGCGATGTGCTGAACCGGAAACTCTATGAAAGACCGCTCGAGTTCGTCTTTTTCAGTTCTGAATGCATGGTACCGGGTAAAGACGGGAAACCGGAGTCGAAAAAAGGTACAATACTGAAACAGGATGAGTTCGAAAATATCCGGGACGAGTATTACGGATTACGGGGCTGGGATAAGGAAACCGGTTATCAAACGGAGCGATTAATGACATCACTGGATCTCTCAGATATAGCCGCAGAATTAAATGACTTTAAATTATTGAGTTAAAAGATGAATGATGGGTACGGTCACTTTGTGAACGGATAAAACTCTTATATCAACTCGTGTAGTTCATCAAGGCTTAGGTCCGAACTCTGATACGTGCAATAAACACAGGTCAGGTACAATTTCAATGTTTGGAGATTCCCCGTCATTCGGAGTTTCCTTCCGCATTCCGGACATTCTTTTTCAGTATGAATAATAGTACCGGTTCCACACCCTCGGGCATTGTCAGAAAAATGATCCATCATTTACTATATTCACCTGGAAGAAGTGAGGGATAGTTTATATCAGTGCGTGAAGTTCATCCAGGGTGAGTTCCGAACTCTGGTATCCGCACTCGGGGCAGGTAAGATAAAGTTTTACCGTTTGAAGACTTCCGGTCATGCGTAATTTCCTGCCACAATCGGGACATTCCTTTTCGGTATATATCGTGGTCGCGTTGCACCCGCATCCATTATCAGAACAACAATCAGACATCTGGTGAACTCCTCCGTCATTTGAAATCCAGTTAATTATACCATATTATTGTCTAAATCAATCGGATTAGTCATGTTAATAACGAAAGGATGCATAATGGCTGAAAAAGAACGAAAACTTGGAATCTGGGGCAAATACTTGACTCTCTGGGTAACGTTGTGTATCGGTGTCGGGATTGGTCTTGGGAAGCTTTTCCCCGGGATTTCCGATTTCCTGGCAGATCTGGAAGTGGCTAACATATCAATTCCAATTGCAGTACTCCTTTTCGCAATGATTTATCCGATAATGGTGCAGATAAGCTGGGAGGAGATAAAGAAAGCACTTCGTTCACCTAAACCGATAGGTCTTACGCTGATTGCAAACTGGACAATAAAACCGTTTGCCATGGCGCTATTCGCCTGGCTGTTTCTGGAGGTAATATTTGGTGATAGTCTTACACCGGAACAGGTGGAACAATATCGAGCCGGGACAATATTACTGGGTGTTGCTCCTTGCACCGCCATGGTACTGGTCTGGAGTTACCTTGCCAGAGGAAATATGGCACATACTCTGGTGATGACTGCCATAAACTCCCTGGCGATGGTCGTGCTCTACGCTCCTCTGGCAGTTTTATTATTGGGAATATCAGGTATAGAAGTACCCTGGGATACGATAGCCCTTTCCGTTGCGATATATATCGTTACACCGCTGATCGCCGGATATTTTACACGGAAATGGACGATTCAGAAAAAAGGCATCGCCTGGTTCGAAAGTAAACTCGAACCATCACTGGGTAAGGTATCGGTTATCGCTTTACTGATCACACTGGTCGTCCTGTTCACATACCAGGGACAGATAATAGTTGAACTACCTGCAATAATCGGAATGATCACTCTGGCAATTCTGGTGAATATACTGGTTGTGTTCGGTCTAACGTACCTGGTTGGCCGCCTGATGAAGCTTCATTACAGGGATGCCATACCGGCGGCGATCATAGCCGGAAGCAACCATTTTGAGGTAGCGATAGCAGTTGCGACAACACTCTTCGGCGTTGCATCCGGAGCCGCTCTGGCGACGGTGGTAGGCGTCCTGACAGAAGTACCGATTATGTTACTGCTCGTATGGATATCTCTTATCAGCAGGAAGACTTTTCCCGCACATCTCAGATAATTATAATATTTTGACATTATGCGTCCATTCATATAAATTTTCAGTTATCGCGTATATTGATTCATGTTTTGCATATTAAAAAGGAGGTAACTGGTTTATGGCGAACTGGCATGATTACCTGAAGGCGGAAGGTACAGCGCCGAAATGGCCGTATCCTGTCCGCTACGAAGAAGAACAGGACGTGGAAGCAGATGTGCTTATTGTTGGCGGTGGTATCGCCGGGTGCTGGGCGGCAATTAGCGCAGCCAGGAACGGTGCGAAGGTGGTTATTCTAGAGAAGGGAGATGTCGTGAGAAGTGGTGCCGGAGGTCCGGGATGTGACCACTGGTGCGATGCTCCGGCAAATCCCCATTCGAAGGTCGATCCTGACGAGTGGGCTAACCATTTTCTCGCTCAACCGTATGCCAACGGCATCGGACGGCAGATACAATGCCGTGAGTGCTGGGATACCCTTCTCGAAATGGAGCAGATGGGCGGGAAGATTAGAGACCTTGGCGATGACTACGTCGGGGCTGAGGGACGGTATGATGATACCAAGCTGATGTTCTCACCGAGGTACAGCCCGAACCATTCTACAGAGGTAGTTATTCGCGTCTGGGGAACGACGTTCAAACCTGCCCTGAAGAAAGAATGTAAAAGACTGGGAGTACAGATATTCGACCGGGTGATGGTAACGAGTCTTCTCAACGAAGAGGGTATACAGGGCAGGAGAGTTGTAGGAGCTACCGGGATTAACAATAGAACCGGTGAATTTATTACGGTTAAGGCTAAAGCCACCATACTGAGCGCTGCAGGTGATTACGGTCTTTTCCTGATGAACACTGAACTTTCTGGATATACGACATTCAGGTCGAGGACCATGTCCGGCGACGGTTTCGCTATGGCATGGAAAGCCGGAGCTGAGCTGACATTGATGGAACGACAGGGAATGCTGATGCTGGGGACCGGTTTTAAGCATACCTGGTACAGCGGAGCATCCGATGCCAGTTTTGAAAACATTCAGCAGGTAGATGCCAACGGTAAGAAACTTCCCTGGCCAACACAGGGTTGGCCGGATGGCGGTGCGATGGGGCCTTCACCCGAGAACAGGGAAAAGATACGAAAAGGTCTGCAGACGGGTGAATACGAATTGCCTTTCTGGGGCGACTTCCCGGGAATGTCGGAGATCGAGAGAAAAGCGACCTGGAAACTGATGATCGGTGAGGAGTCTACGACAAAGATAATCGT
>CP070800.1:80206-83740 GCA_020343555.1 Dehalococcoidales bacterium
AACCAGCGTGCTATCCTTTTCATGGTTCTTACGTTAATATACTTAGTACATCGTAAATATACTTCGGGGAGGTAGAAAAATGAAATTCAGACTGTTAACGTCAGTATTGCTGATACTCGCTGTCGTTTCAACTATTATAATACCCGGCTGTACCTGTCGTGTTGAAGCGGCGGAAAGCTACATGGCGGTAATACCAAGGGTACTACAAAGCGACAGCACTGAAACGCTTTCGGTAAGTCTTTTCAGTGAAGGTAGACCGGTAAAAGATAATATCGAGATCACCCTGCTGGATGATGGTCAAGAGATAAAGAAGGTTAGCAAGACTGTAACAGGTAAGGGATTAATCGAGATGGACATACCCGAGGTTGATGAAGGGAAATACGAAATCCGTGTCAAGGGAAGCGGATTCGATGAAAAAGCTGAGGTTAACATCGAGAATAATTTCCTGGTTTTTCTGGAAACGGATAAACCGATCTATAAACCAGGCCAGACAATTCATATAAGGGCAATCACCTTAAATGCCGAACTCAAACCTGTGCAGGAAACTATTACGATAGAAGTTCTGGATGCGAAGGGGATCAAGATATTCCGCAGAGAATTATCAACAGTCGATTACGGTCTGGTAACTCTGGACCTTCCCATATCCAGTGAACCTAACCTAGGAGTCTGGAAGCTGACTGCCGTAACGGAAAAAGCCAAGACGCAACTTGATGTACGCGTGGAAGAATATGTGTTGCCGAAATACGAAGTTAAATCCGAGTTACCAAAAGGTTGGTTCCTTGTGGATGAAGAAATATCGGGCATAATAGCGGCTGAATACAGCTTCGGTAAGCCTGTAAAAGGCGAACTGAAAATCGTGGCATCACGATATGTAGGTGTATGGGAAGAATTCGCGACATTTACCAAATCTATTGATGGTGAAACCGAATTCGTTATCGAACCGGCAGGCTATGTTGCTGGTGTTCCTGAAGCGGGTGGTATGGGAAACGTGATGCTTGACATCACTGTTACGGAGCAGTCTACCGGTTATGTCGAAAAAACGAGTGAATTATTGACAGTAACCTCGACACCTGTGAATATTCAAATAATACCGGAAAGCAGGATTTTCAAGCCTGGTTTGCCGTTGTCCATGCTGATCGTGAGTGAGACTCCTGATAACCAGCCTGTCGATACGGATATACGGGTCGAAGTATCATACCTCGATGAAGAGTATTCTCAGATCAGTACAGATACAAAAGAAGTTAAGACCGATAAAGGTAAAGTAATCATTGAATTTACTCCTCCGGAGAAATCCGTAGCATTAACTATCGACTGTAATGAACTGGTGTCCTCGCGTAGAAATGCAACTGCACACCTGGAAATGGAAGCCTCATATTCACCTTCCGGTAATTTCATTCATGTCGAACAGACCAGTGAAGGGGTTCCGGAAGTAGGAGAAGATATTGCATTCAAGGTCTATTCAACGAAGCAGGCAGTCAATTTCTATTACGAAGTTGTTTCTCGCGGCAGGGTCGTCTTTTCAGACTACACGAATGATGACGATATCAGGATCAAGACGACGCCGATGATGTCGCCTTCATCCAGGCTGCTTGTGTACCAGATATTACCGAACAGCGAGGTAGCTGCCGATTACATACCATTCGATGTAGTCGCTGAATATCCACATTCCGTGAAAGCTGAATTCAGCACAGAGGAAGCAGCCCCGGGAGAGAAAGTCGATATTGATATCGATACTGAAGGAGTTTCACTGGTAGGGATAGCAGCCGTTGATAAATCCGTATTTATACTGGCTGAAAACCGTCTGAACCTGCAGCAGGTCTTTGATGAACTCGAACGACTCTACATGGCGCCACAGGTCGAACTACATGAAGTATCGATTTATCCTTCGATAGAAACGCGCGGAGCAAAGGATGTCTTTGAAGACGCGGGTGTTATCGTCTTGAGCAACAAGAATATTCCTGAGGGCGAAAAGTATGAGATCGATAGAATGCAGGGCGGATTTTTCGTAGCAGATGATGCGATGGTAGAGGAAGCAGAAATGGCTGCACCAGCGGCGTCAAAAGCGTTTGATACCGATAGTAATGGGTCAGGACTGGCAGAAGTCGAGAGGGTACGCCAGTTCTTCCCTGAAACATGGCTTTGGGAAGTCGTGCCCACAAATTCGAGCGGAAAAGCTTCACTCGAGGTAGAAGTCCCGGACACTATTACCACCTGGATGCTGCGCGCCGTTGCTCTATCTAATGAGAAAGGTATGGGCGTTGCTGAAGACCAGCTTGTAGCCTTTCAGCCTTTCTTTGTCAAGGTAGATCTGCCGTATTCATCAATACGGGGAGAAGAATTTCCCGTGAGCGTGGCTGTCTATAACTACCTGGATACTGAGCAGGAAGTGTTCGTTGAGATAGAAGAATCCGACTGGTTCGAACTGCTTGAAGCACCGGAAAAAACTGTGGTGGTCGAACCCGGTGAAGTCGGCGGTGTCGACTTCATGATAAGAACGAAACAACTTGGAGTAAACAAGGTAAAAATCACCGCCAGGAGTAAGGAATCCGCGGATGCTGTCATAAAGACGGTGATAGTGGAACCGGAGGGTGTTTCAAGAGAGGATGTAGAAAACCTGATTCTTTCGGCAGACCTTTCTCATGAAATCGATACCTCCGTTCCTTTCAATATTGTGCCAGATTCCGGCAGGGCATATATAACATTTACATCGAGTTATCTTACTCAGACGATTGATGGACTGGAGGGCCTTCTCCAGATGCCGTTTGGTTGTGGTGAACAGAACATGATCGTGTTCGCGCCCGATGTTTTCATAACCAAATATCTGCGGGAAAGCGGTCAACTGAAACCGGAGATCATGGCAAAGGCTGAAAAACTGATGATTACCGGCTACCAGAGAGAGTTGACGTATCGTCACAGTGATGGCGCCTTCTCAGCCTTCGGCGAGAGTGACCAGGAAGGAAGTCTGTGGCTTACCTCTTTCGTTCTTAAGAGTTTCGCCCAGGCGAAAGAACTGATGTATATCGACCAGGATGTACTTGATGAAGCTGCCGACTGGATAACCTCTCACCAGAACAGTGATGGTTCATTCGATCCGGTTGGTTTTGTCCATCACCAGGAAATGCTGGGAGGGCTCCAGGGCAGAAATGCGTTGACCGCCTATGTCGCGATAGCCCTGCTGGAAGCCGGAGAAAAATCTGCCGCCGATAAGGCAATTTCCTACCTTGAAGGTGAACTGAATGCTATGGATGACGTGTATACGCTGGCTATTACCGCTTATGCCTTTGAATTTGCTGAAAGTGCCAGGGCAGGTGACGCTTACGCGATGCTGATGGAGAAAGCCATCGAAGACGAGAATGGTTTTCACTGGGGCAGCAGCGGCGATGATCCAAAACCTCTTGTTGGTGAAGAAAGCATGGAAAGACACATGATACAGAACACCGCGGAAATAGAAACCACCGGTTATGCCATGATGGCACTTACTCAACATGGCGATGCATTCAATGCATCAAGAGCAGCCAAGTGGCTGGTATCACA
>CP070800.1:83840-89918 GCA_020343555.1 Dehalococcoidales bacterium
CCAGACGAAATCTTCTGAAAGTTTATCAGCAAGAATAAATGCTTTACTCGGTTGTTCGAAGTCTATCAGATCTGCCCTGAGACCGATTCTACCTCTCAATGAAAGCCTTATACCGTAAAAAGCATGTTCCAGGTTGGCTATATTCTTATTTTCGATCTCAACGCTTGAGAAAGTATGCTCAAGAGCTCTGATGCTTGCCCTGATGCTGGGGCGTTTCTCGACGTGAGGACAGATCCGGCTGTGCCTGACTGACTTATTCACGATATCGATTATCCACCAGGGCGCCATAACTTTCCTGGCTATGTCTTCGTTTGTATATATCTGTGGCTGGTCGGAATCAACCGGTCTGCTACCGTCATTAGTATCTTTGAAACCTTCCTCCAGCATTATCTTTCTTTCCACTTCTTCTTCGGGCATATCCATATAGATCAATTCAAGTCTGTCGAGAAGTGGTCTGGGTATATCGTTGACGTGGGAAAATCCTGTGGGATTTCCAGTGCCGACGAAGATAAGGTCCAGCGGATATTGCCAGTTATATTCTTCAAGAACCGCCAAATTCTCTTCAAGGACAGGATGGAATAACACCTGGATCTTGGTCCGTATTGCAGGGAGCTCGTCGACGAACAGGATACCTCGGTTAGCTCGGAAAACACCGGTTCCGGTGAATGCTTCCAGATCTGAAAGGCTTTTCCCGTGTGCTATGGACTGTATATCTTTCAGTCCGAGGAGTTTTGCTTCGTTGGTATATTCATTTCCCTGGATCCTGGAAAACCGCTTGTTGCTGGGAAGATAATCAATTCCGAATTCCTGCACCGGATTTTTTACAGAGCGGCAACGGGGGCACAACAGGTCCTGAGGCCACTTGGGATCGTCGTTGTACGGGCAACCCTTGATAACAGGTATTCCCGGAAGCAGGTTGGTCAGCGACCGTGCCAGCCTGGTCTTTCCGGTGCCTTCTTCGGAGATCAGATACGGATGGGCGCCTGAGAGCAGGCTTCTCATTACATCGGCTTTTGCATCTTCTCTGCCGTCGATCTCGGGAAGTACAGGCTTTCCAGTTCGGATCCGGTGGAGTATCGAACCTCTCATCTGGTGCGCAACCGACATGGCTCGATACTCATTCATGTCAAAAGACGAAAGAGCTAATTCCTTTGCATTTTCTGTGCTGGAAGTGGAATCCAATAAATGATTATCCCTTCTGAAATACGGCTGTATAAATGATAAACGTTATAATTAACAGATACTTACTCGTGCGAAAACTTACGAGAAAAACCGTTCCGGTAGAGATTAGTCCTCGTAATCGTCCTCTTTACCTTTGTCGCACTGGTCCATAAAAAACCGCATTTCCAGTCGTTTCTGGTCGTTGTTGGCAAATATGTATTCCAGTTCCCTTATTTCTTCTTCCTGCAGTTTCAGGAGGGAACTACTCACGTTCGCGGTGCGGTTCTTTTCAAGTTCGCTTCGCTTATCCGTTATCTGTTGAAGAAGTTCCAGTTCGTTCATTATCAGCTTTCCTAGTAAAAATTTAGCACGTAGCCGGGTTTAGTGTCAATTTATGTTATATTGACCGGGCTGGTATTGCAGACCAGCCCGGTAAGAATTCCAGTGTGACGATTGCGGGAAATTACCGCCAGGCATCGATACTGTATACAGGATCGGACCCCCACATACCGCGGATACTGCCGGTGATTTCATAGCATATTTCTTCGTCGGAACCGCAGACGATGATACAGCTTTCCTCGGGTTTACTACCTCCTGCAGGTACCATGTAGTCGTCCGGAAGCTCTTTCCAAGGTTTTCCGGAAAGGGATTCGTTGCCTAACCATCCGTTAGTTGTCAGGTCGACCCAGGAACGGTCGCGGTATCTCTTCAGTGGCTCGAAACTCTTTTTCCAGACGTATTCCAGTACTTCCTTCTTGGATTTGAAACCCAGTCGGTACAAGTCATACGCCATCTCGTGTACCATGACGAATATCCGTCCACCTTCCCGCTCTCCCGTCCAGATATCCGGTACTATCCAGTCCAGCCAGTTATGCGGACCGGGAATGCCCTTGACTCCGAGTTTCCTTGCCATACCTCCGTGTCCACTTTTCTGAAGAGCGCGGTATCCACCAGGTGAGAACTGGGCTCCGTTAAGACCTCCTTCGGTACCCATCACCATGATAACGCTTTCATCCTTCTTGAAACCGAATTCTTCGTTCAAACCTTTCCATCCGGGTGGTAGTTTGTCGGCGCATTCGGCGAAAGCGAGACCAACGCGATTAATCGGAGTACCGATACTGCTCATGCGGTTTATTCCCGGTATAGCACCGCCTAAGTTTACCGCCATAAGTTGATAAGCACGACCAATAGCCATACTGGCGGGATTACCCGGACCCATCATGCCGAGACCGGAGTTCATTCCGATTTCCTTGACGATCGGACCGCTCAGGCACATCCACTGGTTGTTGAATACGGTTGTTCCGGAGGGAACTCCTGATTCGGCGATAGCCAGTACTACCGGTAAATGTTCCGGTTTACATCCGGCCATAACTGCGTTTATGGCTACTTTTTCAACAGTAGCTGTAAATAATCTGGGTTGGAAACGTACTACGTCGCTGTGCTCCTGAATTCTGTCGAAACGTCCTCTTCTTTCCGATTTGTATGTGATGATTTCATCGGGTTTATGACTTGTTCCTTTTAGCATTTCAGCAACGCGTTCCTCGGTGGGAACTATAATCGGGAGACCGTCGGTATATATTGAGATCGGTGCGTTCAATGGTTCGGGAACGATTCTTGTCTGCTGGTAGAATTCCTGGGCTTCATCGAGAGTACCTTCGAACAGGATCCTGTCCTGTGACGGAGTATGCATGCCTTCTTCTTTCTCTTTCTCCGTAAGGGGGTCTGTCAACATTGCAAGCATATCTTTCGTCCATACCTCGACATCCTCGGGTCCGGGAAGAGTTCGGGAAGCGGGAATATACCTGACGTTTGGAACACCAGCAGCCATTGATTCCTGTTTTACCATTTCATGCTGGTCTTCCAGGTCGATGAGTACCGTGGGAATACCTGCTTTTTCAAGCTTAGCTATATAGGGCAACTGCCCCCATACAGCACCGCTTCACCAGCAGACTCCGAGTATCACGGCATCGGTAGTTTTCATTTCTTCTTCTGTCAGGTATACCGGCATCGGCGTATAAGATTTCTTTTGTGTCCAGTTTACATTCGGGTAGTCGGCTTTCAGTTTCTTGTCCAGAGCGATTGTGATGTCAGGTTCACCAGTAATGCTGAAGTGGATGGTTTTTCCGTCCAGTGTGTCGAGACGGGGTGCCAGGGGATGGGTTTTAATCGGCAACTCAATCCCGACAGGATTCAGACATTTATATATCTTGTCTTTGTCTGCCACTTTCCTTCTCCATTTTCTCTATTTTCTGACCGAAGTCTAATTCACCCCTGACGAGTTTGTCAAATTATTACGATAAATACTATCGACATAGTAAACTATTATCAATATCGAGTCTGTCTTATTTCAGGTAACCTGATAAACTATGCTAGAATACTAGAAATATTCAACAACCATTATTTCCTATTAGAAAATAGAAAGTGACTCGAAATATAAGGAGGATGCGTTAATTGTCCAATACTGATTCTGCGATCGTTGAAAAGATAAATAGACTAAAAAAGGAAAAAAATGCCATCATCGTAGCACATTATTACCAGCTCGGTGAAACGCAGGATATAGCAGACATCGTAGGTGATGCACTGGAAATGACCCGATTTGCTGCAGGTGCCGACGCAAAGGTTATTATCGTGGGCGGTGTGACGTGCATGGCCGAAACTATTAAACTGGCGTGTCCTGAAAAGACAGTAATACTACCTGATCTGAATGCCGGATGCACGCTTTCAAACATGATATCTTTAAAGCGGCTTCCTACCAGGAAGGAGCAGTATCCTAACGCAACCGTTGTCTGTTATATGAACACCACACCCGAAGTAAAGACCGAGGTGGATATCTGTTATGGTGAAGATGAAGCGGTAGACTTAATTAGGGAACTACCGTCCGACGATGAAATTATGTTTATTCCCGATCAGTACATGGGAGATTTTGTGGCTACCAAGACCGGCAAGGAATTGATACTCTGGCCGGGTTATTGTTCTCCCATAGTTAAGATACGGGCAGAGGATGTTAAGGATCGTAAAGAGGAACATCCTGATGCAAAAGTGGTTGCCCATATCGAGTGTATTCCCCAGGTAAAATTACTGGCGGACCTGGTAACAAGCACGAACGGAATGGTGCGGTTTGCTCAGGAAACGGATGCTAAAGAAATAATTGTAGCAACGGAAGTGGGAATTATTCACTATTTGCAGAAAGAGAATCCTGACAAGACCTTTATCGCCGCGTCAGAACTCGGGGAGTGCGCGACGATGAAACTGGTAACCCAGGAAACAATACTGTGGTCGCTGGAAAATATGAGTCCTGTGATCGAAATACCCGATGATATACTCACAAAAGCAAAACCGGTTGTAGATGCCATGCTTGCCAGGACGAAGAGTTAGACTTTAGTTGTCCGTAAACTCCTAGAGTTGGATGATCTGGACTTCTGCTTTACCGTTTCCAATTTCCAGTATTCCAACAGTTCCTGGTCCCCGCCGGTAATGCAGTAGATTTGGACTGCCTGAATTTATACAGAGAATTCCGTCGGCGTGGCCAATTTGTGTGCGGTGCTCATGGCCAGATACAATGATGTCCGGTTTGCCATATCCGGGTTCGTCTGGCGTTGACCGCCTTTGCCACCATTTTGTTACCCACGGTTCTGCAAGAGGTAGATACGGCCCTTCGTGGATCACCCATATTCGTTGACCTTCCAGTTCGAGAATGTGCTTATCCTTTATACGTTCGTCATCACTGGGGTAATCATCATCACCATAGGATGCCAGGACAGGAGCAATTTTTTCTAACTCATCCAGAACCGAATGAGCATAAATGTCTCCCGAGTGGAGAATAAGGTCAACTCCCTGGAATATATCCATTACTTTCGGAGGTAGATGTTTTTCTTCCCATGCTATGTGTGTGTCGGTAATAAGTCCAATACGCATTATTATCAATTTTATGCATACGCGAGTTCATATGTCAAAAATTCATGATGATTTATGAATAATGATTTTTTCATCAATATGGTAGATAGGATTGGATTGTGTTATTATAGACTCCAAAATGAAGGGTGGAGATAGAGGTATGCCGGATAAACAACCTCGGTCGAAAGTAATCATCGGTTTACCTGCGTATAACGAAGAAAGAGCGGTAGCTGGTGTTATTCTCCAGGCGAAAGCATATGCCGATATGGTAATAGTTGTTAATGATGGCAGCGTTGACAAAACCGCTAAAATGGCAAGGTTAGCTGGTGCCGAAGTAGTAGAGCATGGTGAGAACAAAGGATATGGTGCAGCAATTCAAACGATCCTGGCAGAAGCCGGAAGACGTAACGCTGATATCCTGGTAATAATCGATGCAGATGCTCAGCACGATCCTGATGAAATTCCTCGATTGGTCGAAGCCGTCAAGGCAGGTTCAGACGTTGTCGTCGGATCAAGAGAATCACAAAAAGATGTAATTCCAGGTTACCGGAGACTAGGACAGTCGATCCTGGCTAAATTTGCTAACATAGCCGCACGTCAAAATCTTTCCGATACAGAATCGGGCTTCAGAGCATATTCTAAGAAAGCGATTACCGAAATGGAATTGACCCAACAAGGAATGGCTATATCCGCTGAAATTATTTCCGAGGCTTCACATAAGGGACTAATAATATCTGAAGTGCCTATCTCTGTTTCCTATGATGGTGTCAGTTCTTCACAGAATCCCATATTGCACGGGTTGGGTAATCTAAGTCGAATATTCATTTTTATTTCAGAAAGAAGGCCGTTGCTTTTTTTCAGCGTACTGGGTGGTGTACTGTTAATAGTCGGTATAATATCGGGAATAGGCGTCCTTCAGATATATTATAGCTCACGTGCCTTTGCTACTGGTAGCGCATTACTCTGTATGCTTCTTGTGACATTGGGCATGCTTTGTATTTTTACCGGAGTGATTCTTAATGC
>CP070800.1:90018-93118 GCA_020343555.1 Dehalococcoidales bacterium
GACAGATTACCGTATTACCTGGAAGGAGACCTGGAGTTTTCAATGCCCGTCTATAAGGCTGAGCATCGTTACCCTCTGATTATATTAAAAAGTTACTCATCGGGTGGGAATTCCTCTAGAAATGGTCAACAAATACTCGGTCTCGAAAGTGATGGTGACCTTGCAATAATAAAAATACCATTTAAGAAATTAGATAAAGAGGAAAAGAAATTACACGACTGGTCAAAATTAAAGAATCGGGACGCCCACCTCATCATAAATTATGAAGAGAACCACTATACGATAAATTATATTGTGATCAGTCCGGCACAGAGAGGAGCCCTGGATCTGATGGTTAAGGAATTTGAGAAAACAGGCTCGGGTACCGGATCTCTTTCAGTCGCAGCCAGGAGAGTTGTTAGACGGGCACAGGAAATGGCTTCCTATTAAACTTTATCTACGTGATACCGGCTAGCAGGCTAAACTTCAAGGTTCTTTGACCACTTCAGCCTGTTCAGTGGTACTGCTGGTATCTTTGAACAATTTATCACCGCTTGGAATAACAGGTCTTTCTTCTCCCGTAATTTCTTTCGGACCCGCTGATATTCGCGGTCGTATCCTCGGGAATTTGGATGACAAAATCCAGCCGTAAAAATCGACCACCCTGGTTTTTTCCATGGCCAAGACCAGTACCGAGGTAATAACAATGCTGAGTAACACTACTCCGTATGTAATATTCTTGATTATTTCTCCTCCGGCAACCTCCTGCTGGAGAGGAATACTCGCCAGGACTACCGCTGCCAGTCCTTTGGGCACCATGATCGAGGCAATGGACATATCAAGCTTGGGATATGATTTTTTTACGGTAGCTTTTACTGAAAACAGTCGTAATATAAATGCCACTACACAGAGAATGATCGATACTACTATCATCCAGCTGCTTATCAATTCAAGCGATATACCAAGGTAAATAAAGAAAAACGTCTTTAGAAGAAAGGCTACTTCGCTGAAAAATAGTTTTTCCGCTTCGGTAAGACCGATAGATTCTCCGAGAATGGACTTCTTGAACATTGGTATGTGTATCGATTCTATATTGCCAATAGTAATTCCAAAAGCCAATGCCGCGATGGGTCCGCTGAAACCGAGCATTTCGACAACTCCGAACAAGACAAATACGAAGGCAGGTGTGGTAAACATGGCATTCTTTAGCAGGTGAATCCTGTTAAGCAGCATCGACCAGATGAGGGCACCTGCTATACCAAATATCAATGCCATCACAAAAGCCGCAAACAGGTTTCCTGAGATGGAAGCTATGTTCAAGTGCCCCAGGGTATAGGCCTGTACAAGGGCAACCGTGATGATAATACTCAGGACATCATTGACGGATGATTCGACAGACAGCAGGGTACGGGTTTCTTCTTTTACCTTCAGCTGCCTTATCAGCGGAATGACGACCGCCTCGGAGGTAGAACTGACGATCGCTCCCAGTATGAAAGCAGGCAGCACTTCAAGGTCGGTTAAAAGGAGAGCAAGTCCGGCAACAACGAGCATTGTAATGAAAAAACTTAGCGGAGCCAGTCTGATGGCGCTGCTCATGGTAGTTCTTATTGCGGAAAGGCGGAGTGTGAGTCCACTCTCGAATAGGATAATGATTAGGGTGATTGTTGTGAATATCGGTCCTACGATTCCGAACTCGGAAGGGGATGTTAAACCAAAAAGAGGTCCAAAGATGATGCCGATAATTATCAACAGCAGGACATCGGGAATTCTTGTACGGCTGAATATCCCGGTAAAGAGGTGGGCCAGGAATACCAGGATGCCGACCAGCGCTACGGTTGAGGCTATGTCCTGCATAATAAGCTAATGTGCGTAATAACTATAGTTAATTCTATTCTTTTCGTCCGTCCATAACGGTTTCCGAAGTTTCTATAGTATATACAAGATTATGAAAGTAGTAAACCGGAACCGGGATGCTGAAAAAATGTAATGTTAAGGTTACAGACTGGATTTAATATATCCCCATCTCCAAGTGTGATATAATTTGATAAACATATCAGTTGTCTCATTATGAAAAGGAGAAATCTGATCAAGCACTTGGAGAATAACGGCGCTTCTTTTCTCAGAGAAGGACGCAGGCACACTATCTACGCTAAGGAGAAGATGCGAACTCAAATACCGAGACATACAGAAATTGTTGATGAACTGGCACGGAAAATCTGTCGTGACCTGGCACGGAAAATCTGTCGTGACCTGGATATTCCTTATATAAAATAGATACAGCAGGTGATTCAATGGAATACAGAGCAGTGGTGAAAAAATGCGGTGACTGGTGGATAGGGTGGTTAATTGATTTACCGGGTGTTAATGCCCAGGAAAAGAGCCGTGAAGAGTTAATCGAGTCTCTTAGAATCGGTGCCGAAGATATGCTTAACCTTCCCGTCGAAGCCGGAGAAGAAGAGGAACTGGTTACTATAGAAATATAAGAAATCCGACCCGTTTCAAGTAATTATGCACGGTGTGGGAGGAATCCTGCACTGTGCATATATTATTTTCAGCACGAGTGTAATGAAAATAGTAAACCGGATGCCGGAATTTCAGTTTCAGGGAGAGACGTTTTGACGTTTTAGCGTTCTGGTGTTATAGTACTCTGTGGAGGTACTGCCTTGTCAGTTCAAAGCAGGAGAACTACGATATACCTTGACGATGATTTACACAAAGCATTGCGTTTAAAGGCCATTGAAAATTCTCGAACAGTATCGGACCTGGTGAATGAAGCGGTAAGACAGAGTCTTACTGAAGATGCTGAAGATATAACAGCGTTCGCCGAGAGGGTGAATGAACCGTTAATCAGCTACGATGAAATGGTTCTGAAACTGAAAAAAGATGGCCGAATATAATATCTACTTCAAAGAATCGGTTGAAAAAGATTTCCAGACGATTCCTAAAAAAGACATTATTACAATTTTACAGCGTATCGAATCACTCAGTTCAGATCCAAGACTGCCAGGAGTAGAAAAGTTAACCGGGCAGGACAGGTATCGTCTGCGACAGGGAAATTACCGGATCGTTTATTCAGTCCGAGATAAGGAATTATCTGTCTGGATAGTCAGGATGGGTCGTC
>CP070800.1:93218-99221 GCA_020343555.1 Dehalococcoidales bacterium
CAGGTTCGTGCTGATGGTATCCGGGTTGATAGCATTGACGTTGATCTTGTACTGCGCCAGTTCCAGCGCCAGTGTCTTTGCCAGGCCAATCGTGCCGTACTTGGAGGCACAGTAACTGCTGCTTCCCGGAGCTCCGAAGGTCCCGGCTACCGAAGCAATAATTACGATCTTCTTACCCTCGGGATTAGGGATCATCGTTTTAGCTACTGCCTTTGAGATAAGAAAGCTGCCCGTGAGATTGACATCGATAACCTTTCTCCAGATTGCTTCATCGAGTTCGACGATATGTGGACCCACCGGACCGCGTATCGCAGCGCAGTGCGCCAGGATATCTATCTTACCGAATTTTTCCAACGATTTGGCGACTACGTTATCAACATCCTCACTTTTACTGATATCAGCCACCAGGGCAAGTCCCTGCTGCCCTAGTGCCTGTATTTCCTCTATCACTTCCTCGAGACCTCGCCAGTTTTCCTCTCCAGGCCAGATACTTTTCGGTGCCATCACCTGGTCGACGATAACCACATCAGCGCCTTCACTGGCTAGTCGTTTGGCAACGGCACGACCCATACCCCTGATGCTTCCTGCTCCGGTTACCAGAGCAACCTTCCCATCAAGACTTTTCATTTCGGTTCTCCCTTTATAGTATTATGTAAAATTACAGCTCTGAGAATAATTCACCTATACCGTAGCGTTCCAGGGTCTCCTTTGTCGGTTTCCCTGTCTCGGGATCCCAGCCCATTTTCTCGTAATAATTTCGCCGGAGATCATCCCAGTACGGCATGATTGTCTTGCCTTCCGCGGGTCCGTCGACGGGGGTCGAACCATAACGGACCGAAGGTGATTCTACTTCCTTAGTCAGTCCGTGACGGAAGTTAAAGACACGAAGCCGGTTTATGGTGCGGAATCCGACATCCAGGGCTTCCCATATATCCATATCCCACCCGGTTATCGAGTTTAAACAGTCAACCAGTTTCTGCAGGTCCTGGGCTCCCATGAAACAGATTCCCAGGGAATCTTCGAACTGCCGTCTCCCGTTCATCTGAGCGTTCTGAGTTGAAACCGCTATAGGATCGAATGGATCTTTGGACATCTCGACACCTATCTGCTCAGGATGAGGAAAACCACCGCTCAGTTCCACGGTACCGGTATTGGAGAAACAGGTGTCCATAAGCTCTGACCATCTCGCTCTGTGGTCGTGACCACGTGGAGAAGCGCCTTTATTGGTATATATGGCACACTTCGCGGCTTCACCGCCGATCTTCTCAGAAGCTTTCTTAACTCCTTCAGCGAACAGATCACCGCATCCGTCACGAGCAGCTATTTTCTTCAACATGGCCAGAGCAGCTTCAGCGTCTCCCCATTTCATCTCGATACCGTCAAGGTCTTCCTTCTTCAGGTATCCTTTTTCGTAACACTCCATTATCCAGCCGATAAGATAACCTGATTCATTAATATCGAAACCAAGCCAGTCAACCATGTTGCCCAGCATTACGGCGGCACCCGGATCAGTCTGGCCTATTACCGAAGCCATAGCAGCCAGTCCCTCATACTCCGGCTCATCTCCAATGAATCCTGTGTATGGACCTTCGGTTACTTCTGTCTCCCGGCAATGGGCAATCCGACAGGCCCAACAGGTTGTCGGAGTCGCCTTGAAATGAGTACGCAGCCATTCCCCGCCGAATTTCTCAGCCTCAGGGAAAAGGTTAGTTGTATAGTTTTTGACGGGCAGCGCGCCGCCCCTGATGATCCTCGGGAAAATAAATGCTGTTCCCCATTCCGACAGGGTTGAATCCATCTCCATCGCGTTTTCGACGAGTACCCTGGCTTGTTCTGATAAACTGTCCGGATCTGCAACCGGTACCGCCCCTTCACCGCGTTCTGCCACTACAGCTTTAAGTTTCTTCGAACCCATTACGGCACCGAGTCCGTTATGCGCAGCAGTATGTCCGTAGTCGCCGACTACACCGGCAAATCGTACCAGGTTTTCACCGGCCGGACCGATGCAGTAGACACTGCTCTGCCCATCGATGCCTTCTTTGATGGCATCCTCTGTTTCCCTGGTTAATTTACCGACCAGGTGTGTCGCGTCACGAAGCTCCGCTTTTCCATCATGAACATGGAGGTAGACCCAATCATCCGCCTTGCCCTGGAAAATGATTCCATCATAACCGGAAAACTTCAGGAAAGCCCCAAAATATCCATTTGCCTGTGAAGCTCCTGCCATGTTCGTCATGGGACCTTTGCTTATTATAGAGAATGTTCCGGAGCCACTTACCCTGGTTCCTCCCATAGGACCGGTAAAGAATAGCAGGCGATTTTCAGGATCCGACCACTCTAAACCAGGTGACACCTCTTCATAAAGGTATTTCGCACCGAGTCCATTTCCCCCAAGACATTCTCTCAGCGTTCCGGCATCGACAGTTTCTTCGCTAAACTCTCGCCTGCCAAGGTCAACCCGAAGTAATTTCCCCGCATACCCCCCAACAGGTTTTTCAGCCATTTTTCTCACCTCTCTTACCTGGAATCTGAATATCTTTAGATGCCTGAATTCGTCTGTCGCAGCAATGACGGGTCGGATTCATGGCGAAAATCCCTCTAAGTGGCGTAATGATAACACAAACATCATGTTGAAACCAATATGTTTCAGGGGGAGTACGACTCTTCTCCCACCTCCACCGGAAAAGGCGCCCGTTTTTTACCAACTTAGTACGAAAATATATGTAATATTCAGTTGACAACACTCCTGTAAGGGAGTAAATTTACGCTAAAATGCTTACGAGGAACTATTGGCAGGAGAATATCGTCAATACCCGTTAATCGAAGCAGCGATAAGAAGTACTCGTTTACCTCGTTTATGGACAATCACTATCGTAGCTGGTGGGCTATTACTGCTGCTGATCTTATCGATGTTCCTCGACGATGAGCTCGATTCCCTGTTTCAATGGAATACGGTGAGTCCCCATTTTCTAAACATTGTATTTCTAACCTATATCCTGGTGGTCTACCGCTTTATGTTACAAGCGCGTGAGAAGGCCATTTTGGCTTTTAAGCCGTTATTAGCCTTAGAAGACGATGCCTTTAACAAGGTTGTAGAAAACACCCTGAAGCCAAGTCGTCGTGGGGAGTGGACAGCTGTATTCCTAGGAATAGGCATTTTAGGAGCGGTACTTTTTCAACCCTGGACCCTGGAATGGGCACCGACTTATTTCTGGGTGACTATTCACTATGTTACGGTTACCACATTTGGTATGGGCCTGATGGGATGGCTTGTCTATGATACGTTAGTAGGCATCATTCGTATCTATCGACTGAGTCGTCAGGACTTGAAGCTGGATATATTGAATCCTGGAATAATGGCTCCTGTCGCTAACTGGAGTCTGGGCATCTCACTTGTTTTTGTAGGTATCTTCATCCTGAGTATCATTTCCGATGTAACTCAAACAACCAAGACTGAACTCTGGAAAGACATCATTGGATATGCGTTTCTCATAGGTGTTACGTTGCTGATATTCTTCCTCTCTATGTGGGGTGTGCATCGAGTCATGAGTGACGCTAAGAAAAGTAAGCTTATACCAGCACGAAAGCTTTTAGCAGAAATCTCCCGCGAACTGGAGGATAGAGAGGCAAAAGATCAAAGGGAAGGGATGATAGAACTATCCTCAACATTCACTGCATGGACTACCTATGAGACGAGAGTGAAAGAGGCCCCGACCTGGCCATTTAACGCCAGTATCATCCGCAGACTTATAGCTTCAATCATTTTTCCTGCAGTCGTTTATCTGATAAAGATACTTGCTGGTTTGGGTATTCGTTTTTAACGAGAATCCAGAGAGATTCATCAACCAGTGAGATAAAGGGGAAACTACTCATTATTATGAAACACAGCATTGTTTCAAAGGGAGTTCGTCTTTCTTCTATGTCATCCCTCCATCCACCGGCATGATATGTCCCGTGATGAATGAAGCCGCATCCGAACACAGCCAGAGTACCGCTTCTCCCATGTCTTCCGGTGTAGCAACACGTTTCAAAGGAATTACGTTCTTCATCCCGTCTTTCATGTCGGGATTCGCTTCTGTCAGGTTATCGAAGAGCTGGGTTCTTTCAGTAGGCGCGGGGCAGATAACATTGACCCGGATACCGTAAGGAGCACATTCGAGAGCAGCGGCTTTACTGAGTCCATGTAATCCCAACTTACTGGCATCGTAGGCTGCGAATCCGGCTAAAGGTTTGAACGCACCCGCTGAGGATGTGTTAACAATAGCACCATGCCCCTGTTTAATCATCTGTCTAATCTCATATTTCATACAGAGGAAAACACCCTTAAGGTTCACATCGACGGTTTTATCCCAGATTTCCTCCGAACAATCAACAATATTAACGACGGGCAATCGTTTGCCATCAGGGCCAACTCCGGCATTATTAAATGCATAATCCAGCGAACCATAGGCTTCAACGATTTTATTAACCATATTCTCAACATCAACAGCCCTGGTCACATCACATTTAACGAACATCCCTTCACCACCGGTTTTTTTTATCATTTCGACCGTCTCTTCTCCACCCTTTATATTCGAATCGGTAGAAACCACCACCTTCGCACCTCTTCCGGCAAACATCAGGGCCACACCTCTACCTATTCCGGACGCTCCACCCGTCACCAGGGTTACTTTTCCAGAAAATTGGTTTTCCATTTCAATTCACTCCTGTATCTATAGAATCTATAGAGACATATTTCGGCTAATATATGTCTCTGTCTGCTTTTTGTCAATTCATATATAGTGTAATATTCGAACCGATTCTGATATTGCTTGAAAAGAATATCAACTGAAAAGGGATTGACACTGCGTCCAGTTATCTGTAAATTTAGGCTTATCCGATATATCGCTGTCATGTTACCGGAGTTCCAACCCCTGAAAATCGGCACACCCTTCTGACGGCGATTTTTCAAATATCGAGGAGGAACAATAATGGAACTTACCTATGAAAACATCCAGGCATTCGTTAAGGAGTACTTCAATACTTACAGCACTGTCGGTCAGTTTCCGGATACAGCCGATGAAATGCATAAATACTTCGCGCCGGACTTGAGGTTCATCCCATATATCGCCGGAATCGGCGGACCCGAAGGTGGATTCCGGAGTGCTGACCAGTTCATCCAGACCGCGAAATCACACCCAAAATGGTATGAGAGACTGATCCCGGACGATATCACCATCGATGAAAGAAGAGCAGTATTTGTGGCGCTATTCAGAATGGAAGTGGTCGATGCTAAAACAGACCAAATTGCGATAAAAAAGAGTGCCCTGGCGCACTACCAGTTGGCCCTCGATGAAAACAAAGATATCAAGATTAAAAAGATACTGTTCTTCTGGGAGACCTTGCCCGAAGGACAGAAAGAGTTTTACGACCTGTTCGGTCCGGATAATCCGGCTGATTGATGGATTGGAGAATACACAGTTATTAAAAGAGAACATTAAAAATTGTCCCTCGACTCGTATGAGTTATCCAATAAAGTATGTCTTTCTAGAACAGGCAGCCGAAAAGGCTAGAAAGGTGAGTGCCAATGGCATCTGGCATTAAGTACGAAAAGCTGTTGGAACCGGGGTATATCGGCAAGGTTAGAACCAGGAACAGGATGGTTAAATCCGGGGCTGCAATGCTTTACTGGCATGAGGATGAAACCGAAGTTCCTGAGAACATGATGGTGTTCTATGAAGCCCTTGCCAGGGGTGGCGTGGGCTTGCTGGTAGTCGAATCTCCTACTATCGACTACCCTTTCGGTAGACGCTGGAACAGGCGTTACCGCATCGACGACGATAAATATATACCCGGTCTACAAAAACTCGTCGATGTCATTCATAAGCATGGATGTCCCACCTTCATGCAGATGAATCATGACGGTCCGTGGCAGTCCATGTGGGGGCCAACACCGATTATCCCAGGACCACCCATAGGTTCTTCACCGACCACGCTCACTTCACCGCTGGATTTTCACAACGA
>CP070800.1:99321-102038 GCA_020343555.1 Dehalococcoidales bacterium
ATGATTTTCAATGAAGTCGAAGAGATATATCCCTAATGCTTTTATCCTTTGATTTACCAGGTCATCCAGTGTCTTTGGGATATCTTCTTCACAAATAGACACATCATCCCACACAAATGGATTGTGGCTATGTCCCTTATACTGAGAGAGATACGTTTCAAAGTTTGATCTCACAGTTTTATGTTCTTCGCTATCCCAATATTCCTGTATATTTCCTCTCACTAAAGTATACACATCAACATCACTCAGGTCTTCAATATAATCTCCTCTCACAAGACTTCCTCCGATAGTTATACTGATAATCTTCGATCGAGGAGACGTGGTGAGTTCCGTCTCTATGTCCTGTATAGCTTTATTAACTGCTAGCCAGGCTACCTGTTCATTAAACATTTCAAAGCACTCAATTATTGTCCTACGTTACTAATGTTAATATATATATTGTTTTCAAACAACGGGATAATTCAATCGATATAATTGTGATTTTATAATAACCGATACTCTACATAACTCGCCACAATATAGAATTACAATGTTCATAAGCACAAATTTACACCAGGCAATGTGAGGGGATTTTGTACTAACCTGCAGCAATTTCGACACTCTTTTTTCCCATGTCTAATTTGACAAAATCTTGTGTTCTCGATATAATCAGAATATACTGAAAAATCAGAAATACCGGAATAATCCTGGAGGTTGGGTGTATGGATGCCAATAATAAAGAAGACTGCTGCTCGATCTCTTCGCAGATGTCGTGTTGCAGGGTGGAAGCTCTGGTCAGTGTCGATGAGAGAGGTCAGATGGTTCTGCCAAAAGAACTTAGAGAGAAAGCCGGGATAAGCGCAGGGGATAAACTTGCAGTCACCAGCTTTGAAAAAGACGGGAAGGTATGCTGCCTGTCTTTGATCAAGGCTGATGAACTTACCGGTATGGTGACCAGTATGCTTGGTCCGGTGATGAACGAAATTATGCAGGGAGTAAACAATGAAAGATAGTATTAGCGAAGAAGAAATCAGAAAACTGGTAAGAGAAGGTTATGCCCACGTGGCTACCGGGGAGAATTCCTGTTGTAGCCCGGCAAATTCCTGCTGCAGTGATACCCAGGAAGACACAAGCAAGAGTATAGGTTACACGGATGAAGATATTAACTCGGTTCCGGACGGGGCGAATCTTGGTCTGGGTTGCGGCAATCCGGTAGCGCTGGCATCTTTGAAAGAAGGAGAAGTAGTACTCGATCTCGGTTCAGGCGCGGGATTCGATTGTTTCCTGGCAGCTGAGTGCGTAGGAAGTACGGGAAGAGTGATCGGCGTGGATATGACGCCGGAGATGATCGGTAAAGCGAGGGAAAATGCCATCAAGGGTGAATATACAAATGTGGAATTCAGGCTGGGTGAAATAGAAAACCTGCCCGTACCGGATAATCATGTTGATATAGTGATATCTAATTGTGTGATAAATCTGGTACCTGATAAAACGAAGGTATTTCAGGAGATGAATCGCGTGTTAAAACCGGGCGGGAGGTTAATGATATCGGACATCGTCCTTGAAAAGGATCTACCCGATGTCATACTGAATTCTGCCAGTGCTTACGTCGCATGCGTAGCCGGAGCTTCTCTCAAACAGGAGTATCTCGATATGATAGAGGAAGCCGGTTTCCAGGAGGTTGCCGTCACAGAAGAAACCTCAATGCCACTTGACATAATCACCAGTGATCCCAGTGTGAAGGAGATGCTTGAAAGTATTGACCTATCTGCTAGTCAAATCGCAGACGCAGCCGGTTCCGTCAAAAGCATAAGAGTATACGGATTGAAACCAGCGTAAGGTAACTAACCTGAGATAATATCGAAAAGAGGGACTTTTCAGTCCCTCTTTCATTTTACAGTCATTGCGAGCCCGGATAACAATATTGACGTCGCAGTCTAAAAAAATCAATGAGATTCTTCATTTACCTGAAGCGTATTCAGAATGGCTAAGATACCTGGTATTAGAAGAAACAATTGTTTTAAAGTACATGTAATTCATTTTCAGGCTCAATTAATCCCTTAAATTAATTATTTAATCTAATATCTGCCATGACATTATATAGACTGTACCCCCGACAAGTATTACATCGGCTTCAATTACACTGTCCACCGTTGCGGGGCCAATAGCAGTACTTGTAATGGTATGCCTTTCTCCGGTAATCTCACCAACTGTTCCGATATCATTATCTTGTACCTGCACCCACGTGTAATCACCGTCGAGTGATCCCGCTCCTAGATTTGTGATCCGGAATGTCTGGTTCACCGTCGGATTACTCTGATCTATTACAGGACCTTGTCCTGGGTTCCATAGCCATCTTATCCACTCGTCTCCCGGATCTCCACCAGTCTCATCCGGATCATTAAAAGTTAAGTTGTCAGGAAATAGAGCTGGTGAACCGGAAACGAAACTATAACCACTTGGTAGTTTCGCTCCCAGCTCGATTATTTTCCTCTGGTTAGCATCACCAGAGTAGTGTACCGATATGGTGTAGATACAGGTACTTCCGTTACATGTCGCCGATCCATTAGTCGTTAACCAGTCATAATGCGTTGGAAGATCATCGACGTATATTAAGTCACCGCAGTACAATGTGAATATACCTTTATCTTCGACGTCAAGTGAAATCATCTTTCCGTTCACATTATCAGATAGATACTGCGGGATTACCTCATCATTCTCCAATGCCCAGATTGCTC
>CP070800.1:102138-109496 GCA_020343555.1 Dehalococcoidales bacterium
CCTTTGAGAGTACGTCCGGCCTGGTCAAGTCCACGTGGTTTGTACTTTCTGCACCAATAGTGTCGGCAATTCCTTCGAGGACTTTCTTCGTTGTTCCCGTAGGAGAAAAATATGCCAGTGTTACTGTCTTTGTTTCCATCAATTGTCCCCTCTTATCATTTAAAGTTTCTTTTACCTTATATATATGGAAATATATTGTCTACTTTGACTCGGAGACTAGTTCCCTGATTTCATCCAGAGAAGAAATCTGCCTGCCTGACCAGTGTTCTGCCCTGTCGTCACTGATCAACACGGTACTCATACCCACCCCGGAAGCGCCCGATAGTTCGCTGCTGTCTCCGTCTCCCACAAACAGACAATCCTTCGGATTCAATGCTAACCTGTCACACGCCATATGATATATCCGAGGATCCGGTTTCATAATTCCAATCCTGCAGGAAAACACGGATACATCGAAATAATCGGATAAAGGAATATCATTCCAGACGGTTGGTACTTCATCGGACCAGTTACTAACAAGTGCAATTTTATATCCATTTTCTCTAAGCCAGATCAGCAACTCGATAGCGCTCTCACGGGGAACGATATGTGTCGCCACATAATCCAGGTTAATCTGAGCTGCCTGCCTTAACTGGTCTTCTCCCGGCTGCACTCCCAGTTTCTGTGACACGTAATCTATATCAGCTTCAAGACCAGGGAAACAGCCTGAATGCCGTTCATTGAACGTATCGAACCATAGCCGCGTAAAAGCATCGGCATCGACATCCAGGACGGCAGCCATACCCCACAGGACACTGATACTCTCGTCTACAGGAAACTTATGTACTAGCGTGCCAAACAGATCGAAAATAACCGCTTTATATACCATTGATAGCATACTATCATTCACCGGCACTCAGCTTCAAGCTGACTTATGGTATCATGGTATAGATATCCTGATTTATCTGTGTTTTGTTAATCAGGAAAACAACCAGAAGGAAAGTCCAATGTTAAAAACAATAAAAATCGCAACTATCAGTATCCTTGTCGTTGCCAGTCTGGGGATCGCTTTCGGTGCAGGATGCATTATAGGAAACGATAACATCTCAAGTGAAGACCTGGGATTGGGAATAGTAGATCAGGTCTGGGAGATAATATGGGAGGAATATGTAGACAGGGACAAACTCGATGCGTCCACACTCAGCCAGGGTGCCATCGAAGGTCTCGTCGAAGCACTGGATGATCCTTACTCATCATATCTGAGTCCTGAATCCTTTGAACTGAGTATGGGCGGGATATCGGGGAAATTTGAAGGTATAGGCGCCTACGTAGGCATGAGGGATGACAAGATTACGATCATTGCTCCTATCACCGGTTCGCCAGCGGAAGATGCAGGTGTAAAAGCCGGCGATATAATCCTTGAAGTTGAGGGAGAATCCGTCGATGATATGACTTTGAACGAAGTCGTTCTTCTCATACGCGGACCAAAAGGAACAAAGGTAGAAATTCTCGTTCAGCATATGGATGAAACCGAACCCGTACTACTTTCTATCATAAGAGATGAGATCAAGCTTTCCAGTGTTTATTACGAACTGATGGATGATATTGCCTATGTACACATAAGCAATTTCTCCGAGAGGACCAATGAAGAACTAACACCGGTCTTCGAAGAAATCGAGGAAGATTCGGCAAAGGGTATTGTACTGGACCTTCGCAGTAACCCGGGCGGATTACTTGATTCGGTCGTCGATGTTACAAGCCGTTTTGTAGAGAACGGGTATGTGTTATTCTCTGAAGACAATAAAGGCAACCGAAACTCTTACGCCGTTACGGATAGTGGTAAAAAGACTGACCTGCCGATGGCTATCCTTACCGACAATTTCACTGCCAGTGCAAGTGAGGTAATTTCCGGAGCGTTACAGGACTTTGACCGAGCTGTTGTCATCGGTACGGTCACATACGGAAAAGGCAGTGTGAACACGCTACATACTCTGAAAGACGGCTCAGGTGTTTATATCACTACCCATCGCTGGCTCACTCCTAACGGACGGCTGATAGAAGGAAAAGGAATAACCCCGGATTACGAATATATTGATGACGACATCATTCAATTTGCGATAGATTATCTTCAAGATAATAGAAACTAATAAGTAAAAACCGGATGCTTCCGGAAAAAGGGGAAACATGAAACTGGAAATTCGTCAAGCCAAACCGGAAGAAATGGTTGATTTTAAAAGAGTTGCTGAAACAGCGTTGATGTTTACTATGGATGACGCTCCTGCTCCTGAACAGACGCTCTGTGGATTCATCGACGATAAGCTGGTCACTTCTTATGGAGCCTGGCCGCTAACCATTGTAATAAACGGCAAGGATGTACCTGTAGCGGGGGTGACAATGGTGGGAACACTGCCGGTTGCCAGGAGACTGGGTACCCTGAGGAAAATTACCTCCGAGCATTTTGAGAAACTTCACGAAGAGGGAGAAAGGTCTGTTTCCGCATTGTATGCATCCAGAGCTGCTATATATCGCCGATACGCCTACTCACCGGTGGTTACTACCAATTCATACTCCGTGGAACCACGTTACCTGGAATTTATTGCTGGAAACGAACCGGAAGGCATTTTCAGAGAAGCCGGAGAGAATGATACCAGCATTCTCGTTGACCTGTACGATCAGTTTATCAACACGAGGACCGGTTATCTGAGACACAGCGAAGATATGTGGGAAAGAAGGTTATCACCCAGGCCACAGGAAAATGTCCAGCAACACACGATAATATATGAAGAAGACGGGAAAGCGCTAGGATACGTGATATATACGGCAAGACCGACACAGGGGAGTTGGTGGGCTCGAGACATACATATCAATGATCTGATATGGCTTACACCGTCTGCATATAGAGGAATCTGGGAGTTTTTCAATATAATGGACATCCTGGAAGAGATCAAATGGGGGCAGGTACCAACCTATGACCCGCTTCGCCACCTCCTCAAAGAGCCCCGAATGCTGAACATCAAGTCAATGGATGGTGTGTACGGTCGAATAGTCGATATTACAGGAGCGATGGATAAGAGGGGTTATGATGCAGAAGGTAAACTCATCTTCAGAATCATTGATGACCTGTGCACGTGGAATCAAGGAACCTGGATACTGGAGACTTCCCCGGATAGTGCAAAAATCACGCCCTGCAGTGAAACACCTCAACTGGAAATGCCGGTAAGTACCCTGTCTTTACTTTACTTCGGACAGGTCAGTGCTACCGAAGCTGCACGAATGGGACGGCTGAACGTCAACGATTCGAACAGCCTTCCTGTCTGGGACCAAGTCATGAGTACCAGGTATAAACCTGCATGCGCAGACGGATTTTAAATTCAGTTTTAAAAAGAAAAGGGGGGGGAGTTCGACTCTCCCAACCACCATCAAGAAAAGGATGAGTTTTGGAGAACTTTTTCAGGTGTGGAATCCACTATGTCACACCCGATAGTTTCTGATATTTAGCAAAGTTTTAGTAGTAATACGTCCAAATACTCATAATGTTAATTAGGCGAATCAACAGTCCCAGGCTTCATTGTGTTTTCCTTCTTCTTTTTTTAGCATATAATCGTTTCACGAAATAAAATAAAAAGGAATATCATTAGTCTGCCTAACCGATATAACCTCATCACATTGTGTCGATAGGAAGATAAGAGTATTGAAGTAACAAAGAGGTAACGATGGTACGGAAATTACCTCCTCATTTGCTAGCGATACTCATGCTTGGTGCTGTTTGCCAGATCGGTCAAGTATTATTTCTTCGTGAATTATTGATGGTTTTTCATGGCAACGAACTATCTTTGGGAATAATACTGGCAGCGTGGCTGATCTGGATCGGAGTGGGTAGTCGCGTTGGTGCCGCTCTCGTCGAGTATATTACTCGTCCTCTTTTCCTTCTCACACTCAATACCATCGGTGTACTGTTTATGTTACCGATAACCATCCTGTTTATCCGGGGACTTCGCGGCTTTTTCGACATTCTTCCTGGTGCCTATCTCTCTCTGCCAGAAATGACTATCTCATGTTTCATCCTTACGGCACCGGTATGTCTGTTGCTAGGTTCTCAGTTCATTATACTTTCAAGATTATGGCGGGAAAGCGACCGGGTAGTAGACACATCCAGCGCAGGGAAAGCGTATATAGTCGAAGCAATCGGCAGCACAGTCGGCGGTGTCCTGTTTACTTTCTTCATGGTGCATTTCATGGATTCAATCAGGTCGGCGGTGCTTGTCTCCATGTTAATACTTGTAGCCGTTCTATTAATAATCTGGAAACTCGGATTTAGAACAAAATATTTGTCCGTACGGTTCAGCCTTGTACTCCTGATACCGTTGGTACTTGCAGCTGTTGCATTTCCCTTTCTTGAACAGGTAGATGAATGGGCGTATAGAATCCAATGGAATAATTTCATGCCCCAATACCGATTAATCGAGACGCACCAGTCAAAACACGGGGCCATTTTCGTGGTGCAACGTGAAGATCAGTACAGCTTTTACCAGAGTGGTCACCTTGTTTTCACTACAGCCGGTCCTGAGGAACTAAGCCCCGGGTTAGAAGAACAGGAAGCTGCAGAATTCGCCCATTTATCAATGGTGCAACACAAACGCCCCGAGCATATTCTACTGATCGGTGGCGGTTTACGCGGCACACTTGGTGAGATAATCAAACACCCGATACAAAGAATTGATTATATAGAGCTGGATGAAGTATTGTCTGGAGTAGCCCGACCATACGTCTCGCCGTCAACACTGGAAGCGTTGAATGATCCTCGAGTACGCCTGATCCATACGGACGGAAGACTTTTTGTGAAATCGACACAAGAGAAATACGATATGATAATCGTCGATGCACCAGATCCTTCCACTGCTGTTTTAAACAGATATTATACCGAGGAATTCTTTTGTGAGGTTGAAGATTCCCTCAAATCCGACGGGGTGTTTATTATTGGGACTACATCCACTATGGAGTTACGAGGTACTCCTATCGCCAATCGTAATACCACCATTTACCACACACTTGGGAGTGTCTTTTCACAGGTACTCCCGGCTGGTGAACGATTCATGTTGTATTTTTCCACCAACGAACCTGAACAGATATCACTGGACATACTTACCCTTCAACAACGCTACCGCGAGCGGAATATAGAGTCTGATAGTTTTTCGCAACATCATTTTCACACCTTACTTCAGGAATCACAGTTACGACGGGTAAATTGGGTAGTTCGAAATCATGGGCGTGATTCTGACGCTCATATTGAAGGTCCGGCGGTTACGCCACTTTTCCCCGGTACGATACCCGAACAGGAGCGTCTCGAAAAAAATCTACCGCCGGTGGAAAAACATTACTTCATCAATTCCGATTTCAAGCCTATTGCATACTATTACACTGTTATGTTCTGGGACGATCAAACACGCACGGATCAGCCAGAAACATTTAAATGGTTACTGCACGTAAAATCCTGGTGGATAATTCCACTGTTTTGTCTCCCACTATTGATCGTACTCGGTTTACGACTAGCACCTCGTAACTTCAGGAACAAGTTCGATACAAAATTTGCCGTACTTTTCGCCGTGTTCACTACCGGACTCTCGACAATGGCATTACAGATAGCTCTGCTGTTTTCCTTTCAGAGCATCTACGGTTTTGTGTACGAAATGGTGGGATTGATTGTAGCGATTTTCATGGCCGGATTGGCGCTGGGTACTTTTACATCACGACGATTCGTCAAAGACAAATTAAACCTAAACATTCTGGCAGGTGTCCAACTCTTAATCGCCTTGCTGGCCTGGTTAATCGCAATCGTTCTTCCAGGAGTTACCACAGTGCAATCACCAACCACCGTGTTTATGCTATTTTCGTTACTCACCTTCGTCGCAGGGCTGATAAACGGCGTGGATTTTCCATTATCAACAGCCTGCTATTTGGCTTTAAACAAGCGTACTGAAAAATCTGTTGGGACTGTATACAGCCTTGAATTGATCGGGGCATGTGTAGGAGCAGGACTGGTCAGTGTGATTGTGGCACCTATACTGGGCATTATTGCCTGTTGCCTTTTTGCCTGTGTTGCTAATGGGACAGCTTTCGTTGTACTCTTGATATCTCGGAGGTCTTATGCTTGAGAAGAGTACCTCCAACGATGGATGGAATAGGCGAGCATTCCTGAAAGCCAGTGCCGGAGCTGTCTGTGCACTGTGGCTGGCTGGTATTCTCGGTTGTACCCGTGAACAGAATTCAGTAGGAACGTCACCTCTTCAAACCGCACAAAAAGGTTTTGTCAGATCAGCACCATCTCCATGGTTCAGCAAACTCGATAACACGAAGGTGCGTTGTGAACTCTGCCCAAAACGATGTGAATTGGAGGAGGGCGAAAGAGCACCATGCCGTGTACGTACAAACCGAGATGGAGTAATGTATACTCTGGCATATGACAATCCCACCTTAATTCTGGAAGATCCTGTTGAGCGTGTACCCTTTTACCATGTAATACCTGGTACACGTACTTTATCGGTTGCTACAGCAGGATGTAACCTTCAATGTAAATTTTGTGAAGCCTGGGATATGACACAGGTCACCCCGGAAGAAGTGCATGCCCATGATATGCCGCCGGAAACAGTAGTGGCACATGCAGTGAAGGCAAATGTACAATCAATTAGCTATGCCTATGGAGAACCGGTCATCTTCTATGAATATATGGCGGTTATCGCTGCTCTGGCTAAAGAAGAAAGACTGTTGAATTTATTGCACACGGCCGGTTATATCCAGATAGAACCTCTAATTGAACTCACCGGAAAACTAGACGCGGTCAATGTCGATTTGAAAAGTTTCGATCCGACATTTTATAAAGAGGTAGTTGGAGGAGAACTGGATCCCGTACTGAGGACTCTTAAAATACTTAGGGACGCTGGCGTCCACATCGAGATTACCAATATTATCATTCCCACACTGAACGATGACATGAAAAAAATAACTCAAATGTGTGAATGGATAGTAAATGAACTGGGATCAAACGTTCCGATTCATTTTGTACGCTTTTATCCGTTGTACAAGCTTTCTGATCTGCCGCGCACTCCTGTATCTACTCTTGATAAAGCCCGGAATATTGCGTTAGATGAAGGTCTAAAATTCGTGTACATATCCAGGATCACCGGTCATGAAGGAGAAAATACCTTTTGTCCCGGTTGCGGGAAGATATTAGTAAAACGGGTGGGCTTCGTGATTGATGAGATTAACCTGGAAAATGGCAAATGCAAATATTGCGGTACTGATATTCCCGGTATATGGGCTTGATTCAGCGTATTCTTGCGCGGTATATGTCAAGATTAGTCATTGATCTCTCATCAAGGTTA
>CP070800.1:109596-112691 GCA_020343555.1 Dehalococcoidales bacterium
ACATAAATGTCCTGAGAGAACTCGGACGGGAAATGGGTTTCAGTGTAACTATGATCGCTGCTATGAATTTCTTCGGCGAAGTCGTAAGCAGCACTGCAATCCGAAAACACCTCCAGGAGGGCGACCTGAAAAATGTCAGCAAATTGCTGGGAAGATCTTTCAGCTTGCAGGGAGTTGTGGTTAGAGGTGACGGCAGGGGCAGGTCACTTGGTTTCCCTACGGCAAACCTTGAAGTCGATTCAGTGCAGTCTCTCCTTCCTGAAGGAGTTTACGCTACCTGGATATATATCGGAGAGGAAAAATATCCTTCGGTAACAAATATAGGAAAACGCCCTACGTTTGGTAGCAATGACCGTACCGTAGAGACGTATGTTATCGATTTCAGCGGAGATTTGTACGACCAGGAACTCAAGATCGACATTGTCGATCTTTTACGAGAGGAAATGAAGTTTAACAATACCGATGAGCTGAAAAAACAAATACTCGATGATATCGAAAAAGGAAAAGCAGCACTGGGAATTTCACCTGATAGATAATTATCTATTAATTCTACTGCTCCCTGTCCCAGCAGATCGTTTTAATATTATCTGATTTTCAGATATACTGAATACTAAGAACTTACATCACAAGGAGAAACATGGAACAACTTCGTATTCCCGGACCCACACCGATCCCTCCAGACGTCAGCCAGGCGATGGCACGGCAAATGATTAATCATCGCGGTCCTGAATTTGGCGAGATAATCAACAGAACAACAAAAAATCTAAAAACGTTCTTTCAGACTGAGAACGACCTATTTATTCTTACTGGCTCGGGTACCGGAGGTTTGGAAGCCGCAGCTGTCAATGTAATGTCGCCCGGCGATAAAGTACTCTCAGTTTCCCATGGTGTGTTTGGCGAGAGGTTCGCTATGATCGCACGTACCTTCGGTGCTGAGATCATTCCTCTCCAATACGAATGGGGTACAGCACCGGAGCCTGAGGAAGTGAAAAAAGCCCTCCAATCGAATGATGATATTAAAACTGTGCTTGTTACGCACAACGAGACATCCACCGGTGTTACCTGCGACCTGGAGTCTATCAGCAAAATAGTAAAAGAAGCTGGCAAACTGCTGGTCGTAGACGCCATAAGTAGTCTCAGTTCGATCGATCTTCCGGTTGATAAATGGGAATGTGATGTCGTCGTAACCGGGTCACAGAAAGGCTGGATGATACCACCTGGGCTGGCGATGGTTAGTATCAGTGAAGAAGCCTGGAAAGCTCATACGAGTGCTACTATGCCACGTGTTTACTGGGATTTCACTCGGGCACAGAGTTACCTTGAAAAAGGTCAGACACCATGGACTCCGGCAGTTTCGCTGGTTTTCGCACTGGATGCTGCACTGAAAATAATGATCGATGAAGGACTGCAGAATATTATCTCCAGGCATTCCCGTGTTGCCGAAAAAGCAAGACAAGGTATCAAGTCACTGGGATTGTCATTATTCGCTGATGAGAAATATGCATCCAATACGGTCACGGCAGTAAAGGCGACAAACGGTCTGGACACTAAAAAACTGCTGAAAATCCTTAGAGAAGAATATAAAATAATCCTCGGCGGCGGACAGCAGAAACTGGACGGAGTAATATTCCGCATCGGGCACCTTGGCTGGGTAGATGAAGGTGATATAGACAAGGTAATAAATGCTTTGAAAGACGCACTACCGAAAGCAGGTTTCAAAGCGGTATAATATCTGAAAGGAACGTATGACTGAAGACAATACAACGGCTGATGTAAAAAAGAAGGTACTCGTCACCGAGTCTATTTCCGAAGAAGGCATCGAATTACTCCGGAATCATGCCAATGTGGACATCAATCTGGATCTCTCTCAGGATGAACTCCTTGAGATCATAGGGAATTATGAAGGCTTGATTGTCCGCAGTCAGACTGATGTAACAGAGGAAGTCATCGAAGCCGGTAAAATACTCCAGATAATCGGTCGTGCAGGAGTAGGCGTCGACAATATCGATGTGGATACCGCAACTCGAAAAGGCATAGTCGTCGTTAATGCTCCGACCAGTAACACCACCGCAGCAGCTGAGCACACCATCGCTTTAATGCTTGCTCTGGCAAGACATATTCCCCAGGCTAATTCATCTCTTAAAGCAGGAGCCTGGCAGCGTAGTAATTTCGTCGGGGTCGAGGTGAAAGGAAAAACACTTGGAATCGTTGGGCTGGGAAATGTTGGTTCGGAAGTAGCCAGGCGAGCCCGGGCCCTTGACATGAGGGTTATAGCATCGGACCCGTTTATATCACTTGATTATGCGGCGAATCTAAACGTAGAACTTGTCCCCATGGATCGGTTATTAAAGGAATCGGATTTCATCTCTCTTCACATCCCCCAGACAAACTCTACAGAGGGGTTGATAGGTGAAAAAGAATTTGCGATTATTAAACCTTCAGCACGGATTATTAATGCGGCTCGCGGAGGACTTATCGACGAAAACGCGCTAGTCAAGGCTATAAAAGAAGAACGAATTGCTGGCGCCGCCCTGGATGTGTTCAGAAATGAACCACTGGATAGCGATATATTCGTGGATATTGAGAACATTATTGTTACCCCTCACCTTGGAGCATCGACAACCGAAGCGCAAACAAATGTCGCTGCCGATATCGTTAACCAGGTTATCGCCGTGTTTAGCGGACAGACAGCCAAGTATTCTGTGAACGCACCCTTTATTTCGGTTGAAAATATCTCTGTCCTGGCGCCCTTCATCAAGGCTTCGACAACTGCCGGTAAACTGGCAGCACAGCTTGCTGATGGACAGATGAGTTCGATCAGTATTCGATACGAAGGAGAGATATCCAACTACGATACCAACGTACTGAAAGCAGCCGTTCTCGGCGGTCTCCTCGAGCAAATCAGCGAGGAACGGGTTAACCTAGTTAATGCCAACCTCATCGCCACCAGGAGAGGTCTGGCCGTCGTCGAGCAGAAAGACGCCGTCAGCGAAATTTATTCCAGCCTGATTACAGCCGAGGTGAAAACAATTAAAGGAACCGTTACTGTATCGACCTCCGTGGTACGCGGAGAAACGCATATCGGCAGGGTAGAC
>CP070800.1:112791-123388 GCA_020343555.1 Dehalococcoidales bacterium
CACAGGGCTGATCTTCCACCGGCGTTCCAATCGCTTATCATGCTACTCCTTGAGAAGGATCCTCAGAAAAGGCCGAATTCAGCAAGTGATGTCCTGCAAGCCATCGAATCAATAGACAAAGGTGATTTTAAAGAATCTACAACAGAACAACAGATACCAACAGAAAATCCCATCTACAGAAGGATATTCGTCGGTAGGGAAAATGAACTAAAACAGCTGCAAACTTCCTTTATTGGTGCTATGTCAGGTCAGGGTGCTTTGACAATGGTAGTTGGAGAACCCGGTATCGGTAAGACGTCAGTCTGTGAGCAGCTTGCTACCTTCGTTACTTTAAGAGGTGGTATGACTCTGTGGGGACATTGCTACGAGGAAGGATCTTTATCGCTACCCTATCTTGCCTTTGTTGAAGCAATGCGGTCATACGTTTTGGACAGAGATCCTGAAAATTTAAAGAAAGAGATGGGATCGGGTGTTTCTGACGTTGCCAGGATAGTATCCGAAATCAGGGAAAAACTTAACATAGAACCGAGGGAATCCCAGAATCCCGAAGAAGATCGTTACCGTCTGATGCAGGCAGTTACTTCGTTCCTTACGAATGCTGCTGTTGTTCAGCCTGTATTAGTTATTCTTGAAGACCTTCACGATGCTGATCAAGGTACTCTTGAAATGTTGTCTTATGTGTCCCGTAATCTAACCGGGACACGGGTCTTGATTATAGGCACCTACCGTGATGTAGAAGTTGATAGGAATCATCCATTATCGGCAGCGCTAGCTGAACTTAGACGTGTTTCATCTTTCGGACGAGTTCTATTACGAGGTTTGAGTGTTGATGAAGTCAGGCGGATGCTTACAAGTATTACTCATGAAGAAATTCCCGTTGGATTCGCGGAAGCAGTACACCGACAGACCGAAGGTAATCCGCTCTTCGTTCAAGAGGTAGTCCGTTACTTAACCGAGGAGAAACTGCTAGAAAGACCCAATGGTATATTTAAAACTTCAGATATAACAAAACTGGAAATGAATATACCCGAGGGATTAAGAGATGTTATTGGTAAAAGACTAACCAATCTTAGTGAGGAGTGTAATAAAGTACTATCTATAGCTGCTGTTATCGGAAGGGAGTTCAGACTCGATGTTCTCGAAAAGGTGGCTGGTATATCCGAAGACGAAGTATATAAAGCCCTGGAAGAAGCAAAAGGAGCTGCTATCGTCGAAGAGCGTTCAGCGGTAGGAGCAGCTATTACCTACAGATTTGCCCATGCTTTCTTCAGGCAGACATTATATGAAGAAATTATTGCCCCTAGGCGTATCCGACTCCATCAACATGTAGCCCAGACGCTTGAGACTGTGTATGCAAACCGTCTGACAGAGCATGCGGTAGAATTAGCCGAACACTTCTCTTATTCTCCAGATCTTAGTGATCTTGGTAAAGCCGTTCAATATGGAGAAATGGCAGCTCAACGTGCTATGGATGTTTATGACTACGGAGAAGCTGTTCGTCTCCTCGAACAAGCTCTTAAAGTACAAGAGGTCCTGAATCCTGATGACAAAATTAAAAGGTGTGACTTACTCCAGGTACTCGGTGAGACACTATCTCTGGCAGGAGATCCAGGAAGAGCCTATGAGATAATCCTGCCCGAAGCTTTCTCTTTTGCGGTAGATGTTGACGACCGAAAAAGGGCTGCACAAACCTGCAAACTGGCAATTGATGCGTTATCACTTCACCAGGCCGGTGTATCTTTAGCAACTAACGCCGCAGCGGAATGGGCAGAGCGTGCTGATAAATATGCAGATCCAGAAACGGTCACCCGTGCGTCAGCTGATTTATGTCTGGGTTTGGTAAAATATGTTACCGAACAGCAAAAAGAAGGTGCTCGTTTTCTCACGCAAGCACTTAACCTGGCACGCCACCTCGATGATCCGCAACTGTTTTGGGAGATTAGTTATTATTATTTATGGCATGCCAGAGCTCCCCAACACACCGAAGACCAGCTGAAACTCGCCGAAGAGATTGTTGTAAAACCGCGTACCGGAGTAAAAACCACGACGGTTGGTTTGACTTTACTTTTTGCAGGTGCCATAATTCTCGAATCTGGTCAGAGAGAACGCGCAGAAGAAATATTCAGCGAAACGCGTGAAATAGCAGAACGTACCGGTCAGACTAATATAAAACTGCTATCAATGTTTGTGGATTTATATAGTGTTTTGTTGGACGGTCGGTTAGATGAATTAGTCGGCTTGATACAGGGCACTCAAACCTATGCAAACGATTTGGGACGACCTGAAACCGCTGCATTTTTTGCTGGAAATACACTAGCTTTAAGACCTCGGCTTTACCTCTCTCATACTGATGCTGACCTGCAGAACGCAGTTGAGTTAATTGTGGATCATCCGCAAGAACTCCTTCCGCTGTCATATCTCGGACGTAATGACGAAGTAAACGATATTTTAGAACACCAGGTAATTGCACGACCTGATTTCGGCACATCCGAGGATGAGATACCCGCCTGGAAAGACATCACCTGTCTTGAAGCCGCAGTGCTGGTGAAAAATCTTAGAGCGACCAAATTACTTTTGGAGCGTCTATCCAACACTGCTGTAGTCGGGATGATGAAAAATGGTACATGTACAGCCCGTCATATGGGGAATGCCGCCAGACTCATAGGTAAATCTGATGAAGCCTATGAGTATTACCAAATAGCACTTGATACGGCTCAAAAGTTAAGGTTCAGACCAGAGATCGCTTCTACCCGTTTCCACATAGCCGAGTTATTACTCGAAAATTATCCAGACCGTAAGAAAGAAGCAATCGATCACCTTAATTTCGCCGTTAATGAATTCCGTGTGATGAAGATGCAACCTTCACTCGAAAAGGCATTAAGGCATAAGGATATACTGAAAGCTTAATCAAATACTTAGTTTCTAAAGGAAATCATTTGTTAGTGATTTGGTGTGAAATTTCTGGAAGAAATAAGGAGTGTAAAACTAAACAAGAACGGGGGTTGATATATGGAATGGAAAGACCTCATAATACAGATTTTCGATATTTCGTTAGACCTTTTGGAAAGTTATCTTGATGGACTGAGACAGGAAGACCTGAACTGGCAGCCTAAACCAGATTGTAACAGCATTGGCTGGAAAACCTGGCACTTAAGCCGGGTTATAGATAGAGGGATTAGTCTTTCTACCGATGAGGAACAACTTTGGATAACGGATGGATGGTGTAATAAGTTTGACCGCCCGGCAGATCCCGACGATAGGGATCACCGTCAAACACCGGAGCAGATAGCAGCGTTTAAAAGTCCTGACAAAGGTACGCTGATCGGTTATTACCGGGCAGTGATAGATAAATTGCGAAACTGGTTAAATATGCTTGATAACTCTGATCTCGATCGTGAATTCGATGATAGTGTATCACACATATTACCGACCGCCCGATCGCGTGTTAATGCTATTGTTCGCGAAACTCAGCAACATTTAGGCCAAATTGCTTACGATCGTGGTCTACTTCAGGGGCATGGATGGCAATGATCGTATCCAGTAATAGTATTGAGCTTCTATTATTGGTGTTCGGGCTTAGATATGTGTAGATTACAGAGACTAAGGTCTTATTAAACGATAATTCCAATGGGCTTTATTAAAAGGAGGTGTCAGGATGTGTGATTTCTGTACACAGCATGGTGAAGGTAAGAAGTGGTACCTTCAGGCTAAGAACTATGACCGGGAGATACTAAGCGACGAAACATGGCGCCAGATGATGAAAGGTTACGAGACTCCGGAAGAGAACGCTGTTAACAGGATTAGTGAATTTGATAAACAGGTCGCTGCCGACTTTACTGCGGTCAGGAATATGTTAATGTCTGGAGTGGAGCAGCAGAAAAAGATAGCATGGGGGCAGGTTGTTCCACTGGAGGATGCGGAGCAAATCATTGATATGAGTACCGGTATAGTCAGACTGTCCTGCGCATGCCGGAAGCTTCGCGGCGTTCACAACGCCAGATTCTGCTTTGGCTTACATGTTATACCGAAAGAATTGAGACCAGCAATTCTAGAGTCACCAGATTATTCAAACGATCTTGAAGTTTTAACCAAGGAAGAGGCTAAGGAAGCCTTCCGTGAAATGGATCGTGAGGGTCTGGTTCATCTCGTACTCTCCCAGACTCCCTTCATTAAGGCTATCTGCAACTGCGACGCTACTTACTGCGGTGCTCTAAGGAATCGTTCACGCTTTAACTACCAGGGTTCTTTTTACAAAGCAGAGTACGTAGCCACCATTGACTGGGAGAAATGTGATGGCTGCCGTGAATGCATGAAGGTTTGCAACTTCGGAGACATCAGTTATTCACCTGCTGTTGAAAAATGTTATATTAACCAGTTCCTGTGCTTTGGCTGCGGTGTATGTCGCTCGGTATGCCCTACTGATGCTATCACCCTGCATGACAGGAATGCTATTCCCGCACTAAGCAATGAGTGGTGATAGAGATGATACAGATAGAGATTAATGAAGAGAAATGTATTCAACCACCAGAATGTACCGTTTGCCTTCAACAGTGCCCGGAGGGAGTATTTTTAAATTATCCCCGTGAAAAACGAACACCAACGAAAGGTGCTGGTGACTGGATAGTTGTTCCAGCCCATATGACATTATGCACTGGGTGTAGAATTTGCGAAAGCATATGCCCTCGAGAAGCAGTTAAGGTGACAGTTGACGGGAATTAATCACATTTGTTAAATTGTTACTCTTTGGTTTATATGTTTATTGAAGTTTATTGTAAGGGTAAGTAATACAGTTACCGAGTAATAATTAGACATTTGAAATTTCAGTCTTGTTCAAAATGAAGGAGGTATAACCTTGGATTGGAGAGACTTTGCGATACAGAATATCGGCAGCACGCTTGGAGTACTGGAACGAACTCTTAATGGACTGACACAGGAGGATCTCGACTGGCAACCTAAACCAGGCTGCAATAGCATTGGTTGGACAACCTGGCATCTCACCAGAGCAATGGATAGTTTGATAAGCTCTTTAACAGGAGAAGAAGAACTGTGGACCAAAGATGGATGGTGCAGTAAGTTCAATCGACCATCAGATTTTACCGATACGGGATTTGGTCATGGACCTGAGCAACTGGCTGCATTTAAAAGTCCTGGTACGGAT
The DNA here is from genome assembly GCA_020343555.1 of Dehalococcoidales bacterium. The sequence goes on from CP070800.1 coordinate 117,950, forward strand.
ATACTACTTGATTATCATCGGGCAGCGCTTGAAAGAACTCGTAATTACTTGAGTACCCTTAGCAGTTCCGACCTTGACCAGAAAATTGATGATAATTGGGCACAGATGTTTCCATCCATTGGATCACGACTCGTTGTTCTCCTTGGTGAACTCGAACAGCACGGTGGTCAAGTGGCGTATATTCGTGGTTTACTCCAAGGGCATGGATGGCAATAATATCAGTCAATAATTAAGTATAGGTAACATAGTAGCATTAATAATGACTAATATGCCTGGATCGATACTATTGATCTTAGCTCATCCAGATGATGAAAGTTCTCTGGTTTCCGGTACGGCCGCCAAGTACGCTCGTTTTGGTATATCAGTTGACCTCATTTGTGCGACTGGTGGCGAGAAAGGTACCCGTCTTGATGTGCCATCTGATGTGGATACAGCATTAGCGAGAGTTGCTGAGCTGCGCGTCGCTGCTAATCTTATTGGCATAAGAAACATTTATCTCCTTGGTTATGTCGACGGAGATCTGGATAAAGTTGATACCAGCGAAATTACCGATAAAATTTTAGACATAATGCACAATGTATGCCCTGAGATTGTGATTACATTCGGACCAGACGGCATAAGTGGTCATCCAGATCATATAGCCATTAGTAGAGTGACCACGGCTGCTTTTGAGGAATTTACAAAATCCGACGGCGGACCACATAAGTTGTATTACATAACTATCCCTTCAAGTATGCTCGCTGAAATTGGTAGCGAAAGTGTTAAAAGTCTGGCTACTCGTCCTGATAATGAAATAACAACTACAATTGATATTTCTGGATATTTCAATATCAAGATTCAAGCTCTGGAAGCTCATAAATCACAGCAGGACGCTCGGTTAGTGGCTGAGATACTTCAGTCGGTCAAAGAAGGTGGCTGGAAGCCCAGAGAGTATTTCTTTCTTGTCAGTTCTAATTCGACTGAAAAGGAGACTGATCTGTACGATTAGGCGCCTACCCAGGCTGGGAAATCTTGAATCAAATACTTTGATGGAAAACAAGAAACAGAGCTGACTTTAACATTAAAGAATCTTCGCGAGATGAAGATGCAGCCATCGCTGGAGAGAACTCTAAGACGGAAGGATATATTGAAGGCATGATATGGTAAATTACCAGTTTATTTTTACAGTTCAAGTGAGAAAACTGATTGTTTCGCGAAATTGATAGTCTTTTAAACTATCGGGTAAAAACAGTTAATATTCGTCTTCTATATCGTTATCGTTAGCCTGTCGAATAACAGGCTCATTTTTTTCACGTTTACGGGTTTTTGTGAAATCTGCTTTATCGATAGTTTTCCGGAGTTTATCGATATTACTTTCAACAACCACAGCCATCACTCCGGTTTCCCACAATGCTTCGAGTTCACCTGATGATACCTTAGCCGGAATTCGGGCAAGTAACGGTTTTTCCGGAAAGCCGCCGAATCTCTGCAGAATCATCAGGTCGTGCCAGGTTAAGGAATTTTTCTTTCCCTCCCCGACAGATACAAGAACAGCATCCACCGGAAGATCCGCTACCGATCGTAACACAGGATCCCCTATCGCGGTATCCAACTCCAGTATTTTCCCGAGATCTGGTTCTTCAATTATCTCCAGGGCTGTGCTTTCAGCAGGAAAAACTATAAAGTCGCATCCAGCATCTTTCAATTGCTTTAGTTCTTTCTGCCGGGAATCTTTCAGCCATGCACCCCAGGGAATATCATCCGGTAATCCGGACAATGACTCAGGCTCAATACCTTTATCCCGAATATCGAGTAGTACGGTATCTTCTCCCGAATTATCTCCTTCACTCTTTGATGTAAGTGAAACGAGTTGTATTTTCCTTTCTGAAGTGGTTGCCTGGTTTCTCCTGAATCCTATAGGCGTAGATTCGGCATGGGTAATTTTGTTCAATTTATCAATAAACACACTCATCACAACCTCAACCCCCTCTGATACTCTAGTGATTTTTTAAATATTCTACAGCTGCCTTGACTCCGGCTCCGGGTTCAACCTTGTATCCTTCGGCTGTCAGCATCTTCTCAAGACTCGCCAGTACGAGAAGTACATTTTCAGGTGTTGACGAAAATCCCATTAAACCAATACGCCAGACCAGCCCCTTCAGTGGACCCAGTCCTCCACCAATCTCAAGATTGAATTCATTCAATAAACCTTTTCGCACCGTAGCATCGTCTACGCCGGAAGGTATGCGTACTGTGGTCAGCATACTCAGTCGGTGTCCTTCCTGGGCATGGAGTTCAAGCCCCATCGCTTCAAGCCCGGCTTTCACGGCATCTCCATGCAACTGGTGACGCTTGATACGCTCCTCTATACCTTCTTCAAGCACCATTCGTAGAGCTTCGTACAGGGCATACACCATTGAAATAGGCCCGGTATGATGGTAAAACCTGTCGTTCGTCCAGTATGTTGAAAGTAGTGAGAGGTCAAGGTACCAGCTTGGTACTTTCGTGTTGCGATTGGTAACTACATCAAGCGCTTTTTTATTCACCGTGAATGGAGCCAGGCCAGGAGGACATCCCAAGCACTTCTGACTTCCACTGTAACTGATATCTATTCCCCAGTCGTCTATTGCCAGTTCCGCACCGCCAAGTGAGGTGACCGTATCCGCAAGGAATAGTGCATCATATTCTTTAGCCAGTTTTGATATTTCTTCAAGCGGCTGCAGTACTCCGGTTGAAGTCTCGGCATGGACTACCGCGACCATCTTTACTTTTTTCTCACCCATGAGTGCAGATTCTATATCAGACGGATCGACAATACTGCCCCAGTCAGCCGGCACTGTGACTACTCTTGCACCGCATCGTTCGGCATTTTCTACCATTCGCGCACTGAAAAACCCGTTAACACCGATCACGGCAACATCACCCGGTTCAAGGAAGTTTATGAAACCGGCTTCCATTCCTGCCGACCCCGTACCTGATATAGGAAAGGTAAGTTCGTTCTCAGTACGAAATACGGTTTTCAGAAGTTTTACTGTATCTTCCATCACTGAAATAAAATAAGGATCGAGATGACCTACCATAGGAGCCATCATAGCCATCTGTACCCGGGGGTGGATATTGCTGGGTCCCGGTCCCATAAGAATCCTGGTTGGAGCATCGATTTCATTGTACGTCGTATCAGACACTGATAAGCACCTCCTCCATATACTCGAATTATGAAAGTATTATATATGTTTTATTAACTGAATGAAAAGTCGACTGACTATGTAATAATCAGTATACTTTATGCCTGTCGCAAACTACGGAATATATCGCGGAATGCAGGTCGCTTACCATACATCAGCAGGTAGGTCCTGAATATCTTAGTACCGATCAGGAACAGCGCTATTATACTGATTATCAGTAGAACCATACTGAGAACTATCTGCCAGACCGGTATCTCACCAACAGCAAGTCGGATGATAGAAGACATCGGTGCAGTAACAGGAAAGAGCGTTAGAAAGGTAGTAAGTACGTGATCAGTGTTTTCAACTATGAAAGCTATCAATATGAGAGGTATCGCTGCCGGCATAATGAAGAAAAAGGAAAGTTGTTGACCGTCCCTGTATGTGGGCACTATTGCCCCGATGCAGGAAAAAACAACGGCGAATAGCAGATAACCGAGTATAAAATAACACAATCCGAATCCTATCAGTCTTCCCGGTATCTCCAGGCTGGCAAACATCCCGCCAACAGTAGTTGAGGCCATCCCTGCCACAATAAACGCGGTAACGAACCAGAATACAATCTGTAGAAATCCTGCAGCTCCCAGACCAATAATCTTACCCAGCATCAGTTGTTTGGCTGACACTGATGAAAGAAGTATTTCCATTACCCTGTTTTCTTTTTCATCACCTAGTCCCTCTATCAGAGTAAATGCCGCGGAAAGCACGGCAATCCAGAAAAGTAGCATGAATATATACGGAACGAGGAATACACTTACCATACCACCCTGCTCAGTGGATACCTCACCGGTTTTTTCCAGCCGCGTGCTGTTAAACCACGCAGGATTTTTCGCCCTCTCAAGTAAATCATCTTCGAACCTGTCTTTGAACAGGTTATACAGGAGAAAATTCCTGATCTCGTAACGGACCGTACCGGACATTTCAAGTTCTCGTTTCAAGGTAAACCGGTCGATTTGTCCGGTAGTAATATAGTCCGGAGTGATCACAAAATACTCATCTATATCTTCCGCAATGAGGGCAATATTCGCATTTTCAGGTGTACTATATCGAATAAGATCGATCCCCGCCGTTTGGCTTGTATCGATAAATCCTCCGATCTGATCGACATAGCCTACGGCTGGAACTTCACTTTCTTCTTCTTCGGCTGAAATATTCTGGAATATCTGGTAACCCCCAATCGCGGCAAATGAAATGAGAGGAAAAAGAAGAGAAATGATAATATACCCCTTCTGCTTAACAAGACCGATAAACTCGTGTTGAATTACCTTGAGTATCTTTTCCATTACTCTTCTCCCGCCAATTGGATAAAGATGTCATTCAGACTGGGAGTCGATATTTCGAACCTGTTAACTTTTATCTCTTTTTCGACCAACTGTGAAAGAATATCTTGAGCAGACGTTTCGGGATCGATGAATAACTCCGTATGATCCCGATAGGTAGTATGACGCGAAATACCCTTCAATTCAGGCAGTTCTCCTTCATGCTCGAGTATTATTGAGTTGTTTCTGAACCTGGCTTTTATGTCCCCGATTTTCCCATAAAGAACGTTCTTTCCTCTGTTGATCATAAAAATGCGATCGCACATTTCTTCAACTTCGTTCATCCGGTGTGTACTCATGATAATCGCTTTGCCCTGGCTTCTCATTTCCATTATGAGATTCTTTAACAACTCCGTGTTTACCGGATCAAGACCGGCGGACGGCTCGTCAAGAATAACAAGCCCGGGATCATGGGTAATCGTAACCAGAAACTGGATAAGCTGACCCATACCACGGCTAAGTTCTTCAATCTTCTTGTTGGTATGGTCCAGCATTTCTACTCTGTCTAGTAATTCTTCAGCCCTGCTTCTTGCAGTACGCGTGCTGATCCCTTTTAGCGAAGCAAGATAGACAATTGAGTCGATAACCTTGAGCTTTCGGTACATTCCCCGTTCCTCGGGGAGGTACCCTATGTGATTCTTGGTCTCATTGCTTATCTTTTCGCTCAGAACGAAAATCTCGCCTGTATCAGGCTTGATAATATCCATTATCATCCTGATAGTGGTGGTTTTTCCCGCACCGTTAGGACCGATAAGCCCGAATATCTCGCCAACCTTTACTTCGAAAGAGACGTTATCGACTACCCGGGTGAAATTATATGTTTTGGATATCTCTGAAACGGTGACAGCATTATTGTTCATATTGGGACGTATTATATCATCATTATTAACGATGACGAAATACTATTTATCGTCATA
>CP070800.1:123488-133137 GCA_020343555.1 Dehalococcoidales bacterium
GAATCCTACGATACCATTAAAGATTTCTTAAGCGCCAATGAATAGTAACCGGACAGTAATTGATGAAATATAAAAAAGCCTCTGACATACTTCCGGATAAATTACTCAGGGAAGTGCAGAAATTCGTGGAAGGCGAGACTCTGTATATTCCGAAGGGTAAGAAACGTAGAAAATGGGGAGAGAATTCCGGCGGAAGGCGTTTCTATAAGGAACGGAACGAGGAAATACGGAACAAATACTTTCACAAGGTTCCTATCGAGGAGCTTGCCGAAGAATACGGGCTCTCGTATGAAACTGTCAGGAAGATAGTGTTTAAATAAATAATGGTATCGCATTTGGGAAATATCTATAATAAATCGCTCATCTTGAGCTTGTCGAAGGATGAGCGGTGGTATGAGACTCCGGATGACGAATCAACTCGTACTCCGGAGGTGGTATTTTCACCTGTGACTTTTTATTAATATATTCCAGGTTTTCTGGATATCGGCTTTCGCCGGTATGGTATTTTTCTTCGCGTAGCATCGGTTTTCTTTTGACTTTTTTCATAATCGAAATATACAATTAGTTGTTATTCCCCCATAAATCTGAAGAAATATATTTGAAGGACATATTATGTTTCAGAAAGCTTTCATTCCGTATAAAGGTTACTGGTCGTCACCATTTTCAAAGTGGCAGATGTCTTTTCAAAGCGCCAATGCAATTAAGCTAGGCGCCGCAACAGCCAGGAAATTCCTTGAGTTAAGAGGTTATACTCCTGATATATTCGATGGCTGTGTCTTGGGGAGTACGGTTGCTCAACCGAAATGGTTCCATATGACGCCATGGTTTTGTGCCATGATGGGGAACGATAAGATCAGCGGTCCTATGATAAGCCAGGCATGTGCGACGAGCGCTACCTGCATATATACCGCTGCTGCGGGAGTGGAAACTGGGATGTGTAAAACTGTCCTGGCGGCGGCTGCTGATCGTACTTCGAATTCTCCTCATTTAGCCTGGGCTAATCCACTCGGTTCCAGCGGCGAGGTGATCAGTGAAAACTGGATGACGGATAATTTTACGGATCCCTATGCAGGTCACCAGATGGTGGAAACAGCAGAGTTCGTGGCTACCGATTTTGGTGGAATTACTAAAGAGGAATCAGACGCGATGGCAATCCGTCGTTATGAACAATACGCAATGAGCCTGGAAAATGACAGAGAATTCCAGAAGGAATATATGGTTCCCGTAGAAGTTAATATAAGCAGGAAGAACATCATAACAGTGGATGCTGACGAAGGAGTCAGACCGAACACTGCTGAAGGCCTGGCACCGCTCAAGCCGACGATCGAAGGTGGCTGTATTACTTTTGGTGCTCAGACTCATCCTGCTGACGGAAATGCCGGTATAATCGTGACCACACAGGAGAGGGCTGCCGAGTTGAGCAAGGATAAAAGAATAACAATTCAGTTATTAAGTTACGGTTATGCCAGGGCTAAGCCTGCCAGGATGGCGGCGGCTGTTACACCAGCCGCCGAAATGGCTCTCAGTAATGCAGGGATAGAAGTAAAGGACCTGTCGGCGGTTAAAACCCATAATCCGTTTTCGATAAACGATATCGTTATGGGGAGCCTGATGAAAATCCCGGATGATATTTTCAATAATTATGGTAGTTCTCTGATATTCGGGCATCCGCAGGGTCCTACAGGAGCCCGTTGTACAATTGAACTTATCGAGGAACTGGTGAAACTCGGTGGCGGGTACGGTCTGTTTGCAGGTTGTGCTGCAGGTGATACCGCTGCAGCTCTGGTTGTGAAGGTTTCGTAGATTGTTTTGTGAACCTCTGCAATATCTCGGCTATAAGGTTGAAAGATATATTTCCCAGTACCAACTGATATAAACCCATCCCTCTTCCGTCTCCCTTTCCCTTGATAAGAAGAGGTGCAGAAATTGTGTTAAACACCGACACATACTTAGATTTTTATTTAAAGCTTGGATATGGTCGGATAGAATTTCCCGAGTTATAATTTAGTATCTGAATTGCATTATTCACGTGAAGTAGATGCACCCAGAATTCCTTCAACAAGGAGGATACTGATATGAAGCAGTTTGATATTTACGAAACACGTGCTTTATATATGCAAAACATGGCCCCACAAAGCCAGGAAGCTTTTGAAAAATATTATGCTGAAGTCTTTTCTTGTTGTCCTTCCGGTAGAGTACATGATTGTTCCATCGGTGCAGGTGGAACTACATTGCCAATGGCTAAACTTGGGTATGAGGTATCCGGTTCGGACTTGAGTCAAAACCTGCTGGCGAAAGCAAAAGAGAATTTCGGATCTTCAGGCTTCTCAATTTCTCTGTTCCAAGCTGATTTCACCAGACTGGACGATTACCTCAACATAGAATATGACATAATCATGTCTACGGGGAACTCACTTCCACATGTAGACACTGCCGGTTTCACATCCTTTGTCCAAGCAGCCCATAAATGTTTACGGACCGGCGGTTATTTATATTTCGATATACGTAATTGGGATAAAATCCTTCGGGAGAAACCTGTATTTGTAGCGAAAGATCCTATTATTATGACCGCCGAAAAGCATGAAAGCGTGTATCATTTATTCCAATGGGATGCCGACGATTCGGTCACGTTCATTTTCGTTATCTCTGTTGACGAAAACGGTGTGCATGTAGGCGAATATGCACTCGTAGCGCCTAAATATTACCCCCTTTTGAAAAAGAACCTAGAGTCCATCCTGCATGATAATGGATTTGAACTGACTTCATACTATAATATGGACGCCCTCTGGAATTTGAACGATTCTTGGCATAGGGACAACAGCAGCACTCCCGACGATACCGATTTTGAAACGTTGGACTGGTACGGCGCATTGTTTAAAAAGCTGTAGGAAAAACAAATACGAAGGTATACTTGCTCGAAAAAAGGTTAGTTGTGGATTCCCACTCAACAAATTTATAAACATAAATAAAAGGAAGGGCGGGAATGGCTAAGAGAGTATTAATTATCTGCCTTATAGACTGATAACAGTCGGTTCTTTTCCGGGAGTTATCAGGTTTTTCATTACCTCTTCGTCCAGCTCAACACCGAGTCCGGGTCCATCTGGCGGATAGAGATAGCCACTTTCATAGCGGACACCCTTTTTGGCAAGATCACCGGTGAGTGGGGGATTAACCGTATCGGGTCGATTGTACAGGTTCAGAGGACCGATGGCTTCCTGTTCCACCTTTCCCATCCAGTCCATTGCTGCCAGGAAATGAGCTTCGGATGCAGCGCCGATTCCTGAGTTGATCATGCATCCGCACATGACCATGATATCAGCGCCCTGGGCGATACTCACCCATTTCTGCGACTTTAAGAGACCGCCGGCCTTGGGAATCTTGAGGAACAGACCATCGACTGCTTCCATATTAATAAGACGATGCACATCGCTCAGTTCAACTGCCGCTTCATCGGCGAACACCGGGATATCTATTTTGCGGCGGAGTCTTGCCATGCCTTCATAGTCCCAGCGCGGGACGGGCTGTTCAACCAGGAACAGGTTGTACTTTTCCATAGCCTTCAGCGTATGCAGAGCCTGGTTATAATGCCAGCCTCCGTTGGCGTCTACCATAATGCGTGCTTTATCGCCCACGGCTTCTCTCAGGGCGGCGACAATTTCCACGTCCTCTTCGAGACTGCGCAGTCCAACCTTGAGTTTCAGGCTGCGGAAACCGGCTTGAAGCAGCTTTACACCATCAGCAGCGACTATATCGGGAGTATCCGAAGACATTACGAAGCACAGGGGTATTTTCTCATTGGACAGGCCGCCCAGGAGGTTATATACAGGAGTATTCAGCGCCTTTCCCTTGATATCATGCAGGCAGTAGTCTATCACTGCTTTCGACTGATAATTTGCACGAACAGCATTGTCCATTTTAGCGACTATCCGTTCTATCTTGAAGGGATCCTCTCCCAGGAGTACCTGGGGACCGTACACCTTATTGATGTTATGCATTATCGAGTCCTGGCTCTCACCCATGTACCAGGGAGAGGTACCCCCGGTCTCACAAATACCGATAATACCTTCATCGGTATGTATTTTAACGACAACAACATCCGAAGCTAACTCGGCTCCGCCTGCCATAATCATCGGTTTGGTGAATTTAAGTGAAACAGGTATGCATTCAATCCTGGTGATCTTCACATTATATATACCTCTTGTATAATAAATGTTCTCACAATTCTACCGGATAATTGCTAATATTCCAAGTAATGTACCGATTACCTGATAGAAGCTTTAATATATGTGAGTGGTTGGGATATGATAGGTAGTACGAGATGAAAGAACAAAAAATCATTACGCATCCCGGTAGTGCTCATTTCGATGACGTAACGGCAGTCAGCCTGGTACTTGCCATTTATGACGATACGGATTTTACTATCGAACGACGTGAACCGATTCCCGAAGAACTGGAAGATCCGGATATCTGGGTGATAGATACGGGGAACAGGTATGAACCGGAAAAACATAATTTCGACCATCACCAGTCGCTCGAGTGTCCTGCATCATTCGTTCTGGTAGCCAGGTACCTTGGTTTGACCGAACGATTGTCCATTATGCCGTGGTGGGATTTCAAGGATGAAGTCGACCGTTACGGATCGCGTAACAGCTCGACCAAGTTTAACGCCGGCGACGACCTGGTCAACAGAAATCCTGTAGAAGAGTGGCTCGCGGCACGTTTCGAGTCTGATGTTGAGAAGACTGTTCCTTTACTGAAAAGTTTTGGTAAATATCTGATTGAAGAAGCTGACACACTGAAAAACCAGATCGAGATTTTACAAACAAGTACAAGGATCGAGATCTCAGGAGTTCCTGCGGTTATAAGTGAGACCAGGGAAACAATCGGCCTTGAGGAATTCCGTCGACTGGAAGATAATCCTCCCGATATTGTTATCTCACTGGATCGACGTGATGATGGATGGAGAATCTTCCGCTACGACGGCGCACCGGTTGACCTGACGAAGATATCGGATGACACACGGATATCATTTGCCCATAAGAGCGGATTCCTGGCAAAAACCAGGGAGAGGTTATCATCAGATGAACTCATTGACCTGGTAAGTAAGGCAGTTATCAGGAACGATGAAACAGAATAATCCATCTATCGATCCTGAAATTTTGATACAATTAGCCCGTATGCGAATGCCTTTCGGAAGATACAAGGATCGGATTCTGTGCGATCTTCCGGAACCTTACCTGGTTTGGTTTCATCGAAAAGGATTTCCATCCGGTAAGTTAGGCTTGCTACTTGAATCCCTGTATGAGATTAAATTGAACGGTCTCGAGTATATTCTCAAACCATTTAAGGAAAAACAGTAGGGACGTTCAGCAGGTGAAGTTATTTATTGAGATTGCCATCCGATTAAGACGCACCTGTGGGCGGCGAAACTCGCAATGAAAACGAAAAGCGGGTAGCTATCAGCTACCCGCTTTCTTGCACATCCAGACGAAGATCAATTCTTATTTCTTGGGATTTATCCGGATAGAACTTACCTTATAGCCTGGGATCTTGGCTACCGGATCGAGTGTATCAAGGGTAAGTTGATTGACCGGAGCTTCTTTGTAATGGAAGGTCATGAAAGCGACTCCTTCAGGGGATCTGTCGGTAATGCTGACCTTCGTTACCACCTTACCTCGCTTTGATTCCAGTTCAACGATATCTCCCTGTTTCACGTCCATCCTGGCGGCATCAGCAGGATTTATTTCTACTTCGGCTTCAGGCCTGATCTCGTCGAGTCCTTTCGAATGTCGTGTCATGTTACCGCCGTGATAATGGTAAAGGATTCTTCCTGTAGTCAGAATGACCGGGTATTCAGCATCGGTAACCTCGGCTGGCTCCTGGTAGGGAGTAACCTGGAATTTCCCAAGTCCGCGAGAGAACTGACCTTCGTGGAGGAATCTGGTTCCTTCGCTGTCTTCGGTGGGGCAGGGCCACTGCAGTCCGACTTTTTCTATCCTGGTGTAGGTTATACCGGCATAGGATGGCGTTAGTTGCCGGATCTCTTCAAAAACATCCTCAGGGCTTCCATATTCCATATCATAACCCATCAGGGTTGCTATCTCAGAGATTATCATCCAGTCAGGCCTGGAATCGCCGATCGGTTCGATAGCCTTCCTTACTCTCTGGACCCGGCGCTCGGTATTGGTATTAGTACCATCTTTTTCAGCAAAGCTGACACCAGGCAGTACCACGTCGGCATACTGAGCTGTATTTGTCAGGAATATGTCCTGTACAACCAGGAGGTCCAGTTTCTTTAGAGCTTCCGCTACATGTGAGCTGTTAGGATCCGAGATAATTGGATCTTCGCCCATCACGTATATACCCTTGACAGTGCCTTCGTCGGCACCGTGCATCATCTCTACAAGAGTCAGACCCGGTTTTGGAGAAAGTGTTACGCCCCAGGCTTCCTCAAACTTGGCTTTGGCTTCCTCACTGGCGACCTGCTGGTAGCCGGTATATACATTGGGGAGTGCTCCAAGGTCACAGGCTCCCTGGACATTATTCTGGCCCCTGAGAGGATTCACGCCGGTGCTTTCCCTGCCAACATTTCCGGTCGCCATTGCCATATTGGCTAAAGCGATGACATTGTTGGTGCCGGACGTATGCTGGGTTATACCCATACAATACAAGATCGTCGATGTATCCGCGCCTGCATAAGCACGGGCTGCTTCTTGGAGTTTCTCAACCGGGACTCCCGTGATCTCACTTACTTTCTCGGGAGTATATTCCGTAACTGCTTCTTTAAGTTCTTCGAATCCTTCTGTCCGATTTTCAATGAACTCTTTATCATAAAGGTTTTCAGAAACGATAATATTCAGTATACCGTTAATAAGGGCGACATCCGTACCCGGTGTCTGCTGAAGCCAGATATCGGCAAATTCCACCATCCTTATTTTTCGAGGATCGGCTACGATTACTTTCGCACCCTTGTTACGTGCGGCTTTCATCACTTCCAGCGCGATAATAGGATGGCTTTCCGAGGTATTTGAACCGGTGATGAAAATACACTCTGCATTCTCTATTTCAGCAATCGAGTTAGTCATTGCTCCGCTGCCGAAGGTTGTGGCCAGACCGGCCACGGTAGGAGAATGTCAGAGACGTGCGCAGTGGTCGACGTTGTTGGTGCCAACCACCGCCCTTGCCAGTTTCTGCAGGAGATAATTATCCTCGTTAGTACACTTGGCCGAGGACAGGAATGCCAGGCTGTCAGGTCCTGATGTGTCCCTGATTTCTTTAAGTTTACCTGCTACCATGTCCAGGGCTTCGTCCCAGGTAGCTTCCCTGAACTTCCCTTCTCCTTTTTCACCAACGCGGATGAGAGGAGTAGTAAGTCTTTCAGAGCTGTTGACAAAGTCCAGGCCGAACCTGCCTTTTACGCATAGTCTGCCTTTGTTAACGAGTGAATCACTCGGAGAATCCACTTTGATGATAGTGTTATCTTTTACACTGAGTTCCAGGTTACAACCAATTCCACAGTAAGGGCAGGTGGTAGATACTTTCTCAAGTTCCCATTCACGTCCTTTGTGTAATCGGTTTTTCTCAACAAGAGCGCCTACAGGGCAGGCAGCTATACACTGACCACAAAACACGCAGGTGCTTTCCAATAACGACCGATCGAAAGGTGCTGCTACTTTGGTATCGAAACCTCGATGAGTGATATCGATCGCCTCGACGAACTGGACGTCATTACAGGCTCTGACACAGCGTTCACAAAGAATGCATTTGTTATAATCTCTTATAAAAAACGGATTTGTATCATCAATCGGATATTCGTGCTTCTCTCCCCGGAACCTTGACGTATTGATCCCAAATTCATAGGCGTATTTTTCCAGTTTGCATGCCCCGCTTTTTTCGCAAGTCATACAGTCGAACGGGTGATCGGACAGGAGAAGCTCGATCACTGTTTTCCTGGCTTTGATTACTCTATCGGATCTGGTGTTGACGTCGATACTTCTTGTTATCGGATGGGCACAGGAAGGTACGAGATTCCTGCTTCCACTGATTTCAACGACGCAAAGACGACAATCACCCGTGGGTACAAGGCCATCGCCATAACAAAGGTGCGGAATGTCGATACCGGCACTTTTTGCTGCCTCAAATATCGTGGTATCCTTTTCAACACTTATTTCTTCGCCATCAATTGTAACTTGAATCTCATCCATTGATTATCTCCTTACGCTCGCGAGATCGCTCTTTCCGAGACTGGTAACGGAGGTGGTACCGGTTCCCCCGAAATGATAGTGACTGCAGAAAAACGTTCCGGACACGCATTATAACAGTTTCCACAATTGATACATTTTTCCTGGTCGATGACGTGGATGGTATTTTTTCCACCTTCAATAGCATCGGTAGGGCACTGCCGTGCACAAATCATGCATGCTTTGCATTTTTCAGGATCGATATAGTAGGTAATAAGAGCCTTGCAGACTCCTGACCGGCACTTGTGATTATTTATGTGTTCGTCATATTCTTCCTTGAAGTACCTTAATGTACTCAATACAGGATTTGGCGCTGATTGTCCCAATCCGCAAAGGGCTGTATCCCTTACGCCCTCAGCAAGCTCGAGGAGAAGGTCCATATCTCCTTCTTCAGCTTTTCCTTCCGTAATCTTGGTTAACAGTTCAAGCATCCTTTTCGTGCCTACGCGGCAGGGGACGCATTTCCCACAGGATTCGGACTGGGTAAAGTCAAGGAAATACCGGGCGGTATCCACCATGCAGGTATCCCTGTCCATCACGATCATCCCACCGGAACCCATCATTGCTCCGGCATCTGTTAACGAGTCAAAGTCAATCGGAAGATCAAGAGCGGATTCCGGCAGGCAGCCACCTGAGGGACCGCCAATTTGTACCGCTTTGAACGGTTTTTTGCCGAGAACGCCACCGCCGATGTCGAAGATCAGTTCTCGGAGGGTTGTGCCCATGGGGACTTCCACGAGACCGCTGTTGGCAATCTTTCCTGCAAGGGCAAAGACAGCCGTTCCTTTACTGTTTTCTGTGCCTATGCCGGTATACCAGTCGGCTCCTTTTGACATTATGACAGGGACACTGGCAAAGGTTTTTACGTTATTTAAGCTGGTAGGTTTACCCCACAAACCCTTTTCGACTGAACGAGGTGGTGTCTGTCTGGGTTTACCAGGTTTCCCTTCGATAGAACGCATTAATGCGGTGGATTCACCACAAACAAATGCACCTGCGCCTTCTTTAATAATGAGATTGAAGTTAAAATCGGTTCCCAGGATATTTTCTCCGAGAAGATTCCGTTCTTCAGCTTCCTTTATGGCGAGTTGCAGGCGTTTTACCGCAAGAGGATACTCAGCCCGTACATATACATATCCGTTTGGTGTGCCAATTGCATACCCGCTGATTATCATTCCCTCGATAACCGAATGAGGATCGCTTTCAAGTACGGAACGATCCATAAATGCGCCGGGATCGCCTTCGTCAGCATTACAGATTACATATTTCGTGTCGCTGACTGACCTGCGACAACCTTCCCACTTTACTCCGGTGGGGAATCCTGCACCTCCCCTTCCGCGAAGTCCGGATTTCTTAACCTCCTCGATCACTTCTTCGGGGGACATATTTTTCAGGGCGTTCTCAAGGGC
>CP070800.1:133237-140011 GCA_020343555.1 Dehalococcoidales bacterium
CGAAACGATCTATAAAACTAGCAACGAACTCGCCAAGTTCCGGGGACGATTTCTCGTTAAAAGCTCCGAATCCGATCAATCCTTCCAGTACCTGTTCGCCGAATATACCTTTAAAGAATTCGAAGTTTACTCCTGGGCCGAGAACCATTGCCTTCGGGCTGTATCCGATAGCCATTGACTGTCCAACTACTGCCATGGTTGTTGGAGGATAGACATATGCACAGAGGACATCGGCTCCGGAATCCCTGGCTGCTTTCAACACCAGCTCAACATCCTCGGAAAATGGTGGAACAGCTTCAGCCATAACGATTTGTATACCGGCTTTCATGAATTCACTAAGCGATGTATGATAGTACTCTACACCGTGAAGGTCATTAATATAGATAATCGCTGCCGTCTTTACTCCCTGGTCTACCAGTACATCGGCAAGAGCAGGTATCTGAGCATAATCGGAATAATTCAATACTGTGAAAACATAAGGTAGTTCCGGAAGCATCGCTGTAAGAGTCGTACATCCGCCCTCTGCTCCTAGATACACATATTCATACTTATTTGCCAGGGGTGCCGATGCGTAAAGGAATGCCGTTGAACAGTTAGGAAACAGGAAGTCAACCTTATCTTCAAGGATGAGTTTTTCAATAAGTCTTGTAGAGGTACCGAGGTCACTTGTATCATCGTATATTTTTAATTCAACCGGCATCATTTTGCCAGCTACGTTTAGACCGCCATTTGCGTTCACTTCTTCCTTCCACATTTCCATAATCGGGCCCATAGCAAAATCACCTATCTGTGCCAATGGTCCGGATACCGGTCTGGCGGCTCCTATGACTATTTTATCCTTTTGAGGAGTACTTTCACCGCAGGAAGCAAGGAATGGAAGAGTTATTATCATCAGGATAAGGATCGAGGAGATTATTATTTTCGAGAGTTTCTTACTCACGTTTGCCCTCCTATCAGTAATATTAATTACTCATGATAGTAACCTCATCTCATCTTGCACCTCCGACACTCGGATTAACAGTTCTTTGTATATTAACCTTGGACATGTTTCAGGATGAAGGAAAAACGAGTATATCAAGGTAGAGATAGATAACAGGGCGCTTTTTCCACGAAAGCTTAGCACAGGCAAGAAGTAATTACAATACATGAATTAAATTTAGCTATAGTTCTACATAAATAGGCTTCGAAAATATTTCCGTTGACACAAAGTATTAAGACAGATAAACTCAAATCGGAAATCAATTGACGGAGAGATGCTGATGAGTGAACTGGTTTATGATCCAGTCAAATCCGGGAAAAGGATGACGATAGTCTGTTTCGTTTCAGGCTCCGGAACGAACTACAGAGAAATAGTCGACAACAATCCTGAACATGATTATACGGTATTCACCAACCGTCCAGGCTGTGGCGGCACTGAGATCGCCGGTAAAAACAGCCATAAAGTCCTTGAACTGAGTCATATACCCTATCTCAGGGAAGCCAGGAAGAAACACGGGCCGGGTAAGGTTCCCAGGAATGCACCGGAGAGGATCCAATACGAAAAGGACCTGTGTCAATTGATCGAGGACGAAATCGGGAAGCAACCCGACCTTATATGCCTGGCTGGTTTCGACCAGTTGAATTCAGACTACATGGTGGACAAGTATTATCCGCGCGTGCTTAATGTTCATCCGGGGGACACAACCAAAGGGTATGTAGGCTTACACACCGTTCCTTTTACGATGGCGATACTTAACGGCGAAGATTCGGTGCGATCTACCCTGTTTTTTATCGACAAGAATATGGATAACGGGCCTGTCCTGGTGCAGTCGGCACCTTTGAAAATAGCGGAAACACTGGCTGAACTGGATACGAAAGAGCCGCAAAGGCTGATCGAGGGTTTGCATCGCGTACTTGCCTTCGCCGGGGCAAGTCGTATTGGTACTTATGAAGAATTTAAGGAACGAGCCGACGAAGAACTGCAACAGGTGATGAATAATATATGTTCCAATTTACAGGAAGCCTTGAAGATAGAAGGAGACTGGAAAATCTATCCAGTTGCGGTCCGGTTGATTGCTGAGGGAAGAGTGAAAGTAACAGGCAGAGATGTCTTCCTGGACGATAACAAATTACCTGAATACGGTAATAGACTCGGTTGAAAAACTGACGTCTGGGTATTGATTGGAGACTGGCAGCAGGGTATAATCAGGTGTAACTATTCTGTCCCACCGAATATTACCCTACCAGTGAACGAGAGAAGAGAATAAGCATGCGGATTGATAGAGCGAGATGACGAACGTTAGAAGTATACCGGAAGTACGGCACTTTTACCGCAAAATTAAGCCGGATTTCGAGTACTGTTTTAACGTACAGACATCATCTCCCCTAACCGCAGAAGAACTGGAAATACTCAGGTGGCTGCTTGCTGAAACGTTCGAAGTGGAAAATTTCAGCGAGGAGCCTTTCTTGTTGCCTGCAAACAGTGTTGTTGAGATAGGTCCACGTCTCAGTTTCGATACCGCCTATTCCACGAATGCCGTTGCTATCTGTAACGCCTGCGGACTCGATAAAATCCTCCGTATCGAACGTTCGAAACGGTACCTTGTACCGGACAGTGTGGATAAAGAACAGTTCACGGTTGAAAATCATGACCGTATGACAGAGACTCCGTATCCGGAACCTCTAAGATCATTCGTTACAGGGGCTTCGGCTGAAAAAGTGTTTACCATCCCCATAATCGAAAAAGGGATAGACGCTTTGCGAGTTTTTAATCGTGAAAATGGCTTGGGAATGGATGACTGTGATGTTAATTTTTACACCAGGCTGTTTACTGATGAACTGAAACGTGATCCGACTGATGCAGAATTATTCATGCTGGGGAATAATAACAGCGAGCACTCGCGTCACTGGTTTTTCAAGGGCAGGATGACCGTTGATGGTAAAGAAATTCCAGACACGTTACTACAGATAATCCGATCGACTATCCAGAAGAATCCTTCTAACAGCGTTATCGCGTTCAGCGATGATTCGAGCGCTATCAGGGGCTACAAGATCTGGACGATCGTGCCGGCAAATCCGGGGAAAAGTTCTCAATTTGTGTCCAGGGAATGTTACTATCATGTTTTATTCACTGCGGAAACCCACAATTATCCCAGTGGTATTTCGCCTTTCGAGGGAGCTACCACCGGCACGGGCGGCAGGATACGGGACGGTCATGCCACCGGTAAAGGCAGCTTTGTTATTGCCGGGACGGCTGCTTATTGCACCGCTTCACTCAACATACCTGACTTCAAGATACCGGGAGAACCGGAAGGATTAACCTATCCGTACGAACTGGCATCACCTCTCGAGATATTGATTGAAGCCAGCAATGGAGCTTCCGATTATGGAAATAAGTTCGGTGAACCTTTGATACAGGGCTTCGTCAGGACATTCGAGCAGGTTTTACCGGACAATGAACGCCGCGCCTGGCTCAAACCGATAATGTTTACCGGCGGGATAGGTCAAATAGACGATGCGAATATCGAACCTCAGAAACCGGAAAAAGGCATCCTCATCGTCCAGGTGGGAGGTCCGGCTTATCGTATAGGTATGGGCGGCGGTTCGGCCTCAAGTATGATCCAGGGCGAGAATATTGCTGAACTGGATTTCAATGCGGTCCAGCGTGGTAACGCTGAGATGGAAAATAAGCTGAATCGTGTTATTAGAGCCTGTGCCGAAAAAGCAGGCGACAATCCTCTGCTGGTTGCACACGACCAGGGCGCCGGCGGACCGGCTAACGTGCTGTCAGAAATTGTTAATCCAGACGGCGGTAAACTATTTATACGGCGTATCAACCTTGGTGATCCTTCGATGACCGTGGCTGATATCTGGTGCGCCGAATACCAGGAACGTTCAGCTTTCCTGATAAGTAAGGAAAGAATAGATGAGTTTCAGACGATCTGCGAACGCGAGAAAGTAAACTGTGAAATACTCGGTGAAATTACCGGTGACGGGCGAGTGGTTGTTTTCGATGAAGAAGACGATTCGACTCCGGTCGATCTGCCGCTCGATAAAATACTCGGCGAGATGCCGCCGAAATCATATGAACTTGAAAGAATACCGCGTAAATTCGAACCTCTGAAACTGCCTGAAGATCTGACCGCGGAGAAAGCGCTGGAACTGGTGTTCAGACTTCCCTCGGTAGGTTCCAAGGGGTACCTCGTTCGCAAGGTTGACAGGAGTGTAACAGGATTGATCGCGCAGCAGCAGTGCTGCGGACCTCTCCAGCTTCCAGTTGCTGATGTAGCTATTGTTGCCCAGAGTCATTTCGGTTTAACCGGCGGAGCAACGGCTATAGGTGAACAGCCCATAAAAATGCTTATCGATGACAGGGCTGGGGCCAGGATGGCTGTTGGAGAAATGCTGACGAACATGGTATCGGCAAGAATAAGCGACCTGAGTCATATCAAGTGCTCCGTCAACTGGATGTGGGCGGCGAAGCTGCCCGGTGAAGGAGCTCGTATATATGATGCGGCTGTGGCACTGGCGACTCTTATCACACAGCTCGGAATCGCTGTGGATGGTGGTAAGGACAGCCTGTCAATGGCGGCAAGAGTCGATGATGAGAATGTGAAAGCTCCCGGAGAGGTGGTTGTTTCGGGTTACGCGACAATGCCGGATATTACTCGAAAACTCACTCCCGACCTGAAAAAACCAGGTGAAAGCTGGCTGATTTTCATCGATCCGTCAGAAGGCAGAAATCGTATGGGTGGATCAGCTCTTGCACAGGTATTTGAGCAGATCGGTGACGAGTCTCCGGACGTGGATAATTACCAGCTTCTCATTAATCTATTCAAAGTAATCCAGAAAATGATAGACGAAGACCTGTTACTCGCCTGCCATGACAGGAGTGACGGCGGATTGATCACAACTCTGGTGGAAATGGCACTTGCCGGTAATTGCGGATTTACCATCGATATTACAAGTGATGATACCATAACCCAGCTTTTCTCGGAGGAGCTCGGTCTGGTACTGGAATATCTGCCGGATAATGAAAACCGAATCAGAACTATACTGGACGAATACGGACTTCCATACACGATATTAGGAGATACTTCCCACGAAAAGAAAGTAATAATCAGTCGCGGTGAAGAAGTGATACTCGATGTCGATACACCGACACTACTTAGCTGGTGGGAATCTGCCAGCGACAGGCTGGAAATGGAACAGATGAATGCTGCTATGGCTCGGGAGCAGACAGAGTACCGTGAACGAACTGGTATAAACTATAATCCTACCTTCGAACCCGAACCGGTGACTCCTGCAAGCCTGCGTGGAGAAAACCGACCTAAAGTAGCTATTATCCGTGATGAAGGAAGTAACGGCGATCGTGAAATGACTTCCGCTTTCTACTGGGCGGGATTCGAAACATGGGACGTGACGATGACGGATTTACTTGAGGAAGGTGTTTCTCTGGATGAGTTTCGAGGAATTGTCTTTGTTGGAGGTTTCTCTTACGCTGACGTACTCGATCCGGCGAAAGGATGGGCTGGAATAATCAAGTTCAATCCCAGGATTAAGAAGGAATTCGATGATTTCTTCAACAGGAAAGATACTTTCTCACTCGGTATCTGTAACGGCTGCCAGTTGATGGCTTTTCTCGGTATTGTCCCGTGGGAAGGGATCCTTGAAACAAAGCAGCCCAGGTTTATCACCAATAACTCGGAAAGGTTCGAGTCGCACTGGGGGATGGTACGGATAACGGAAAGCCCGGCAATGATGCTTCAGGGAATGGAAGGTTCAGTACTCGGTATCTGGACAGCCCACGGCGGCGGAAAACTGTACTGCCCTGACTCGGATATCCTGGCATCTGCAAGAGAACAGAACCTGACCCCGGTAGCTTATGTGGACGATGACGGTATACCTACTGAGAAATATCGTTTCAATCCTAATGGTTCCCCTGCCGGGATAGCGTCATTCTGTTCAAGGGACGGGCGCCACCTTGCGATTATGCCTCATCCTGAAAGGGCTTTCCTCCTCTGGCAGTGGCCTTACGTTCCTGAAGGCTGGAAAACAGGCGACTGGAAAAAAGAGGTTGGCGATTATGTCCTCTCTGCTTCACCCTGGCTGAAGATGTTCCAGAATGCCTATAGATGGTGTAAAGAAAATTAGCCGATAAAAAAAGGCAGGTAGATACCTGCCTTTTTTACGTACCATCCAGGTTTATCCCCGACAGTTGTCCATGAACGCCTGTTTATCCTCGGCTTTTTCATAAGCCATCATGATCTCGGTCAGTTTCATCAATTCTTTTTCGAGTGTGGCTACGGCTTCGCCACTGCCGTCTTCAGACCTTTTCTCTTCAAGATCGATCTGTGTTTTGTGGATCTTTTGAAGAAGCTCTACTTCGTTCATCATTCACTCCTTTAATTGCTGATTGTATTTACAGGATATATCATACTGCATTTGCGTGTAAAAATCCATAGCAACGCTACTATCCCTAATAAATGTTCCCGTTGTCTCTTAATTTTTATTACCCGTGTCGATAATTGTTTATGGCCGACGAGGTGATTAAAGGCGAACGGGGTGAGTATGAAAAGAGAATTTATACCTTTAATAAGAAGAGGGTCACGAATATCTCGTGACCCTCTTTGTATTGGTTGTGTTTACACATATTACCGCCAGTTGTCGATAAGGTACGGCTGGCCCTGACCGCCGCCGAACCGGTGGCAGGTTTCCTCGTCACCACCATGGACCAGGATAAGGTTTGCTTTTGGTGAGAAACCGCCTGCCGGTACCATGTAATCGTCATCCAAC
>CP070800.1:140111-144402 GCA_020343555.1 Dehalococcoidales bacterium
TAGACGGGTTTGATCTGCCCTTTGATTGTGCGCACGCGAAGAAGTTCAAGTGGAAACACGCAAAGAATCTCCTATTTTCGTCGGCGTTGACTGATTTGCATCTCTTTTGTTCCGCTGGAAACTATGTCTACTAGCTTAGCTTCTTTTCCTGCTTTTTTTCTCAGCAATCGTCCCAAGCGTTGGATGAATTCTCTCGAGCTCCCAGTTCCGCTTAGTATAACCCCCAAAGTGGCATCGGGAACGTCTATTCCTTCATCTAAGACCTTTGAAGTGACAATTTTTGTGTAGACTCCTGATATTGCCGAACTGGTACGGGGTAAGACCGGGCGAGTTTATGGCCGATTGATGTCATTGCTTACGATGATGAAGGGCCTACCCCTTTCCTATAACAGCGACATGCAGGAAGATAAGGAAGGCTTTTTCGACTGCGTGGATACTCTGCTGTCAAGCTTGGAAGTATTCACAGGAATGATTAGCACAGTGAAGGTTAATTCGGAGAGGATGGAGAAAGCTGCCGGTGAGGGATACATACTGGCAACCGATCTTGCGGACTATCTCGTGAAAAAAGGTACTGCTTTCCGTGACGCTCATGGCGTGGTTGCCAGACTGGTAACTTATGCAGTTCAGAATAATAAGAATCTGGATGAATTGAGTCTGGATGAATACAAGGAATATTCTCCGTTGTTTGAAGATGATATTACGTCCATTTCAGTAAAGGCATCACTTGCGGCACGAGATAATCCCGGTGGTACCGCGCCGTCACAGGTGGAAAAAGCTCTGGAGAAGGCAAAAGAATTGATCGGAGGTACCGGTGACTGAGAAAAAATACATAAAGATCGCCCCATCGATCTTATCGGCTGATTTTGCCCGACTGGGAGAACAGGTGGCTGCGGCAGCAGAAGCCGGAGCGGACTACATTCACGTGGATGTTATGGATGGGCATTTCGTCCCCAATATCACTCTGGGGCCGTCGATTGTAGAGGCAATACGTCCTCACACAGATATTCCCCTGGATGTTCATCTTATGATCGAGAGACCTCCTGATTATATCAGGCAGTTTGCGGATGCGGGAGCGGATATTTTAACCGTTCACATGGAGGCATGCCCCCATATACACCGTACAATCCAGGCTATCAAGGAAGCGGGTGTCAGGGCCGGTGCTTCGGTAAATCCGGGGACACCGATAAACAGGCTTGATGATATTCTCTCCTATCTTGATCTGGTGCTGATCATGACAGTAAATCCGGGTTTTGGAGGACAGACATTCATAGAGAGTACACTTGAAAAGATTACCGCCATACGGAAAACACTGGATGAAAAGGAGCTGAACACGGAACTGGAGGTTGACGGGGGGATAAATGTAGAGATAGCACCAAAAGTAGTTGAAGCTGGTGCTGACGTGCTTGTAGCCGGTGCGGCTGTTTTCAGTTCAGGTCAGTCAATCAAGGATGCCATACAGAAAATAAGAAACAGCCTTGTTGAATAAAACAAGGCTGTTGTTCACACGAAACACTTTCTTATTCCTGGGTTACTTCCTGTTTCTGTTTCCTGGGTGGTTTGTTCAGAGTTCGCAAACACCGTGTGCACAGACTCATCCGGGTTTGTTTTCCATCGACATTGACAGTCGCCGGATGGATATTCGGCACCCATTTACGGTTGGTATGTCGTTTAGAATGGCTTACGTTATGACCGAATTGTGGCGTTTTACCGCAAATTTCACACTTCAATTTGTACCCCTTGACCGTTAGAATAAAAATTAGGTAATATGCTCTTATCATACTAACATAGTGAACTATAGTTGGCAAGAAGAGGGGTGTGAATCGATATACTCCAGAATAAGCGGGAGAATATCGAGAAGGAAGGTAGAATATGAAACAGGTAGTTTCGATAAACGGCAGGGATTTTCGTGAAATGCTTTCTACCGCTACGTCCTGGTTGGAAAAGAGTGCATCCGATGTGGATGCGCTGAATGTTTTTCCTGTACCGGATGGTGACACGGGTACAAATATGCTTCTGACGATGCGGTCCAGTATAGACGAAGCGCTTTTATACAATAATGGCAGCGTATCAGAAGTAGCGAACGCAATAGCTCAAGGAGCGTTGATGGGCGCAAGGGGAAATAGCGGGGTGATATTATCTCAGATTTGGCGTGGAATGGCGGAAGGAGTAACCGATAAGAAAACAATCGGCGGTGAGGATATTGCTACGGCACTGCAAAAAGCAGCCGACGTAGCCTACAAAGGAATATCGAATCCGGTTGAAGGTACTATTTTAACGGTAGTCAGAGACGCTGCCCAGGCAGGTCAGAAGAGTGTGGAGGAAGGAAATTCAGATCCGATCTCAGTCATGGAAGCGGTTGTTGAAGGTGCAAGTGAATCGGTAGCAAATACTCCTATGTTACTTCCCGTATTAAAGGAAGCAGGTGTCGTGGATGCCGGTGGGCAGGGATTATATACTATTCTCGAAGGAGCTTTACGCTACCTAAGGGGTGAAGCCGAACAGATGCAGTTCCGCAAACCGCAGATGATCGCCAGTAACATCCCTTTGCCTGTAAGAATTCCCCAGATGAGCCAGGTGGATGAGATACCGTTTGGTTACTGTACCGAGTTTATGCTAAAAGGCGAGGATTTTAACACCGACAAGATCAGGATCCGTCTAAAGAAAGAAGGTGAATCGCTGATCGTTGTGGGAGATGAAAAAACGACCAGGATCCATATTCATACGATGGATCCTGGAAAGGTGATCAAATACGCTACCTCACTCGGGACTTTACACCAGGTATCCATAAGGAATATGGATGAACAATATCAGGACTTTCTCGAAATTCAAAAATCAAGAACGGTAGAGGTTGATACGGCCACGATAGCGGTCGTCTCTGGTGACGGTCTTGCCGAAGTATTTTCCAGCTTGGGTACGACAGCGATTGTGCCTGGTGGACAGACAATGAATCCCAGCACAAAAGATATTCTGCAAGCCGTAAACGCAGTCGGGTCGGACAAAGTGTTAATACTTCCCAATAATAAAAATATTATACTCTCCGCCGAGCAAGTGAAGACACTAAGTGATAAATCGATCGAAGTTATTCCAACCCAGACTATACCTCAGGGAGTTGCGGCGTTACTTGCGTTCGATTATGAAGCTGATTTTTCCACGAATGCTGAACTGATGAAAGAAGCCACGTCTATGGTTAAGACTATCGAAATTACACGGGCTGTCCGGGCGGCACAGTTGGACGGGCTGAGTATCAAGAAGAAACAGGCAATTGGTCTTCTGGACGGGGAGTTACTGGCAGCGGGAAAGAACACCATTGACATACTTGACAAGATGCTCGCAAAGATGGATATGAATCAGAACGAGATAGTTACTGTTTACTATGGGGCTGATACAAAACCGGATGAAGCCTCACAGGTCAGCGAAAGCATACGTGAACAATACCCTCAACTGCAGGTTGAGGTAGTGAAGGGCGGCCAGCCCTATTATGACTACATAGTCTCCATTGAATAAGCGGAGGGAAATATGACCGTTAAAATCATTACTGATAGTTTATCCTATATTACCAGTGACCTTGCTGAATAGCTTGGAGTGACCATCGGTCCCTTGACAGTACTTTTCGGGCATGAGCAATACCTGGACAGGGTGACAATTACCACCGATGAGTTCTATTCACGGCTTATAAATGGGAACGTGTGGCCAACTACAACTCAACCGACTCCAAAGGCTTTTGCTGATATCTACGATGAATTACTCACGGAAACGGACGAGGTTCTGGTAATCACTGTTTCGAGTAAACTCAGCGGCACCTACCAGTCAGCAGTTGGTGCGATAAACATGACTGAAAAAAAAGGCCGGATCGAGGTTATAGATTCAGAAAAAGTTGCAATGGGATTGGGGCTGATTGTAATCTCAGCAGCAAAGAAGGCTAATGAAGGCGCTGGTATGGATGAAATGGTACAGCATGTAAAGAGCGCTATTAACCGTTTTCACTTTGTCGTATATTTCGATACTCTCACCTACCTGGCTAAAGGTGGGCGTATCGGTAAAGCGAAAGAATTGATGGGTTCGGTCCTCTCCATTAAACAGATTCTTACAATCAAAGAAGGGGAAATGGCACCTCTGGCAAGAAAACGATCTTTAGTTGCAGGTATGGACTACCTGTATAATCATGTTGGCAGTTTTCAGAGGATTGAAGGACTGGCGGTCGAACATACGACCACTCAAGGTGAAGCCGATAAGCTGGCTGAAAGATTGAAATCGCTGGTACCGGATAAGCATATTTACCGCTCGACTGTAA
>CP070800.1:144502-151688 GCA_020343555.1 Dehalococcoidales bacterium
GTCCGGCAGCTTGCCGACGAACTGGAAGTCTCCGTGAGAACCATACACAGGGATATAGACGCTTTAAGTTCTTCCGGAGTACCGGTTTACTTTGAAAGAGGAAAAAATGGCGGTGTTTCCCTGCTGGAAGGTTACCGGACAAACCTTACCGGTCTGACTGCAGATGAGCTGAAGGCTCTTTTCATTCTTGGTATTCCTGCTTCCCTGGATGAACTTGGAATCAGCAGGAGTCTGAAAACAGCCCTCCGAAAACTTTCCGCATCACTACCGGAGGATCATCGCCAGGATGAAACAAATATACGACAGCGCATATATATTGACTGGGCGGGTTGGGTATCTGAAAAGGATGCGGATACAACTTTGCGTGATCTATACACGGCAGTTTGGGAAAACCGGAAGATATATCTACGCTATCTGATTTCATTCAGTCCCCGTGTCAAGAAAGAGTTCGATAGAATAGTCAAACCGTATAGTCTGGTAGCGAAGGCAGGTGAATGGTACCTGGTTTGTGATGATGATATACGTATCCGTGTTTACGAGCTATCTTCAATAATTGAAGCACGATCAACCGGAGAAGAATTTACACGTAACGATGACTTCAACCTGGGTGAATTCTGGGATAAATGGTGTAAAAGACAGAAGGGATTTCAATCACCGATTTCGATAAAAGTTCTAATAACGCCTTTACTCTCAAGGTACCTGTCTTATAATCTTGACAGAGATTTTATTCAAAGAATTATTAACCGATCCGAACCGGATCAAAACGGATTTGTTCAGGCTGACTTAATCTTTGAAACTTTCGAAGAAGCCCGGACATATATACTTGGCATGGGTAACTCGATCGAAGTGCTGGAGCCGGAATCTCTACGGTTAAGCATCATGGATTATGCCAGGCAGATTACCGAAACATACGCAAGACCTGGCTAATATAATACACAACCCGTCCAGGTGATCCTGTCTACATGGAATTTACTGTCCAGTTCGAGTTTATCAAGAAGACCGACCACATCGATCCCTATTGCTTCGAGTGACATTCTCGCTTTATCCGGATGGCAGCATGGTTTATCTTTCTGAATCGCGCAGGTTTCGCATAATCCACAATTACCTCCTATCAACCCCCAGATTTCAATGATTCCCTCTTTTTTTAAGTAATCTTCTATCTCGAGAATCATTTTATGAAAATCATCTTTGCTTTTTACCAGTTGTTTCCAGTCTTTCTTTAAGTCCATTTTCTCGGAGTATTGGAAAAGATAGCCATGTTTGTAATTCTTGAGTCTTTCGCAGATCTCATCAAGCGATCCCGCATTCGGCGGACAGGTATAATTCTTCCCGTAATTTCCGCACTTATTCTCCTCACAGTAAGACCGTATCCGTTCCTCAGGAACAAGCACTGCGGGATCCAATACGACACATACATCGATCCCAAGTTTTTCTGAATATTCGTTAACACTCACCATAATCTCTCGTAACTTTCGTTCATCAGTATATAGAAAGGCTGCTACCTGCAGGCAGCAGCCTTCAATACATTTCTCTTGTGGAGCTGGAGGGGTTCGAACCCTCTACCTCTTCAATGCCATTGAAGCGCTCTCCCAAATGAGCTACAGCCCCGCTGTCGTTAATTATACTATGCTGCGACCGCTTCTGCCACCCCGGTAGTGAAAGTAAGTTCGTCGTCGACAACGTCCACGGTAATGCTGTCACCTTCGTTGAACTCACCCTTTAATACTTTCGTAGACAGCGGATTCTCCACATACCTCTCTACTGCCCTTCTCAAAGGTCGAGCGCCATACACCGGATCGAATCCAATCCTGGCTATCCAGGACTTCGCTGCATCCGTCATCACCAGGATCAGTTTACGTTCTTGCAGTCTCTTCTCCAGGTCCTTGACCATCAGGTCGACTATGCTTCTTAACTGCTCTTCGTTCAATTCGTGGAAGACTATAATCTCATCCAGCCGGTTGAGGAATTCGGGACGGAAGGTTTTCCTGACTTCGGTCATTACTTTCTCTTTCATGTCCTCGTAGGTCTGCCTCTTGGTTTTCGCCGTCTCTTTTTGAGGTGCAAATCCGAGAGATGCTTCCCTCTTGATAAGCTCAACACCTGTATTACTGGTCATGATTACCACAGTATTCTTGAAGTCAACGGTCCGTCCATGTCCGTCGGTCAGTCGTCCGTCATCGAGAAGCTGCAATAGAGTATTGAAGACTTCCGGATGAGCTTTCTCTATCTCATCCAGCAAAATAACCCGGTAAGGTCTCCGTCTCACTGCTTCGGTCAACTGGCCACCTTCCTCGTAGCCGACATACCCCGGCGGAGCACCGATAAGTCGGGAAACGGTATGACGTTCCTGATATTCGGACATGTCCAGTCGAATCATGGCATTCTCGTCATCGAACAGGAATTCAGCCAGGCTTTTAACCAGTTCGGTTTTACCAACACCGGTCGGTCCGAGGAACATAAAGCTGCCGATTGGTCGTTGCGGATCTTTCAGACCGGCCCGACTCCTGCGAACTGCCTCGCTTATCGCCGTCACTGCTTCTTCCTGGTTGATCAGTCGTTCGTGTATCCTTTCCTCCATGTGAAGAAGTTTCTCAGCTTCGCCCTCGAGCATCTGGGACACCGGAATGCCCGTCCAGTTAGATATCAGTTTGGCTATATTTTCTTCTTCGACCACTTCTTTTATCTTCTCTGCTTCGAGCCAGGTGCTTTTGGCATGATTGTACTCATCTTCGAGTTTTATTCTTTCCGATTTCATCTGGGCTGCTTTTTCATACTCTTGCCTTTGGGAAGCAGCTTCTTCTTCGTTGGTCAACTGCTTTAACTGCTGTTCGAGTGTTTTGACATCCTGCGGTGCGCTTTCAGCGTCGATGCGAACCTTGCTTGCAGCTTCATCAATAAGATCGATAGCTTTGTCCGGAAGCTGCCTGTCCGAAATATAGCGTTGACTCAACCTGGCTGCAGCCTCGAGAGCTTCATCAGTTATCTGGATCTTATGATGGGCTTCATACCTTGGTCTGAGTCCATGAAGTATTTCAATTGTTTGCTCAACTGTTGGTTCACCCAAAAAGACCGGTTGTAGTCGTCTCTCGAGAGCTTTATCCTTCTCTATAAATTTTCTATACTCATCGAGTGTTGTAGCGCCGATACACTGGAGTTCGCCATGGGCCAGAGCCGGTTTCAGCATATTGCTGGCATCGATAGCTCCTTCTGCAGCTCCCGCGCCGACCATGGTATGAATCTCGTCGATAAACAGCACTACCTCGCCCTCTGCTTCACGAACTTCGTCCATAACGGCTTTGAGACGTTCCTCGAATTCACCTCTGAACTTACTTCCTGCCACCAGGCTTCCCATATCAAGCGCCATTACACGGCGTCCTTTTAGAGAATCCGGGACATCATCGGCTGCAATTTTCTGAGCCAGTCCCTCTGCAATAGCTGTTTTACCTACGCCAGCGTCACCAACAACAACGGGATTGTTCTTAGTTCTACGGGTCAATATCTGCATTACACGCTTAATCTCTTCTTCTCTTCCGATAACAGGATCAAGTTTTCCCTGTCTTGCCAGCTCGGTAAGGTCCCGAGCGTATTTTTGTAGAGATCGATACTTACTCTCGGCTCGCTGGTCAGTAACTCTATGACCTCCCCGAATCTTCTCAAGTGCCTGGTACACCTTTTCCTGGTTAATTCCGGCATTTTTAAGAATACGTGCAGACTCACCATTGTCATCCTTCGTTATGGCTATAAAAAGGTGTTCCGTACCGATGTATTCATCTTTCAGTCGGTTCGCTTCTTCATCAGCGTTCTTGAATAATTCTCCTACCCTCGGTGTCGCATATATCTGCCCTGTCTGGTATGCCACTTTCGGAAGACTCTCGAGTACCCTTTCAATTTCACGCTTTATGGGAGTAACATCGACACCAAAATCAGTAAAAATCTCACTTACCAATCCTCTTTCCTGCTGGAGTAATGCCAGCAGTATATGCTCTATATCCCACTGGTTATGCTGATATTGCTGAACAATCTGCTGAGAAAGGGTAATCGCCTCCTGAGCCTGTTCTGTAAATCGTTCCTGTTTCATTATATGACCACCTCCACATCCCTATTCCTACCAAATTTCTCCTGTAAAAATTCTTCTATCTGTCTCTGTACCTCAGGATAATCCCAATTATAATCATGCCCTGGTACATTGATACAATATGTAAACTTAATATTCTTCCCCTGTAATTTATATTTGGTCCACCTGAACGGCGCACCTAAATACGTCTTAAGAATAACCGGTACATTCCATTCCATCAGTGAATCCGGCATCAGTCCATTACTATTCAGTGTAAGAGTCTGATGGCTGATCACTCTCCTTGACTTATAAAAAAACGGCGTCCCCAGTTCTAAACTGTATATCCGTTCCTGCCCATCCATATTCTGGAGTACGGCATTACTGAAGGCTGCTCCCTGGCTAACTCCTATCATGACTATTTTCAGGTTAGTCAGATGCTCAGTCATAAATTTCATTTCAGCGGCCATCACCTTCGCTTTGTTCGTGAAGAAATGTGTCTGTTCTCTTATATCATTCAGTACAGCCTTCCATCCGGTAGCTGACCTAAAGTACTGGACCATCGAACCAGAGTAACCAAGTTTCTTTATCGTCCTTTCCACACCTTCCACAATACTCCTCTCCCATTGCAGCAGGTTTTCGATGCGAGTACTTCCCCATCCTCCCGGATTATGTATAAGCAAGAAATCGCTTTTCTCAGCCATGGTATACATATCCAGGAGTCTCCTGGTCAGTTCGTTCTTCTTTGAAACATCATCACCAAACAGTTGTCTGGCTAATTGATGCGCTTCTTCTTCAATAAAACTGTTATCAGTCACCTTAGCCACCGATCCATTTTAAAAGGACATTCAGTCCGTAATAACCTCCAAAAGCGACGATAAGATATCTTATGGTCTTTCCCGCCCAGCTTATCAGGAAAAATTTTATTAACCCCATTCTAACCGAACCTGCAGCCAGGCCGGCAAAGTAAAATGGGCTAATTATCAACGCTGATGAAATAAATAATGTCCAGGCTCCTCCCTTACCCCCGATCCACTCAGACATTTTTGCATATAATACTTCACCTTTACTCCAGAATCTTCCCTGGACAGGTCTGACAGGATCATAATGACGTCCTGTTTCCTGTTCGTATTCTTTTTCCCTTGCTCTAAATCGTGATAATACGGTCTCAACTCCCGCTCCCGTGAGATAAACTGTGATTCCACCTATACCTCCGCCGAGACCGGCCACAAGACCAACGTAAAACGGATTCAATACCCCTCCCAGTGTAAAAACCATTACCAGCGTAGGCGCCGGGATAACACTGACTCCACATAAGACACCTATTACAAAAACTCCTATATATCCATATGCACCGATAGCCTGGACTTCATGCCTGTATATTATCGCCGCTGCCAGAAGGCCTGCTGTAAAGACAAAGCCGATTGTACTTGCCAGATAAATACGCCAGTTACTTCTTTTATTCTCTAGTTTAGTTTGTATTTCTTCCAATAGGTACCTCTTACTGACTTCTTTTTTCAAACTTGAGTAGCTTCTCATCTTTATCTGTCAATGAGAAAAGTCTATCGGTATACTCCAGTGTTTTGTCTCCCATGCCATCATATATCGCCAGGATTCCTTCATTCTTCAATACCCTGTGCATTTCTCGTAACACTTGTCTCTTTTCCGTAATTTCATGCAATACATCACACATCCATATTATATCCACGGACTCATCCGGAAGTGTTACTACTTCATGTGATCGCATCGTTTCAACGTTATTTAATCCCCGTTTCGCTATTCTTCGTTTTACTATCCCCAGCTGCCGCTTGAAGTAATCGAGCGCATATACCTTTCCCGTATCCCTCACTATTTCCGCGGCTGGGATCGTGAAATCGCCTGTTCCACAGCCGAAATCGAGCACTGTTTGACCTTCTTTGAAGAGATGGAATTTAGCCCATTTTTCCATGATATTCTTTCCCGTAATGCTCCTCCATACAGGCCACCAGTGAACCCACATGGCATAATATGTTCTGAATAGCGGATTCATCTTCGCTTCAAGGAATCGTTCGATATCAAACAAGCCAAATCCTCGATTCTAGGAATACTCAAGATTTATTTCCTGCTATTTTTAACCTCTTATTTTCAGATTCAAGTTGATCGATCTTTTTCTGAAGTTCTGTAATCTTTCCTGCCATCCGAATAATTACTTCCGCCCCTGCAATGGTTATCCCCAGATCCTCCATGAGTGTTTTCATCTGTTTAATCTTCGCGATATCTTCATCGGAATACAGACGTATATTACCCTCGGAGCGAGACGGTTCTATTATGCCAACCTTTTCATAGTAGCGCAAGGTATAAGAACGAACACCACACATTCTTGCGGCTACACTTATCACGTATCTAGGCTCTCGATTTATTGAGTCCATTTATCACCTCTGCACCTATGAGTTCGGTCGTAAAGCAGCTAGCTGATGGTATAATGCTTTCTCTTCATCAGTAAGTTTCTCAGGTAAATCTACCTTTACTTTTGCTATCAAGTCGCCCTTGGAAGAGCTGTTTATTTTGGGCATTCCCTGACCCGCAAGTTTAAATTCTCGTCCATTCTGAGTTTCTTCGGGTATTTTCAAGGCCAGTTTGCCTTTCAATGTCGGCACCTGTACTTCACCACCCAGTAGAGCCGTCATCAAAGGCACTGCCACTTCTACTTTCAGGTTATCACCATTCCTTTGAAATCGTTTATGAGGTTTAACCGATACCACGAGATAAAGGTCACCGGCCTTTCCGCCACTATAACCAGCTTCACCCTTACCGCGAATTCGTACTCGTGAACCGTCCTTTACTCCGGGAGGTATTGTTACCTCAATTCTCTTTATTCCGGATGTCATTCCGGAACCCATACAAGCTGAACACACAGCATTCTGGATACGACCGGTACCACTGCAGCTGTGACATGCTTCTCGACTCTGCATACTTAATATTCGGTTAGATCCATTATATGCTTCTTCAAGTGTTACCTCGACAGGATGATCGATATCGCGCCCGCGTCGTGGACGGGACTGCCGGCTAAATCCCCCGGTTCTGTCCCGACCGAATATTCCGCCGAACAGATCTCCCAGATCATCCTGATCGAACTGGAATCCCTGAGGTCCGGAA
>CP070800.1:151788-154581 GCA_020343555.1 Dehalococcoidales bacterium
GGAGTAACCCAGTCCCATGATCGATTGGGCTATGGTACGCTTCCGGTTGAACCAGTTATTGACGGTTACCGATAACACCAGAAGGCCCTGCAAGCCAATCCCCAAGGTAATGACGATGCTGGAAACATAGAACATTACATAGGAATTCATCAATCCAAAAAGCACGAAACCCAAGGTGGAAATTAAAACACCCGTCACTGCCACCTTACGCGGGCCCAACCTGTCTACCAGGAAACCTTCAAGAGGTCCGAGAATGGCACCTTCTATCTGGGTAACCGAGCGTGGACCGCTGAGGGCTGCTTTGGTCCAGCCAAACTCAGTCTGGAGTAGTCCCATGTATGTCGCGAATCCCTGGCTGGCAATGCCCTGAAAAAACTGGGTTACAGCTCCTACTGATACAATGATCCAACCATAGAACGGTCTTTTACCTATCCAGGGATATCGGGGAGGTTTTAAGGATTCCGGTGTTTCGGTCATTATTTATCGGTATTATTCCTTTGTACCTAGTATTTTCCGTATTTTTTCGCCGCGTCGATCATTGCCTTGATATTCTCTGGTTTGGCGTAGTCAATAGCGCTTCCGGGACCGAGTACGAATCCGCCGTCTTTACCGACCACTTCGATCAGTTTTTTGCAGTAGGCATCAACGTCATCTGGAGTACCCGCCTGTAATATAGTAGGTGGTACGCCTCCCTGAATGCACATATGGCCACCGAGAATCTCCTTGGCTTTGAAAATATTTGTATTTTCACAATGGAATACTACCTTACCTTTCGGCAATTCCAGGAGATATTCCAGGCGGTCGTCCCAGATCCCCTCCCAGAACGGCGCCGAAATATATCCGAGCGCAACGTTGGTCAATATGGCCTTCTTCAGACCGGGCCAGTAGAATTTTTCGAACTGTTCAAGCGACATGAAACTGTCGGATCCACGATGAAGCGGCATTCCGGCGCGTCTCCTGTATCCGCGAGAATCAACTTCAGCCGGTACCGATTGTTCTATCTGCCATTCAAGTATTTTCTCGCATGCTGCCAAAAGTTTATCCGGGCAGCGGTACATATCCAGCATAGTACCACGCATCCCCCTGAGATTATCCGATATTGTATCGAAGGGTGCCTGGGCAACTCCGCCACCACCAAGCCCCCGGCCATATTGAGAAGGATAACCGTTCTCCTCCATCATCCTGGAGAACTCTGTTCCTTCCTGCCTTATCCTTTCCTGTTCGGCTGCTGCTTTGGCTATCTTCCCGGCCAGTTCTTTGAATTCAGGGCGGTTGAATAAACCGACGATAGTCGCAAATCCAAGGTGACCGATCATATTCCTGAACGGTGGTACTTCTGAAAATGGTTCCAGCGAACCGTATATTCGCGGCAGGTAGTACCTGAAAATAAAGTCAGATGGATCGTTGAGGAACAGGTCGTATTCCTCCGCCTTCATATACTCACCTTCGACGAACTGGTACGGTATGTCCGGCGGCAGAGTACCACCGGGCCAGCGCTGGTGCCTGGTATCGAGTAATTCCAGTATTAGACCTGAATTCACCAGTATCATACTAGCTCCCTGGTCGGGCTCGAAATCAACAATGGTCTTCACGCTTGCTTTCCGATATGCATCATGGTCATAGTACATCGATGAGAGTGGAAGCCCGACATACCTGGCGGAAAATACTCCCGTCTGGATTGTGACCGGCACCCTGTCCGGAATACGCAGCTCGATGGCATCATTGACTCTTTTTTCTCTCTCTTCGAGAAGCTGAGCGACACTCTTACCATACTTCTCCTCTGTTTCCTGAGTCCGTTTTTTCAGGTCTTCCCAGAAAGTTTCGCTGTGTATATCTAATTCTGTCATCGGAACCTCCGCTTGGTAGTTTTTCGTGATTGATTAACTATACTTATTCCTGCATATGTTTTTCAAATGATGAATCATATATCCTGCTTGCTTCATTCATGGATTCGAGTGTCTCCCCAGCAGAAGCAAGAATATCCACTTTCGCCCAGCTTCCCTGTACCAGCTTTTTCTTTTCTTCTGGCAGTCCTTCGTAGGTGACCGCGGCAAGTAGTTTTCGCTCTTCGGCATTCGAAAGTGCCAGGTAGGGAATGTTGTCATACCAGTGATCACGTTCATCCCTGGATTCGAATAACTTCTTTTCCATCTCGGCAACCTCACGACCGGACAACTCGGCTTTCTTCAACGCTCCATCCATATCAAAACGAGTTACCGGTAAAGGATTGATACCCCTCATCCACATTATCCTGAAAAAATGATACAACGGTCTGAGCCCTGATATCAGTCCGTTTCCGCTCCCGCCGGCAATAGCGATCCCAAAAGCCGGAATACCCTTGAATGATTGTGCTCTGGCGTATAATCGAAACAGCTTCAACATCAGCAGCCGTACCATCGCCGTAGTATCTCCCCAGTAAACGGGTGTTCCCCATACAACACCGTCACAGTTGAGTAGCTTTTCACTAACGATCTCCAAGTTTGGATCCTCATAAGTACATTTCAGGTTATCCGCGCAGACCCATGGCAGACAGTCCCTGCAGGCTTCTACAACACACTCGGACATCTGTACCAGTTCTGTTGTTGCGCCGGCTTCTTCCGCACCTCTTAAAGCACTTGCAACCAATCTATTTGTCAATCCGTCCGGTCTCGGACTCCCAATAAGTCCCATAATTTTCTTACTCATCTTCTCCATCCTCCTTTGAGTTTTTTAGAATATTCTCTAGATCCTTTTTCTTTTCCATCTCCCAATCCGGAAATATATCGCATAGACGATGGCTCCGGCAACCCATCC
>CP070800.1:154681-158174 GCA_020343555.1 Dehalococcoidales bacterium
CAGTCGGAGGGTAACTTTTGTCATTACAGAAACGTTTAACGAAATCTATAATATTACGTTGTTTCGGCGAGAGTGCTTTCACATTTCACCTCACAAAAAACCCGACTAGACCGAACATCCGTTCTATGCTACTCTACCAGCAGCCAGACCCTTTGTCAAGTGTCAGATGGGGTCTGGCTTTTTGATAAACTATCGATTATATAAGCGTGTACGTTTTATTCTTCGGCTGGTTCGGGAGCCGGGGGTGATGGCTGCGGTTTCTGAGCGGAATTCAGTTTCTTCAAAAGGCGGGATTTCCGCCTTGCGGCATTATTCGAATGAATTACTCCTTTTTCCGCCGCTTTATCAAGCGTACTGACAGCTTCGGTCACTGCCACAACAGCTTCATCCAGCTTACCGGCAAATATTAGCTTCTCCGCTTTAGTTATGCTGGTTTTGCACTGGCTGCGTATCGGCTGATTCCGTAACCGCTTTCTCTCAGATACTCGCACCTGCTTCTGGGCTGATTTAGTGATTGGCAATATCTACCTCCTGTATGTTAACGGGATATATTAATCTCAAACGCAAACTCTATTATACCCTAAAATGTGGGAATTACTAAATAGTTGACTGAAAACAAAGTACAGGTTCAGTTTCCGACCTTCGCCGTTGCTGCCTGGTCGATTCTTGCTGCGCTCGTTACTCCGCGTACTCCCTCTATCCGGACGAGTAACCTGCTGAGTTGAGCAAGGTTAGCCGCTTCAAGTGCAAAATATATCGAAATTGTTTGATTATCATTATTCGTCAGACTCACTGCAGCTATATTTATCTTTTCTTCGGCTACTATCGTCGAAATATCCCGCATTAATCCTACTCTATCGAGTGCTTCAACCTGAATCTGTACCGGATACAGTGAATCAGTGTCTCCCCATTCAACAGGAATCAGTCGTTCCTTTTCTTTCTCATTTATTATATTCTGACAGTCCTGTCGGTGAATGGTTATCCCCCGACTCCGGGTTGTATAACCCACAATCTCATCTCCAGGCACTGGATGGCAGCATTGAGCGAGTTGTGTTAACAGGTCGTCCACACCTCTCACCGTAACGGGAGAAGCCGGATGCCGGGCTGGAGTTGATGTTGTAATTTTCGGCTGCGGCTGTGCAGTAAGTTTCAAGGCAATCTGATGGGTGGTAATATCCCCAGATCCGATGGCAAGATAAAAATCATCAAGCTCATCGTACTTAAAAAGCTCCTGGAGTCTTTCTCTATCTGAAAACGGGAGTCCAAGTTGTCTCATCGACTTTTCTAGGAGTTCACGACCACGCTCGATATTCTCGGTACGTTCCTGCTTCTTGAACCACTGCCGGATTTTTTCCCGGGCATGAGATGTTCCCACATAACCGAGAACTGGATTCAGCCAGTCCCGCGAAGGACCTCTTTCACCTTTTGTTGACATAATCTCAACTACATCGCCGTTCTTTAGCTGGTAATTGAAAGGAACTAATCGGCCGTTTACCTTTGCTCCTATACAGCGATGACCCAGGTCTGTGTGTACCCGGTAAGCAAAATCGAGTGGAGTCGCTCCGTTCGGAAGGTCTTTTATCTCCCCTTTCGGGGTATAGACGAATACCTGATCGTTAAAGATGTCCGTCTTGACGGACTCCAGAAATTCTTCTGCACCGCTTAATTCACGGTGCCAGTCTACAAGTTGTCTAAGCCAGCTTATTCTTTCCTCAAAACGTACGTCTGTTTTTTCACCTTCCTTGTAACGCCAGTGAGATGCCACTCCGTATTCATCGATGCGATGCATCTGGTATGTGCGTATCTGTATTTCCAGCGGTGTCGTGCCCTGGCACATCACCGCGGTATGCAGCGACTGGTAACCGTTCGTTTTCGGATTGGCAATAAAGTCATCGAACTGGTCGGGAAGCGGATGCCACAGATTGTGAATAATACCCAGAGCTGTATAGCACTCCGATACAGTATTTACCAGTACTCTTAATGCCAGCAAATCATGAATATCATCGAAATCCTTGCCAAGCGCAGTATACTTCTCCATTTTCTGATAGATACTGTATATATGCTTTGGTCTGCCGGTAATGTCAGCCTTAAAACCGGATTCCTCGAATTCATCGCTCAGTTGTTGTTTGACCTGTTCGATGAACTCTTCTCGCTGGGTACGCCGGCTGGCTACCAGTCTGGCTACCTGACGGTACTTTACAGGTTCAAGATACCTGAAAGACAGGTCCTCAAGCTGCCATTTTAATTCCCATATCCCCAGCCTGTGTGCAAGAGGAGCGTAGACTTCCGCCGTTTCCCGAGCAATCCTGAGCTGTTTTTCCGGTTCAAGGGCGTCAAGGGTTTTCATGTTATGTAATCTATCCGCCAGTTTTATAAATACTACCCTCAGGTCTTCAGCCATCGCGACCAGCATTTTTCTCAGGTTTTCAGCCTGCTCATTACGAGTATTGTCGTTCTGTCTCTGAATGACTTCTCCGGGAACATTGAGCGATATCTGACCCAGTTTTGTCACGCCGTCGACGAGTTTACCCACCTCCGGGCCGAACTTCGCGACTACATCCTTCAATGGAACACCGCAATTTTCAAGAACATCATGAAGTAAAGCTGCAGCCAGCGTGCTGGTATCCATCTGTAGTTCGGCAAGAGTAACGGCTACCTGGAGAGGATGTTCAAGATAGGGCTCGCCCGATTTTCGTAATTGTCCTTCATGGGCTTTCATGGCATAGTCATAGGCTTGAACGATCGTCTCCACTTTTTCAGGTGGAAGGTATTCTTCGATTATCTTTATAAGCTGTTCAAAGTCCATCGTCCGACCTTCGACAAGCTACATGTAAATACAGTATATCCTAAGGTGAAAAATGTGTAAAATACTAAATCACAACAAAAATTATACGCGTTTATGTGCCTTGTAATATTCGTGTTATAATCAGAGTATCAAATCTTGTATACGGTGAAATAGAAAAAATGAGTGTATTCGATGAATTCAAATGGCGCGGTCTTATCTATGACAGTACGGAGGGACTGGAGGAAGTCCTGGCTAAAGATAAGATCAGCGCTTATATAGGATTCGATCCCTCAGGTAACAGCCTGCACCTCGGAAGTCTCATACCTATTGTCGGGCTGATGCATATACAGCGATACGGCCATACTCCGATACCCGTCGCTGGTGGCGGGACCGGACTTATCGGCGATCCCAGCGGGAAAGATACAGAAAGGCCACTCCTGTCCAAGGAAGAACTCGCCTATAACCTGGAAGGTATCAAGGAACAGCTAAGCCGTTTTCTGGATTTCGATACAAAAACAAATCCGGCGATAATGGTGAACAACGCCGACTGGCTTACTACCACGTCCCTGACCGATTTCCTGCGGGATATCGGCAAGCATTTCACGGTCAACACCATGCTTGCCAAGGAATCGGTTAAACAACGACTGAACGGTGACGGAATCTCCTACACGGAATTCAGCTACATGCTGCTGCAGTCATTCGATTACC
>CP070800.1:158274-162057 GCA_020343555.1 Dehalococcoidales bacterium
ACCACAATCGGCATTTTCAACCTCCTCAGCCGGAAGAGTGCAAACCCCGCCGCCTGCAGGGAACCACATGCTTTCAGTCTCTTTATCGTATAATACGAAAACCGATGTTGATGGATTTTCTCCGTGCGTCCAGCCGCTCGGTGCCAGTGTGATTATTTCCTCGTCTATTTCTCTGCTGTACACGACAGCCAGATCAGCCAGCGGTCAGAACGTTACTGCTACATGCTGGATGGCTGTACCCGGGTAGAGATCGTTGTAAACTTCATGACGTGCCAGGCTGGCAACGCTGTAGGCTCTTTGTTCACCATTGTGGTTGACGCCAAAAACTATAAAACTATCGTCTTCTTCCGGGTAATCGCGATTTCCTTCTCTGATAATTTCCGGATTATCGATCGAGTTGATAACCCCTATACCCAGACCGAAATTATAATAATCAGGATTCATACCATAATTATCTCGGGCATAGGTAACATCCCAGTTCCGTCCGGTACGATCGGTGATAAGAGATCTATTTTGTTCGCCAGAGATTCTTTCGATGTCATTTGAACAGCTGGACAAAACAAGTACCAATATAAGGATAATTAATGATAAACATCTTCCGCCCCTCATCTCTCCCCTCCATAATACTAGGCTAACCTTTCCCAGATGATGTGTCAACAGGAAACAGATATGATGGATTATGACCGCTATTACTATATTAACAAACGATATACACTATGTAGTTTATAATGATAAGAAGATGCCAGGGAGGTACGGGTATGGAAAAGCAATACGATATTGTAATCATTGGAGCAGGTTCTGCAGGTCTCACTGCTGCCGGTCTGGCCAAACAAATAGGGGTCCAAGTAGCTCTACTTGAAAACGATAAGATCGGTGGTGATTGCACGTGGACAGGGTGTATCCCAAGTAAAACTCTACTGCACACTACCCGTGTAATCAACCAGATTCAAAATGCCGAAAAATACGGTCTTCCAAAAGTTGATGCTCCCTTGGACTACCAATCCGTAATGTCTCATGTACGGACCGTAGTTGAAACAGTATATAAAGAGGAATCTCCGGAAAAACTACGCGATGCAGGAATCGATGTTTTTTTTGGTGATCCCCGTTTTTTGGATCCTCATACAGTAAGGATCGGAGAAACAGACATCAAAGGACGCTCCTTTCTTCTGTGTACCGGTGCCCATCCTGCCATCCCTCCTGTCGCAGGACTCAACGATGTTAACTATCTCACTTATGTGAATATCTGGGATCTAAAAGAACTTCCGAGACGTTTACTCATACTCGGGGCCGGTCCAATCGGTTGTGAAATGGCTCAGTCATTCTGTCGTCTTGGTGCAGAAGTAACCATTATCGAGGGAGGAGATAGATTACTACCTCGAGACGAACCAGAAGTGTCTGAGCTTATTTACAGGTTGTATACCTCTGAAAAAATCAACCTGAATTTTAATAACATGGTGGAAAACATATGGGAGGATTCAAAGGGAATCCATTTGATCGCAGGAGGAAAGGATTTTCTCGGTGATAACCTCCTGGTCGCTACCGGGAGACGCCCGAACGTTGAGAATCTTGGTCTCGATAAAGCAGGGATTGATTATTCCGTTCACGGTATTAAAGTAGATAATTTTTTATCTACCAGCCAGCGGCATATCTACGCGGCAGGTGATTGCACCGGTGGTTACCAGTTCACGCATTATGCTGGTTGGCAGGCTGCAATGGCAGTAAGAAATATCCTTCTACCGGGCAGAACAAAAGGTGTAAGTGATAAAGTCCCCTGGACTACATTCACCGAACCGGAAGTAGCTCATATTGGATTAAGTGAGGAACAGGCAAATAAAAAATTTGGTGACGATGTAATGGTATGTCGATGGCCAATGGATCGCGTAGATCGATCCCTCGCGGAAAATTCGGCGGAAGGTTTCATGAAACTGATCCATAAACGTAATGGGACTATTTTAGGAGTTACTATAGTGGCCGCTAGAGCCGGTGAAATGATTCATGAATGGATCGTAGCCCTTGAAAAAAGGATGAAAGTAGGCGATCTTTCTAATATTATCCATGTATACCCCACGTATTCAACAGCGAGTATGCAAGCGGCAGCCGAAATCCGTGTTTCGCAATTGCTAGAAGGGACATCCGGTAAAGTAATCCGGGGACTCATACATCTGATGCATTAAGTCTCGGTAGACAAAAGTATATGGGCAAAATAAAGGATAAGTACGATAGTCTTTCACCGGTATATGATTTTCTCGACTTAGTACCGGAAGCACTTTTTTATAGACGCTGGCGGAGATGTTTGTGGGAGGAGCGCTTTGCAGGCAAAATATTGGAAATTGGTATAGGAACCGGTAAAAACACACCCTATTATCCTTCGGGATCTGATATAACTGGCATTGATATTAGCACTAGAATGTTAGAAAAAGCCTCCAAAAGAATCCGAAAAAGGAGTGATATTGTTTTTTCAATGTTAACTATGGACGCTGCCAGTTTGGCATTTGCTGATAACACTTTTGATGTTATTGCAGGTTCATTTATATTTACAGTTCTGGAAAATAATTCCGATACTCTGGAAGAAATAAAAAGGGTTGGTAAATCGGGAGGTATTCTTGTTCTGTTGGAATTCGTGCGCAGTTCTTCACGGTTTTCTGCAATGTTCCAGGATTTCCTGGTTCATTTTACCTCACCAGTTTACGGCGCAATTATAAATCGAGATTTATTATCTCTGATAGGTAATGCCGGTTTTCAGAATATAACAGCAACAGGTGTTGGTGATGGAATCGTTATGATCATACGGGCTAATATTCCGTAAATTCAGAGTAATCCATAAAATTTGTCTTGGAAGCTGATCCTCAACTGTAGACAGAAAGACGAAGAACTAACATTTGGACTTACATCTACTTGTGTTAGAATGGTTCTGACCGGAAACGCTTCAAAAAAGAACTCCAAACTTGGACTCGAATCTATAACCTAGCGGTTAAGCGACGTTAACAATCTCCGTTGATTTCCACACTTAACGGTCAGGCATGGCAATATGTTCAATAAAGCAACGTTAATCTCAATTTTATAAAGTGTTACCAGATGAAATTATTATTCGGTGATAAGATACTCTATCGGATGAAAAACAGAATTACTGTATTATTCGGCTAATGGCACAGAAGTAGGCCAATCACACGAATTAAGTTGATACATCGAAGGGAACGATTCTCCTATCACTCCCTCCTTTTACCGTTTTTTTCACATTTGAAAGATAATAAACTAAAACTTCTGCCATCCCTTACCTTGTAATAAACCACGCACGTAGGATGCTTGCCCGGCATGTTGTAGGTTATCGGACATTATGCTGATTAGGCGCACACCAACAGTCGGCAACGGCTGCCATTGCGGTTCGTTTAGTTCTCTATCCAGGTCATCTTCAGACAATGAAAGGAAATACTGCTTGGAACGTTCGGTTGTCTCTCGCAGATAGTCCAGCGTTACTTTAGTCTCAGGTGACTCGAATTCAGCTACCTGTTGTGGTGTATGACCAAACCCGATATCTCTCGGATCGGCAGGCCGATTAAATTGCTGATGCCACCCTTTCAGTGTCCATAATTGCTCAGCTTCCATTAAAGCAGCCATCTGGGCATCCTGTCCCCTGGTAAGATGCCAGCAAAGCCAGCCGATGCTGTTAGAACCGGATTCCGGCTGCCACCCTAAGTCTTCCACGCTTAGTCCATCAAGAGTTCTCTCCATTATTTCAAGGATACGCCCGTAACCATCAGTCAGAAGATCATGCCATTTCATAAA
>CP070800.1:162157-166379 GCA_020343555.1 Dehalococcoidales bacterium
ATCGAACATCTCGACTTCGCAATCAACGAATTCCGTGAGATGAAGATGCAACCGTCATTGGAGAGAGCGTTGAGTCGGAAGGATATCCTGAAGGCGTAATGTCAACTTATGCAAGTACTATGTAATAGATTACCAACTAATACACGCCGTATTCCTTGACAGCCTCCATCAGTGTATGGAGATTTTCAGGTTTTGCCTGCTCTATGGAAGCGGTGACACTCATCATATAGCCGCCGTCCTTCCCGCAGTCATCGACAAGCTGCTTGACGCAGTCTTCGACTTCCTGTTTCGAACCGGCACTCAGCAGAGATGCGGTCACTCCTCCGGCAATACTCGTGTTCTTTCCCACTATTTCCTTGGCTCGTTTGATATCGATATCCTCGAACCACCACATTGTCGAACCACGCGGTACGTCAGCAATAATTTCAAGTCGTTTGTTATAGGTCGACTCTGCAAGCGGGAAAGGAACCAGCCCTTCTTCGTAAAGAGCTACCATCAGCGTTTTCAGGCAGGGCCAGTAGAAC
Organism: Dehalococcoidales bacterium; assembly: GCA_020343555.1. The sequence goes on from CP070800.1 coordinate 162,682, forward strand.
TTCTCGAACTGCTCATTGGACATCCACGTATCCGATCCCTTGTGAAGCGGGATAAAAATAACCGGGCAGAGGTCGGTCTCAACATTACTCAGACCTTGTTCAATTGTCTGAGGAGTGAATTTATCGATAGCCTCCAGCAACTTGTCCGGGCAGCGGAACATGTCAAGCATGATTCCCTGGGTGCCCCTGAGAAAATCTCCTATCATGTCATAGGCGGTAATGGTAAGACTGCTTCCCCAGGTCGGGAATCCCATCGATTGTATCTGCTGCACCGTTTCTCCGTTTGCCATAGCCCATTCCATAAACACTTCTGAAGCCTTTACCAGTTGCTGGAAAGCATTCTGAACATCCGGTCGGGCAAAAGGAGCGACGAAACCAACCGGGACAAAGAACATCGGATTGAATGCTCCAAGGTACTGGAGAGGTTCCAGAGTTCCGGTAATCCGTGGGAGTATCTTTCTCGTGTAAAAATCATAGGTATTGTTAATCAACTCGTCATACTCTTCTTCCTGCATATAAATGCCCTCTACATACTGGAAGAACGAACCGTCCTCGGGGACGCCATGCCCCGGCCACTGCATAAGCTTGAAATCCAGTATATCGAATAATTTGCCAGGCCATGCAAGTGGCGCCATGGCAAAGTCCATATCAAACTCCTGGTGGAACTTGATGAAATCATCTTTCATTTTTTGAAAGTCATACATGTGTTCCTTCAGGGTACCTCCCCTGTATAAGGCAGGAAAAGCTCCGGGAGCGAGATTCAGAGGAATCCTGTCGGGTTCTTCCATCTTTATCGCCTTTATCAGCCTGGTTACTCTTTCCTGGTATTTCTCTTTAGCTTCGGAACTGACGAACTGAACGCTTTCTGCTTCCAGCCACCGTTTAAACCTGACTTCTCTCTTTTCTTCGGGAGTCATCTCTTCCCATTTCTTTTCCATTATTCAACTGCCTTCCTTTTTCCTTCGGTTAACTTGTATCTTCCCAGGAAACTGGTCTCGACAAATGCCCGTTTGAACTCCATTGTACCGGCAAGTTCGATATACGTTGCCCGTGTAATGATATCCCGGGCTTCTTTCCTGCTGGAAACCGATATAAGATTCATTTTCGCGCCGATGCCAGCAGCATTTCCTACCTGTTTAAACCGCTCAACCGGCAATGAAGGCAGGAGACCGACTGTCATGGCGCTTTCAAGGTCGATATAGGTTCCGAATGCTCCGGCAACTATAACCTTGTCAATATCTTCATCTGAATAATTATTCCTCTCGAGAAGTAACTGAATACCGGAACGTATCGCGGCTTTTGCCAGCTGGAGTTCGCGAACATCTTTCTGATTCATTACAATAGCAGTTTTTTCACCGTCATCATCTTCTCTCTCGGCCAGGATGAATTCCGTTTTACCGTCTTCACGGCGGATACCCGGATATTCCGCAGCGAACCGTCCACTCTCATTAATTACTCCGGCCAGATACATCTGTGCCAGCGCATCGAGTACTCCCGAACCGCATATTCCTATCGGTGGAGCTTCTCCTATAGTCTGGTAACTTACCTTACTGTCGTTTATCCTGACACGCTCGATTGCCCCATTTGCAGCTCGCATTCCCTGCTTGATATGACCGCCCTCAAATGCAGGACCGGAGGCACAGGAAGTTGAGGTTATTTTATTACCTTTAACCAGCGAAATTTCTGTGTTCGTACCGATATCAAGAGTAACAATGACTTTTCCATCGTCACGGTCATCGATTGCCTGGAGCATCGCTACGTGGTCGGCTCCCACAAATCCTGTAACCACCGGCGGAAAATGAACATATGCGCCGGAAGCTATTTTCATACCGATATCATGTGCTTTTACATCTACAGCCATGCTGACCGCGGCTGTAAACGGAGAAAGTACGAGTTGCCTTACAGGCAGATTCAACAGTAAATGATGCATCGCCGTATTGCCGACAACGACCACTTCAACTATTGATTTCGTATCGGCATTTACTTCCGAGCACAGTTCTTTTGCCAGCTCGTCAAGTTTGTTTACCACCAGTTTCTGGAGTTTCTTCGCGTCTGCTGATTTCCTTACCGCAAAATCGATGCGGCTTATAACATCCTCACCATAACCTATCTGAGGATTCATAACGCCCTTTGAAGCGAGTGTCTTTCCCGTAGTCATATCTACCAGGTACCCCGCTACCGTGGTAGTGCCAAGGTCAACAGCTATACCCAGCAACGGGCTGTCCGGACGCATTATCGCTACTACCTCGTCACCACGGATCGCCACCTGGCACTCCCATTTCAGTTTTCTCAGGGTTGGCGAAATAGAACGAAGAACAGTGTTGTCAATTCGACTGCAAGTTACGTTGTGCTGTTGTTTAAGCGCCGACAAGACACGCTCGGCGTCAGCTTCCTGGTCTGTCAGGGTAGGAGCAGTCATTTTAATATTGTAAGATTTCACAGGAGGATCAAGCGCTATCGGCGTTTCCATACCATCAAGATATATTCGTTCTGAAGAACTGAGTCCTTCCGGAGGAATGATTACCTGACAGTCAGACCTGGGTGAAGCCTGGCAGGCCAGCCGGAAGCCGTCATTAAGTTCTTTCTTTGAAAGCTTAGCCAGTTCGGAATCGGTCGGCTTGGATAATGTTCCTTCTGTAAGCTGAACGCGGCATGTTCCACAGGTACCTCTTCCCGCGCAGATACTGCTTATACCGATTCCCAGATTACGCGCGCAGTCGAGCAAAGATTCTTCATCACTGCATTCGCTCTTCCTGCCTATAGGTTCAAATACTACAGTGTATGTACTCATAATCAGCATTTTCCTTGTATGAGGTTTGATTTTCTATTATCTAATCTAGGCTCTCTAACAAGATATGGATTATTAGTTGTAAACGCCGTATTCCCTGGTAAAATCAATCATAGCCTTGACGTTCTCCGGTCTGGCATAATCCATTGGCATATTTGAAAGTATGAATCCACCATCCTTACCACATTCATCGATAAGTTTTTTGCAGTAGTCCTTTACATCCTGGACAGTACCCACCTGGAGAATCGATGCCGGGATATCACCCATGATACAAAGATGTCCGCCCAGAACTTCCTTGGCTCTTTTCATGTTTGTCCGGGCAAAATGACAGAGGACTTTTCCCTTAGGTAGTTCCAGAAGATACTCGAGCCTCTTGTCCCAGACACCTTCGAAATATGGGCAAGGAACAAGTCCGTTATTTACTAGAGTAATAATCACCTTTTTCAGAGTCGGCCAGTAGAACCTTTCGAAATGAGGTAAGGACATGAATTCATCTGAACCTCGGTGTAAGGCAATAAATATTCTACGGTTTACGCTGCCTGAAGTCCTCACCTCGATTCGATCCATTGTCTTTCTGAACTGGTAGTCGATGAGCTTTAGAAGTTTTTCCGGTTGACGGTACATATCAGTCATTGTTCCATGCATACCTCTCAGGTAATCAGATACGGCATCGAAAGGAGATCCACCGCCACCGGTACCTGTTACCGGAAATCCAAGCCGCTCAATTTCCTGTTGGAACGTCATTAGCTTGACACGAACTTTACCGTACTCTTCACCAGCTTTCTGCAGTTTACTGATTGCTTCGGCAACTTCGGGTCTGGCAAATACCTCGGCGAGAGAGAGAAGTCCGTTATAATTGAACCTGAGTGAAGAAATAGGGGGGAGCATTTTTAACGATTCTAAAGCCCCA
>CP070800.1:166479-170910 GCA_020343555.1 Dehalococcoidales bacterium
GAACCGGTGGTCCCAACATAGCCTTCGACCTTCCGACACAGATAGGCCTTGACTCGGACGATCCGATGGCTGAAGGCGAAGTGGGGAAAGCGGGAGTAGCATTCGATACTCTTGCCGATTTCGAGACAATATACGAGCCATTCCGTGACAAGAACAATCTGGACAGCATAGCGTCTAACTGGACGATAAACGCGCCGGTTAACGTAATTCTCGCAGCATATGTCGCCCTGGCAGAAAAGAGAGGTATCCCGGCTTCGAAACTGAGGGGTACCCTTCAAAATGATATCATCAAGGAATATGTGGCGCGCGGCACATATATTTATCCTCCCAGGCAGTCACTCAGGGTAACCAGAGATACCTTCGTGTACTGTAACGAGCATACCCCCCTGCTCAACCCCATCAGCATCTCCGGTTATCACATGAGGGAAGCCGGAGCAACCAGGGTGCAGGCACTGGCGTTCACATTAGCCAACGCATCAGCCTATGTACAGTGTGGAATCGACGGCGGCCTCGATGTCGATTCCTTCGTTAACCGATTCACTTTCAATACCCTCAGCGGCAGCATGGAGATCCTGCCTGAGATATGTACCCGCAGAGCAAGCCGCCGCATGTGGGCTAAGATAATGAGGGATAAATTCAAGAGTAAGAATCCGAGAAACTGGATCCTGAGAGAAGCAGGTGGTTTCCTCACCGGAGCCTGGACATCTACCAGCCAGCGACCGTTGAATAATCTCACCCGTGCCGTAATCGGTGGAGTCGCCGGCGCTCTTGCCGGTTATATTCCTTCAGCTGAGCCGCCGTATGACGAACCGCTGGGACTTGGCTGGAGCATCGAAGCCCAGCAGCTTGCCGAAGACGCCGCCAAGATCCTCTACTGGGAATCCAGGCTGAGCAAAGTTACGGATCCGCTGGCCGGCTCATATTACATCGAAGCAATGACCGATAAGATCGAAGCGGAATCTCAGGCATTGATCCTTCAGATCGAGGAAATGGGGGGTTCACAGGGAGCTATCGAAAATGGTTTCATGCAGCGTGCTGTTGCCCAGAGTGCCTATGAATACCAGAAAAAACTGGAAACCGGTGAAGAAATAGTCGTCGGAGTCAACGCGTTCACCGATGCACACGAACTGGAGGTTCTACCCAACCGGTTGATACCGTATCCCTATGACGCCACCAAGCGAGCCGAAGCCGAGAAAAAACAGCTTGCCAGACTGGCTAAAGTGAAGGAAGAAAGAGATAACGAGAAGGTTAAATCCTTACTGGCGAAGCTTGAAGAAACAGCAGCCGACGAGAAAACGAATATCATGCCGTTAACCGTAGAAGCCGTAAAAGCCTATGCAACGATCGGTGAGATTACCGGGACGTTGAAGAAAGTATTTGGCGAATATTCGGGATATGGTAAGATTTAGGTAAGTCGATAATAATTGCAGGAGTGCATCCTTAAAGTGAATGATAAGAAGAAAATCAAAGTTATAGTAGCCAAACCAGGACTCGACGGTCACGACCGTGGCGCTAAGGTAATCACCATGGGTTTGAGGGAAGCCGGGATGGAGGTAATTTACACCGGATTAAGGCAGACTCCAGAGATGATAGCCCAGGCAGCGCTGGAAGAGCAACCGGACGCAATAGCACTGAGTTGCCTTTCGGGAGCCCATCAGTCACTGTTTCCCCGCGTAGTAGAAGAACTAGAGAAACGAGATATGAACAGTGTCCTGGTTATTGGCGGTGGTATTATCCCCGATGAGGATGTTCCTTTCCTGAAAGAAAAGGGGATAAGTGCTGTATTTGGTCCAGGTACTTCGATCAAAGAATTATCGGAATACATCCGCGAAAAAGTATAATTCATACTGTGCTATGTCAGGTAAACATTACGATTACTCAGTTAATAAAAGGAGGATAAACTATGCCCAAGAACAAGGTACCACTGGCTGAAGGCCTTTTCACGTGGCCGTCCGATCAGCCGAAGCTGATCGGCAGTAAATGCAAGGTATGCGGAACACCGGCATTTCCGAAATCACCATACTGCACCAATCCCGATTGTGAGAAGAAAACCGAAAATGTAGAGGAAATCGAACTCAGCAATAAAGCGACTCTCTACACGTACGCTGTACAGGCTTATCCGATGCCGGAACCTTTTAAAATGGAGCCTTTCGAGCCCTTTCCTCTCGGCATGCTTGACTTCCCCGAGGGATTGAGAATTCTCGGAATGCTGACTACCGACCAGGTCGAGATCGGTATGGAAATGGAAATGACCACCAGGAAACTCTACGAAGATGATGAGAACGAATACATTACCTGGGCCTGGAAACCGGCACAGTAAGGATAGGAGAAACTAATAATGAAAAACAGAGAAATAGCAATAGTCGGTGTGGGTGTTCATCCTTACGGCAGATGGCCTGACAAATCGATGGCAGAACTTGGCTGTTATGCGGTCGCCGAAGCTCTTGAAGACGCTCATATGAAATGGAAAGATATCGAGACGATGGCGTGCGGTGCCTATATGTGGATTGCTGACCAGGGAGGTGTGCCTTCACTGCTTCTCGGAACATCCATCTCAACAATGATGGGTGGTACCGGAATACCGTGCTGTAACATAGTAAATGCCTGTGCTACTGGTCAATCGATCCTCAGGGAAGCGTGCCTGGCAGTAGCCAGTGGTGAACATGATATCGCCATAGCTGTCGGCTCAGATAAATCGGCTGGCGGCTTTTTCAGACCACAAGGTAATGACACTCGATACGATAACGACTGGATTCGCTATGCAATGGTAGGCGAGACCAACCCAGGATACTGGGCGATGGAAATGCGCCGGAGAATACACGACTGCGGCACGACAGAAGAAGACATGGCAATGATTAAGGTCATCACCAGCAAAGGGGGTGTCCATAATCCGAACGCTCGATACCGCAAAGAATATACACTCGAGGAAGTACTCGAATCGCCGATGGTATGCGATCCGCTTAGACTGTATGAAATCTGCGCCACTAGTGACTCTGCTTCTGCAATAATAGTGGTCCCGATGGATCAGGCTGAGAAATATACTGATAAACCTATCCTTATCGAAGGGTTGGCAGTTGGTTCACCTTCATTTGGTGATCCCTGTATTCCTCTGACCTACCTGAGCTCTTATCCCCAGGCAGATGTCGGCACTCTCGGCTGGAGTGAAAGCCGCAACGCCCTTGCAGCCGCCTACAAACAGGCAGGACGTACCCCTGATGATATCGACGTAGTGGAACTGCCCGATAACAGCTCATGGCATTATCTGACATATATGGACATGATCCTCCAGCTTCCGTACGGCGGATCTGACCAGTTACTCAGAGACGGTTATTTCAACGTACCAGACGGTAAAGTACCGGTCTGCCCCAGTGGCGGTTTCGGTGCTTTTGGTGAAGCTACCGTTGCCCAGGGACTATGGCAATGCATCGAGGTAGCGTATCAGCTTCGCGGCGGTCTTGGAGAAAGACAGATTACCAACAACCCGAAGGTTGGACTTGCCCAGAGTTACGGTTACGCCGGTAACAACGGCGTCTGTATAATGAGTAAAGCCTTTTAAAAAATCGTAAATTATACGATATAATAAGGGCAGGCTGGTGATCAGCCTGCCCTTTTATTAACAGGAGGAAGATATAGATGTTAAAAGGTATTAGCCATACTGGTATAGCCGTAAGAAATCTTGATGAATCGATAAAAGTCTACCAGGCACTGGGCGCTGAACTGGGTGAAATACATAACGCCCCGGAATCGGGTATGAGAGCTGCCATGATTTCCGCCGGTGGAGACACGCTGGAGTTGATTGAGCCAGTCGGCGACGGCGGCGTAATAGGGAAGTTCATCGAAAGTCGCGGCGAAGGTATCCATCACCTCTGTATCGAGGTAGATGACATCAAGAAAACGCTTGCAGACCTTGCCGATAAGGGAATCAGGCTGATAGACACCGAACCAAGACAGGGTATCGAAGGAATGGTCGCTTTTATTCATCCCAAGGCGATGAATGGTGTGTTAATAGAGCTGCTGGAGAAGTAATTTGCTACCATTCCGTACTTGATACGGAATCCAGAAAATTCCACCTGGTCGTATTGCATTGATACTTGAGATGATCTCTGGATACCGGCTTTCGCCGGTATGGTTAAATACAAAAGGATAAAAACTTAAGTTTCCTGACTTCTACAATCAAAAGATAGACTATTTCCCCATTTTTGAATATTTCTCTATAGCCAGCAATCAGAAACTTGGTATATAATACCGAAAGTGCCACTATCAACCGGAGAAAAGATAGTCGGTGAAATAAAGTAAGGAGGTGAACATCATGGCCGAAAACTTTGGTGTCGTCCTTGGCGCTCTCCATGCAAGGTCTGTTAAACAGACGGCGAGACTTGCATGGAGTAAAATAAGATAATTTCGCCGTAATCGTTTGTCTGACCTTGCACC
>CP070800.1:171010-180785 GCA_020343555.1 Dehalococcoidales bacterium
GCTCACAAACTCTACGGACCCAAGGGTGTTGGCGCCTTATATATCAGGAGGGGTACCAGGATCCTTCCGCTGATACATGGCGGCGAACAGGAAAACAACCGACGCGCCAGTACTGAGAATGTTGCCGGTGTAGTCGGATTCGGGAAAGCAGCCGAACTGGCGAAACTGGAATTGGAAGAAGAGTTCACCCGGATTACTTCGATGCGTGACCGCCTGATAGATAACCTGGTAACGAAAGTAGATGAAATCCAGTTGAACGGTCACCCGACCCAGAGACTCCCCAACAACATAAACCTGACTGTTGCCTATACCGAAGGAGAATCTATTGTCTTGAATCTCGACCTTAAAGGAATCTGCGCTTCGACGGGTTCGGCCTGTACCTCTTCCAGCCTGGAGCCATCACATGTCCTCGTTGCGATCGGCCTTCCTCAGGAAATCGCCTATAGTTCATTCAGGATTACGCTTGGAAAATGGAATACCGATGAGGATATTGACCGGGTTATCCAGGTTCTGCCCGAAGTAATCGCCAGTCTCAGAGCTATGTCCCCCCTGTATAAGAAACGATAACCACTCGTACTCTTGTCTCTCAAATTTCCAAATTAATTATGATTCTTAATATTACAGCCATTTATATGTCACACATGATATTATCTCAATACTATCAAAATTTCTTCACCCTTTTTCCCGATTACGAGTTCACCCCCTTTCCCTGATAAGAAGGGAAGTGCAGAAATTATGTTTGATAGAAATACTTTGTTCGGTTTTAGCGCTTTCATGCATTATAATTTATAGCATGGCTGAAGGGAGTGCAGGCAATTGGACGAAGTGAGTGTGATATCTTCCATACGTTCTGGCCAGAACAATGCTTTTGCTGAAATTGTCGAGCACTACCAAGCACCTATCATCCGCTACCTTTACCGCCTGACGGGTAATTACGAAACGGCGTTAGACCTAACCCAAGAAACCTTTCTCAAGGCATACCACGGAATTCTCAAGACAAAATCAGAACTCGAGCTTAAACCGTGGTTGTTCCGGATAGCCACTAACAACGCTCGGCAGCACCATCGTAGAAGAAGGCTCCTGTCTTTTATCCGTTTTAATGACATAGGTAAACCCGGAGCTCCGGAAATCAAAACTCATCATGACCATACAGATGAAGAAATAACTGTACAGGACACTCTGCGTAAAATACCGACCGAACAGAGGGCTTGCTTGCTACTCCATTACGTGGATGGATTCAAGTACCGCGAAATCGCTGAAACCCTCGGTATATCGGAAGATGCCGTACGAATGCGTGTTGCCAGAGGAAAACAGCTCTTCAGACGTGTTTACAACGGAGGTGAATTGAGATGAATTGTAACGACTTGAAAACACTACTGTCTGCTTATGAGGATAACGAACTCGAAGCAGACCAGAGGATGTTGGTGGAAGAACACCTTTCTACTTGCCCCGAATGCCGAGTTGAATTGACAGAATATGGCAAAATCCGCAGCTTAATGACATCCCTTCAAGCTATACCTACGAATACGAATATCAAAGAGACGATAATGTCGAATATAAATAGTCCAGAAAAACAGAAGCCCTGGTTACGTCCTATTCTGGTAGGTGTGCCTATATGTATCGCTTTGGTAGTCATTCTTTCTCTTGTTTTCTCTGGCGTCTCTAACGATGTATCAACGATCATCGCTAAGGCTTATGCTGTAACCGCCGAATTGGAATCATACCGCTACACCAAAGATGAATATATGCAACTCAAAGCTGAGGATAAACTCGCTCATGGTTACACTGTCTATATTGAGTATTCGTATCCAGATAATTACTACATCCGGTCGGAAATTACCGAGGAAAATCCGCATTCCCACCGAAAACCAGGTATAAGAGAAATAATTCGTGTTGGAGACCTAGTTTACAACCGGCCATACTCCTTTATTAAAGACACTTCCGAGTATTTCGAGCAGACCGATCCCACTGAAGATCAGACATTAGGCATCTTGTCAACCATAAGTGATACGAATATTCTTAAAGATGAGATTATCGAAGGTACAGATTGTTACCACTATGAAGGTATAGTAGATAACGAAAAGTATATCGAATGGTCTCGTGACTGGATACGCCTGCAATATGAAAGACTTACTAGTGTCCTGCCGGGATCTGAACCTGACTACGATGAATACGAAAATCAATGGGAAGCGATTTTTCGTTCTACGGATAAGCAATTCGAGATATGGATTGGAAAATCCGATAATTTGATTCGCAGGTTGAAAATAATACACCAAGATAACCCGGAGAATGCCGCTCCTGGAAATATCAATGCTTATCTTAACGTATCCTACCTTAACTATTACGATATTAATGAACCGATTATAATAGAACAACCTCTGGACGAATCCGGCGAACTGTTGGAGGGATGGTCTGTATACACGTTAGAAGACGAGTAGGTGTATTAACGATTTTCTAATATTTTTGTAGGAAATAGGCCTGCCTTTACGGAAGGCTTATTTCTTATTTACACGTCTGCTACATCAACCGTTTTTATTTTTCTAAGACAACCAAATCTTAATATACAATAAATTCTGCACTTCTCTCCTGAGGTAGAACAGAGGTTGACTCGAAAATAGCATTCTTTTCTTTACAAACTCAGTACTGTTTAATTTTTCCATTGCTGGTGAGTGGATTCCCTAAAAGCACCTCAACGCAGTTGCACGTATCTCTCACTACAAACAATCCATTTCTTTAGAATATAACCTTGTCAATGATTTATGGTATTTTCGAAAGTCCCTTCTCTTTTCTAAGGAGAAGGGACTGTTCGTAACAGGGATGAGGTTAAAAAAGAAAAATTAAAAAATCACATTAGCCGTTTTGACTAACGGCATAAAACGACTTATCATAGCTGAGTGAATATGCGATGCTGTTGATGTGGAACTAATTCAGGAGGAGATGATGGACCTGATTGTTGGAGTTACCGGAGCCAGCGGGGCAATATACGGAATTCGTTTACTGGAAGTTTTATCTGAAAATCACGATACCCAGACACATCTCATAATCTCTGAAGCTGCAGAAATCACCATAAAACATGAGATTGACCGTTCTCCGGAAGATATCCAAAAACTGGCTGATTATACATATGATATTAAAGATATATCCGCACCGATCTCAAGTGGTTCTTTCAAGACTGATGGGATGATAGTTGCTCCCTGCTCGGTAAAGACCATGTCCGCTATTTCAAATTCGTACAACGAAAATCTGATGGTCAGAGCAGCAGACGTTACTCTGAAAGAAAGACGCAAATTGGTCCTGGCAGTGAGAGAAAGTCCATTGCATCTCGGTCATTTGAGACACATGGAACGCCTGACCGAAATGGGAGTCGTGATCCTTCCACCTGTTCCAGCCTTTTATACAAAACCAAAGAACATCGCAGACATCGTGGATTACACGGTTGGCAAGATGCTGGATGTCTTCGATATTGAACACAACCTCTTTCAAAGGTGGTCGGGAAACACTCCTGATTAGCTAAAAAAGCGACTGAAATTTCTCTATAATCGTTTTCTGGTATTCTTCGCTGAAGCAGGAGGTCACCGGACGCTGGTCGCGTAACTCATAGGGCCAGCAGGCATCGATGATCACCCTCTCACCGATCATTTGCGGCTCTCCGGTAACAGGTGCCTTTTTCCTGGAACCTGCTTTCGTCTGGATACCGCTGATCACCTCGATGTTCTCGATATTCGCCCTGTTGGCGATAGTCATGAGAACATCCTTCTCGCTGGTGATATCGATGTCATCATCCACCACGATAACGAACAGACCGCCCACAGTATTCGCCCGACACGATGCGGCTGCCAGCCCAGCCTGCTTGGCATGTCCCGAATATCCCTGCTTGATCGAAATTACACAGAACACGGGCCACACCAGTCCCAATCCGAACCAGACACCAGTGACATCAGGAATTCCGGCATATTCCAGGACATTCCAGATTTCCGAAGCCATAAGCGGAATTGAGAACGGGAAAGGAATATGCATCTTCAGAGGTGGAACTCCGAGCATTATGGGATCATTCCTAAACATTATAGATTTCACTTCCATGATAGGACTTGCGATCGAAGCATAGACTCGCCGCCATTCGCCGAACGGTCCGTCGACTCTCTTTTCCAGCCTGTCTGGAGGAGGAATTTCCCCTTCTATCACTATCTCTGCTGAAGCCGGAATGGGTAACCCGGTCATTTCACCCCGGGTAATCTCAACAGGTTCGCCTTTTATATAGCCGACAAAATCGTATTCACTTTCACCGGTTCCTGTTAACGGACTCCCGGCTGCCATGAATAGTACAGGATCCATCCCACAAACAACCGCCAGAGGAAACCCTTCACCTCGACTGTGATATTTTTCCATCATTTTCGTACCGTGTTTACCGGGATTCAGTGATATACTCATCAGGTTTTTATCAAAGATCATGCACCGGTAGGTTCCCAGGTTTATCCAGCTGTCGTCGGGATCCCTGCTGACGATGGCACAACCGGTGCCTATATATCGTCCACCATCAAGCTCATGCCATACAGGTGTAGGTAACTTATAAAGATCAATGTCATCCCCTGTCAGTATATTCTGTTTAATTGGTCCCGTTTCTACTTCAACAGGCGGGATAGGTGTTATTGATTTCAGTCTCTTCCTGAACGCGTTCACCATCTCCACGCTGGATGAAGATTCGTTTATTCCCAGGACAGAAGCGGTCCGCTTGTGACTAAGAAATGCATTACTCAATACCCTGTAACCTTCAGGATAACCCGGTATTTTATCGAACAAGAGAGCAAAGTTATCGCGTTCCGCCAGCAATTCGCTGATGCCACCTATTTCTTTATCCCAATGCGCGCCGTCGATACGTTTCAGTTCCCCCATTTTCTCCACTTCTTCCAGCCAGCCTCGCAAGTCATTGAAACTCATACCGAACCTCCCTCAAATATGCTTAAAAACGATATTTGTGTATAAATTAACTTTACGATATCACAAGAATGTGTGTTTTTTCCATAGCCACTTAACTGCACCCTTCAATAAATATTGACATCTCACAGCTACCCGTAATATACTTAGGTTATACCTTACTATTTATATTATACTAATTATTTTGACGGAGGCAATTATCATTATGTCCCGAACAAAAAATGACATAGTAAAAGAGATACTGGACCTCTCGGAAAAAATATTCGCCACTATTCCGGTTACCATCCCACCCGAGTGGTTTTCATCCGATGCTACCATAGCCCAACTAAGAATACTCCTTCTCCTGCATATGCAGGGCTCAGCCAGGATGAGTTCAATAGCGTCGGAACTTGGTATAGCGCTGCCAACGGCGACAGGTATCGTAGATAACCTGGTCAAAAAAGAGCTTGTTACACGTGATACAGATCCAAATGACAGGAGAGCGGTGATCTGTACGTTATCGCCTGCCGGACAACTATTCATTAATAAAATATGGATGTCGGGGCAAAGTCAGATGGAACGGTTACTTGACGGTCTGACGATAGACCAGCTCGAAAAAGCTGCCGAAGTGGCAGATATCCTGTATCACAATGCGTCCAGACAGGCTTCCGAGAATAAACAAGGATTATAAGAAATGAGTAATATTTCCAGAAAACTCGCCCGATTCATAGAACGCCATCCCGTGTGGTTTGTTATCATTGCTGCTGTTATCACCGCAGCTCTAGCTCCCGGTCTGACATTACTTGAAACAGAGACTGGCTTCAGCGCTCTTGTCTCTGAAGACGCTGATATATCTGTCAATAATGCCCGTTACCAGGAACAGTTCGGTGGAGAATCGATAAATGTCATGTTCACTGGACAACTCGATGAGCTGTTTTCTACTCAGAATCTGGCTTCACTGGCACAGGTTGAACAAACACTGTCTGAAGACGATACCTATATCTCGATAAACAGTCCTATCGATATCTTCCGTCTGGCTGTTACAGAAACAAAGCAGGAGATTGAGGAAATAAGGCAACAAATCACTGATGCACAGGAACAGGCTGCTGAACGAGCAATTGCCGCCGCGACGGCAGCCGGACTCGACGAAGAACAACAGGAAGCTGCTGCTGAACAGGCACGAGCTGAAGTTCTAACCAGACTACAGCCACAACTTGAACTCCTGTCACAGATGGGAGAACCCTCCCTGGACAATCCGGTATTCATTAAATCTGTCCTCTACGATGAAGCAGGTGACATCAATCCAATACTAAAGCAATTCGTCCCGGATGAAAATCATTTCCTTATGTCCATCACACCATTGGGTAATATGTCTGACTCCGAAATACTGCAGGCAACCGTTGATATAGAAAAACTGCTGGCAAACGCTAACCTGAAAGATATTGAAACTACGGTTTTATCGGCTTCAAAACTAGTCGATGCTATCAGTGTCAGCATGTCGAGTAACTTTATAATTCTATTAGGACTGTCTGTGCTGGCTATGATAATTGTCCTGGTATTTCTATTCCGAGTTCGCTGGCGACTCCTCTCTCTGGCAATGGTAGGGACCAGCGCCCTCTGGACCTTCGGACTTATGGGATATCTGTCAGTGCCTTTAACCATGGCTTCCATGGCCGCACTCCCGATACTTATCGGGCTGGGTATAGATTTCTCTATTCAGTTTCATAACCGTTACCAGGAGGAACTTGCACGCAGCAGTAGTGTCAGCGAAGCCATCGTAACATCAATATCGCGTATGTTCCCGGTTGTCGGTATCGCTCTCATGGCAACCATTATCGGGTTTATAACACTTTTTATATCTGAGGTTCCTATGATACGCGACTTTGGGTTGACGCTCGCGATAGGAATTGTAATCAGCTATATGGTCGGTCTATTCCTCCTTCACAGTATCGTTTACATGGGTGACAGAAACGTACCGCTGGAACGCTTGCGGACAGCCGCGTTAAAAGCTAGCAGCCGTATAGAACGGGTACTGCTTCGTCTAGGTAAAATGGCTATAAATCACGCTCTCTGGATATTCATCGTCGCCCTCCTTTTTGCGGTCGGTGGTGGGATAGTCGACCACATGCTGCCAATAAATACCGATTACGAAGAAATGATGCCTCAGGACAACGAGGTTTTGAGTGAATTGAGAGAATTCCGTGAAATATTGGGAGTCGGCGGTAGTATCCACTTCTCGGTCGAAACCCAGGATGTAACTACACCTGAAATTCTCAACTGGATGAAAAACTTCCAGGAAGAAATGACAGAGACTTATCCTGAAATTATTGCCACCTCCAGTATAGCGGACATCATTATTGATGCCACCGGAGTCATACCACCTGTTGCTCAGATAGACATGGTATTGAAAAATACCCCTGAGTTATACCTGAAGAAAGTACTCTCGGCAGACCGGGAAATGGCGGATATGTCATTCACCATAAGTTATCTACCCGTTGAGGAAATTCACGATCTCATTCAGAATATACAGGAAAACGCAGACTTACCTCCAGCCGTTACGATATCACCAGTAGGCAGTTATGTCATGGGTGCCTGGACCATGGACGCCATGGTAGGCTCTAGGATGAAGATGAATTTTATCTGTCTCGGAGCTATATTCCTGATATTACTGCTTATATACAGGCGACTCGATTATACGTTGTTCTCAGTTCTACCGGTTGGGGCAGTGATTGCATGGTCGTCCCTCGACATGTACCTGATCGGGATTCCTCTGAATCCTCTTACTGCAATAATTGGTGTTATTGTTATCGGTATTTGTACCGAATTCATGGTACTCCTTATAGGTCGTTATAATGAAGAAAAAAACAATGGATTATCTCCGGAAGAAGCAATGGTTACTACAATATCGAAAATAGGCAGGGCTATTACTACTACTGCGATGACCACCCTTGGGGGATTTGGTGTTTTAATCGCCTCGAACTTTGTAATAATACGTGAATTCGGTATCGCTACAGTGCTGGGATTACTCCTCTGTCTGATAGTGACGATAGCAGTTATGCCTGGAATTATTGTATGGTACGACAATCTTAGATTAAAGCGGATGAGTAAATCTTAGGGTTTACTCATCGCAGCTTTTCGCATATCCTGAGGTATCAATTCAATAGCATACCTTAAAGCGATCCTGGGCATGACAGCTTTACGCTGCACAACGTAATCATACACCTCATGCCGGTGTAAACGACTCACTTCCTTGAGCATCCATCCATAGCCTTTACGCACCAGGTCGTCTTCATCGAGGAGTAATATATCTGCTATCTCAAATGCATCATCTAGAAATAATCCCCGTCTTGCAGGCATAACCAGAGTTACCGCAGAAGCCCGTCTCATCCACCGGTTATCGGATCTTGCCCACCGTTTGAGATCTTCGACGTACTTCGGATATTTTTCGACCATAGTACCGACAGAATGAGTGCAGAAATCGTCACACTTCGACCAGCTGTTCACGTAGTTCTCCAGCCAATTCTCGAAAAGGTAAAAATCTTTCGATTCAAACTGTTTATTCAGGCGATACGCCCATTTGAAAGCGATCGCCGCCTCTTCGCCGTAATCCGTGATAAGGAGTTCTTCGCACAATGCAAATATTTCGTCCTTGCCAAGATGCTGGATCTCCCGGAAAAATTCAGTCGCCAGTTTACTTACTACACCCATCTTTACACCGTGATAGAGTACCTGTTCTTTAAAGAATTTCTGATGAGTGCTTTGAGTTTTCCCATCGATATTCTCGATGAGTCGTGCCTGTACTGCCCTAATTACATCATTTGTCATAGCCGTATATTACCACATTCGGCTCTTCATTCACCTGTGTTATAATAACTACCAGACTGATCGAGAGGTGAGTAAATCTTAATTCCGAAAAAACTGTCTGCTCTCCTTGTCTCTCTTGCGCTGGTCCTGTGCTTCATTACAGGATGCGAACATTCATCCCCTCCAACAGAAACGGGCCCTCTGGTATATTACGATGACGCGATCACGTTCGAGTACCCGGACTGGGCTGAATCGAAGCCGGATGATGAAGCTGTATTTCTTTTCAGGAGTGATGGAAACAGTGTCTTTTTCGCTTCCAGTTATCCCGTCTCGTCTGCCCTGCTTAAACAGGAGCTGGAAAAGAACCTAGATGCGAGGATCGAAGGGGATTACTGTTACTATAAATTCGATACCGGAGAGAAAAAGCTGGATGCTATATCACGTATACTCTACAACGATTACCAGACCTACCTGATAACGTATGCGGGTGATATTAATACTGGGAAAAACCTGCTGGCTTCGGTCAGGTACAAACAAAGACCGCTGACACTCAAAGAAGGAGTCGGTATCATGCCGATTCCGAAGAATGGTGACTCGTCTCTGATACCCGAAGCGTGCCGGCTTTCAAGGGATCTGGGAGCTGATGTCATTTCCTGGTATTTTTTCTGGGGAGGACTGGAAAATGACTGGACAATCGCCGACTGCGTCATGGAATGCCTTTCCCTGGAAGGGAAGTCCGCTGCCGTAATGAATATAATCCACACCAATGTTCTCGGAGCTTATCCGCCTGAATTCGAACATTTCAATGATCCCGGATTCAAGGAAGCTTTCGCGGAATTCTCAGCTAAATTTGTGCAACGTTACCAACCCGAATACTATTTTATAGGCGGAGAGGTAGATATATACCTGAATGATCACAGGGACGAAATACCAGCTTTCAAAGAAGTTTTCGAATACGCATATAACGAAATCAAAGAAGTGAGTCCTCGCACGAAAATAGGCTCAGTATTCGCCTATCATTACTCCCGGGATTATAGAGCTCTCGATATTATACAAACAC
>CP070800.1:180885-184601 GCA_020343555.1 Dehalococcoidales bacterium
GAACCGTTTCTTAAAGCTCTTAATAGACAGAGTCGAACTATGTGGTGATTCAGAAATAGAAGCTACCATATACTGGAAGAATGGTTTCAGGCAGAATGTATTCATCCACAGACCACCGTCGAATAGTAAACTGGAGAGACGATGGACTGAAGAAGAGGTTGAATTACTTAAGCAGGTATTTCAGTCGTCACCTGAAGAAGAATTACTAGAGGCTTTCCCTGGAAGAAGCTGGAAAGGGATAGCCATGATGGCGTATCGACTGGGCCTACCCAGAGATCACAGCCCAAACAAATGGAGACGGTGGAGTAGCGAAGATGATAAGAATCTGATCACATATTACGAGAGTTGTGATTCGTTAGAGAAGATTGCAGAAAAACTGGGCAGAAGTGTCTATGGAGTAAGGGCACGAATGAGGATAAAGGGATTGACCAGACCGAAAGAGTCAATAAAGAAGTTTACCTGGGAGATTTCGCATCTCATATCCCCGCAACAATCATCTACGATAACTCGTAACAGAGGGCGAGGAAAAAAGAAATACATTTATATATTAATCTTTGACCAAAAGGGAATGAGTACTGGCTAGTTACGGCGGTTGTATATACACGTCTGGTGGAGGTGATAAGAGCAGAACTCCCCGTCCAGTTACATTAATCAACCAGAATCAGTTACGACTGGAAAGGGATCAGAGGTGAAGTAAATACTACCAGTCGAATACATACAGAACCGGAAAAATGCATTGACATCATTGATGTTTGTGTTTAAGATGAAGCGCACACCTTAAATTACCAGTAGTAGATAACATTGCTTGACCTATAAAAGGAGGTTTAAAAATGACAAACACAGATGCCATTTACACAGAACTCCAGAAACACCTTGATAAACAGGCCGTAGGATTTCCGGCAACGGAATCAGGAGTTGAAATCCGGATTCTTAGAGAACTGTTTACCCCACAACAGGCAAGTCTGGCTCTTCACTTAAGTTTTGAACCTCAGACTGCCGCCGATATCCAAAAGAGAACCGGCAGTGGTGATATGTCCGTCGAAGAAGTGAAGAGTTTACTGGACGACATGGTAGACAACGGATCGATCGGGATAATGGAAAGGGAAGGAGTCGAGTACTATCATTTCATGCCTCTTCTGATAGGGATAGTGGAGTGGCACGGAAGTAAAGCGACACCCCAGTTCTGGGTGGATTTTAGTGAATATCTCACTGAAGGATTTGGGGAAGCCTATGCGACAACCAAAGTCTCACAGATGCGGACGATTCCGGTGCGAGAGAGTATAAACGTGGAACATCAAGTGACCACTTATGACCATGTCAGGGAGATAATTAATAGTACCGAGGGACGGATAGCGATAGCTTCCTGTATGTGCCGGGAAGGCGCCAAAGGCAGGGGAGAGCCGTGTAAGGTAACATCACGAACCGAGACTTGTATGGGTTTCGGTGACTGGGCAGATCATTTTATCAAACTCGGGTCAAGAGAAATATCACAAGAAGAAGCTCTCGATATTATACAAAAGAACGAAGAAGACGGTCTTGTCCTGCAGCCGACCAATTACCAGAAACTCGATTTTATCTGCTCCTGCTGCGGCTGCTGCTGCGGAGTATTAAAAATTCAAAAAGCTTCGCCCAATCCGGCGGCAAACTGGGCTCATAACTTTTATTCAGAAGTTGATTCGCAAATGTGTACAGCCTGCGGGATTTGCGTCGAAAAATGCCAGGTCGATGCAGCAACGATGGATGAACAGAACGGATACGCAACGATAAACCTGGATCGGTGTATCGGATGCGGCAACTGTGTGGCGAACTGTCCCTCGGAAGCTATGAAAATGGTGAAGGTAGAGACAGAGTCAATCCCGCCGGTAGAAAGGACTGACCTTTACAGGATACTTGCGGAGAAGAGGTAACAGAAAGAATATATTGTCTTTGTCTTTAGAGGTGATTTTACGATTAACAGGTGATCTTCTTATATGCGGAGAAGACTGGACTTTGTCCGAGTTTGGTGACCTGTTCCGGAGACTAGAGAACGAGATCGATAATGCAGCCTCTATTCGGAGATATTTGCGATACTTTGGTGGTACAGACGATAAGACCGAAGTGCGTTTCTTCGGGACAGCGGTTAATTCGACACAATCGATACCGGACGGAATGGTTTCACTCGAACTGAGTGAGGAACAGATTACCGTCTATAAGCATGAGGGTAGCCATCCGGTTATAATATGGAAGAGTCGCTTAACCTGGGACTGGCTTGACCGGTCGAATCCTGAAACTCCTCTGGGTGAGTTTACTGCCGGTATTCCACCAGACTGGCTGTCCGGTAGGGGCATTTCGGAAATCCGGTTTATCCTGTCAGCCAATTCCTATTCTCATCAGGGGAGAGTGCCGGATGATGATGTGCATATCGTCGATTATGATCCTTCATGGCTTGACAGATTCGAGGAGATGGCTGACTGGCTGAGGAATACCATTTCACCTGACATCGTTCTGCGGATAGAGCACTATGGTAGTACGGCGATTCCCGGTATACCGGCAAAGCCGATTATAGACATACTTTTGGAAATACCATCGTTTTTCGAAGCCAGGCGAAACCTACTCCCCCTGTTTAACATGCCGGAGTGCGAGTACTGGTGGTACGACGAACACATTGTCTTTATCATCCGGGATGAGTCAACGGGGATTCGCACCCACCATATCCACGCGGCACCGAAAGAGCACAGGGTCTGGGAAGGGCTTATCTTCCGTGATTACCTGCGGACACACCCAGAGGATGCACAAAAGTATACAGATCTCAAATATAAACTTGCCGAGTCACATGGTAACGACCGTGAAGTATATACTGATCTGAAAGCCGATTTCGTGCGTGAGATAACTGATAAGGCATTAAAACACAACCAATAATATTTTCGTTTTCCTGCCGCCTGTAACCTTTTTGTCATAAAATACCACTATATAGTAAAAGCTTGACATCGGGAGTGTATTTGGAACATAAGTCAGATACTGAACTGGTAACACTGACGCGAAATGGCGATAAAGCTGCTGCCGATCTGCTCGTACGTCGATATCAGATAACTGCCCAGCGTTTAGCAATACGGTTGGTCGGAGAAAAGGACAGGGCGCAGGAATTGGCCCAAGAAGCAATGCACCAGGCTTATCTGTCACTCGACCGACTACGCGAACCGGCACAGTTCAAGAGCTGGCTATATGGTATCGTACTGAATATCTGCCGGAGTCATCTTCGAGATAGAGAAATAACCTTTTTCTCCTTGGAGGCGATAATGGACGGTCTGCCGTTTTACTCTCTTCCTCTTTTCAGCGTGCCTGCTACTCCCGAAAAGCTAGCCGAAGAACGTGAGTTACATCGAATTGTGCTGGATGCTATCAATACACTCACATCCAGAGATAGAGACGTGATACTGCTTTTCTATTATGCTCAGTTGAGCCTGCAGGAAATTGCTATGCTCATGGATAGTTCAGTGGGCGCCGTCAAGGTACGTATTCACCGTTCCCGTCAACGACTTAAAGCAAACTTGATGTTGAACCATCCGGAAATTGTACCACGAGAAAAAAGGAGGAAAGTCATGATCAAGGTTACTGTCGCTGACGTAATCAAGAAAGAACGAAAGGACGAGGAAGGTCGAACTCAAGCGCAGTGTGTGATTGTACTGCAGGACGAGGTTGGAAAACGCGCTCTACCGATGTGGATAGGTTCCCATGAA
>CP070800.1:184701-192777 GCA_020343555.1 Dehalococcoidales bacterium
GATCGACATCGCCTCATTGACTTCTCCCCTTCGGCAGACATCTTCACAGGGAGTGTTACATACATATCCGAGTACCTCGGGAAATGGAACTTTCTCTCTTATCACGGCGTCAGCTGCCGAATAGTCGCCTTCCCTGATAAAGCGAATGTAACGCGGAACATCTATCTCAGCAGGACAGGTATACCGACAGGGTATGAGTGCCGCCCTCCGTTTCCTTCCTGTACCTGCCGCTTCCTTATCCTGGATCGAGCCTGTAGGGCATACTTCTGCACAGGCACCACAGAACCTGCAACCTGCATCAGCAAGTGGCAGATCGGCCCCTGTCCCTGTGTAAGTTTCCCTATCCCTCTTTATATAAAAAAGGACTCCGACTTCCCGCAGGTCCTGACATGCTCTCACGCAGCGACCACAGACGACACACTTGTCAGGTTCGTGGAGAAATAAAGGATTACTTCGGGTGATTGGCAGCAGCTTGGTACGAAGTCTTACACTTAAGTCATCCTTGATAATATACTGCTTGAGTACCTGAAGTTCGCAGTTCAGATATTTGTTGCAGGTCTCGCAGTCCTGGGGATGCCCAGCCAGGAGTAACTCCATTGCCAGTCGCCTGCGCTGGGTAATTTTCTCTGAATTTGTCCTGATAATCATCCCATCCAAAACAGGAGTCGAACAGGATGTCGGCAGACCTTCTTCCCCTTCTATCTCTACAATACAAAGGCGGCAGGCTCCAATAGGTTCCAGGTCCGGGTGATAACACAGGTGAGGGATATAGATTCTCGAATCAAGAGCTGCCTGGAGAACCGTGGTTCCGGTCAATGCATCGATATCACGTCCGTCGATATTGATTTTTACAGTGTCCACCATACTGTTTCTACGTCCAATTACCGCTTTCCTAAAGGACATCTCTTATTCCGGATATGAGCTTCGAAATCGCTGCTGAACAGATGTATACTGCTTATTACCGGATTTGGTATATTCGTACCCAGACCGCAGATCGAGCCTTCTTTCATCGCTTCACAGAGTTCTTGTACAAGGTCTAGGTCTCCCGGCTTGCTGGTATTTTCTGAAATATCTTTCAGAATCTCAAATATCTGTAGACTGCCTTCACGGCAGAATACGCATTTCCCGCAGGACTGATCGTGAAGGTAATCAACAATATCTAGCGTAGTTTCTACAGCACAATTACTGCTGTCATATACTTTAACTACCCCGGATCCGATTATCGACCCGGCTTCTTTCATGGATTCAAAATCAATCCCGATATTCAGAGAATCAACATCGAAAAACCTACCGGTTGGTCCTCCAAACTGAACTGCTTTGAGATTTTTTCCATTCAGAGCACCACCACCTATATCATAGACTAGACTCTTAAGCATTATCCCGAAAGGTACCTCAACGGTATATCTGTGTGCCGCATCACCCGAAATCGTTATCACCTTAGTCCCGGGACTCTGTTTTGTGCCTGTATTGTTAAACCATTCAGCACTGTTCTGAAAAATTGCCGAAACGCAAGCAAGCGTTTCCAGGTTATTGATCAACGTCGGTTTCCCCTCGATTCCACTGACAGCTGGATCTGTTATCCTCAGATAAGGCATAGGCTGCTTTCCCTCAATAGAACGTATAAGAGCAGTCTCTTCACCCGACACTAATGAATCAACCTCTTCTTGCAAGCTGATTTCGCAGCAAAAACCGGAATCGAGGATATTTTCCCCGACAAGACCGTATTCTTTCATCTGTTCCAGGGCTTTAGCGATCTGTTCGGCAGCTCTGGGATACCTCGAGTTCAGACAGATATAACACTGCGACGCCCCAACGGTGTACGCCGCGATAAGCAATCCTTCAAGTGCCGAATAAGGATCGCTTTGCAGGAGTAGCCGTGCTGTTTGTGAATCGGGATCATCATCCACGGCATTACAGACAACATATTTTTCATCACCTTGAGCGTTGCTACATGTCTGCCATTTGTCTGCCGTGCTATAACCACCTCCACCTTTCCCTCTTAAACCTGATTTCCTTAATTCAGAGATCACGTCGACCGGGTCCATACTCAGGACCTTTGCCAGACCGGAAAATCCTTTCGCGTTCAGAATATAGTGGTCGATATTATCAGGATCGATTCTACCGCAGTTTCTCAACACTACTCTATTCTGCAATGAAAAAAGAGGGAGGTCGTTTATATCCGGTATTCCATTGATTTTATCATCGCCAATGCTGCCGAGAGTGACATCCTTTACAGGTCTATCGTTTACGATGTATTCACCAACAATGGTCTCAGCAATATCAGTGGTCACATTCTTGAATAAAACTGAAGGCCGGTCAGATTTGTCTACACGGACTATCGGTTCAAGATCATAGTACCCTGAGGAACCGGCGAGGATTATTTCAGCCTCGATGTCATTCTTCTCTGTTTGGACTAAAAATGCGTTTGAGATATCCTGCAAATGCGGAATATCACGAAACGCACTGATATAAATCATGGTACAGCTTTTATCGCCGGAGACACCGCTTCCGGATTCGGCTTTGTCGACAAACTGGTCAAAATTCACTGGTATTATCGATTCTTAAGGTGTTAGTTCCGAGCTAGTGTATCTTATTTGAAAACTATGAATATCTCAAGTTATACCGGATTACTCCCGGAAATTCATTGAAAAACTATTTGACAAACTACGAAATTATACAGTAGTCTATTTCACATATTCAAGCCGGCTTATTTCACATGATTCTTTTTTCTATTTAGTGAAATAACGCTGTAACGCACGAATCGAGCTGCGATACGATACCTTACAATAAGGACGATGATCATGGGTAAACAGGCTTTCGAGAATCTGAAGGTTCTGGATTTGACTGAAGGGATAGCAGGTCCTTATTGTACCAAGTTACTGGCCGATTTCGGCGCCGAAGTCATAAAAATCGAAAAGCCTGGTACTGGAGACTGGACGAGAAGCACCGCTAAATCGACCGGAGATACGCAGGAACTCGAGAAGAGCGGGACTTTCTTTTACCTTAACACCAGCAAAAAAAGTGTCACGCTCGATATATGGAGTGAAGAAGGGTTTGAGATACTCAAGGAACTGGTTAAAGATACCTCCGTCATGGTCGAGAGTTTCGAACCCGGACAGCTGGCGGAACTCGGACTTACCGAGGAATTGCTCAAAGAACTAAATCCCAAACTAATAATTACCTCAATTTCAGCCTACGGACAAACTGGTCCGTATCGCGATTACAAAGCCACAAACTTCACCGTATATGCCGCCGGCGGCGCTATGTACACCCAGCGACCCGGCACAAGACCGATGGACAGGCCGGTAGTCGAGGGAGGATACCAGGCTGAATATTCGACCGGTCTTCTCGCCTATATCGCCACCGTCAGCGCATTAATCAAGCGAAACAAGACCGAAAAAGGTATGTCCATAGATATATCGGCGATGGAAAGCGTCGCCAGTACACTTATGGGCCATGTCGCCGAGTACTCATACCTAGGACTCAGCAGGAGGACCAGCCCGTTCGCGATACACGGTTACCCCATCGGTTACAGTGTCCCCTGCAAGGACGGGTGGATCAGTCTTACTCCCGGAGTGGGCGGTGCTCCGAACATAGCATTCCTGATTGAACAACCCGAATTACAGGATAATCCCCTCCTGGCTGATACACGGATCCGCATGGCAAATCCTGAAAAACTAGACGAACTGATGACTCCGTGGCTCCAGGAACGCGGTAAATGGGAAGTGACCAGAGCAGCCCAGGAACTAAGGCTGGCCTTTACTCCGGTACTGAATCCGGAAGAAGTAATGAATGACGAGCAGATTAAAGCCCGTGAATTTTTCACTGAAGCAGAACATCCGGTTATGGGTAAAGTGAAATATCCCGGAGCCCCCGCGAAATTAAACGGTTCGCCCTGGCAGGCAGGAAGAGCCCCCCTGCTCGGAGAACATAACGAAGAGGTTTTCGGGAACATTGGATACGATGAAGAAAAGCTATCGGAATTGGAGAAGAAAGGCATAATATAGGTTCAAATTAATATGGCGTATAAGTTACTCGATGGAATCAGGATACTCGACCTGACAATGGTGTTTGCCGGGCCGGTATCAACCGAGATATTATCCGAACTTGGTGCTGAAGTTATCAAGATAGAGTCTATCCAACGGGCCGATGTCTTTACGAGAGCCAATGTCTATCCCGAAAATGAACCCGGTGAAGATCCCTGGAACAGGGGCTGTATCTTCCATACATTGAACGCCGGGAAAAAGGGAGTATCACTCAACCTTGGCACCGAGGAAGGCAGAGAGATCTTTAAAAGGCTGGTAAAGATAAGCGATGCCGTAATCGAAAATTTCTCACCCAGGGTAATGGATAACTGGGGATTGAACTACGAAGAACTGAACAAGATAAAATCAGATATCATTATGGTATCGATAAGCGGGCTCGGGCATTACGGGCCGCTGCGGGATTTCTATATGTACGTACCGGGAATGGAAGGAATGAGTGGACTGACGCATATCACCGGCTTTCCTGAAGAGCCACCTCTGCTATCAGGCTGTGCTTATGGCGACTGGGTAACCGGGGCTAATGCCGCAGCAGCCCTGATAACAGCGCTTTACTACCGCATGCAGACGGGAGAGGGACAGTATGTCGACCTTTCCGGGCGCGAAGCAGTCGCCTGTCACATCGGTGATGTTTTCACCGAATATACACAAACCGGACAAATACCGGAAAGGATTGGCAACAACCATCCCGCGGCTGCCCCACACGGGTGTTACAGGTGTAGCGGTGAAGACAACTGGGTAAACATAGCCGTAGAGAATGAAGACCAGTGGCAAAACTTCTGCGAGGTTATCGGAAGCCCTGCATGGACAAAAGAAGAGAAATTCTCCACGTTAAAAGGAAGGCTGCAAAATCGGGAAGAACTGGTCAGGCATGTCGAAGAATGGACTATCCAGCACGGACATATCGAGATAATGAATATGATGCAAAAAGTCGGAATTCCCGCAGGAGCTGCTTTAAATATGAAGGAAATCAACACCGATCCGCACCTGGTGGAACGTGGATTTTTCAATCTGATAGATCACGGTGACGGAATCGGGAAGAGACCTGTACCCAGTCAGATGCCTGCAAAATTCAATGGAGCAGAGAGTTTCATCCAGGAACGCGCTCCTCGTTTCGCCCAAGATGATAACTACGTTTTTGGCACCTTACTGGAGATATCAGAAACCGAGATAAATAAACTGATCGAAGATAAAATAATCGGCGGACCGCCCAACTTCCCCAGAGGACGACCGACAAGAGTCGACCTGATAGAAGAACAGAAAGCGGGTTGGTTCGATCCGAACTATCTGGATGAGCTACGAAAAATACACGGAGAAGATATAGGATAGAGTTGCAAAGTACGAATCAACAGACTGATTTATTGTAAGGAGGAAGTTTTATGGCAAAAGAAACGGTAATCGAGACTGATATACTGGTTCTTGGCGGAGGGATAGCCGGGTGTACCGCTGCGATCACATCGAAAGAGCAGGGACTTGACGTAACCCTTGTCGATAAGGCGTACGTCGGTAAATCCGGTACATCCGCCGCAGCAGGGATGCGTTTTTCAGTGTTTAATCCCGAACTTGGAGATAACTACGAAGAGACATACAGGATGCTTACAGAAGGTGGCACATGTGATCGTGACTGGACTGAAATCTGCATCAAGGAATCATTTGATGCATATAAAACACTCGCTTCCTGGGGTGTTCCCTTCCCGGTGGAAAACGAAGAAGAAGGGGTATGGGTTCCTAAGGGTATAGACAGCGCATTTAGTGCAACACGAATAATCAGGCGAGGAGTCACTCCACCGCTGCGAGAAAAGGTCCTGGAAGTCGGCGTCAGGTTAATGGACAGGATAACCGTTACCGACCTGCTGATGAATAACGGCAGAGTTGTCGGAGCCGTCGGATTCCCGGTCGATGAAATGGAAATCCTCATATTCAAATCCAAAGCGACCATTCTCTGCACCGGAAGCTGGTCTCTGAGAACGGTCGGAGCCGAAACCCATAATATGACCGGTGACGGTCATGCTATGGCATACAGGGTTGGGGCTGAACTCACCGGTGGTGATATGCACGGTTCGCATCACGGCAATGCCGCATACCCGTCGTGGAGAGGTGGCAGAGCAGCACGCGCTATTTATCGTCGGTTCATCGATGCCGAAGGTAACGTTATCCCCTACGGGTATGAACTTGGATTCGAAGTAGACCTGGCTTTCCATCACGGGAGAGGTCCGATATTCCATGACCTGGATGCCGCTACCGACGAAGAAATAGAGAGAGTCTGGCAAAGACAGCAGAACTCGGACGGTATGGAGAGTGCCAGGATCAATTATGACCCCCGCAAGCGAGGTAAGCACAAGATAACCGGCGGTCAAGACTGTGTGGTGGGCGCCGGATTATGGCCTGTGGGATTATATGGTTCAACCACGGTAACAGGGCTTTTTGCCGCCGGCGATACTCTGAGTATCAGGGCGCCCGGATTCGGCGGGCTTCCTTCGGGAACAATAATGGGTAAAAGAGCTTCGAAAGGCGCCGCTGATTATATAGCGGACCTTAAAGATTACACGGTAGATGATGCCGAAATATCCAGGGCGAAAGCGATCATGATGGATCCGCTGGACAGAAAAAGCGGTTTCGATCCCAGGTGGATAACCCAGCTGCTGCTTAATACGATGACACCTTACTATGTGTTGATGGTACAGCATGGCGACCGTTTGCAGGCCGCTTTAACAATGGTGGAATTCTTCAGAGATCACTTCGCACCACAGCTTTACGCTACCGATCCTCACGAACTGCGTCTCGCCCACGAGGTAAAAAACATGATACTTGGTTCCGAACTGGCACTAAGATCATGCCTGTTCAGAGAAGAGACAAGAGGAGGGCATTACAGGGAAGATTTTCCTGAAACGGACAATCCTGGCTGGCTTGCCTGGACAAAGATTAAGCAGGAAAACGGTGAAATGAAACTCTGGAAACAACCGGTTCCGAACGAATGGCTGCCGGAAAAATACCGGAAATAATTGCCATCTGTCACATAGCAAATAATAAAGCTGGAAGGTATTAAAATGACGATAGAAAGAATAGACCAGGAGAAATGCGATGGCTGCGGGATATGCGTCAACAGCTGTGCGACCGATGTTATCCGGATAGATAAAGAAACAAATAAAGCCGTCATCGTGTATCCCCAGGAATGCAACTGCTGCGATTACTGTGAACTCGACTGTCCCCTGGATGCTATCTATGTCAATCCTGAACGGCACTCGCAGCTCATGGTAGGGTGGATCTAGCGAGAAGCTTTAAATATACATTTGAAAGGAATAGAAAATGGGCACTATTAAAGAAATAATGTACTTCGATGGCATGGACCGAAAAAACACCGACGAGATGGTGAAATTCGCCAAGCAGCGGATGGACGATATGAATATCAAAAACGTGGTCGTCGTCTGGTCCAGCGGCTATACAATTAACAAGTTCCGTGATGAAATCAATCATGATGTCGGCGACCTGAACGTCATCGCCGTGACCAACCCATCACCTCATTCACCTGCCAAGGGGACGATGCCTATCGTCGTCCGCCCCAATGACAGTCCTGAAGTGAAAAAACGGAAAGAAGAACAGCTTGCCCAGGGAATTACAGAGATTTACGTTACGATCACCGATCCTATTAAGGAGGAACTTGAAGGTGAAGGTATCAAGGTACGTTACCTGAACGATGACCTGATCCTAGGAGAACCACTGAACCTGACCGGCACAAACGCAACCAGGAGGGATCTCCTGAAACCGTTCGGTATTCCCGACCACCTGCGCCCCCTCGATATCGATGCCGGGGAAGATATGTCCCTCCTGACTATATTCAGCCAGGGTATGCGGGTCTGCGTGGGATGTACCGTCCTTGCCACGTAATGCGAGCTTATTCCTGAAGGATAACTGACACTCGCCCTCGGAGGAGTATGCACCGTGGTAATCCTCAAAGCAGCCCCCGTTGTAAAAGACTGCCTGGTACGGGAAGTCATCGGTTTCGAGAGAGGTTCCACCTGGAAAGAACGCGGCA
>CP070800.1:192877-200209 GCA_020343555.1 Dehalococcoidales bacterium
ATGACCGTGTTTTCTCAACGTGTCGTACTGCGCTTCCATGATGCCTGCCAGCGCTCCCATGAGAACGCCACGTTCTCCCACCAGGTCGCTCATTACCTCCTTTTCGAAGGTCGTCGGAAAGAGATACCCCGATCCTATGGCTATCCCCACTGCCAGGCAACGTTCTCTTGCTCTTCCTGTGGCGTCCTGGAATACGGCGAAGCTGGAGTTGATGCCTGCTCCGGAAAGGAAATTCCGTCGTAACGATGTCCCCGAACCCTTCGGGGCGACCATGATGACGTCAATATCCTCCGGGGGAACAATTCCTGTCTTCTCTCTGAATGCGATTGAAAATCCGTGCGAGAAGTACAGCGCCTTTCCCGGTGTCAGATGTTTCCTGATGACGGGCCACTGCTCTCTATGAGCGGCATCCGCCAGCGTCATCTCGATAATCGTGCCGCGCCTTGCCGCTTCCTCTATCTCGAAAAGATTGACGCCCGGTTCCCATCCATCCCGGACGGCTCGTTCCCAGTTACGCCTGGTACTTTTCCTCTGCCCTACTATGACGTTGAAGCCGTTCTCCTTCATGTTCAGCGACTGCCCGGGGCCCTGCACACCGTAGCCGATAACCGCCACCACCTCTTCGTTGAGTACGGCGTACGCTTTTTCCATCGGGAATTCACTCCTCATCACCACTTCTTCTTTTACTCCACCGAAATCTATCATTGCCATTTTTCTACCTCCTTTTGATTATTTACTGGCAATAAAAAAGCCCCGGAGAATACTCCGGGGCTCAGTGCTTCAGTTCTCTGTCGTATGTATTACATTCTTATCATCTCCGAACCGAAGACATGCTGAGCCCCGCGGCATACAACGACGACCGCGATAGTATTAATATTCTGCTCAGTGTTCATCCGATTTCGGAAGTTTAACATTTCATCTTTCCTGATCTGAGTATTTTAAGTCTATAGCGAACAACAGTAATTGTCAATAAGATCCTGTATCATAAAGCTTCTGTTAGTTAATACTCACCCCTGTATCTCCTCTCACGCAGTACCATCATGAGTCAGGTAAATCCGCTTGCGTGAAAGGGGGAATAAGTAATTGAGAGGGGGCTTCGCCCCCTCTCAAAAAACTCCCCTCTCCAGCCAAAAATATCCAACAACACCAGTAAGGATTCTGGCTGGAGAGGGGGTCAGGGGTGAGGTAGATACTGCATGCCTCATGTAAACAGAATTCACCTGCCACATTACCATTCATCCATGAAAAAACAGGAACACCTTTCAAACACTCTCCCTAAAGAGTACAATAAGCTTTACGAAAATAACACGTCCCGAATTAATCACCCAGGGAGAAGTGAAAAGATGGAATACAAAGACTGTGTAGAATTTGCTGGAAAATGCGGTACTGTCTTTATCGCCACAACAGAGGGAAACCTACCCCATGTCAGGCCGCTCGCCCTGCAGTTCGCCGATGAACGCGGTTTCTACTTCCAGACGGAACCGGTCAAGAGTTTCTACAAGCAACTCCAGGCTAACAAATACGTCGAGTTGTGCTTTTACGACACCGAAGGCGGAGGACTCGGTAAGGTTATGCGAGTCAACGGCGAGATGGAATTCGTCGACGACCTCGAACTAAAGGCGAAACTGATCGAAGAGCGACCGTTCTTCAAAATGCTGGGAATAGAGACGCCGAATAATCCCCTGTTCGTCCTGTTCCGGGTATATAAAGGGGAAGCGTTTTTCTGGACTATGGCCGATAACATGAAGGAATCTGAGATAGAAAAGATAAAGTTCGATTTCTCATAAAGTGAAATAAACAGGTAATCACTGTAAAGGGGGATTCATCGCGATGATACAGCAGTTTTACATACCAATTAAAGTTCTTTTCGGTCCCGGAAGTATCGAACAGGTAGGTCGGGAAGCGAAAAGCCTGGGAAGCCGGGCAATGATCGTCACCTACCCGGATATCCGCAGGCTGGGATTCCTGGATATCGTTCAGAAAGACCTTGAAAGCCAGGGGATCGAAGTAGAAGTCTTCGAAGAGCTTGAGCCTAATCCCCGCACTACCACCGTCGATACGGCAGCCCGTATCGCCCGTGAAAGGAAGATCGACCTGGTTATCGGGATGGGCGGCGGCAGCGCCATGGACGCGGCCAAAGGCATCGCCCTGGCAAGTTCCGGCGAAGCGCCTATCTGGGATTACCTGCTGGGCAAAGCACAGGCAGGAAAAACCGTCCCCAACCTTATCCAGATTCCCACTCTTGCCGGGACGGGTTCCGAGCTGAACCCGATATGTGTCTTTACCCACTGGGAAAGCCACGAGAAACGGTTCACGTTCGATAACAACCTGTGGGCGAAGACCGCAATAATCGATCCCGCCCTGACCGTCACCCTGCCTGAAAAACTGACCGCCGGAGGAGGAGTCGACGCTCTCTCCCACATAATGGAATGCTACCTGATGCCCGAAAAGCCGCTACCGATGAACGATGCTATACGGGAAGCGGTGATGAAAGTGATAGTGCAGGTGCTTCCCGAAGTGCTGGCTAATCTCGACGACGTCGACGCCCGTTCCCAGATTTCCTGGGCAAGCACCATCGCCAGCTCAGACCTGTCCCGGCTTGGCGGCTCAGCCGGCAGCATGACCTGCCATGGCATCGAGCACGCCGTCAGCGGTTACTATGATGTTAATCATGGCGCCGGATTGTCCGCCCTGCTGCCGGCATGGATGAAGCAATTCGAGTCAGTCCGAAAAGAAAGGTTCGAACTGCTTGGCAGGAACGTGTTCGGAAAGTCCGATGGTATAGCGGCGTTCGAGGAATGGTTGGAAAAAATCGGCATGAATATCCGGTTAAGAGACCTTGGCTGCGAACTGGAAAAAGCCGATGAGATAGCCGAACTCGCCTTGAAACTCTGGGATTATACTCCACATCCGACCGAAATGAATGCCGAAATTATAGCCAAAATTTATCGGGATGCGTATTAAATGGAGGATTCAATGGATAATGATATCTACAGGAAAGTGGCGAACGCCTGGCGATTCCCGGATGATTCCAGGATTATAAAGATCTTCGAGACCGCGTTTACACCAGAAGAAGGGAAAATTCTCCTCGAACTGAATACTCCGGTAACCTGTGCTGAACTGGCTGAGAAACTCGGTGAGAGTGAGGAATACGTCCAGGAGAAACTCGACTCACTCGGAGGTTGGGCACGCCCGGTTGAAGGAAAGTATATCAGTATACCGAACATGATAGGCGTGATTCCCGAAAGGTCGCTGCCCGATGTCCCCCGTGAAAAAATAGTCGAAGTCTGGAGTGATTTCTGGCGTTCGGGCGAATACCCGAAATGGCTGCTGGAAACATGGGTGCGGATGTATAGCATTTCTGGATATCCAATTCACCGAATCCTGCCTTCGCGGAGAGCGCTGGAAGCCAGCCCCGGCATCGATCCCGACCAGATCCTGTGGTACGAAGACATGCCGGAGATGTTCAAGAGAGCGGTGAAGATAACCATCGGAAACTGCGGATGCCGCTCCGTCTGGGGCAACTGTGAATACCCGTGGGAAACATGTATCGGTATCTCTTACCAGGAAACGGGTGGGATGCCCGATCCGAGAAAGCAGATTACTGCCGACGAAGCGATCGAAATCTGCGAAAAGTGTGAAGACCTTGGCATGCTGAACATTCCGCCCAACCAGGCAGAAGCGATACTCTTCTGCAATTGCTGCCCCTGCTGCTGCGAGGTAGCTCATCCGTACATCGAATACGGTGATCCCATCACCAAGGAAGCGAACCTGACTCCCAGTCGATACAGGGCGACGGCAGACCGGGAGTTATGCAACGGCTGCCAGACCTGTATCGACCGCTGTCATTTCAACGCGATCGAGATGACCAAAAGTCCCGATTCGAAAAAACTAAAGGCATCAGTTGATTATGACGTATGTATGGGCTGCGGCTTGTGCGTATTAACGTGCGAACAGAACGCTCTGACCATGGAACTGGTTCGACCTCCCGAACATATCCCGACCGGCGGACTGACCGAAGCCCGTAAAAAGAGGATGGCAGTGCCTAACTGGCTGAGTACATAGATTACGTCGGTAATAAAAAAAGATTCAGTTAATATCAATCATGACATTCCTCTCCCTTGACGGGAGAGGATTAAGGTGAGGGTGAAAAGAATCGATTTATACGCAATCCGTTCATCCTGAACCTCATCGTACTGGTCATCCTGAACCTTATCTTACCGTTCATCCTGAGCCTGTCGAAGGATGAAGGATAATAAGATTTTCTTGATTCCCGCTCAATAGATTTATAAACACACATTAAGGAAGGGCGGGAATGACACAAGGGAGTATTTATATAGATTGCCACGTGTTGGCTGTGGACGCCGAGTCTCGCAATGACAGTATTGGCGGAGTAATGTATAGGTACTGTCGGACTCGTCACCCCCCTTTGTAAAGAGCCTGTCCCGTACCAGATACGGGAGGGATTACGGGTGATCTGGTATTATACCCAGGACATTCCTCTCCCTTGACGGGAGAGGATTAAGGTGAGGGTGAAAAGTAACCATTTGCACGTAGCCTCCTCACCCGAACCCTCTCCCGCGTTGGGGAGAGGGAACTTTATTAAGTGCTTTTTAAGCAATCCTCGGTTCGTATGCTTTCTTGATATCTTCCGGTGAAGGGGCGGGTCCCCATGAGAAAACCTGCTCACGGGTGATATTCGGAATGTGTTCAGGCGGTCTGACGATGTCGAACCTAATTGCCTTTTCCGGGCAGGTATAGACGCAGAGACCGCATCCCATGCATGACTTTTCCGATATATTCGCCTTCATCTTCTTCGAGCCGGGTACTTTCACCATCTCGACAGCCCCGAATATGCACCGCTCCATGCATGTCTGGCACCCGCTGCAAGCATCCTTATCGACACTCGCCAGGTACCGGCTCTTGGTAGGATCCATCAGGTCGTAGTCATATCCGGCATAAATGAGGGGATTGACCACCCGGCAGCAGCACTCGCACCAGTTGCAGGCTTCCTCGAGCCGGGGAAAGTTCAATGACAGGTGACCAAGTCCGGCATCCTCCAGGGCATACATTTCATCCATGGCTTCCTGGTAGGTCAGCGGCTTCA
Source organism: Dehalococcoidales bacterium (assembly GCA_020343555.1). Next base: position 197,985 of record CP070800.1, read on the forward strand.
GTTCCGGCCATCGTTGCAGAATACCGGCGAACTCCTTTTCACTGGCACCGTCGTCGTCATCGAGGATGACATGCACACAAACTTCCATCTTGTTATCGCACTGTCGATGCTGGGTGCGACAGGAACAGGGAAGGAACAGTATCATCTTCGAATGCTTAAACATGTCCTCGTAATTCTCATATGGTAGTATCTGGTCTTTCGGGATATGCGGGCTGGCAGCCAGGGCCTGCAGAGCCGGTACGATTCGATGAGTCGACCACATGCCCGTCAGCCGCCGTTTATGAGAATGCCCGGCGATGGTATAACGCCACTCCTTGAAGAAAAATTCCGTCCAGAGCTTGTCCACTTCATCACTCTTGTTCTGGGTACGGTGGCACAGCAGCATGGCGTGAACAGGCATGGAATATCTGTCGCCCATGAGACCGATCAATCCCTTCTTCATCATCCCGTCAAGGCTTGCTTTCAATTCGTCTTCACCGGTCCCTGTCTTTTCCGTCAGCTCCGGTAACGACATAGGTTTATCCAACTCGCGAAGAATACCACTCTCCTCGAGTGTTATCATCCCTTTTAGCACCTTGATGAACAACTCCGAGTCAGCCATATCGTATCGTTCCGCTATTTCCTGATACGCGTCTTTTTCAGTACTCATTTTTACTCCTTGTATTCGACCCTCCCGATTTACCACACAACTACCACCGGATAAATCTCAAGAATGGCTACAGTCTATTACCCGAAATACGATAAGTCAAGGAGATTCTTACAGGAAACTGTTTACCGATAAACATTTAAAGGTGTACAATGCGGGAAACTTGATGCCCCGGTATAAAACCAATAAATAAATATGGCAGATAAAAACATATTCGACGAACTATCTGATAGGATGGGCGCGCCCGGTTCGTAGTATTTCCCAGGAATACTCGAAGCAATAAGGAGACTTAACGATGAATAGGCTTAAATTAGCGGCTTGTGGAGTTGATTGCAACGTATGTGGCACCTACAACAAAGAGCACGATCTAAAAGCAGCGGAATCTATGGTTGAGTGGTACAGGTCAAGAGGATGGATTGAAAAAAATGAAGGTGCTGAAGCAGTGCAAAAAAATCCACCATTTTGTAAAGGCTGTTGGGGGGGGGAAACGCAAAAACAACTTTTCAAACGACTGTCATATTCGTTCATGTTGTGAAGAAAAAGGAATAAATCATTGCGGCGATTGTGGTGACTTTCCCTGTGAAAAGTATATAGAATGGATAGATAACTTGGACCATCATAAAAAGGCAATGGAATATTTACTGTCATTTAAACAAGCCCGTAAATGACGAATATTATGAGTATGAGCCCATGTGCGGCGAAAAGGCGCTTAGCATAACAATTATATATTTTGAACGGTGATAAAATATGAACGCTGAACAACTGGATATTTTAAGAATTATATTTACCATATTTTTTGCGTTAAGCGGCAGCGTTCTTGTATTACTTGGAGTTAAAGAGGCTGAGAATAAGAAAAAGAGGAGATTGCTCTTTATAGGCGGAGCCGGATCAGCTACCTTTTCTATCTTTGTACTATCCACTTTTGTTAAATCACAGGAAATCAAGGATATACTGGTATCGATTGCCGTCCTCTCCGCTACGATTCTGAATGGTTTGGTTATCGGCTTTGTTATTAATGATTCCAGACAAAAAAAGAAATGAGTGACAAATAAACACTATTAAAGGATGGGAAAATGGCGGATAAAAGCATATTCAACGAATTATCTGAGAGGATGGGCGCGCCCGGCTCGAAGTATTTTCCCAAAATACTCGAAGCCATGATGTCGCTTGAAGAAGCGGAAATACTTCTGGAGGTGTCCGGCGTTATGACGGCGGAAGAGATCGCCGAAAAGAGAAATACCGATTTAGAAACACTTCAGCCCGTACTCGATGCCATGGACAAGCGGATGATAATAAGAAGAATGGGGGAAGGATACGTGATACCCGCCAATATCGTCGCCTTTCATCACGGCGCCATCGGCTGGATGGACGAGGAACTTAAAGCCAAGGTATATCCCATGTGGGGCGATTTCTTCTACGCGGAATGGGCGGATATCATCCTGGATGGATTTATAAAGAGAAAAGAAAGCGGCGCCCCGGGCGGACACCGGATCGTTCCCGCCTATAAGGCATTGAGAGCCAGCCCCAAAATCAAGCCGGAACAGATATTGTGGTACGAGGACATGGAGGAGGTAGTCAG
>CP070800.1:200309-210275 GCA_020343555.1 Dehalococcoidales bacterium
AGCGACTCTCGACACGCCCGGCAAGGATACCTGGCGTCACCTCCGCGCCGGCAGCAAAGCCACTGCCATCGGCTCTGATAAAAGAATCGTTCTCATCAAGCCGGTGAAAAGAAAATCGACCGTCGAATAAATGGCGCGGTTACTCGGTGAGGATTACGACATCATACTGACTGAAGGCTTTAAGCAGGGACCCTATCCGAAGATCGAGGTCCACCGAAAAGAGATAGGAACGCCGTTAACCGATATTAAGAACCTGATCGCAATAGCCACCAACGAATCGTTGGAAACCGATGTCCGGCAGTTCTCGATTGACGACCCGAAAAGTATAGCCGATTTCATTGAAGAAGAGTTTATTAAACCGCAGGGAGAGCGCCTGTCGCTTTACGTTAACGACGAACTGATAACCTTGAGTGCTTTCCCCGGTCAGATCATCACGAATCTCCTCCTGGCCGTCGCAAACTCCCTCAAAGGCGTCACCAAGGTAAAGAACCTAAAAATATTCTACAGGAAGTAGAATGCTAGATATAACTGCAAGTACTAGGTATGGAAATGACTGAAAGAAAAAATGAATGAAACGATCACCTGGCTGCTGGAAGGCCCTCCCTGGGTAGAGTACCGCACCCGCATTGACCTTCTTGGACAGCCCGAAGATATACCGGAGGTCGTTCGGGCAAGGCAGGCTATGCTTGAAAACCCGCAGGTCAGGTCGATAATCACCGGACTGGCTGACTGGCCGGGTCATGCCCTGAAACGACACAATGATGCCACTCACATGATCCATAAACTGGTATTCCTTTCAGATATCGGGGTGAAAGCCGGCGATCCGGGTATGGACATGGTAATCGACCGGATTTCAGAACGCCGATCAAACGAAGGAGTATTCAAGATACTGGCGAACACAACACGCAGCTTCATAGGTTCGGGCGAGGACGAGTGGGTCTGGATGCTGTGCGATACACCGTCGATACTATACACCCTGGTAAAAATGAAAGCAGATGTGCCGCATTTACAGGCAGCAATCGACCACCTGGTCGGATTTGGTCGTGATAACGGCTGGCCGTGCGCAGTTTCACCGGAAATGGGAAGGTTTAAGGGTCCCGGAAGAAGGGATGATCCCTGCCCTTATGCCACATTAATTTCTCTGAAAGCTCTTAATCAACTACCGGAATGGAGGGATAGCGACGTTGTCAATAACGGTATCGACACGATACTCGGTTTATGGGAGCAACGTAAGGAACGCCGACCCTACCTGTTCGCGATGGGAACCGGTTTCCAGAAACTGAAAGCACCACTCATCTGGTACGATATTCTGCACGTGCTGGATGTCCTCACACTGTTCCCGCAAACGCTTGAAGATCCCAGACTGAAGGAGATGCTGGAAGTCGTCCGGGGGAAAGTCGATCCCCAGCAGCGCTTTACTCCAGAGTCAATCTGGAAAGCCTGGAGTGAATGGGATTTCGGGCAGAAGAAGGAACCGTCGACCTGGATCACATTCCTTACCTGGAGAATCCTGAAAAGAGCCGGTGTATCCGTAGAATAAGGAAATAATAATTCCAGCAAAAACGAAAATTGTTACTTTTCTACGTTCGCCGGAACTCTCTTTCAAGCTGTGTGTTGGTCAACCGGATAATGGTCGGCCTGCCGTGAGGACAGGTATTCGGCGCGGTAGTCTTTTCAAGCTGTCTCAGCAGTTCTCTCATTTCTTCATCGGTAAGAACCTTCCCGGCCTTGATGGCTCCATGACAGGCGAAGGAAATACCAAGTTGTTCCCGCCAGTCGCTGCCTTTCTCGGCACCGACCGTGTCCAGCAGTTCCCGAAGAGTCGCCGACCAGTCCTTACCATTCAGCATTGCCGGTACCGACCTGACAAGGTAAGAGCGGTCGCCGAACGGTTCTATGGCAAAGCCGAACTCCGAAAGATCAACATAACAGGTCTTCAGCACCTCGTCCTGTGCCGGGGAAACCTCAAAGGTCGCCGGTTCTAGCAATCCCTGGATCTCCACCTTCCTGAGTGTACTCTGCTCGCGTATCTTCTCGAAAAGAATTCTCTCGTGAGCAGCGTGTTGATCGATTATGTAAAGTCCTTCAGGACCTTCGGCGATTATATACGTGCCGGATATCTGCCCAACCAGTCGCAGCACTGGGAGTGATTGCGAAGGCGTGAATTGCTGACTGGTCAGCGGAGGAGCATCTACCTGATTCCTGTTATGATAAACCCCGGGCGCAGGAGACGTAAAAAGAGATTCTTCCTGCCGTGATGATTGGTTGTATTCCGGGGATACTTCCTCGATGACGGGAACCGGCGATTGCTGAAGTATCGCATGACGAACCGCTTTCTGGACGGCACTGAAGACAGGACGATCGTCCTTGAATTTAACCTCGGTCTTGGTAGGATGAATATTGACATCCACGTCACCCGGAGGTATAGAAATATTTATGACCGATACCGGATGTCTGCTCTGCATCAGCATTCCGTGATAAGCTTCCTCGACCGCATATGACAGAACACGACTGTTTATCCAGCGCCGGTTCACGAAAAAACTCATGTAGTTCCGGTTCGCCCGGGTGATAGCCGGCGAACCAACCATTCCATTAATCTTTACCTGAGACTGTACAGAATCGGTTTTCCACATAGCGTTGGCTTCATCCAACTTCACCATGCCACGAGCCGTTTCGGCCCCGTAGATTTCCAGTATGACGTCGGAGAGTCTGCCTGTACCAGGTGTCCGAACGGTAGTCCGCCCGTCAACTGTCAGAGTAAATCTCACCTCCGGATACGCCAGGGCGTACTGGCTGACTACGTTGGCGATGTGTCCGTTCTCGGTAGAAGTAGACTTCAGGAATTTCAATCGCGCCGGCACATTCCTTAACAGGTCGCGAACCGTGATAGTTGTTCCCTGCGAACGTCCCCTGCTGCCGGTTTGCTGAGTTGTTCCTTCTTTCAATTCCAGGTAGCTGCCGGTTGTCTCGCCTTCGACGCAGGTGATCACTTCTATCCGTGAGACGGCTGCAATACTCGGAAGGGCTTCCCCCCTGAATCCTAGACTGCCGATCGATTCGAGATCGACCGGATTGTTTACCTTGCTGGTGGCGTGTCGCTGGAAGGCGAGTTCCAGTTCACCTGCAGGGATACCGATTCCGTTGTCAGTGACACGGATCATCCCTATACCGCCACCGGATGTTTCAACCGAAATCTGGGTAGAACCGGCATCCAGAGAATTTTCCACCAGTTCCTTCACTACCGAAGCCGGTCTTTCGATCACTTCACCGGCGGCAATCCGCGATATCATTTCCCGGTCGAGAATTCTTATAGCCATAATCAATCCTTTTCGAAATCATACACGTTTCCGTGTAAATTGTCAAGGGGCAAAAATTTCCAAAACTCTAATATCTAAGCACTAAATCCTAAACAATAACGAGTTACTAATCCCCAAATACCCCATTTTCGGTTATTATAACTATAAATTGATTTTGAATTCAGAGAATTTCTGATTGATACTACTTAATATCGATCAGGATATTCCTCTCCCTTGACGAGAGAGGTTAGGTGAGGGTGAAAAGTAACGATTTATCCGTAACTCCTTCACCCTAACCCTCTCCCGCGGTGGGGAGAGGGAATTTTTTCGGAGGTTTCTTGAAAATAATTAGATATCCACAATGCTTTCTTTATTCCTATTACCCTCTCCAAATGGAAAGGGAGATACTCGAAAATAGCATTGTTTTCTTTACTAACTCAGTCCCGTTGTTATTGTCCAACGCTATTGAGTGGGTTTCCCATACAGTATTTTTTGGTTGTGAGTATCTTTCACCCTACTCATACCTCTTCTTTAGAAAACCAATCCAGTGTAGGATTGTGGTATTTTCGAAAGTCCCTTTTCCTTTCTAAGGAGAAGGGACTATTCGTAACAGGGATGAGGTTAAAAAAAAGAAATAAATTTAGTGAGATTGCCACGTCTCGGCTGTTGACGCCGAGTCTCGCAATGACATTCGAATAAATCCTGGATCACTCCAGCACTCGTATACACATTACTGGTGAAGACGGAAGAGAAATGGATTCATTACGTATCTAAAGCAAGAAAGATCATCTATAAAAAACAGAAATGAAAACAACGAACAGGATACAGCTTAGTCCGTTTTTTCCAGGTTGGCAAAGCTGAGAAGCAGTTTCTTGACGGCGCCGTTAAAGGCGATTACTATTTCGGAATCATTTTTCACCGGCTGGCAACTCACCACCACACCTTTTCCGAACTGAGCATGGTAGACATGATCGCCTGCCTGGTATTCACCGGGTGCAGCAGTCGATGCGGCGGCAACAGTCGGTCGGTTCCACGACTGAATGGAGGGAAACACACTGTCATCATCTCCGGTTTTCCAATCACCGGTGGATATAAGGTGTTTGGGTATATCGCCAAGAAAGCGAGACGGTTCACTGACCTGGCTCCTGCCCATCAGGCTCCGACGAAACGCTCTTACCAGGTAGACCAGCCGTTTAGCCCGGGTCACTCCGACATAGCACAACCTGCGCTCTTCCTCCATCTGCATCGGATCGTCGAACGTCCGGAAATGCGGAAGAAGTCCGTCTTCCATGCCTGCGATAAACACCACCGGAAATTCCAGACCCTTGGCCTGGTGCAACGTGATCAGGGTAACAGTCGTCAGGCCTTCTTCGAGACCGTCGACATCCGAGACCAGCGTCACTTCTTCGAGGAAAGTCGCCAGGCACTCCTTGGGAGAAAGATCGCCGTAATCCTTCTGAGCTACGGATCGAAGTTCAAGTATATTCTCCCATCGCTCCTGTCCGTCGCCGTTAGCCTCGTTCAATATGTATTCCTTGTAGCCGGAACGTTCGATGACAAGGTCGAATAACTCAGGCAGCTTCAACTCCTGACTCCGGGATATTAACTCCTCCATTAACACAGAAAATGCCTTGAGCACCCTGCTGATGTGAGAATTGAACGGCGATTTCAGATCATCGGTCGATTCTCCGTTCATACGTCGCAACGCCTCGAATTGTGACACACCCATCGATTTTGCCCAGGCAGCAAGTTTTAATTGTGTCTGCTGTCCGATTCCTCTCTGGGGGACGTTGATAACCCTCATAAGGCTGACGCTGTCATGCGGATTCTGTATCAGTCTCAGATAAGCGATAATATCCTTGACTTCCCGCCTTTCGTAAAATCGGGTTCCTGCTACCAGCTTATAGGGCATCCCGTAACGGACAAAGGCTTCTTCGAGAACACGCGACTGGGCATTGGTACGGTACATAACAGCGCACTCACCGAGAGTATGTTCGCCCTTTTCCACCAGTCGTTCTATCTCACTGACAACGAACTGGGCTTCCTCCTGTTCGGTATAGGTTTCCACAACCACGGCAGAGGTACCGTCGTCGTTCTGTGTCCAGAGATTGACCGGCTTTCGCTGCTGGTTTGCCGAAATGATACATGAGGCCGTTTCAAGGATTGTCTTGGTCGACCGGTAGTTCTCCTCCAGCATCACTACCTTGGCATCGGGATAATCCTTCTCGAAATTAAGTATGTTACCTACATTGGCGAATCGCCATGAATATATAGATTGGTCGGGATCGCCTACTACGCAGATATTCCGGTATTTACCTCCGATCTGCTTGATAAGCTCATACTGGACAATATTGGTATCCTGGAATTCGTCCACCATCAGGTGAACGTATCGCGACTGGTAACGCGCCAGGATATCAGGATAGTTGCGGAAGAGCATCACTGTCTTCATCAGAAGATCGTCGAAATCCAGGGCATTACTCTCATCGAGTATACGCTGGTAGTTCTCGTAAACACGACCAACTACCTCGTCGAAGTAATTCCGCTCGGTTTTCACGAACTCGACGGGGGAAAGCATTCGACTCTTGGCGGAAGATATTGCGGATAGTATCGCTCCGGGTGCATACTGCTTGGGATCGAAGTCAGCTTCCTGTATACTGCGTTTGACCACCGAAATCTGGTCTTCACGATCGTAGATCACAAATTGGGGATCGATATTCGCAGCACTCCCGCTTGTACGGAGGATACGGACGCAAATAGCATGAAATGTACCGAGAGTGAGATCCTGCACCGAACTGCTTATCAGATCGTTAAGTCGATCTTCCATCTCCCTGGCGGCTTTGTTGGTGAAAGTAACCGCCATAATACTGCGGGGACTTACTCCGCATGTCTTTATCAGATAAGCTACACGGTGAGTGATTACTCTGGTCTTGCCACTACCGGGCCCGGCTAATATAAGTACCGGTCCGCCGATCGCCTCTGCGGCTTCTTTCTGAGCCGGGTTAAGGTTCGTAAGGATGTCCATTCCTCCCTATTATAACACCCTATCAAGACCGGATTAAAGTTTTTACTTAATGTTAAGAAAAATCTGATTTTCAATCGGGAATACCACTTCCGGCAGGTAAAAAAACGACCTTGTTCTCGGCTATTCGATTTCTGACCGATTATTAAAACGGCGGTATCGGCGGCGGCTGTGTCTTATGCCTGCTTCCTACCATCATTGACTGTATTCTCTGTTTAACCGCTGTATCGGTCTCACCGGTAAGCAGGAAGGAATCGAGTTGCCCGTACGTGAAACCGAGATCATCTTCATCGGTCTGCCCTTCCCATAAGCCGGCTGAAGGCGGTTTATCGATAATTTCCCGCGGCACTTCCAGATATTCGGCCAGGTCCCTGACCTGCGTTTTTACCAGGTTTCCCAGTGGAAGTATATCGACTCCACTGTCACCATACTTAGTTGAATAACCTACTGCCAGTTCGCTGCGGTTGCCGGAACCAACCACCAGGTACCTGAGTTGATTGGCAAAATGATACCAGGTCACCATCCTTAACCTGGCCTTCAGATTAGCCGTGGCAAGTCGCCCGGCGGCTTCATCAACGGGATTATCAGGTAATGAACTCGTCAACGCATCGAAAGCAGTATCGAGTACTACTTTCTGTGTACGGATACTGAATTTTTCAGCGACCGCCAGCGCATGTTCCTCATCTTGCGGGATACTGTAACAGGGTATTAGAACTCCAAGTACATTTTCCCCCAGGGCGTGCTTCGATAAAACCGCCACCACCGAGGAATCGATACCTCCACTCATGCCGAATACAGCACCGCGACATCCGGCTTCTTTTACTTTATCCGCGATCCATGAACTCAACTTATCGGCGAGGATTTCGATCTCCATTCAATACACTCCATTTGTCCGACGGGATTTTTCAGTAGTATACTACCCTACAGTCAGCATGGTCAAAGGTGAAAGAGTGACGAAAGCCGATCTCGTATTGAAAAACGGGAATATAATAACCCTTGATCCTGGTAAACCTCTCGTCTCAATAATCGGTATTAAGGCTGACAGGATACTTTTCACGGGATATGATGAAGACCTGGAATCAATCACAGGTCCGGATACGAAAGTGATCGACTGCGAAGGCAAAACGATTATTCCCGGCTTCAACGACGCCCACTGTCATATATTTTCCTTTCTACGCAAACTGATAAGTGTCGACCTTTCGGAAAGGTCGGTACGGTCGATAGACGACATCAAAGCAGCGATCAAACGTAAAGCTGATAATACGCCCGAGGGAGAGTGGATATCAGGTACCGACTATAACGATTTCTACCTCGCTGAAAAACGCCATCCGAATCGAAGGGAACTCGATGAAGTCGCTCCGCACCATCCCGTAGTCCTGTCCCATCGCTCTCTCCACGCCTGCGTTCTGAACAGCATGGCACTCTCACTCGCCGGCATCACTCGCGAGACCGAGGAACCGCCGGGAGGACACATCGACCGCGAACTCGATACCGGAGAACCAGGCGGCCTGCTGATTGATATACTCGGCTTTATCAGGGAAGAGGTGATGCCGTCGATCTCGGAAATTGAACTGGAAAAGGGGATTAAACGGGTCAGCGATCATTACCTGTCCAACGGAATTACCTCACTCCAGGACGCCACCGTGGTCAATGATTATGCTCGGTGGCAGAAGTTCCGACGGTTCAAGGAAAGGAATATATTGAAATCACGACTTTACTACATGCCGGGAGTTGATCACCTGCATGAATTCGTTGATGCTGGAGTCTCATTCTGTTCCGGTGATTCACTCCTTAAAATCGGCCAGGTGAAGATTACTCCATCTGAAACTAGGGAACACGGTATTCATCCTCCCCAGCCTGAATTGAATAAAATGGTGCTGGATATCCACCGGGCGGGATTTCGGGCAGCCATTCACGCAACTAGATCTGAAACGGTGGAAGCAGCCGTAAATGCCATAGAGTATTCGCTTGGACAACTACCACAGGACGATCATCGACACAGGATAGAACACTGCTCGGAGTGTCCGCCGCATCTTCTCGACCGGATCAGGAATCTCGATATCCTGGTTGCCACTCAGCCTCCGTTCCTTTACTACAGTGGCGAACGGTACCTGGCTATGGTGCCCCCCGACCGCCAGCCCTCGCTTTACCGTATAAAGTCGATGATCGAAGCGGGAATATCGGTCGCCGGAAGCTCGGATTCACCGATAGTCGACGATAATCCACTGGTAGGAATATTCGCCGCGGTAAACAGGCTGGCTAATTCCGGGCAGGAAGTCCTGCCGGAAGAAAGAATCTCCGTCGAACGGGCGCTGAAAATGTATACCCTAAACGCAGCCTACGTGTCGTTTGAAGAGGAAGAAAAAGGGACGATAAGCGAAGGTAAGTTAGCCGACCTGGTCCTTCTCAGTGATAATCCCACCACCGTCCCACCGGAACAGCTCAAAGATATCACGGTTGAGATGACTGTTGTTGGAGGAGAGGTGGTCTGGGAAAGATAAATACTTACTTGTTTAATCCTGTTTACGTAAAATCTTACCTTATCTTGATATATCTAAGATCTAACGATAGACTATAAACACTCATCCCATAAAGATGTGAATGAGTTGGAGTGCCCACATTGCTAAGCTGGGTAGTCTAATTTAAGTTATCATCGGTGTCGTATTAAATAGTAATGAAATGTTAGCTAGTTTCTATATACATTAATGAAGAAGGGAGAGATTTCTCCCCCCTTCATTTCCCGTTCCTTGAATAATCCTCATCTTTTATTGTTGTTATTGAGTACCAACCATTTATTCCGTCGGCATCGGGACATATGGAGTTCCGTCTGGATTTAGCGGAATGCCATCAATCAGAAAGTACTCCCGCCCATCAGGCCCGACCAGGATACCAGATTGAGAGACTGTTGCCGGTGCAGCAATAGCAGTACTATCTGCAGGAACTACCGAAGTATCAACTGGCATTGGGACGTATATACTTCCATCCGGGTTTAACGCAATACCATCAGTCAGAATGTACTTCAGCCCATCAGGTCCGACCAGGATACTGGATTGGGAGACTATTGCCGGTTCAACTGGCATTGGGACGTATACACTTCCATCCGGGTTTAGCGGAATACCATCGGTCAGAATGTACTCCCGCCCATCAGGTCCGACCAGCAAATCAGATTGGGAGACTGTTAATGGTTCAACGATTGCTGTACTATCTGCCGGAACTACCGAAGTATCAATCGATGCTGTATTGAGAGTTACTCTCCCGAGTACCGTGCCGACTGCCAGAGCGACTATTACCACGGCAATGACCCACATCAGGTTGACCTCTCTCCTCACTGTTTTTGTTGCTAGAACTCTTGCCATTTTCTTTTTACCTCCTGTTTGTTTTTCCCTTTTTTTGTTCGACCTGATACCAGACTAACAGATTAGATTTTCTATTCAACAAGCACGCTAGTAGCACGATGTCAGCACAGAGTCAGCACAATACTGGATTTACGGAGAACTCTTGCATATCAAATCACTTTGGTATATAGTTGGGGCACGTTTCTTCTATTACTCTTTAAGGCGGAACTTAACGAGTTAGCTGGGAGGAACCAAGCTGATGACGAGACGGACAAGGGCGTTAACAGTCTTCGGTGAAGATCTGGACTATCTACTC
>CP070800.1:210375-225302 GCA_020343555.1 Dehalococcoidales bacterium
GCTGCTGGTAGTACATACTCCCGGAAAATCACTCGAAAGGTAGAGAAGATACAATGACGGAAAAACGAACTATTAATGTTGGAGTACAGGTTTTACCTTTGCACGATGACGTGTATCCCATTGTCGACGCTGCGATAAAAATCATCCAGGACAGTGGGGTAAAGTATGAGGTTGGACCACTGGAAACAACCCTGGAAGGCGATGACCTGGACCAGTTGATCGATATAGCTAAATCTGCTCACAGAGAGTGTTTTAAAGCGGGTGCCGGCAAGGTAGTTACCATTATCAAGATCGCTGATGCGCTGGAAGGCACGACGATTGAGGATAAGGTTAGTAAATATCGGAAGGTCGATTAGTGAAATGGCGTAGAGAAATCTTACCTCCGGTCGCGTTGATTGCCACTCTTATCGTCGGCTGGTACTTTATTGCAGAAGTCAGCGGATTGGGCTCGTTTATCCTGCCGACTCCGTTTGAAGTCATCAAGGCAGGCTGGGAAACACGAAGCATTCTTGTTAATGCAATTGGAAACACCCTCCTGGCGACAGGTATCGGGCTGGTCTTGGCTCTTATCACGGGAACAGGAATTGCCGCTCTCATGGATTTCTGGCCTTTCATGCAACGTGCTCTTTACCCGATCCTGGTAGTTTCACAGACTATCCAGATACTGGCTATCGCTCCGATTTTTATCATCTGGTTCGGTTTCGGTCTGACGCCAACAATACTGACCGTGATATTGTTCTGTTTTTTCCCGCTGGCGATTAGCACTGCCGATGGCCTGACATCCTCCGATCCCGAGTTGATAGCGTTGCTGTATACCATGAAAGCCAGTAGATGGCAGATATGGAGAATGGTGCGTCTGCCATCAGCTCTGCCGTCATTTTTTTCCGGCCTCCGCTTAGCCGTGACCTACAGCGTCGTAGCAGCCACCATCGGTGAATGGGTAGGCGGTTCTTCGGGGCTGGGGCTATATATGCTACGATCTAAAAACGCCCTGGCGACCGACCAGGTATTCGCCGCCATGTTTATAACATCCCTGCTGAGTATATTTCTTTTTATGCTCGTTTATTATATCGAACGCCTGGTTTTACCCTGGTATCACTCCAGGCAACGAACAGAAAAATGGGAAGGATCAGGAATTTTCTAATTTAAGGAGGATAAATAATGAAACGCATATTATTATTCGTACTAACGATAATAACAATATTTGTGTTTACCTCGTGCCGCGGTTCGGAGGTAGAGGAACTTACTCCGGTAACGCTCATGCTGGACTGGGTACCGAACACAAACCACACGGGAATATTCGTGGCGGAAGCCAAAGGTTACTTCGAAGAAGCAGGACTTGATGTCAGCATAATCCAGCCAGGAGAGGTGTACGCGGAAGCGGCGGTGGTCAGCGGTGTTGCAGATTTCGGCATCAGTTTCCAGGAACAGGTTACCCTGGCACGGGCTGATAACGTACCAATCGTGTCGATCGCAGCGGTGATCCAGCATAATACATCCGGTTTTGCTTCTCTGACTGAAATCAATGTTACCGATCCCGCGGATTTTGAAGGATTGCGTTACGGTTCGTTCGGATCTCCTTTTGAGGTTCCTACATTAAAAGTGTTGATGGAATGTGCCGGCGGGGATTTCGAAAAACTTGAGATAGTTAACACCGGCTACGCCGATCCCCTGGCTTTGATGTCCGAAAGAAAGACTGATCTGGGATGGATATTTTATGGCTGGCAGGCTTTCCAGGCGGAACAACAGGATATTGATATAAATGTAGTGATGATGAAAGACTGGTTCGACTGCATCCCTGACTACTATACTCCAATTGTAATCACCAGCGAAGACAACATTTCCAGTAATCCCGGAGTTGTCAGGGATTTTTGCCAAGCTCTATCGCGAGGTTATGAATTTGCGGTAAATAGTCCGGATGAGGCTGCCGCTCTTTTGCTTGATGCAGTACCTGAGCTTGATTCCGAACTCGTAAAAGCAAGCCAAAACTGGCTTTCGAAGTATTACCAGGCTGACGCACCACGCTGGGGAGAACAAAAGGAGAGTGTCTGGCAGGGGTATTCGGACTGGATGTTTGAAAACGGGATTCTGCAATCTTCTATTTCCGGGAAGGATGCCTTTACGAATGAGTTTCTGCCTTAGTACCTTGTCTCGGAAACACCTTTTGTATATACTCATCCTTCGACAGGCTCAGGATGAGCGGATTTAGTGGAATACATGTGACTTATACAATTGAGTTAAGATGATGATACCGCGTATTGAATTCAGACATATAAGTAAGACTTTCTCCGGTACAAATCAGACCATTCCGGCACTGAGAAACGTATTTTTCAGTGTGATGCCGGGAGAGTTTGTAACGATCACAGGAATAAGTGGGAGTGGCAAAAGTACGTTATTCAATCTTTGTGCCGGACTCATCGTACCCGATGAAGGTGAAATACTGATCGATGGCGAAAAACCTGCCGGTCTCGCAGGGATGACGGGCTATATGCCCCAGCGTGATTTGCTGCTCCCCTGGCGAAGCGTATTGGACAATACTCTCCTTCCACTAGAGATACAGGGTGTTGCGAAAGAAGAATCGCGTGAGAAGGCTCTTGAAATGCTTCCTTATTTCGGACTGGAAACATTCGAGGATGAGTATCCTTCAGCACTTTCCGGGGGGATGCGCCAGCGTGCCGCGTTGATGAGAACATGGCTTACAGGTTGTTCTACACTCCTTCTTGATGAACCGTTCGGTGCTCTTGATGCCCTGACTCGCAAGGAGTTGCAAAACTGGCTGTTGAATGTCTGGCAGGAATTCGGACGGACGGTTATGTTTATAACCCACGATATAGAGGAAGCTATCTACCTTGCCGACCGTGTGATCGTACTGAGTGCACGCCCCGGTGAAGTTAAAAGAGTATTGGCTGTAAATTTACCCCGTCCCCGGCATCAACAAATGATCGCCGAACCAGAATTCGGAAGTCTTGTAAGAGAATTACTCGATGAGCTGGGTGTTAATTCCTGAAGCAGGTGGTTGCATTATCACGTTGATATTTAATACAAACAGCTTTTCAACACAATGACGAGAAAGAAAAAGGAACCTTTAGATATTGAGGTTACGCCTAAAGAATACGAGCAGTTGAAAGTATATACTCTGCAATCTTCTGAATAGCTGTCCAATCATAGTTAGTCAGTCTGATTCGCCTGTCTACCTGTAGTGTCCACCCCTGAAACTCTTTAGTATAACTATGGATTGTCAAGTTACCGATATTTCTAGCCAGGTTCTTTATATCATGATCACCGGAGAGTGTTTCAGATAATCCTGTACCGTAATCGTTGCCTTTCCAGATTACGTCGACTACTCTACCGAAAATCGGAAATGTCTTTTTTCGTATCGTTTTTATATCAACCGTTTTATGATCCGGGACAGGTCTTTCATCAGGTATACCAAAAATTACCCACCATTGAGGTGGGCTGTTTCTACTCCCATCCTTTTTCAAAATATTTATCCATCTGACTAATCCTTCTGGTATGTCAATAATCCCGAGAGATCGCTGGTACCACGAATTTTCAACTTTTTCTTCTACTCGGTTACGGTCAGATAGGATAGCGGTAACACCTAGCGAATTTAGGTTTTGAGCTAGCTTATCTCTTGCTTTATCACGTAGCAATTCTCTCATTTGTTTGATATTATATCATAGTCCATCTGCCAAGGTTATTAAGGCAGTAAATTCTATGGTATATATTTTGGGGCGAATATGTTTACGGAAAAAAATTATCATCCAATTTCATCTGGTAATTTAAGGCTAAATGGGATGTTCGTAGTACGTCCACGTTCTGACGTTGTTGTCTGATACATATAGCTATTTGGATCCATAATTAACGTTCATTTTTACGAAGCAACAACCATCTTGTTGGGTGTCGAGTCACTCTATTTGCTAGGATTAACCTTGAATTCTCTTAACAAACATTTGTAAAAAGAAAGGCACCTCGAAAGATGTCATCGAAGTGCCTTTCTTTTTGTTAACGGATTGTCTTTATTGAGGTATTTCGCAAGTACCATCCATGCAATTTAATTGGACCGGCATCCTGATAGGAATCTCATCTTTGCGAATTCCACTCGCAGGAATCCATTTATCAATTGACTCGGTCTGAATATAGGTAAAATCAGCAGTCATAAAAACAGGGTTCCATTCACCACCCAGGACGATGAAGTTAATCTGTGAAGCTTCAAAGGGACGTCTGCCCCCTTTATTGATTGTTTTCGCCTCTTGCACCAGGTATTCGGCCAACTGCTGTTTCGTCTCAAAACCTTCTTCGTCTTTCAGACTCCTGGCTACCAACGGATCAAGGATAAAAGTCGACCCGCCCACACCACACATCACTTCCGCCATCCGTCTGGCTGGCCCGACACTGAAACCCTGCATACTCCAACCCCGGAATAGACTTATCGTACTGTCTGTTGCTTTGAATCCCTTTTCCACATGAAAAGGTTCAAAGGGAGAGCGTTCCTGGTTTTCACCGCAACAAAGGTTATTATAGTTAAAGTTATTGCCAGCACCTCCGGTGAAGTTTTCCGCTAGGTTGATATCCCCGAAATTGATGGTCATGAGGGTTCCAGCCCTGCCAATGACCGAGTTAGCAAAGTTAAATGGACTCAAAGCACTGCTTCCACAGTTCATACCAATATCATTGCGGATAGGTCCGTTAACCAATATCATATGGCACCATGAGCCAGTAGAACTAGGGATTAATGCTCGTTGGGTAGCGGCAATAGCTAGAATAACCGGAAAATGTTCCGGACGGGCACCTGCCATAACAGCATTAATTGCTACTTTTTCCACGGTATATTCCAATTTTTCCTCATGGGGTGTTACCGACATATGTCCAATAACCTCCTGAGGATCATGGTCGGTACCGGTCAGCATTTCGGTAACTCGTTCTTCTGTGGGCATTATAATCGGTAATCCGTCGGTCCAGCCATTTTGGATGAATAGCCTTGCAAGATTATCCTCAGTATCCAGCTCTAGAAGCCGTAAACGATGGGATCTTTTCAAAGGTTCAGGATGTTTTTCCTCTTCGGTCAGCGGCTTGGTCAGAACCTCTATCAACTCCTCCATCAGTGGCTTGCCAGTAATGGGATCATTACCCTCAACATACTTCTGATGGGTTTCTCGTGACACCCAAGCAGTCGGATGCGGTGGATAACTAAAACGTAACGGCACACCATGGATCTTGCTGTCCCGTTCCATGTAATTGGTGAAGTGAGACGTAGCCATTGGAGCGGTCGGGATACCGGCGTCTTCAATGATTCGGGCAAATTCGGCGAGACTCGCCGTACATCCATCTCAGGAGCCGACCCCAAAGATTGCAGCGTCGGCATTCTCCTTTACCTCCTGCCATAGGACCGGATCATTCGCGAAGGTATTGTTCGCTTTACTGCGGAAGACAGTCTTTATCTCCGGATGGTTCCGCGTAAACCAGGAATGCACCTCCTCCATAAATTCTTTGGCTCCGGCAAATCCGGTATCTATTAGATATACGGTCTTACCATCGAGGGTGGGTAGTCGCTCTGCCATACTCATCTTCTGCAAGGAACCTTCCGGCTGCCCGAGTGGATTCAGCAGGTCCATCATTTCGTTTTCCGGTGACAAGGCTCTTCCGAAAATGCCGCTCGGTTGGCCGCGTGGGTCCAGAACCTGTATCAAATCATTACTCATGTTCTCCTCCTTATTATTAGAGTACTCATCTATCTCGGTATAATTATAAAGGTTCGAGTATGTTTACCTAATATTTCATGGTATTTGTGAAAAGCTATTGGTGACTCTACAATACAGAAACTTTATGCCAACTTTAAAGATATTATATCCTATCTAATCCAGGTTTCCACTTTAATGTTATGAAGTTATTCATGCTAAGAACACAAAATTGTTTCAATTAGAATTCAAACTTTCCCCATTTACACCATGAAGATTGACGTCCTGACAAAATACTTGGGGTATCGATCTCGAACAATGTAAATCTACCAGTCCGGCGGACCAACCCTCTCCTGCTTGTCGTATCGCACTGTGTAAGTATGACTCATACCCCTGATAAGATTCCAGCGTTCTTCGTTAACCTGTTCTTCCGGCACTGCACGGATGATAGCGTCGTGACGTGAGATATAGCCATCTGTGAACTCGGGATGTGTGTGGATGAATAGATCATTACGCCGGATACCACGCAGCACACGTTCGCCCATCTCCAATGGATCCATGAAAACTCTCTGCATGTCTTCCATGGAGCGCTGCCTTTCCCCAGACCTCTGAGGTAATCCGGTGTCGCCTTCGTTCCTGAGATGCTCAGGACGGTTTTCGGAAGTCGATTGTCCTAAGTTGGTCCTTGTTGGACCCGGATAAAGAACAGATACTCCGATATTACTGTCTTCGAGATCGATAGCCAGACATTCCATAAAACCGGTAACAGCATACTTTGATGCGCAATATATAGCCATGCCGCCGGAAGCCAGTAGACCACATGTCGATGAAGTTGAAACGATATGTCCTTCTTCTCCGTGCTTGAGCATGCGGGGCAGTAAGGTCAGTACTCCATTAATAACGCCACCGATATTAACACCCATTCCATAGTCCCAGTCCTTGAAGGTTGTCTGCGCGGTAGTTCCACCCATACCAATACCAGCGTTATTGAATAGTACATGTATATTGCCGAACACGGATTCCACTTCATCAGCAGCCTTCGCGTAGGCTTCACGGTCTGTCACGTTAAGTTTGAGAGGATACACATTACCACCGTTTTTCTTAAACCAGGCAACTGCTTCATCCAGAGCACTTTGACGCATATCAACGATTACTACTTTCATACCGTTTTTGACGAATACCTTGGATGTACCCAATCCGATACCACTGGCCCCGCCGGTGACGAAGGCAGTTTTTCCTTCAACGTTTTTCATTATGCGTACCCCCTATTCCTAGATTTTCTTATACACATTGAGTGTATTTTTTCCCGATTCTGCGAGTATCATGTGTGTTACGGTTTCTTGTATATAGAGATATCTTGCATCCTATTTCCTGTTTATGATTTTATGAGTAATAAGCTAATATATTACTAAAAATAAAGGAGACATATTCAATATATTCCGATATCGACAAACATACTTGAGGAAGGTGGAGATAACTGCCCACCTTCCTCTACAAATAATTAATTTCAAAATATTGGGAATTAATATCCCATTTCCTTTTTCAAATCCTGATCAATCCAGATCCACTGAACCCAGGAACTGCCCGGGAAATAACCTACACTTGTTTCACCGGTGTAGTTCCTAAGCCAGGGCCACCATACATTGAAGAAGGGATATCTGGGAGTCGGGATACAATAAGCGTTGTCAAGTATGTATCCTCTTAATTCTTTGGTTATCTTCATGGCGGATCTAAAGTCTGTTAAAGCTGCCACCCGCGCCTGCTCGGCCATATCGTTGATATAGGGATCGTCAATATAGCTGGCGTTAATCCAACTCGGTGTCGAATATTGGTACTGCTCAGGGTATGTGGAAACAGGAGAGACAAACAATACCACGAGCCCTTCGTAAGATCTGCTGGCCACAACACCAATGAGTGCACCGAAATCCGGAACTAGGTTCATTTCGACTTCGATACCCACCTTTGACCACATATCAACGATTATTGAATAATAATCGGCTGCTCCTTGCGTTCCGGTTATTGAAGTCTTGAAGCCGGCTGGATAACCTGCGTCAGCGAGGAGTTGTTTAGCTTTATCCGGATTATAGGTATACAGTTCTCGTATCGAATCGGTCATTTCCGGATCATCAAGACCAAAGTACAGGTCAGCATACGCTTCGTGATAGTAATAAGGCCAGCTGACGATGTCCCCAAGACCTTGATAAAGGCTATCGTTTATTGTGTTAAAATCAGTTGCCATCATAAGCGCCCGACGGAAATTAACATTGTTAAACGGTTCTTGGTCCGTCCTCATATAGAGTGGAGCCTCATACGTCGAACCACGCGCCGCTGATTTCAATTCAGGATTTCGACGTATCATTTCATCCTTCTGTTCGGGAGTTAAGCCACTCAGCATATCGACATTTGCTGTCCTTAAGGCAGCTTGTGTGGTTGAAGCATCAGGCATGACAATAAACTTGACGTTTTCAATATAAGGTAGCTGGTTACCCATTCCCGGACCTATCGGATCGGTCATCCAATACGCAGGATTTCTCTTCATGGACGCCATGTTGCTGATTACGTAATCAGTAACATAATATGATCCTGTGCCGACCGAGTTTTCCCAGTTACTGACGTCAACCCCGTAAGCGTCCCATAATTCCGGGGCGAACATGAGCATGTTATCAGCTAAGCGCATTATATTGCCGAGGTGTTCTGCGGCAGGATGGGTGATGCTAACCTCGTTTGGACCGGTCTTAACTGCCTCGATACCTTGTATTTGAGGGAACCATTGAAGGTTTAAAGCTTCAGGATTATTATTATGCTGCGTCAAATTCCAAGCAACATCGTCAGCGTTTATTTCCCTGCCACCTACTATATTGCTCGCTGCACTGCCGGGGATAATTGCAAAATTTATTCCCTCGCGGATTTGGAAGATTGTGGTAACCTCATTAGCCACGTTATCATATTGAATACTCCAACTCTCGGCAATATGACCTATTTTAAGGTCAGGAATGTTTGTACTCTCTCCCCATTTTACTTTGTTAGCGCCGTAACCACCGGCCGGTCCAAGTGTCCAGTCACCATCCCAAAGCCTGTTGAAAGCTAACTGGTGGGGAGCCGCCTTTCCAAGGCCAAATAGATTCCAATCTGGGTCTGAAGGTAGAGCGAGTGTAATTGTTCCACCATATTGAGGATCATCGGTAGAAACCTCTATTACTTCTTCTTCTACTTCTTTCTCCTCTTCTTCACCACCTACTGTCACCGTTTGCCCTTTATCTTCCTGAGTAACAGTTCCTCTGGTATCTTCAGTCTCGCATGATGCTGTTACTAAAGACAGAACCATAAGGCAACTTACTAATGTCCAGATTATCTTTCTTTTCATATCAGATTCACCTCCTATGTTGATAATCGTTTGACACGTACGTGTATTCCACCTCAGAGGCTAGCCCTGCCGTTAACCCCGATTACCCCCAGGGCTCCGGACACGGGAGGGGTATGGTTGATATTTAAGCTGATGCCAGCTGCCTAAACTCAGCACCCTGGTTTCCCCCGACAGGGCTAGCCGTCTCAAATTGTCCATGTTTCCACATATAATTTTGCTGCCATTCCATCCTTATGATCAAATTGGATTAACGCTAGTTGTAGATATAAAAAGACACCACTAACCGGTATTTCGACGGTTCGCAGTGCCTGTTTTCTCTTCATATACACCCCCAGCAACTCAAGAAGGCATAGAAGACGGTCAAAAGAACCCGATATTCTGTTTTTGTTGGATGTTTAGTATAGTGAGAAATTTATTCATTGTCAATATGTAAATATACTTCAGGATGTGTATATACTGAAAGCGTAGGGCTTTTGAGCCAACAACCAGCTACCGAAAGGATTGGTATCCGTTGGTACCGGCGATCTGCTCCTAGTAACGATACCACATGCCAAGTCAGCTCTCGGCCAAGATGAGCCTGCCCCCATCTTGGTACCAGGGATAAGGAGATTATTTCGCACCATTGTGGCACCAAAGCATCCACGAATTCAAGGGGTGGTACATACTATACTGTAGCGTCCACAATGCTGAGCTTTAACTACCAATATTTAGTATTTATGTGACATCCTTGATATTATTTTTTGACCATCATTATTGTTTGTCCATTTTGAATCGAATTCTATTCTACTGGTTGAGGATTGTCAATGAAAAAAAGGAACCTTAATACCACCCAAGATAACCTCTCACAAGCCATAGAATCAAAATCTAAGTCCTTGACCAACATAACTACCAGATTGTCTATTTAGCAACCTCATTTGTAATTCTAAGGCAAAACGGTATGTTGGTAGTACGTCCACGTTCTGACATTGATAAATGGCGCGGCACCTACCTAATATTAGGATCCAAAGCCAATTGTGTGAATATTTTTTGTCACAACCGCGCATCAGAATCTTTCTGGCATTCACCTTGATAAGAAACTCCCGGGATTGTAGGAGAAGCCTCTCGAGCAGGTACTTTCGAGAAGATCCTCATTCCGCCAATGATCCTATTCCTATCCAATCACGTTTGAATCTTTCTCACAGTTAGCACAAGCGCCAATGCTGCAGCGGCGGCAGCAGTACAAGCCCAGAACGCCAAGCTATAACTTTCGGTTATATCAAAAATGTGTCCGGAAACAACCGGGCCAATAGCACCCCCAAGCGTACTGCAAAAGAACAGGATTCCAAAAAGACTGCCATGCGAACGAAGTCCGAAATACTCGGCTACTACCGGTGAAATCGTTGTATATAGTCCGCCGTGAGCGAATGCATAAACTACAGCAAACAGGAAGAACATCCATTGTTCTGTGGCAACCTGTAACCAGAGGAATGACGAGATAAGAAGGATATAACAAAGTACCATGGTCAGCCTGTTACCGATGCGGTCTATCGCGATACCGGTCAGGAAACGACCCACTATACTCGTCGCTCCAACAGTCGACAGGATTCCAGTCGCTACCGTTGAGGATAGACCGATGTCGGTGGCATGAGGAATGATGTGTACCGTGACACTGAACAGGCAGAACATGGTTACCAGATAGGCTAGACAAAGTGTCCAGAACTGCCTGGTCCGGAGGGCTTCCTGCAGGGAAAAACCCGATTCTGAAAAGGTTGGATTCATTGATTGGCTTTCTTCATCTCCATCCGGCAGGAGTCCCATGCTGCCGGGTTCACCGCGTAAAGGTAGACCGCTGGTTATAAGCAGAATGAACATCGATATCCCAATAATCAGGTATGACGACCGCCAGCCATGTTCCAGGACAAACATATTTGCCAGCAATGGAACGGCGAATTGTCCAAGGCCGGTACCCATCTTTGTGATACCGGTCATTATCCCTCTTCGCCTGATAAACCAGCGCATTAAGGTACTCAGCGGGATAATATCGACAGCGCTTACTCCAATACCTACAAAGAAGCTGTAGAAAAAGTACAGCTGCCAAATGCTGTTGAGTCCCGACATCAATATTAATCCCAGCCCTGCACAACCGGTCAGCATTATTAAGATTCTCGGGCCAAACCTGTCATTTAGTCTGCCAACTATGATGCTGAAGAATCCTGCAAAAATCGCCATGATAGACTGAGCAGCCGAGAGAGTAGCCCTGGACCAGCCAAACTCAGAAAGTATCGGTTTGAAAAAGACACCGAACGTCATCATGGTACCAATACCTAAAGCCTGTATAAAAAAACTGGAGGCGACGATGTTATATCCGTAGAAGTAATTCGGTCTCTTCATGACTAAAAACATTATAGATATTTTTGATACTAAATAGCCAATGGATTTCTTTAATGTCCCAGAAAACCTATCACAAGCCATATAATCAAAATCTGAATCTCTGACCAACGTAATGAGACAAGATCTATTTACCCAATATGAAAACTACCTAATATCGAGCATTATCACAAGTTTAAATAACCGTTTAGACAATAAACACGTTATAATAGATAGATTATATTAGAATCAGGTTGTTTATTATGAAACTAAAGTATATTATATTTTTTCAACTTTGCATATTGATAGTCAGTATCTTTATTGTCAACAGCTGTGTAAATGTTAACAGAAGTGAAGAACAGACATCCTATCCTTCAACATCAGAAAATATTACTGACGCTACTCTTGTTACCAAATCAGAAAATCTAACGGGCGTTACTCTTATTGCCAAAAAGGATCTAGCTCAACGGTTAGGAATAATCATCGAGAATGTAAAAATAAGGTCTACGACTGAAGTCGAATGGGAAGATACCAGTCTCGGTTGTCCTGAAAAAGATATGAATTATGCGCAGGTTATTACGCCTGGATATAAAATAATATTGACGGTGAACGGTCATACATACGAATATCATACAGACACAGCGCAGACAGTTGTATTATGCTCTGACATCGTTAAAACCACTCCACCACCTTCAAGGTAAAGTATAATCTTATGTAAAAGTAGCCCTGAGACGTATTAGTGGGATATATACTCGTAGATTTATAAGAGTTTCGACTTACGCTGATGAGCTAGCAACACTTGATTTTACTTTAAGTCAGTAGGTCATTGTCTTTGAGAGATGGATAATTCTGAAGAATAAGAGAGCCCGTTAGCAACGGGCTCTCTTAGATTATGCTTGGAGTAACTATTTCTTTACTTTTTCGAAGGATAGACTAGAATCTGCATAAAACTGCCGTGTGCTGATACACTGACCACTCTTATCGATGTTCCCGTATGCGGATTAATCACGCCACCCATAGGATTACCATGTCGGTAGTATTGGATATTGTCATTGAACAAAGGAACTGCCGGCAGGCTAGGATGGTAAGATTCCTCACCACGCCAATGCAACGTAATTTCATCAGTGGGCTCTAAGCCAAATGTGGAATCATAGGTTTGAATTCTGTTACGCCAGGCATCACCGTCAGGTCGAAGCATAATTTCAGGATGAGCGTCAATTGGTAACAGCAAACCTTCTCCATTATGAACTCCCACATTGTTATCAGTCTGTGATGTATCCCAGTAGCTTATAAGAAGCCCGTCCTGGTAAGGAAAATGTTCTACAAGATTATATCGAACGGGATCATCCATCCAACCCCAGTTATAAGCTGTGGAAAGTGATTCATCATAACCCCGGTACTGGCGAAATTCAGCAACATATGCATTGAAGTAGTACCCAACAATCTCTTCACCATCGGTAAGTTTAAAACCGTTGAACGTCCATCCTGCATCCGCTTCTGCATCATCGAGTGCGTACCCGGTCACTAAAATATCATCTACCATAAAACCTGGCTCAACGACATAGGCATCAGTCCAGTACCTAAAACCAAGGAACACATCACCCGTATATGCAGATAAATCTGCCGTCAATGTCTGCCATCCACTGGAATGTCCTGTTATTCCGTAACCGAAGTTTTGACCGTTCGGATCAGTTGTAGTTGAAAAGTTTGTTTCAACACTCGTCCAGGTAGCACCCCCATCTGTTGAAACTATAAGATAAGCATAGTCCCAATCTAATTCAATGTTGAAATTAGCCATCGCTGTTAATGATGAACCAGGGGCTAGGGTAAACGACTTGTACATGTAATTATCTAAATTATTTCCCGAGTTACTGTAATAGAAATACGATCCAGAATAAGGTTCACCAATTGTTTCAACGATTTCTTTATCAGGAAGTACCACGAACAATCCCTGAGCTTGCTTCGTGTTCGTCTCAGCTGGACCCAGCTTATGGCTGGATTTTTCACCGGCATATGCTACTTCGTAGTTAAGCCAACCAAGCTGGAATTTTTCCCAAACACCCAAGTGACCAGGTTTGGAGCCAATATCTTCCATACCATCACTCAACCAACTTCCACTAGCCATTAGGGACCAGAAACCAACTGAATTCTCCCCTGTGTAGTCGTACAAGTCAGGTAGTCCCAAATCATGACAGTACTCATGAGCGAAAACCCCTACACCGCCATTTTCAGGTTGGATTGTATATTTGTTGATCCAGTAGCTACTATTGCCGATCTGGATACCTCCTATTAGAAATTCAGGACTTGGTCCGGCAATACCAATTAAATTGAAATATGCAAACCAGCTGTGACTCCAAATTGCATCATCACCCAATGCACCTCCGCCGGCTTCATTCCCTTCCCCAGCGTGTACCGATTGGAAATGGTCAATATAACCATCAGGTTCATCAAAATTGCCATCTCCGTCCCAATCATATCGATCCCAGACATCGAATTGACTGAGATATTCATCAATCTCAGCAGGAGTTTTTCCTGCTGCTATCTGACCTGCATACCAACCATTCACTGAATCAATTAGAAATTGCCAGACTGCTGGACCACCTAAATCATCATCATATGAAGCTGCATTGCCGGGGACAGCAATCCAATCCGTTACATCTCCATATACTGTATATCGATTAGAGGATTGTTCGATGAAATAATTGCGCATCGAGACTTCGTCAGAAATCTCGCTAAAAAGCATATTCAAATAATGCTCTCTGTTAAAATCTGCTTCCCAGATCGTTGAGTTATCAATACTACGATCTGGTTCAGCGATACTATTGTGTGGAAAATCAAAAAACTCTCCAAGAACTGTCCAGATTGGATCTTCACCTTGTCGCTCAAGTTCAACGAACTGTCCCCTGGCGACTTCGTGAGTTTTTCCATAAGCTTTACCATGGAGTTGAGCTTCAAGCGCTTGACCTAATAATTCTGACTGAACCTCACTCAACGGATCTGGGCGGTTGTCAAGTTTTGACACTGAATCAGGTTCCTGATAGATACTGTCATCTTCTGCTGATACATATGCACCGCTCGTAAGAAGACATGTGAGTAAGATAGATAATATCGTGAATATTGTAATAATTCTGTGTGTGGTTCTCTTCATCCTTACCTCCAAATATTAATACTGACTAAGAGAATGAATAGTCTCACATTTTCATATTCTCCTTTCAACGACCTGTTAAATTGTCAATATCATTAAATGATCATCCGAATTTGTTTACGGTAACGTAAATTATTGGTACTTAATTTGTAATCTTAAATCAATCAAGCATATTTATACAATCAACCAAAAGTCGCATTTTTACATCAAAAGGGGCAATATAAATTACCTTTTTTAATAACGAAGAGATGCTGCAGAATCGATAATTATGTTTCTCAGGCCACCAGGAAACGTAATACTACCACCGGATTATCGTTATTTTAGTGTTAAGGCAAAAGGAAAACCTGTGTTAATATTGCGTTGCAACATATACGATCGTCGGTTTGCCTGATAC
>CP070800.1:225402-229527 GCA_020343555.1 Dehalococcoidales bacterium
GGGGTGTAGTGATTGCGTGCAGATCGACAATGCAAAAGATATTATCGTATTCATCCTGCCGGTCTGCCCAGTGTTTGGTAGCTCCAAGATAGTTACCAATGTGTGTATCACCCGTGGGCTGGATGCCCGAAAAGACTCGTTTTTTCATATGATAATTCTCCTCATTTGAGAGTGTAACACATAGGTACGCCAGCAGCAAGAAACAGTAGTATCAATGCTAAGGCTGTTCGGTTATAATGTCGATATGAATTTTGAGAAAGATACCTATTCGCAGGAGACTTTTGCCAAACTGGTTCTTACAGAAGAGACAATAGAGTCGATAGTATTCGATGAGTGTGAATTCAATGATTGTACTTTCATCGGGAGTAAGGTTGAAAAGTGCAGGTTACTCAATTGTAAGTTTGAAAAGTGTGATCTCAGCAATATCGTTCCGATGAACAGTGAATTCCGTGAAGTGAAATTTACCAACTGTAAAACAATCGGAATAGACTGGACGAAAGCTGCCAAGATAAAAGAATTAAGTTTCTCCGCGTGTCTGGTAAATTACTCTAACTTCAGGTTGCTTAAGTTGCCAAAGACAGTAATGAAGAAATGCGAGGTTAAAGACGTCGATTTCATAGAAACAGACCTGAAAGACAGTGATTTCTCAGGCAGTGATTTTGAAAACAGCGTGTTCTTCAAGACTGATCTTTCGGGAGTCGATTTCACCCGGGCAACGAACTATACAATAGATGTCAATAATAATATTCTGAAAAAGACCCATTTCTCTCTTCCTGAAGCCCTGTCACTCCTGAGTAATCTGGATATCATTGTAGAGTAGCCACTATGTCCATTCTGTACTTTGCATTACCGTTCCGGTGTAAACCGGAATCCAGAAATTGCAGGTATATATAATCTCCATTCGAAATGTAAGGAATTATTCCGTATGAGTATATTCTGGATCCCGTATCAAGTACGGGATGGATAAAAACTTTTTTAATATCGATGAATGTTTGACCGTGCCTGAAGCTGGCTGATATGATTTATCCAGGAGAGTGAGATGATCAGAAGCTTCAACGGTAAAACACCCAGAATAGCAGAATCAGCTTTCATAAGTGAAGCAGCATATGTTATAGGCGACGTAGAAATCGGTGAGAACTCCAGTGTATGGCCGGGAGCAGTCATCAGAGGAGATATGGGGAAGATTACAATCGGGAAAAACACTGCTATCGAAGATAACTGCGTAATCCATTCAGGATCGCCTAAAATCCCCTGGATAGAGGACGTTACAATAGGAGATAATGTAGTTTTCGGACACGGTTCAATCTCCAACGGTAAAAAAATTGGTAATTACGTGTTGATAGGAATCGGTGCGAAAATACTTCACGATGTTGAAATAGGTGATTATTCTTTACTTGCTGCCGGCTGTGTAGCCACGGAGAAAATGAAGATTCCGGATAGGTCCTTTGTCGTCGGTGTACCCGGAAAAATTAAAGGCAAGATATCCGAAGATCAGCACTGGTGGTCTGAGAACAGCCCTAAAATCTATGCTGAGAACGCCCAGATGGCCAAAAAGGAAAAAGGTTTGGATTCAAGGGATTAATCCTTACATACTTTCAGGAGCGGTCATTCCCATCAGGTGAAGTGTTTTCGCCAGGACTATTTTGGCGGCTTCCACCAGCTTCAATCTTGCCTTTGTCAACTCTTCATCATCTGAAATAACCCTGCATTGTTTGTAGAAGCTGTGAAAGACAGTAGCAAGGTCCTGGGCATAGTAAGTCAGGTGATGTGGTTCCAAGTTCCTGGCCGCCATTTCAATAAGTTCCGGAAGCTGGATCAATTTCCTGATAAGTGTTAATTCAGGTTCAGTCGTCACCAGTGAAACATCGCCATCGGAATAATCTATACCCTTTTCTTTCGCCAGACGAAGTATACTGGCGATACGGGCATGAGCGTACTGGACATAGTACACGGGGTTTTCGGATGATTCCTTCTTGGCCAACTCCAGGTCGAAATCCATCTGGCTGTTCGCCGATCGCGCTAGGAAGAAGAACCGGCAGGCATCCGTACCAACTTCCTCAATTATTTCTCTCAAGGTGATAATATCACCGCTTCGCTTGGAAATCCGTACCAGTTCACCACCGCGTTTCAAGGTAACTAACTGGTGAATGATTATCTCAAGTTTTTCAGGATCACCTCCCAGCGCATCTACGGCTACTTTAAGCCTCTGTACATGCCCTTGATGGTCAGCTCCCCAGATATCTATAACCTTATCGAATTTACGTTCGATTAATTTATTATAGTGATAGGCGATATCCGTAGCAAAGTATGTAGGAGTTCCGCTGCTTCTAACTACTACGTTATCCTTATCTTCACCGAGTGCGGTGGATATAAACCAGATTGCACCATCTTTCTGCATCAGGTATTGTTTTTGTTCCAACAGCGTCATTACCTTATCAAACTGACCGTCATCGTACAGGCTTTTTTCGGTAAACCATACATCGAAATCAACCCGCAGCATCTGAAGCTCTTCCTTTATCTGAGCCATTACTTTTGCTAGACCGATTTCTCCAATTTGCAGTATAGCTTCCAATTCAGGTATTTTAAGAAACTTATCCCCTATCTCACCCGATATCTCTTCAGCCAGTTCAACCATATACCCGCCAACATATCCATCGACAGGAATTTCCACATCTTTTCCGTGATATTGAAGATATCTAGCAAACAGAGTCTGGTTGAACAATTCCATCTGTGTGCCGGCGTCGTTAAAATAATACTCTCTCTCCACCTCATAACCAGCAGCTGCAAGCACACTAGAAAGGGCGCAACCCAGAATCGCACCTCTGCCATGGCCTGCATGAAGAGGTCCGGTAGGATTGATACTGACAAACTCTACTTGGACACGGGTGCCGTTACCAATATCGATATTACCGAAACTTTCACCGGCGGCAAGTATCTCATCTACCTGTGATGAAAGCCATTTATCACTTAGGGTAAAATTTATGAAACCCGGTGAAGCAACGACGACGCTTTTTATCTCATCACTAGGGGAAATAAACGAGATGATACCTTCAGCAATATCCATTGGCTTGGACTTAGCAGGTTTTGCTAGTTTTAACGAGAGACCTGAGGCATAGTCACCATGTTCCGGGTTCTGGGGACGTTCCAGGTATATTTCCGGTAAATCTATCGAGGGCAACATACCCGCAGCTATGGCTTCTCCTGAGGCTGTTTCGATTTTCTCTACCAGACCTTTTTTTACTTCAAGAATATCCGTTTTCCAGTTCCTCCGGTGTTATTTTCAAAGAACATAGGCTCTAGAATTATATCACAGAACATGCGTAGGGAGTTATTAAATTAACCCGGAATCCGAGAATAGAAAAAGAGGGAAACAGCCTGTCGATTAACTCAAATCGCCGGTATCGGTCGCCCAAACCTTGTCCATTTCCTTAACCAGTAGTTTATGGTCGGAACTTTCAAGGTTTTTATCTTTCTCGAACAGCATTATTGCTTCGCTACGGGCTACCTCCAGCAGACCGACATCCGATATCTTTGCCATACGCAGGTCTGGCATACCACTCTGACGTGTACCGTAAAATTCACCCGGACCGCGCAATTTCAGGTCCTCTTCTGCCAGTTTGAATCCGTCCTGGACACTTTCGATTATGTCAAGTCGCTCACGAGCAACCTCTGATGGATTCTCTGCCAGCAAAATACAGTAACTCTGCTCGGTACCTCTTCCTACCCTGCCACGGAACTGGTGAAGCTGTGAAAGCCCGAACCTGTCAGCGCTTTCCACCATCATTACCGTAGCATTCGGTACATCTATTCCCACTTCAACAACCGGCGTTGCCACCAGGATGTCATATTCACCCGAATAAAACTCCCGCATCACCTTCTCTTTTTCTGTTGCCGAGACTCGACCGTGCAGTAATCCCAGTTTCAATTCAGGAAAAACCTCGTTTGAAAGACGTTCGTATTCGATAGTCGCTGCTCTTGCCTGTATCGCTTCCGATTCTTCGATCAACGGGCAGATGATAAATGCCTGGTTACCGGCAGCAATCTGTTTTCGAATAAAAGTATAAGCACTCGTCCGTTGCCCGGGTTTCAGCCACTTAGTCTTGATCGTCTGCCTGCCTGGTGGAA
>CP070800.1:229627-232407 GCA_020343555.1 Dehalococcoidales bacterium
GTAACCCCAGCAGGTTGACATAAGTGTCCACGATCTTCCGATAACCGAGTTAGCCAGGGTCACCGGAGAGAAAGCGCCGATACCGCAGTTTATACCAATCTCATTACGGATAGGACCGTTGATAAGCAGCATCGGTGAGAAGTTGGTTGTCGAAGGCATTATAGCCTGCTGTCGTGTAGCGGCGACTGCCAGGGTAACTGGGAAGTGTTCCGGTCTTGCGCCGGCCATCACGGCGATTATCGCAACATTCCTGACAGTGAACCGAACCATTCCCTTGATATCGAACCGGTAGTATTCACCAACTACTTCATCGGGCGCAGCGTTTGTTCCCAACAGCATGGCGTTCACCCGTTCCTCGGTGGGGATGATAATGGGAAGTCCGTCCGTCCATCCTCTCTCGTAAAAGGTCCGCTGGAGATTGTCTTCGGTGTCAGCTTCCAGGAACAGGTCGAGTTCACCCGAACTGACAGTTTCGGTTACTTCATCCGGTCCACGACCGTTTACCTGCTTTGTCAGGGTATCGATTATTTCGTCGATCACCTGGTTTCCGGTAGCCGGATCTTTACCGACCAGGTAATCGTACAGGACATCATCTGACATGCTGATTACCGGGTGAGGAGTAAAAACGAAAGGCAGTTCTCGGGAACTCTTTTCGTCCCTGGCTACCTCGGCAAACTCATAGGTCGAAAGTGGTACGGTCGGAATCCCGTAAGTTCGTTCGAGTGTGTTGCTACAGGCGGCGACCGCCGCGATGCAGCCCGGTCAGCCAGCCACACCGATCAGTGCGGCGTGACCCTTTTCCTTTATCTCATCCCAGAGGTCGGTAGTATCGTCCATGAACGCATTCCCAGTCTTTCTTCGACGGATAGTCGTCACGGAAGGCAGATTCTCCTTGAACCAGTTCTGCACCTGCTGCATAAATTTATGTCCCCCACCAAAACCGATATCCACCAGGTATATAGTCTTGCCATCGAGCGAGTCCAGTCGTTTAGCCAAGGGATTCCCGGACTGTTTCGTCGCGAACATGCTGGTAACAGTTCCACCCTGGTACTCTACTTCTGGATTCATTGCTTCTAATAAAATTTTCATCATTTACCCCGCTTAGTTCAGCTCTGCTTTTATTATAATCCAATGGTTTATGAGTGGGTCAAACTTCAAGCTCTAAGTTCTAATCTCGAAATACTGGACAATATCCAATTACCATTTTCAATACACGAGATCATTCGGTTATTAGTGCTTTGAATTTGTAGGCAGGTTAAAAATCCCCCTTTATTCTCCCTTAACACAGGGAGATGGCTAAAACGTTCGTTTATAATTAATCATCGAGAGGGATTGTTAGTCGCGATAGATTTCTTAGCTAGTTACATTAAGTACTGTATCATTCTTCAATTCGTTCAAAATGATAGGTGATGGGAGAATGACAGGTAGGGGCGCACCAATATGATCAGTACGCCCTCAATCAATTACGCTAATATTTGGCATAAACAGGAACAAGGTTTTTGTATTTATTAACCAGTTTGTCCCAATCCTTGGGAAGGGGCAGTTTCTTAATGACATATTCCTGCCACTGTATCCAGGCGCCGGAAGCAACATATATGCCACCGGGACCTCCTGCCACCAGGATGGTAATATGCTCAGGATCGGGAGCGAACGGACCTCGCGATTCTTCTGTCATGAAATCCCTCATGATGTATTCCTTAAGACTCTTCTTTGTATAACCTCCTTCAGCGAGAATATCCGCCGAACCAGGAGGAAGGACGAAAATATACATACTCGGTCGTTTAACGGCGTTTGCCATTGCGTCAGCCATCGGGATGGCACCGGGCTGCCAGGGGAACGTCCAGTTGAAGACATTGGGAAAGAGGACGGAAATTGTGCTGTCTTCTTTATCGAATCCGTGTTCGACGTGGAATGGTTCCCATGGGCTGGCTTCTTCATTTTCCGCTATTACCATGGTATATTTACCGGGATTACCGAACGAACCAGCATCCTCAACTCCCTTACGAACACCACCGATATTATTTACAATCAGGCTCATCGCGCGACCGATGGCCGCGTTGGCTATAGTACCCGGACTGAGAGGTCCAATCCCTGAGTTAACGTGGATATCCCTGCTGGCAGGCCCGCTCAATATCCAGAAAGGAACCCAGGAACCCTGGCTGTCCTGGTAATTATCCCACCGGGTAGCTCTCTCCGAGAGAGCCTCGGTTCCAGCTATGATCGCAGGGAGATGAGTGGGTAGAGCTCCTGCCATCACGGCATTAACGGCTATCTTTTCCACGGTAGCTTTTCCCCTCAAGGGACCAAGTGTCGTAATGAGATGATCGGGCGCCAGGTCTGTACCCATCAGCATTTCTTTCAGCGCTTCTTCGGTTGGCGGGATTATCGGCAGACCATCTCCCCAGCCGCGTCGGTAGAAGAACTGGTTAACTTCCTGGAGCGTGCCGCGGAAGAACAGTCTTTGTGATTTTTCCGGCTCCTTCGGTTTCGGTGCCTTTTCTTCTTCAGTTAACGGTCTTGTTAACTCATCGATAATGTTATCCAGCAGGGGATCGATACCGGCTTCTACTTCTTCCGGACTGTCCATATTGTCGACAAGTTCCTCTGAATGGAGAGAATCCCAGACAATCCTGATACCGGGCATCCCCTTGGCGATGACAGCGGAGTTTTCTTCCACCAGGTAGGTCTGGTTGGTAACCGGCACCGCCGGTTTCCCCATTTCTTCTACCGCTATTCCATTGTACACAAGGTACTTGGCACAGGTAGATCAGTTACCGACA
>CP070800.1:232507-235234 GCA_020343555.1 Dehalococcoidales bacterium
AAATCGATCTTGCCAGGGCTGAAGAAGCTCAGCGTCGCGCCCGGGAAAGGATTGATAGTCCAACGGCTGATCTGGATGCGGCGCGAGCTGTATCGTCTTTACGCCGGTCTCTTGTACGTTTGAAAGTAGCTCAAAAGAGGCGTAGAAGACGAGGGGAAAATCCCCAGGTCTAATTATCTTTTCGTTTTCTTCCGGTTCAAATCCAGCAGACCCGACATCGGTTCTATCACCATGATACCTTTCTCTAGATCGATGGATTTGATAACCTCGTCAGTCGCCGGTATCATTATTTCGCCGCTTTCGCCTCTGATCACATAAACATCAGCACTCGCTATACTCAGTATCTCTGATATTTTGCCGACAACATCACCATCACCGGTCACGACCTCGAGATCGATAAGTTGAAAATGAAAATATTCACCGTCTTCCAGATTATGAAGCTGACTGTGGTGAATCTCAATTACATGACCAATTAATTCATTCGCTTCGTCCTCGGTATCCACTCCATGTAGTTTGAGGATAACCTGGCCTTTATGCCAGGTTGCATCTTCGATAACTATAGGCCGGTTGTCGATATACACCTGGGAAGAATCATTGAATCTCTGTGGAAAATCTGTCTCTACAGTAACTTTTATGTGCCCTTGCAAACCCCAGGGAGATACGATCATTCCGATAGTGATGTATTCCGGTTCAGTGTTATTTTTCATCGCGTATTAACGCCATAAGTCTATTCTATGGCATAGAAGTTACCATCGGTTGAGCCAATGTAAATGACTCCATCGACAACTACTGGAGAAGCTGTTATCGGACCATCGGTTTCGAATTGCCACTGCAGTTCGCCTGAAGCGGAGTCGAGAGCATATAGATTACCATCTCCACTCCCTATATAGATTACCGATCCGGCTTTAGCAGGTGAAGACCTTACTATATCACCTGTAGTAAACTCCCAAATGACCTGTTGCGTATCTGTGTCCAAGGCGATTACGGATTTCTCGACACCAAGGTAGATAACATTACCATCGATAAGAGGAGTGGTAGTATTCGGTTTGTAAAACGGTTTAGCCCAGATAAAGCCTGACTGTGCGGGAGGTTCCGGTAACCAGTTTATCATCGCCCATAATTGCGCCCAGAAAGGTCGGATATCATGTTCCCACAACCAGGATCGTGCCATCCCGTCTACAGCAGTTAATATACCGTTAGTGGTAGCAAAATACACGGTGCCATCAGAAACCGCGGGTGACGCATATACTGTAAACCGGGTACGGTACTGTAAACGGCGGTGACCATTTTCGACGTTCAAAGCGTAGGAATAGCCTCCACCTGCACCATAATAGAGGACACCGTTTTCAATTATCGGGGAATTTCCTGCTGGACTGTTCGTATCGAATTTCCATATCTCTTCGCCGGTCTTATAATCCAGGGCATAGAGAAAATAATCATCAGAACCAAAATACACTATGCTATCGGTTACTGTAGGAGAGGATCGCACCGGATAAGGAGTCTCAAAATCCCAAATTTTATCACCGTTTCCGGCATCAAGGGCGTAAAAATTTCCATCATTAGAACCGAAATATACCAGTCCGTCTACAACAGCTGGTGAAGAGTAAATCCTGCTTCCTGTTTCAAATTCCCAGTTTTTCACCCCTGTTTCAACATCCAGAGAATAAAGATTATAGTCCTGTGAACCGAAGAAAACGGTACCGTCGACTACAGCAGCCGAGGAGTGAATTTCATCACCTGCGGTGAACTCCCATTTCAGTTTACCTTCAGGAAGGACATTGTTATTTCCGGCACTTGAAGAACGAACGTTATCATAACCGAACATCGCCCATTCACCAGGAAGCGAGCCGGAGCTGATATCAGGATTTGGTTTGGAAATCAGGTCCGTATAACTGAAGAGATTAAACAGCACGAACAATATGATCAAAGCTAAAACAGAGCCGACTATACCCCACCGGATATATTTCCTGCGTTTACCAAGTTTGACACGCTCTTCCTGGGCTTCCTCCAACTCCTCTTGAGTATATGATTGTTGCTGGTTGAGTATCGGACCCCAGCAGTGCTGGCAGAAAGCGACACCGACAGGATTGGATTTATTACATACCGGACAGATGGTATATTTTTCTTCTTTGGTATCTACGTCCATCAGTTATCTCCGAATTTCGAAGGAACATCACGCGCCAAGCACATGTTTTCCTACAAAAAATCAATCTATTCAGGAATAATGAATTACAGAAGTGAACCTAATTAATTATAACAATAACCGGTATATGTTTCCAAATTATGAGTTTTATTCGATTGCGTACAATTTACCATCAAAGGAACCAAAATAAACAATCCCATCCACAACTGCCGGAGAGGATGAAATCTTACCACCGGTCTGGTAATCCCAGATCATTTCACCGGTTTCGGTATCAATAGCATAAAGCTTGCCATCTCCACTTCCGACTATGATAACCGAACCGACCAGAGCAGGTGATGATCTTACGCTTCCTCCGGTTTCAAACTCCCATATCGTTTCCTGCGTTTCGATATCAACCGCGATGACCAAATCATCCGATCCCAGGTACATTACTCCATCTTGCACCACAGGAGTGGATGTTTGTGGTCTGCGGAGTGAAAGTGACCAGATGAAACCGGATTGAGAAGGTGGTTCAGGCACCAGAGGAACACCCGCAGCCCAGAGTTGTATCCACCAGTGCTTGATCTCATGTTCACGCCACATCG
>CP070800.1:235334-241654 GCA_020343555.1 Dehalococcoidales bacterium
ATCGATCCGTACTTCGAGCGTGTAATCATCTTTTACGGTTACTCCATCAATTTCGGGACTTCTCCCTGCAAGCATTTCTCTTACGCCTATTATGTCACCGAGATAGGTTTCGGCAGTTAAAGAACCGATCGAGGGAGTGCAAGCACGTTCCCACGAGTACTTGAAATCCGAGGCTGTCACTTGAGTTCCATCGTGAAATTTCACATCTTCCCGTAGAAAGAAAGTATAGGTCATACCGTCATCACTGACCGTCCACTTCTCGGCGATATCCGGCACGGGTTCAAGATTGTTATCGAGACGTACCAGGCCGCTGAATATCTGAGTTACATACTGGTGGGAAGTGGCATCACCGGATATTGCCGGATCAAGTGTATGAGGATCGATGCCATACAAATTCAGGACATCATTTTCCCCGGGGGATACTATTCCACTAGGTGATTTTGTGCAAGATCCCGGTAAAATGGAAAAAATGCAGAGAAAAGCGAGAACGAAAAAGAATATTCGAGAAAGTAGTCGCATAATTTATATACCCTGATCAGATTTTCACCGGTTTCCATTTCTCAGATTATAGTAGTCAAGAGCTTTCTTAAGGGCAAACGCGCCGCGTTCCAGTGAGACAAAAGCAGGAATACCACCTTCCTGGAGTTCCTGCATCACTTTCCCAGCCTGTTCAACATCACCAGCTGAGAATGACCAAGCGAGGACAGCAATCACCGGTTTCTCCGTACTCTGCTTGATATCTACGAGTAATTTGGGAAAACTCTCTCCCGGAGGTCCTCCTGGCCCCATTCCGGCAGCCACAAGGAGTGCCAGGTTATCGATATTTTCATCCCGAGCCAGGATCTCGATGATGCGTTTTATCTCTCGCCGGTTCTGATTTCCTGTATCTACGGGATTACGGTAACCTCCACCTATAAGAGTGAAAAATGATGCCAATTCTTCGTATGATCTGTCTGTAAGAGTCGGAACATTTAATCCTGCTTCGCCAAAGGCATCGGAGATAGCTACCGACTGACCTCCCGAGACACCGGTAATACCAACTCGATTACCGCGTACAGGTGGCAGGAAATGAACAGCTTTAAGAGTATCGATAAGTTCATCCAGGCTCGATACTTTCACTGCTCCGCACTGGGCTACGGCAGAATCCCAGACAGAATATGAAACAGCGAGAGAACCGGTATGTGAAGCTATAGCCCTATCACCCTCTTCGGTTCGACCGCCCTTCCATATCACGACGGGCTTTTTGGCAGAAACTTCCCTGAGCACCTTTAGAAATCGTTTACCGTCTTTTACTCCTTCAATGTACATTCCGATAACTTTTATATCCGGGTCGTTACCAAAGAATTCAAGATAATCGGGCGAATCAAGGACGATTCCGTTCCCGAAACTTACTGTCTTGTTAACTGCCAGTCCCTGGAGAGAAGCCTGCCTGTTAAAGGTAACGGCATGGGTACCGCTCTGTGAAATCAACCCTACAGGACCGGCGACAGGTGTTTCCTGGAAAGCCGCTCCCTGTCCGACGCCAAGGCTGGGATTGAAGATTCCCATGCAGTTTGGACCGACAATATGAAAATTGCTTTTTTCAGCAATCTCGATCATCGCTTTTTCAAGGTTGATTCCTTCTTCGGTATCGGTTTCCGAGAAACCGGCTGTGAAGAAATGGGCGGCTGCAACGTCTTTTTGCACCAGGTCATTGAGGATTCTCGGAGCTATTGCCCTGGGCACGGCTACTATTGCCAGGTCGACCGGTTCAGGTATGTCCATCAAACTGGTGTAATTCTCTATTCCAAGCTCCTTAATGCCTTCGATCTCTTCCGGCGCTACCTGTACCGAGTATAGTTTACCCTTGAAGTTCGAGTGAGAACGCAGCCACATATAATTGGTCTCTTTTTTATCACCAATGATCGCAATGCATTTTGGACTAAAAGCCCTCTCGAGTTTTTTATGGTCAGCTTTCAATGTCATCTCCAGTTCATTATTTCCAAGTGTCTATTTCGATATACCGGCTGATATTTTACTTATGTTTTCCAACCTGTTAGAACAAACCTTCTCTTTTCAGGCTTCTGAAATCATTATCAACAACTATGACATGATCAAGAACGTCAATACCCAGAATATCTCCGGCATCGGCAAGCCTTTTGGTCAGTTTGATATCGTCTTCAGAAGGTTCAGGTTCTCCTGAAGGATGGTTGTGAGTAAATATAACCGATGCGGCACTTGCTGTAAGGGCTTCTTTAAAAACTTCTCTGGGGTGTACTATACTGCTGTCCAGGCTGCCAATGGAAACTTCAGATGTTTTTATTAATTTTCCTCTCGTATCAAGACAAAGTACTAAAAAATATTCCTTCTTTTTACCCTTAAGCTTGTTTTGTATCAAGCTTACTACATCCTCGGGTGTCTTGACTACAGGTTTCTTTCCAGATTCATCGGCCTTTTCAAGCCTGTTTGCCAGTTCAAATGCTGCCTTGATCTGGGCTGCCTTGGCTGGTCCGATACCCTTTATTTTCGCAAGCTCTTCAAGGGTAGCATCCGCTATTCCCTTGAGATTTCCGAACTGGCTTAGTAACCTTTGTGAGGTTACGGTTACGGATTCTCCAGAAATTCCTCTTCCCAGTATTAATGCAAGTATTTCCTGCGCGGAGAGATTTTCAACCCCGTGATTAAATAACCTTTCGCGAGGTCTTTCGGAGACAGGCAGATCATGGATCGTAAATGATTTCTTACCCACTAAAGACTCCCCGAAGTGAGAAGAAAAGCCGATTCGGTTAGTAATCGATCGATCCCGGATACTAAGGCGTTAATCTGATCTAAATACTTCATGTTTATATAATCACGCCAAATTTCGTCAAGACCATCCATATTAAATCCATACACCGTTTCAAGAGCTTCATCGTAATCGATACCATCAGACATGACGGTCAGCAATTCCAGCATTTTCTCACGACCGTATGTATCAATGAGCATCGAAACCAGGCTGTAACTCTGCGCATAAGATAAGTAAGACTGATCAGCGTAGGCTGAAAAAGGACTGGCCAGGCTTCGAACCGATATAAGAGTATCGTTTTCTACAGCTTGACTCAGATAATAGGTAAACGCTTCTGCAAGTGGGCCTTCCATGTACATGGCAAGTCCCTCATCAAGCCATACCGGAATATCCAAATATGGATTATATGTCATCCGATGGATAACGAGGTGAGTCAGTTCGTGGACAATAGTCCTTAATCCCCATTCAAGACTAGAGGAATCTATTCCTATGGCTATACAATTATACGAAGGATAAGCTACACCACCGGTCCAGGTCTGTGGAAAGATCATAGCACTTCGTAAATCATTTGAGTTTGCGTAAATATAAATTTTAACCGGATCGATGATACCGACTCCAGTGCTTTGGTATAGTCTGTCAAGACCTTCGATCGCGGCTGAAAGCAGTTCTTCTGCGAATTCCGTATCCCCCTCGTACCAGTAAAGTGTGATATCGTTCTGTCGGATACTTTCCCATTCGAAACGGGTATCATCATAGCGTAGAATTACGGGAGAAGTTTGATGGGTGTTACCGTCTGTATCTAGAATAGACCACCAGTACTGTATGTTTGTTCCGGGCGGCATCCCTCCTGTCTTTCTCATATCCCACGACCATTCTGCTGTAACACGGCGGTCAGGTACGATATCGATTAGTACCTCACTCGTCACGTGAGCATAAGATAATCGGTCGACGTACATAAATAATCTCACATCCGTGATATCTGCATTGCTTTCAACAGAAAGGGTGAAGTTCAGTTTATCAGGGTATTCAACATCGGCAGAACTCTCTATAACACTTATTCCGCCTGCTGCCAGTGACGGACCAACAGGAGCTAACACTCCCAGCAGGAATATTGCGGATAACAGGATGTATATTTTCTTTATCACTGTTGTTCCCCCAAAATAGAACGGAGATAAGCGATTATAAAATCATCCAGATCTCCATCCATTACGGCATCGGGATTTCCGGACTGGTAGTCGGTCCTGTGATCTTTCACCATTTTATAAGGGTGAAGGACGTAACTCCTTATCTGGTTGCCCCATCCGGCTAAGACACGGTCGCCTTTCAGTTTTGTTCTTTCTTCAGCCAATTTAGCCATTTCGATGTTTAATATGCGTGACTGAAGAATTGTAAGTGCGATATCTTTATTCTGGTGTTGAGATCGCTCACTCTGGCATGTAACAACCAGACCTGTCGGGAGGTGTGTTATCCTGACGGCGCTGCTGGTTTTCTGCATATGCTGACCGCCAGGTCCGCTTGAGCGGAAGGTATCTATCTTAATCTCGTCCGGTTCGATATTGACATCGATCCCGGATTCGGCTTCCGGTAATATTTCGATCAAAACAAATGAAGTATGTCTTGCATGATCTGCGTCGAAGGGAGACAGGCGGACCAGCCGGTGAACGCCATGTTCTGATTTAAGATAGCCGAAGGCATAATCTCCCTTTATTTCTATAGTAGTGCTTTTTATACCGGCTTCATCTCCCGGTGAGGAGTCAAGAATTTCGGTTTTATAACCACGCCGTTCTGCCCATCGGAGATACATTCGCTGGAGCATTTCCGCCCAGTCCTGTGATTCGGTACCTCCTGCTCCTGCGTGAATAGCCAGGATGGCATTTCTGGAATCGTATTCGCCGCTGAAAGCCATTTCAAGTTCCAGTTCATCCAGGTATGAGGATACGGAATCAATCTCGATTTCGTATTCTTCTCGAAACAGGACATCTTCCTCTGCCAGAGATACCATTTCACTGATATCTTTCACACGTCTCTCTAACCCGCGCCATTTTTCAACTAATTTATTAATCTCTGACAGGCGACGCATAACTCGCTTCGCATTTACCTGGTCAAGCCAGAAATCCTGTTTAACCGATTGCTTTTCTAATCTGGTACTTTCTTTTTCTTTTGCAGCAACATCAAAGATGCACCAGTGCGTTAGCTATTCTGGTTTGTAGGTCTTGTAGTTTATCTCTTAGTTCCTGCACTCATCAACTCCCTGATATTATTATACACGATGTTCCCGTTAAGATATGGCACTATGGCCTTTCATTTGCAGATTCCCTCCCGCTGCGAGATGAGCAAGACGGGTAGGTTGAGGAATCCGATAACCTCGGCAACAGTTTAGTACCCAGTAAATGGCCGAATTCAAGCTTATATTGTGACCAATGGATACGAATACAGGTTTTACTCCACGTTTGGTACGTAACACTACTCCTATTATCTCGTCTTTATCAATAAGGTTAGAGAAGTCACCAGGTTCGTTTTCCGGTTCAGCATGGCGACCGCATAGTCGTGATTTCGCACAACCGATAGTAGTAATATCCATTACAACACCAAAATGCGAAGCGAGTCCGAATCTGCGCGGGTGGGCGATACCCTGCCCGTCGACCATAACGAGATCAGGTGTAATCGACAGTTGTTCGAAGGCTGCTATTATAAGTGGTAATTCTCTAAAAGAAAGAAGCCCCGGGATATACGGGAATTCCAGGTAGCCTGAAGCTGTCTGAACATCTATTATATAGAGATCAGGATA
Organism: Dehalococcoidales bacterium; assembly: GCA_020343555.1. Next base: position 240,887 of record CP070800.1, read on the forward strand.
ATTCAGGAGAACCACGCTGGCAGTTGCCATTTTACTTGTATTCTGTACCGACAAGTCAACACCCGCAATATATTTTACCTCGGATACTGAATCATATGTTGAAACACGGGCTGAGAAGTTATTCTGTATCTCCAGAGCGTGGGATGTATTTAGTGGATGGGTATACATGCTTTTCTTTACCATAAAGGGATTATATCCATATCTCATGCCTTTTACAATAAGTATTTGCTATTGACAGACGTTAACTAATAGCTCATAATAACCTAGACGCAATATGGTTAAGATACGTTTAAGAAGAGTAGGAGCAAAGAACAGACCGAGTTACAGGCTGGTAGTAGCTGATTCTCGAGCGCCTCGAGATGGAGCATTTATCAGCATTATCGGTCACTATAACCCACTTGTTGACCCTGAAGAAGTAGTGATCGATGAGGAAAAGGCACTTGACTGGCTCAAACAAGGTGCACAGCCGACAGAAACTGTCAGCAGATTGTTAAACAAAACTGGTATTTTAGATAAGTTTAGAACAATCAAGGAGAAGTCATGAAAGAGCTAGTAGAGTATATTGCCAGGTCCATTGTCAATTCACCTGACGATGTAGTCGTCACCGAAGAGGAAAATGAACAGGGCATTACACTCAAACTGCAGGTTGCCGACGATGACAAAGGTAGGGTAATTGGTAAACAGGGCCGTATAGCTGAAGCAATGCGTACCCTGGTAAGAGTGAAGGCAGCGAAAGCAGGCACCAGAGCTACCCTCGAAATCACCTAG
>CP070800.1:241754-254768 GCA_020343555.1 Dehalococcoidales bacterium
ACTTCACCGGGATATTGACCATAGACAGTGTCCCGTTTTATGAGATGGGCATTTGTTTTCGGATCCGACCAGTTATTTACTGCGACCACTTCAAGATCATCTTTATAATACTTGTTTATTGCTCGTAAGGTTAGCTTGCCGATGCGTCCGAAACCGTTGAAACCAACTTTTACTGCCATTACCTCCCCCTATAATTTGATGGTTATACTTTTACAGCACCTTCCTGTCAGGAAATTTCATAATAGTCAATATCATCATCTGTAAAACTCTTGACTTCACCATCCACCAGCATAGCCTTCAAGTGGGCGAGGGTCTCAAGTACTGCCATCCGCTTGTGCATCGGTGGAAGATCTTGGTACCTGATTCCGCCGGATTCAGGGATCCAAGTAATGACCGATGATATCTGATAAGCTGTCTTGGGTCCTTCTTTCAGGGTTTCTTTTATCTCCAGGTTTCTCTCGTGGTGATGGTGGATTATTTCCACAATTCTTTTATGCAGGTCATTATAAATGTTTTCGTGTGCCGGCAATACCAGTTCTACATCAAGTTCATCTAGGATTTTCAGAGAGTCCATAAACTCCCCTAGAGGATTCTCCCCAGAGTAAGGGAGTAAGCTGATATTCGGTGTTATCACCGGCAAGACATGGTCTCCTCCGAACAGAATTTTGCTGTCGGATTCATAGAGACATATATGTCCCGGAGCGTGTCCAGGAGTCCAGATAACCTGCAGATCGTAGTTTCCTACGGTTACTATTTCACCTCCTTCTAAAGTACTGTCCGGTATTACAGGTGTTTGCAGACGTTGAGTATCCCTGGTTGGAAGATCGGGCATGGGTAATTCGTTTTGAGGAGCGCCGTTTCTCGCCCAGGATTCTTCGATGTCACTTAATGTTTCATATACGGTAGTATACCTGTACATGAGTACTTCTTTTTCCCGGCGATGGATTATTATCTCCGCATCCGTATAATTTTTCAAGGTATGCACTAGTCCGTAATGATCGCCGTGGACGTGGGTAACGATAATTCTCGTAACATGATTCAGGTCTGCCCCGACTTCGGAAAGTTGATCTTTCATTGCCTTTAGGGCTTCTTCGCTGTCCCATCCGGCATCGATCAGGAGGTATCCGTCATTGTCACGGATAAGATATATATTGGTGTGCCCAAGTGGATTATTGTGAATAGGTATCTGTAGCTGGTAAATGTCCGGTTTGATTTCAATCATTCTAATCTTTCATTATTCCAATCTCACTATATTATTAATATTTTCTGAAGGATTTGGTTCCACCGTATTCGGCGGTTTTCCCCAATTCCTCCTCGATCCTGAGAAGACGGTTGTATTTGGCTGTCCGTTCCGATCGGCAGGGAGCCCCCGTCTTTATCTGACCGGAACTCATTGCTACAGAGAGATCGGCAATGGTCGTGTCTTCGGTCTCTCCTGAACGATGACTTATCATTGTCGTCCATCCCGCGTCGCAAGCCATTCTTATCGCATCCAGGGTCTCGGTCAGGGTTCCTATCTGGTTGAGTTTTATAAGGATAGAGTTCGACGCTTTTAATTCAATTCCTTTACTTAGTCGGTTAACATTGGTGGTATAAAGATCGTCGCCGATCAGTTGTATCCTGTCACCGAGTTTTTCCGTAAGCAGACACCAGCCGTCCCAGTCGTCCTCTGCCATCCCATCCTCAATACTTATGATCGGGTAATCGGAGACCCAATTGACATAATAATCAACCATTTCGGCAGAGGAAAGGGAGACATTTTCTTTTTCCAATACGTACTTACCTTCTGAGAAAAACTCGCTGGCAGCCGGATCAAGAGCGATGAAGCAGTCCTTGCCCGACTGATATCCGGCTTTCTCGATTGCGGTCAGGATCGCCTCAATGGCATCTTTATTCGAGGGCAGGGAAGGGGCGAATCCTCCTTCGTCGCCGACGTTCGTATTCAGTCCCTTATCTTTCAAGACCTTTTTCAGGGAATGGTATACCTCCGTGCCCATTTGCAGAGCCTGTGTAAAGCTATCTGCACCAACAGGTGCTACCATGAATTACTGGAAATCGGTAGAGTCCGCGGCGTGTTTGCCGCCATTGAGAATATTCATCATGGGTACTGGCAGTATGTATTGGTCTGCCGGATTCAGGTAGCGGTAAAGGGGGATGCCGGCTGACCTGGCTGCGGCGTGGGCGACTGCCAGCGATATTCCGAGTATGGCATTTGCTCCCAGCCGGGATTTGTTCTCAGTCCCATCCAGTTCGATAAGTTTTCGGTCGATCGATTCCTGGTTATCAGCCTGTGTTCCTGCCAGAGCTTCTGCTATTTCACCGTTTATGTTTTCTACCGCGTTTGATACACCGAGACCATTAAATCGGGAACCGCCATCACGCAACTCGACTGCTTCATATTTTCCGGTACTGGCGCCGGATGGGACCGCCGCGGTGCCTGTCTTGCCATCGGACAGGAGTACATCGACTTCCACGGTAGGATTCCCCCGTGAGTCGAGTATCTCCCTGCCTTTGATTATTTCTATAAAAGCCATATAAATTTCACCTATTCTGTACCAGCGAGCTCGAGGGCTTTCTTCACCGCTTCATGTGAACTCTGAACGTAGATTATGGAATCATCCTGTATTCCACCACTGGAGATCGACCATGTATGCAGACCGATAACTGGTGTATTTCCTGCCAGGGCATATGCAATCTCAGAGAGAGTACCGTAACTGCCACCGACGGCTATCACGGCTTTTGCCGATCGAACGACGACCACGTTACGAGCATATCCCATACCGGTGGCGACCGGTATCTGTACATGAGGATTAGCCTCGTCAGGATCATCTCCGGGAAGTACTCCTATGGTAATCCCGCCTTCACCGGTAGCTCCCCGGCAAGCGGCTTCCATTGTTCCACCGAGTCCTCCACAGATAAGGGCAGCACCCTGCCTGGCGATCTCCCTGCCTACTTCTTCGGCAAGTCCGGCTTCTTCGGGTGAAGGTTCACGGGCTCCGATAACAGCGATTATTAATTTCCTCTGCGACATAGAATGATTAATTATACCATAAAAATAATGAAAATTAACGAAAATTTTGGTAATCATTCCGGGTGACCGAATACTGCAGGCTCAGACGGGTATTAAAGTCCGGATTTCTTAATGTAGTGAGTTAATGATTTCGTTGAATTTATTCCAGTGGTTTATCTCAAGACAGTCATATTGCGGATCCAACCTACCATCCCGAGGATTATACCAGACCGGATACATTCCAACAGTGATCGCACCTTTAATATCGATCTGGGGGTTGTCTCCGACGAACCAGATGTCCTGAGGTTTGATATCTAATTTCTTGGCAGCTATATTGAAAAACCGTGGATGCGGTTTCCTCATCGAGTAATCGGCGCTGGACATCACGAAGGAGAACCTGTGCAATAGATTATGCTTGGCAAGCTCTTCCTCCAGTAAAACTCCAGGGAAAGAGCCGTTACTTAAAATGCCAGTAGGTATCTTATATTTTTGCAGGATATCCAGAACATCATTTATGCCCTCTTCGGGCGTAAACGTAAAAGCACTATTCCAACAGATTCTAGCTGCTTCATCATAGGAGATCGATAGCGACAGTCCTGCAGTTTCGAACAAAGCTCTGTAAAAATGAACGACATTCATCTCTATCTTGGAGTCGATTTTTTGTCGTTCAAAGTCGTCGTTTATACCGAAAGCAATTTCCTGAAGTGCTTCCGGTGTCAGATCGGTTTCGTTTTCCACATACCCAAGCAGTTCTTTACAGGCTGCTATCCAGTCGGTCGAATCAAGTCGCAGCACGGTATCACCGAGGTCGAAAATTACCCCATAAGGTTTTTTCATGTGTACTCCTTTTGTCCCTATTGTAAACGACAAAACATGGTTGACGGAATAGAACAAATGTGCTAATTTATGCTCATATACTACCATACTATGATCGAGTTATGGAGTTTGACATGGGCGAAGATGCCGCGCGAACAGAGATGAATGAATTAACCGAAAATCCCGACACGATACAGGACCTGCTACCCGAACATATTGGTTACAAGGATGAAGGCTGCGATCTGGCGAATTCCTGTCTTAACTGCCCTTACGAAGAATGCGTCTATGTTAAACCCGGTGGAAAGCGTCATTGGATGAAGAATGAACGATCTATCGAGATGATAAGGCTTCATACTGAAGAAGAAAAAACAGTAAAGGAAATCGCAAATATGTATGGTGTAAGTAAACGTACTGTCCAGAGAGCTTTGAAAATCGCCCGGATTGGAATTGGTAACAACAGGAGTAATACAGATGAATGACGAATTTAATCCGGATGAACTGATAAGACGAGACTCTGAAAGACTTAAAAGATACCGAGAGCTACTTGATTTTTATCACGGTCTACACTGGGAGGGCAGAGCGAGACGTGGCGACAAACGCCTGACATTCAATTATGCCAAGGTTTTTATAGATAAAGTCGCTTCCTACCTGATGACGGGAATTCACTTTGTCGTAGAACCATCCGATGACAGTGATAAATCCAGCGAAGAAGCGTTGAATACCGAAGCTGCATTGTACCGGGTTTATGAGCAAAACAACCTTGAACAGCTTGATTTCGAGACGGAAATCGACTGTGCCATCCTCGGTGATGCCTGCTATAAAGTGATCTGGGATCCTGGTAAAAAAGCGGTATCCGTTACTGCTCCTGACATACAGGGGATATATACCTGGTGGACAGGCGATGATACTTCAAGTGTATGGCGAGTTGCTTCCCGGTACAGCCTGACGCGTGATGTGGTACACGACCTGTATGGCGTGAAGGTTAAAGATAAGACATCAAGGATTGTCGAATTGTGGACAGAGGAAGAATTCGAGTTATGGATAGACGGCCTACTCGTAGAGAAGAAGACCAATCCCTATGGATTCATACCTTTCGTTATCTTTCCCAACCTTAGAGAACCGAAGAAATTCTGGGGCATATCCGACCTTTCACAGATAATGGGTCCCCAGTGCGAACTGAACCGGGCTACATCTCAGCTATCCCGGATACTCGAATTATCGGGTAATCAAATCGCCGTGCTGGAAAACGTCGAGGAATCCGAAGATATCGCCGTCAGCCCGGGCGCAGTCTGGAATATACCGGAGGATGCCAAGGCATATCTTCTCGATCTTCTCCAGGGTGGTGGTGCGAGGCTTCATATCGATTATATAAACCTGCTGTACCGTATCCTGCATGACCTGTCAGAATCTCCACGAGCTGCCTTCGGCGGAACCGAAAGAGATTTATCCGGAGTTGCACTCGAAATAGAGCTTCAACCGCTGCTGCAGAAAGTACGACGAAAGAGAATCATCAGGACAGCCGCATATAATCGCAGAAACAGGCTGATCCTGAAGCTGCTCGAGAAATACTGCAACGAAGATTTCGGGGATCACCAGCTAAGGATCATCTGGGGGCCGATACTTCCACAGGATATTTCGAAGCTGGTCAGTAATGAACAGGTCCTGGTACAGAACGGTATTCACTCCAGGCGTAGAGCGATGGATGAGATGGGAGTGAAAGATCCTGAGATGGAGTTCGGCAGGTGGTTGGAGGAGAGGGAAGCTATTCTAAATATGAACAGGGAGTTGAACAGGGGAACCGGCGGGAATGGTGCGAGAGTGAGAGTTAACGGATCCCGACCGGATACCATTAAGCAAATGCCCTGATTCTGAAAACAAGGGAGAAAAAATGGAAGAAATTCTGAAAAATGAGGAAACACAGGAGCAGCAAGCTCTCGAGTCGGGAGAAGACGAAGCATCCGGGATAAACTCTCAGGATACTGTGCTGGAACAAGCAGTGTCTGAAAAGGATGAGGAGCTTGGTAGATTGAAGCGTACCAGTGAGGAACTGGAGGAGCGTTGCCGCACACTAGAAGAAACCCTTACCAAAGCAGTGAGTGGATATAAAACACTCGTTATCAAGTCGAATCCCGAAATTATCGAAGATCTGATAAATGGCGATACTGTTGAGTCTATCAACGAGTCGCTGGAAAAAGCGAAAGCCCTGGTCAGCAGGATAAAACAGGGTGTGGAAACTGAGATTTCAAAGATAAAGGTACCCGCAGGGGCTCCGGAGAGATCATCCCCGGATTTATCAGCTCTCTCACCTGCTGAAAAAATAAGATATGCAATTGGAGGTAATGAATAATGGCACTAAGTCTGACTGAAGCAAGCAAATTATCCAACGATATTCTCCTGCAAGGAGTTGTCGAAACTATTGTAAAGGACTCTCCGGTACTGCAGTATATGCCCTTCATCGAGATCACTGGAAACGGGTTGACCTACAATCGTGAGAATGCCCTACCCGATATTGATTTCTATGATGTGGGCGATACCTGGAATGAATCTACTCCTACTTTTACACAGGTCACGGCAAATCTGAAAATCATGGGCGGTGATGCCGACGTGGATAATTTTCTCAAGGCAACCCGTTCAAACATACAGGACCTGGAAGCAGCCGTGGTCGAACTAAAAGCCAAGGCACTGACAAATAAATTTGAAGAGACTTTCATATACGGAGATTCCGCGGTAAATACCAAGCAATTCGACGGCTTGAGAAAGACAATCGATACGGAGACTCCCGGAAGCCAGGTCATTGCCGCCGGTGCATCGGGCGCTTCGCTGACACTGGGGATGCTGGACGAGTTGATCGATGCGGTAAAAGGCGGTAAACCGGATATGCTGCTGATGAACCGGCGATCGAGAAGAAAGATCAACGCGCTTGTTAGAGCTTCCGGTGGAATGATGGAAACCGATCGTGACAAATGGGGGAATTTCGTCCAGTACTGGGATGGTATCGTTATCGGAGTTAATGACTGGATACTGGATACTCATGTAGTCGTAGACAGTGTTGAAACTGCAACGACCGGCGGTGACTGCTCGGTAATTTATGCAGTACAGTTCGGAGAAGGAGCGCTGTGCGGACTGACTTCGCCGGGGCATCTGACGGTGGAACCGGTAGGTGCACTCGAGACGAAGGATGCAACACGTACTCGAATCAAGTGGTACTGTTCAATGGCGCTGTTTTCGGATATCAAAGCAGCCGCTTTGATCGGAGTACAGAACTAGTAACGATAAGGGGAGAAGTGTGATGGAACAATCAGTTATTGAACACGTCGAACATCCCTTCGCCAGGGGACTGCTGACTCTGAACGGTGTCCAGTGGAGTGATGAAAAGACTACATCGACAGATATTTACGAGGCGGTCGAAGAGATTACTGTTAATCCTCCGGCGCTGGGAGTGGTCATAGAATTCGAATTCGGACTTACCTGCTCAGTGAAATCCAGCGGAGATACAGAGTCGGTACTTTTCAAGTGGCAAGCAAGGAACAAGGGAGGAACATGGATCGATCTCACCAGTGAGATCGAATATCCGGATGATGCATCCGAGTACAAGGAATATACCTGCAGCGGTCGATTCAAACCAATAACTAATTTCGATTCCATACCCTTTGATGTGCGACTCGTAGTGAAATCGGGATCGGTCGGTGGCGAGAACGCAGTTGCAAAAACCAAGAACTCGAGTTACATCCGGGTGCTTTATTCCGGTTCTTAATACACAGAAATAATGGAATGAGAGGGCAGAAGCCCTCTCATTCCGGAAAGTATCCAGGTGAGGAAGGGTAAATGAACTTAACGGAAATGAAAACGATTGTCAGACGGGATCTTCACGATGAAGATTCAGAAAATTACCGCTGGACAGATAGTGAACTGGAAAGACATATTGCCCGTGCTGTAAAAGAATTTTCCGGGGCATTTCCTTACGAACAGAAGGCTGTCAAAGCTACCACGTCGGGTTCTAGAGAGATCGACATTTCCACCATTACGGGAAGAGTGTCTGTGGAAGCTGTGGAATACCCAATTGGTAATTATCCTGCAACATACCAGCGGTTCAGTCTGTGGGGAGAAATACTCACACTTCTCAGCGAAGAAGTACCGGACGGTTCTGACGCGTATATCTATTATGGAAAACTGCATACTCTCAATACTTCCACGTCTACTATTCCAGCAGTCAATGAAGACCTTGTTGCTGCCGGGGTCTGCGGTTTTGCAGCCGTAGAATGGGCAATATACGCCGTTAACCGGGTAAACACAGGAGGGATACATACTCCGGAAGAATTTCTGACCTGGGGGAGAAAGAAACTGAGTTATTTCAGACGGGAACTTCGAAAACTGGGAAACAAAAACAAGGTGAGAATCAGTTCTCTGTACAGACCTTACCAATTACCGGTTTCTCAGTCAACCGATTTCGGACCGTAAAAGAGAAGCACTAAGCACGAATAACTAAATTCTAAAAGGTGCCTACTTCTTATAGCTAAATTAGATCAGTATACATAAGAGTGGAGAACGATGAGAGAACTAACGTCGACGTTACTCGCAACTCAGAAACAAGCTAGTGGAATTCCATACGTAAAAATCGAGGCCAGTAATAAAATTTCAGGAATCGTAAGACTTGACTGGCAGAAATTATATGAGGGTACCGAAGATGACTATTATCACTCGTTGACCGTTCCGGGTGACGGTTCTCTGGTGAGAGTCAGGATAAGCCTGCCCGGGAGCGGACAGAAACTATATCTGCAAAAAGTGACCAATCCCGGACCCGAGTCAGATTTCAGTACCTGGACATATACAGGGAATTATGGTTGTATTGCTGTTGCCGTTGCTTCACTGGGATCCGAAGTATTAATATTCTGGGTAAATACCAGCCAGGAATTATACTACATAAAAAGCACGGATTACGGAGACAATTGGTATAGTCCGGTGCTGATAGACTATACACCTTCAACTTCCGTTGGAGGATTGGCTGCGGCTTATAAACCGAATGGTGATGCTGCAGTATTCTTTACGGATCAAGACAGTCTTTACGTCAAAAAACGCATCGGCGGTAACTGGCAGTCCAAAACTGCATGGGATAAAGATACCGGAAATCTTTCAGGTGTTGCCCTATGTTATGGTTCTGACTGGAATATAGCCGTTTCCGGTGAAGATGCGGCAGGGAACTACAGGATATGGAGTCTGGTATATGGGGACGACGGCGAATTTGAAGAAGGTATATGGTCGCCGCTGGAGGAGTTCGCTTCCGCTCCATCTGACGGTGATTATGAATTTCTCGGTGTTTTTATGGATAACCCCGACGTTTACCGGTGTTTATATACCGAAAAATATTCCGGTATCGAGTCCTATAATCGACCTTTCTGGTCCCATTCACTTGTCGCAGCTGCATATTCTGATAATCTGTGGCGGGAACCGATACCTTTCGATTTTGCATCCGAGTACGGCGTGGCAATGGCACATTGTAGTGATTATTGCTGGCTGTCGATTCCATCCGGTGTCTGGAGGGCTGGTCTGGTTGAGATGAGTGTCGATTTAACACCTGACGTCATGTCCGTCCGTCAGGAAACAGATCCGGAGAGAGATTTACTCACGGTAGAACTGCGAAATGACGACGGGTGGTACAGTTCGCTACCATCACCCCTGGATACAGGTTGCCAGCTGGAAATCAGCCCCGGATATGTTACTTCCCAGGGAAATGAAACAAGTCCTGGACAATCATACATCCTAGAATCGTATGAATATATCAGCAAGGGAGGGATCTCTACCCTGTTTCTATACGCTTATGGTGGCTGGAGCAGGATCGCCAGATGGATTTCAGAGAGTCAATTCAGGTTTAATGAATATTCTGATGAAATGAACGTGAAGCAGATACTTGAGTTCGTTCTCGCCAGGATTGGTTTCAGACTGGAAGTAAAATCGGAATCATCGGTGATAACCGATTTTTATCCGGATTTCACCGTTCATCCTGGAATCAATGGAGAAGTCATTATCAGGAAGCTGCTGTCAATGGCTCCTGATGTCGTATTTTTCGAGGGAGATGTCGCTTATCTGGTACATCCCCTTTCATCCGACTCGTCCGTATATTCCTATGGGCAGAACCATGGAATCAAAGGAGGTAGATACCGTTCCTCTTCCTGGAAACTAAATCGGGTTACCGTAGAGGGATATAATACAATCGCGGGAGAAAAAATAATTAAAGACAGTTTTGCCTGGGAGCAGATATGCGAACAATTACCGAGAACTGCCAGATTGATCGATCGGAACATAAGTACGGTTGGAGAAGCGGGAGAAAGAGGTGAGATATACCTGCGAACTGCCGAAAGTGAAGCACAGGATGGGACTATAAGCATTCCCGTGAATTGTGGCCAGCAATTGTATGATGTCATCGATATTACCGATGAACGTGCCGGAATGGTTAGCGAAAAGAAACGTGTAGCGGGATTAACACTTATACATAATCCTCGAAAAGGGGAATATAAGCAACACCTTGCACTGTGCGTGGTTTAATGTGAAGGAATGATTCGCGAAGCGAGGGATGATGAATGGATGTCGTGAAGGGATTACTGAACAGCTTCAATTCAGGAAATTATACCGCTACCATACAGGTATCCGGCAGCGATAAGGTTTACCTGAGTAGTGTTACGGTGAGTAGAAGCATCCCGTCGGGGGAAATGATCCCGGGCAGAAACCTGGTTATTGTATTCTTCGATGATTTCAATTCGAAGGAAGCAGTAGTAACGGGAGTTTATACCCAATAAATACAAAATTACCCGGGACGGATGAACTTGTACCCCATTCCATGTTCGGTAACGATGATGTGGGGCGATTCGACACTATCGTCGAGTTTCTGTCTCAGGTGCTGAATATGTACTCGCAGTAAATCCCTGGCATCGGAATATGTTTCTCCCCATACCTTGGACAAGAGCCCCTCATGGGTAACCAGGCGTCCCTCATTCCTTACCAGAAGATAGAGCAGTTTGAGTTCAGTAGAGGTAAGTTTGACCGATTTCCCATCTACTTTTACTTCATTTCCAGTAAAATCAATGAATAATTTACCACTACTGAAAGGACGTTCTCCACTGCTGACAGCCGCTCCCTGTGATCGTCTTAATACAGCCTGTACCCGGGCGACGAGTTCAATATGGCTAAAAGGTTTTGTGATATAGTCATCGGCTCCCATTTCAAGACCCCGGGCAACATCTGTATCTTCTCCCCTGACCGTCAACATTATCACAGGTACCTGAGAAAAACGTCGTATTTCTTTTAATACTTCAAAACCTTCCATATCAGGTAGACCTACATCCAGAATAACAATATCAGGACTCTCGGCTTCTACCAGTTCCAGTCCTTCTGAACCTGTCGGGGCTGACGTCAGGTTGGCATTACTCCAACGTAACTGGAAACAAAGAGAAACGACCTCGATTATTTCGGGAGAATCGTCAATTACTACTACTTTCAATCGTCACCGCCATCGGCAGGGTAAATGAAAAGGTTGAACCCTGCCCAAATTTACTTTCAACCCAGATTTTACCGCCGTGCAGTTCAACCAGAAGCTTTGCTATTGCCAGACCCAGACCTTGTCCGACGGTATGATCTCCTCTCTTCTGAGTCACCTGGTAATAAGGCTGGAAAACCAGTTCCAACTCTTTTTCCGAAATACCTATACCATTATCACTGACCTGTACTGTTAGTGTTATGCCTTCTCTGAATATACTAAGTTTTATCGTTCCTTCATTGTCAGTAAACTTGACAGCATTTCCCATTAGTGTAAGAAAGATCTGTTCAAGATACTGGCTGTCCGCTCGAACTGCCGGAAGGCTTTCTGGTATATCAAGGACTATTTTCTGACTTCTCTTCTGAGTCTCAGGATAAAGTTGTGAGATAACGTTCTGTACAATTTCGGATACATTCACCGGTTTAGGCTGAAACTTTGAATTATCAAGGAGAAGTCCTTCTGCTTCCGATAATATCGACAGTCTGCCGTCGATGCTACGAGCATTTCTGATTATACTCTGGATTAGTCGATCAAGAACACTTTTTTCATCAGGATTCAATTCAGCAGCCAGTAGTTCCGCCGAGACGATTATCGCGGTAAGAGAGGTCTTAAGTTCATGCATTATCGCGTCCGCAAGATGCAGACTTTGATTATTCTGTGCCATATTATTACTCTGTTATAACGGCATTATAATGAGCATTTCGTTAAAAGGTCAACATATTGATTGCTTGACTCTACAATTGAGTTTCATTAATTTTTCCTCTGAAAGTGATGCCAATTTTCTCAAATTATCTTTCTTGACATAGTATTACCTGCTGACTACAATATTGGTGATTATCTACCGTTCGAAGCTGGAATCAGGATCGATGAGGGCGGTCAAAGGAGTTGGTGTCAGGTGACCGGTGTTAATGCAGGTGATAATGAAAACTTCGAAAGTCTGCTGAAGCGCTTTAACAAGAGAGTGCAGCAGGCTGGTATCCTGTCGGAGATACGCCACGGGGAGTATTTCGAGAAACCAAGCATAAAGCGGAAACGTAAAGAAACCGCGAAGAAGCGGAAATCTGCCCGGGCTTCGGCAAACAGGTCAAGATAATAATCTATAATCGATAAGGTGGAAGTGTAAATTGAGTAGCGAGATGAAAGAGAAGCTGAACGCGGATTTCAGACAGGCGATGAAGGATAAAGATAACTTGAAACGCAGTGTGCTGCGAATGGTACTCGCATCCCTAAAGAATGCCGAGATTGCCAAGCGAACAGAATTATCTGACGGCGATATTCTTGGTCTTATCTCCAAGGAAGTTAAACAACATGAGGACAGCATCCAGGCTTTTAAAGAAGGTAATCGGCCCGACCTGATGGAAAAGGAGCAGGCGGAATTGGCCATACTCATGGAATACCTTCCGAAGCAGTTATCGCGGGAAGAAATTATTTCTGAAGCGAAACAGGTAATCGAGGAAGTTGGCGCTCAGGGTCCCGGAGATAAAGGGAAGGTGATGCCCAAGATAATTGCCAGGCTGAAAGGTCAGGCAGACGGAAAAGAAATAAATGAGGTTGTGACCGAACTACTCAGTTCATAATATCAATGTTTTTATTGATTAATAATGGGCTTCGGCCCCTTTTTTATCTGATTTGCATGAGATATTATCAGGTACGGTATACT
>CP070800.1:254868-257784 GCA_020343555.1 Dehalococcoidales bacterium
CATAGGCCCCGATATTCACCCTGATTTTGTATACCAGCCGATGGGCTGTCATGCTCTAGTAAAAGGAGCTCAGTTAACTGCTGAAGTTCTTGGGCTCCCCATTCTCAATATCGACGGCGCTCGTGGTGGTACCGAAAATGGCCGTGAATACCTCTTCAATCAACTCGCTGATGCAATCGAATGGATAGAGAAGCGTACTGGCAGAGAGTTTGATGACGAAAAGTTTATCGAAGCGACGGTCAATACCTGTTATTCTAGGGTTATGTGGGCAAGGACAGCTGTTCTTATGAAAAATATTCCGGCACCGATGAGCTACAGACAGGCAATGTCCCTCCGCCTTCCCCTCGTAGGATACTCGCATAATGCAAGGACGCGTGAGTATACCGAGATTTTGAATGAGGAGATGAAGCAACGGGTTAAAGATGGCATTTCCGGTTCTCCATTCGAAAGAAAGCGCCTGATGCATGAAGGCTTGGCTCCAATGTACAACTACGGTATGCTGCGATGGCCTGAAAAATACGGGGCCGGCTATGTTTGGGGCGGTTTCGTAATGGCTTTCGGGGCATTTCATCATACAGAGGATGGTCATACTATCCCTGCGAAAACACTGGAAGAACAGGGCATTGAAATCAGGACGCGTGAAGATGCCCTTCGTGCACTGGTAGATTTCGATATGCCACTCGAGACGCGAGAAAAGAAGTTCGAGGAAATAGAAAAACGGAGGCTTCAACAACAAAAGTGTACAATCGAGGACTTCCATATAGACGGAGTAATGCAGCACCTTGCCCGTAGGTGCGCCGCATTGAACATCGGAGTGCTTAGCAGGATACAGGACCTCCGTGATATGGGAGTGGTAGTAGGGACCTATGAAGCCAGTGAAGGCGATCCCAAAGAATGGAATGAAGCGCGAGTGAGAGAAGATTACGAGCGTTTCTTCGAGAATCTCGGACTGACAAGGATTGAAGATTACACGCCGGAAATTGACGAAGAATAATACATGTTCAGACTGGAAAATAGATGCTTATTGCCGGAATAGACATTGGAGCAGAAAATGTTAAGCTGGTTATTCTGGATGATAATCGGTTAATTGCTAACAGTATTGTCCCAAGCGGTTGGGACACCAAAGCCTCCCTGCAACAAGCTTGCGAAGTCGTCAAGGAAAAATCAGGCATAGATATCAAAGATATCAAGCTTATCGGAGCAACAGGTATGGGAAGGGAAATAGTCACTTCCGCAACCATATCCGCCACAGATTCGACCTGCAGCGCCAGAGGAGCTACCTGGTTAATCCCTGACGTAAGAACCGTTATAGATGTCGGTGCCGAACAGAGTAAGGTGTTTACCTGCAATAGCGTGGGAAAAGTGCTGGAGTTTATGCGTAATGAAAATTGTGCTGCCGGTGCTGGTGCATTTATTGAGGAAACGGCTACCGCTCTCGAGATGAACATCACAGATATAGGCAGTCTGGCGCTTACTTCGAGGAATGAAATTACTCTTAACAGTACTTGTGCCATATTTGCAGAGTCGGAAGTAATATCCCTTATCAACGAAGGTATAGATAAAACGGACATTGCCCGGGCAATATGTAGCGCTATCGCCGGAAAAGTTGCTTCACTTATGCATGGTATAAATGTAAAGAAAGATATCATGTTCATCGGAGGAGTTGCCAGGAATGAGGGTGTTGTCAGTTCACTGCGCAACATGCTGAATATGGAAATCATTGTACCTGAGGAATCCTGCATAATCACAGCAATTGGCGCAGCACGGCTTTCAGGAGAGATTAGAGATAAGGACTAAGAACAGGTATTTATGAAAGACGATTCGATTACTGCAGGTATTGATATAGGCTCGCTAAGCGCCCAAGCTGTGATCATGATTGGAGGGGAGATCTTATCATATAGCAATGTTATAGCTGGAGTAAACCGGGTTGAAACATCTGAGCGGGTACTAGACCTGGCATTGGACGAAACAGAGATTTCGAGGGGAGATGTTCAGTTCGTGGTAGGGACTGGATATGGAAGGTACCAAGTGCCTTTTGCGAACAAAAATATAACCGAAATTACCTGTCATGCACGAGGAGCAAGCCACTTCTACCCTAGGGTGCATACTGTTCTGGATATGGGGGGGCAGGACTGTAAAGCTATAAGCTGTGATGAGCACGGACGGGTTAAAACCTTCGTCATGAATGAGAAATGCGCCGCGGGCACCGGAAGGTCGATTGAAGTAATAGCGAAACTGCTTGATATTCCGCTAGAAGACATAGGCAGATTATCGCTGGATATTAGTGGCAGTCCTCCGAATTTGAGTAATGCCTGTGTGGTCTTTGCCAAGTCGGAGGCCCTGCAGTTGATTCGCAACGGAGTACACATAAATGATGTCCTTGCTGCTTACTGTGATGCTCTAGCCCGACGAGTACTATCTCTTTTAAGACGGATACAAATCGAAGAAGATTTTGTAGTATCAGGTGGTATTGCCAAGAATATCGGAGTGGTTAAAAGAATCGAAGAGTATCTGGGAGTCAGAGCAGATATATCTGATGAACCGCAGATTGTAGGCGCCGTAGGCGCCGCTCTTATTGCCCAGGATCTGTTACGAAAAACAATAACCGAGTAGAAGTCGTATTATAACCTAAATATGTAAGGAGGAAAGTTAAATGGCATCAGCGCTTGAAGGTATTAAAGTCATCGAAGCATCATCGGCGGTCGCCGGGCCAATGTCTTCCCGGCTCTTGGCTGATTGGGGAGCAGATGTAATCCATGTTGATAGTACTGAAAGCACCATGGCACGTTCCATGAGCAGTTCGAATGCCAGCCAAAACGCTGACAGACAACGCGCTGCAAGGCAAATTGTATCTGACATCAACTATACATCGCAGAATACCAGCTGTAATAAAAGGGGAATAGCTCTTAATCTTAC
>CP070800.1:257884-266264 GCA_020343555.1 Dehalococcoidales bacterium
ATGAGCGGGCGGCCGATGTGTATACATCAGAGTTGGCGAGCACAGTCAGGGCCGGACAAACAGTTGGATTCGTTCACGGGTTCAACATCCGTTACGGCTACATCGAGCCACCCGACGACGTGGATGTCATCATGGTGGCACCGAAGGGCTCCGGTCTGAACGTACGGCGCAACTTCCTCAACGGCGCCGGCATCAACTCCAGTTTCGCCGTATTCCAGGATGCTACCGGACGGGCAAGAGAACGCTGCCTGGCAGTAGGGATAGCGATAGGTTCGGGGTATCTCTTTCCGACGACCTTCGAAAAGGAGGTAATGAGCGACCTGGTGGGAGAACGTGGCGTTCTCATGGGAGCGCTGGCAGGCATCATGGAAGCGCAGTACGACACGTTGAGAAAACACGGTCATTCTCCCAGCGAAGCGTTCAACGAAACAGTGGAGGAACTGACCGAAAGCCTGATCAGGCTCGTGGGTGAGAACGGGATGGACTGGATGTACGCAAACTGTTCGACAACAGCCCAGCGGGGCGCCCTCGACTGGAAACCGAAGTTCAAGAAGGCGGTGATGCCGGTTTTCAACGATCTTTACGAGAGAGTGGCTGACGGAAGGGAGACGCGGCGTGTCATACGAACCTGCAGCCGACCGGACTATAAACAGAAGTTGCAGGAGGAACTGGCCGCGATGGGAGAATCGGAGATGTGGGCTACCGGTAAAGCCGCCCGTTCGCTGCGTCCGAAGGAACCTGAAAAAGCCGACCTGGCGATAGCCAAAGGAACTGCCGGCAGGCAGGAGAACTAGAGAAACGGAGTGTATACGTGATGAAAGATAGTGTAACAACAGACATTGGTATGTCTGGAATCTTCTCCGACCGTATTTCCGATGTACCACGGTCGTTTATAAGGGAGATACTCAAGGTAACGCTTGATCAGACTGTTATCTCGTTCGCCGGCGGTCTGCCTAATCGCGACCTTTTTCCCGTTGAGGAGTTGAAACAGGCGGCGGTAAAGGCTATTGAGACGCACGGTAGAGATATATTCCAGTACGGAAACTCCGAGGGATATCCGGGTCTGCGTGAAATGATATCGCACAGGTACAAGGAAAAGAGAAACCTGGATATTCCGGTCGAGGATATCCTGATAACCAACGGTTCGCAGCAGGGACTCGATTTGCTGGGAAAGATCTATGTTAATGAGAGCGACCCTATGGTCATAGAAGAGCCGGGATACCTGGGGGCTATCCAGGCGTTCTCTATCTTCAGGCCCGATTTTGATCCCGTACCGGTGAACGATGAAGGGATGGATATTGAAAAACTCAGCTCAGTGATGAGTTCGTGCAGGCCGAAGCTGATGTACACCGTCCCGAATTTCCAGAATCCGTCGGGAATCTCATACTCGGAAGAAAATCGTCGGCAGATAACCAGTATTTTAGAAGGAACATCGACATTGCTGATAGAAGATGATCCTTACGGTGACCTGCGGTATTCAGGGGAGTCTTTGCCATCCTTCAAGTCTTATCTGCCGGACAATACCATCTTATTGGGATCGTTTTCGAAGACCGTCGTGCCGGGATTTCGCCTGGGCTGGATAGTCGCCAGGGGCGATATCATGGACAAGCTGATAATCGCAAAACAGGCATCCGACCTGCATACCAACCAGTTCGTGCAGTATATTCTATTCCAGTACCTTCAGGACAACGATATAGACTTTCATATCGCGAAGATAAAAAATGCCTACGGCGAACAGCTTGATACGATGGCTGAAAGCATCGATGAATATTTTCCTGCCGGCACGTTGCGTACCCATCCCCGTGGGGGAATGTTCATCTGGGCGGAATTGCCCGGGGGAATATCTGCCAGAAAACTACTTGACCGGGCGATGGAGCAAAAGGTTATATTCGTTCCCGGCGATCCATTCTACATAAACATGAAGGATACGAACACGATGAGGCTCAATTTTTCGTGTACCGGAGTAGAAGTTATCAGGGACGGTATGGCCAGACTCGGGAAGGCGATTGAAACAACATTATAATCCTCAAGGTCGTGGTGTGACAGCCGTTGAGTATTTATGGCTGCCGGATATGCTTTCTATGGCATGAAAAGGATGTTTGCTTTATTGGGTCATGAAATGAATATTATTTCATTTTCCGCTGTTCTATAAGGAAAGTGTCAATATCATCAAGATGCATTTTGCGATGAATTGATCGATTCAAAGCATGACGATCTCCGAGTGCTTCAATTGCAGATATAAGCTCAGGAGATAAATTGGTCAATTCTTGATCAAGCTTTTCGGCTGTGGTAATAGACATTTCAGCAGCTTTTCTGGGTTTTATTTCTAGAAAGAAGGGGATCAACGCATCGTTTATTATGTTTTCATCAAAGGGTGATGATTTTACCCCTTCTTGTTTCCATTTTCGTACAAGGCTTAACCTGTGCCGATCCCAGAAAGCTACGTGGGCTAACGCTACTGCAATTGTCCAGCCTTCCTCGTGAAGAGTCAGGTCTAGTTCTTCGTCGGTGATTGTATTCACTAATTTGCGAAGTCTATCAAGCTCATGCTCATTATCGATTATATATCGCCGATCCATATTTCCTCCTTGATATTGGTACCTCGATACCGTTTGACACTGCCGTCTTTAAGCCACTATAATCCGCTCATCTCTGAATGATACATATTAACATTCGAACACTTAAAATTGGAATGATCCAATAAAGGAAAATAAGATGAAAGAAGTGAAATATCTTCCCACCCCGTTTAGCTACTCATCTGCGGTTCAGGCAGGAGATTATGTTTTTCTTGGCCTGCATCGCGGCTTCGGCAACGATTTCTCAACCCAGTTCGACGATACATTCTCGTACCTGGAAAAAACCTTAGCGGAGTTTAATCTAGTCTTGGAGAATCTGGTGAAAGTGAACGTATGGCTGAGAGAAATAAAGGATCTGCAGGAGATGGAAAAGCGTTTCAATGATTTCTTTGAAAAAGATAAATTCCCTGCCAGGATGACTTCTACCACTGAATTTATCGATGACGATTGCCTTCTGATGATTGATGGAGTTGCTTATATAAATGACGAGTAGGTGACCGAAGACTACCCAACTTGATATCGATAATAACGACAGGTATTTGTCTTGTATTGTCAGATACAATTGTCAGGGGAGTGAACAATGCCGTATGCCGATAATGATGGTGTCCGTATCTACTATGAAATCGAGGGGCCGGATAAACCGGTGCTGGTGATGGCGCACGGCGGCACCGGCAGTCTGGAAGACTGGCGGAAGCACGGCTACACCGATGCTTTTAATGACGAATTTCAACTCGTTCTATTCGATGCCAGGGGGCACGGTCAAAGTGGCCGACCTCACGAAGCTTCGATCAGTGCCATGGCTGATGACGTGATAGCAGTGCTGGACTCAGTCGGTGTTGCCGAAGCGAATTACTGGGGCTATTCCATGGGATCGGCAATCGGACTGGACCTGGCGATCAGACATGCTTCGCGGTTCGACAGTTTTATTTTCGGTGGTATCTCGCCCTACCATTGGCCTGAAGCAATAATCAAACCGTTAATAGAGGCGCGTAATGAGTTTGCCGGTAATAGCGAGGCTGATGTCGCTATTTTAGATGCCCTTGTCAATCACCAGCCATTGACGGATGATGAGCTGACAGGCATTGATGTGCCGTGTCTGTTTTACTGCGGTAATAAAGACCCGTTTCATGCGGGTGCCAAGGAATGCGTCCGCCATATACAAAAGGCACGCTTTGTGTCTCTTGCCGGTGCAAACCATGCGAGTGTCAAGGCTGACCAGATAATCCCACATGTTAAGAAATTCTTAGCTGAAATCATTTAGTCGCTATAACAAGCATCTCAAAAGCGTCCTCGGTTAACTTTGTATCTCTGCTATAATTTCCTAACTCAGAATTATATATACCTATAACGTCAAAACCTATATTCGTCATAATGTACCTTAATTCAGAGTGTACGTAGTAACGCTGATTACAATCCAGCTCCTTGATATTACCGTCATCGTCGATTGATTCAAGTTTAAATGATTCCCGAAATGTTGAAAGATTAAACTTATTACCTTTGCTGTTTACTATTTGGTATAAAGCATTACCACAGGTCATAATTAGCTTAGCTTTTGGCTTCATTGCCGTATGTATGCCTTGCATGATTTGAATGTCTTTTTCATCTGATTCTACAATCGAAAAAGCTCCCTCACACAACATTATTACTAGATCAAATTCGTTTTCATACTTCAATTGACAGGCGTCTTCAACGAGGAAACTAACTAATAACTGTTCATTATCTGCTATTTGTTTTGCGCGTTCTATCATTGAACTAGATAAATCTACACCGATGATATAATTGTATCCTCTCCTTGCCAGTTCTATTGAATGCCTGCCTGTACCGCATCCAACATCGAGAATCCTGGACTGTTTATCGTAGTTGATTTCATTTTCAATAAAATCCACTTCGCCCTTTGTTCCATGAATGAAAGATTCCTTCTCATAAGCAAGGGCGCTATTCTCATAGTGCTCTTCATTCCAAGGTCTTTTCAACACCTACTCCTTTGTTTGAATTAGCAAAATAAGTTTAATAGAAATTGATCCAGGCTAATACTCCTGCCGGCCATCGTATTTGTATACCAGATCGATGTCGGCTTCAGCTAATAATTGTTCACTCTCTTCGGCAAGCTGGTATCTGCGTTCACAAACTATCTTTTTAATCCCGCAATTGACCAGCATCATAGCACAGGTCCGGCAGGGAGTCATTCGCTGATAGAACGTGGCGCCTTCGATGGATATCCCTCTTTTCGCGGCCTGGCAGATAGCATTCTGTTCAGCGTGCACGGTCCGTACACAATGTTCACTTATCTCACCGTTTTCCTGTATGACCTTCTTCATCAGGTGCCCGACCTCGTCGCAGTGAGGAAGCCCGGCAGGAGATCCGACATATCCTGTCGCCAGTACCTGTTTATCATGAACAATCACACAACCGCTTTTGCCGCGGTCGCAGGTTGCTCTCCTGGAAGCTGCGTCCGCCAGTTCCAGAAAGTAGTCGTCCCAGGAAGGACGTGCGTTCTTTTGATTACTCTCAGCCATGAATTTCTCCTTTATGAACTACTACCATATCTTATCAAATGCTACCGAATCCTAGTAGCCTGTTCGTGCAGAGTATTTCTATCTTTGGAGAAAAATAATGGACTATGGTCTATCAGCAGTACTCATCTTGGTTAAAATAACCTATCTGCCAACCAGATTAGTGACGGTATATCCCTGTTCCTCATCAGCCATCAGTTGTGAGACATCGATATATAAGGTAGCCGGAAAACCCATCTGTTCATCATAGGTCACATCAACCGAATCAGCTTTTTGCTCGAAATCACCCTTTCCAGCATAGGCGTTATTTAGCAGCGTAAACAGCTTATCGATCGTATCCACCTCATCGAACTTACCCTCTGTAACAACTGAGCCGTCGGACTGGTAGGTGACAGAAACAGCAGTCCCATCACGAACTTCGATGTTAACAGGGCCCCGCCAGTCTTCCGGACAGAAGCACTGACGCTCAAGAGTGAAGTCATAATCTTCCAGCTCCTGGTCTTTCCATAATTTCTCTTTATCGGTGAGTTCCCGAGGAACCGAACTTGCGCATGAGATCGCTGCCAGTAAAGTAAGAAGTACTGTGACTGCTAATAAAAAACGAATAAAATGATTTCCCGTTACATATTTCCCCATTTTCTATCCTCCTGAGTGTCCTGTAT
This sequence comes from Dehalococcoidales bacterium, assembly GCA_020343555.1. The sequence goes on from CP070800.1 coordinate 263,636, forward strand.
CGGATGATAGCATATTATAAAAGTAGTGCCAGCATGACCAAAATGACTATTATCACTGTATCTTTAAATTATAGTAATATCCTGCTCTGATATTAATTGCCATCAGTATCTGTCTACCCAGAAGCAGTTTTGCAACTCTCTGGTATTAAAACAGCTGTAAGTGTGTATATGAAGGATTGTTCACCGGATGAAAACCTTTAGATTCATAGAAAGCGCTGACGGACAAGTTTCCGATATTAACGACGATGCCTTTGTAATACTTCCCGGCAAATGTAATAAAGTGACTTACGAGTTCAGTACCTATTCCCCGATTTCGGTATTCCGGTAAAACGTATAATCGCCTGATACGTCCATATTTGTTATTCGTAGACTCGATATTCAGGCCACAGAGTGCCACAACGATATCATCCGCAATATAACCGATGAGTTTTTCGCCCTCTTTATCAAACTGGTTTTCGCCTGAATTATAATCTGTAACCAGGCGGTTCAACATGTTGTAGCCTTCCTGTTCAGCCATATTTCTGATGTGGCTGATGTCATGCTCATCTAAATCGACAATATTAGTAATCAAAGAAAATACTCCAATCAGTAAACTAAATTCATTGAATAATGTCGAGGATTTCAGCCAGTTCCTGTACGTATGGGACATCACTGATATCAGCATCTTTGTTTCTCAGCATGACTATCCCGTTCATACCCAGCCTAACTGCTGCTTTCACGTTATCAAGATCGTCATCGATAAATAAGAGATTCTTTGGAGCGATCCCGATCTCATCGATGGCTCTACGATATATCAGCTCGTACGGTTTACAGCAACCAACTTCGGCTGAAATCGTGAACGATTTGAAATAGTGCCTTATGCCCAGAGTAATGTATTTATTATGGAGTGACGGCCAGGCATCGGAAATCACGCCCAGTGTTACATCATTATTCGTTAATTTTTCCAATACCGGTATGGTATCCGGATACAGCCGAAAATTACATTCTTCCACATAGGCACGCATCAGATCTTCGATCAATCCATCATCTTTGATTATGCCCAGTTTATCGCAGATGACGCGATAATAGGTCCGGAATTGTTCCTTCTCTTCCTCAAGATTGAGGACCAGATGGTTATTGTCAAGGAATGTATATCCTTCATCCAGAGCCAACCTCATGGTATCGGCATCGAAATCAGCTGTATCGATGCCATGTCGCAGAAGGATTGATTCAAACTCAGGTCCCGGCCACCATGCACCGGACTTCGGGAAAACCAGGGTATCTCCCGAATCGAATAAGACTCCTTTAATATCCATATATAACCTTTAGTTTACCTATCCCGTTTTCAGATATCGCTTTTATTACTGATACCAAGTAAAGTATTCATGCTGCTTCTCAAATACGATGCATATTTCCTGATACTGTATTTCTCTTCCTCTGTAATGATATCTGACTGAAATAAGTATCTCTCAACAATACCGTTCACCTGTTGGTCTTGAAAAGGGGAATTAAATGATGTGTATAAAGGTATTATCTTCAGTTTATTAAACTGGATAATATCCTTTTCTATGATCAGATACCGATTCATATGCATGAGAATAGTATTAACACACGCTCGAACAGAAAACTCTTCTATCCGAAAATCCTTAGAGAACTCACTATCCCACCATTTTTCAAAATTCTCAAAATCTACCAGGAAATCTTCTCTGGCTGGCATCGGTATCTGACCGATCGGATAATCACCATAGACGGCTTTCCCCTGTAACTTCAGTCTGGCAATCTCCATTGTAAGTACTCCATTATATGCATACGGAGGATATAACTCCTTTAACTGTAATGGAAACGGTCCGAAATCTTTTGGTATGCCGTATTTTTTTTTATACTTTTTGTTGAGACCCGAAAGCTGTGAACTCGGTTCGTCAGAATTACCCCAAACACTCTCCGAGCAATCAGACACGAGTAGAACCGCATCGATGTCGCTTTCTCCCGGTCGATAATATCCATCTGATAATGAGCCAATTACGTATACCGCAACCAGACTCTCAGGATCCAGCTGAGCACACTCGGTCGTATACTTTTCGATTATCTCCCAGGCTAGTGTTTCATCGATGATTTCCATTTCACTCGCATCTCTCGAATGCTTTGAAGGTGAGAAAAAGCCCTTTATTTTGTGAAAAAGAATGAGGTGCGTTATCTCTCGTCTATTTCAATAACATCTCCGATGCACTTTATATTGTTATCTACTACTACTATTCCTCCGCTGTCACTGGCGGCATAGACTCGCGTTTGCTTTTCTCGCGAGTATTTTTTCAAGTCGTCTAGATTGACTGGGATGACTCCAAAATGCGGCACAAACAAGAAGTCGACAAGTCCCAGGCCTGAAAAGTCAGTCTCTCCTTCCATCACTTCGTCACCACATAATGCTGCCGTGGAGATGTCCGGCGTCATCAATATGGAGCCTGCGCGGACACCTATCAGTACTCCGCCCTGGTCAACGTACCGGATCAAGGCATCCATCATGTTTCGGCTGCGAAGCCAGTGTAAAAAGTAATAGGTATTCCCTCCGGTAAGATGTATGGCATCACAGTCAAGGAGTGACTTCAGCAGGTCCGGTTTCCATTCTCTATCCAGTTCGAAATAGATGTCCAGA
>CP070800.1:266364-269435 GCA_020343555.1 Dehalococcoidales bacterium
GGATGATCTGTACGTTACTTCCGGTATTACCTCGCGATCTAAGGCGGATGGTACTGCTGGATGGTGGAATATTTGCTATCAGCGGGACCAACGACCTGTACAGGAGAGTGATTAACCGTAATAACCGTCTTCGTCACCTTATGGAAACAGGGGCTCCCGAGATTATCATACGTAACGAGAAAAGAATGCTCCAGGAAGCTGTTGATTCGCTTATCGATAATGGTAAGAGGGGTCAAGCGTACGCAACCAGCGGAAATCACAAATTGAAATCGCTTTCGGATATGCTCAGAGGGAAGCAGGGACGTTTCCGGCAAAATCTACTGGGTAAGCGTGTAGATTACAGCGGCCGTTCGGTCATCGTTGTCGGTCCGACGCTAAAAATAAATCAGTGCGGCATACCCCGAAGAATCGCACTGGAATTATTCAAGCCTTTCGTAATGCACCAGCTACTCGAACGCGGTCTTGCACATAACATCAAAAGCGCTCGAAGACTGGTGGAACGAGCGAAACCGGAAATGTTTGATATTCTCGAGGAAGTCGTAAAGGAACGCCCGGTTTTGCTAAATCGCGCTCCTACGCTTCACCGGTTGAGTATCCAGGCATTCGAGCCTGTATTGATTGATGGCAGTGCGATACAGCTTCATCCTATGGTCTGTACCGCTTTCAATGCGGATTTCGATGGTGACCAGATGGCCGTTCATATCCCGTTATCAAAAGCTGCCGTAAGAGAAGCCCGTGAAACCATGTTGAGTATGCACAATATGCTGTTACCGAGTTCAGGCGAACCTATCGTCACTCCAACTCTTGACATAGTTCTTGGTGTTTACTATCTAACATCCATTCGCCCCGGGATGAAAGGGGAAGGAATGACCTTTGGTAGTTTTGCGGAAGCAAAACTTGCCTACGAACTCGGAGTAGTTGATTTCAGGGCCGAAATCAACGTGAGAGATACAAAAAATGGCGGCGATATGATGAAAACCAGTATAGGAAGAATCATTTTTAACGAAGTGCTGCCCGAACAAATGGATTTTTATAATGAAATGATTGACAAGACCGGTCTCAAGGATGTAGTGACGGGTTGTTCGAAAATTCTGAGTGACGAAGATATGGCTGTGGTTCTGGATAATTTGAAAAAACTGGGATTCGATTTTGCAACAAAATCGGGTACTACCGTAGCTATGAATGACATCCAGGTTCCCGGTACCAAACCCGAGTTGATTGCAGAAGCTGAAGAAAAAACCGCGTTGCTCGAGAATCAATATAGCAGCGGTATTATCACCGAAGATGAGAGGTATAGCGGTGTCGTCCAGGCATGGACCGATACCACGAATAAAATAGCGGATGCTATCTCAGACAGTCTCGATCATTACGGCGGTATTTACATGATGGCAAATTCCGGAGCGAAAGGTAACATTTCCCAGATAAGACAAATGGCCGGTCTAAGAGGACTGATGACCAATCCTTCGGGAAGGATTATAGATTTCCCTATTAAAGCCAGCTTCCGCGAAGGACTCAGTGTACTTGAATATTTCATATCCACTCATGGTGCCAGAAAAGGTCTTACGGATACTGCTTTAAGGACTTCTGAGAGTGGACATCTTACCCGTCGTTTAATTGATGCGGCGCATGATGTAATCATACTCGATGAAGACTGTAACACGATTGACGGAATTTGGATCTCCGAACCGGAGGACAGAAAGCTTTTACCCTCCTTTACCGAACGTATGATTGGTCGCCTGGCAGCAAGTCATGTTATACATCCTGAGACAGGCGAGATCATTGTCGAACGAAATCAAGAAATCGATGAAGCTAAAGCACAAGAAATAATAACCGCAGCTGTTGAAAAAGTACATGCGCGGTCTCCTCTTACCTGTCAGTCAAGACGTGGTGTGTGTCAGGCGTGCTACGGTCGAGATCTGGCTCGCGGTGAGACAGTCAACATGAATACAGCAGTCGGTATAATTGCTGCCCAGAGTATCGGAGAACCGGGTACGCAGCTAACCTTACAGACGTTCCATACCGGCGGTGTTGTCGGACTCGATATCACCAGTGGTCTTCCCAGGGTAGAGGAACTTTTTGAAGCGAGAACACCTAAAGTACCGGCAATTCTTGCCGATATATCCGGCGTGGCTGAAGTGATCAGCGGCGATGACGGAGATAAGATCGAAGTAACGAGTACGGAAATTTTCCGAGATGAATATACGTTGCCTGAAGGCTGGAAAGCAGTAGTTAAAAAAGGACAATATGTGGATATCGGTACCGTCCTCGCGCAGCCCGGCAAACAGAAGAAATCGGATAAGAAGGATGAATCCAAGGAAGTAGCAGTAACCAGCGGAGAACAGACAATCATAGCCGGAGTGACCGGCCAGGTTGAAATAGAAGATAGACAGATAACTATTGTCTACGAAGAACAGGATAAGAGAGAATATGTGATACCGGCAGCTATCCCGGTTCGTATCCAGACAGGTGATGTTGTTAGAGCCGGACAACAGCTTACGGACGGTTCGGTTAATCCACAGGAAATGCTGCATATACTAGGTAGAGATGCCGTACAACAGTATTTGGTTGATGAGGTGCAGAGAGTATACCGTTCACAGGGTGTTAATATCAGTGACAAGCATATTGAGATCATCGTCCACCAGATGCTAAACAAAGTCCGGGTAGACTCGGCAGGTGACACGGAACTGATCCCCGGTGAACTGATAGACAGATTCCAGTATGAGGATATCAATTCTGAGGTACTTGCCGAAGGCGGAGAACCGACTACCGCTCATACTGTTCTGCTGGGTATTACCAGGGCTTCGTTGAGTACAAACAGCTGGCTGGCTGCGGCTTCATTCCAGGAAACCACACGAGTATTAACTGAAGCGGCTGTCAGGGGTGCAACTGATAAGCTGGTAGGATTAAAGGAAAATGTCATCATCGGCAGACTTATTCCTGCCCGTTCACCTGTTTCCGAAGAGATGCTCATGCTAATGACAAGTGGCAAATCCGACTGGGAGGAAGAACAGGAAGAAAGTATACTGGCTATCAGGGCGGATGAAGCCAATGAGGCTGAACTGGCTATATAA
>CP070800.1:269535-272263 GCA_020343555.1 Dehalococcoidales bacterium
ATGAACCGTTGAAGGGTTTCTTGATCGGACGTGGTTTCAACAGATCTATTTTCATTTCATATAACAAAGATCCACGACAAAGTTAGTCCTCATATTGGAATTCGGAGATGCACTGATCGAGATCAGTGCATCTCCGAATTCCAATATGAGGACTAACTTTGTCGTGGATCTTTGTTATATGAAATGAAAATAGATCTGTTGAAACCACGTCCGATCAAGAAACCCTTCAACGGTTCATCGTCATCTCTGATTATAATTCTCATCATTGCATTGTTTTTCCTGCATTCCTCAGTAAATGCATCGATTAAAGCCAGACCAAGCCCCTTTCCCCATCGATCTCCGTGAACTCCCATCATCTCAACCCATCCCACTTTTGGATGATCGTCTATTGGCGTGGCGACCGTTCTGGGTTGGTTAACAAGGTAGGTACTTCTCTCCTCTTCCTCGATGAATCCAGCGATAAAACCTGATACCTCACCGTCTAATTCAGCAACAAAGCAGATTTCCGGTTCGTAGATTCTCCAATACGTATCAAAAGAAAATGGCCAAGTCGTTGTTCTGTTTCTGCCATGTAATGAGTTATCAACAGCGTTGATTTTTGCGAGATCATCCGGTTCTATTTTCCTGACTTTTATATTCGCACTTTCAGTCATTATCTACTCCTTTCCTGATTAAAATATAATATATTTGGTGGCTGTAATAATACTATATAATACCGTAATTAGCAATAATCATAATCAATATTTGTTACCGATAAACGGTATAAATGATATTATTTTAGAGATATACTGAATTCATACACCGGATTGATTATATGGAAGAAGTAATAGATGTCGATTGGTGAAGACGGATACCGTCTGTGGTTAAGATATCTGAAAATAGACGATGATACCAGGTTGTCACAATACCGGAAGATGATTGACGGGGTGACGATTCTTGAAAAAGGTGAGACATACGCTATTATCAAGGATGAACTGGATCTTGCCCTGCCGGTGATACTCAATAAGCAAATACAGGTCGGACGAATAATATTACCCGGCAACACACTTGTAATGGGTACTGTCGATAATGTTAAAAAGATAAACCTCGATATATCCCAGGCAGACAGCCTTAATATGGGTAATGAGGGCTTCCTGATCCGCCGTTATATAAATAACGGACATTCAAGAATAGTACTTGCCGCGAACACAGCTACGAGCTTGATAAGAGGCGTATTTCATTTCTTGAGACTTGTCCAAACACATCAGGATATACAAAATATCGATATTCTCAGTTCTCCGCGAATATATCGTAGGTTATTGTGTCATTGGGATAATATCGATGGTACAATTGAGCGGGGATATGCCGGGCGGTCGTTATGGAGATGGGATGAACTGCCGAATAAGATTGATCCCCGGTATTATGATTATGCCAGGGCGTGCGCATCGATCGGTATCAACGGCTCTATTTTGAATAATGTTAACAGCCAGGCTGAGATTCTAAGTACCGAATACCTGGTAAAAATAGCAGCGTTGGCTGATACCTTTCGGTCTTACGGCATCAAGGTTTACCTTTCACTGCCTTTCAACGCGCCTGTGCAACTGGGTGGGTTGAATACGGGCGATCCCCGGGATCCGGATGTGATTGGTTGGTGGAGAGAGAAGATCGATGAAATATACAGCTTGATACCGGATTTCGGGGGATTTCAGGTTAAAGCTAATTCGGAGGGGCAGTCTGGTCCGCAGGATTATGGTGCGAACCATCAAGATGGCGCGAATATGCTGGCTGGAGCGATGGGTGACCACCCAGGTGTTGTACTCTGGAGGGCATTTGTTTACGATACCGCAATTGATACCGACAGGGCTAAGTGTGCCTACAAGGAATTTGTACCGTTTGATGGTACATTTGATCCCGGTGTGTTGGTTCAAGTGAAAAATGGTCCTGTCGATTTTCAGCCGAGAGAACCTTTTCATCCGCTTTTCGGTGCTATGCCGAAAACGCCGCTGGCTCTTGAACTGCAGATAACCCAGGAATATCTGGGACAGTCAACTCACCTTATTTACCTGGCGCCGATGTGGAAAGAGATTCTGGATGCTGATACTTACGCTGAGGGCAAAGGTTCCATGGTCTCCAGAATAGTAGATGGTTCACTGTACGGTAACACCAAATCGGCTATCCTTGGCGTATCGAATACAGGTTCTGATCGAAACTGGTGTGGTCATCATTTTGCCCAGGCGAACTGGTATGCATTCGGACGCCTGGCATGGGATCATCATCTGAGTAGCGAAGATATCTGCAAGGAATGGATCCGGATGACATGGTCGAACGATACCGATGTCGTGGAGTCGATCAAGTCGATGGTGCTTGGTTCATGGGAAGCTTGTGTCGACTACATGACGCCGCTGGGACTGCACCATATCATGCAGGAAGGCCACCACTATGGTCCTGATCCTGCCTTCAGCGGTGCAAAGAGAGAAGACTGGAATTCGGTTTACTATCACCGGGCTGATAAGGAAGGTCTTGGCTTCGACCGCAGCGGTACAGGTTGTAATGCCGTCGGGCAGTATTTCAGCCCGTTGAGGGAAGCATCTGATAATATAGAGACCTGCCCTGAAAAATTCCTAATATGGTTTCACCATGTTCCATGGGATTTTCGTTTAATATCAGGTAGAACGTTGTTCGAAGAACTCCGTTATCATTATGATTTCGGCGTGAAATATGTGTCCGGAATGAGAAATACTTGGTAACA
>CP070800.1:272363-278221 GCA_020343555.1 Dehalococcoidales bacterium
ACAGGTACGAACTCGTATGATGGATGAATTCAAGCGCGTATTTGAAGAGGTGGATGTGATCGTTACACCGACTACCGGAATCGTCGCACCGTTGATACCTGAGAAGACACTTCCGGAAGGTGAATCCAATCTCACTGAGTTGTTTGAAATAATGCGTTTTATGTTCCCTGCCAACCTCACCGGTCTGCCAGCCATATCTATCCCGGCAGGCTACACGAACAAAGGACTTCCCGTAGGAATGCAGGCAATAGGAACAGCCTGGCAGGAGGATACGCTGCTTCGCCTTGCTTCTGCCGCCGATACGGTCGTCGAGCGTCAAGCCCCAGCGGTGTACTTCGATCTGCTGCAGGATTTCAGGTAAATTAATGATCCGAATCTTAGGTGCTATTTCTTCTTTTTAGTCCTGATACTGTCCAGCAGCATGGACAGTCCGTTCAAATTAACCTTGATATCGCCGGGGGAAGTGCAGGAGAGTAGCCGCTGCCAGATATAGGATGGTCGTAGATAGAATTCACGATAAGCATGACTCTCCCACCAGATGATATCTTCACGGTTTAATGAATCGCTTTCAAAAACCGGCGCCGATCCCTCGCTGGAAGCAGCATAAACATAATCTTCCCAGGGGATATCAGGATTGCCACCCCCTTCGAGATAAAGGTCATACAATCGCGTGCCGGGAAACGGAGTAGTGATGGAAAACTGCGCAAAATCTACCTTCAGCGTTTTTGCAAACTGGATGGTTTCTCTGATAGTATCAGGAGTCTCACCGGGAGAACCGATCATAAAATAGCCAATCGCATGAATCCCGGCTTCACGGGTATATCGCACCGCTGTTACAGCCTGTTCCAGCGTGGTGCCTTTATCTATCACGTCCAGTATCTTCTGAGATCCGGACTCCAGCCCATATGAGATGGAGTAGCAGCCTGATTGCTTCATCTTTTTCAAGAGTCTTTCATCAACCAGGTTCACTCTCGTCTCACAGGACCAGATGATATCCAGTTTCCTGCTTATTATTTCTTCAGCAATCTGATACGCCCGGTCCATATCCAGCGTGAAAGAATCATCATAAAAGGCTATCTCTCGGACACCGTATTGCTCCTGAAGCCAGACTATTTCATCCGCAATCCTGGCTGGGCTCTGCCCTCTGAATCTTTTCCCGAAAACCGGTTTTGAGCAATATCCACAATTATACGGGCATCCCCGACTCGTAATAAGTACTGCAAATGGTAAAGCACGACCGTGAGGAGGATGTGGTCTATAGGACTTCAGAGGTAATAAATGATATGCCAGGAATGGTAACGAATCGAGATCTGATATTTCTTGAGATGGTGGATTGTTTACAACAACACTTGCCTTACGGTACGTTATCCCTGGTACATTTTCCAGTGGTTTCTTGTCCTCAAGGACAGAAAGCAGACTGATAAATGATTCCTCTCCCTCGCCGCGTACTATTATGTCAACTTCAGGTGCGACAGCCATCGTTTCGGTCGGGAGTAAAGTGGCATGAGGACCTCCCATTATCACCGGCAGATCGGGCTTTGTTGATTTCACCTCACGGGCTATGTCGATTGCTCTGCTGACCGTCGGAGTCATAGCCGTGAGACCAAGAATATCCGTATCATCCAGTAAGGGAACTATGTCCGCTGGTTTCAGACCGAGAAAATTAGCGTCTACGATGTTAACACGATAACCTTTTGTTTCCAGGACAGCGGCTAAAAGAATTAACCCCATCGGAGGTTGAGGATAATCCGAAAACTGTGGAGGATTGACCAAAGTAACTTTTTGCATATCTCTCCGTATGAGTATTACCCGACCAAGATGAAGTTACAGCATTCTATCTTTATTTTAAGAACTCATTCAGTATCACTAGACATGTGTCATGGAGGTTACGCAGGATCTCCCGGTTCTTTCCTTCAACTGTAATTCTTATCTTGGGTTCTGTACCCGAAGGTCGAATCAGTGCCCAGCTGTCATCAAAAATCAGTTTAATACCATCCTTGGTTTCTGTCGAAATGGGATTTAAAGACATTAATATTTCTTCCAGTCCGGTAGTATCTAATTTATTCACCCTCACACTCGTTCTCTGGATGGGATATTCAGGGATCTCATCGACAAGGTCTGAAATCCTGGTTCTTCCAGCTAAAGCTGCCATCCTGGCAGCAGCGTATATACCATCTGGGCAAAGCGAGTTCTCCGGACACATCCAGCTCCCGGAAGGTTCGCCGCCGAATTCACCGCCATTTTTCAACTCAACTGATACAAAACTATCGCCTATTTTTGTTCGGATTACTTCAACACCCGTCTCTTCGATTATCATCGATGCATCCATCGTGGTGATTACCTTTTTCGCATCAACTTCGCGCGCGAGAAGCACCAGCAGTTTATCGCCGGGAATGAACCTGCCTTTGTCATCCACCGCCATCATCCTGTCCGCGTCTCCATCATGGGCAATCCCCAGATCGGCACCAGCTTCACCGGTTATCCGTATCAGTTCCTGGAGGTTTTCCTCTGTGGGTTCGGAAGGTCGGGTAAAATCTCCCCGTGGAACGCAATTCAGTTCGATTACTTCACAACCCATTTTCCTGAGTAGAACAGGAGTTATCACTGAAGCTGCTCCACCTCCACAATCGAGAACAACTCTTACTTTAAACTGACCTGTAATGTTCGAAAGAATCCGGTCGATATGATTATTGACGGCATCTTCCGATGTCCTGAGGTTTCCAAAAGAATCCCAGTTTACTGATGATTGTTCGCCTGTTAATATCATCTCTTCGATTTGCGTCTGCTGAGTAAGGTTAAAAGCTGAGCCGTCGGGATTTATGAACTTCAGGCCATTGTATTCCGGCGGGTTATGAGAGGCGGTAATCATGACACCAGCACGAGATTTTTCAGCGGCTATAGCGAGAGTTGGCGTAGGAACAAGCCCGACATCCGTGCAGTCAGCTCCAGAAATCAGAGCTCCGGATATGAAAGCGTATTTCAAGGCTTCGGTGGATGTCCTTGTATCACCTCCAACTACGATATCTCCGTACAATTTACCCGCAACCATCCCTGCCTTGAGCGCTAACTCAACCAGGCTACCGTCAGCAATTCTTCTTATACCGGAGGTACCGAATAGTTTCATCCTTCGTTGATTGTAAATGTCGTTCTTCTGCCTGTCAATCTAATTAAGGAATAAAGACCAATATGAGCAATGTGGCTCAGTAAAAATAACCGAGCGTGCTTTGACTTGCAAAGAAGCTCTATGCTATATTTTCGATAAGAGTACACTTTAATTCCCCAGTGAATAGTAAGGGATAAATTTATGTGTGGAATCATCGGCTATATCGGTAAAGACCTCAACGTTAAATCCATTGACCTTGGGATAGAAGCTCTTAAGCGGCTGGAATACCGGGGTTACGATTCTTCAGGTTTTGCTTTCTGGAATGCAAAAGAGAAGAAGATATTCAGCCAGAAAGCGGTCGGGAAAATCGCCAGCCTGGAAGAAAAGTTGGATTTCAGTAACACTGACAATGCAAATCCAATCATTCTCCACACACGCTGGGCTACACATGGGGGAGTTACAGAGGAGAACGCCCATCCTCACTGTGATTGTCACCAGAATATCTGGGTTATCCACAACGGTATAATCGAAAACTACCGGCAGCTAAAACGCCAGCTTGAGAATGAAGGTCACCGGTTTTCATCTGAGACGGACACTGAGGTTTTGACTCATCTCATCGAAAAGTATTTCGCTGGCAACCTTGAAGACGCCGTAAGGGAAGCGTTAAGCCACATAGAAGGCACCTATGGTCTGGCAGTAATAGCCAGAGACGATCCCGACAAAATAGTCGCCGCCCGTCTATCCAGTCCTTTGTTGATAGGGATCGGCAAAGACGAATATCTCCTAGCCTCGGATCCGTCCGCGGTTATCGCCCGAACAAAAAAGGTTATTTACCTTGACGACGGAGAAGTTGCTGTGATCGGTCGCGATAAGTTCTCGATTATCAGGGAGAAAAAACCCCAGGAAATCGATTGGTCGCAGAGTGATTTCGATAAAGGTGACTACCCTCACTATATGATCAAGGAAATAATGGAACAGCCAGAAACTCTGGAGAACGCAATCAAAGGTCGGCTGGTACCTGAAGAAGGAAACGCCAGGCTTGGAGGGCTTGACCTGGTAGAGAAAAAACTGAGAGCTGTGAATAAAGCCTATATTGTTGCCTGTGGGACGGCGCGTCACGCTGGAATCGTCGGCGAGTATATGTTCGAAGAATACGCAGAGATTCTGACCAAGAACGACGCCGCTTCTGAATTCAGGTATAGAGATATGTTGTTGGACAAGCATTCCGTGGTTATTGCCATATCACAATCGGGTGAAACAGCCGATACTCTTGCCTCGATAAGAGAGGCAAAATCACGCGGAGTGTTATGTCTTGGTATAACGAATGTAGTCGGATCAAGCCAGGCACGAGAGACAGACGCCGGTGTCTATACGCGTACCGGTCCGGAAGTAGCCGTAGCATCCACCAAGGCTTTTACGTCACAGTTGATGATCCTGGGACTTATGACCCTGGTGTTAGGCAGGCAGCGGAATATGTCTCGGGTAACCGGGGAAAAACTAGCTGAGGGATTACAGAGAATACCGGAACTCGCCGCCAGTATTCTGAAATCACACGATCAAGTTCAGGAACTGGCTCATAAGTACAAGGATTATAATAATCTACTTTATCTCGGTAGGAAATACAGTTACCCGGCGGCCAGGGAAGGCGCTCTTAAGATAAAGGAAATCGCCTATGTCCATGCCGAAGGCGGTCACGGGGGAGAAACGAAACACGGTCCGCTGGCACTAATGTCCGAAGGATTCCCCTGCATATGCATAGTACCGAATGATAGCGTCTACAGCAAGATGGTATCCAACATTCAGGAGATTAAAGCAAGAAAATCCCCCATCATTGCCGTTGCCACGGAGGGCAACACCGAGATAAAATCACTCGCTGACGACGTGATATACATACCGGATACACTCGAACCACTAACGCCGATATTGAGTATTATTCCGCTTCAGATCTTCGCCTATCATGTTGCAGCTATGCGAGGCTGCGACATAGATAAACCAAGGAATCTGGCAAAATCGGTCACTGTGGAATGATCCCTGCGTCATACTCTAAATCTGCGGATTTCAATCTGCCCTGGTGATGGCAGAATTCTATAATGAATACACTCGCCGGAGTCATACGTGGATCATCCCCGTGATAACTCCGGCGAATTTCTTTTTCAAATATTATTATTTATGCAGAAAGAGACGTGAAGTGCTCATCCATCTCGAATCCACCTAAGCCATTACCGGCAGCAGCATAGACATGGACGACAGGATCATCTTCGATACATGTCGAAACCATCTGCAGCAGTTCCTGCCGTTCCTGGCAATCTTGCCATCCCTGCCATCCCTCGATTCGCGTCCAGGTGCCAACAACAAGGTAATGTGTAGGATCGTTAACATCGACAAGTGTCTCCCCGGACACGTAGGTCGACTGGCGCATACAGCTTGTTCTCAGATCTTTCAGCAGCCCTTCCAACCATTTTTCTTCACCCGGCTTGCAGCGTCGCTCTATAACTACCTTAACCATCGTTCACCTCCCGCGTTCGTTATTTTCCACTTGACAGCTTTATTAACCATCTATCGTAGCTAGCGGTGGAAAGTCATTACATGAGCCACCCGAGTGACCTATTTATATACCTGATTCTCAAACTTGTCAAGTTATCCTTGAACATCGTAACAATCGATGTTTCCATGCGTAAATCGAGAGTAAATATCATTGTAATCCTATGATAATTGGTATAATATGGTTTGTGGTATGAGAGAGAAAATAGTCGCG
>CP070800.1:278321-280919 GCA_020343555.1 Dehalococcoidales bacterium
CGTCAGTGCAAAATCTACTGTACTCAGCGCAGCCCAGTACTCAGGTATCTGGGTGTTCAATACCGAGCTTGCAGGATCATCGGTACACCTGGATGATCCGAATAATGTCGGCGAAGGGACTGCTGCCGCCTGGAGAGCAGGAGCTGAACTTACCCTGATGGAGCGAAGCAAAGGCCCCGCTCATGGAAGTTTCGGCTGGCCGCGTTTCGGAGTCGGCAGCCCGACTAATACTTGGTACCCCTGCAATATCATTGATGCTAACGGTAGACAGGTTCCGTGGGTAGACAGAAATGGAAATTACGTTTTTGATGTCCATGAAAGATCTCTCTCCCAGGCAGGGGCGACACCACATCCTGACCTGTTTGGCATGATTGAAAGAGGTGAGATTGTCATGCCTCTTTACGCTGATCTTCCCAGCATGCCTGAAGACGAGCGAAAAGCGATCTGGGATCTGATGCTGGCTAACGAAGGGAAAACACGTGTACCTGTTCATAAAGTTTTCAACGAAGCAGGATTTGATCCCGCGAAAGACATGCTGTATGCACCGATAACCAAACATGAGGTTGGCGGTGAAGGACTGGGACCACCTATGTGGAGGACTGCTTCATCCGGTGGTGGCTGGGGCAGTGGCGGTCTGGTAGTAGACTGGGACTTGAGAAGTACTCTGCCCGGTCTGTATGCAGCCGGAAACCAGCTAGCCGGACAGAATGGCGGTCACCCCGGTGCTGCTACCACAGGTCGTTATGCCGGCAGGAAAGCTGCCGAATACGCAGCTACGGTCGAAGGAATTAATCCTGTCAGAGATCAGATCGAAGCTGAAAAAGCCCGTGTCTACCAGCGTATCGGACAGGGTGGAGATATCGGCTGGAAAGAACTGAACTCTGGTACTGCCAGGGTAATGCAGATATTCTGCAGTGCTTATAAGAGTGAACACATGATGGAAACAGGATTATGGTGGCTGGACTCAATACGCGAAAGTGAAATGGCGCGCACTTATGTGAGGAATCCTCATGAACTGGAACGATACATCGAATGTCTTTCAAGACTGACGATAAGTGAGATCATTCTTCACGCTTCCCTGGCACGCAAGGCCAGTAACGTAACACTTGATTTTAACCGTGTGGATTATCCCGATAAAGATCCGGAAGAATGGAACAAATACATCACGTTGAAACAGGTAGACGGCGAGGTCGTTACCGATGATCTTCCTCTGGGCTACTACCTCCTCGAACCTTACGCATCAAATTTCAAGGATAATTACGAAGCGCATGCAGGCTTGAGTGAAGGGAGGGTTAATTAATGAATAACGAAGCATATCTGGTACCAAACCCGGCAACTCCGTGTCAACCGATAAAAATAGATCCTGAGCTTTGTATCAGTTGCTACAGGTGTGCGGACCAGTGCCGGACCGATATCATGGTGAGAAACCTACCAAAAAAAGGGGGTTTTGCTCAATGCGAAAAAGACTGCCCTACCGGTGAAGCTATAAGGTGGACCACTTATCTGATCGCTAGGGGTGAATTCGATAAAGCCCTCGAGAACATCAAGTTTGAAAATCCTTTCCCTGGCATCTGTGGTCGAGTGTGTTTTCATCCCTGCGAAGATGATTGTGCGCGTATCCCGCTTGACCAGGGGGTAGCAACCAATACACTGGAAAGAGCTGCTTATGACTACGGCGCTGCCGACGCCAATCAGCCAGAGAAACGTCCGGATACCGGAAAAACGGTTGCAATTGTAGGTGGAGGGCCAGCCGGTCTTACCTGTGCTTATTATCTCTCTATACTCGGACATAAAGTAACTATTTACGAAGCCAAACAGGTCGCAGGTGGTATTCCGCGGATAAATATCCCGGAATTCCGGCTACCGGCTGCAGTAGTTGAAAGCGAAATAGACCAGGTAACCAAACTTGGAGTTGATATCAGGACGAACAGCCCGGTGGACGCAGAAAAATTCACGGAACTGACAAAGGAATATGACGCCTGTTTTATTGCTACGGGAGCACCATTATCAGTCACATTAGGAGTTCCCGGAGAAGATAATCCGAACGTTATAGGTGCGCTTGAATTTCTATACAAATCCAGGATCGAAAACGACATAAAAGTAGGTAAAAAAGTTGTCGTCATCGGCGGAGGAAACGTTGCAACCGACTCCGCACGACTGGCCCGTCGACTCGGCGCCGACGAAGTGACCATGGTATGTCTTGAAACCCGTGATACGATGCCGGCTTATGAAACTGAGATAGAAGAAGCCATCACCGAGGGTATAAACATTCTTCCGAGCTGGGGAGTAAAAGGAATAAACCTTAAGGACGGCAAACTTTCCGGTATTGAACTGAAATCATGTTTATCTGCATTCGATGAGGAAGGTAAGTTCAGTCCGACCTACGATGAAAACAATACGTGCGATATAGCCGCCGATACCGTGATTCTTGCCATCGGACAGCGAACCGACCTGTCATTCGCAGACGCAGAATTACTGGACGGTTCCCGGTTAATAATCGACCCGATCACACTGGGAACACCAGTGGCAGGAGTGTTTGCCGGTGGTGATGTCGGTACTGCAGATCGTTCGATCGTCCAGGCAATAGCTTCCGGTAAG
>CP070800.1:281019-286167 GCA_020343555.1 Dehalococcoidales bacterium
AACATGGAATTTGGGGCAAAAGTACCTCTATTACTGGGGATAGGTGTAGGAATCCTCGTGGCAGGTATAATTGGATTGTTTATTAGCATTTTATTCATCGCTTTAGCGGCCAGAAAACCTGTTGCGACAACATCACCTCAGCAACCCGATGTTACCCCTGTAATACCTGAGGAAACGGCAGTAGTTGCAGAGGAAGTGGCAGAGGAACAGGCAACGGAACCGGTTACACCGGCTACCGTTGAAACGGGAACGAAAACCAGTACCGGACTAGATCAAAATGTTGCCGGCCTACTCTGCTATCTATTCGGGTGGGTGACAGGCATAATATTCCTGATACTGGAGAAAGAGAATAAACTGGTTCGCTTCCATGCAGTCCAGTCGATCATCGTCTTCGGATTTTTCACCGTAGTCGGTTCCACACTGGGTTTAATACCTTTTATCGGTGATTTCTTCAGCGCCGCGATCGGCATCATCACCTTCGTGGTATGGATTGTCCTGATGATCAAGGCAGCCCAGGGAGAAAAATTTAAAGTATATATTGCAGGAGATATCGCGGATAAACAATCTAGTTAAATTCAACATTCAACAGTAATTATGTTGCCCCTGTGTTACGAGACACAGGGGCAATTTTTTGGTAAATATAGCTGATTTATGGAAGGATCTGGTGAAGTAAGGAGTGCTGGTGTCAGAGTTAGCAGTTAAGTAAGTTGATTAGTAGGCCATAGAAAATTTGTAGCTACTTTCTATTCTTCTCAAATAGTTGTACTACCTGTTCACGCAGATACCGTTCTACAAAGGAATTTATGGAACCGTCAGGATAGATGATCCTGTTGCCAATGAGAGGTTTTATCTTATTCCTAAGAGCATTTTCGGAAAGAGAAGTACCAATTTTTTCTTTTAGATCCTTAATACTATATTTAGTATTTTCCCACAACCATTCCCAGCGTTTATTTTCCGACTCTCCAGGAGTACCTTTAGGTTTTTTCAAAGGTTTCGAGTCCAGATTTGCCCAGGCAATTATTAACCGTATAAAGTCTGGATTATCCTTTAGTAATAAGACGATTTCCGGTTTCTCATTCTGTTTAAACCAATTAAGCGTTTCAATGTATAATCCTTCAGTCATTCTTCTTAACGCTCATAATATACAATTACAACGACCAAGATTTCTTTCCAGTCCAAGGTTTTTCCACACCTGTATTTCTTCCAGGCACAAGGCTATATCAAGATCGGGGCGTACTTGTCTTACCGTTTTAATCAATGTTGAATATACCTCTTCTCTCAACTCACGCGAATATCGAGCTCTACCATCTCCCAACTTTCCGATATTATTTACAATATTCTCGGTTATTGGATTATGGACACCTAACTTACGCTCCATGAGATTACGTGCGCTCTGATATATACAGATACCACCGATGGTAAGTCGCTGGATTGGGATCTCCTTTAAAAGACGAATTGTAAATTTCTTATATACCTCATGCCATTCGTTCACAGGAATCACCGGCATCATTACAGCACGAACAGGATATCCGACACTAGCTACGCGATCCATAGCATCCAAGCGTTCATCCATACTGGGGACGTTTTCTTCGAACTCTGCACATATCTCAGGTGGATTTACACTCCATGATAATATCGTGTTTCCTCTATGCTCTACATCCAGCAAACTATCGACATTATTACTTTTAGTTAATAATGTCAGTCGGGCAAACGGATGTTTCGCAAAGAACGGGATCATGATTCCTGAAAAAGCAGTCAAAGGATCGAGAGCAAGCGGATCCTGGAGTTTACCAATATAGAAAGAAGTTGGTTTACCCAAGCGCATAGAGATCCTGTCAATCTCATTAATCATCTCAGGAAGATTTACGTATATCTTCACTGTCGGAGAGAATTTGACACCCTGCGTCCCGGTAAGATAACAGTATTTACATCCAAACGGGCAAAAACCATAGGGAGAAAAATGCCAGTAATTTGGACAGGAATTCCCCTGTTCCTGGCTGAAACGGACAGCACTTTTCAGCTCTCCAAAGACAAGAGTCTTTTTCCCCGTCTGATGTAATATAAGTGAATCCTCTTCTTCCAGTTTTATACGGTTGTGAGGGATATCCGGACAATCAATAATTTTTTCTCCGGGATACAAACTCAATATTCTTTCAGCAAATGTACGGCGTTCTAGAGTAGTAGTACTTCCTTTTGCTAAAAAAATCCTAGAAATCTCCAAATGTTCGGGACGAACAGGAGTGTAATCGACAGGGAGAAAAACCTCATTCTTATCATTGATAGCCATACTTAGTTGTCTAGATTGTTCTCTCATTCATTCTCACTTTGTCAGCGAGGAATACGTATTGCTTTCTCTCCAGTAAAGTTTTCCCAACGAGCTACGATAATATCACAATATGCAGGACTGAGTTCCATCAGGCAAGCTTTTCTCAACGTTTTTTCAGCAGCAATAAGTGTGGTTCCAGAACCACCAAACGGTTCGAAAATGATGTCATTACTTCCACTGTAAGCTTGCATCGATCGATAAGGAATTTCTACAGGGCAAACCGCCGGATGACCGTATTGTTTCAACTGGTTCGTAACAGCAGATATTTCCCAAACATCTGTATGGTATTTAGCCATGTAATCTCTTCCTTCTCGTGTCATCTTTGGCATATTTCCAGGCTTCTGGTACACAAGTAGTGCTTCCCATTCTAAGGCTGGATAATAGTACGAATTACGCATAATATGAAAGTTCCTTGGTATTGCGTAATTAGCTCCAGTTTTTTTCCATATGATGTTGTCCAGATATTTAAATCCACTTTCTTCAAAAAGTTTGGAGTGATTACTGACGTGATCATGGTGTGTGCTACATCCGTTTGCTATGTTCCATACACATACACCACCATCCTTGATTATGGAGTGACAGTTATTAATTATCGTTCTCATATCTTCAAGATATGATGGATAATCATCCCAATGTGAATACGATCGTTGATTGAAGTACGGAGGACCTCCGAAAATATGGTCTATCGTACGACTTTCTATAAGAAACATTACCGAATCTGTATTTCTTGAATCACCACATAGCAATCGATGATTTCCCATAACGTAAAGATCTCCAGGTTGAGTTATTGTTGATGAATCTTCAATCTTAAGAATTACATCTTCATCCGTCTTTTCATCCAATATGAATCGTCTCATTTCATCTTCGCTGAAACCTAAACTCCTAATGTCGATATCTTCTGATTGAAGTTGTTCCAGCGCTTCCTTCAACTTCGGGAAATCCCAACTGGCAATTTCGGCAGTTTTATTATCAGCAATTGCAAAAGCCCTTCTTTTTTCGTCAGTCATTTCTAGTATTATCACCGGTATCTTCTCTAAACCAAGTTTTATTGCGGCTTTATAACGGGTATGTCCAGCAATAATAGTCAGAGACTGATCACATAAAACCGGGACATTAAAGCCATATAATCGAATACTCTCAGCAACGGCGTCCACTGCATGGTCATTAATTCTTGGATTATTTTCCCAAGGCTTTATTCGAAATAGTTCTATTGCTTGAACTTGAAGCACTGCTATAAACCTGAATAACAATAATATGGTATTTTGAATTCTTCAAATGTTTGTATAAGAACATAAGTTCTATTCATTTTAACAATATTATTCCTAAAAGACAATATACAATTGTCGTATCACTATGCGATATAAGAAATAGTCAAGAAAATGTGCGTAGCTCAATAAATACCTGAGATACTATCTCGGTACCCTATGTTATAATTAGGCGGATTTGAGTGTGCCTGCAGGCTGGAAGCAGCCTGATTCATGCCGGTACCGAAAGGAGAGAATTATGCCAAACGGATATATGGGGAAGTTCCTGTTTGTTAACCTGTCCACGGGGAAGATCGAGGAAGAAACGCCCGATGACGGCTTGTATCGCGACTTCATCGGCGGGTACGGGATCGGCGCCAGGATGCTGTATGACCGCCAGAAGGGCGGAGTCGATCCTCTCGGACCTGACAATACGCTTGGTTTTCTCACCGGACCTCTTACCGGTACACGGGCTACCTTCGCCGGACGCTACGCGGTCGTCACCAAGTCGCCCCTGACCGGCGGCTGGGGAGATGCCAATTCAGGGGGGCATTTCGGACCCAACCTGAAATTCGCCGGCTATGACGCCGTTTTCGTGACCGGGATCGCCGAAAAACCTGTCTATCTCCTGTTGGACAACGGCAAAGCCGAGATAAAGGACGCCGGTCACCTCTGGGGTAAAGATACGTTCACCGTCGAAGACTCGCTCAAGGAAGAGTATGGGAACGATATGGAGAGTGTCAGCATCGGTCTTTCCGGTGAAAAGCTGTCGCTTATCTCCTGTATTATCACCCGGAGAGGGGCTGCCGCGGGACGCTCCGGAGTCGGCGCGGTAATGGGTTCGAAGAACCTGAAAGCAATAGCAGCGCGTGGAAAGATGGAAGTCCCTGTGAGAGACACCGACCTGCTGAAGAAACTGAGAGACGAACACCTGGCGGCGATGCGAGGAGAGACGGGAACGGAAGAGAGTATCTCACGATTTCACAAGTACGGGACATCCAATGTCACCTCTATCTTCGCCCACGGTGGCAATACGCCCGTCAGGAACTGGGGTGGGATCGGCATCAATGAACTGCCCGATGTTTCCGGGTTGACCGGAGACGCCGCGATCGCCAATATCGAGAGAAGGACCGGATGCTGGGGCTGCCCGGTCGCCTGCGAAGGCAGGTTGAAAGCCGGGGAAGGTGAATACAGGTACCCCGCCGGCACGCGCCGGGTGGAATATGAAACAGCCGCCGCCTTCGGCACGATGTGCCTGAATACCGATACGGAATCGATCAACATGGCCAACCACCTGTGCAACTATTACGGACTGGATACCATATCAGGGGGCGCTGCCATCGCCTTCGCCATGGAGTGCTATGAGAAAGGCATTATCGCCAAAGCGGACACCGACGGCATCGACCTTACCTGGGGAAATCACCGGGCGATTATCGACATGCTTGAGAAAATGGCTAAGAGAGAGGGCTTCGGCGATATTCTCGCTGATGGTGTGAAGGTCGCCGCGGAGAAAATAGGCAAGGGATCTGAGGAATTCGCCCTACATGTCGGCGGACAGGAACCCGGAATGCACGATCC
>CP070800.1:286267-291078 GCA_020343555.1 Dehalococcoidales bacterium
CAGACCGACTATCATTGCCTGCAAGGCAGAGCATGGTATAGCGATGGATATCAAAGTGGAGGCAATGAATCGTTCTCTTTTACTTTCAAGAATACGGGTTGCAAGGATAGCTGGTACATTGCATCCCATTCCCAGCATACTCGGAATTATTGCATAACCATGAAGGCCCAGCCGATGCATAACTGTATCCATAAGGACTGCCAGGCGCGGAAGGTATCCTGTATCCTCCAGGATTCCCAGTATCAGGTAGAAGGAGACGATATAGGGCAATACCATTGCGAAAGGCACGTATAATCCGGTAGTAAGGAGCCCAAATGATTCCACATAATTAATTTCTCCGTTGCCAATATTTCCGAGGAGGACATCGCTAAAAAAGCCACTGCCCCCCAGGATATCATTCAACCTAAGTAATACCGGCGTCCAGAGAGTATTAAACAGCGGATCAAGTACATAAGTAATCAGACTCTCACCGATAAGGCGAACCAGGAAAAAAGATCCTACCAGTGTTACTGCTGCTATGGCAGTCCCGGTCAAAGGTCTGACACTTGCATCACTCAGTCGTTCACGCCAAGTATGATGACGATGAGTTACCGTTTGTACTTGGCTGACGATATTTCCTATCGCCGACCACCGTTCATCACCGGTACGCACCGGAATATCCGGCGACACTGCCAAGTTCAGACTTTCACCGAGTTCCTTGATGCCCTGACCGGTTATAGCCACAGTAGGGACGATCGGTACTCCGAGTAATTCCCGCAGTTTTTTCAGGTCGATCTGTATACCCAGGTGTTCAGTATCATCCCACATGTTGAGCGCAATAATCACCGGGATATCTTTTTCAAGTATTTGCAGAGTGAGGTTAAGGTTTCTTTCCAGGTTGGTAGCGTCGATTACATTTATAACGATATCTCCCGTTTCCAGCATTTCGGAGGCAATTTTTTCTGCCTCACTGGTCGGTTCGAGAGTATACGTACCGGGAACGTCGATGACATCGGCCATTTCATCATCGATTTTGAAATACCCCTTGGTGAAACCTACCGTACTTCCAGGATAATTCGACGCTATAACTTTTACGCCGGTAAGGCGCGAAAATATTACGCTTTTACCGACGTTAGGGTTTCCCATCAGTAATATATTCATATGAATATTCTAGTCCGGCTCAACGATTATCTTATCTGCCATACCATAACCTATCGCTACCTGCGTACTCCCTATTTTGACAGTTACCGGCCCTCGCATAAGCATATCGCTAATCTTGACAATATTTCGTCCGGGAATTATTCCCAGAGCGCTGAGGCGGGTAGTGAGTCCCTGTCCGCCCTGTATCTCGATGATTTTCCCGGTTTGGCCGGGTTTCATCTTGCTGACCGCAATATGCTTATTTTCCGACATCTGATAATTCTCTTTCCTTACGACAATCCGGGCAGTAACCGGTCATTCGCACTTCCGTATCTACTACCTCAAATCCTTTATCTCTGCTGACTTCTTCCTTCATTTGCGTGCTCATCGGACATTCGAATTCAACTACTTTTCCGCAACCCAGGCAGATAAGATGATGATGTTCACTGGATGCTTTTATCTCATAATGGTGATGAGTTTCATCGAGATGTACTTCCTCTACCAGTCCCAGTTCTTTAAGCGTTTGAAGGGTTCTGTACACGGTTGAGAGACTCAATCGAGGTTGTTTTTTTCGAGCTCTTCGATATACTTCATCGGCATCAAGATGCCCCTGACCACGGCGGATGATATCAAGTATTGACTGTCGCTGACTGGTGTTACGAAGCCCTGCTTCATTTAATAGTTCCCGGTTCTTCTTTTTATTTTTAGATATTTCTGATGCCATTTAATTACCCTTAATATATAATGCTAATGATAATCATTTGCAACTAGCAATAGTATAATGAATTTCTAGCATGATGTCAAGTTACATTATCGGAATTAAAAGAGGGGAGTATCACAATCACGTAAAACAACCTTACAGGCATTAATGCTATTTATATAGGGTTGAATAACCTTTGTAAGAAGTACTGGAAAAGATTATTAAGTTTACATAATACGTGATAACCTGGGATTCTCGGTGATCCCCGCGGTTCTTCCTCGTTTGGCAACGGGCTTTCCATCTATTTCATGCAAGTCGGCAGTAAAATCGATGGGCGGTGCGTCACTAATATAACTCCCAACACCGAATCCGTCTACCGGAGCTCCAGACTTCAGAAATCCCTTGATCCGGTCGGGAGTAATTCCTCCGCTGATAAATATCTGTACCTTTGCATAACCTGCCATATCAAGAGTATGTCGCACTTTTTCAACGAGTTCGGGAGTGACGCCACCAAGTTCGAACGGTGTATCAAGCCTGACGCTATCCAGTCGTTCCCCAAGCGCCTGCGCTACTCGCAGACTTTCTTCATTTTCATCCAGAAACGTATCGACCAGTGAGATCCGGGGGACACTAAAATCCATGTGCTTGTCGAAAGCGAGAGTAGCCGCAACGGTGTCTCCCATTATCAAGATCAGAGCATGCGGCATCGTCCCCGAGGGACTAGATCCGGCGAGTGAAGCTCCGGCAATGCTGGAACAGCCCGAACATCCGCCGATCATTGCCGAGTAATCCATTATACCTGCGACATTGGGATGAACATGACGGACACCGAAGCTTATCACAGGTAGTCCAGCTGCTGCTTCAACACACCTGCGAGCAGCGGTGGCCCATCCGCTGCTGTGGGCGAGTATCCCATCGATAGAAGTTTCGTATAATCCATAACTCTGGTAAGGTGCCTTGATACGCAGTACTACTTCCTTCGCATCCATAGCGTCGCCTTCGTTGAGCGCCCATACTTCGCATTCCACTTTCGCAAGTATCTTTTTCAGTAACGTCTTAATCTCCTCCATGCCGCAGAGAATTCCGGCATGACCGGGAAATAATTCCATCACCGCTACCGGATTCAAATTTTCCTTGCGGAGTATAGAAAGAGTGTGGGTAAAATAGATATCTGCGGTCTCGCCCTTTAATACCGCATCTGATATTATGAATTCAGGTGTTTTACTAGTATCATCCATTATCGGTTTCTCAGCGTCACTCCCAATACTTTTTCCATATGATCGAGGGCGAACTGATGGGCATCGGCGTCAGGAGAAGCGACGCAATTTACCGGTATTTCTACCTCATAATCACGGTTTCGAGCGTCGGCTGCCGTATGCAGGACACAAATATTGGTCAGAACGCCGCAGATAATCAGTTTATCAGGTCTCAAATCTTTCAGTCTGTCCTCTAGCGGTGTATCGAAGAAACCACTGTATCGTCGTTTCGGGATTATTTCACCTTTGTATCCTGAGAGTTCATGGATTATTTCTGTTTCCGGTGTACCTTCAATACAGTGGGGAGGAAACATCTTAAATTCCAGGTCGTCAGGAGTATGATGATCGCATATATAGATTACGGACGAACCATTATTTGTTTCTTTTCCAAGTAGTTCCTGAATATTCGGAATGATACCACGGCACTCATCGCCTATATAAAGAGGATAGCCTTCTTCAAGGAATCCCCTGAGCATATCCACGACCAGAACAGTATTAGCCATCATCAATCTCCAGTGGAAGTTTTTCTAACCGATCAATACTCGTTTATCGTTGTCCTGAATGGTAATCATACCGATATTTATAGTTTCAGGAAGGGTATGAAAAAACTCGTTCGAATCCTCGGGTGAACAGACGACAACCATTCCAATCCCCATGTTGAACACGTGGTACATCTCCATAAGATCGATATTCCCTCGTTCCTGTATCAGCTTGAATATTGGTGGTACCGTCCAGGCCGAAGAATCTAACTGAGCTGCGGTTCCTTCCGGGAGGATACGCGGGACGTTATCCAGGAGACCTCCACCAGTGATATGGGCCATACCCTTGATTAATGGCAGGTGAGGTTTTAACTGGTTGTAGTAGCAACGATGTGGTTCAAGTAACGCTTCTCCCAGGGTCTGCCCAAGCTCAGGATAATTAACTTCGAGTACTTCCTTCGTTTCACCGAATATGTTCCGAATTAGAGAATATCCGTTTGTATGCAAACCGCTGGATGGCAAGCCGAGTATTATATCGCCCGGCTTAATAGTACTGCCGTTGATTATCTTACTTTTTTCAACGACACCTGTTATAACACCTACAAGATCATAGTCCTTACCAGAATAAATACCAGGCATTTCGGCTATTTCACCACCGATAAGCGCACATCCGACTTCCTTACAGGCATCTGCCAGACCTTGAGCAATAATCACAAGCTTGTCAGGCAACACTTTTCCAGTCCCTATGTAGTCAAGAAAATAAAGAGGTTCTGCTCCGCAGGCGAATATATCGTTTACACAATGATTAACGATATCAATGCCTACTGTCTCATATCTGTCCAGTGCTGTAGCTAACTTAAGCTTGGTACCTACACCATCGATACTAGAGACAAGAACGGGTTCATTGTATCCTTTGAATTCGAACATGGATCCAAATAAGCCTACGCCGCTCAGCACTTCTTTCCGGTAAGTAGCTTTTACCAGTTGCCCGATTTCCTTGATGGCACCTGCCTTAGCATCGATATCTACCCCTGCTTCAGCATATGTCTTTTTCATGACTACATCTCCGTCGGGATATTACGATTTTCGGCGGAACAGATTCGCGAGTTTACCCGGTGATTTTTCCGGAGTTTCCTGTTCATCGATAATTACCATCTCACCACCGCAGTCTCTTCGATATTCGCAGGGGAAAATCCCGCGGGGTTCTTCACCCTTAGCCCTTACAGAGTTTTGCCAGGCATCCATTCCTGCGATCAC
>CP070800.1:291178-293746 GCA_020343555.1 Dehalococcoidales bacterium
AAACCTACGGTAATCTACATACCGAAAAATACGATACACTGTCCCCTCAACTTCGTCAGAGTAGATAAACCGATAATGTTCCTTCATGCAACTATCGCTCCTAAATACCAGAAATAGCGATGGATGTTGAACTGAACCAGGATTAGATTTTCTTGACATCAGTTTTTAGAGAGGTGTATCCTCTTGATACGATAAAAACTCACATCGGAAAACATGCCGGAAATCCGTTTTGAGAATCATCAGTAACGTAGAGAAAGGATAGTACATGAAAGAGAGAAAACTGGAAAACAAACGGGTTGACGAAGAGCTGCTGATGAAGAGAAGGCGGGAGGAGCTTGATAAACTTCCTCATGGTAAAGACGTTGATCTAGAGGAAGCCGTGGCCTATCAGAAAAGTCTGCCTGACAGCAAAGTCTGGTGGAAGGTAATGAAAAAGCTCGAGGAAGATGGGAAGATGAGTGTGTTCCCGAGAGCGGGAACACCGGTACTTGATGATATGGTAAAACTCTGCCAGTCGATGCGGGACGCCGGAGTGGTGCTCATCCCGGTTACTACCGACAGCTACACGCGGACCGGTCAGCATGAAAAAGTCGCTGAAATTATGAAGGAAGTCGAAAAGACCGGGAAACCTTTATTGAACGGGTTTCCGATCTTCCATTACCCGCTTAAAGAGGTCCGAAAAATCAGCGAGAATGTCGACGCTGCGCTTAGCCCGAGGGCAGCCGGCGGTGATTTTGCTATCGCAGCCGGAATGACAACTGGCGGCGGCGGAATCGGATTTCTGCACTTCGGGAGCTACGCCAAGAACGTCTCGATAAGAGACCTAGTAAAGGGAGCACAGGAACGCATGAGTACAGTCGGCTGGTACGCAGACAGGGGCGTTATCCTCTGTACTGATCTTCACGGATGGCTGCCAGGCGCACCCTTCCCACTGACAGTAGGTATCGTTGGTCTGATAATTGAGGCTGTCACGTCGGCTGCACAAGGACAGAAAGCCCTTTATCCGCTGGTACACTGCATGGGGAACATGACCCAGGATACTGCATGGATAAGACTCGCCCCCAGACTGATACGTGAGTACCTGGACAAATTCGGTTATGAGGACTGTATGATCACCGGATGCTGTCCGGCACAGACTCCCTTATTCCCCGTTGCCAGGCATCTGGGCGGCGCTTTTGCCTACCTGTGCTATGTAGCTATGGTCGGTTCGCTAGCCAAGACAAATGCCGTAGACCTGAGAAGTATCGATGAGGGCGCTGGTATCCCGACTACCGAAACTCACGAGATGAGTTACCGCGCAGCAAAATGGATCTTCGATGTGGTAAGAGAACAGAAAATAGAGATAGATATCAAGGGTGTCGAAGAAGAAGAAAGAATAACCGAAATAGAGGTCAGGGCAATCATGGACAGGATCCTCGACCTCGGTGACGGCGATATCGCTGAAGGTACGGTTGCAGCCGTCGAGTCCGGTGTACTCGATTCACCCTGGAGTCCCAACATCACCATCAAGGATGAAGTGCTGGGCGTCAGGGATGCCAGAGGTGCATGCCGTTACCTGGAATTTGGAAATCTCCCTATTCCGGAAGAGATCAAAGACTTCCACCGGGCCAAGATAGCAGAAAGAGAAGCAATAGAAGGAAAGAAGGTTGATTACTACACTGCAGTCAGCGACCTGTGGAGTTTAAGTAAAGGTAAAATGGTTGGGCTGCCCCCCTATAACGACTAGTTCAATAAACACTAAGTTTGATTGTAGTAGAAGGAGTAATTATGGAAAACGCGCCAACTATTATTACAGGGACCGTAGGATCCGATTCACATGTAATTGGTACCAAGATACTATCCCGCGCTCTCAAAGATGCCGGATTTAACGTAGTAGCCCTGGGGATACAGGTATCTCCGGAGGAATTTATAAAGGTAGCCCAGGAAACAAGAGCCGATGCTATATTGATGAGTTCGTTGTACGGTATGGCCGATCTCGACCTTAAAGGTTTCGATGAAAAACGTAGAGAAGCCGGTCTCGGTGACGTCCTGTTATATATCGGCGGTATTCTGGGGCTGGGAAGATCAAATTTCGAAGACGATGAAAAGAAATTCAAAGCGCTTGGTTTTGATAGAGTGTACCCGCCCGAAGCGGATCTTGATGCGGCTTTAGAAGACCTGAGAACCGACCTTAAAGCAAAAGGCAGAATGTAGCAAACTTATACCGCAGGAAGGTTTAACCAAGTGGATAGTATCAGACTTTTTGTCGACTTCGGCAGCACGTATACCAAAGTCGTAGCGATTAACCTTGATATGGAAGAAATTGTTTCTCTTGTCCGGACGCCGTCTACGGTAGACACCGATATTACCCTGGCACTGGATCAAGCCCTGAAACAGATAGCTGAGACTACCGGTATAAGTGACCTAGAAAAGAAGGAAGCATTGGCCTGCAGCAGCGCAGCCGGTGGCCTGCGTATGGTATGCGCCGGATTTGTCCCGGACTATACCAGTAAAGCAGCCAACCATGCTGCTCTCGGTGCCGGTGCCAAGGTTACAAAATGTTACTCATATAAACTCACCAAGCAGGAG
>CP070800.1:293846-297146 GCA_020343555.1 Dehalococcoidales bacterium
AGCCCAGGAACGAGTCTTTTCCCCCGTCCGGCAATATCGATATTACCAGGATTGGGGATTTTACTCCCGGTCTGGGAACCGATTATGCTGCTCTTATCGAGACTACACTAGTTGCGGTTTATACTTACTCTAAGGAATTTACCAGGCAAACGGGAGAAACTTTGTATGTTACTGGTGGCGCCAGGAACAGCCGTGAAATACTGAGGAGAATTGCCGCTATCTGGAACAGACCGGTGACTCCTATCGAAACAGGCGGAGCAGCTTTGGGCGCGGCAGTTGCCGGTGCGATTGGGTATTACCGATCCGAAGGTAAAGGGGGTGATATCCTGGAAAGTTTCGGATTATTGGAGGAGGATTTAACGATCCATCCGCGCCCGGATGATGTTGAGGCTGTTCATAAGGAAGGTGGTTTCCTTGAAAGGTATGTTAAGGAAGAAGCAACACTCCTGTTTCGCTAGTTCCTTGATGGTGTCAGGTTATCCTGAGAATTTGTATAGTATTCCATGATTTTTCATCTATTTTCGTCGATGGTATATAATATGCTTTAAATACGATTCAGGGGTTGTTAACCCTTCAGAGGATTGAATATGAATCTGGATCATTTAAAAACTTATATTGAAGTGGTGAAAACCGGTAATTTTTCAGAGGTAGCGAAGAAATTGGGGATAAGCCAGCCGGCGGTATCGTTTCAGATACAGAAACTTGAACAGGATCTGGGAGTACGGCTTATCGACCGAAAACAAAAAAAGTTGACTCTCACCGAACCCGGTAAAAGACTACTTTCGTTCGCTCAGAAAACCCAGGATGAATATAACTCCATGTTGAAAGATATAAATCAATTACGAGAGGATGTAGTAGGAAACCTTCTGGTAACTGCCAGCACCATACCCGGTGATTTTATACTTCCGCTACTTCTTAGCGAGTTTAAAACACTGCATCCTTCAGTGCAGATACAGGTTACGGTAAGTGATTCGGGACAGGTGATAGAAGATGTAGAAAACGGGATCTATGACATCGGATTCTGCGGAATTTTGCCCGATAACAGGGACATGGAGGCAGTTAAAATAGCTGAAGATGAGATAGTGCTTATCGTTGCGGCAGGACATCCGTTTGCCGGTCGAAAAAGTGTTTCATTCATGGAGATAACGGAAGAACCGTTCATTGTCAGGGAGGAGTCGTCCGGTACTCAGAAAATGGTAGCATCGTTATTAAGAAATTCTGGTTATGATGTCAGTCTTTTAAAACCGTCACTTATACTAGGTACTACCGAAGCAGTTGTTTCAGCGGTTGAAGCACAATCAGGTATCGCATTTGTCTCAAATTATGCGATAAAAAAGAGTTTGTCACTCGATATGGTTAAATCGGTTGATGTTGAGGGATTGATCCTGAAACGTGATTTCTACTGTATCTATCATAAAGAGAGAGTTGTCTCGAGATTACTTGACGAGTTCATTTCATTTATCAAATCGGTAACAATCTAAGTATCGGATCCATTAACCCTGGCTGGTCGGTACTTCCCGATGTTGTAAAGATTCGGGAAAAAGTATTTGCGAATCTCTTCGATAATAAACAATCCACCCGCGGCGGCTATGACAATTCCCCAATCGCCAAGGGTAAGAGGATAAGTCTTGAAAGCAGTCTGAAGGAAGGGGACGTAGACCACTGCAATCTGGAGTAAAACAGCCAGACCGATAGAGAACACGAGTGCCTTGTTCCGGAATATTCCCAATCGGATGACTGTGTGTTCGTCTGAACGGGCACTGAATGCCATTAGCCATTCGAACGCTACTATAGCACAGAAAGCCAGTGTTCTGGCTTCATCGATACTCATTCTCGGTTCAGCCCATCTGAATATCAGGAAAGTACCAAGTCCTATCAGGATCGCCATTACTGCTATCCGTATGAATAAACCGGGATAGATTAGACCTATACTTGGATGTCTGGGTGGTTGAGACAGTTCATCACCTATTTTAGGTTCCATACCGAGAGGGATATCGCCTGCGGTATCCGTGACCAGGTTGACCCACAGGATTTGAACCGCCAGTAGTGGAGACTGACCTACGAACATGAGGGCGAGTATCAGAGTCACAAGTTCGCTGAGATTCGTGTTCAGTGTGTAGAAGAGGACGTTTCTGAGTCGATTGAATATTGCGCGACCTTCATCTACCGCTGAAACAACAGAAGCAAAGTTATCGTCCGCCAATACCATATCGG
Source organism: Dehalococcoidales bacterium (assembly GCA_020343555.1). The sequence continues at coordinate 296,061 of CP070800.1, forward strand.
ACGCTTCTTTAGCGACATCGGTACCCGTTATCCCCATCGATACTCCGATATCAGCCGCTTTTAATGCAGGCGCATCGTTTACACCGTCACCGGTCATGGCTACTATCTCTCCGTTGGCTTTGAGGGCATTAACTATCCGTAGCTTATGCAGGGGTTCTATCCGCGCAAAGACTGATATTTCCTTGATCTGCGAGATTAACTCCTCGTCAGTCATTTTCTGGAGTTCTACTCCGGTTAATGCTTTTCCGGCGGAGAGGTTGATTTGACGGGCTACCGATTCGGCGGTGATTTTGTTATCACCGGTGATCATTTTGACTTCTATTCCTGCCTGCCTGCATAACTCTATCGCTTTTTTCGCTTCTTCGCGTGGAGGATCTGCCATACCCATCAACCCAATGAAAACCAAGTTGCTCTGGATATCATCATCGGATAGTTTATCATCTTTTGTGGGAAAATCACGGTAGGCGACGGCGATGACACGGAGAGCTTCTTCTCCCATGGCTAACGCAGCTTCGGATATTCGTAATCTATCAGTTTCGGTTAACTCGTTAACCTGGTTGTTTTTCAGGATACCGGTACTGTAGTCCATTATTTTTTCAACCGAACCCTTGATATAAGCAGTTTTTTTGTCCTCCTGTGAATGGAGAGTTGCCATATAGTGGAGCGTAACCATGTACTGTTTTTCGCTGGCGAATGGGAGTTCATCTTTTCGGGGGTATTGAGTCTCAAGATCCTCTTTGTCGAGTCCTGCTTTTGCAGCAACAACTACGAGTGCTCCTTCAGTAGGATCTCCGAATATGTCAGGAGTGCCCTTGTTTTCAGTTAGTGACGCGTCGTTACACAGAACTCCGGCTTGTAGGAGATGCAGCAATTGTTCTTCATCGTCAGGTTTGATCTTGTGATTCTCATATAAAAATTCCCCTTCAGGTGTATATCCTTCACCGGTGATTTCGATGATTTTTCCGTCAGTGAAGATTTCACGAACCGTCATCTGGTTTAAGGTCAGAGTACCGGTCTTGTCCGAGCAGATGACTGTTGCCGAACCGAGTGTCTCTACGGCGACAAGTCTACGAACGATGGAGTTTC
>CP070800.1:297246-307274 GCA_020343555.1 Dehalococcoidales bacterium
TAATTTGCCGCCAAGCTGGTCGGGTCTGAATGAAGAGTATGATTACTCAGAAACAGACAGTATCATCTACGTAGCAAACCTGGGTAGGGGAGGTACGACCAATATCCATCGCACTGAATTTTCACCAGGAGGTTACAGAGCCTTTCAAAAATCAGGGCATGGCGGAGTTGCCAGACGACTTGGTGTTAAGGGGGTGCCAGGTCCAAAGAACTGGCTGGAATACATGCTGACCGAACTCTGGGCGGGTAGAGAAGGAGGTATTACTTTCTTTATGCTGCCCCAGATGGCACAACATCTATATGATTGTGGTTTTAAGACAAAAGATGACGTCTACGAATGGATCTACAAAAACAGCTTTAGAACAGTCAAAGAATATCGTACTCATTCATGGCCCGACGTTCAAACCAATTCCTGGAATGCAGTAGAAAAGACTTCAGGGAAAATATGGAAAGAACTGCCCGATGATTATATGGTGCCTTTAGTGGGTGATCCTTATGAGAACTGTATTATCGTAACCGGTGGAGGAGAAGAATACCCACAATGGATAGGTGCCCGGCGTGCAGGCTCGAATCCTGCATACAGTATAGATGCCTGGCGTTAATGAGGGGATTTATGTCGCGTTCACAAGCTTCCTATAGTAAAAAAGTTATCGAACACTTCAAACATCCGAAGAACGTCGGTAGCATTGAAAATGCAGATGGAATCGGTAAATCAAGTAATGGAAGGACTGTATTCATTGAACTGCATATCAAGGTCCAAGATGAGATTATTGTTGATGCTAAATTCAAGACTTTCGGTTGCGGTGCTGCGATTGCGGCAAGTTCAATGGTTACTGAATTAATATTAGGTAAGAGGATAACTGAGGCTTTGAACATTACTGATAGTACAATTTTCGAGGCGTTGGACGGGCTGCCTCTGGAGAAAGAGCATTGCTTGGCACTTGCCGAAAAAGCCCTTAAAACTGCGATTGCAGATTATCATGGTAGAAAAGGCGTATAAAAAAATGATACGAGCGAGTAAGATTCCCTATAATGTTCTTAATTACCTTTTGGTTTAGATATCGTATACATGTAATAACACAGGGGGAGTAGTTTTAATTTCTCCCCCTGTGTGTGTATCTGAGTTCTTTGATGATCAGGTTGTCTATACGCCGACTGCTACGAGGTTCTTGAATGTGATGCCTGACTCAGCACCTGGGAGTGGAGCTACCGGTTCGGACAACAGGAAATCACCTTTCTGTATCCACTCTTTCAGGATTCCTGCTATCTCCCTGGCTTTATAGTAGCTTGACAACGATGCTGTCGGGACCTGTTTTCCCTGTACCTCTATGGTACCGGTTTTTAGTTCCTCGTAACTCACTTCGCCAAGAACGTCCGGTTTCCTGTTCGGATACGTCTCTGAATAATCAACTATAGGAGCGTAGATATCCGAATCCTTCACCGACACATATTTTACTATTTCTTCCGACAGGATCGGGATCGGTACGCCGATACCAACGGTAATAGTAGTTCCGTATCCGATCATGCTGGTCCCGACAAGCCATTCGGGTTTCATCTGTTTCAGGTCACCGATCACGGATACTGTTCCCGACGGTCGCCTGGGGACACCGTTATCACCCCGAGGAACGCCAGGATTATGCTGAGTGCCCTGCCAGGCAATATGCCCTACACCACCTCCAAGGAATATCTTTGTACCTATCCCGGTCACCTTGTAATGAGGATCGTTCAACAAAGGAGAAAGCTGGGCTGCACTGCAGTAATTCGCATTACCCAGGTCGGGTTTGAGTATTCCCATATAAGTGTGTATCTTCTTATCGGAAAGGTTTACCGCTACGTTATAATTCTGGTAACCATTCCTGATATTGAACAATACCGCTTCATTGATACTTTCAAGGTTTATCTCTGTGTCCAGAGTTTTCGCTGGATAACAGTCCGTCCCGTAAGCTGTTGCAGTCACCCTGATGTCGTTCCCTGCAACAAGTTCTTCGATCACGTGTCCTCCCCCGTAATCAAAATCTCCCGGGTATGTCCTGTTTCTCGGATCATCATCGGGAACGGCGGTCGCACCAAGGAACACGTCTACCGCTGCCAGTCCGGCATATACCGGAATATCGTTGAAATATACTTTACCGCCACCGAGTTTTATCCTGGGAGCAGCATGACCGATATTGAAGAAAGCTCCTGATGAACACATCGGTCCAAACGTTCCGGTCGTTACTACGTCAACCTCTTTTGCCGTCGTCTCGATACCTTTTTCGGCAACGACATCGATTATTTCTTCAGCGGTAACTACAACCGCTTCACCCTTTTTTATTTTTTCATTTATCTCAGCTATGGTTTTAGCCATGTGTATTTATTCCTCCAAATAATAATTAATAATAGCGGAATAGCCCTTTCGGGCAAGACATCAACCATAAGCCGGACACCACCTTCATATAATCACTCCCTTCCTCTTATCCCCCTAAAATCACGTAAGTAAGGTCCATTTCATCGCCGTCATTCACCCTGCTGGCTAACTCATCGGGATGAACGGCGACACCGTTGATGAAAACCGTCACATGGTTCAGAGATTGATTCAGCAATGTGCCTTTAGAATCGAAAATAAGCTTTTGGATATCTGGATATTTTTCTGCAAGTTCTTTCAGGCATCCGATGACTGTATCTTCTGTCACTTCGACGACGTTATTGTTTGACGTAAAATACTGAAAATATGAAGGAATATTTATTTTGACACTCACTTCAACTCATTATCCTTCTGTATTATTAAATACCGCCACCATCAGTAAATTCTCTGATTAATCCTTTATTTAATGCGTTAACCTCTTCAGAAAACGTATCGTTCAATATTCCTGATCCGTTGGAACGCTCCAGTCGCAGCAGACGTTCTGACATCGTTTTTTGTTGACTCAGGACAATTCTTATCGCCTGTGCGACAGGATCCGGCAATATTCCGTGTTCAAGGTCAATAACCTGATTATGCTGGTCTTCCACGATCTTTCCGGGTACGCCGACGACGGTCGTATCCGGCGGTACTGATTTTACTACCACTGAGCCTGCACCAATCCTGGCGTCGTTACCTACCGTCACCGGACCCAATACTACTGCTCCCGTGCCTATGACGACATTATTCCCTATGGTCGGATGGCGTTTTCCTTTTTGCAGGGACGTACCACCGAGAACAACTCCCTGGTATATCAATACATCATCGCCAACCTCTGCAGTCTCGCCAATTACGACTCCAGAGCCATGGTCGATGAAGAAATGTCTGCCGATTTTGGCACCGGGATGAATTTCAATGGCTGTTAAAAACCGACCGATATGAGACAATAAACGTGCAAGGAAATGGAGTTTATGACGCCAGAGCAAGGAAGACACGCGGTGGATCCTGACAGCGTGCAGACCGGGATAACAGAAGAGAACCTCAAGTACGCTTCTTGCCGCAGGATCTTTGGCGAAAATTGTCCTGATATCTTCTTTAAGAATACCGAACATTGTATTTCTGTCCTCCTTTATCATATGTCCTTCAGGCATTTATGCTAGATCGCCTGCTCTTCCTTATACAGGTCCTGGAAAAGCCAGGTAGAGAGATAACGCTCCCCTGTATCGGGAAGTACCACGACTATTAACTTCCCTTTATTTTCAGGTCTTCTGGCAACTTCGAGTGCTGCCCATGTGGCTGCGCCCGAAGAAATACCTGCCAGTATTCCTTCTTCACGAGCAAGTCTCCTTGCAGTATCACCTGCGTCCTCGTTACTCACCTGGATTATTTCGTCTATCAATTCGGTCTGCAGTACATCAGGTACAAAACCTGCACCAATCCCCTGGATTTTGTGCGGCCCCGGCGATCCTCCAGATAGAACGGGAGAAGCGACCGGTTCAACAGCAATAGCTTTAAATCCGGGTTTTCTTTTCTTCAATTCACTCGCAATCCCGGTAATCGTACCGCCGGTACCGACACCTGAAATTAGTATATCCACCTTACCATCAGTATCACGCCAGATCTCATCGGCAGTTGTCAGGATATGGATCTCAGGATTTGCCGGGTTCTGAAACTGCTGCAGAGTAATGTAATTCTCGTTTTCCGCGGTCAGTTCTTCTGCCTTTCTTATCGCACCCGGCATACCTTCCGCTCCGGAAGTAAGCACTAGCTCTGCGCCCAGCACGGACAAGAGCTGTCTTCGTTCCATAGACATGGTATCCGGCATGGTGAGAATCAGCCGATATCCCTTGGCAGCACAGACAAAAGCCAGAGCTATACCGGTATTCCCGCTTGTCGGTTCCACGATAACTGAATCCGTGCCTAAGAGACCTTTTTCTTCAGCATCCACGATCATCGCTACTCCGATCCTGTCCTTCACGCTGCCCAGAGGATTAAATGACTCGAGTTTGGCTACTACCTCAGCCTGAATTCCCCCAGTGAGGTAGTTTAGCCTGACCAGCGGAGTATTACCGATAAGTTCGGTCGAATCTCTCGCGATTCCACGAGTCAAAACAGGTAATTCCATATTTTTGTACAATAGTTTTTTTACTGTATTTTTTTCTTCTATCATCAGATATCCCTCCCTTTATCCTTTCAGGCCAGCTTCGACTTTATTTACGGATCCTCTCGAAAAAGCTATTCTTTCAATAGCTTCAAGGGTTACATCGATTTCTTCGTCGGTATTAAAATATCCCGGGCTCAGACGGACCGTTCCACGAGGAAAAGTTCCCAGTGTTTTATGAGCAGACGGAGCGCAATGTAATCCGGTTCTTACTTTGATGTCGAAAGCCTGATCAAGAATGGTTCCTACATCTCCCATTTCCATATCACTTATGGTAAAAGAAACAACCGAGCATTGACGTCCGATATCGCTAGCCGCATATATGGTCACCCCCGGTATTTCTGACAAACCTTCTATTAGTCTGGAGGTCAGACGGATTTCGTGACCGAGTATTTTGTTCGTACTTTCCTCGAATATGTATCTCAATCCGGCCCCAAGACCGGCAATCCCTGCTGTATTGAGGGTGCCGCTCTCAAATCTATTCGGTAGTTGAGAAGGCTGTTCTTCTAACTCCGATTGCGATCCCGTGCCTCCCTCTCGAAGGGTATCCAGTTCCACCCTTTCGCCGATATATAACCCGCCGGTTCCCGGAGGACCGAACAAACCTTTATGCCCTGAAAAGGCAAGAAGGTCTATATTATCCGTCTGGACATCGAGTTGATATTTACCCGCCGTCTGAGCAGCATCGAGCATGAATATGAGGTTATGCTCCCGGGAAAGTAAACCATATTCACCGGCAGGCTGGATGATACCGTTTACATTCGATGCATGTGTCATCACAATCAGCTTCGTTTTCTTAGTGATGGCTTTTTCGATATCATCCGGTAACACATAACCATACTCCGGATCCGGACTTACACGGGTAATATCTATTCCCTGATGTCGGAGTTTTTCTAACGGACGTATTACTGAATTATGTTCGATCGTACTCGTGATTACATGATCTCCCGGTTTCAGCAAGCCTTTGAGTCCTATATTCAAAGAATCGGTACAGTTAAAGGTAAATATCACCCTGTCAGTATCCGGTGCGTTGATTAACCTTGACAGGAGAAGCCTTGTATCATCTACGACCTTGTTTGCCGCTTCAGCCATAGAATGTCCACCACGACCCGGATTACCTCCACTGTTTCTCATGAAGGTATCCATCGTCCTGTATACGATTTCCGGCTTCGGCCATGTTGTTGCTGCATTATCAAGATAAATCATATTCTTCCGCCTACATTCCTATATATTTCGCGTATAATCCTCTTGCTAAAGCTTCATCATCGGTATTCTTCACAATAACCCGTCCGTCCGGGAACACGATCATTTCATGACCGTTAATATTGAAACGAAACATAAAATCGTTGTAATCTAACGGTCCCAGAGATTCAAGGTTCTCTGCAAGTTTTTCAAAGGACACGTAGTCGATATTGGGATTCAACACCTGGACTGAGTTTTGCCCGCAGAGAGAAGTGGTCCTGACACCATATTTTGCATCCAGAAACTCGTATTATCCATTGCAAGCCGGGCAGTCAAGATGCCGTCCTAGCTTGAATCTGTGAAAATCGGTTCTCCAGACGTCAACAGTCTGAAGTTCACGACTGATTTCATCCGAATCGATAAGTATCTTCATCGCTTCGGTAGCCTGCAGAGATCCTATAATAAAAGGAACCGTACCGATTACTCCCGCCGTATCACAGGTCATCGCTATCCCATCGCGGGGCGGTTTGTTGTAGAAACAGCGGAAGCAGGCTGTTTCACCGGGAATTATGTTCATTGTCATTCCGTAAGACGATATAGCGCCACCATATATCCAGGGGATGTTACGTTTTAAAGAGACATCATTAATCAGCAACCGGGTTTCCATATTATCGAGTCCGTCTAAAATGATGTCGGCACCATCGACCAGCCTTTCGATATTGGTATAGTTAACGTCACTGACCACTCCCACAATCTCTATTGAAGAATTTACCTGCCTTAAGTACCTTTCGGCGGCCACCGCCTTCGGTAATCCTTCTCTGATGTCTTCTTCATCGAATATTACCTGGCGTTGCAGGTTATGGTATTCGATGAAATCCCTGTCAACGATCTTAATTTTTCCAATACCGGCTCGTACCAGAGCAGTCGCGATAACGGTACCCAAAGCGCCACACCCGATAATGACGACACTGCTGTGTGTCAGCTTGGCCTGCCCTTCTTCACCGATTGCGGGAAATAGTATCTGTCGAGAATATCTATCGAACATAGTACTTCCAATTACTCGTACTCATATTAAAAGAGAAAACTAGATGTAATACATAAGTTCTTTGCTTTCATTTTTCTCTTTCTGCTGATTCATGAGATCCTGGAGAGTCTTGGATCCAAGAACATCGCTCATAGCATCCTTTAATTCACTCCATAAGTCCCTAGTGACACAGTAAGATGAACGTTCACATAAATCAGGATCGTCAATACAAGATACTAATGCAATAGAACCTTCATAAAGTTGGATGATATCAATCATTTTGATATCAGACGGATCTTTAGCGAGTGCCACTCCTCCTTTAGGGCCTGTTGTACTACGTACATAACCATTAACTACAAGAGGTCTCACCAGTTGTTCTAAATAGGGAAGTGAAATCTGTTGGTTCTCTGCAATATCTTTAAGCTGTATAGGAGTATTTCCATCATGAAGCGCTAACTCCAATAACGCCCTTGTACCGTACCGCCCTTTTGTTGAAAGCTTCACAATAATCCCTCAAACAATTAATTGTCGACTATTATTATCATTATTATCAACAATAACATAAATTTAATATAAACGCAAGTTCACGTGACAAAATGTAAATAAATACAAAACGGCATCAAACCGCAGAACATTTCAGTTTCAGGTAAATATGATGCATGAGGTATAACTGTACAGATCCTACATCCTTGAAAATTCTCAAACACATAATCTAAGTACTGATAATAAATAATTAAAAATAGGTATTGAATTTCGAATAGTCTCGTTATATTATAGTTTAGGAATAGTTGATAAATATTATCAGAATAGTCTACAATTACTTATAATATGACAATGAATATCAGAAGAGCTTTATTGATGGCATTTATATCTGCGGTAATCATACTGCTTTCAGCTCCGGTTGCTGCTGTTGCCGGGTCACTTATGGAGAGTGACGGTTGTAGCATGACTCCAATGTCCCCTGATACTACCCCCACAACCTGCTGCGAATCGGGAAATTGTCTCTCATTATGTTGCACTATTCCGGACACACCAAGTGATAAAGCCATTGTTTCCAACCTGCCTGCGCCAAATAAGAATTTCTTCATCTGTTGTTACAAAACGAGTGAGTTGATTGAAATAACCTGTTCTTTTGATGAACCTCGAGAGCAAGATGTTTCTCAGAAGTCATCTCTCCATTCCTGCAGAGAATACCACTGCCGTAACAGCCTTGATTCCGAAGAATCGTTTCACATCTAGTATTCCCCTGACACGCCGGTAGAATCATCTCTTTTTTGTGCAATAGATTGCATTACGTACTATCCAATTTTCTTGAAGGCGGCGTGTATCCCCTCACACCATACTTGATGGTGTACTCAAAGTAATTCACAGGAGGATTACGTGTGAAACTATATCATCTGGTATTTAAAGATATCCTTCGAAGGAAAAAACGGGTATCATATGCAACCCTGGGCGTTGTGATCGCAGCTATGACGGTCGTAAGTATTCTGACTATTGCCAATGCGGGAGAAGCCAGGATTTATGCCCAGCTGGAAAAATACGGGGCTAACCTGAACGTTATCCCGGCAATCAGTAACGTAGAAACTTCATTAGGTGACCTGAGTATGGGTGCGTTGGCTGTTGGTGATAATTATATCGCTGAGGACAAGCTGGTCCAGTTACGAGAGATAACCGACGGTGAAATAAAGAAAGCACTGGATATCAAAGACGATGCCTTCATAGCCACAATTGCGCCTAAACTATACGTCAGCACCGAAGTGAAAAACACGTCTTTACTAGCTGTCGGAATCGATCCTAGAGAAGAGAGGGTGATAAAAACATGGTGGAGAGTGCAGGAAGGTACTTATATCGAAGAATCGAATCATGCAGTGATCGGTGCGCAGACTGCCGAATTACTCGGATTGCGAACAGGTGAGAGAGTTACTCTCAACAACCGTGAATTTGTTATTACAGGAATTCTTGAAGAGACCGGCTCTGCAGATGACTTCCAGGTGTTTGTCCCGATACAAACGCTGCAAGCGGCGTTCGATAAAAACGGCGTGATTTCTTCAGTCGATATCCGCGCTCTCTGCAACGGCTGTCCGGTTGAGCTAATAGCCGATAGTATAAACCAGAACGTTACAGGAGTGAGAGCTCTGGCTGTCAAGCAGGTAGCGGAAACGGAAATGGGTATGATGGAGAAGATGAACAATCTAATGCTTGCTTTGGCCGGGATCACGCTGATTATCGGTATCTTCGGAGTCGTTAATACAATGATGACCTCCGTCTACGAACGAATAAAAGACATCGGGATAATGCGAGCCGTCGGTGCTTCTCGAATCCAGATTATCAGGACCTTTATCTATGAGGCGATAGTAATCGGCATCATAGGGGGAATTGTAGGATATCTGACGGGGACACTCGCGGCATATCTCATCGGCCCGTTGGTTTTCGAAGGCACATCGATATCGATCATACCGATTTACCTGCCGTTATCTTTGCTCTTGGCGGTTATAGTCGCGGTAATATCGACTACCTATCCGGCATTCCGGGCTACTACGATCAAAGTTTCCGATTCTTTCCGAGCTTTATGAGGTATATGAAATGTTAGAAGTAAAAAATGTATCGAAGATATACGGTGAAGGAGACACCGAAGTAATAGCGCTTAACGGTGTTTCCTTGGAGGTCAAGAACGGAGATTTCATTGCTATCATGGGACCATCCGGAAGCGGAAAGTCCACTCTTCTGAACGTTATCGGCGGACTTGACCGCCTTTCAGGTGGCGAAGTGATACTGGATAGTCGCCGTATAGATAATCTGGAGGAAAACGCACTTGTTGACATAAGAAGAGGGAAAATCGCCTACGTCTTTCAGCAATACCACCTGTTGCCATCACTCACTGCCATCGAAAACGTATATTTGCCGCTGTTATTCAGTGGCGCCAATGGTAATTCGTATGACAGAGCGATGGATATCCTGAAAATTGTCGGCCTTGAGAAAAGAGCTGGGCATAAACCAAGCCAGCTTAGCGGTGGAGAACAGCAACGGGTAGCTATCGCTCGAACGGTAGTAAACAATCCATCTCTTATACTTGCCGATGAGCCGACGGGGAACATGGATCAGAAAACAGGTGCCGGAATATTGAATCTGTTCAACCAGCTTAACCGACAAGGTTTAGCCATCATCATGGTCACGCACAGCCCTGAAGTGGCAGAACATGCCGGGGAGATAATATACCTTCAAGACGGCATGGTTGTTGACAGGATAAAACAAAAAGGAAGGAAGTTATAGAATGAGATTCAA
>CP070800.1:307374-310482 GCA_020343555.1 Dehalococcoidales bacterium
AGTGGCTGTCTTCCCTGATGCCACCAATCAATATGTAGCATAATTAATTATCAACAATCATGAGAGAATACCAAACACTATTCCGTGTAGGTGTTTCCGTCTCTGTATCTATCCCGGATTCAATATCCGTTATTGTGTCTGGTATTGGTATCAATAGATATCGGTTACCTAGCGCATAACAAGGCCGCTGTCTACCTGGATACACTGTCCCGTGATATTTTTTGAGACATCTGAGACTAAGAAGGCTACTATGTGGACTATATCCTCTACTGTTTGAATCCTTCTGGTGGGTACACGCGATGCCATACCTTCCATCATCTGTTGAATACGCTCGTCAGGTTCCCCAAAGAAATTTGTTTTAAGCACGCCTGGAGCAATAGCATTCGCATTTATACCCTCGGGTCCATATTGTGCTGCCAGCCCGTGTGTTATGGATATAACTGCTGCCTTAGCTGCAGCGTAAGAACCAAGAAGGGGCTGTCGTGCCGCAATCGACGAAAAATTGACAATCTTGCCGTATTTCTGCTCAACCATGCCGGGTAAAACTGCCTGCGAACAAAACATTGTCCCGTAAAGGTTAACGTCTATGTCTTTTTGCCAGGTCTCTTGGTCCTGTTCGGTGAAAGGTGTTGGTTTCCCTGCTGACAGGCCGGCAGTGTTTACCAGAATATCTATTCTGCCAAATTCCTTTAGTGCCGATTTTACTGCTTCATTAACTTCGTCTTTATTAGCGACATCCACTTTGTAAGCGACAGCTTTCTTTCCCGATGCTTTGACTGCATCAGCCGTCTTTTGTGCTCCATCAAGTTCTATGTCAACCGAAACTATATCACATCCTTCTCCCGCCAGGTACTTGCTTATTGCATTTCCCATACCAATTTGACTGGCTGTCCCTGTTATAAGTGCAATTTTACCTTCAAGTTGTAAGTCCATAATACCCTCCATTCCTTTAACTTATAGGTTCTATATTCATTACGTTTTCCTGATCACATCCCTATTTAGTTTCCTTATCGTCATTTTACCGGTCTTTATTGTAATTTCAGTCTCCCTTATACAGGTGTTTATTTACTACCTCTTCGTCAAGTTCTATACCAAGCCCCGGTTTTGATGGAGGTATGATATATCCTTCCTCCCACCTGATAGGCTCTTTGAGTATTTCAGCATGGAACCCGTCAAATCGTTCTATACTTTCCTGAATAAGGAAGTTAGGACTGCATATATCAATCTGAATATCGGCTATAGCTTCTACCGGGCCAGCATAAAGGTGTGGAGCTATCTGAGCATAGTACGTTTCAGCCATTCCCGCGATCTTTTTGGCTTCCAAAATACCACCGACACGTCCAAGAGCAAATTGCAAAATCGATGCGGACTGGTTTTGTAATAGTTCTCTAAACTCGTACTTCGTCGATAACCTCTCACCGGTAGCTACCGGAATTGTCGTATGTTGGGCTACCCTTGCCATTTCTTCTTTATTCTCGGGAGGAACCGGCTCTTCAAACCACATTGGGTCGTACTTTTCCAGCCTCCTGGCCAGCCTGATAGCGCTGGAAGTGGTCATCTGTCCATGGGTACCGATAAGTATATCACACTTATCACCTACCGCTTCCCGAACTCTTCTGACCACCTCTTCTGCATTGGCAAGAGACTCGAGTGAAATCTGTTCGGGATCGGATACCATTACTGGATACACCGGATCGAACTTCACTGCGGTAAAACCCATTTTCAGATAGGCTGCTGCTCTTTCAGCGGCAATATCCGGTACATGATGGGCATCCTCCATCGCGTTGAACTCATGGACGTCAGAAGGTGGGTACAGGTAAGTATAGCTTCTGATTTTTTCATGATACTTACCTCCAAGCAAATTGTACACGGGCTGGTCGAGGGCTTTGCCAATAATATCCCAGCATGCCTGTTCAAGAGCACTGAGTATGCATATTTTCCCGGCTCCGGAGAAACCTCCGCCGTAAGCTCTACGCCATATTTTCTCTATTTGAAATGGGTCAGCACCGATGAAGTACTGTTCACCGATGGCATTTAGCAGGTGGTCTACAACTTCAGGGGTAAAACCGACTCCCCAGGGTTCACCGATACCTTCGATTCCATCGTCTGTGGTCAGTTTCACGAAATTCCAGAGTCTTAGACCGTGAGAGGGAGGAGGATTTTCAACTACGTATGTTTTTATATCTGTAATCTTCATTTATTTCATCCTCCGATATTCTGCCAGTTTTAACATAAATTCATGAATAGGAGGTATTTCCTGATCAAACGGGGACACGATTCTCCGGTTTAATGCAGGATCTTGTTATGAAGTACATCATTTATTTCCCGGTCGGAAGTGTTTATATTTTCAGTATGGTACGATTATCAATTTCGTCCATGTCGAACTCAATGCCCAGACCGGGCTTTGTCGGAAGGTGAACAAATCCTTCATCGTCTATCTGGATGGTATCTTTGACGCATACGTCATAATCCTCTCCCGGTTCCATCTTCTCAAAGAAGTCGGAGCAATTAACTGCACCGGCTACATGGAGATTAGCGAACTGACCAGTAGCGAATCCCCATCCATGCAACTCGCACTTGACATTAAATGCATCACACAGATCGGATAACTTCTTTGCCAGGGTTATGCCACGTATCGCGTCAGTCCTGAGGATATCGGCAGCATGCAGCGTAAGATAGGGTAGGAAATGGGAAGCATTTGCATAGGTAAGTGTCTCAGTTGCCGCAATAGGTATGTCAAGTATCTGGCACAGTTCTCTATAACCTTCGATGTCAGTATTCGGAAGTGGTTCCTCATACCAGTAGAAATTTAGCTTTTCTATTTCTCTGCCAACCCATAAGGCTTCCCTCCGGTCATACCGGCAGTTAACATCCAGTAAGACGTCGATATCATCACCTACCGCCTCTCGTGTGGCGCGACACGCATCCAGGTGATCCCGTATAGTCCCTCTCAGGTGCAGCTTGATTGCGTTGTAGCCCATGGAAACGAGTTCTCTGGCATAGTCAGCGTAGGCTTGAGGTGAGTCGTAGGCAAGTATACTGGCATACGCCCGTATCTTGTCGCGGTAACCACCAAGCAACTTATAAATCGGCAGTCCCGCCGCTTTG
>CP070800.1:310582-314383 GCA_020343555.1 Dehalococcoidales bacterium
GGGGAAAGTGTATGGTATAGATATCTCTTCGGGTATGCTGGAGGTAACGAGAAGGCGAATGAAAAAAGCACGGACACTCGACAGAGTTGAGTTGTATTGTGATGATGCCTTAAGCCTTCCCTATGACGATAATAGTATGGATGCGGTGTTCATGGCTTTTACCCTGGAGTTGTTCGATACTCCTGAAATTCCGGTATTGCTCGAGGAATTGAAGAGGGTGCTAAAGCCTGAAGGGAGAGTAGGAGTTACCGCTTTATCAAAAAAGGCAGGTGAATCCTTCATGGTACGCTTGTATGAGTGGGCACACAATAGATGGCCTGAATACGCGGATTGCAGGCCGATATTCCTGGGAAATGCTGTACAGGCTGCAGGATTGAAAATCACCTTCGAGGAGACGGTGAAATTATTCGGATTACCTGTTGAAATAATCACTGCCCGAAAAAATCTGATCTGAGTACATTGCAGTTACCAGAATTAGTTCTCATAACTAATTACCTATTAGTTAAACTGGATTATCGAGAGTTGCTATATTGAGTGAAAACAATAAGAAACCTGAAATAAGTAGCGAAAAGCATACTGGAAATAGCAGCAGCAGGAATTTCCTGCGAAATATCAATACATTCAGATCACTGAAGAATCCCGTATACCGCCTTTATTTTACCGGAATTATGGGCCAACGGGCGTCTATGAACATGCAGATGATCGCTCGTTCTTACCTTATTTATGAAATAACCGGATCTGCGGCAATACTGGGAGTACTGTCTATATGTAATGCGCTGCCTATTTTACTCTTTTCTGTTTTCGGGGGAGTGCTGGCTGATCGTATTCATAAAAAATACGTATTGACAATCGGCCTGGGAGGTTCGGCAGTCATATCTCTCGGAGTTGCTGTTTTATTAAGTACAGGTTATATCAGCACGAACAACGAAGGTTCATGGTGGATACTTGCTTTATCAGCCGTATTGCAGGGATGCATTATGGGATTAATGATACCGTCCCGGCAGGCTATAATCCCGGAAATTGTGGATGAAGAAGATATCATGAATGCCGTATCACTCGACAGCACGGGCATGAATATTCTAAGACTTGTATCTCCAGCACTATCAGGCTTTTTAGTAGACTTCTTTGGTTATGGCTCCGTTTACTATGTTATGACTGGTATGTACATATTTGGCACGGTATGCATCATGTTCATGCCTTTAACAGGAAAACTTGTCAGTGGAGCCAGCAACGTCATACAGGATATCAAAGAGGGATTCCTGTATATAAGGCGTGAATCTACAATACTTCTACTCCTTATTTTCACCCTTTTTGTAGTTGTCTTGTCCATGCCGTACATGACATTACTCCCGGTTTTCGCTGAGGACGTACTTGATGTTGGTGCGAGTGGAATGGGAATTCTTGTCAGCGTATCGGGAGTAGGCGCGATGATTACTTCTCTGATTCTTGCCTCTTTACCGAATAAGAAAAGAGGGATCATGCTGCTGGCAAGCGGTTTACTTCTTGGACTGGCGTTGACCGTCTTTTCCTTATCCAAGAACTGGGCGCTATCTTTGATAATCATAGTCTTTGTAGGTATGGGGCAAGCCGGGAGAATGGCTCTGGGGAATACACTGATACAATACTATGTCGATCCCGATTTCCGGGGGCGTGTCATGAGTATCTACGTAATGGAATTCGGACTGACCAGTTTCGGCGGTGCCGGGGCAGGTTTGTTGACCGATGCGTTAGGGCCTGAAATTGGTCTCGGTGCGTTTTCAATCGCACTCGTGGTTGTATCTGTCCTGGCTTTTATATTTTTACGCCGATTAAGGCAATTGGATTAACCTGCTTAATACCGTCTTTACACCATCGATTCTTCGAGTTTTGCAATGTCGTTAATCACAACGGTCGATCCTTCGAACGTGATCATTCCTTCGTCACGCATAAGTCCCAGTTCTCTTGAGAGAGACGGTCTTGGTATGTTGAGGTAGTCAGCCAGTTCGTGCCGTTTCATAGGTATATTAATGGTATTGTTACTGCTCTCTCTAAGGATATCAATCAGGTAACTGCTGATTTTACCGCGTATGCTTTTCGCTGATATGTGGTCTATTTTCCTGTTCAACATCAGCGCCCTGTTCGATAGTATTCCGAGCATGTTCATTATCAGCGTGGTGTGAGATGCGCATACATTTGAACAGGTAGTAGTGATCCTGTTCGGTGGTAGATACAGTACCGTGCTGTCTTCCTGTGAAATCACTGTTACCGGCCAGACCTTCCTGTCTGAAAATGCAATCATCTCACCGAAAATATGACCCTCATCGAGGAATCCCATGATGATACGATTACCTGAATATTGCTCCTTTGTTAGGGTAACTCTGCCGGCGGCAATTATCCCTATCCCGGTAAACGGCTGTCCGTAGGAGACTATTATTTCTCTCTGTTTGTATTTTTTCATCCTCGGGTTAAGACATTCCAGCATAACACCGAGTGATTCATCGTCGATGTTCCTGAATAATGCCGACGATTTCACAGCATCTAGAATCTTTTTATCCATTAGAATCCTGTTATTGGTAACATATGTTACCGATTTCTGTTTACTATTGTATTATATTCCAATTAGTGATACAACATAATTCCCGTAAATCGGTAATATTATGAGGAGGAAGATATGGTGGATACAAAAATGTTCTGTTATCAATGCGAACAGACGGCAGGCGGGAAAGCCTGTACTAATGCGGGGGTTTGCGGTAAGAATCCGGAAGTTTCCCGCGAACAGGACGAGTTGATCGGTGCGTTGGTCGGACTGGCAAGAGCTGCCGACGGGAAATCTCCCGGACAGGAAGCCGACGAACTGATGATACAAGGACTTTTTGCCACTCTGACGAACGTTAATTTCGACGTTAGAAGAATCGATGAACTGAAAAACCTGGTGGAAACTGAGAAAGAAAAGTTGGGTGGCGCTGAAAACCTGGACGCACATGCTCTATTCGAAGGTGATACAGATGCGGTATCACTGCGTTCCACTCTTCTTTTTGGTCTAAAAGGGATGGCAGCTTATGCCTGGCATGCTCATACACTCGGTAAAGATGATACCGAAGTCACTGGATGGTTATACAAGGGAATGAAAGCGGTTGGCGAAGAACATAACGCCGAAGAATGGCTTGACCTGATAATGGAATTCGGGCAGGTCAATTTGAAGTGCATGGCATTGCTTGACGAAGCCAATACGTCGGCTTATGGTCACCCGGTACCGACCGATGTCAGTATAAAGGTTGAGAAAGGGCCGTTTATCGTTGTTTCCGGCCATGACCTGCTTGATCTTAAACAGCTTCTTGAACAGACGGAGGGTAAGGGTATCAACATTTATACTCATGGTGAGATGCTTCCTGCCCACGCGTATCCTGAATTGAAGAAATACCCTCGCCTTAAAGGCAATTACGGCACTGCCTGGCAGAACCAGCAGAAGGAGTTTGCCGACATGCCGGCGCCGGTGCTGTTTACGACAAATTGCATCATGCCGCCGAAGGAGTCATATGCCGATAACATATTCACTACGGCGGTTGTTGGTTATCCCGGTATCAATCATATCCCGGAGAACAACGGAGGAGAAAAGGATTTCAGTCCGGTGATCAAAAAATCCCTGGAACTGGGTGGCTGGGATGAGGATAAGCAGTTTACCGGTATTAACGGCGGTACGATGCTGAAAACAGGTTTTACTCGTAATACGGTGATGAGTGTTGCCGGAACGGTTATAGACGCAGTGAAAGCAGGCGCGATAAAGCATTTCTTCCTGGTCGGCGGCTGTGACGGCGCCAAGAC
>CP070800.1:314483-317514 GCA_020343555.1 Dehalococcoidales bacterium
ATACCGGCGTGTATTCCTTATATATCGTTATACAGTATAATAAGACATTAAATCCTAATGATCATCTGATGAGGTAGAATATGTCTGTAAACACGAATCCGGAAACTCTTAAGCAATATATTGCCGATATCCCCGATTATCCTGAAAAAGGTGTGATCTTCCGTGATATTACTCCCCTGCTGCAGCACCCTGAGATGTTGAAGAATTCCATCGATATGATGACGGATCCTCATCGTGATAAAGATATCGAGATTGTAGTTGCCCTAGAAGCCCGTGGGTTTCTGTTCGGCACTGCGATTGCTCTGGAACTAGGAGCCGGTTTCGTACCTATCAGGAAGGAAGGCAAACTACCCCGCCAGACAGTAAAAACACAGGCCGAACTGGAGTACGGCCTGGTGGAAATCGAACTGCACCACGATGCCGTATTATCAGGCCAGAAAGTTCTCCTGGTCGATGATGTGCTTGCAACCGGCGGTACCGCCAAAGCATCGGTAGACCTGATCAGGGAACTCGGTGGTGAAGTTGCCGCAGCCCAGTTTCTTATTGAGATCGATCCTCTGAATGGTAAAAGTAAGCTCGACGTACCGGTTTATTCTATTATTCATTATTAGATACTCTGACAACATAAAAAAATTTCCTGTAATACGGACCGGGTGGAAAACGCCCGGTTTTTTCTTTCCTTAATTCAATTAATATCCCCCTTCAAGCTTTTCATCCTGATTTACTTAATAAAATGAGAAATATATAATGTCTCATGTTCTTCACCAGGGCTGGACATGGTAAGTTAAAGGAGATATAAAGTATAGTCGTGGAATCATATGGCGTCGGCGACTTTAAAGAACCTATGCTGGCGTAGGGTGCTATTAACTCCAGTATGGCCACAACAAGGGGAGTAGAAGTGATGAACAGCGAAGATTTAAATATTGTATATCCGGATCCCGTACCTGCAGGAGTAGTTCTCGAGAAAAATGTCCCTGTACAGATGCGGGATGGAGTAAAACTTATCCTGGACGTTTATAAACCGTCCTCAGGTGATAGACCGTTGCCGGTCATTCTCGCCTACTCTCCCTTCCAGAAAGAACGATTTTTCGAAAGTGCTAAACCTGCTTTCTACTGCCCTAAAGGGTATGTCTGCGTTCAGGCTGCAGAGAGAGGAAGCGGATTTAACGAGGGTAAGTTCTCTTTTCATAGCCAGGTTGCGGCTGAAGACGGTTATGACATCATCGAATGGATTGCCGCTCAATCCTGGTGCAATGGGAATGTTGCTATGATGGGCGCATCCGGATATGGCGTGATGCAGTGGATGACGGCTCCGTTGAATCCCCCTCACCTGAAAGCTCTGGTGGTGCTGGGTACTACCGACAATTACCGCGGACTCTGTTTTCCGGGAGGAGTGCTACGCAGGCCTTTCGTCCTGCAACTGGTATCGGGACTGACGATGGCAGCGATATGGCCGGGACCTGTCGATGGTAAGGAACCACCGATGAACGTCATCGCTGAAATCTTCTCCCACAACGAGGATGGACCTTTCTGGTGGGAACACGGCGGTGGCTGGAGAGATGTCCATGAAATTAAAGCGCCTGTGCTTAATTTAATCCAGACACCTAACCGGCTTCACGCGATTTCTCACCTGCGTTCCTACACCGATATAAAATCACCGAAGAAACTGGTTATTACGCCATGGACGAACGAGAATTACCAGCCCTGGATATTCGAGACAACTTCCTTTAACGAATATATTCTCCGCTGGCTGGACTACTGGCTGAAAGGAATCGATACGGGCATCATGGATGAACCGGAGGTGGCAATCTATGACAATGGAACCGGCAAATGGAGATACGAAAACGAGTTTCCCCTGAAACGCACGCAGTGGACGAAGTTATACCTGCATGAACAAACAACTGATGATGACGTACACGGAAATCTCAGCCGGGTTCCACCGGGAAAAGAAGCACCGGACACTTATCACAATACCAGCCTGAATACGGCTCTTACAGCTTCTTACGGTCTCGCGGGGAGTGTATCCGAACCTGAAAAATCAAGAAATGTTGCCTATGTATCTCAGCCACTCGAAGAAGACATTACAATCTGGGGGTCGGTGAGTTTTACTTTCTATGCCTCAACTACCGAAGAGGTGACTACCGACTGGTCATTCTTCGTAAAGATGGGAGAAATGGTTCCCGAAGGTGTACCGCTGAATCCTGTAACCGGTAATCCTGAAATGAAACCGGAAGTGAACGACCCATGGACACCTCAGGAAGTCCAGGTATGGAGTTGGGGGTCGCTGAAAGCGAAGTTCAGGCAAATTGATGAGAATATGTCCAGACCGGGGATGCCCTGGCATTCTTATCAGAATCCCGAGGATATAAAACCGAATACTATATACGAATTCCAGGTTGAAATGCAGCCCGTATTCAAAACATTCAGGAAGGGATTCAGGATATGGATGAAGATCGCCAGCGATGATGCGTTATATGCTACCTGGGACAGTTCGTCGGGTTACGTGGAAACACCTCTGTCCCCCAAAAAAGCGGAGATTTCCATCTATCACGACTCTGAACATCCTTCTCATCTGTTATTACCGGTCATCCCGGAAATTCCTGAAACCAGCCCGGTTGAACCACCGTTAAGTGATGCTGTTCCCGGTGCTCCCAGGTTTACTGAGTAATCGAGTATTTTTTCCAGTAAGGAAACGAGGTGTAATGATGAATGAGAACCTATCTGTGAAGTCGATAACTGAACCTGCAAGAGATACAAAGGTATGTTACGAAGCCGATGTCGTAGTCGTCGGTGGAGGTCCGGGTGGAGTAGGAGCCGCTGTCTGCGCTGCGAGGGCAGGAGCTAATACCGTGCTTGTCGAAAGGTACGGGCACCTTGGCGGAATGGCTACGGGCGGACTGGTCAATATCATACCGAATCTCGGCGATATTTATGGAGAACAGCATATCGCGGGTATCGTCCAGGAGATCATTAACAGGATGGATGCCAGAGGAGCCGCTTCATATCCGACAAGACCGGAATGGGGTTCCTC
>CP070800.1:317614-321116 GCA_020343555.1 Dehalococcoidales bacterium
ACCTTAACAGCCAGAACCAGATAATCGAGACTGAAGACCTGTTTCATGGAACGGTCAACAGCAGTGCTGTCGTACCTCGCGAAGTGGTAGAGAGTACCCTGAAACACAACGCCGTTTCGCTGATATTCGCCCACAATCACCCTTCGGGCAATCCTGAGCCGAGTAACAGTGACCTGGAATTAACCCGAGACCTGGTATACGCGGCAAATACCGTCCAGATAAAGGTTCTGGATCACATCATCATCGGGAACAACCGGTATTACAGTTTTGCCGGTCGCGGACTGATCGAGGAATATGAAATGGTATACCACGGACTAAGGTTGAGTGGTGCTCAAAAAAACAGACAAGACAATAACCGCGAGAATATCTCTTCATCCGAACTACCATGGAGTGAATGAGGTCTTAAACAGAGAGGATACTTAGAATCATATAGAAAGTAGTTTACTTACCGTTCTCAGCTACCTTGATCCGGATTTTGACTTTGCCTGAATCGCCCTATTACAACTATCCCTATAATTATCAATACTATTCCAATAGGTAGAAATGGAGCAACCTTCCCTGTTATTGCAGTGAGTGCACAGAATATGATCCCAGAAACAACAAACATTATTCCCGGTTTTTTCATATGGTTACCTCTGATGTATTGAATGGTATTCCTGCTGAAAAATGGTGTGTTCTAATGAATACGATTATTATTTTTTGTCACCCCTGATTTTATCCGCTTCTTTCTCAATCGCTGTCTGATCGCTTCCTTTAGGCCAGAGAAATACTTCAACGAAATTAATTATTATGGCAATTCCCCATCCACCGATAACCCATAAAAACCATGGATACCCTCCTCCAGCCGGGAATGCCCACACGAGTACCAGGATAATATTAACCAGAATATAGGTAAATAGATGTCTATAAAATCCCCTCTTTGCTTGCACCCGTTTTTTGGCTTGTTCATAGATCTCTTCTTCAGACATATTATTCATGATCAATACCTCCTGGTTACCTGCGGTGCTCTGGATTATATGTCAATTTGAGTACGAAAGCAAGAGAGGGAATAATAATCAGGACTTCAGGGCTTCCAGTATAACATCGCTCGTCGTTACCCAGCCGAAAATTTCCTTGATGTTATCGATACTCGATTGCTGGCGGGACGGTTCGGTAGCTGCGCATGCATCGGTAACAAGAACAGGCAGATACTGAAGCTGGCTGGCTTCGCGCAACGAAGTCTCGACGCAGATATTGGTCGCTACTCCAGTGAAGATCAGATACCTGATGTCATACGTTCGAAGCATCATGTCCAGCTCTGTTCCGGAGAAAGCGCCGAACCGCCGTTTTACGATCACCATCTCGTCATCTCGTGGCTTCAGTTCATCGATGATCTCGGTACCCCAGGTACCCTCGACGATAGAACCACGGCGAATTTCGGGATTATTCATTCTCGATGGGTTCAGGCTGAACCGTGACATCGGACCTGTTTCTTTCCTGTCTGCAGTGATCCTGTGTACGGCATAGACAACTTTAACACCCTTATCTCTTGCTGCTTTGATAATCTCCTGATTTGGCTTTACCGTTTTTTGGATATATTCCATTTCTTTACCAGAAAGATCGAACATACCACCTTTACTGACAAAAGCATTCTGCATATCGACTACAAAGACAGCTGTTCTATTCAGGTCTATTTCTATTGGTTCCGGTTCAGCCTGAATAGTAACGAATGATTTTTCTGCCATTATAATAATACCTCCATCGAACTCTACCTGAAACAAGGCTTAATTGTGTCCAGTTTTCCAATACAGGTTCATCGCCAGACATCTATTCCATAAGCAGGATCCGCATTGGGCGTCCGACCATTGACCCAGTGCGACGTTTCTTCGCCGCCGCCGGAAACGATTATGCAGTTCTGATAAGGATCGTCTACAGCCGGCACCATATAATCATCCGGCAGTTCTTTCCAGGGCTTGCCCGAAGTTTTCTCAACTCCTCTCCAGCCGCCCGTCCGGAAATCGGGCGAAGCGTGTTTCCTGTACTCGCTGAACGGCATGAAACTGGACTCATACAGCCACTGGTACACCTCGTCTTTGGACTTGAAACCGGCTTCATACAGGTGCTGTGCCATCTCCGGAAGGATGATGAAATTATACCCGCCTTCCTTTCCTGCCCATAAAGAATCCACCTGGTACTCAAACCAGTTATGAGGACCGGGTATCCCTTCTACACCAAGTCGTTTCGCCATACCGCCGCTGCCGCTTTTCATAAGCGTCCTGTACCTTCCGGGACTGAATTCGGTACTGGAAAAAGTTAATGAACCGGGAGGTCCTCCCCTCATTCCAATTACATAGACGATGCTTTCATCCTTCTTGAAATCGTACTCTTCGTTAACGCCTTTCCAGCCCGGCGGCAAAGCATCGCTGTTCTCTGGAAAGCAGTTGAATAACGGATTACCCATTATCCCACAACTGGTTACCTTCGGGATATTTCCTCCCAGGTTTATCCACATCAGTTCGGCGGCGCGACCGATACTCCGGTTAGCCTGGTTCCCAGGCCCCAGCATTCCTACATCGAAATTCATGCCTATCTCTTTGGCGATAGGTCCACTCACGCAGAATCCCAGGCTGCCGCGCCCGTCACCTCCACCGCCGCCTGCTTCGGCAATCGCCAGCAGTATTGGCATATACTCCAGCTTGCATCCTGCCATCACGGCATTGATAGCCACCTTTTCTACGGTAGCGGTTCGTTTCATCGGCTCGAAATGAACCGGTGTACCCTTTTTTCCTCCTACACCCATCTCTCTCGGTGTATGGTCCGATTGCAGAGTAATCACCTCATCCGGCTTATGGCTGGTACCTTTCAGCATCGCTTGAACCCGTTCCTCGGTGGGAATACGTATCGCCATACCGTCCGTATAGAGAGATATCCAGGCATCCCCGAGTACGGGAACACTTGCAGCTCGTTCATAGAATTCTTCGGCTTCATCCAGAGTTCCCTCGAAAAGTACCCTCTTATCCGGGACATCCCACCTGCCGCCTTCCTGTTCTTCAGCTGTCGGTGGTCTTACCAGGGCATCCATCAACGGCTTGATTATCTGGGTGGCATCTTCGACTCCGTTTTTTATACGCGAACAGTACACGGTTCTAACGTGGGGAATACCGAGAAGCAGAGCACCCTGTTTAAGGCATTCGTCCTGGTCTTCGAACACGATGACGACCGACGGTTTCCCTGCTTTCTCAAACTGCTCTGCAAAGGGCAACTGCCCCTTTATTGCCCCATGTCAGAAAGCCACTCCCTGTATCAGAGCATCAGCAGCCTTGAACTGCTCATCCGGTAATGGCGGACCTGACTCCCTGAAGGTCCAGTTAACTTCAGGATACTTATCCCTCAGCATCTCCTCCAGGGGTGTTAAAAATGACTGTTCGACATTAACCATCATATTGAACATGATAGTTTTTCCATCGAACCGGTCAAGTCGGGGGGCCAGGGGATACAGGTCAACCGGATCCTGGATTCCGAT
>CP070800.1:321216-326475 GCA_020343555.1 Dehalococcoidales bacterium
ATTCGACACGCGATATCTGCGGGAACAGAATCTTGGTTTCACTGTGATTTCAAATATCACGGATGGCGAAGAACAGATAAGGAAAGTGATACTGGATTATCTTGAGGATAATCCTTAAATTGTTACAGGTGGTTGACTTGCCTGTATTACGGTGATATAAAGAGTCTGAATCTGGAACCGGCAATCAGGGAAGACTAAATATAAAAGGGAGGTGTGAATAATGGAGAAAAAAATGATTTTGACCAAATATAAAATATCACACCTCGGCTGGCTGATGGATATCTAGTCTTTTCTTTACTGCAGACTTCTTAGCCACTCCGTCGAGAGTGGCTTTTTATTTTCGATTAATACCAGTAGAGGTGTGAAAAAGGAGTTTATCTAGTGAAGAATCCTACACCCGAATTGAATACAGTAAAGACAATCGCCGCGAAATACCTGAAGAATATAGTGAGCGTGGAACGCGTCTCAAGAGACTGGTCTACCTATGTATTTTGTGTAAAAACAAGCACAGAGACCTTTTATATCCGTTTTCTTCCGGAAGATGCCAGTTTTGCCGCCGAGGTGCTTGTCCATAACATACTTCTGGAACGAGGTGTGGTTGTACCACGGGTAATTGCCAGGGAGCACAGGAACGAAGCAGCCGGGTTATCCGTAATGATTACGGGAGAAATACCCGGTGTATCCATCGAGAATGAATGGCCGTCTGAGAATGCGCGTGAGATACTGAACCAGGCAGGTCGGCAATTAGCACTGGTAAATGAAGTGCCTGTTGATGGTTTTGGATGGATCGACCGTAATTCCTATCATGTCCTGAAAGGAGTGCAGTCTTCATACAAAGATTTTTTCAACGATGGACTGACAGAAGGTCTTAATAATCTGAATAAGTTCGAATTTTCGGATATGGAAATAACCCGAATTACCGAACTGGTCGAAACGGCACATAAAATAACCTATACTGAAAACGCTGTCCTCGTCCATGGTGATTTCGATTCCTCGCATATTTTTCATGACAGCGGTAGATATACGGGTATAATCGACTTTGGCGAGATACGCGGCTGTTATCGGCTGACAGACCTGGCGACCTGTCTGATGTTTGACAGGTATAGAAGGCCGTCCACCTACGAGTATGTGCTGGAAGGATATCAGGAGATGACGCCTTTTACTGATGATGACATATACGGGATAGAGTTGTTCGTGCTTTATATGACGACTATGGGAATGGATCATAAGAAAAGCCGACCACGCCTGGCCGAATTCTTCTACACTAATGCCCGTGATCAGCTTGAAAGGATCAATAGAATTTACGGTTGAGACGACGTTTCCGAGGAGGCTTTTCAGCTCCCTCGATATAACCTGAGTTATTTCAGTTTTTTCAATGGTTTGACAGATTCCTGCCCGAAGTTGGGCGGATCATGCCTTCCTCCGTGGGGTAAGTTGTAGTCCCACTCGAAACCATGTTCGGTCGGATTCCAGTTATCGATAACCTGGTTCATTGCCCTGTTAACCGCTTTTTCCATTGTAGTGTAATCGTATGGCGGATGGTGAAACACTACGCAGGTGGTTTCCGGTACGGGTATACACACCATCCTTTCCGGAATTTCCCCGGCGTAATCCTCCGGCATATTTACTCCGTAGATATAGCCGTCTTCTTTCTCTCCGTATAACCGGGCGCCGATTATTTCAGTTCGATTTTTCAGACTTATTAGAATACCGTCGATTTCCTCGCATCTATCCTTACCGGATATTTCCTCATCCTTGTTCCAGAAGTCCCAGTAATTGTCGACGCCGTCGTGACGCACCCCAATAAATTTATGAGCTGGGAACGCCTCGATACTAACAGTGATATTATTAGATAGATCTTCTTCCATATTGTCCTCCATTAATCCTAAAAAATGGGGATTGAAGACAGTGCGTTTGACGTGGAGTGGAAGCGGTTTGGGCATCCTACGGTATTCGTTCGGAGTCATACCATACGTTCTCTTCAATGAACGAGAAAAAGCCTCCTGGGAGGAAAATCCGTATTTTACCGCAATATCGATAATGCGTTCACCGGTATCCCGCAGGTCGATTACGGCAGCACTTACCTTCCGGAGACGAATATAGTCACGCAGTGATATCCCTGCGTATTTGTGAAACTGGCGTGTACAGTAATATGGCGAGTAATTAAGCTGCTTCGCCAGCATCTCCAGCGTGAAGGACCTGGTCAGATTATCCTCGATCCAGTCCAGCATTTTCTGGATACTCCGGTTCCATTCAAACACCTGTCTTACCTCCTTTCGGAAACGATTATAAAGGAGAAATGGGAGGATCATTTGATTTGAGTTGCCAAGGATACTACCGAGTATTTAATTGTACTTTTTCCCGTGTGATAAAATGAACCATGAGTAAATATACCGAACCTGAACTGGACAAAGCCGCTTTAATTACCATAGATACTCAACGTGATACACTGGACGGACAGCCATTCGAAATACCCGGAACTTCAACCGCTTTATCGAACATCGGGTTGTTACTTGATATATTTAGAAGCCATTCGATGCCGATTATCCACATTGTGCGTATTTATCAGAGAAATGGCAGTAATGTGGATATTTGCAGAAGAGAAGAGGTTGAAAACGGGCGTCAGTGGGTTCTTGAAGATTCAGATGGCTCCCAGATAGCCACAGAGTTTTTTACCCCCGACGAAGTTATCCTTGATTCATCATTACTGCTATCCGGAGGTATTCAAAATATCTCGACGAACGAAGTGATAATCTACAAACCTCGATGGGGTGCTTTTGATAACACTCCACTGGAAGAGTATCTGGGAAAATTGAACGTTTCTACGCTTATTTTCACTGGCTGCAACTATCCGAACTGCCCCCGAACTTCGATATACGAAGCGAGTGAAAGGGACTTTCGGATAATCCTGGTTACCGATGCCATATCCAGCCTTAATGAGCAGGGTAAAAAGGAGATGGCGAATATAGGCGTAGAACTCATGACTGCCGGAAAACTCGCTGACAAACTACGGTTGGTTTCATTATAATCTGTATTAGATTATCGCCCAAAACTAAAAAAATGTCAGAAAATACCTTCTGTGGCGATAACCCTGGCCGATTTCCTGCGTTATATTCTATATAGGTGAACTGGAATGAATAAGCGTGTAATTTACATTATTATCTGTATGTCTGTTTTGCTATCTATATTTCCTCTATTAAGTGGCTGTACATCACAGGAAGAACCTGTCCAGGAAGCTACCACACAGGAAATTCAAACGGAGAACAGCGAAGGCTTTGCTATTTATCTGACAAAAGACGATATTCCGACTGAGAAAATGGCGATGTTGAGCCATGTCGAAATCGCAGAAGAACCGATAATATCAATTGAGGACACGATTTCATATGATGCGGTAACTCATACTATAACAATTACTCATGAGGCAGTTGAACGTATCAGGAACCTGGAAGTGCCAGTCAATGGAAAATCATTTCTGGTATGTGTGGACAAAAATCCCATATATTGGGGAGCATTCTGGACGCCGATATCATCTGTGTCATTCAATGGTGTGAACATCTGGAAGATCTATGGCGAGGAGTTAGATATCATAAAACTTGAACTGGGGTATCCAGCCGAAAGCTTCTTTCAAGGAGAAGATCCCAGGAATAATCCGGAAGTCATGACGTCGCTGAAACATGCCGGAAAACTAATCAACGGAATGTCGTTCACCTTTATCGATGAATTGCCGCACTCGATGAAAGGGTATGAACTATATTCCTGGCGTGAAGGTGACGAATGGCGGTTTAAACTGATAACAGGAACGAATCGCACTAAAACTCTTCAGGAAATTGTCAGCAATACAGATGAAATATCCGAATTTGTTGATATACGTGTAACCGGTATGGACGCGTTGTTAACCCTTCTTCATAAGATTCCTGACGGAGAATCTGTTTTCTGGAGTATTTCTTTAAGAGTGGAAGATACGACTGGAAGTGATGTTGTTCTGGAATATCCTGATGAAATCACGGGGGGCTCCATTATTAAACACGCCGGTGAAAGCGGTATCGAGCTAATTCTGGAATAACAGAATACCTAGATAATGATCCCGACGAGAATTAGCACCATACCCAGAATCGTCGCCGAACAGGGAATCTTCGTCCTGCTCCAGTTAGCCCGGCAGTAATTTATCCGGTAGACGCCACTTAAAAAAGCCCATTTGCCGTAGCCAGGATCATTTCTCAGTGCGTGGAAACCTACCCAGAAATAGCCAACCAGAAACAGAAACGCGCCTATCGTCAGTAAAAGTAATTCCCGCGGCATCGGTTCATTCTCCTTAATAGTCAATAAAAGTGTATCACAGTCGGCGACATAAGTGCAGTTCATGTGTTGATTCTCTTACGAAAGGTATTGACTCTGAGGATACTTATAGATATCCTGTGAGATATGGAAGATCAACTTTTATTTTCAGATAGAGAAGAATTCAGGCAGTGGCTGAGTAAGAACCACGATACCAGTCCGGGTATCTGGCTAATCCTTGGAAAATCCGGCAGGCTGAAAACGGTGAAAGCGGACGAAGCTCTTGAAGAGGCTCTCTGTTTCGGTTGGATCGACGGGCTGATCAAGAGTGTCGATGATACAAGATACCTTAAGAAATTCTCCAGGCGTCGTAAAGGAAGCAAGTGGTCGGTTAAGAACAGAAAGACTGCAGAACAACTTTTTGGTGAAGGGAAGATGGCTGCGCCTGGTGTTGCAGCTATTGAAGAAGCGAAAAAATCCGGTAACTGGGACCTTCCGGAACGCGAAACCGCGACTGATGACCAGGTAGAGATACTTATAAAAGCTATAAACGGAACTGAACCGGCACTCTCGAATTTCCTTAATATGCCGCTTTCTATCAGGAAAACCTACACGATGTTTTATCTCGATGCCAAGAAGGAAGAAACAAGGATAAGACGCCTGGAAAGAATCATAGGTCGCTTGAATGAAAACAAGGGACCTATGTAGATCATGGCCTATAAGATCACGCAAGACTGCGTGCAGTGCGTCGCCTGTTATTATGAATGCCCTGAGGAAGCGATATCGGAAGGCGAAAATCAATATTACATTGACCCGGACAAGTGTACCGAATGCGGAACATGCGTCTTTTACGGCTGCCCGACATGGGCTATTGTAAAGAATGAATAAGTAAAAGGAGAAATTGATGGAGGGATCCAAGTACAGGAAATACTTTTTAAACGAGTTAACTCCGAATGAGAGACAGAAGGGATTCGGTAAAATGCC
>CP070800.1:326575-336336 GCA_020343555.1 Dehalococcoidales bacterium
AGACCGTGTCAACGTCTCGATAAGACTGTTATTTACAACCGTGGCAAAGGAAGACCTGGTATCGCTGAGGAGATTTTCACGTATCCTGTCGAAAACGACCACGGTATTATTTACGCTGTAACCGATCACGGCTAGTATACCTATAACAAATTTCAGGTCAATCTCCCAGCCGAAAAGTCCTCCCAGAACGGCGAAAACTCCGAGAGCAATAAGAGTATCATGAACCAGTGCTATTATCGCGCAGATACCATAGTGGAAAGGATGCGGCATTCTTCGGAACGCCCAGGCAATATATAAGAGTATGCCAACTGCAGCGACAGCCACGGCAATAGCCGCATTTCGTGTTGTTTCGGATGCTACCATTTCACTGACGTCATCGAATTCTCTGACGACCAGAGAGTCAAATGCTTCGGCCAGGTCTGTTTCCAGCGTTGTTTTCTCACCCGCAGTAAGTCGTGGCAGTCGAACGAGAAAGGCATCATCACCTACTTCCTGGATAATTGCGCTGGTATAACCCAGATCATTCAACTCGTTTTCCAGGTCGACTTTTTCCACCTGCTGTTCGAAATCGACCGTCATAACCGAACCACTGCTGAACTCGACACCAGCTTTAAGGCCGAACACAGCCAGAAAGATAATACAGGCGATTGCAAGCACGCCGGCAATGATAAAGTACCATTTTCTTCTGCCTATAATATCTATCATTCTTTCCTTCCAAGATGAGGGCTAAATAAATTTATCCGGTGTGCCAGCGAGGTACCCACGAATAACCGGAGAAGTGTCCGGGTCACTATTATTGCGGTGAGCATGCTTGCTAAAACACCAATAGCCAGTGTCAGGGCAAATCCCTGGACGGCGGCACTCGATACTATACTGCTGCCCAACCAGAAAAGTATCAAGCACACGATAAGGGTAGTTATATTACCATCACGGATAGCGGTCCAGGCACGACTGAAACCGACCTCTATAGCCGCTCCCAGCGTACGCCCGGCACGCAATTCTTCTTTCATACGCTCGAATATCAGTACATTTGCATCTACAGCCATCCCTATCGACAGTATGAAACCTCCTAACCCGGCAAGAGTCAGCGTATATCCGGGCCAGAGTTTAAATATAGCCAGTACCAGGATCCCGTAGAATATCAACGCGACTCCGGCAAGGAGTCCGGATATCCGGTAATACAAGGCCATGAACAGGATAACAAGGAGGAGACCGATTAAACCAGCCTTAACACTCATCCCGACGAAATCGGCACCCAGTATAGGAGAAATCGTCTGGTCATAAATTATTTCCAGCGGCAATGGAAGCCGACCAAAGTTCAATTGTCCGGACAGGCGCTGCGCATCCTGAATCGACAATCCCGTTATAACACCCCTGTCCGTAATCGTTGACTGAACAGCAGGAGCCACGGGATTACCACTCTCTCCCCTTAACGCCTCATCACCATCGAAAATTGCCATGCGGTCTTTATTGATCGAAAGCCGCCCGGTCACCTGCTCTGATATCTCGCTTCCCTCTTCGTCCCACTCAAAATGCAGTTCTATCCTTCCAAAATTATCCTGGGCTACATAGGTATTCGTTTTAAAATAGCGACTGGTCAGCGCTCTTTCTTCGCCATCGATTATCGCAACTGCAGGCTTCCACTTCCCAAGTTCGTTTTCCCATTTCGCAGTCTCATTTCCGGTAACCAGTTCACCGAATTCAAGCATATCGACACGGGCCAGTCTTTCTTTTTCCTTGTCCGAGATATCCACGCCCGGCAGGTCGATGACTATACGGTCTTCACCCTGTATCTGGATAACCGGTTCGGTCACACCCAGAGGATTAACCCTGTTTTCGAGCACAGCTTTTGCTCCTTCGAGAGCATTGGCTTGTTGATCGGATTCTAATCCTGAAAGGTCTGCCTTATAAACGATGTGCATACCACCCTGGAGGTCTAATCCGAGTTGCACATCCTGACCGCCGATTGTTCCCTTTTCTATTGGAAAGACTACCGCCAGTGCAAGAACGAAGATTATCAGTACAATTACAAATACCCAGGAGTTTCTTCTAAGCATTCTGTATCTCTGTCTTATTTAAAAGGCAGCCGGTGCTGCCCTTCCTTTCAGTTTATAACATTATCTCCGGTTAAGAAAACCCCTCTAGACAATAAGTTCTTTAATATATGCTAAGGCCTGTTCTCTATCGGTAATTTCACCTGAAGCCTGTGCTTCCTTCACTGCGTCCAGTAATTCACCTATCCGGGGACCGGGACTTAGTCCAAAGGATTTTATTATATCATAACCATCGATAAGCTTGGGAGGATTTACTACATTTTCTTTCTCAAAATATTTCTCAAGTAGATATTTTACCAGTTCGATATGCTCTTTCCAGTTGGAAATATCCAGGTCTGGACCTCTTGTTGCCAGGTGATCGGCGAGATTCAGAAAAAGAATATCCAGACCTGCTTGATCCGTATCCTTGTAATACCGGTAAACAGCCCGGTCCGAAGGTAATCCTTCCTGGCTGAGCTGTGTCGGTCTCATGTGATGAATAATTTCCGTTTCCACCAGTTTTATCTCCCGGCTGCTGAACCGGAGTTTCTCCAGTCTCTCAACAACCAGAGTGGCTCCTTCCTTGCTGTGTCCCAGGAACCTTGTTCTTCCGGTTTCATCCATGGACTTTGTTCCGGGTTTACCTATATCATGAAGCAATGCGGACAGCTTGAGAAGAGATTTCCGTGTACTACCGCTGCTTACTTCCTGGATTAAGTGCTCCATAAGTTCACCTGAAAGAAAATCCGTTTCAACAATTTCTTCACTCGTATAGTCCCAGTTTCCCTCTCCAAGGAGAAATTCAAGCGCATCAACCGTGGCAAAAGAATGTTCCAGAACATCCCAGCGATGTTCTTCAGGCTGTTTCAATCCTCGACTTTCTTCCAGTTCAGGGACTATTACGGTCAACAGTCCCAGTTCATCAAGATATCTCAGAATCTTCCCGGCTTCACAGAGAGTTAGCAATCTGAGTAGCTCCTCTCTGGTACGTTCACCGGGCACGACCGCCAGTAACTGAGCGTCTTTTCTTACCAGGTCTTCCGTATCCTGATCGATGTTGAAATTAAGTTCTCCGGCGAGTCGCACTGCACGAAGTAATCTGGCGGAATCCTCAATAAAAACCTGGGCACTTACGACTCTTACTATCTGCTTCCCCAGGTCTTCTCTTCCAGTAAACGGATCGATTACCTCAACGTTCGTGACATCGTCCAAGAATTGACTCAATTCAATTGCCATAGCATCTATCGTAAAATCCCTGCGTGCCAGGTCTTTCTCAATCGTGTCTGAATAGGATGAGAAATCCAGCACATAAGATGTTTCGGCAGGAGATTTCCTGTTATCAAAAAGTATTACCCGTGCTACCTTATTTATATCGTCCAGTAACACATACCTACCGCCAAGAATTTCCGCGACATCTGCGGCAATATTACGTGCATCTCCGGCGACAGTAATGTCTATATCGGCAGTTTTTCTTCCCAGCAGGACATCACGTACGAAACCACCAACTACATATGAATCTATCCTCTTCGAAGAAAGATTTTCTTCAATCTTCTGCAATAACAAAATCGTTTCTGTTGTAACTGAACTCAAATCCATTTTGTCACCCAAGAATACCCGATATTTAAGACTGCACTGCAACCCAGGAAATTTTGACCTCAATCACCTGGTTTCTCACACAGGAAAAAAGCCCTCCCGGAATCGGCGGTGAGATCCTGCCTTCCGGATTCAACCGTGTACTCAAAAGTATCCAGTATAAAAAATTCTGCTTCGGAAAGGGCATTACTGATTTCTTCCGCTGAATAACATTTCTCCAGCAATGTTACATCGGAACGATACCAGTAATCCGACAGGCGAAACATCGTCGCGTCGAACCGGGCAATGCGTTTTTCCGGATCATAGCTTTGCGGAAACAGGCAAACATGATCTTCTTCTACAATACCGTAATATCCCTGCCATTTGGCCAGAAATCCCGGTTCAAGGTTCATATCGAATATAAACAGACCTTCCTTCAATAAACAGGAAAACACATTCCTGAACACGGACGTCAGTTCCTCGATTGTCATCACATGGTTGAGTGAATCGAAAAAAGAAGTCACGAGATCGAATGATGTAGGCAGATTAAATGTACGGGCATCATCACATATAAAATCCACGCCCGGTGCGTTCTCTCTGGCATATTTCAGCATCTCTTCAGAGCCGTCGATGCCAGCTACATTATATCCTTCTACTGATAAATAACTGGCAAGCTGCCCTGTTCCGCAGCACAGGTCGAGAACAGCAGCACCGGCAGATATCTCCGGAAGTACCAGTTCGCCCAGAACCGCCAGTGCTCCAGGAGTAAACCTGCTTCCCCAGTGCCTGTTATACATCCAGGCGAAATCATCATAATCGGTATATCTTTTTTTTCCACCCGTCATAATCTTTTTGCTTTCCTGTACAAGAAGTATATATATTGATAAGAAATTTAACAACAATCAGACTAACTTATCGCTTGTTTTTTTGAAATTTAGATGATATACTTGTAACCGATGTTTTTCCAGAAGGGAGGATATTAATTGCTATCTAATTTCGGCTACGTCGCCTTGTATTTGATATTCGCAATCTGTCTCGCCGTTATTATAGTCATCCTCCCTCTTATCCTTAGATTAGTAAAAGTTGTTCCTCATAATCCCAACCGTTTGAAAAATCTTATCTTTGAATGCGGCATGGAAACGATCGGTAAAACCTGGGTACGTTTCAATGTCCGTTATTATTTCTTTGCCCTGGTTTTTCTTGCTCTCGATGTCCTGGTAGTATTCCTGTATCCGTGGGCAATCCAGTTAAAAGGGCTTGGCACAACCGGCTTTATAGCGATTCTTGTCCTACTGATTATCCTTTCAATCGGGTACCTTTATGCCTGGAGGAAGAAGGTTCTTGAATGGAAATAGAACGACCTGACAACATTATATATTCACCGGAAGAACTTGACCTGTATGAAGGCCAGGCAATAAATGAATTAAAGGCAAGCAGCGAAGCAGTAATCCCTGACCCGGTCGAGTGGCTGGATGATGACCTTAAGCAGAATGTCTTACTCACCACAGTGGACTGGGTAATAAACTGGGCGCGACGCTCGTCTCCATGGCCGGCACTATGCTTCCCGGCATGTTGTGCGTTCGAATTTATCTCCGCCATGGGGCCACGTTTCGATATCTCAAGGTTTGCCATGGAGATCATGCGTGCCTCACCCCGCCAGGCGGACCTTATGATCACTGCCGGGACAATGACCTGGAAACATGCACCAAATATCAGGCGTGTCTATCAACAGATGGCAGAGCCGAAATGGGTTATCGCCATGGGAGCCTGCGCTATCAGCGGCGGTATTTTCCGCTCCGGTTACAATGTAGTACCGGGATACAATCATATTATCCCTGTTGATGTATATGTTCCCGGATGCCCTCCCCGACCCGAAGGTCTCCTTTACGGCGTCCAGATGTTACAGGAAAAGATAGCAAAAACAAAGAACTTTGCTTAGGAAGGTTTAGTTCGGAATGACTGTTGCATTATCAGGAACTGAAGTAACCGAAAAACTGGAGCAACAATTAAAGTCGAATATTATCGAATCGGACGAGGGCTGTATCCTGGTTAGAAATGAAGCTCTTTATGATATTATCTCTCATTTTAAAGATTCTCCGGACTATGACTTGCAGCTTGTGAACCATATCACTGCGGTAGATTATCTCGATTATTTCGAAGTGATTTATCAAATTACCTCTATCAACCATAATCACAGCCTGGTTATAAAAACGCGGTGTTACGGCAGAGAGAATCCGTCAATACCTTCAGTAACTGGTTTATACGCAGCAGCAGATCCTCAGGAAAGGGAAATCTATGACCTCATGGGGATACGTTTTGAAGGTCATCCTAATCTCAAACGGATGTTCCTCTGGGAAGGATTCGAAGGACATCCCCAACGTAAGGACTATCTATAATGGCGATTAGAACCGAACCTTTTGTAATTAATATGGGTCCGGTGCACCCAAGTACTCATGGTGTCTACCGCATGAGGTTGACACTGGATGGCGAGGTTATCGTCGGTATTGAACCCGTTATAGGGTATCTTCATCGTGGAATCGAAAAACTGGCCGAAGAAAGAACGTGGACCGGAGTCATTCCCCTGACAGACCGGCTGGATTACGTCTCTTCGATGAGTAACAACCTTGCCTATTGCCTGGCTGTTGAGAAACTGGCGGGGATCGTTGTTCCTGAGAGAGCCGAGTATCTCAGGGTAATAATAGCTGAGTTGCAGCGTATCTGCAATCACCTCGTCGCAGTCGGTTCATTTTTTAATGACATTGGAACATACTTCACGCCTTTCCTCCAGATGTACAGAGAAAGAGAAAAGATCATCGATCTTTTCGATATGGTCTGCGGCCAGCGTCTTACCTATAACTACATGAGAATAGGCGGGGTAAGTCAGGATGTTCCTCGTGAGTTCCTTCCGGCTTTAAACAAACTCCTCCAGCAGCTACCGGAAGCGATAGACCTATTCGATACTTTCCTGATGGAAAACGAGATACTGCTGGGGAGAAGCAAGGGAGTTGGAATACTTCCTCCGGAGCTGGCGATTAATTATGGAATTACAGGACCGGTACTCCGGGCGAGTGGAGTTGCCTGGGACTTCCGTAAAGAAGATCCCTATTCGATTTATGATCGCTTTGAATTTGATATTCCGACCTGTGAGAACGGGGATGCTTATGACAGATACCGAATGCGTATGCTGGAGATTCGGCAGAGTTTGCGAATACTCAACCAGGCAGTTAAGCAATTGCCGGATGGTCCGGTAAAAGCCGATGTCCCCCAATTTATTCGTCCTCCAGCGGGAGAAGCATATGGTCGCATCGAATCTCCAAAAGGAGAACTCGGTTTCTATGTGGTATCCGTTGGTTCGGTTGCTCCTTACCGGTGCCACATAAGGTCTACCAGTCTTATAAATATTTCTGTAATTCGAGAGTTGATAATCGGATGGAAGATAGCCGATCTTGTATCCATATTCGGCAGTATAGATATTTGTTTGGGTGAGGTTGACAGATAATGGCAATTATCGAACCTGTCATAAACCTTCCGGTTACTTCCCAGACTCTTCCAGCCGACTGGCCGGGGAATTTCTGGGGACACTGGGTACTATTTACGCTGTTAATAATCATCGGCTTTTTCCTGGTTTTCATGGGTTATATCTACATAGCCCGTCGCGGGATAGGGCGGATGGGCTCACGAGTCGGTCCTAACCGTACCGGCCCGTTCGGATTAGTCCAGGCTCTCGCGGACGCGGTAAAGGTTATCACCAAGGAGTCTATCACTCCGGACGCAGTTGACAAGCCTATTTATTGGCTGGCGCCAATAGTTTCTCTTGTTCCGGTATTTCTTGTTTTCGCTGTGATACCCTTTACGAATGGTGGAGTACTTGCAGATCTGAACATAGGCATTCTCTTCATAGTCGCCATTTCCTCGATATCAACACTGGGAATGTTCATGGCTGGTTGGAGTTCCAATAATAAGTTCTCGCTTATCAGCTCTATGCGTGTCGTTGCGGCAGTAATTAGTTACGAGTTTCCGATGATTATTGCATTAGCATCGGTTTTGTTGATGACAGGCTCGCTTTCACTCAATGATATGGTACTGGCACAGGATATTCCTTTCATTCTACTCCAGCCGCTTGGTTTCGTTATCTTCTTCCTAGCCGGTCTAGCAGAAGTAAGCAGGGCGCCTTTCGACCTTATCGAGGCAGACCAGGAGATTGTTGCCGGATTTTTCGTCGAGTATTCAGGCGTGAAATTCGTATGCTTCTATCTTATGGAATTCGGCGAATCTATCCTGTTCTCAGCCCTGATTACCACCATATTCCTGGGAGGTTGGAGAGGTCCCATTCTACCGGAATGGATATGGTTCCTGGTGAAGTGCTTTATCGTATGGTCTTTTATAGTCTGGATATGGGGAACATTGCCTCGCGTTCGGATAGACCAGATGATGGCTATAGCATGGAAGTTCCTCCTACCGCTATCGGTTATTAACCTAATCATAACAGCGATTGAAATCCTGGTATTACCTGAAGATTCGCTCTGGATAATGATACCTGTTAATTTCGCTGTAACTATTGTATTGATCCTGTTCTGGTCCAAGAAATTCTTTGTATTAGGACGTGGCAGAGTTGAAGTTTGAACATTATGGCCTCGGTATAGCCAAAGGAATGATGGTTACCTTCCGGTTTCTTTTACGCCGTCCCTCGGTAACGCAGTACCCGGAGCAGAAGCTGAATGTTTCACGCCGGACGCGTGGACAGGAGTTTGTTTGGGATCGTCAGAAATGTACCGGCTGCTGCACTTGTGCAAAGTCATGTCCGCAGGGAGTTATCGAGATAGTTACCTCAACTAACTTCGAGAATAATAAATATGAGGTTGAAAAATACCAGGTGGATACAGGATATTGTATACAGTGCGGACTCTGTGTCGAATCCTGTCCGTACGAAGCTCTGTTTTTAAGCATGAATTATGAGTGCGCGAAATATCAACGCGGCGAATTAATATATAACAAAGAAGATATAATGCTGGAATCGGGTGAAAAGCATCCAAGCGCCTATTTCTATCCCGAACTTGAAGCCGAACTCCCGAGACAGACATTACTGGTTGAAAGGATAACCGAGGAAGACTAATGGGAATCGATGTAGCATTCTGGATATTGGCTGTTATCGGTGTAATTGCCGCCCTTGGTGTGATTTTCCTCAAGAATGTTTTTCACACGGCACTTTCTCTTGTTCTATGCCTGCTGACTGTTGCGGGTATCTATGTGACTCTCAGCGCCGACTTCCTGGCAGCAGTGCAGATACTGGTATATGTCGGCGGTATATCCATACTGGTTATTCTGGCAATAATGCTTACACGTGAGGTTCATCGGGGTAATTTGAATAATAAACTGAGGATCCCGGCTTTTATAATTGTTGCGGTTTTCCTAGGACTGGTCCTGTACGCCATGCTTAACACTAACTGGCCGGTCACCACTCCTCCACCAATGGAACCTACCACCGCAACCCTGGCAGACGAAATGCTGGGTAGAAACGGATTTATACTGGGCATTGAGATTGCTGCTGCGTTATTACTGGCAGCTGTCCTTGGAGCGATTGTACTTGTGAGGGAGAAGTAACGGATGTCCATAGGCCTGGAACATTATCTGGTACTTTCGGCGGTGTTGTTCGCCATCGGACTGTTCGGCGCGCTGACCAAGCGTAATGCCCTGGTTGTCCTGATGTGCGTTGAAATTATGCTGAACTCGGTTAACATAGCACTGGTCGGATTCTCCAGATTTATTACGCCGACTGAATTAACCGGGCAGGTATTTGCTATATTCATTATAGTTGTCGCCGCCGCGGAAGCAGCTGTCGGACTGGCAATAGTAATATCCATATTCCGAAATCGAGACACAGTCGAAACAACAGATATCGACCTTATGAAAGGCTAGGGAACTCCGTATAAATATGTGGACCGAAATTAAGAAGACAAAAAATCTGATGATAGCAGAGACATGGAAGGAACTCTTCGAGGGTGAAGGGATACCAACCCTTATACTTCCCGCCGAAGATAAACCGAAGGATACACTGCTTGCCGCCTACCATGTCTATGTGCCTGAAGATAAAAAACATGTAATTGAAGAGATTTTGAGGAAGCTGTAATGCCTGAACAAGTAGTGTGGCTGATACTC
>CP070800.1:336436-354628 GCA_020343555.1 Dehalococcoidales bacterium
AAAACGGATAGTACGACATTTACCGGCTTTAGAACTCCTGCAAGCTTAAGAAGTCCGTCTACTCTACCGGGCATCTTGTTTGCGAGCCACCAGATCATTATAAGGACAACTGCAATGATAACCCATAACAACAAAATCCATGTACCGGCGGACATTGGTGTCGCCAGGTTGAATTGTGTGAACAGATGCCAGAACCTGAGTGGGGCACCAAGATCAATGATAAGGAGCAGTACACCGATGATCGCCATCGGTACACCGAGGTAGGTTGCCAACCGTAGTAGGTTATTGTCGGTTGCTTTTGTATATCGCTCGATAAGGAAGGCAGCTAAATATCCGCCACCAGCCATACCGGCCAGCCATAAATAAAACCAGATTGGTGGAGCCCAAGCCATTATGCACCTCCTTGTACTTTCTGTTTTCTCTTGAACAACAGCCATAAAGGTACGGCTGCGACTACACCAGCGGCTACAGCGCCACTGACCCAGTGAGCCCATGTGGTGTTGGTCGCTAGTACAGGATCGTCGGGGAGTCCCATTTCTGACGGCGCTTCAGTGAGTACGTAGAGAGTATGAAGTCCTCCCAATTCGTTTTCGCCGTATAGATTGGCATTTGAGTACCCCATTGTTTTCAGAGTTTGTGTCCTCTGTTTTGCCATTGCTATTAATTCGTCACGTTCCCCGAATTGAATTGTGTTTGTAGGACATGTCTTGGCACATGCCGGTTCCATACCGTTGGTAATGCGGTCAATACACATTCTGCATTTCCGAGCAGTACCTTCACCTTCTTCATCTTTATGGGGAACTCCATAGGGACAAGCCTGGACGCAGTATCCGCATCCAATACACCATTCCTGGTCGATAATTACCACTTCACCGTTATGTGATATTGCCCCGGTCGGGCATACCTTCTCACAGCTGGCATCAGTACAATGCATACAGGTATGAGCCCTGAACAGCCATTCGCCAGGTTTCTCCCTGAATTCCACCTTTATCCAGGTAGAACCAGATAATTCGGGGGGATTCTCATATGTTCCAGTCTGCGTGGTGTGTTCGGCCGGAAGGTCGTTCCACTGTTTACACGCGACCTGACAACCGCGGCAAGCTGTGCATTTTGAAACATCTATCAATCTTGCTTTAGGCATTTAAAACCTCCTTAGTTATTATCTTCATATCTACCATCACGCCTTTTCCACGTTGCACAAGAATGCCTTGTACTCAGGGATCATTGTATTTGCATCACCGACGTGCGGAGTTAATACGTTTGCACTATCACCGGTTGACAAACCTTGATAACCCCAGTGCCAGGGCATCCCTATCTGATGAACCGTTTTCCCGTTCATCTTGAAGGGCTTAAAACGCGTGGTAACTAAGGCAACAGCCTCTACCTTACCTCTGGCTGTCTCGACGACGGCTTTCTCACCGTTTTCGATTCCCTTCTCTTCAGCCAGTTCTTCGCTTATCTCGATAAACATTTCAGGCTGCAACTCGACCAGCCATGGCAGGTTCCTTGTTAATTGACCAGCCTGCCAATGCTCAACAACCCTGTATGTACTGCAAACGATTGGATATTCATTTGCTGAACCTTTATAGTCCATTTCTGAAGCCCAAATCTTGAAGACCGGACTGTTTTGCGTACCGGATATCGCGTTATCGACAGGGCTTTCCCATGGTTCATAATGCTCGGGGAAAGGTCCGTCGGCACGTCCGCCACCGAATATGTGTGAATGTCCTTCATTCTTCATGATAAATGGGTACTTGGTCTTTGAAGGATCAACTGCCATTGGCGGCCATCCACCATCAGGTACATCG
This sequence comes from Dehalococcoidales bacterium, assembly GCA_020343555.1. The sequence goes on from CP070800.1 coordinate 338,245, forward strand.
CCGGTCCATTTTCCGTCTTTCCACCAGATCACCGGATGTTCTTTGTCCCAGGGTTCTCCGTTCAGATCGACCGATGCTCTGTTGTAGATGATACGACGGTTAACTGGCCAGCACCATCCCCACTTCGGATACAGGCCGATATTGTACATTCCGGGATCACCATCACGGCGAGACGACCTGTTACCGGGTATAGGTGCATTGGGCTCTTTATCCGGTTCCACGTAGCTGTTGCAGTATAGCCAGTTACCTGAACTGGTGGTCCCGTCTGCCTTTAGAGCACCGAAGCTGTTCATAAGTTTACCTGTCGTCAGATCATAGCCGTTTATTTCCTTGGCTACATCTCTTGGACTTGGGTGTTCACCATAATTCCAGTCGAGATCAGTTATCGCTCCTGCGAGAGGCCCTCCCTGTGCTTTATACAGATCCATAAGCTTCATGGTGATTTTGTTAATCATCCAGAGATCTTCCTGGGCTTCTCCGGGAGGATTCAGGGCTTTGTAACGCCACTGCATCCAGCGTCCGCTGTTGGTGACACTTCCCTCTTTTTCAAAGGAAACTGCAGCCGGAAGCAGGAATACCTCGGTCTGAATATTAGCCGGATTCGCACCTGGACGTTTCCAGAAAGCGGCGGTTTCTGTTTCCCAGAGGTCGACAGCTACCAGCCAATCAAGTTTGTCCAGAGCTTTCCGCTCCATATTCGCATTAGGCCCGCAGACTGCCGGATTCTGCCCCCAGACCATAAGGCCTTTGATTATTCCGGCGTACATGGCTTCGAATAATCCTATCCATGAATAATCATTGTATGGTTTTGTAGTCTTAGGAAGATAGTTAAATGCAAAATCATTTTCCGGCTGTGCTGCATTACCATAGAATGCTTTCAACAATGAGACGATGTACTTTGGATAGTTCTGCCACCAGTTAGCACTCTTGGGATCGTTGGTTTTCGGTGTTACACGGGCAAGGTATTTCTCGAGATTTTCATCCTTGTTCTGTGGCTGCCCTAAATACCCGGGAAGGATATGGGCCAACAGGCAGTGATCCGTGGATCCCTGTACGTTAGCCTCTCCCCTGAGAGCGTTGATGCCACCGCCGGCAATGCCGATATTTGCCAGCAAAAGCTGCAGCAGTGCATAACTCCTGACATTCTGTGTTCCGACTGTATGCTGGGTTGTGCCCATGGCATACATAATTGTTCCAGCTTTTCCTGCTTTACCAGTGGCGCAGTAAGTCTGGCATATCTCCATGAATACATCCTGTGGAGTTCCACAAATCTCATTTACCTTGTCAGGGGTATACCGAGCGTATTGCTTTTTTAAGTGCTGGTATACGCAATTCGGATCCTGGAGAGTTTTATCTTTCATAGGGATCCCGCTTGCGTCTTTCTGATATCCCCATGAAGACTTATCATAACTTCGGTTACCTTCGTTGTATCCGGAGAACAGACCGTCAAGTTCGGCTGCTCCTTTAAATTCCGGGTTGATGAGGAACGAAGCGTTAGTATATTCCTTGACGTATACCATATTGTAATTGGATGGATTCCGCTCCATATCGTTGATAACGTAGTTGATCATTCCTCCGATAAAGGCAATATCGGTGCCCGATCTCATCGGAGCATAGATATCAGCTTTCGAGGAAGTTCTTGTGAATCTGGGATCGACGCTTATTAGTTTCGCGCCTTTTTCTTTAGCTTCCGTAATATGACCAAATGAAGCGGGATGGTTCTCGGCTGCGTTGGAACCGATTGCCATTATACAATCACTGTTTGCGATATCATTCCAGTGGTTGGTCATTGCTCCTCTACCGAACGACTCTGCCAGAGCCGCAACTGTAGCGGAGTGTCATATACGGGCATGGTGTTCGATGTAGACCATACCCAGGGCACGAAGCATCTTGACCAGCAGGTAACATTCTTCGTTGTCCAGGGCGGATCCTCCGACTGAGGCTATTGCGTCGGTCCGGTTTACCGTATAGCCCATCTCGTCGGTTGTGGTAAAGTTCGCATCGCGCGTGGCTTTAATGTTTTCGGCTATCTTATCGATTGCCCAGTCCCAGTCCTTCGTCTCCCATTCCGTTCCGCCTGGTTTTCTATACAGAACATTAGTAAGGCGTCGCGGATTGTCCTTGCCGTCGACTGTCCTAAGCTGCGAAATAGCCGCTCCTTTTGCGCATCCGCCACCACGATTGATCGGATGCTCCGGGTCTCCTTCGATGTTAATTACCTTTTCGGCGTCGGCGGCAACTATGAATCCGCATCCGGACCCGTCATACGGACATATTGTTGTTGTTTCACCGACCTTCTTCCTTAAAGGCACAGGTTTAATAGCACTGCTACCTTCCTTTAAGGAACCTGCTCCCTTCAGCAGCACGAGGGCTCCCATCCCTGCGCCGCCGAACTTCAGAAACTCTCTCCGGTTTAGCTCCATACGACCTCCTCCAATTTATTTCGTTTTCTGTATTATTAACCTCCTGAAAGCGGTAATTTTAGACAAAAAAAATGAATCTTTTCCCCCTCAATCCTAGAACGTAATGATGTAAAAAGACTCATTCATTTCCAAGTTAGTAGTATAACTCAATATGAAATGGCTTGTCAATACTATTTGAGTCTGATCGTAGATGATACTGATACTCAAAATTTTTAATAAGTTCTTACTTTCAGTCTTGCTCTATTTTTTACAAATATAGCCTATTACAGTATAATTATGACGAAAGAGGACATTTATGAAGGTTATTTTTACTGAAGATGTACCCAATGTAGCTAAAGCCGGTCAGATGAAGGATGTAGCTGACGGATATGCCAGAAACTACCTTATACCTCGGAAACTTGCCGTGTTTGCTAATTCCGGGACAATCAAGGCAATGGCTGCAAAGATGGAAGCCAGGGTAAAAGCCGATGCTCAGGCTGAACTGGAGATGAAAGATCTCGGAGAATCTTTAAACGGTAAAGAGATATTTATTGAGGCTAAGAGTGGTGGTAAGGAACGCCTTTATGGCTCGGTTACTAACGCTGATATAGCTACCGAACTGGAAAAAGTAACGGGTCTGGAAGTTGATAAGAGAAAGATCAAACTACTGGAAGCTATTCACCAGCTAGGTACCTATGAGGTGGAAATCAGGCTTAGTAAGGATATTACGCCGAAAATAAAAGTCACGGTAACGGAAAAACCTGCTGAAGAAACAGAATAGTACTGACTTGTCTATTAGGTTGAAAGAGACGGAACGGGATAGATATGGAGAAGTTGCCGCCACATGATATAGATGCCGAAGAAGCTGTAATCGGCTCTCTCCTTATCGATGGCGCAGCTATATACAAGATTACTGGGCAGCTTTCCGAATCAGACTATTTTTACGATGAAAGAAACCGAATCCTCTTTGACGTTTGCCTTGAACTTAACCGACGTGACGAAGCCATTAACCAGATCACAGTAGCCCAGGAATTAGACAGACGCGAAAAACTGGAAGAATGTGGCGGTTCTGCCTATCTCAGCCATCTTGTATCCATCGTACCGACGTCTCTGGATATAGAACATTACGCCCAGATAGTGTATCGCCTTTCAATCAGTCGCAGGTTGATCGAGGCTGCCCAACAGATTGAATCTATTGGTTTTGATGTTGATCCTGATGTGGATAATAGTCTGAACAGGGCCGAAGACGTGCTCTTTAGCCTGAGACACGGACAAACGTCGGGTGATTTCGTCCATATACGGTCAGTGCTGGACAAGTATTTTGAAGCTCCTGTTTCTACAGAAGACGAGCCCGGTGAACCAGTTTCACGTGTCAGAACTTACTACAATGGTCTTGATGAGTTTCTCGGTGGTTTCCAACAGTCAGACATGATCGTTATTGCCGGCAGACCAAGTATGGGTAAGACCAGCCTTGTTCTGAATATGGCTCGGAATGCCGCGGTAGAGCAGGGAGCAAGTGTTGCTTTGTTCAGCCTTGAAATGGCAAGAGAACCGCTGGTAATGCGGTTACTGGCGAGTGAAGCTGACGTTAATCTTAATCACGTCCGCCTTGGTCTACACTCGGAAGCGGAAGAAAAGAGGATCATGGATGCGACTGGTATTCTTTCCGAAGCACCGATCTATATTAATGATAATCCACGCCTCAGGATAGGTGAGTTAAGAAGCCGGGCAAGAAGACTGTATTACGAACATGGCCTCGACCTTATTATTATCGATCATCTCGGTTTAATGGACGGACAGATGCGGGATCGTGTGCAGGAAATTAGTTTTATTTCACGTTCTCTGAAAGCGGTGGCAAGAGAATTGAAGATTCCCTTAATAGCGATATCCCAATTGAGCCGTGCATCGGAGTGGCGAGCCTCACATCGCCCTCAATTGTCTGACCTTCGAGACAGCGGCAGTATCGAACAGGATGCCGATGTCGTTATGTTTATTTATCGCGACGAGTATTATTACAGCCGAGAAGAATGGGATAACCAGTACCCTGATAGAGATTATCCTGAGGGTATCGCGGATATTATCATCGCGAAGCACCGAAATGGACCTGTCGGTACGGTAAACCTGCGCTTCATTCCCAGGCTTTCCAAATTTGAGAACCTGCCAAACCAGGAACCGAGTATGTTATGAAGCAGTTTGAAGGATTTCCTACCAGAATGCAGTTTACACCTATACCGAATGTATTTATCAGTAAACTTTTGCCGCAAATAGAAGATATTAATGAACTGAAAACGACTCTCCATATTTTCCGGGCTATCTATGGAAAACGAGGGTATCCGCGTTTTGTTACGTATGGTGAATTAATCTCTGATGCCGGTCTGGTAAAGAGTTTAAACAGAAACGATGAAGAATCTGAAAAGGTATTATCAGATTCCCTCGAGATGGCAGTAAAACGTGGAACACTATTATCACTTGAACTAGACCAAGGCGGGAAGCGGGAAGAGTTGTATTTTATCAATACGGAGAATGATAAAAGCGCACTGGATAAGATACAGAAGGGAGAAATTAAAGTAAAAGGTATGAAACCTGGAAAACGTACTCACGCTATTAAAATCGAGGATCCTCCGGATATATTCACACTCTATGAGGAAAACGTGGGAATGCTTAATCCTTTGACAGCCGAATGGCTTAAAGAAGCGGAAAACCTTTACCCTGAATCATGGATCAGGGATGCGATAAAAGAAGCCGTTAGCCTTAACAAGAGGAACTGGCGGTATATAGACAGGATTTTAGAAAACTGGTCTGCAGAAGGCAGGAGTGATGGAACACATAAGCGAGGTTCTAAAACAGATTCAGGAAAATACAGAAAACAAAAATACGACCATCTGGTCAAACGCTGAAGTAGAAGATACAGAATCGAGCCCTCTTTGTTCCATTTGCAGGGGCGCCAGGTTTGTTCATCCTCTTATGCCTTCGGGCAAACCCGATTATAGCCAGGTAGTGCCTTGTGATTGCACAAAGAAAGAGTCGGATGATGAACGAAAAGCCCAGCTGCAGCGGTACAGTAACCTGGGAAGACTGGTCAATGTCAGCTTCGAAATCCTGAACAAAGAGGGAATGAGAGACAATCCCTCAGACAGGGAGCAATACGGAAGAGCTTATCGGGCTGCGAGAAAATTCGCTGAGAAACCTGAGGATTGGCTTGTTATCACCGGGCCGAGTGGATGCGGGAAGACATGTTTGGCGGCAGCAATAGCCAGTTACCAGCTAGAAAAGAACAATCATGTATTTTACATAACTACCCCAGATTTACTTGATCACCTCCGTTCCAGCTTCAGTCCCGACAGCGATATACCTTATGATGATTTTTTTGAGCAAGTTCGTAATGTTCCTCTCTTGATACTGGATGATTTGGGTGCTCAGTCCGGTACCTCCTGGGCGAAAGAGAAACTGGAACAGCTTATCAATCATCGTTATACCAATCAGCTTGCAACGGTCGTGGTAGTTATCGGTCCTCTGGATGACCTTGATGAGAGAATTCGTACGCGTCTTGTCAGTTCAATGCCATATCAACTTTGCACTTTCGATGAGAAATATCCGTTATTAACCTATAGCTGGTCGCCTGAATTCAAGAGACAGAGAGAGATGACATTTGATAATTTCGACTGGCAACGGGATAAGGCGATTTACCGTGAGAATTTAAAAGAAGCATTAGACCTTGCCCGGGAATTTGCGGAATCACCTGACAGCTGGCTGGTATTTCAGGGTATTAACGGTTGTGGTAAGACTCACCTGGCTGCGGCTATAGTAAATTATCGTTACCAGCAAGGTCAACCGGCGATGTTTATTGTGGTTCCAGATTTCCTGGACCACCTTCGGTCGACTTTCAGTCCTGAAAGTAGAATATCCTATGACCAGCTTTTTGAAAGCGTGAAAAACTCTCCTTTACTGATACTTGATGATTTTGGTAAGCAGACAACCACCCCATGGGCACAGGAAAAACTCTACCAGGTTATTAACTACCGTTACAATGCCCGTTTGCCGATGGTTGTCACGATGAACTGCTCGACAGATGAACTCGATGCACCGATCCTTTCAAGATTTATCGATCCTATGATCAGTCTGATTTTTCATATTGAAGCTCCTAACTATGTTGCCGGTCACAGTTAGCGTGTAGAGTGTCAGGATAAATGTGGTCAGCGCGGGAGGCTGAAAGCTTGCTTACTCGTAGTCCATGGAGTAAAATAACCGTTAGCTGGACATAGAGAGACAACCCGATTATGATTAACCTTCCCGTATTAGTATTAAACCAGACCTACGAACCGCTGAATATCTGCAGAGTAAGACGGGCGATGGTGCTGATATACCAGGAAAAAGCCGAGATGCTTGAGAATGGTTATGGCACTCTACACACTATTGACCGCGATCTTCCTGTTCCTTCGGTAATAAAACTCTCCAGGATTATCAAACGCCCTTACCAACTCGAGAGAAAGCTTACACGCATGGAGATTTTTCGCAGGGACAATTATATCTGCCAGTATTGCGGGAAGGTAACTCGAAACCTGACTCTCGACCACGTCATTCCTCGTTTCCGTAACGGACAGCATACATGGGAAAACGTTGTTAGTGCCTGTGTGCCGTGTAACAGAATCAAGGCTGGTAGGACACCCGAAGAAGCAGGAATGAAACTCCGAACCAAACCGACCAGACCCCGTCCGGGTGGGCTTTTCTTTGTACCCTCACATTATCCCCATGTACGGTCTGAATGGGAAAAATACCTTCCGCAGGGTAAAGCCAACTAAGGCGGGGATAAACATAAGTCATTACCTGATACGGAACAGATTTGATTCCGTGAGTCCCTTGTTACTCGTCTTCTACCGGGGCGTAAGGTGGTTCGTTAATGATTCTTGCCAGGATATCATACCACGTGTAATCAACCAGAGCTATATCAGTTGTGGAGGGTGCTTGTACGTAATAAAAAGCTCCATTGGGTGTCGCATCGCCTACATTTATATTCATTTCTTTCCCGTTAGAAAGAAGGAGAGAAATCCTCATCTTTGGATTTATCAGCCCGAATTCTCTCATTTTTTCAGGGGTAGCATCTTCAGCGATTACTCTACCGGCTCCAGGCCCGCTTAACAGTAAAGGAATACCTCCACCCCAGCGTTTACTGTCCACCGGTGTGTTTTCTTCGTCGTCGAAATACCAGGGGAATTCGTCTTCCTTGGATATTTTTATGAAGGACTGAGACTTTCCTTCACGTGGAAGCTCCAGTGTGATATGGTCTATATCTTCCATCTCGATCATCCAGACAAATTCCTGGATGTCCGGTGTTTCCGGTGGTTCCGGCATATTGAGAAAATAGAATAACCCCCCTGTAATCAGGAGAATGATGAACAATATAAGGATATTCTGGGATTTCAAGAAGCGTCCTCCCCGGAATCGGTTCTATGGATTATCTTCGGCGCCACCATATAATTGTGCCGGCAACCAGTACCAGCAACGGGAGAAGTCCGATACTGGATACACGGATGAATGTTTCTTGTTCCTCTGTTATGACCAGGCTGCGGTAGGGAAGCACTTTGCGTTCTATCTTGACCAATTCTTCACCGGCAGTAATATACTCGAACATATACAGGAACTGGTATATGTTATCGGCATTGTAAACGTGTTGATTCGAGGCAAAGTCCGAATCTCCGACTACCATAATCTGGGTGAACTTTACGCCCTCTGGTAGCGTTCCGTCTTCATTTAGCTCTTCTTCCGGAGGTTGGATAGCTACCCATACCCCTAACGCCCTGTTTCCGAGCGTATCTGTTTCTTCGTTGAATTCGGGCTCGATCGTCGGATCAAAATCTGCTTCGACCCAGCTCGCTAAACTCGTATAAAGAAGAGGTGACATCATGATTTCATCCGGTGGATCTTCTACGGGAATGATGGATACCGCTCCTGGATAATACGTTTCCGCTATTCCGAAGAGTCTATCGAATGTATTTTGATTTCTCGGTATGATTGGGATATTAGGCGTGGAATAGTATGCTGATTGATCGATCACAGTCCCTTCTTCGATATTTATCCAGTATTCGCCGATAAATTCTTTCATATCGTCGATAGTTCCCGGATTGATTAGTATTATCAACCAACCTCTGTTATCAAGATAATCCCGAATCATGTTATATTCAGGTACACTGAGCGGATTCTGAGGAGCTGCGATCACCAGTACCGTGCAATCGGAGGGAATTTCTTCTGCAGCCATGAGGTCAAGGGTCTCTACTTTATATAAAACATCTTTTAACGCTTTTGCTGCGAAATAGTATTGACCTGCGGGTTCAATGCTCTCTTCCCCGTGTCCGGTGAGGAAGTATACCTTCTTCTGGACTATCCCGGTAACCTCGAGGATTGCGGAGGTAAACGGGTTCTCCATCTCGATACCGGCTGGTTGCCCCCCGCTAAATATCAGCATGTCCTCTGGAGTCACAATTCGTCGACCGATCTCACTTTCAAACACAATCGACTGGTAGGCGGTAGCACCAATACCGTACTTCCGGGCTGTCTCCGGTTGTTCGTCGGGATCTATTTCCGTGACCGTCAGTAGATCGGTATAGTTCTGATATTCAGAGAGCAAATTTGTTATAAGCGTAGGCAGACCTAATCCCCAGACGTCCTGGGGAGGTGAAAAGAAAATCGCTTCGACAGGTGTGGACATCTCAGCCAGTACATCTTTTGTCTGAGAGGTTAATGTAAATTGTGATAACTCGGTTATATCGTATCTCTTGTTATACTGGAAACTCATAGCATTGACCAGTACGATAATACCGATGAAGACAAATACCATAACGGTATTACCTGTACTGAATCTACCGCGTCTTCCTGTTACTGCCCCTTTTACACTCCTGAAATCGATAACAGCTGCGGTTATCAACAGGAGAACACCGAGAGCCAGGATTATCCAGGCGGCTAGTCGAAGACTCTCAACGGCTAAAAGAACAATAAAACCTACGAGGAGTGATGCCAGACCGAATCCGGCGATTGTTCCTGCATATTTATATATCGGGGGTGTTGTGCGCATCTAGCTGTACCTGCTGTTTTCAATTGATCTGATTGCGAGGAAAAGAAACAACGCTGTGATACTTAAGTAATATATAATTCCTCTCGTATCGATGAATCCTGAAAGGAAATCAGGGTAGTAAAATTGCAGTGAAAAATATTGTATTACGTTTCCTAATGCCTCGGGCAGATAACCAGCTGCAACTCCGATGTACCAGAGTCCGAAAAGGATTCCTCCTGCAACAACAGCTGATACTATCTGGTTGGATGAAAGTGTAGATGCAAATATCCCTATCGAGAGGCATGTCATTCCCAGCAGGAACATTCCGAGGTAGCCTGAAATTATCGGTCCCGGATCGGGGTCTCCATAGAATTCAAGAAGGATCGGATAGAGTATGGTAAGTACCAGCATGATCGCGAGCATTCCTAAACTGCCCAGGAACTTACCGAGTATCAATTCACTGTCGCGTATAGGTGAAGTAAGTAGTAGTTCAAGAGTGCCAAGTTTTCTTTCCTCGGAAATCAATCTCATAGTGATGACTGCTGTCATCAGCAGCAGAATCAGGCTGCCCCAGTTCAGGAAACCGCTTATGCTTGTTTCATAATAGGCTGCTGAGCTTAATACACTGAAGAAAAGACCGGAAAGAGCTAAAAATATGAAGACAACTATATATGCCATCGGTGACGTTAAATATACTTTAAGCTCTCTTTGAGCTATAGTCAGCGTATTTTTCACTACTATTCTTCCTCATCTTCTTCAGTCGTCAATTTCAGGAACACGTCCTCGAGACTCATTTCGAGGGATTCCATCGAGAGTATTGTCCACCCGCCTTTTACAACCGCGTCCGTTATCTTGCTTCTCAAGTCCTGGGTTGCCGGGTATTCTGCGACATGATGTCGCTCATCTGCCATCTTCACACTGGTAATACCCCTGATCTGTCGTAAACTCTTTGTTACTTCGTCTGCGGGTCCCTGTACTTCAAGACGTATCCGTTTTGAGGTTCCTACCATTGATGAGAGGTTTTCTATCTTGTCTTCGGCTATGATTTTCCCTTCGTGGATGATGATAACCCTGTCACAGGTCATACTCACTTCCGGAAGTATATGGGTTGAAAGAAGGATTGTACTGGTTTCACCCAGTTCCTTGATGAGCTGTCGTGTCATCGCTACCTGGATAGGATCGATACCTACCGTAGGTTCATCTAAAATAAGTACGTCAGGTTCGTGAATAATTGCCTGGCCTACTCCTACACGCTGCCTGAATCCTTTTGAAAGTTTGCCGATATATACATCCCTGTATTCTTCCAGGTGGCAGGTCTCAACTACATCGTTTACTCTCTTCTTGATCCGTTCTTTTTCGAGTCCCCTGAGTTTAGCCCAGAATTCCAGGTAGGAACGTACTGTCATATCTGTGTACAGGGGAACCGATTCGGCGAAATACCCTATATGCTGCCGTGCTGCGAGAGAATCGGATAAAACACTTTTATCGGCAATCCACGCTTCCCCACGTGTTGGGGCAAGAAATCCGGTCAGTATCCGCATCGTGGTAGTTTTTCCGGCGGCGTTTGGACCCAGGAAGCCGACGATTTCTCCTTTTTCAACGCTGAAACTGATGTTATCGAGTGCTAGACGTTTATTATAATATTTTGTAAGATTTCTTACTCTGATCATTATACTGCCTGATATTTATCCTATTATAACCTATTTGTTACCAATAAGTTTTTGTAACTGCCAGTTTATCCATGCATAGGTCTCCGAATCAAATCCGTTCTTTATACCGTGATATTGTATATCATGTTCGGAAAGCATCAGGGATATCCACTGATCAAAGGCCATATCATGGACAGTGTCCAAATACTTTTCATCTATTTCACGTAAATCCGATTTATCCGATACCATCATCAGGTAATAATTAATATAAGAAGGCGAACTGGGATCAGCCGCTGACGTGTCGTAATAAGCTAACAGTTCACTCACATCACCGATATCAAGATTAAATATTACATCGTCATACCGTGAATCGTATATGACACCTCTTGGTACCCATCCAACGTCACCTCCATTTTCTCTGGAGGTTGCGTCTAAAGATACCTCCCGTGCCAGGTCAGCAAAACTTTCACCTGCTGCCCATCGTGCCCTCGTTTCTTCAGCCTGCTCTTCCGTATCGGTGAGAATTACGTGAAGATGAACCTGTTCGGCGGTATTGGGGGTAGCATCCGCGATTACATCATAGAAAAACTCTCCGATAAGCTGAGTAGCGACTATGTCACGGTATTCATCATCTGATAATTTAGTGTCGTTGAGGCGCTGTCTGAACCATTCTTTAAACTCGCTTTGGGTTATTGGTTCTCCTTCACCACTTGCCATTTCAATCAGCTTATTTTCAACCGCTTCCGGACTTATCTCTATACCTGCTGCTTCAGCTTCTTTTTTCAGTACCATTTCCCTGGTCATGTTTGTCAGAGTGCCCATTGGATCTGATCCGGAAGCGAAGCTTCTCCTGACAAAATAGTCCATGCTTATGAGTTCACCGTCCACGGATATCACGTCGATTCGAAGGTATTTCTGATCTTCGCTGAAATAGTGATTGATCCCGATAATTATGGCGACTATTATGGCGAATATAATGGAAACAGTGATGATAATACGTTTGCCGCTCCAGACGCTTTCTACCGCCTGCACTTCTGCCGCTCGCCTTTCTGCTTCTCTATTGATTCTTTTTCGCTTTGATTTAGACATAATTACCTTACTAAAAAGCAATACCGGATTTTTTTGGCGGCAAGTAGAGACAATGAACGAAGGTGACAAGCTGCTGCTTTATCAATCAACCCAAAATATTCGTTTGAATAGATTCTAACAGCTTATACACGGTGACAGGCTACCCAGTGATCGCCGCCGATATCCCGGAACTCAGGAGTCTGTTCTTTACATATGTCTATTGCCATATGACATCTGGGATGGAAATTACATCCGGGAGGGGGATTTACGGGACTGGGTACATCACCGGTCAATAAAACCCGCTTTCTCTGACGGTCAACTACGGGATCCGGAATGGGAACAGCTGACAGTAGAGCTTGAGTGTAAGGATGGAGCGGGTTGTCGTAAAGCTCATCACTATTGGTGATTTCCACAATCTTCCCCAAATACATGACCGCCACCCGGTCACTAATATGACGGACTACGGAAAGATCGTGGGCGATGAAAAGGTATGTCAGATTCATCTCTTCACGTAGCCTGATTAACAATGTGATAATCTGTGTCTGAATCGAAACGTCAAGAGCGGATACCGGTTCGTCACAGATTATGAGCTCGGGCCTTGTTGCCAGAGCCCGGGCAATCCCCACACGCTGCCTCTGTCCACCGCTAAACTCGTGGGGATACCGGTCTGCCATGTACGGTTCAAGCTGAACGAGTCTCAATAACTCGGCGACTTGCTCGGTATATTCTTTCCCCTTTTTAACCAGGTTATGAACGAGCATCGGCTCACCGATAAGGTTGCCAGCATTCATACGCGGGTCGAGTGAAGCGTATGGATCCTGGAATATCAACTGCATATCCCTTCGAGCGCGACGCAGTGTATTTCCTTTCATCTTCGTGAGCTCTCTACCATTGAAAGTGATATTACCACCGGTAATTTTATAAAGTTGCAATATGCATCGCCCGGTGGTCGTTTTTCCGCATCCACTTTCACCTACCAGCCCGAGTGTTTCGCCTTTTCTTATATTGAAACTCACTCCGTCGATTGCTTTGACGTCGCCTACCTTTCTTCTCATGACACCGGCGAGGACAGGAAAATACATGAATAGATTTTCAACTTCAACCAGATTTTCGTTGTTTGTTGTCATTACTCTTCTTCTTCCCTCGTAAATATATCAACCTCATCTCTTCTGAAACAGGCGGACAGGTGGTTTTCTCCTATTTCCTCGAGTTCCGGTCTTTCCTCAAAACACCTGTCGATAGCAAATTGGCATCTCGGATTGAAAGCACAGCCTTCAGGAAGATGAGCCAGATGAGGAGGTAAGCCATCGATCACATATAATTTACGATCTCGCGGTAGGTCCAGCCTGGGTACGGACCTGATCAAACCCATTGTATAAGGATGCCTCGGACTACCGTATATTATGTCTGTCGGTCCTGATTCCACAAGTCTGCCTGCGTACATGACATTTACTCGATCTACATAACGGGCTACGACACCAAGGTTATGCGTAATCAAGATTACAGCGGTGCCGTATTGAGTACGTAAGTTATCGATAAGTTCGAGAAGCTGAGCCTGTACAGTAACGTCAAGAGAGGTGGTTGGTTCATCGGCGATAATAACGTCGGGATTACACGCGAGAGCCATAGCCATCATGATACGCTGCTGCATGCCACCGCTGAACTGGTAGGGATAATCTTCAGCTCGTCTTTCCGCGTCCGGTATGCCAACTAGTTTTATAAGTTTAACTGCTTCTTCATACCCTTCAGACCTACTAATACCGCGGTGAAGTTCGAGGGATTCTGCAAGCTGGAGCCTGACGGAAAGTACTGGATTCAACGATGTGGTAGGTTCCTGGAAGATCATTGCGATTTGAGCGCCCCTGATCTTTCGAAGTTCTTCATCCGTGGCTCTCAGTAAGTCCTTGCCTTTGAACAATACCTTCCCACCGACGATTATTCCGGGAGGGTAGGGGATAAGCTGGATGATGGACATCGCACTTACACTTTTTCCACAAGCGCTCTCGCCTACCAGCCCTAACGATTCACCTTTGTTAACGTAGTAGCTAACACCGTCGACTGCTCTGACTTCTCCCTCTTCCGTGTAGAAATAAGTCTTGAGGTCTTCGATTTCGATTACTTTCTCTGCGATCTCAAATCACCTCGTTTCTTTAGCATTTACTAAAACTCATTACGAGATTAGTTGCTCAATGCCTCACGTCGCTTTTCAGCTTCGGCTTTCTTCTTCTCTACCAGTTTCTCAAGTTTCTCCTGGCCACCGGACAGTCCACCGAATCTGCCCAGGCCACCTCTTAACCTCGGATCGAACAGGTCTCTCACAGCATCACCCAGCATGTTCACACCGTAAACAACGATCGCCAACGCCAGCCCTGGCCAGAGAGCCATCCAGGGAGCTTGAAGCATGTACTGGCGTCCGGTACCGCTGAGCATTCCCCCCCAACTCGGAACGGGAGGAGGGATACCGAATCCAAGGAAGCTTAATGATGCTTCAGCAAGTATGTAACCACCGAGCCCTGTTGAGAAACCGATTATCATGATCGGTAGAATGTTCGGTAATACGTGGCGAGCCAAAATAGACCGTGTCGGAACACCAATCGCCCTCGCTGCTTCGAAATACACGTCTTCTTTGATGCGTATAACGGCGCTTCTTGACACTCTTGAAGCACCGCCAAGGCCCATCGAAACACCAAGAACCAGGATGACCTGGAGAAGTCCAGGGCCTAAGATCGACATGACGATAAGGTAGAGTACCAGGGGAGGGAAGCACATCCAGGCATCGACGAACCTTTGGACGGTCATATCGTACTTACCGCCGAGGAACCCGGAAATGGCACCTACCATGAAAGCCACCGAAGAACTGATAAGTGATCCGGCTATAGCGACTATCATCGATATCCGGGCTCCGAAAATAATTCGGCTTAACAGATCTCTTCCGAGGTTGTCACATCCAAGCAGGTGTTTTGCCGAGGGTCCGTCTAGACGGTCGGCGAGTATTATTTCATTATATCCGTAAGGGGCCAGCCATTCTGAGAAGATACCTGCCAGGAGTAATGTTATAACGATGATGAGTCCGACCAAGCCAAGTGGCTTTTCCTTAATCAGCCTTATGAAGAAGTCCACTACCGGATTACGTCGTTTGCGTACATCTTCCGACTGTATACCTTGGGCTGTAGCTGCCATTATTCATATACTCCTATCGATACTGTACCCTAGGATCCAACCAAGCGTAAGTAATGTCAGTCAGTAGATTACACCCTAATACCGTCGTAGCCATAACCAGGTTGATACCGGATATGATCGGGTAATCTCGCTGTGTAAGGGCTTCGAAGGTAAGTCTTCCCACACCCGGTAGGCAGAATATCTGTTCCATGATAACCGAACCGGCAATTAAACTCGGAAGCATCATACCTGCGATGGTGATAACCGGCATTAACGCGTTCTTGAGAGCATGCCTTATGATGATGGTCCTTTCATTTAAGCCTTTCGACCAGGCTGTCCTGATGTAGTCCTGTCTCATAACCTCGAGTACCATGGTCCGTACCATTCTCATTAAACCACCGGACATATTGGTACCCATGAGGAATCCGGGAAGCAGGAATTGTAACAAATTCCCTCCCGGATTTTCCAGAAATGGTATATATTCGAGGGATGGTGTCCACCCCCAAATAATCGAAGGATATACAATCACCATCGTTGCCATCCAGAAACCAGGAACCGACAGCATCACTATAGCGAAACTTCGTCCAAGATAATCCCATGCCGTATCCTGTCTGAGAGCGGAGTAAATCCCGATTGGCATCGCAAGAGCCCATCCTAAACTCATGGCTATCAGCCCAAGTTCAATTGAGATGGGAAGCCTTTCCAGTAACTCTGTCAGTACCGGTTTGTTCTTCCAGAGTGATTCTCCAAGGTACCCCTGAACTACTCCCAGGAACTGACCGTCTTCCATAGGATTGGGCAGGAATCCCATCCAGATTCCATACTGCTTGAGTAAAGGCTGGTCAAGGCCCATCGCCTGCCGGAGATATTCCGCGGTTAGCTCAGCCCCCATACCCGATTGCTCGGACATCTGGGCGAGCATCATGTCGATCACATCACCGGGAACGAACCGTACTAGCAGAAATACTAGGATTGTGATGATGAAGAGAGTCGGTATAATCAGGAAGAGCCTTCTGATTACATAAGCGCGCATTTTATCCCTTTCATTGACGGCAGCGTTT
>CP070800.1:354728-359112 GCA_020343555.1 Dehalococcoidales bacterium
CACGGTCAGATCTCTGCGAACGGAACGCCATCACAGACCATCGACTGCCTCCAGGGAAACATGCTGACAGCATTGGTGGATATGGAATTTTATGATCCACGAATGGGTAAAGCATATGAATGGATGGCAATGACGACCACGGGAGAAGGAGTTGCTTCCATGGGAGATAAGTCTACACCGTTACGATACTACTCGGGTAAGATAGGTCCTGACTTTGCCTGCGGTGCGAATAACAAGCTGGCGTGTGCCTGGGGTGCGGTGAAGGTTATGATGGCTTTCAGCAGGTTACCTGAAGAAAAGAGAACCGATCTGATTAATAGAGCTGTCGACAGGGGAGTGGATTGTCTATTGGGAATTGATCCTGCAACGGCGGAATATCCCCACGGCTACGCACCGAAGACCAGCGGTAACTGGTGGAAATTCGGCTTTCCTGTGTTTTACATAACCGATATACTCCAGATCGCCGAAGCACTGGTTAAATTGGGATATGGTAAGGATCCACGGTTACAGAATCCACTGGAATTGATACAATCAAAACAGGACGAACAGGGACGCTGGTCGTTGGAATTCGACTATAAAGGTAAAACCTGGGGTGATTACGGCACGAAAAAGCAGCCGAACAAGTGGGTAACTTTACGGGCATTACGCGTGCTTAAAGAGGTAGAAAGAGTATAATGGGCTGGTATTGACTTACGTTGATACCAGACAATATACTCAATCTGTAAACAGGGATCAACCAGGGGCTGCTCGGAGGTAGAAGATGGTAATCATTAACGAAAACAGCCTCGCTCTAACTCTCGACTCCATTAACGAAGCCTTCTTTTTTGACAGACCTCTCACTCCCGAAGAAAAGACAGAAACGGCAAAGTGGCTTGCCGGGCGGCAGGGAAAACCCGGCTCTTATTGCGGAATGTTCGCTCCTACCGAGTATGACTTGAAAAACGGTGTCCAGGTGTTTACCGGCGAGAAAATCACTACAAGGGGTGCCATAAAGCATATTCTCGGTGAGGAAACATGTCGGGCACTTCTTAGTCTGAGTGTTACTGATAATGGTGTTCAGGCAGCACTCAACCGTGCTACACGGGGAATGATGCAAAGATTGAATGAAAGATTAACTCCCACCACCGGTTATTACTGATGTGGAAAATGTTCGGCGTCCTTGTGGCGCCATTTGACAGCGGGAGGGCTCGATAACCGGGAAGCTAGACTCACGGAAGGACTTAAAGCCCTGAGACAACGCCGTGATGGATCCGGAAGGTGGAGGAGTTTTCCTTTTTATTACACTCTACTTTCCTTGACTGAGATTGATATACCCCTTGCTGTAGACGAGATGAAATACGCTGCTGATGTTTGCGAGCGGTACTTGAAACGTCGAGCAACCAGTGATAGCCTGAACCGGCGAAGACGCCTGCTGATGGAGCGTGTTCTGGAAAAATGTTAATGGAACAATAATCTATACACCTCTCCCGAGAAATAATTTACAGGGAGGATAAAATGGAAAAACATCTCGATAATTTACGATGGAACCCACGCATGGTGTCACACCTGGGATGTATCAAGGGATGTCTCGATTATCTTGGAATGGACATTTCCGATGCCTGGCTTTTCGGAGGAACAGGGCATGCTTTTATCATCAATATATGCGAAAGAGGAGTCTGACCAAGCGGCCCGACTGCGTGGAACACGCAGAAAATATTCGAACTTGGTAGAAATATCGGGTACGAGTTCGTGAATAGCGTTCTCAGTTTTAAAACGAATGACGATTTTGCAGACAAGCAGAAAGAAGCCTGGGACAAGGTCAGGCAATCAATAGATGCAGGAACACCTTGCTATGGTTGGGAACTGGAGCAAGCGGAATTCTATGTCATTACCGGTTATGACGATACAGGTTATTACTACAACGGACCCGGAATAGATGGGGAAAAAGGTCCAAAGCCATGGGAGGAACTGGGTGACTCGAATATCGGTATCGTTGAGGTATACGGACTCAAACCCGGACAACCGCCGGACTATGGGAAAACGGTTAAAGAATCACTCGAATTCGCCCTGAAGCACGCAAGAGATCCCGGAGAATGGGTGCATAACGGTTACCATACTGGTCTTGAGGGATATGATGTATGGATAGATACGGTAGAGAAAAGTGAAGCGACAGGAATTGGGATGGCGTATAATGCAGCGGTCTGGACGGAATGCCGCGCACTTGGTCTGAAATACCTGGACGAAGCGAAAGCACGGCTGGACTATTCGGTCACTCCTCTCCTGGAACAAGCCATCCAGAGTTACTTCCCGGTCGTGGACAGCCTGAGTCGTGTTGTCGAACTCTTTCCCATGATGCCGCCGAATGACGGAATCGAGGAAAGCGAAAGGTACAAACGGGCGCTGGAGCAGCTTAAAAAAGCCAGGGAAGCAGAAGAAATAGCTCTGGATTCGCTTGAGAGGATAGTCTGGGCACTCCGAATGTGATAGGATAACGTATCACTATACCAACGGAGTCCGCATGTTAAACAGAATCTTCCCTGCATTCATGGGCAGGAACAAGTATGATACTTCCAGTAATTTACCTAAGGTCCTGAACGATTCTTTGAATGTCTTTCTGAAAGATGCGGTGAGGGTAACGATCACTCGACCTTCCCAGGCATATCATTTCTTCAAAATTGTACGCTGGCAGAAGCAGGCATCGAAAACGAGGGAGAACTGGGAGGGAAAGGGAGTTCATATACCACCGATTATCATCTACAGCATAACAAACAGGTGTAACCTGAACTGTAAGGGCTGCTTCCACTGGGCTCTGCATGAAGCCGGTGACGTCGAAATGAGTGATGAGAAGCTGAGGAATACCATTGCCGAAGCTAAAGCCATTGGTGTATCCATCATGGTCATTGGCGGTGGGGAACCGATGATGCGACCGGAAATAATCGACATCACCTCAGAGTTCCCTGAAGTTATTTTCCTGGTTTTCACCAACGGTTTGCTTCTGGATGAGGAGAAACTGGACAGAATACAGAAAAACAGGAACTTCGTACCTGTTCTCAGCCTGGAAGGCGACCGTGCTGGAACTGATTTTCGTCGCGGAGAAGGTGTTTATGCCGGACTCGAAAAGATAATTAGGAAACTGAAAAAGCGGAATATATTCTGGAGTGTCTCACTTACTTTGACCAGGCTGAACTATGACACCATCATGGATGATGATTTTGTGGGTAAACTGGTAAATCAGGGCTGTAAGCTTATGTTCTTCGTAGAATACACACCGATAACTGAAGAAACCGAAGACTGGCTTATCTCCGATGAACAGCGGGAAAACCTGATTGCCAAACGTGACGAATTTCGTAAAAAACATCCGGCTCTATTTATTGCTGTGCCCGGAGACGAGGAGGAAATCGGTGGATGCCTTTCAGCCGGCAGGGGATTTGTCCATATTAATCCTCTGGGTGATGTTGAGCCCTGTCCTTTCGCACCGTATTCGGATACCAATTTGCGTGATACTCCATTGATAGAAGCACTCCAGTCCGATTTCCTGAAAGAGATACGGGACAATCACGATCATCTATCTGAAACAGAAGGTGGCTGCGCTTTATGGGTCGAGAGAAAATGGGTGCAGTCGGTGTTTCAGGAAAGCAAGACTAGATAGTCTCGAGGGCGTTTCTTCCGAAGAATATCAGTACGGCGGCAACTGGCAGCATATACAGGTATAAAGTCGGTATGGGGCCCAGCCACTGCTTGTGCCACCATATTTTATCCTTCCGGAAGTTCTTTATCCCATAGTGTGGATTCAAAACGAACCACAGGAAATCTTCTGTTACCATCATACCCATGTAAAAACCTAGGAGAAGACACTCAAGCTGCCAGGTCCATTGGGTGAAAAATGCGGGCAGGTGAACTATGGCGATCATGAAAATCGTCATGTAGAAATGATATCCTGTTACCGGGCGTCCACCGGCAAGCTTGACCGGCCAGCCTTGTTCAATACGCCAGCCGGGTGAATTCGCTGCCCAGCCGTCTTTACCCTCTATCTGGATTTCCCAGAGGGCCAGGATGAAGGCCATGAACACTATAAAAACAAGGTAACCGATTAACATAATCAATCTTCTCTATTGTATCGGGTATAGGTCTTATTTAACGATTTATGAGTAAGTTTCAACGACCCAGTCTATGATTCTCCTTGCAATGCTCAGTGGCGGAGGTGTCTCAGGGAGGTTATCCAGGTCGTACCAGTCGGCATGGGCAATCTCGTTTTCATCCACCTTTATCTCACCACCGTCATATTCAGCGAGGAACCCTATCATCAACGAGTTGGGGAAAGGCCAGGGCTGGCTTTTCAGATACCTGATATTCTTGATACACACGCCAACTTCCTCGAACACTTCCCTGTGTATGCATTCTTCGA
>CP070800.1:359212-362869 GCA_020343555.1 Dehalococcoidales bacterium
AGGGGAATGGTAATGTCCTGTTCACCGCCGGCACCGATGCTGACGAAAATCGTCTTGCCGTCCAGTTTGTCGAGACGCGGTGCCAGAGGAGACAGATCGACAGGTGTATGAATACCGACGGGATTCATACACTTATACGTTTTTTCTGCCATATATTCTCTCCTCAAAAGTATTAGTAGATAGTGTATATTATTTTGTACATTCTGTCATCCGCTTATATCAAGTCATATTCCTTTAACGAAAGAGCTGGAAATAAAGAGACGCACTGATCGAGATCAGTGCATCTCTGTATTTCCAGTCCTTTTGTTAAAGGAAGTATGACTTGATATAAGCGGATGACAGGGACGGGAAAATAATATACACTATCTACTAATACTTTTGAGGAGAGAATATATGGCAGAAAAAACCTATAAGTGTCTGAATCCTGTCGGAATTCACACGCCTGTCGATCTGTCTCCTCTGGCGCCACGTCTCGACAAACTAGACGGCAAGACGATTTTCGTCAGCATCGGTGCCGGCGGTGAACAGGACATTACCATTCCCCTGCCCAAGAAGCTGCAGGAAAAATACCCACAGGTGAACTGGATAATACAGGGAGCCGGTCCCCATCTGACAAAGGCAGGCAGTATCTCGCTGACAGATGAACAGGTAGAAAGCGGAGAGATAGACGCCCTGATACGCGGGGTAATCTGGTGACATGGAGCTATATGGGAGCAGTTGCCCCACTTAGCTACAATTGAAAAACGCGGTATACCCAGTGTATTCATAATTTACGAAGACCAGGATGTTTGCTTCGGTGAAGCGGCCAGACTGAACGGTATCCCCTATCTCAGACGTGTAAATTGTTCACGCACAATACAAGGCCCCGAAGATGTCGACCGCTGGATTGATGATCTCTTGGACGCCCTGGTTCGTCCACTTACGGCAGAAGAAACCGCAGGTGGTAGGTGGGAAGAAACCGACGAGAGATTTCTCTTCGAAGGAACTCTGGAAGAAGCTGAAGAATTCTACCAGCAAACAATGATCGTTCCATCACTTCAAAACGCACCGTTTGCCATTTACACCGATGGAATGCCCATCGTTGTCCCAACCGAAGAACGTGTAGCAACGATGCTTACGGGCACAAGCCATCCTGCTGATGAAATAATCAGATACCAGAGTGACCATAGACTCGGTGACAGGATAAATCAGATGGGAAGCTCGGGTATTAAGGGAGATCCGGTTTACTTCATGCCAATGAGAAGGATGGCGACGGTCGAAAAGGTAGCGACAATCGGCGTAATGGCAGGATGCAAACCGGAACACATGCCGATCCTGTTGACCATGGCAGAATCCGGTGGTGGATGCAGTGACGGTCGTGGTGGTGGTGGTTTCTGCATCTCCGGTCCGATAGCTAAGGAAGTCGGTATGAATTACAACGTAAATATCCTCGGTCCCGGTAATCCTTCCAACAGGAGTCTTGGAAGAGCTCTCGATCTGATGTGGCGTAATTTCGGACAGCAGATTCCCAGTGTGAACAATGTCGGCGTCTGGGGAAATGCCCGGGGTAATATATTCCCCGAAAACGATGATGCTTTGCCGCCGGGATGGTCCACGCTGAGGGAAGAGTACGATTACGGGAAAGATGACAGTATACTTCTGCCAGCCGGTTTCGGTGGCGGCGGAACTCATTTCTCACCCGGTGGATATCGAGCTTTCCAGAAAAGTGGTCACGGCGGAATCGCCAGGAGACTGGGCGTAAAAGGCGTTCCTGGTTCCAAGAATTGGCTTGAATACGAAGTACCAGGATGGTGGAAAGCCGGAGAAGGGGGCATGGGTATCCTCATGCTGCCACAGATGGCACAACACCTCTACGAAGCCGGCTTTAAAACCAAGGACGATATCTACGAATGGATTTACAAGCAGAGTTTCATGACCGTCAGGGAATACAGGACCCACTCCTGGCCTGATATGCGCACAAATGCCTGGAAAGGCGTTGAAAGAACGTCCGGAAAACCCTGGCTGGAACTGGACGAAGACTATATGGTCCCGGCATGCGAAGATCCGTTCACTAACCTGGTAATCGTTTCTGGCGCCGGTGAAGAAGTAGCTCTCTTTGGCGGTGGGCGTATGCCAGGTATGGACGCAGCTTGGCATATCGATCCGTGGCGTTAACTTCT
The DNA here is from genome assembly GCA_020343555.1 of Dehalococcoidales bacterium. Next base: position 361,372 of record CP070800.1, read on the forward strand.
TTTGTTGAACAGGCATCAATAAAAGGCTGACAGAGTTCTGTCAGCCTTTTTTATTGTCGATAACAGATACTCCTTTAGGTAGTTCGTTGACAATTAACGAAAATTTCGTTATAATCACATCATGAATAATAATTTAAACCCCGCAGAACAAATCATCCAGCGTTTTGGAGGACAGTCATCTCTCGCGGTGATTCTCGGAAGACGACAGAGTACCGTACAACACTGGGCAAGAATCGGAAGAATACCTTCACAATGGCACGAAACACTCCTGAAAACTGCCCGTGAAAAAGGTATACCTCTCGAACCGAAAGACTTTGTAACCCAGCAGACTTTATCCGTTGAACCTGCCCAAGGGAAACTCGGTATACTCATCATTGGACTGGGAGCGGTCAGTTCTACGTTTATAGCCGGAGTGGAACACGTCAGGCGTGGAATGGGAAAACCCTTTGGCTCAATAACACAGATGGCAACGATAAGGCTTGGTAAGCGCACACAACAAGAATCACCGCTCATCAAAGATTTTGTTCCGCTGGCAGACCTGGACCAACTCGTATTCGGTGTTTGGGATCCGATACCTGATAACGCCTATGAAGCTGCCCTAAAATGTGGGGTGCTTGATCGTACCGAGGATATCGAACCTATTGCCGACTTTCTAAAATCCATCGAACCAATGCCAGCCGTATTCGATAAAGACTACGTGAAACGCATCGAGGGAACCAATATCAAAAAGGCAAAAAACAAACTTGAACTTGTCGAGGATGTCCGGAAAGATATACAGGAATTTAAGGGAAAGAACAAATGTGACCGCATGGTGATGATCTGGTGTGGATCTACCGAGAAATTTTTAGAACCGTCGTCCGTACACCAGAACATGAAGAATTTTACCAAAGGATTGGAAAACAATGATAAAGGAATCGCTCCTTCGCAGATATATGCTTACGCTTCACTTCTGGAAGAGATACCTTTCATCAACGGCGCTCCGGCATTGACAGTTGATTTCCCTGCACTTGAAAATCTGGCTGTAGAGAAGAACATACCGATTTGCGGTAAGGATTTCAAAACAGGCCAAACCCTGGTGAAAACGGTAATAGCACCGATGTTAAAAGCCCGTATGCTTGGCTTGAACGGTTGGTTTTCCACGAATATCCTGGGGAATCGTGACGGCGAGGTTCTTGATGAACCTGAAAATTTCAAGACAAAAGAAGAATCGAAACTTGGAGCTCTTGAATACATACTCCAACCCGATATGCACCCGGACCTTTACTCAGATGCTTATCATAAGATCCGCATTAATTACTATCCTCCCCGGGGAGATGACAAAGAAGGCTGGGATAATATCGATATATTCGGCTGGCTCGGTAAACGAATGCAGATAAAGATCAATTTCCTCTGCTCAGACTCTATACTTGCCGCGCCACTTGTGCTTGATCTTGTTCTCTTTACCGACCTGGCGAAACGCGCAGGTCTCGGCGGAATCCAGGAGTGGCTGTCATTCTAC
>CP070800.1:362969-369505 GCA_020343555.1 Dehalococcoidales bacterium
AGCGGTAACCGCCGGGTGAGAACTGGTTGCAGATAACATATCCGCAGGAATTCATAACGAACAGAACACTCTCGTCTTTACCGAAACCGTATTCTTCATTCACGCCTTTCCATCCGGGTGGTAGTGCTTCCGCGTTCTCGGCGAAACAGCAACCGCCGGAGTTAAAGGGACTACCGATAGCGTTCATGCGGTTGACTCCCGGTATGGCGCCGCCGAGGTTGATAGCCATCAGTTGGTAGGCGCGGCCGATAGGCATGTTCGCCGGGCTGCCCGGATCGAGCATTCCAACGCCGAAGTTCATACCGATCTCCTTGGCGTACGGTCCGCTGACACAGCACCACTGTCCCCAGAACGTGGTTGTCCCGGTACCGCAACCGGATTCAGCCATAGCCAGAACTACCGGAAGATGTTCCGGTTTGCAGCCTGCCATGACGGCATTGACTGCCACTTTTTCCACAGTAGCGGTTCTTTCCAGAGGGATGAAGCGGACTACTCTACCCTGGTTTCCCAGCCTGTCCAGCTGGTAGGTGATGATCTCACTGGGATCGTGGCTGGTGCCTTTCAGCATTTCGGCGACACGTTCTTCGGTGGGGAGAACTACAGGTAGACCGTCGGTGTACACCGAGATCGGGGCATTCAACGGATGCGGAATATACTCTGCCTTGTTGTAGATTTTCTCCGCTTCCTCCATCGTTCCTTCGAACATAACTCTCTCGAACGGAGGGTTGTACATACCCTCTTCTTGTTCCTCGTCGGTCAAAGGATCGGTCAACATTTTTAACATGGGTTCCATGAAGCGGTCGACGTCGAGTTCTCCGTGAAGCGTTCGTGAAGCAGCCAGGAAACGCAGCTTGGGAACACCGTAGGTCCTGGCGTTCTGTTTGACCATTTCATGCTGGTCTTCGAGGTCGACGATTGCGCAGGGGATACCTGCTTTTTCAAGCCTTGTAATGTAGGGCAACTGCCCCCATACAGCGCCGCTTCACCAGGTGACCGCAAGTATTACCGCGTCGGTTGTCTTTTCCTCTTCTTCGGTCAGGTAGACCGGAGTAGGGGTGTAGGACTTTTTCATGGTCCAGTTCACGTTAGGATATTTCTCGCGCAGCTTTTTCTCAAGCGGCAGGGTAATATCCGGCTCTCCGGTAATGCTTAAATGGATTGTTTTTCCGTCCAGTGTGTCCAGTCGGGGTGACAGGGGATAGAGCTTTGTCGGCATCTGGGTACCGACCGGACTGAGAAACTTATATGTTTTTTCTGCCATCTCGGTTCTCCTTCATTATCTAATATTAAAAATGGTAACAAAGTCGATAATATTAGTCAATTATTGTCGACTCTACCGGAAAGAATATATATAAACAGGTATTCGCCTTGTTACATTTATCCCCGGAGTATATAATCTTGTCACTATTATATGCTTGTCGACGATAAAATTACAGTTGTCATAACGTAAATTTAGGGCTGCCGAAGGAAGGTATATTATGATCGATGATGTATCCGATATTCGCTCATTTTACGACAGGAACGTGGAGAATGAACACGGCAGACTGGAACGACATCCGGTCGAGAGGGACGTCACATGGCGATTCCTGGATAAATATCTTCCTTCTTCCGGAAAGATACTGGATATAGGGGCGGCTACCGGGGCATACACTATTCCTTTAGCGAGAAAGGGCTATTCTGTTACCGCAATGGATTTTGCTCCAAACCTGATGCAAAGGTGTACCGACAGGATCCGGGAACTTGGACTTAGAAACAGGGTGACATGCCTTGTTGCCGATGCCCGTGACCTGTCCCAGGTTACGGATAACGACTTCGATGCGGTTCTACTGATGGGACCGATGTATCACCTGGTTGACGAAGAAGACAGGAATACTGCCTTGAAAGAAGCGCATCAAAGGATGAAGCCGGGAGGGATCATATTCTCCGCTTTCATCAGCCGGTATGGTTTCTGGTCCGATATTATGCGTACAATACCTCATTATATCGAAAACACGGAGGATGTCAGATCGATACTCGAGGGGGGAAAGGATCTCGAGAAGCCTTCATGGGGCCCTGGAGGTTTCAGGGGATACTTCGCTACCGTTCCGGAAATATACTCACTTCATGAACAGAAGGGATTTCAGACTATAGCGGTAGCCGGTGTCGAGCCGGCGGGTATAGCCGCCGACGAACAGTACAAGAAACTCACCGATATTCAGCGTGAGCTCTGGCTTGACCTGATGGTTGAAATCAGCACCAAATCGTCGCTTGCCGGCGCTTCTTGTCATATCCTCTATGTTGGTAAAAAAGCTGACTGATCATAAAAAGGAGATTGCATATATGGGTAATAATCTTGAAGGAAAAGTTGCGGTCGTTGCCGGGTCCGGACAGGGAATAGGCAGGGCTATCGCCATACACCTGGCAAAGGAAGGAGCGAAGGTAGTCACCAATAACCGGTGTAAAGGCTCGACCGGTTTTGCTTTTATCACTGAAGAAAACCTCAAAGCCCTGAGTGAAGAAGATAAAAAATGGCTTGAAGACGGTATGAAATCGGTCGAAGGAGACGCCGAGACCACGGCGAACACAATTAAGGAAATGGGTGGTGACGCGATACCGTTCTTCGGTGATGTCTCGAAGTTCGGCGTTGCCGAACAGCTTATGAAGACAGCTGTGGATGGATTTGGTACGATAGACATCCTGGTTAACGTGGTGGGGACGTTCGGCTTCAGCGAGATATGGAAGATGTCCGAGGAGCAGTGGGATCACGTCTGTGCCATCAAGCCTAAGGCCCATTTCAACTGTATACGGCACGCCCTTCCATACATGATAGAGCAGAAGTGGGGCAGGATAATCAACTGTACGTCAGGTGCATTTGCCGGTTCGGACAAGCATACCAACTATGCCACCGCCAATGCCGGAGTACTCGGACTGACCTGGAGTGTTGCCCAGGAAGTATACAACTACGGCATCACCTGTAATGCCTTCGCCCCGGCGGCGCTGACACGAGCATCCTACGAACTTGAATCCTATATCCGGGCTGTCCCACCCGAGCAGAGCCCGATGGGATACGGGAAGATATCGATTATGGACGTTTCACCACCGCCGGAAGAACTGGCACCGTTCATTGCCTACCTTGCGACGGAAGATGCGGGGAATATCAGCGGTTCTGTTTTCTTTACAGCCGGTAACAGTATCGACATGTATGGCGACCTCCGGATGGAGAAACGGATATTCAAGTACGGAGATCACTGGACAGTGGATGAGTTGAAGAAGGAAGTCCCGCGTGGACTGCTGCGTGGGTATCGCAGTCCGGCTGCACCACCGGGAGGATAACAAAGGAAGGTGTCATTCTGAGCGTAGCGAAGAATCTCCTGGTTTTAAGAGGTGGGATTCTTCGTCATCCGCTTAAGGCGGATTCCTCAGAATAACATTCCATTTGGTACTGTCATCCCGTGTCCCTCTTTATTCATCCCGTGCTTGACACGGGATCCAGGAGAGTTATGGCGGATGGAATTTTTCTCTCCCCAACAGGAATTCTCATTAGACGATATTTTCTGGATTCTCGCCTTCGCGGGAATGACAAAAGGGAGCGGGAATGACTAGATGAAACGGGAATGGCAAAATGAGAGGTCACTGTGAGTTTCGCCGCCTACCCGCCGTTCTTCCGAAACTTCGGCAAGCGGATCCACAGGCGAACCGTGGCAATCTAAATAAATCAACCTTTCCTTCTGAGAGAGTGAACCGACCGAAGAATCTCCTGGTTATTAAGATGAGATTCTTCGTCATCCGCTCAAAGCAGATTCCTCAGAATGACAGCAATGCACCTAACCTGCTAATTCTAACCTTGCTCTCTCTGTAAAATAGAAATTTTCGTCGGGGACGGCATATGATACGCAGTCGCAGAGGAATTCGCCTTTAGGAGTCTTGCCCTGCAGTTCCACCATTAATTCATCGGTTCTCTCAACATCGATAAATTCAGAAATAGTTAAATGAGGAGAGAAGGGGTAGGGCCGGGGTGCTGCGTTTTCGAATATGGAAGCACTTTCCAGTGTGGATACCAGGCTGCCAAGTATGTCTTTCGGCTCGATAGCCAGTACCACACCGGGTGCCGGAAGGTAATTCGATAAAGGCCCGTATTGAATGGTAAAAGGGCTGAACATGGAAGCCAGCAGTTTCAGTTCTTCGAAATGGAAGTCATCCACCGGACGCGGCAGAGGAACCGTGAGTGATATATGAGCTTTGCAGTAATACTGTCCTAGAGGGTCGTGAATCTTACGAAGCCGGTTTACTTCACCAGCAGGCGGATCGGGCGGAAATATCAGGATAACACCGAACCGATAGGCTTTCTGCCAGTCCTCCCATCCGTTCATATTCATTGCGTATTCCGTAATCATACAGTAACCTAAGATACCTATGAACAAGTTCCCTCTCCCCATCGCGGGAGAGGGTCAGGGTGAGGGAGCTACATGCAAATCGTGACTTTTCACCCTCACCTAACCTCTCCCGTCAAGGGAGAGGAATGTCTTGATCGACAGTAAGAGATGTTTATTAGAGGTTTCCCGATGTAATAGTATTATACACCCGGTGTTCAAATATTGGTTGGATTACACTTACCGTGTTAAATGTCTCCCATCCGCAGTGTTTCGTGAATTTTACTGCGTGAGAACGAAAGGATCAACAATAAGCTGGTAATAATAAATGCCCCAAGCAATATACCGAAAGTAATTCCGATTGTTACCCAGTCGATACTCAGGACGAACGGCGGAAGGACTTTCGAGCCCTGTTCCGTCAACTGGAGGAATGGCATCATGATAGTGCTTAATCTTTCGCCGGTAATAATACCAAGTACCAGTCCGAAGACAACGATAACCAGCTGTTCGAATGTAAGGAGTCCAAATATCTGTCTTCTGGAAAAACCGATAGCCCGGAGAACAGCGAAATCAAGCTGGCGTGCCCGTGCGGAGAGGTATGAATAAACCAGGAATCCAAGACTGCTTATCAAAACCACTCCCAACAGCGCGATCAGCAGAACTCCTTTCCAGGCAGCCCCCGCTAATGGATCGTCTTTCATATCCGCGATCATGGCTTCTCTATCGTAGATATTTTTAGCGCTGAGAGTAGTCCCTCGAATACTATCGAGAACGGCATTTCTTTGGGTACTATCATCTGGTATATCTAACCATACTTCATTAGGATAAATGGAACTCCCAATTTGCCTGTTTCTGGCATCAAACAGTCGATCGATGTTAGCTATGACGAAACCTTCGGAATCAGGATCAAGGCTTGGGAAGTAGTCGATTATTTCGGTAACGGAAACATACAGGTCGTAACTTATGAGGTTGATACGGATGATATCGTTTTCTGTTATGCGGTTGTTGTTTACAAACGACCGGCTTGTCAGGACGGACAAGGGTCGGTCATCAGGATAAGGATATACACCGATAATGCTGGTATTGCGCGAATTCCATCTCAGCCTTGCCGAAGATTGACCGTCATGAACAGTATGAGAATCTTTTTCGAATGAACCCAGCCGGTTCTCGATACCTACCGCCAGTTCCGATTTTTCATCAGGTGACACCTGCCACTCGTTTATCTCTTCGAAGTCTTCGATAATCACGGCTTCGGGAAGCGTACTTCCTTCAAGTTGAAGATTATCGAAATACACCTCTTGGAAAATAGCATCGTACATACCACTGGCTATTCCCCTGATATACAGTGAACTCAGTCTGCAGGGTCGAGTAAGATATTCAGTAGATCCTTGAATGGTAAGGGGTGCTTTCATGTATTGCCAGCCCCCGGTTTCCGGATCGGTTTTACCAAGGTTAACATCCATATAACGTCCCCTGCCGTCTTTAATCCGTGCGTATATTACAACTTCCGGATTTCCCTGTCTGGAAGACACCCATAATCCCATCGTCTCTGCATCGTCGGGGATTTCCAGCCCTTCTTTCAGCGGTACATCTTCAGCAAGAATACCCATTAATTCCGGCAGAGTCTTCTCATCAAAATCCTCCCTGAACCAGGCGATATCTTTCGTCCTGTCGGGATCGATGGCAAGCATTTCAAATCCTGTACTGGTAAACGTGGTACCGGCAGTACCGGTCTGCCTGAATACCACCCCGACGTTTTCAACCCCCTCGATAGCTGAATACTTTTCTTCAAGTGTATGTTTAGAAGAATGTCGCTCATTGAGTTCTTCGAGTCTCACGTCTCCACCGGACATATAAATGTTACGTTCGTCATAGCTCTGTTCAAGGGAGCCGATAAAACCCGAGGAAAACATTCCGACACTGGTTGCTACCAGCAGGAGAAGGATAGGTCGAGCGTACCGGACGGGGTTGCGCGACATGTGCCATAAGCCTAAAGCCAGTGGAGCGTTCCCGTAATGCCTGCTGATCCGGGTTGCCAGCCTGAGCAGGAGAGGGAACACCCGAAGGAAAATAATGGCGACGGCAAGCAGGAGGAGGATAGGAGTCAAGAGTAACAACGGATCCATACCGAGACCGCCGAAAACATCCATATTAACCAGAGACCCTCTTTCTTCTAGTTCCCAGTAC
>CP070800.1:369605-372993 GCA_020343555.1 Dehalococcoidales bacterium
CGTCGGATATCCTTTGCACTCTGACTCCTTCACGCGAGCCTGTCGTGATGGATGAGTGGATATCCCCCGGAACGCATATAAACGCGATCGGAGCTGATGGTACCGGAAAGCAAGAACTGGATCCGAAAATCCTGAGAAGAGCGAAGGTAGTAGTCGATGATATAAAACAGTCCAGTACCGGTGGTGAGATCAATGTCCCCATTCAAAAAGGAATCTACTCGATACATGATATTCATGGGACTTTAACCGACCTGGTACTTGGTATGATAAAAGGAAGAGTCAACTCTCAAGATATCACTGTGTTCGATTCCACAGGGATAGCTATCGAGGATATTGCCGTTGCCGGACTGATATATGAAAAAGCCCGGCAATCAGGTGATTACCCGACGATCGACCTTGTTTAATATAGCAGGATACGAAAGCAATATGACCGATAATATAGAATCAAAGGCCTGGGACTGGTCGTGTGTACCGGAGCAATCATGGAATAAAGTTTCCGATGAGTTTCTGCCGGTAGCGTTAAGATGGCAGAAACTCGGAAAACGGTCTGTATTAGATATCGGTTGCGGTAGAGGACGTCACTCTCTATATCTTGCTGAGATGGGATTCAAGGTAACGGCTACTGATCTATCACGGGATGGAATTGACCAGCTTAATAAACAAGCCCGACAGAAGAACCTTGAGGGTAATATCAGTACCCTGGTATGTGATATGCTCGACCTTCACTTCGATAAGGGTCAATTCGATTGTGTTCTTGCTTTTAACTCGGTATATCATACCGACTACAGTGGATTGATAGGAATTATCGCTAAAATCACAGGTTTTTTAAGTGATTCGGGTAATTTGTTTATTACCTTTAACTCGAAAAGTAATAAGACATATGGAGATCCCGCCAATCAAAGAATAGATGAATACACGGTTATCAAGACTCAGGGAATGGAAACAGGTGTACCTCATACTTACCTTGAGTATAAAGAGGTAATCGATCTGCTCTCCGCTTACAACATTATAAAAATCCAGCACATCCAGGATTTCTATGACCGCGGTGACAGTTACTACTACTTCGTTGAAGCCGAGAAGAAATAACTCATCGGGAGGTTCAACCCGATGAGTTATTTTTACCGATTTTGACTATAATCACAGCTTAATTTACCCGCTTATGAGAAAAACTCCTTGATTATGGTCTCCTGCATCTCACCTGTGCCGCTATCATGTTTGGCACCCCAGTAGCATCCATGAGCCTTTGATTTTTTTACATCTTTCTCAATTCTGATATTTCCGTTCAGATTGCCTTCTTTGTCAACAGTGCCTGCTTTTTGACCCGGTACCGCACTCAGGTCATACAGGTCCAGCTTGCCGCTGACCAAGTCGTTCAGGTGATAAAAATTCAGCCATATAAGATTCGGCAGCACGTAAAAAGGATTGGGATTTTGGATTCCGGGATCGGTATCCAACAGCGAAACAGCTCTGAATGAATGAGTATCTTCTATCATCTTACGCTGAATCTGCTTTGTATCGTCAACGTATTCCCGGAAAAAGAATGCTATCTTGTCCAGGGGTGATCCGAACGTAATCAAACCTTTGATCTTTTCAGTATTTACGTTACTAATCATTCCCGCGCTGCTTTGCAGGACGATTCGGTTTAACGTGTCATAGGCGATAACACTCCCGAGAGAATGTCCCGCGACGATTACCTGTTCATATTCCTCGTCAGGCTCTATAAGCGAACATAACTCATCGACTGCTCCGTTAATTATTGTCTGTCTCGTCTGATAGTACATTGACCGTGGATCCATATCCAGGTATCGAACAACATCTCCAAGAAAATACTCCTCTATCTTGTTCTGGAATGTTTTCAGCAGCCATTTCACACCTGTACTTACAGCTTTGTATGCGGGAGAAAAGACGGGTATGTTCAACTCACTCAGGTACTCCAGGCCTGATATGACAGGTTTTATATAAGGGACAATCTTGATAATCCATACAGTAGCTCCGCCGACTAACCTGAGATATCCGTTCCGGACGAATTCGTATTTACCGGCATTTTTGAATTTCTTCTTTCTGAAATAGGGGCTCTTATCAAGACTGAGTTTCTCCATGTCCGTCAATTTCGCTACCGCCTCGGGAGTTAGTTTATTCTCATCGTAATATTTCTTGGCGTTTTTAGAAGCCTTCACCAGCAAATCCCATCCTTCATTGAGTAAAACTTTATGCACCATGTGAACATCCCAGAAGTACTCGTAGATATCGATTGTTTCATTGTTCTTCGCGGAATGCAGGGTGAAACAATGCTGGACCCTTTTCGCTCTTTTTTTCAGTTGGTGTTGTTTTTTTACATTGGGATCCTTACTTTTATAAGCTTCAAGAAATCCACTCGCAAAATACTGGATAGCCTGGAAACGTGGATAATGACCTACCCCGTGTATTATCAGAATTGCCGTCTTCTTGTCGTCTGCCATACAAGAAACCTCCTGAATATAAATTCGAGTAATTGTATAAAGAGGTGTTACCGGTCTGTTTCTAGAGTGTGATGGGAAAATCTTCAAGCGGAAATATTTAGGTGGAATTATTACAATACTATTTCTCATCATTATTGTCAAGACATGAATTAACAAATATACTTACGAATATAGCAGTTGTATTTTTTGTGGTAGATAACAGAGTTGATTTAGTTTATTCTTGCATTAGAATCCTAAATCCAGTAAAGTCAGACTATGGCAAAAACTGAAAAATCCGGTGGCAGGACAGTATTCGTATGCCAGCAGTGCGGCAGGGAAGAACTGAAGTGGCTGGGCCGTTGTCCAAGCTGCAACGAGTGGAACAGTTTTTACGAGCAGAAAATTGCGGCGCCCACACGGTCTCTTAGACCGACCTCTCCGATAAACCAACCCCAGGAACTCTCTCAAGTCGATACTGAAACAGCCGATCGTTTTCCATTGCCGATGCCTGAATTCAATCGAGTACTCGGTGGAGGTATTGTTCCAGGCTCACTGGTTCTTACCGGTGGCGATCCCGGAATCGGCAAATCCACGCTTTTACTGCAAGTCTCGTCACTGGTTACTCAATCACAAGGCAGAGTAGTGTATGTCTCAGGCGAGGAAACACAGCGCCAGATAAAACTAAGGGCGGAACGACTCGAAATAAAAGGAGATAACCTCTTTCTCCTGGCAGAAACTAACCTCAATGTGATACTGGAACAGGTCGAAGACCTTTCACCCGGGCTGGTAATTATTGACTCCATCCAGGCGGTTTACCATCCGGAAGTGGAAACTGCACCCGGAAGTATTACCCAGGTACGCGAATGTACGATGCGTCTGATGAACTGGGCTAAAAGCAGCGCCGTACCGGTATTCATAGTCGGACATGTCACAAAAGACGGCTCTATAGC
>CP070800.1:373093-388985 GCA_020343555.1 Dehalococcoidales bacterium
CGGTATCTCACCGGGCTGAAAATGGTACTGACCATGCAGAATTGACAGCCGTGACCACAGCCGCGTTCGGCTTCCACGAGGTAAAGATTTCCAAGTTCGGTATCAGGTGTCATGATAACGGTATGTGATTGATAATTCTCAAGTTCGGTCAGCCATTGTCGTTTTACAGGCTTATCCGCGTTTTCCTGTGGCACATATACTCCTGGATTCTCAGAGAGGACTTCCAGGAGATCATCCCGTTTACCCCCTATGCCTTCCCCCAGTACCGGAAGCATACCAGGTAGAATAACCTCGGCTTCACCGATGCACAGGCAGTCGAAAAAAGGTGCCAGGGGTATTGGATTAGCCGTGATACAGGGACCGCCGGCTATTACCAATGGGTGACTTTCATCTCTGTCTTTGGCGTAAAGTGGCACACCGCTTGATTTCAGTATTTTTTTCACGTTAAAGTAGTCGAGTTCATAGGTAACGGAGAAAGCTACAACCGCAAAGTCCGGGAGAGGTCTCTCAGATTCCAGGCTGAGTGGAGTTACAAAACCGCCTTTGACAGGCTGTTCGAGGAATACCCTTTCACAGACAACATTATCATAGTCGTTCAGCAGTTTATAAATGGTTTGAATACCAAGGCTGGACATTCCGATGTAATAAGAATTGGGGTATACCAGCGCAACCGGCAACCTGCCGCCCCAGTCTTTCAGTACCGTACCTGTTTCACGCGAAACTCTGTACCTGGCATTTTTAGAGCGGTTTTTACTCATAGTCCGTATTATAGACTTTTATGAGTAAAAACCCTAGTCCTTGTAAAAACGTACCCGTCTCTGGGGATCTTTTCCAGCACTCTGAGAGTTCAGTTCGTTACGTTCGGCGATGAGGTGCTGGAGTCGTCGGATGTAGGCTCCCTGCGGACTCAGTTCGATCTCTTCCTCGCCGTTTTTCATCTTGTTAATGGCATCATGGGCTTCCCTGAGAGCGGTGGTGAGAGAGTCGGCTCTCTCAAAGTTCTCGTTATTCCTGTTTCCCGGAGTAATCGTGTGGAGGAACTGCCTTATCTGTGACGGAGTGTTACTTCTCAGGACGTATATCGGGAGGTTGGTGATCTCGGCGTCTTTGACCTTCTGCGGTTTCCGCCGGTAGTACCGTTTCGAGGTTACAAAAAGGTCTGCGTTCTTAATATTTTCAACTATCTCCACATTTGCCAGCATCTCTTTAGCTGTCTGCTCGAATCTGCCCCGGTTTACTCCGAACAGATAGAGTCGATGGAGTTTGCCTTCTCTAACCTGCGGTTTAGTACGGGAGGTTTTTACCGGCGTTTCCACCGGAGTTGATTTCTCTACTACAACCTCCCCCTCTTCATCAAGCCATCGTACCTCTGTTGCGACTACCTGTCCCCGGAGGGTAGTGTCTACCGCTTCTGTAACATCCGGGTGAATCGACACTCTATCCCTGTCCAGTATCTCGACGACGATACCGAAAGTCGGCGGAGATGTTCGTTCCAATATGGATTTTTGTGTCCCGCGTCTCTTGGCTTCTTCATCTCCCAGGGTTACACTCTGAATACCTCCGATAAGGTCGGAAAGTGTCGGATTCAATATCAGGTTTTCAAGAGTATTACCATGAGCTGTTCCGACAAGTTGAACACCGCGTTCAGCTATTGTCCGGGCTGCCAGAGCTTCCAGTTCAGTGCCCATCTCGTCGATGACTATCACTTCCGGCATATGGTTTTCCACGGCTTCTATCATCACGGCGTGCTGGTTGACCGGTGACGTTACCTGCATCCGTCGGGCATGGCCTATTGCCGGGTGAGGGATATCACCATCACCGGCTATCTCATTGGATGTATCTACTATGATAACGCGTTTTTCAAAATCATCGGCGAGTACCCGGGCTATCTCGCGGAGCATTGTCGTCTTACCTACGCCGGGCCTTCCCAGCAGCATCACACTCTTTCCCGAAGCTATCAGGTCCTCGATCACCTTTATTGTGCCGGTAACTGCGCGACCGACACGGCAGGTGAGTCCTACGATACGGCCCTGCCGGTTGCGGATTGCCGATATGCGGTGAAGAGTGCGTTCTATACCGGCACGGTTATCGTCACCGAAGGTTCCAACCCGGGAGGATACATACTCGATATCTTCCTCACTCACTTCGGTTGGAACAAGAATCATTTCTCTGTCAGGAAAACGTGCTTCCGCAGGTCGTCCCAGGTCGAGGACTACTTCGATCAGTTCATGGACGTCACTTTGCTGATACAAAGGTGTCTGAATATGCGGTGGGAATATATTAAGCAGTGCATCCAGATCATCGGTTATTATCTTTTGCACCGGTTCCTCCCGCTGCCACCGGATATTTGTTCTCCTAGTCGCAGCTTATTTAGCTCTGTCTCTTAATATTCGTCTTAAAATTTTACCGACCTGCGTTTTTGGTATTTCGTCTATAAATTCTACCAGTCTTATTCTCTTGTAAGGTGACAGTCTTTCTCTGCAAAATTCTATCAGTTCATCTCCCGAACAGGCGATTCCATCTTGAGGTACAATATATGCTTTTGGTAATTCACCAGCCAGGTCATCCGGTACGCCGACCACGGCGCATTCTTTGACCGCAGGATGTTCGTAGAGGGTGGCTTCAACCTCTGCCGGTGCGATGGTATAGCCCTTATATTTAATTATCTCCTTTTTCCTGTCTACTATATAAAAATACCCCTCTTTATCCATCTTGGCAAGGTCTCCGGTGTAGAGCCAGCCGTCCCTGAGCGTAACAGTGTTTTCTTCCGGTCTGTTAAGATACCCTTTCATCACCTGGGGACCGCGCAGTACCAACTCACCGATCTCACCCGGCGGCAATTCCCTGGTGCCTGTTTCTTCATCCATGATACGAGCATCGGTGTCCATGATCGGTATTCCTATTGTACCGGGCTTTATCCTGTCAGGCGGCGAGGTATGGGTTTCCGGTGAAGCTTCACTCAATCCGTAGGCAAGTATCATCTTGACTCCGGTCTCGTTATCCCACTTTTCCTTGATTTCAGGCGGGATTGGCATTGCTCCGGCTTTGACATATCTCAGGCTCGAAAGGTCATATTTCCCCATTGACGGGCTGTTTATCAGCATCGTGTAAAGCGAGGCTGCACCATGGAGGAGCGTCGCTTTATCCTTTTCAATAGTAGCAAGAAGGCTATCTGAATCATAACGCGGCATTGTAACAACCTTCGCTCCGGCGTATATCGGCGAGTTCACGCAGGTACAAGCTCCCCAACTGTGGTAGAAGGGCAACAAACCCACAATCACGTCATCTTCCGTCCAGCCAAGGAAAGTGGCGTTCTGTATTGCATTGGCGACCAGGTTATAGTGAGTCAACATTACGCCTTTTGGGAAGCCTGTCGTACCTCCGGTATATTCGATCGCTGCAACGTCCTCCCTCGGATCTATCTTTACCTCCGGAGCTACCGGAGGATACTCGTTGTAGATTGTATTTAACGATATCATTCCCGGTATATCTTCACAGTCTATAAGTATGACAGATTCCAGCCTTGTTTCTTCTCTGATTTCTTCCACGACCGGATAGGTTTCCTGATTGCAGATAACAGCAATAGCTTCCGAGTCGGTCACTACATGTCGTAATTCATCCTTTTTATAGGTTGGATTAACCGGAGTGACCGAACCTCCTGCCTTGAGTATCCCGTAGTAGCCGATAACATATTCGATACCATTTGGCAGAAAAACGACAGCCCTGCCGCCGCGTTTCAGACCGAATACCGATAAAGCCGCAGCGAGACGGTTTGTCCGGTCATCTAACTCGTTGTAGGTGATTGAATCCTCACCGGAACAGAAAGCAGGCCTGTCAGGATACCGTTCAGCAGTATCAGTCAGGAATTTGAAAAGAGGTATTTCAGGATACTCGATATACCGCGGTATGCCCTCCGGCCAAAATTTAAACCAGGGTCTGTCATTCGGGATATTCAACGGGTACTTACTCCTTTCTGGTATGGGCTTTGTCAGTTCACACTCTCCTTGAGTTCGTCCATAGTGAATAATGAATGCAATCTCAATCCTTCTTTTTCCAGGTTTTCCCGTCCTTTGATGTCACGTTCGATCACACACAAGACATTCTCAACAATCGCTCCGAAACCTCTCAGGTCGTTGGTGCTTAAAACCACCTGTCCTCCAGTGGTGATCACGTCTTCGATAACGCAAAGTTTTTTCCCGTCGACGGCTGTGCCTTCCGCCAACTTGCAGGTGCCGTATTCTTTTGCATTTTTCCTGACATAAACAACCGGCAGCCCTGTTTTCAAAGAAAGAGCAGTGGCTATCGGTATCCCGCCCATCTCAAGCCCTGCCAGGATCTCTGTGCCATCTGGTACCAGTTTGGCTATCTCCGATGCAATATCCGACAGTAGTGTCGGATATGATTCGAACAGGTACTTATCGAAATATTCATTTGAAACCTGTCCAGAACGGAGCGTGAAGTTGCCGGTCAGGTGCGATATATTATAGATTCTTGCTGCCAGTTCTTTTCTGTTCATTTACTCTCACTTTTCTCCTGAGATCATATCGAGAAAATATCGGTGGAATCTCAGGTCTTCCGTCAGTTCCGGGTGAAACGCGGAGACGAGGAATTGACCCTGCCTTGCTGCGACTGCAGTGCCGTCATCCAGTCTGGCGAGTACTTCGGTGGTACCGTTGACACTTTCAATCAGAGGAGCCCGTATGAACACGGCGTGAAATGGCTTTTCACCGAGAACGGGAATGTTAAGATCCGTCTCGAAACTCTCGTTCTGTCTGCCGAAAGCGTTACGCCTGACGGATATATCCATCAGGCTAAGCGGTTCCACTTTAGAGTCGGGAATCTCCTTTGCCAGCAATATCATTCCGGCGCAGGTACCGAAAATCGGCTTGCCTTCATCCGCAAGCTTTTTAATTGCTGATACCAGCTTGTAATCTTTCATCAGCTTGCTGATGGTTGTACTTTCCCCACCGGGAATAATTAACCCGTCCAGTCCTGCCAGTTGACGGGGCAGACGGACGGGTATCGCTTCCACTCCCAGTTTCTCCAGTACTGCTATGTGTTCGGCAAAGGCTCCCTGCGATGCAAGGACACCTGTTTTCATACCATTTTCCTCATTATTTTCTGCTACCATCCCCTGGACGCCAGCAGTTCATCTTCCGGTATCTGTTTTATCTCTAGTCCCGGCATTGCTTCGCCAAGATCCTTGGATACTCTGGCGATTATTTCCGGATCTTCATAGTGAGTCGTCGCTTCGACGATCGCTTTTGCCCTTACCTCAGGATTGGTTGATTTGAAGATACCGGAACCGACAAATACTCCCTCGGCGCCAAGCTGCATCATCAAAGCGGCGTCGGTCGGTGTGGCAATCCCGCCGGCGGCGAAATTAACGACCGGCAGTTTACCCGTCCTGTGTACTTCTTCTATCAGTTCGAATGGCGCGCTCATATCCTTGGCAACCTTCATCAGCTCTTCCTGCGGGGTATTCACCAGGTTGCGGATGCCGTCCATAACCGACCTCATGTGCCTGACTGCTTCGACGATGTTTCCCGTACCTGCTTCTCCCTTGGTGCGTATCATTGCCGCCCCTTCGCCGATGCGGCGGAGAGCTTCTCCAAGGTCCCGGCAGCCGCAGACAAAAGGCGTTTTAAAGTCGTGCTTCCATACATGATAGTTTTCATCAGCTGGAGTTAACACTTCGGATTCGTCGATGTAATCGACACCAAGTGCCTGTAACGCCTGGGCTTCAACGAAATGACCGATACGGCATTTTGCCATTACCGGTATGGTGACCGACTTCATGATATTTTCGATTATGGTCGGATCTGCCATGCGGGCTACTCCGCCGGCAGCCCTGATATCAGCCGGTACTCTCTCCAGTGCCATCACGGCGCATGCTCCGGCGTCTTCGGCGATCTTGGCATGTTCCGGAGTGACCACGTCCATGATCACGCCACCCTTGAACATCTGAGCGAGTCCGGTCTTGACTTTCCACGTTCCGGTTTCCATTTTGTCCTCTTTTCACTGGTGAATTTGCCTTTTTCCCTAGTAAATTCTACTACTGTTCTGATTCTTTATCAAGCGTGAGGTTGGATTAACGGGGATTACCGCCCGAAAGAAGTAGATTCCTGCCTTCGCGAAAATAACAACAGCTCGAATATTCGTGTGATTAAAACGATCTTGGGCTTATTTGATCGGTCTTTTCTCGGGAATGCCGGGCCGGCGGGGGTATTTGTCCGGTGTCGGGGAAACCTTGTCGATTATCACAAGGTACCGATCGTCAATTAGATCGTCGAGTTCAACCAGTCTTACCTCTCGTAAGCTACCCCCAAGGATATCTATCGCCTTTAAGGATTCCTCCACTTCCTTACGGACATCACCTTTCTTGGGCGTAATCACCGTTCCGCCGGTCGGACAGAAGGGGAGGGTCAGTTCTGCGAGCGCAGCCAGCGAAGCCACCGCCCTTGATATCACGACATTGAATCGTGCCCGGTATTCGGTTTTGTGGGCCAGATCCTCTGCACGTCCGGTAACTACTTCCACATTTTCAAGACCGAGTGTGCTGACGACATAGTTCAGGAACTCGGTCTTTTTTGCGGTTGCTTCTATCAGTGCTAATTTCATTTCGGGAAGTGCAATCTTCAGTGGTATTCCCGGGAGTCCGGCTCCGGCGCCTACATCGAGTATATTAAGATTTTCATACAGACGAGAATTATCAAGTACGGAATATATTGTGAGTGAATCCAGGAAATGTCTAATCTGGACTTGTTCATAACCGGTAATCGCAGTAAGGTTAATACGCTGATTCCAGTCCAGCATTTCACGGCAGTATTCTTCGAATTGCCTGACCTGTTTCCGACTTAACTGCAATCCTAGTTTTTCAGCTCCGGTAATCAGTTTGTCCATACCTTTTCTTCCGAGTTCCGAATTTATAACGATGATATATAACAACCGAACACTATGTAGTTAAGATCCTTGAATTAATCGATATTCTCTTGATAATTTGTAATTCACGATTACTCTGAGGTGTGTTTGTTTATTGTATACATAAGTCCGGCATTAATTAGCCGTTTGGTTAACCCTCTACCACTATAACATCATGGTAAAATTCTTTTTATCAGGGTTGAATTAATGATATCTACAAGCATATTTATTATATCATTCGTGTTGAAAAAATATGCCATCGATTTCGGTCTTGGCTGACCTGGAAATGGCCCTACAAGACCTAGTTAATGACTAACCGGCAGTCTATATTAGTAAATGAGAAGACTGGCACAGGACAAAATATGCTGTTAATAAGATCATCCGGGAGTGTTTAACAAGAATGGCTGATACCACTCTCAATACGGAGAAAATTGTTTTAAAACGAGATGCGATCTCACGTGAAGTGCTAAATTTAGTGCCAGAGACTATCGCGAGAACGTATAACGTTTTCCCTTTAGAACTGAAAGGGAACGCCCTGAAGATAGCCATGGCGAATATTACCGACATTCATGCCCTAGAAGCAGTAGAAAGTCGGACAAAAATGCGTGTCGAGACGGTTGCTGCCACTCCTGATGACGTACTGGCGGCGATAGATTTTCATTATCAGACCTCATACGGCGAACTTGAAAAACACCTTTCTCTCCTTTCTTCATCTAACGGTGAAACTACTATTGAAGAAATTATGCCAGACACGGCTGTCGATGCTCCGATAGCAAAGGCACTCACTCTGATCATCGATGAAGCTATAAAAGCACGTGCTTCCGATATTCATATTCAACCTGAGGAAGATAGTTTGAGGATACGATATCGGATTGATGGAACACTCCACGAAAGGCATATCTTACCTTTACAGATCGCAGTTCCTCTGATTTCACGTATCAAAATTCTAGCAAAAATGAATATAGCTGATCACCACCGTCCACAGGACGGACAGCTATCAGTTAAACCCAAGGACCGTCCGGCAATTGATATACGTGTCGGTACTATACCAAATGTACATGGTGAAATGGCGGCTCTCCGACTTCTTGACAAATCAAAGGCGATAATGAAGCTTCCTCAACTGGGATTTCTTAGACAGAGTTATGAAAGATTCGAGGAAATGCTTAAGGTTCCCTATGGAATGTTACTTGTTACCGGACCTACCGGAGCCGGAAAAACAACTACGCTCTATGCATCTCTTAACAATCTTGACCGTACAGGAAGGAATATTCTTACTATCGAAGATCCCGTTGAGTACCGGTTCAAGAACATCAACCAGATCCAGGTAAATCCACGGGCAGGACTGACGTTTGCATCAGGGCTGAGATCCATACTCCGGCTTGATCCGGATATTATCCTGGTGGGAGAGATACGTGACGCAGAAACTGCAAATATCGCCGTACAATCAGCTCTTACCGGACACCTGGTTCTATCTTCTATTCATGCGAATGATGCGGTTGGTGTGATCTCACGTCTTCTTGATCTGGATATCGAGCCATTCCTAATTGCATCCGCGCTTATAGGAGTAGTAGCTCAGAGGATGGGAAGACGTGTATGCCCAGCTTGCTCTGAGATGATTGAAGTTCCGGTAATTGAGCAACATGCCTTCACTAAAGAAACAGGTGAAGAAAAAACACACTTTCTAACCGGGAAGGGATGTAAATCGTGTACCAATACCGGATTCCAGGGCAGAATTGGATTTTTCGAAATAATGAATATCAGTGATCGTATTAGGTCGATGATACTCGAGGACGCAAATGCCGATCAAATACGCCACGTTGCAATACAGGAAGGTATGGTACCGCTGATAAAGGATGGAATGATGAAGGTTAAGCATAATGTTACCACTCCCGCTGAAGTGCTGCGTAACGCGTATGTTAGTGATTAGGGATTCATTTGGAGTTATATCGAGTAGTAAATCAGAGGTAGTAAAACGATGATTTATCAATACGTAGCCTATAATACAAAAGGTGAAGTGGTCAAAGGTAAACTAACAGCTGATGGAGATCAGGCTGCTAATGATCTGCTTGACTACGCCGGATATAATGCTATTACTCTAAAACCATATACACCGTTTTTCACTACAGATTTTATTACAGACCAGTTTTCTCAGGTTAAACCGACGGATGTCATACTATTATTCAGGCAACTTGCTATGCTTCTCGAGTCAGGTACTGATATAGCAGCTTCCCTCGATCTACTGCAGCAACAGGTATCCAGCGCCAGGTTAAGTAAAGTACTGGCTGTAATAGTAAGTGATGTTCGTGAAGGTAGTCAACTCTCGGAAGGACTCGAGAAACACCCAAAAATATTCCCAGACGTGTATTGTAAAATGATCAGCGTCGGTGAACAGAGTGGCGATCTGGAGACAGTGTTAAGGCAAGTAGCCGATTATATGGAAAAATCAATAGTTACTGCCAAGCAGACAAAAGGAGCTCTGATGATGCCGTGTATTACCGCTACAATAGCAGGCCTTGTCATACTCCTGATGATCATGTTTATCTTACCTTCTTTCAGCAAGATGTTTGACTCTATGGGTGTTGAACTGCCCGGTGCAGTGAAATTCCTAATCGATCTCGGTGTAGTATTAAAGGAAAACGTATTGATGATAATTGCAGGTGTGGCGATTGCCGGGGTTGCTGCCTGGGCGTATGTCAAAACTCCACGCGGCAGGTATAATCTCGATAAACTTATTCTCAAAATTCCTCTGGTAGGGCATATCCGGCACCTGAGTGAACTCGCGCGTTTTTGCAGAAGTATGGCATTACTGTTTAACTCCGGATTACCGCTTCCCGAGATTATGATGCTGGCCTCCAGGAGTAGTGGAAACAAAGTTATATCTGAGGCTTTAATGGGAGTTCATGATGATATGGTTAAGGGTGAAGGGGTATCAGGTCCGATGGAAAAAAACAAGCTGTTTTTACCGATGCTTGTACAAATGACCAAGGTTGGAGAAGAATCCGGCAGCCTCGATAAAACTCTTATCGCTGTGGCCAACAGTTTTGAAACCGAGGCAGAAGATAGAATGAAATCCGTAATCAGCCTCATTCAGCCGGCAATGACAGCGGTTATAGGTGGTGTTGTAGGTATGATAGCCGTGACATTGATGTCAGCGATGACCAAGATGTATGAGGGAATCGGCTAAACCTGGTCGGGGGATGAACCGGTATGACGCACAGGACTACTTCCAAAGCGAAGAATCAAAGAGGAATGACACTTATCGAAACAATTGTAGCAATTGCTATTATTGCGGCAATAAGTGTGGTATTTCTCGGCGGTCTGGTCGTCAGTTCAAAAGGAACTCTTGAGGCTGATGAACAGTCAACTGCGGAAAGTGTCGCCCGGTGTCAGATGGAATGGGTGCGAGGGCTGACATACGTTGATGAAGCCACAGAATATACTCCAGCCGATATGGATAATTTTGATGATTATGAGGGATACTCTGCGAATATTACCGCCGAACCTCTCCATTCACCTGATGACGGAATACAAAAGATAATCATAACCGTTCTACACAATGGAGAATGGGTAATGTCTATCGAGGGATACAAGCGTCGATAAATGAAAAAGCAAGAGATTGGATATACTATCATCGAGTTACTGGTAGCCGTGTCAATCATGGCATTAGCCAGTGTAGCTGCAGGTATGGCGATGTACCAGGTCTTTGGTGGCACTGAAGATAATAACGACCAGATGAAGGCTTTGCATCAGGTACAGAATGCCGGATACTGGATAAGTCGTGATGCCCAGATGGCAATGAGTGTAAATGCTACTGTTGACCTTGCTTTCCCTGGATTCCTGCACATGGGGTGGACGGAATGGGACGACACAGGAACTCCAACATACCATTTGACACATTATTCTCTGGAGAATGGATCCAACAACCTGTATTCTCTGAAACGAACGCATACGATTTCCGGAGGTTCTACAGAAGAGGTAATGGTTGCCGATTATATCTTCTATCAACCTGGTACGGAGTATAGCAGTAATTCTTCATATAATAACCCGGTCATATCGGTTAATATCACTTCTATATTCGATGCTATGAGAGAATCCAGGGAATACCGGATAATTCGTCGATCCGGTCTGTAAGTAGGGGTACCGTAGGATGATAACACGATTAAAAACAAATACTAGCAGTCAGAGGGGGATGGCTCTAATAATGGTACTCGCTCTCCTCGCGCTGGGAGGACTAACAATTGCAGGAAGCCTGAATTTATCAAGCACTATAATATACGATAACAGGATTTCAGGCTATGCGATGGATTGTATGTACTCGGCAGGTGCCGGTGTAGAATACACGATCTGGGCATTAGAGAATAATGAAACGATCCCGGCGAATTTATCCGATAATGTGAACGGGAAGACGATTACACTTGATATTGAGGACAAAGGTATATTCAAGTTATATTGTGGTGACCTGATCTATGTAGATGATCTTCCTCCGCACTATGACTGGTTAACAACTAACGGATCGGCGGTATGTGACGGAGGTACCTGTAACTACACCATAACGATCAACTACAATGGTGATTCCCAACAAAGAAAAATAACCGAGGTAGGAATGAAACTACCGGATGGTTATGATTACGTTGATAATTCATCGTCTCTTTTTCCTGATAATATAACTTTCGATGACCCGGATGAGTCTGGTGAGGGTTCGGCAGGTAAGTGGATCAGATGGCTCTGGAACCCGGGAAATGGACCCGTGATATCAGATGTTATCCCATCGGTAAACCAAACATTCATGATTGCAGGCGCAGGGGGATTTGACGACGATGACCATTACACATGGATGCAAATACAAAGTGTTGATATCGGGGTTGTTGGAGAAATTACCGGCGAGAGGCACACTATTACAAGCACTGCTATTGGACCAGAGACAGTAGACAGTGTAGTTGAAGCTGATGTCATCATCGTTGGTGGATCAGTATATGTAATGTCATGGCAGATATTAGATTAATAGACATAGCTTGAGGGGTGGTCAATTGAAAATAAGTAAAAAAGCATTGAAATATCTCGGTATCGGCGTTTATGTCATCGCGCTGGCAGTTTCCGGCTACATGCTGTTCGGAAAACTCGATGAACAAAGTAAGGTGGAGGAAGAGCTGACATTAGCCAAAGACAAACTCGAGATGACAGACGCAGAAAGGCTATCCGGTCAGATAGCTGAACTGGAAGTTCAACTTGCCCAGATTACCTCAGAGTCGGAAATTTTGAGAGATATGATGTCAGAGGAGAAATCCCAGGTTGTTGCCAGCACCATAACGTTTGAGGTTGCAGGAAAGAACTATGTTGAAGTGTTAGATCTCAACTCAAAGAGTTCATTTTCAGAAGTGCTGGAAAACTTACCGTGTGACATTGTACCAATTGAGGCAATTGTCGAAGGTAATGTCGAGGATATCGTCAATTTCGTAATACAGTTGAATACAACTATCACCACAGGAGTGATAAAGTCGGTAAATCTGAATATTCCGGAAGTTGGTACCGGAGTAAAACCGACGGCAACCATTTCGTTGCTGATTTACAATTATCAGGATTATTAGTTATGGCAAATCAAATAGTAACAATTTACGTATCAGATACCGTTCTGCGAACGATGGTAAGTGACGGCAAGCAGATCCTGGAATGGGCTGAAATGCAACTCGAGCCGGGACTGATCGAGAATAATTCCATCGTTGAGGAAGAAGCGGTAGCTGAAAAATTAAAACAGTTGCTTGGTATTCAGTCGGTTAAAGCCAGGAAAGTTTTCCTTGCTATCAATGGCATCAGATGCTTGACACGTCCAGTGCTTCTTCCGCAACTTCCACAGGAAATACTGGATGAAGCTGTCAGGCGTGAAGCAGCAAGACTACTTCCGATCCCTCTTGAAGAACTCTACCTATCGTGGCAGACGATACCGGGCCCTGAAGATAAAACGAATGTTTTTCTTACGGCCATCCCAAGAGGTATTGTTGATCCACTGATGAAGGTGATGGATCAGGCTGGTCTGAATCCTGTATTTATGGATATTAAACCTCTACTTCTTGCCAGAATGACCGAAGAAGAAACTACCATATTAGTTGATGTTCAAGGGCCGGATTTCGATATCGTTGCTATGATGTACGGAATACCCCAGCCGATACGCTCAATTCCTTTCCCCGGTGACAACATGTCCTGGGAGGACAAGCTTCCGATAATTAAGGATGAACTTGATAGAACCATAACATTCTACAATACGAATAATCCTGAAACTCCAATTGAAAGCACTGTCCCGGTATACCTATCCGGACAACTGGGTGATGAAGTTGAATTCAGTCGTTTGCTGTCAGAAGAAACACAACGTAAGGTAGTGCTGATCCCTTCACCGATTGAGACTCCGGAAGGTTTCGACTCATCCGTATATATGGCAAATATCAGCCTGCTACAACAATCGATTTCTTCTGGCAAGAATGAGGGGACTTCCCTAGTGAATCTGAATAACCTTCCGGCGGTATACAGGCCACAACATATTTCAACTACCGGTATATTAAAAACGCTGGGTGTTGTTGTTGCTTTAGCTGTCCTCGCAGCGGTGATTATACTTATACAGAGTACGTCTGCCGGTATTAATAACAAACAGGAAAGCCTGGTATCCACTAACGCGCTCCTTCAAACGAGCCAGTTGGAAGCCTCAAGGTTTAATACCAGGATCAGTGAACTTACTGAAGATATTGAAAGGCTTCAAGCGATACAGCAGGATTTTACTGCTGCACTGAGTGTGATAGAAATGCAGAGTATAGGGATGAACAGCGATATTGAAGTAACGATGGAGAAAACACCAACCAGCGTTAGGTTGACTGGAGTAACACATCAAGATGAGATACTGACCATATCCGGTATCGCACCCAGTGAAAAAACGGTGCTAAATTATATGCTAGCCCTCGAGAGTACGGGAAGGTTTGCCGGCGATCTTACGGCTGATACGGAAATTCTTGAAGACGGATCGATGTCTTTCACTCTGGTTGGAAGCCTTTTGGCAAACATAGTGAATTTGGAAGTAATTCTCGGTAATCTTCCGGTTGAGATAACACTGAACTCTGTCAGTACTGACACTAATCTCGGGACAATCACTCTGCATGGAATAGCCCCTGATGAAGAAATACTTCTGGTATATCTGAATAAACTTGATAGTAGCGGTATATTCGGCGAGATAACGATATCCAATATCACCAAACTGGAAACCGGTGAACGAGATTTCTCAATCGTAATCATGACTGGTGAAACCGAAACTGTGGGAGAATAATTCGATGGATATTCTGGACATGGTCCGTCTGGCATCGGAAAAAGGCGCTTCTGATATGCACTTAGTTGCTGACGAACCTTTACTCTTGAGGATCAATGGAATGATGGAAGTAGTAGAATCAGTACTACCTCTGACTGCCTCGGATATAGACAACTGCCTGAATCAGGTTGCTACCGAAGAACAAAGAGCTGCATTCGACCGAAATTATGAGCTTGATATTGGTTTCGGAGTACGCGGCGTTGGAAGAATAAGGTGTAACGCAGCCAGGCAGCGTGGTTCTACCAGCATGGTTATGCGATTGCTGCCATCAATAGTACCTTCCATTGAGGAGTTAGGACTGCCTGAAATCTGTAAGCACCTGGTAACACGCCCTCGAGGTATGGTAATTATCAGCGGACCTACCGGCAGTGGTAAGTCCATGACCCTTAGTTCAATGATAAGTTATCTCAATCGAAACAATAGCCGCAGGGTGATTACGATCGAGGATCCCATAGAGTTTGTCTATAAAAACGAGAAATGTGTCATTACTCAAAGAGAATTAGGGAATGATACTAAATCGTTTGGTGAAGCGCTTCGTCGTATATTAAGGCAGAATCCGGATGTAATCCTCGTCGGTGAAATGAGGGACCAGGAGACCGCAGCTGCTGCTATAACCATTGCCGAAACCGGGCACCTGATTCTCACCACCGGTCATGCTCCAAGTGCTTCTCAAGCTATTGAGCGTGTTATCGACATGTTTCCTCCTTACGAACGCCCGAACGTACAATCACGCCTAGCATCTCTTATCAATGGCATCCTGTGCCAGGCTCTTATTCCTACTGCTGACGGCAGCGGCCGAGTACCGGCAGTCGAGATTATGCTGGCGAATGCTGCAGTAAGAGCCAATATCAGAGATGGTAAGATATACCAGCTGCCTAACACAATACTAACAAATTCTCGCCAGGGGATGATTCTCTTTGACACTGCCCTGGTAAATCTGTATAAAAGCGGTACCATCACCCGTGAATCAGTGCTGGCCTTTTGTAATGACCCGGATGAGATACAAAAGCATATAGGTACCGGGAGTTTTGTCCAATAAGTTCTACTAGAAAGGATGATCGAGTTGTCTTTGCCAAAACCTACCAGGCAGCCGATAAAACTGAACAACTGCCATGAATGACGGAAAAATTACGGAAGTCACACTTGATATCAATAATCTTTTCGGTCTTAAAGAACAGGTCGAGGCTTTGGTGTCCCTGGTTACAGAACTCTTGCAAAGCAGTAGTGCGTGTTTGCTTCTACTCGATAATACCGGTGAAAAACTTAATGTTGTCTCGGGAAAATCCTTTTCGAAAAATAGCAGGTCGACAGATCTA
Organism: Dehalococcoidales bacterium; assembly: GCA_020343555.1. Next base: position 388,673 of record CP070800.1, read on the forward strand.
AGTGTTGACATACAGAATCCCGCGATTGACCAGTTAATACGAAAAGGAGAAGCCATAATTCGAGATGATTCTGTAGCTGAATCGGTCGTGAAGGAATTACTTGCAGAAGTTAACGGAGACATTGATCCCGAAGACATCGATATCATACTGCCGTTGATCAGCAGTGACCGATTAATAGGTATCCTATTGTTTGAGAGAAGAGACTCAGGTGACTATACCTCTAAAGAAATAAGCGTATTAAATGATATTGCCGCCCGTCTAGCTCCGGGGATGGAAAAAGAATATCTCCGTGAACAACTCAGCGAGCGTCAAA
>CP070800.1:389085-392280 GCA_020343555.1 Dehalococcoidales bacterium
CAAGAGCCGAACCTTCCGCCGGATCGGTCGCGGTGCCAAGTTCATCAAGGAGAACCAGACTTCGCGGCGTGGTGTGTTCAATGATGCGAACGATATTACCGACATGCCAGCTGAAACTCGATAGTGTCTGTTCGATACTCTGTTCGTCACCTATGTCCGCAAACACGCCGTCGAACACCGGCAAACGCGTTTCCGGTGCCGCCGGAACGGGAATTCCCGCCTGTGCCATGAGACTCATCAAGCCGATTGTTTTTAAGGCCACCGTTTTTCCGCCGGTATTGGGTCCGGTGACAACGAGTGTTGAATACTCCTTGCCTGCCTTAACGCTAAGCGGAACGGCGTTCTTTCCCAGCAGGGGATGTCGTCCTTCGACAAGCCTGATAAAAGCACCACCGTCATTTTCCCGGTCGGTCGAAAAAGCTACCAGTTCGGGAATCGATGCTTTTACAGCGCGGGAGTACTTTCCTTTCGCCAGCGCCACATCCAGCTCAGCCAGGAGAGCCGTATTCTGCTGAATCTCGGCATCATATACTCCTACCGACCGGCTGAGTTCTTGCAGGATTCTCTCTATCTCGTACCTTTCTTCGGTACTCAACTCCTTGACGGCATTTCCGAGTTCGATCGTGACCCAGGGTTCTACGAAAACAGTAGCGCCGGTATTCGAGACATCATGAGTAATACCTTCGATATCTCTTCTCATATCATTTTTCACAGGTATGACGTACCGGCCCTCACGCTCGGTGATGATAGGTTCCTGTATCAGTTTCTGCACGCCGGGTTCCCTGATTATCGATTCTAATTTTTCTCGCAGTGAGTGCCTTGTATCCCTCAGTCTTCTCCTCACCGACGCCAGCCTGGTCGATGCCCTGTCCAGCACCTCTCCGCCCGGTGATATGCAGTGTGTGATGTGTTTCTCTGTATCGGAAAGCGGTTTGATGTCTTTGCCAATCTGCCACAGTAGCGGGACTTCCGCAGCCACCTGCGCCAGACCGGTTCGTGCCTGCCGGAATACTGAGAGTGTCTGCTGGATTTCGATAAGGCTGGTCGGTTCCAATATCTTGCCGAGTGAAGCAGCTGCGGTTAACTCGCGAATATCGTGGGCGTCACCGATAGAAAATTCTCTATCGACCGACAGCAGGTACCGCGCTTCGTCAGCTTCCTTGAGTAGCTTCTGTATAATATCGAAGTCGGTCAGCGGCACCAGTTGCCGCATACGTTCTTCTCCGACAGGAAAGGAAGTATATCCCGCCAGTATTTCTCTTATCCTGGGAAATTCCAGTATTTCAAGACTTTTTTCATCCATGGTTATATCCGTTCATTACACTCACTGATTATAACACGAGATTGACGCATGCTTCGCATGCTCTGCAATTTAATAACCATACCAGCCCTTCTATGTCATTCCCGCCCTTCCTTAATGTATGTTTATAAATTTGTTGAGCGGGAATCCAGAAAAACCATGTATTATATCTACAATCCAAAAGTACAGAAATATTTTCGTTTCTCGACCTTACATTCGGAGATTTTCAAAGGTATAATTTACAGATAATATAAATAAATACAGGTGACACAGGATGTTTATCAGGCAGGCAAATGAAGATGAAATGCTGGCATTATGGAGAGAAACTGCTGACAATATGAGACCTACTTCAGCATTTTTCTATGAGAATATCAGGAGTAAGAACGCAGAATTATGGGCTTACGATGATGATGGTAGACTGGCAGGAGAGTTGTTTGTCTTTAAATCTCTGGAAGACAACGATTTTGCCAATGGCAAAGATAAAGCATACTTATGCGCTTTCCGGATATCAAAGGAGTTGCAGGGACAGGGATACGGTACGAAACTGATTTCCCATGTAATTGACCACCTGAAAGTTTCAGGCATTAAAACAGTTACGATAGGGGTGGGAGAAACGGAAGACGCAAATATCCGTCTCTATCACAGACTCGGTTTCTGCGAGAAAATCAAAGACTGTAATGCCGATCCCTGTGATGTCGATGGAAATATGCAGCCAAAGTCATGCGAAACATTCTGGCTGTTAAAGAGAGAGTTGTAAACTTAACAAAAGTACATATTGCAGAAATAATTTTACATTCTTGACTCACCTCAGATCTTTTGATAATATTCATCAGGGAAATACAAAGGAGGTGTGAAAATGTGCCAAGCTAGAACAATTCAGCGGATTATCACACCTCGACAGGTTTCCGGCTAAAACCACTAATCTAGAAATAGGATTAAAAGCCGCGCCGTCGGGCACGGCTTTTTAGTTTTAAATAGCTGATTTTCTCCGAGCACCGCGGTGTGATATGTCCGCGGTGCTTTTTCTTTTAACTGTCGAAAAATTACACGATTAAGGAGAGATAAATGAGTAGCAGATTCAACATCAAAGACAAATTTACGGTCAACCTCGAAAATATTACCGAAATGGAGATAAACACAATATGGATATCCTTGAGTGGATACATAAAGAATTAAAACCTGAATCTTGCAATTCCGATAAATTTATTTACGATGACATGGATTCCCAGTCCGAGCATTGTTTACCGATTATTTACGAACCGTTCGATGCAGCAAAGAAAAGTCACTGGGCCGACAGGGGATGGATGTTCGATTATCTTCAATCAACTCATGGAGAGGGGAAATTACTCATGGATTTCGGTCCCGGAGACGGATGGCCGTCCCTGATTGTAGCTCCTCATGCGTCAAAGGTCATCGGTGTCGAAGGATCGACGCGCCGTGCGCAGGTATGCACCGAAAACGCGGCCCGACTTGGGATTTCGAACACGGAATTTGTCTACGTTCCGCAGGGTAGTCCACTGCCCTTTGAGGACAATACTTTTGATGGGATAATGGCTGCCACTTCGGTAGAACAGTCGCTGGACCCAAAGAGCACTCTCAAAGAGCTGTTCCGTGTGCTGAAACCGAACGGACGCCTTCGAATAGCTTATGAATCACTGGAAGTGTATCGAAACGGACATGAGCGCGACATATGGATGCACACTGTCGATGACCGAAAATGCATCATGATCCTGTTTGATCGAGACATCGATAAAGAAAACGCAGTGCAATACAGCTTGACCGTTACGCTGTCCGCTGAAGAAATCAGGAACGACTGTTCAGCAGATGATTCGCCTGTAACGTTCGATAAAATCACCGTACCTCTGCTGGAAAGCGTGCGTTCATCCATCACGGAC
>CP070800.1:392380-396272 GCA_020343555.1 Dehalococcoidales bacterium
CAGGTATTCGAGTTTCTTTGTGAAATTACCTTCGAAGAAAACACACATCGTTGCGCCGCGCTCGACCATTGTCTCGATCACTTTCTTAAATGAAGGCCAGTAGAACTTTTCAAACAGCTTGTTAGATAAAAAGTCATCGGAACCCCTTGTATTAGTCATGAACAATCGCGTGTAGCCGTTTTCACTGGGAGGTGGCATCGGATTCGACAAAGACCGCTTCAGTATCTTATCGATAGCCGCCAGTATCTTATCGGGATTTCGATACATATCGATCATTGTTCCCTGCATTCCTCTCAGCGAGTGAGAGATCATGTCGAACGGAGGCATGGCTGCACCCTGGAAATAGGTAGGATGTCCCATATCCTGCATCATCCGACTGAATTTCTGGGATACCTCCATATGCTTTCTTGCTTCCCGCCCATATACCATCAGTGTCTCAAGAGCGAGTGATACATCAGGATCTGCCATTGTCATTCCAAGCATCTGGGCACCGCCACCTCCCATGAGTCCGGAAAGGTCAGGGAGTTTGGCAAGTCCGGCTAGCTTGTCGCTGGTGCGGGGCATGAACTTTCTCAGCATATAATTTCCGGTATCGTTGAGATACTCATCCCAGTCTTCAGAGTTCATGGCTTCGATCTCGATTGACTGGTGACCTTTATATTCATCAACACCATGTCCGGGCCATCTCATCGTTTTTAATTCCAGTATTTCCATAGCTTTACCGGGAGAGGGCATCTGGGGGTAAATCAAGTCGGCCTGGAAGTCTTTTAACGTCATCTTGTACGCGTTGTACCAGGTTTCATGGTCGTAGTAGGCTGCTGAAGAAGGCACTCCGGCATTTTTCCCCGGAAAGTATCCCATACCACAGATTATAGGGACTCTGTCCGGTATCTCAAGCCTGATCGTCTTGTGTATCCGGTCTTCTTTTTCTTTTCGCAGTTGTTTTGCGGTCTTTCCTTCCGCAATAATTTCATCCATCGGACAATCCCTCCACTAAAGTATTCTCTGCTTATTAATATTGTTATCCTGTAATTTCCGGGTGGTTTCTATTACGTCTACCTCTCCAGAGGAACAGCGAACATATTACGGTTATCGCGGCGGTTGTAATGCTTGCGTACGTAAAGGTACGGGCAAAACCGATAGCATCGATAAGCTTTCCGACAACCGGTGACAACGGCGCTCCGATTCCAGTTCCTGAAAAATAGTATATACCCATTATGGTAGCCCGCTTGTTCGCCGGTACATTACTTGTCAGGTAACTCTCCGATGTCGGCATTCGTGTATTCATTATCAGTCCCATGATGATCATTAAAGTAATCAATGCCGGCACGTTGGGGGCTCTTCCCATAAAAAAGACAAGGGGTATCGAGAGATAAGCCACTACAAAAATCATACGCATGCTGCCGAACCTGTCAGCTAAATAACCTCCAAGAGGAGCAGCAACTAGACCAATTGCGGGTGTTATCGACATCATGAATCCGGCATTAGCTTCGGATACTCCTAACTCGTCAACAGCATAAAGAGACAGATAACCCATGGCTGACTGGACAACTGTACCGGTAAAAACACTGATCACAAGGAAAGAAATAATTGCACTCCAATTAATAGAGGTAACCTTTTCAGGTAATTCTTCCACAGCACTTTCTTCTCTTCTCCGAGCATCGACTTTTGCCTGCTTGCCGATTAAAAAATATAGAATTATTCCGGCAATAGCTATTGGGATCGATATATAAAGATACGGCGTTTGCCATCCCCACCTGTCAGCAATCGGTGTCGCGATGAGAGGAAAAATCCAGAAGGCACTGGTACCGCCAATCAGGTGAATTCCAAGTGTCCTGCCACGGTATTCTTCTTTTACCGAAGATGAGATCGCCGCCGCTGACGCCGGATGATAACCGGCACCGAGTATAGCCGATATAACCATGAAGACAACCAGCCAGGTAAACGAATCGGTGAATCCTAGGAAAAATCCGGCAATCGCTACACCGGTGACTCCCAGCAATACCATGATTCGTACACCAAGTTTATCGGCAATGATCCCAGCCGGAAGCTGACTCAGTCCGCCGGTGAGCATGAAAGCTCCTCTCATCAAACCGATCTGCGTGTAGTCTAGCTTAAGGTCATTGCGGATCATTGGCTGGAGAGGATTCATCATGGCACCTATTCCATGATGTCCAAAATGCGCCAGGAGAAAGAGTGGCAGCATCCCGGTGAGATATGGACGGAAATTTATTCGTTTGATCTTGCTAAAAAAAGAACGGTCCCTGGAACCATAGGGATCGGTATATTGCGAATCATTCATATTGATTTTTCTATTATAGGGATTATTACCCAATGTTACAACTTATTTGACAGCCAGACTCGCTAAATCATAAAGTGGGTATTAAAAACCGAGGAGGTAGCGATGGTCGCAGGTAATAAACAGGATATAGAACAGGTTGTAAAAGCCCTCAAAGACAATCGATTCGAAACAGTAGTTGTAGTGGAGAACAAGGAAGAAGCCGTAAAAGCAGTGCTTGATATGATACCCGAAGGCGCAACGGTAGGAACGGGCGGTTCGATGACCGTAAACCAGACCGGAGTACGCGACATCCTGGTGGAGAAGGGTAACATCAAGCCATTCATACCCGGTCAGCCAAGGCCAGCCCAAGCCGATATATTCCTTACCAGCAGCAATGCGATCACCCTGGACGGCAAAATTGTCAATATTGACGCTACCGGAAACCGGGTAACTCAAATGATATACGGCCCTTCTAAAGCGATATTGGTTATAAGCCAGAACAAGATAGCCACCGATGTAGATGAAGCGCTGGACAAGGTTCAGAATATCATTTCACCCATTCACGGGCAGACCATGGGTATCGATGCACCCTGCGCTACAGACGGTAAATGCCATGACTGCAAATCTCCTGGCAGGATCTGCAATATCACGACCATAATGAGGAAAAAGCCGAGAATGACCGATGTATGTATCATCCTGGTAGCTGAAGACCTGGGTCTCGGTTGGGATCCCGATTGGCCGCAGGAGCGTATCGATACAATATACCAGAACTACGAAAACCAGTGGGAGGTAGAAAGAGCCCGTTTCAGACCACCGGCTAAGTAATCCTGTCCTCTATTTTATTGAAGATCCCGTCGAAGCAAACGAGGAAGTAATCTATACCAGGAACGCTCCGAATATTCGGGGCGTTTTCGTGTCTATATTGATAGACCGATTTATTACGCCTTCAGTATATCCTTCCTTCTTAAAGCCCTCTCCAGAGAAGGCTGCATCTTCATCTCGCGGAATTCGTTTATCGCGAAGTCGAGATGTTCGATGGCTTCAGCTTTCTCATCTGGATAGTGGTCGAGAAGGAGTTCTGCTAATCCTAATCGAGATAAGGCTAGTTCTGGGCGGAATTTCATTTCAGTGCATACCCTTATTGCTTCTTTATAATACTCCCTGGCTTCGTCATATCGGTCCAGCAGAGCCGCTGCTCCACCAAGATGGCGTGCTATGCATGTTGTGAAATAGCCGCCCGTTGTGTGGATCTTACTGCCAGTAAAGCGGTTCAGGAGCAGTTCAGCCGCCTGGCGGTGCCCGACGATAACCGCAGCCTCCATCAGCGATATATCGGAAGAGGCTGAGGTTACGTCCTCTGCGGAGCCTATCCCAGAGCGTGCCAGTACAAGCTGTTCCAGCGTTTCCACAACCTCAGTATCCCTGCCGAGATATGCCAAATAGATAGCCTTAAGATAAGGAAAGGCTGGCATTATAGGAGCAAATACCTGGAGACCTTCTTCGGCTTTTCCAAGAAGAAGGTAAATAAATGGCACTATAAGGGATGATGTTGAATAAACATATTCAGCGAGATCCAACTCATCACCACGTTTCTGCGCGAACTTGGCCATC
>CP070800.1:396372-405053 GCA_020343555.1 Dehalococcoidales bacterium
AAAATGAAACCCAATGACGGACCGGATATCATGGCAGTCACCGCGCCGGGGTGCTTGACCTTAACCGGTATAAATTCTGCCGGTATCTCGATTAATATGAATCTTCTGAGGAACCAGTCCTCTCTTGAGTTGACTGGCGGTGTTCCGACACATGTTATGCTGAGGAAGCAGTTTATGTCTGAAAAGCTTGGCGATGCGATAGCAGCTATCGCTACTGCCGAAGGAAGGTCTCCGAAAAACTACCTCCTGACAAGCATCGGCGAAGGAATCATTGATATTGAAACGACCAAGACCGATCTGGATGTCCAGTATCCTGAAAAAGATATGCTGACGCATTCTAATCACTTTAAAGCAGAACGGTTTAAAAGTACCGATATCGCAGCCGAACTGGCACCGGATACCTATATACGCGCAAACAGATTATACAGGCTTATGGAAGAATACTATGGGGATATCACGGTTGATGTTATGAAGCAGCTAATGCAGGACCATGGTAATTACCCGAACTCTATCTGCAGGCATCGTGATAAGAATGCTCCGTTTCCGCTGGGACAGATAATAAAGACGTTGATCAGTATCATAAATGTACCGGAAGAGAAGGCAGTATATGTAGCTCTCGGAAATCCCTGTAAATGTGAATATGTTGAATACAAACTATAACGATGACTTCGAAAATGAGGTATCGTCAGTAATTGACAAAAACGCTAATATTAAATAAACGCCAGCGCTTTGATTTTTCAATGGTACTCCTGGTGCGACTCGAATGCACGACACGCGACTCAAAAATCCGCGATACGGATTGACCAATTAGATCATTAAATTCGTGCCTGAGAATCAGATATTTGTGACACATTTTTTTCGAAACCGGGTGTCAACCTCCTGGTCAATTTCGGGAAAATTATAGATGAAATTCGGATATAATTCAACGTCCCTTAGTACTTTTAGTTTCACATTATTCCTACCGTGACTTCAAGGTAAGTAATGGGAAGTTCTTGACATCATATACACACTGATCTGACTTCAGTAATTTTCAATTTTTGACTTTAAGTGCATTATTATATTTATAACTGAACAATCGCAAAACGATCATCGTCAACATGAAGGCTCTCTTTATCAGGAATATCCACAGCACCTATTCCGAAATTTTCAATAATTTCTCTTTCAGCCTTCTTAATAGTGCTTATTTCAACAGACTCAGGAAAAGCCACTTCATTGAACTCATCTGCGCCTTTATTATTGTTATTCTTATATATATCATTATCGATAGAATTATTGGTTATTATTTCAATAATCCCATTATCATTCTCTTCTGCCAGGCTCTGATATATAACAGACAACCATTGTGCGGATACCAGCCTACTCTGATCATCAAAGAAATTGTTAATTTTCTTAGCCAAGCTGCACATGTCATAAGAGAATTGGTCACTATTCAACTCAAGTAATGTGAACATGCCTCTAATCCTGTCATTTCTATCCATTCCATTCACCCTTTCACGGTTGTGTTTCATACAATATACACCTGATCCATTAAAAACGGATTAACAGCAACAGCCAAACATTAGAAAAACATTACAATTGACTTACAAATATCTAAAATCAGGTAAAAAAATGCGTGTCCAAAGACCGTGACCTGACTTCTATTCCGATTTCTACAACGGATTAGTGGCGACATCGTCACGCATCATCGGTGATACCGAATATGTAGCCGCCGCAGAGACATGGCAGTTCGATGATTATTCCAAATATACAGCCGACATATTTGACGTAGAGGAAAGGAAACATCATCGTGAAGAGGTTTTTCCCCAGGAATGTCGAATGGCTTATGAAATGGGCAAGCGTCTGGCAACAGTGCAGTAACGATCGATAAAGACGACACAAACTTAGTGTCAGTAAAAACAAGTTGAACTCAACAAAACCAAGGAATGTGCTCGATTGAATACTTTGTATGTATTATGTTGAAACCAGGCTCGAATGTGATCATGTGCTGTTGTTAATTTACAAACGGTAATCAAGGGTTTGATTAAAATGAATAAATAATTGACATTAAAAAAGAAAAGTCTTAGGATATACCGGCTATGATCATCAGCTACTAATTATGTATTAGTGAGAGTGACTTTTCTATTCTTGAGGAGGCAGGTATTGCGATGAATGGAGTTGCACCGAAAAAAGAAGGATTCTCTGTAAACCTAAAGTTTGCCAAGAAAAAAGACGTAGTAGTCGTAGGTTCAGGCCCAGCCGGAGTAATAGCTGCGCTTTCGGCAAAGCGGAACGGCGTGGACGTACTCCTTCTTGAGAGGGAAGCTTATCTGGGTGGGATGATGACCGGGGGAGGTATAGGTGGTATTGGCATTAATGGCTACACAGCGGCAGTAGAGGGCAATCCTATCGTGGTCAGAGGGATTTCACTTGAGCTGTTCAACAGGCTGCAGGAAGCTGGAGGAGCCCCACCCGGAGAACCGGTCACCAGACCACCGATTGATCCTGCAGTACTTATACACCTGCTTGACGAAATGATGGAAGAGTCTGGCATTGAAGTGCTTTTCAACACGATTGCCTTCGACGCTGTTACTGAAGAGAATGAAGTAAAGGGTGTTGCTATTGCTAATAAATCAGGCGGACAGGTTATCCTGGCAGACGTGGTTATTGATGCCTCGGCTGATGCTGATATAGCCGCAGCCGCTGGGGCTCCTTTTACGCATGGGAGACCTCAAGACGGCCGATATCACGGCGGGTCACTGGATATGCAGATAGGCGGAATCGATGTAGATCGGTTCATAGATTACTTGAAGAATCAACCGAACATGACCGAGGAGCAGAGGTCACAACTGGAAATAGATAGATCCACTCTGCTTGGTGGTGGACGTGAACCGGACAAAATGCTAACTATAGACGGAAAGACCGTAATACGTGAAATGCTTATGAGACAATTCTCGTGGGAAGAAATTGATGAAGCCAGAAAGGAAGGAAAGAGATTACCTCTATTTATAGCCACCGGTGGTGGTGGTCCGATGCCGGGTAGGTCTTCGGCTCCTATTAAAGATGGCAAGTATGTACCCGGACCACCGGGACTTGACGTGGAATGGATTGACTATATCAAAAAAGGCAAAGTTCCTCCTTTATTAGGAACGATCGAGCGTGTTTATCCACCGCCCCGTTTTGCCGGGATCGGTGTCATCAGATATGGGAAAATTCGAACTGACCAGATGATGTCCGGTGTGTACGAATGCTGGTTTGACCATACTAACCAGGAAGAAATCAGTAAAGCAATCCTTTTTATGAGAAAATTGAATAAAGTCTACATTGAGTTCCTCAGGGAACGTGTGCCTGGCTTCGAAGATGCTTATATCATCATGGAATCCCCAACTGTCGGAACTCGGGAAGGAAGAAGAATCATTGGAGAGTATGTATTAACTGAGCAAGATATCATCGAAGCAAAAAGATTTCCGGACGTAATAGCCATGGGTGGACCACGAGGTCCAGACGCACATTCTATTACCGGACTCTGGGGTGACGGAGTGAGTTCTCAATTAACCAAGCCATACGATATTCCCTACCGATGCTTATTGCCACAAAAAGTTGATAATCTTCTGGTGGTTGGTAGATGTATGTCCACCAGCCATCTAGCTTTCGGCGCTACACGGGATATGGCTACCTGCATGGCAACCGGCGAAGCAGGTGGAGTCGCCGCAGCGATTTCATCCAGTGACGGTATAAAGCCAAGAAGCTTAGATATAAGATTGATACAAAAAAAGCTGTTGGACCAGGGAGTCGTGCTTTTTTCAGAAGAGGATGAAGCTAGAGGAAAAGAATTGCTTTCTTCTGTGTCGAATCTCAGTTAAGTTGTGATTACGGCTATGTGCCTGGTTAGGCAGTAATTATTGAATTATCAATCAGGCGGATCAACCTTTTCCTGCTTATCATACAGGTCTGTGTAGGCATGGCGCATACCCCTGATGATATTCCAACGTTCTTCGTTAACTTTCTCATCCGGTATGGCGCGAATGATAGCATCGTGACGTGAAATATAACCTTCCGTAAACTCTGGATGAGTATGAATGAAAAGATCATTACGCCTGATACCACGTAGAACTCGTTCACCCATCTCCAATGGATCCATGAAAAATCTCTGTATATCTTCCATGGATCGTGGTCTTTCTCCTTGTCTTTGAGGAAATCCCGTTTCAACTTCATTCCTGAGGTGCTCGGGACGGTTTTCATTTGTTGACTGTCCCAAATTGGTCCTTGTCGGTCCTGGATAGAGTACAGATACTCCGATGTTACTGTCCTGGAGTTCGTCAGCCAGACATTCCATGAAACCGGTAACAGCAAACTTGGCAGTGCAGTATATAGTGACCCCACCTGTAGCCAGAAGACCGGCAGTCGACGAGGTGGAGACGATGTGCCCTTCTTCACCATGCTTGAGCATGCGGGGCAGCATGGTCATTACTCCATTAATAACTCCACCGATATTTACACCCATCCCGTAGTCCCAGTCCTTGAAGGTTGTTTGCGCGGTAGTTCCACCCATGCCAACCCCAGCATTATTGAAGAGTACGTGTATATTACCGAACACGGATTCCGCTTCATCGGCGGCTTTCGCATAGGCTTCACGGTCTGTGACATTAAGGTTAATTGGATAGACTTCACCACCGTTTTCCTTAAACCAGGCAACTGCTTCATCCAAAGCACTCTGACGCATATCGGCGATAACAACCCTCATTCCGTTTTTTACGAATACCTTTGTTGTTCCCAGCCCAATACCGCTGGCGCCACCGGTGACAAAAGCAGTTTTACCCTCAACATTTTTCATCTCTCATACTCCATCTTATCGTTGCAGGTTAAGTAATAATTCCTAAATCTGAATCCCACAGGAGCCATCTTTGCATATTACGGGTTCCGGCATACGGAGTGGTTTCGGATCTTTCTTGATCCCGGATTTCGGAATCCACTCGTCTATCGAGACGGTCTGGAAATAAGAGAAATCTGTAGCAACCCAGAATGGATTCATTTCTCCGCCAACAATAATGAAATTAACCATGTCAGGACGCCTTATAGGAGGATTCATCTGATCCAGGATCCAGTCACTCAGTTTAGCTGGATTATCAAATCCCTCATCATACCTGAGACTCTTGGCTACAAGCGGATCGATGAGATAGGTGAATGACATGCCCATACCTTTTACCTGTAATGCAACTTCTCTGGTTGTTTCAGAAGGTCTCATTCCAAGCATGATGGCATTCCATCCTCTGAAAAGGCTGACGGTACTTTCTTCTGGTTGATAGCCTTTCCGTACATGGAATGGTTCCCAGGGGCTGTTTTCCTCGTTTTCAGCACAGCACATGTTGTTGTAGTTGATAGTCGTACCTGTAGTGGCGGTAAAGGTAGCGCCTGGGCGCATATCTCCGAAGCAGATACTCATCAGTGTCCAGGCTCGACCAATCACCGAGTTAGCGTAATTGACAGGGCTAAGAGCGCCGAGACCACTGTTCATTCCTATCTCGTTACGTACGGGTCCGTTGACTATCATCATGCTGGCAAACGAAGTGGTCGAACTGGGCATCGAAGGTCGTCCCGAAGCACCGAGTGCCAGGATAACCGGGAAGTGCTCAGGCCTTGCTCCTGCCATGACAGCAATGACAGCAACCTTTTCCACGTCATATTTAAGTCGTTCTTCGTGGGTAGTTACCGACATCATACCAACGTATTCATCCGGTTTGCGGTCGGTACCGGACAGCATTTCAGCTACCCGTTCTTCGGTGGGTAGGATTATCGGCAGACCGTCCGTCCAACCGTTCTCGAGGAAAAGACGGTGCAGGTTATCTTCGGTATCAGGTTCAAGAAGGCGGGGACGTTCAGGTCTCTTTTCCGCTTTGAAACTCTTCTCGAATTCGGACAGTGGACGAGTAAGGGCATCATCTATCTCTTGGGTGATAGGTACTCCGGTAATCGGGTCGTTACCTTCGATGTAACCGCGGAGTGTTTCGCGTGGAACCCATCCTACCGGATAGGGCGGGTAGGTGAAGCGTAAAGCCATGCCGTGACTCAATTTGTCTCTTTCCACGTAATCGGCAAACCTGGCGGTGATGACGGGAGCGGTGGGAATACCGTAGTCGTTTTCCATGGTGCGGGAGAATTCGGCGACACTCGCCGAACAGCCGTCTCAGCCGCCGACACCGAATACAACGGCGTCTCCGTTTTCCTTAATCTCTCTCCAGAGTTCAGGATCGTCGGTGAACATGCTGGTGGTCTTGTGCTTGAGGACGGTCTTTACGCCGGGGCGGTTTTTATCAAACCAGTCCTGGAGTTCCTCCATGAACTCCTTGCTGCCGGCAAAACCGGTATTGACCAGGTAAACTGTCTTATCTTCGAGGGTGTCGAGCCGGTCCGCCATTTTCAGTGAACCAAGGTTTTCCGAGGTATCTCTCGGCTGGTGAGTAGGGTCATGAATGGCAAACATCGGAGAGTCGATTTCAAGTCGTCTGCCAAATATTCCACTCGGCTGACCGATCGGATCCAGTACAACGATTTGTTGATTCATGGCTTTTCCTCCACAACATTTGTTTATATGCCATATTTATAGCAAATAATGAAGGTGATGTATATCCGGATAATTGAAATCGAATATTCTATGGGTGTATCATTTAATATAACATCTGAAATGGTTGGATAAAAACTCCCTCTTTGAACAGCAATAGTAGATATCGATTCGTAATACTGGGAATTATTGTTCTCATTCGCTCATGCCTGGGGATGAACTGGGCCTCAGCCGGTCCTCTTATCCCTCTTTTAATTGAAAATTTCAGGATGAACCGTAGTGCTGCCGGATGGTACGCATCTATCGCACCTCTCTCTCTAGCTGTGGTATCTTTGCCCATTAACATGATAGTCGCCCGTCTTAGTTTGAATAAGACTTTTGCCATCGGAGCGTTTCTAATGTCGGCAGGGGCACTGGCTTTTTTTACCGACGAGTATCTGCTTCTATTGATTTTACGGGCTGTCTTTGCAGTCGGAACAGCACTGATAGTTCCCGTAGGGACTGCCATAACTGCAGAATGGTTTGGCAGCAACAAACTGCCTGTCATCAACGGTATCGTCATGAGTTTTACGAACCTGGGTCACAGCCTCGCCTTTGCTACGGCTATACCGATTGCTGCAGCCATTTCATGGAAGGCACCTATTTTCGCGTACGGGGGATTTACTTTAGCATGCGCTATTGCCTGGGCATTCTTCGGCAGAGAGTACAAAGCAGAACCATCAGAGACCGAAACAATCACTCCCGAACTGGAACAGCTTAAATCCGAACTTAGTCTCAGACAGATTCTCACCAACCGGTATGCGATTTTACTCACCTTATCCGTAACAGTATCCTGGGGCTGTCAGAACGCCTTCAATTCATGGTTGCCGGACTACTACTATAACGTTTTCAATATCCCTCTGGCAGAAGCCAGCTCAATTATAGCCATTTCGAAGATAGGCGGTATCGCTGCCTCAATACTCGGAGGAATTCTCTCCACTCGGTTGGGACGCCGCAAACCGTTCCTTATTATTTCAGGGATATTCACAGGACTGTCCGGATTAATTGCGATTCTGTTCAACAACCCAGCCGCTATTTATACCGGTGTGTTGCTTCTGGCAATTTTCGGCCCGTTCTTCATGTCCAGCATAATGACCATACCGATGGAAATTCCCCAGATATCCCTGCGTTCTGGAGTTATCGTGGTAGCAATGATGCTGGTGGGCGGAAACTTGGGAAACTTCGCCAGCCCGCTTATCGTTGGCTACCTCGTCGATGTAACAGGCTCTTACCTTCCGGGATTCATCACATTCATAGTGCTTTCATATATCCTTTTACTGGCAGGAATACTACTGCCGGAAACAGGTCCCGCCGGACAGAAAAGTAATAGTAATCGTTAACAGGCATTGCATGGTGAAAGACTCCCACACAGGATGATGTCAAGTTAATTGAATAAGAAATAAATCTTATAAAAACGTCTACTTATTTCCCCGACTAACGGTCAGGCGTGAAATCCATGCCTAAGAAAGGAACCTTTTTATAGTGGAGGTGCGTGAGAGTCAAACCTCCTGTAACTTTACTGTGTTTTGAATAGCTTTTCGGAATGTTTCTCATACTATGGGTACAGCTATTTATTACTGTTTGAGAATAATGTATAATCTTTAGTCCCAGGTAAACGTGGAAACTCGTAAATTAGGGTAGATTGATAGAATTGCTATGTAATAATTAGGTCTAATATTACCTCTTTTTATGATCATTCATCAGAAGTAGAATCTAACTTGTGAAAATATTAGATTTCGACTATTATGTGCAGACGATAGTATTCTTTGATAGTCTTCGGAAGAGAATTTGGAGGTGTAAAAAATGAAAATAGTAAACGTAGAAACCTTTTTAGTGGAAAATCCTGCTTCCAGTCGTGTAGGAAGAAACTGGCTATTCGTGAAACTCACTACAGACAACGGAATTGAGGGTATTGCCGAACCGGTTCGTGGCGGGGTCGATAATGTGGCTACAGCTCAATTAATTGGCGCCACTGCGGATCGATATATAATTGATGCCGACCCGTTTAATATAGAGACGCTTTACCGAAGAATGTACGGAGTGGGTGGGGCTCAGAGCCCAATGAGTATACTTAGTGCCTTTGAAATAGCCTGCTGGGACATAATAG
>CP070800.1:405153-409082 GCA_020343555.1 Dehalococcoidales bacterium
ATCAGCAGACAGCAAAGAATTACGATTACAGGACAAATCAAGCAGATCAAGAAAGCCGATGTTTCTAGTGCTTCTCTTATAACCTTATATCTCACAACTGAAATTAACGATTATTTAATAAAAAATATATATGACTCGATAAATCCAGAAGCTAGAATCGTTACGTATTGTTTTCCGATTCCTGGATGGAACATTTCTAATATGTTAGACCTTAAATCTATCACGTTTCCTGAGGGAAAATATGTAGGAAAGTTGTTTTTGTATCAAAAACCACATATTTACTAATTTGTATTGTAAAACTTGTTTATCATTCTTTAATTTCCAACTTTTGTTAACATTTTTACTAACGAACTTCTTAGCATATTTATTTAGAAAGGCGTACCGGCTGATACCCCTTGAAGCTAAATACATGGTTTTATCTTATTACCAATTACATATTATCACGCTCAGGAACGTATCTTTTGTATCTTTTAATCAGGGTGTCGCAGGTTCGAGACCTGCACGGCCTACTTTGAGAATAAATATTTCTATGTTGGTCTAGTTAAGATTAAGGAACGGTGACATCGAGAGCATCGATGTCGCCTTCAACAACACCAGCAGAGGTAGATACCCATCCTCCATCTTCTAACAAAAGCCAGTCACCCTGCTTGTTACGACCTATCACCACAGCCGTTTCTCCCGGTTCCAAGAAGTAAAGCAATTCATAATCCGAACCCGGACCCTCCCTGACGGAAATTATCCAGTAGCCCGGTGTATCCGGATCCGTAACCTTACTGGAGTTTGTGAATCTGACTGCAGGTTTCACCTCTTCTGAGTCGGTTACCACAACCGATCCCTCTGTTATATGACCGACAAAAGGAGGATAATCGAGGACTGACTCGCCGAGATCCTGAATCCTGCATATTACTTCATCACCTTCGAAGTGCAGCCCTATCTGCCAGTTATGATAACTTCCGATCTCATCGATACAGGCGGAAAAGTAGTTGCCAGTTTCCCATGTACCTTTTCCTGCCACTGGGATATCAAATGTACCGGGCGAGAAACGTTCTAGGCCGTCCAATCCCAGGAGCCAGTCATACCTGGTATCACCCATGGTCATATGACCAGTGCTGGTAATAACCATCGATGCTTCGTCAGGTTTATCGAAGGTTAATACAATAGATAGTAGACCGAATGGATTGGAATCGAGTTCACAAACCTTCCCGGATATCTGGTTGACTATATCCGGCAAAGGTGTAACTTTTTCCGATTCCACCACAGGAGGAATTGACAGGGAATGTATAAATTTATCAAGTGAAGATACGCCGTCGGGGTTCGCCAGCAGTGGTGTTTCTGATTTTGTAGCAGCAAAAATATAGTCGGTTACTACTTTACTGACAATGTCGGTACTGCCGCCGCCACCCGTCAGGACAATGACCAGGTTTTTCTCCGGTGAAACGATTATATACTGACCTCCATGACCGACGGCACTGAAATATTCCGGCATTATCCACCACTGATACCCGTAACCGTAACCTTTCTCCTGCGTACCGTAGTATCCACGATCTTCCCCAAAGTCAACATGAGCTTGAGTGGAGTTTTTAATCCATTCCTCCGATATTAATTGCTTGCCTTCCCAGCAGCCATTATTTAAATACAGATAACCGATTTTAGCCATATCATGTGGTGTCAGGTGCAGGTCAGACCAGCCGTGAGTGATTCCCTGTGGATCGGACGGCCAACCGACATCAGCGATACCGAGAGGATCAAAGAGGTACCTGGTGGCAAAATCCAAAGTACTCATCCCTGCCACCTGCTGGATTATTGCCGAGAGAAGATGTGAACCCGGGCTGCAATAGTCAAAGTATGTTCCCGGCTCTTCTTTCATCGGCAGATCGAGTGTGAAATCCACCCAGTCGGCAGACATCATCATCTCCCGTAAGGTATCTTCGGGTTGAGATATGATATCAAAGCCGGTCTGCATAGTAAGTAGGTCTTTAACAGTCATCATCTGCTTTCCGTCTCCGAGGTTGATCGCCTTATTCTGTTGGACAAAATCTAGTATTGATTGATCGATATTCATGATATAACCATGGTCAATAGCAATGCCAAGTAGAGTTCCTGTAATGCTTTTAGTTACGGAAAAGAGATTATGCTTGATTCCTTTGAAAAATGGATAGAAATAAGCATCAGTTACAATATGACCGTTACGTATGATCAGCAGGCTGTGAATTTCGTATTTATCCTGTTCCTTTAACAGTTCCAGTGCTTCCTTGATCAGTGCAGAGTCCATACCCTGGTCTTCAGGAGTCGATTCAGGCCAACCGGTTACCCTGTCTTCAGACTCGTTGCAGCCCGAAATCAGGGATAGAAAAACGAAGCAGACAATGGTCGAAGCTGCGATTATTTTATGAAGATTCTTCATCGTTCTCCCCTCATAATACGATCTCGTTTAATTGATAATTATAAAGATCGATTATGAAGGTAATATGAAGAAGGTGATTTGTTTTTATGTGAAGCCGTTGTTGTAAAAAATACCGGTTAATTATCTGAAATCAGGATTGATGTACGTAAACAATCCTCAGATCTCTGACGTTATTACCTATATTCCCAGTTTTAATAGTATCGCCTAACTTCTCTAAAACGACTTGTGAGTTATGCCGTTTCATCTCAACATCCAACTCAAATCCCGCCTGCCTGGTTCTCGCTGTCGTAAATCCGTCAACGATACCACCGGCGACGTCAGTAGGTCCGTCCGTTCCGTCGGAGTCGACCGAACCGATTACTATGTTTTCACTGTTAGCTATCCTTGTTGAAGCGGCAAGAACCAGTTCCTGGTTTCTTCCACCTGTACCCTTTTCTCCATCTGTTCGCACTACCACCTCACCACCGCAGATAAAGACACAGGGAAGTTTCAACGGTCTCCCCATTGCTTCCGCTTCCTGGGCTATGTAAGCAAGTATCTCACCTGTTGGCTTTGCCTCTACATCGTTTAAACTGGTAGCCAGGACGGCAGTATTCAGTCCAAGTTCTTTTGCCCGTGCTTCAGCTGCGTTCAGCAGGTATTCCGGTCCCATCACTCTGAAAGGCAGATATGGTCTCTGGGCGTATTCTTCCGATGTGGGGTGTAAGTATTGCGGATCGGCTTTTTCAAGATACTCCCGCACCGAAGCCGGTACGGTATCCCATATCTCGTATTTTTTCAGGACATATATCGCACGATCATATTCGCTGGTGAAGGTACGATCAAAGAAAGTGTGGCCATGCAGTTTCAACGGCAGTTCGGTCGCTTCCAGCTTGACCAGGGTAGCATCCTTCACGTATTTAGCGTGTTTCATCCTGAGTATAGTCAACAGGTTTCGGACCGCATTCGCTTCCGGCATGCTGGCGCCACAGCCGAAGTATAATATCCGGTAGATAGCTTGTAGGTCTTCGAGCGATATACCCGGAGCTGGCAGCGCTTTTAAAGACGAACCACCTCCGGACGTGACATAGAAGACAATATCGTCTTTACCAGCGTTTTTCTCTATCTCCAGCATCCGGGCAGCACCTTTGACGCTGTCTTCATCGGGCATGGGGTGTCCTGCCAGAGTGACATTAATCCGTTTGCAGAGTATCTCGTCACCTTTCTTGGTGTTTATTTGTCCATCGGTTATGAGGTCTCCCAGTACATCTTCCAGTGCCAGAGCAATCTTCTGTACCGACTTTCCACCGCCTACGATGAAAATGTTTTTTACATCGTTCAGATGATATTCGACAGGTTCCTTTCCGACCGGTTCCGAAAAGTCAGGATTTCCGATGATCAGTTTATTACCTTCAAGTCTTACGACCTTTTTGGTGTTTTCATAGGGATCCGGCGCAGCAAGAGCGGTCTCCATGATATCCAGCACCACTCGTCTCCCTTCGATGTTACCGTGAGATAACAATTCATCCAGGTTCTTGATAATCAT
>CP070800.1:409182-414522 GCA_020343555.1 Dehalococcoidales bacterium
CCTATCTCTTTGAGGACAACGTTGAACTCTGATTTTTCTTCTTTTTCCTCTTCCGGTTCCGATGGTTGAGGTCCCGGTCCAATGGGTCCCGTTACCGGAACTGCAGCGGTTACGCCGAATTCTTCTTCGAGGGCTTTGACCAGTTCTGCCAGTTCAAGGACAGTCATATTCTTGATCTGATCGATAATACTGCCACTTGAAGCAGCTTTCTTCGTTGCCTTCTTAGCAGGAGCTTTTTCTGCTTTCGGTTTTTCTTCGGCTGGCGGCGCTTCTTCGGCTGCCGGTGCTTCTTCGACTGCTGCTTGTTCTGCTTCTACAGGGGCTTCTTCAGTATTTTCCTGAGTCTTGGTTTCTTCGTCTGCCATGTTATTCTTCCTCCAGTTGTTGAATTTGGGCCTGTAATACTCCAAGTAATCCCCTTATGGGGCTGGACAGGCAATTGACAAGTCCTGATATAGGGCTGTTCATTCCACCCAGCATCTTGGCTATTAGCTCTTCCCGGGTTGGTAACGTGGATAGAGAGGTAACCTGCTGGGGGGTAAGAACGGTATCTCCTGTGAATCCGCCTTTAATATCGATATTAATCCTGGATTCACGCATGAAGGCCGCAAGAGCCTTGGCTGGAGCTGTGATATCATCGTAACCGTACGCGATCGCTATCGGACCTACCAGCGACTCTACCAGGTCTTCTTTGCCTGTTTTTGTTGCGGCGAACCGGGCAAGGGTGTTTTTAA
Organism: Dehalococcoidales bacterium; assembly: GCA_020343555.1. The sequence goes on from CP070800.1 coordinate 409,917, forward strand.
CTACTTTATAGTCACCGCCGGATTCCTGAACCTTTCTTCTTACGGCGGTTAACTGAGTAGTACCAAGTCCCCTGTAATCGGTTAGGATACCGATGGTACACTTATTGAATTCTTCTTCGATACCATCGATAATCTCCGCCTTTTTTTCTTTGGACATAATCGGTCTCCTAACTTCCTCTGGGATAACTCAATAAAAAAGTCCTTGTGTCGACCGCACAAGGACCATCACTGCACTACGCTGTTTCAAGTAACCGGTTGGCTGCGTAGTTCTAAGCTTTGTGTTATCCTCGGCAGGTACTATATTAAGTCTGTTACGACACCCGCTGTCTTGGGATATCTTATTCAATTGTTATTATTATACCATAAAACGCGGTAAGTTAAACCTGCTGGAATTCGTAGGCAATTTTATCTTCGCCTGATTTTACAGGAACAACTTTTATCGCCATTCCGGGATTGATGTCGTTTTCAGTAACAGCTTTACTTATCCTGCCGAACACTCTCAATCCGTCGAAATCAGCTATTGCCAATGTGTAAGGTGCTTCATCTTCGAATCCTGAAGGGCCATAGTGAACAGTAGTATAAGTTACCAGTTTGCCGGTACCGGTTATCTCGAACCATTCTACTTCGCTGTCAATGCAGCCTGGACAATCCATCTTCGGTGGGAAATACGCCGTACCGCACTTTTTACACCTGGTGGTCATCACTTTACCCTGTTCCAGGTAGTTTATGAATTCTTCTGTCTTTGCCTCGGTTGTAAAACTGACTGTCCCAAAGTTTTCAAAACCCATATCACTATCTCCTGAGAATTATCACGTTACCGTACTGGCCGACTCCGCCAATGTTGTGTACCAGTCCGATCTCTGCGTCCTTTACCTGGGCTTCAGTGGCTTCACCCCTGAGCTGGCGGACGATAGTTCTTACCTGTGAACCGCCGGTTGCACCGATTGGATGTCCTTTTGAAAGCAGACCACCGTCTACGTTAACCGGTATCTGACCGTCGGCATAGGTCTGGTTTTCTTCTATTAACCGGACACCTTTTCCGGGTTCGGCAAAACCAAGGTCCTCGTAGGCGAGAAGCTCGGAGATGGTAAAACAATCGTGGACTTCTGCGACATCGATATCCTGGGAAGTAACTCCTGCCATTTCGTAGGCCTGTTTGGCGGCATCCTGTGCACAGGCAAGTCCGGTAATTGATTTTCTGCCGGACATTGTCATGGTATCGGTAGCAGCTCCCATGCCGGCAACCCAGATAGGAGTTTCACAGACACTCTTTGCCACATCGGCACTTGCCAGGATTATACATGAAGAACCATCAGCATTGGCGCAGGCATCATACAGTTTCAGTGGTGATGTGATAGGTGCTGATTCCATAATATCTTGCAGGGTGAGTTCTTTCCGGTAAGTTGCCTTGGGATTTTTTGCCCCGTAACTGGCATTCTTAACCCTTATTTTGGCGAGTTGTTCTTCAGTAGTACCATATGTTGCCATGTGGGCACGGGCAAACAGGGCATATCCTCCCGGCATTGTGATACCAAAGGGGGATTCCCACATGATGTCGGCACCTCTGCCCATTCTTTCGGCGGCTTCACGAGAAGTCAATTCAGACATCTTCTGGAAACCGATAACTGCCACCACTTTATGGAGACCTGATTTTATCAATGACCAGGCTACTCTCAATCCGGTGGTACTGGAAGAGCAAACGGTTTCAACGTAAAATGCGGGTTTAGGAGTAAGTTCCAGGTACTCTGAAATGAGTCCGGAAGGGCTTCGCTGTTTGTCATATTCAGGAGCCGAGCATGTGATGGAAGCGTCGATATCTTTGTTTTCAATATCAATTCCTTCCAAAGCTTCTTTATAAGCATCGAAACAGAGTTCTCTAATATTCACCCCGCACTTACGGGCGAACACACTTTGACCAACCCCTATGATTGCGACATCATCCATAAAAACAACTCCTATGATAAATCTCGATAAAGTGCAAACGGCTTTGATCGCCGGTTGTTTACGGGTTGTATAACCTTTGAACAGAAATGATTATTAACTTGCTGTAAGGGCAAGCGTAGGTCTCAAGTCAAGCTTGATGCCAGGTCCGCTGGATGTGGATATGGATGCTGTTTTGATATATTGTCCCTTAGCTCCACTCGGTTTCGCTTTCACTATCGAGTCGATAATCGCCGTAAGGTTTTCGAGAAGTTTATTTTCGTCGAAACTTATCTTACCGAGGGGAAGGTGGATAATTGCGGTACGGTCGAGTTTGAACTCTACTCTACCTTTCCGTGCATCTGAAACAGCTCTCTCTATGTCGTTCGGTGGCACTACGGTTCCCGATTTCGGGTTAGGCATCAGCCCCTTCCTCCCGAGCACTTTACCGAGTTTACCAACCTTTCCCATCATATCCTGGGTGGCTATTGCAGTTTCAAAATCAACCCAGCCTTCTTCGATTTTCTTTATAATATCATCGCTTCCCACATAATCCGCTCCGGATTCTTCAGCAATCTTGGCAGCTTCACCTTGAGCGAAAACGAGGACACGAACCTCTTTACCCAGTCCGTATGGCAGCAGGGTTACACCGCGTACCTGCTGGGTAGCATTACGCGGATCAAGGCCCATCTTAAGGTGGAGTTCTAAAGTCTCATCATATCCCACGTAGGACATCTGTTTGGCCAGCGAGATGGCTTCTTCAGGAGAGTATTGCTTTGTCCTGTCCAGTAGCTTTAATGCTTCCTGGTATTTCTTGCCGTGTTTAGTCATTTTACGATTCCACCTCGATTCCCATACTTCTGGCGGTTCCTGCTATTATCTGCTCAGCGCCTTCTATGCTGGTAGAATTCAGGTCTTTAGCTTTAACCTCGGCTATTTCACGGAGTTGCTTTCGTGTTAACACACCTGCCTTTGAACGCCCCGCGTCACTCGAACCTTTCTCGAGGTCCATGGCTTTTTTAATCAAGTCCGCTGCTGGTGGCATTTTGGTTATGAACGTGAACGACCTGTCTTCAAATACGGTAATCTCGGCCGGAATGATAGAACCTGCCTGTGACGAAGTGCGATCATTGTATTCCTTGCAGAATTGCATGATGTTAACCCCATGCTGACCGAGAGCTGATCCTACCGGTGGCGCCGGGTTGGCTTTCCCTGCCGGGATCTGTAGTTTTATAATTGCTTGAACCTTTTTTGCCACTTTTCTCTCCTGGCTATATAAAAATATTGACTTATGTTTATAATTTTTCAACCTGTAGAAAGTCGAGTTCTACAGGCGTCTCGCGACCAAATAACGAAAGAAGTACCTTTACTTTCCCTTTATCTGCCGCTATTTCATCAACAATTCCAACAAAATCAGTAAAGGGACCATCCGTTACCCTGACACTCTGGCCCTGCTTGAAGCCAACCTTTACTTTGGGAGTCTCGGTATCCATCTGTTTCAGAATCTGATTTACTTCATCTTCTTTAAGCGGAACCGGTTTATTTCCGCTGCCGACAAATCCGGTTACTCCCGGGGTGTTCAGTACTGTATTCAGGCTCTGGTCACTTAATTGCATCTGGACAAGGACATAACCGGGGAGTATCTTTTTCGCTACAGTACGTTTCTGTCCTGCCCTGACTTCAACCTCTTCCTCAGTAGGGACAACGACCTGGGTGATTTCCTCCCCGGAGTCGATCAGTTTGATACGTTGCTCCAGGTTCTTTTTCACCCGGTCTTCATGTCCGGAATAGGTATGAATGACAAACCATTTGTTTTCTTCTTTACTTACCATTTATGTGTTCACCGGGATTAATATTCCTGACCAGAAATCATCTGATACGATAATGCTTTGTTGACCGGGATAATTCTCTTAACTATCCACCGCCGATAAATACTTCGTTAACAAGCTGGGTGAACCCGAAATCAAGTACGCCCAGCAACAAAGCCATAGCGACAGTTACAAGCAGCACCAGACCCGTCAGGTATATAAGTTCACGCCTGGAAAGCCATGTGACTTTTTTCATCTCAGCGATGATGTCACTGACAATATTTGTTTTGACTTTGGGACTGGTGCTTTTCTTTTTTACGGCGGTACTACTTCGTTGTTTCATTTCAATGGATAATTTCCCAGAAAAATCAGCTATACGAAGGAATTCTGAAAAACCTACCTAACCTCCCTGTGAAGCTGGTGAGTACGACACCGGGGACAATACTTGTTCAGTTCCATCCTCTGAGTATCATTCCTTCGGTTCTTTGTGGATGAATATGTTCTTTCCTTACATTCGGTGCAGGCAAGATTGATTATTATCCTGGCTTCTGTTTTCTTCTTTGCCATCTCTTCTCAAAGGACTGCTGAAACAGCCCGTTACAGGCCATTTCAGCAAGTCGTTGTCTTCTCCCCGTATACAATAATTTAACGATTTCGAATGATTTATACAGTTACCTTTGTGACAGTTCCCGCACCGACGGTTCTGCCGCCTTCACGAATGGCGAATCGGGTTCCGTTTTCCAAAGCTACCGGGTAAATCAGCTTGATCTTCATATTTACGTTGTCGCCAGGCATGGCCATATCAATACCTTCGGGTAAATTGATTTCACAGGTTACGTCGGTTGTCCTTATTTAGAAATGAGTTTTGTATCCGTTAA
>CP070800.1:414622-417428 GCA_020343555.1 Dehalococcoidales bacterium
AAGATACCGGTGGGCTCGAACTCACCTGGGGCAACATCGATGCAGTGCTCGAACTTACTCGTCAGATCGGCGAAAGACAAGGTTTCGGAGATATTCTGGCAGAAGGTGGCCATCGCGCTGCTGAAAAAATCGGGAGAAATTCGATAGATCACTGGGTTGGCATCAAAGGTATGGGACAGATGAACTCGGATGAAAGGGGTACCCCTGCTCTAGCATTGAATATAGCCACCGCATCACGCGGCAACGACCACCTGAGAAGTCGTCCAGCCATCGATCTTTATCATCTGCCGGAGCCTGTTCTCAGGAAAATTTACAGCCAGCCTGTTCCTTACGATGGACCACTAACTTCCGATTTCCAGGATTATGAAGGGAAACCGTGGCAAGTGTTCTGGCATGAAAACTGTTATATGGCGGTTGACAGTCTCGGTATCTGTAAGTACCATACTACATTCCTGGGAGCAACACATCCTAACTTTGAAGAATGGTCCAAACTCATATACCTGATTACTGGACTGGAAATTAGTCCTCTTGACATATGGACAGCAGCCGAGAGGGCAAATAACCTTGAAAGAATGTTTAACCTTAGGGAAGGATTGACCAGGAAAGACGACTGGTTGGTAGATCGTTACTTCGATTTGCCCAATCCGCTGGGTATGCCTTCGATTCGTGGGTTGAGTATCGACAGAGATAAATTCACCAAGATGATCGATGAATTTTATCAGCACCATGGGTGGGATGAAAACGGCATACCCACAGAAGAAACTCTGAAAAGGCTTGGACTCGATAAAGAGCCTTCACACATGCTGTAATACTGAAAGAGGAGAATACTAGTGGCGAAAGTACTTATACTGGACTATGAGAAATGCACCGGCTGCCGCGAATGTGAGTTGGTTTGTGGTATACAGCATGAAGGCGTCAGCAATCCTGCACGAAGCCGCATTAAAGTTATAAAAAAGGAATGGGAAGGTATATATATACCTATCACATGCCAGCAGTGCGAGACAGCGCCCTGTATGACCATCTGCCCTGTCAGAGCAATATCGTGTGATAAGGAACTGAACCGCGTTGTAATCGATTACGATACGTGTATTGGATGCCGCTCATGTGTTACCGTCTGTCCTTTCGGGGCAATGTCTTATAACGCGTTAACGCAGAAAGTAATGAAATGTGATTTCTGTGACGGGGATCCACAATGCGTAAGATTCTGTGAAACGAAAGCTATCAGGTTTGCGGAAGCTTCCGAGCAGAACATCGATAAACAGGTCACGATCGCAGAAAAATTCATAGCCTTTGTACAGAATGCTGCGGTAATCAATGTGTAATCTCAACAACGAAACAGTTCGGATACTTAAGAAAGCGCTGGCAGACTTTTTATAATAGGATAACCGATGAGCGTAAATGTACACCTCCACCCGTTCCTGATTCACTTGGCTGAAAACAAAGACATACATGAGGTTGAAGGAAAATCCGTTGGTGAATGTCTTGAGAAACTGGTCGAGAAATATCCGGAACTGGATGAATGGCTGTTTGATAAAGACAGGAACCTGAACAATATGTTCGATGTATTCGTGAACATGCAGAGTACTCTGTCTGAACGACTGGAAACAAAGGTAGCAGACAGCGATGATATTAACCTTGTTATCGTGATTGCTGGGGGTTAACACAACTTTACAGCATAGAGTGCGTAGATGAGTATTAAGGTACATATCCATCCTTCGTTACAGCACATAACTAAAGAACATGAAACCGTAGAGGTAAATGGATCTACTGTCGGTGAATGCTTCAGGGACCTTATTACTCAATACCCTGAGCTAAATGAGTGGCTGTTCGAAGAAAAAGAAAAACTCAGTAAATATATCGATATTTTTGTTAACGACGAAAGTGCTTATCCCGAAGAACTGGCAAAACCGTTGAAAGATGGTGACGAGATATATATATTAATGCAGATCGCCGGGGGATAAGCCGATTGTACACTCTCAAGTACACATATAAACGGTGCAAGAATAGATAAGACAGAGAATATCAACGAATTTTTAAAATCCAGGTCTATTAAGCCCCAGCATGAGTGGGGCTGGCAGGTAGCGGTATATTTATATCTTGCGGGAATTGGTTCCGGATCGATGGTTATCGGCCTGTTGATGTACTGGATGGATTATACACCCGACGGGCTAAGGGCTATCATCCTTTGGGGACCCGTACCTGTCGCCATCGGCGCCTTTTTCCTTGTCCTCAAACTGGGTGTCAAAAGAAGATTCCTGAATACGATTATGAATCCGATGACTTCCTGGCTTTCACGAGGTTTTTATATTCTATCTGTCTGTATAGTTATCGGTGGTATCAACTTCCTGATATCTATTCTCCAGTACTTGAATATAAACGTTGATTTCTGGCCGTGGCTGGTCACCTTGCTGGATATCATCAGTTTTATTTTTGCACTTAGTACAGCCGTATATACCGGTATTCTCATCATGTCCGTCAGGTATGTACCGTTCTGGAATACCTGGCTCCTGCCGGCCTTATTTACCATATCGTCCCTCTCTACCGGAGCCATAGCTGTAATGATATCATCGACAGCCTATAATCTTGTCACGATCTCCACCGGATTCTCTGAGCAGATGGCAAATACACTCACCTCGATAGAACAGGTTATAATTATCATCGAAGCTGTGATCCTTGCTACGTTTCTTATTACCCGGTATAGGCTCAAAGAGTACGGTATGTATTCGGTACAGCTGCTACTTTCCGGTAATCTTAGATACGTTTTCTGGATAGGAATTGTAATATGCGGATTCTTATTGCCTGTCAT
>CP070800.1:417528-421246 GCA_020343555.1 Dehalococcoidales bacterium
GACCACCACAGGGCAGAAGCGCTTTTCAAAGCTCTCGGCAGAGCGCTGGATATGGCGACGACAGTCGATGAACGCACAAGAGGAATATCACCGAGTACCAAGGGCATGCTTGAAGGAGCGAAGAAATAAAGTGCTGCCAGATGTTAATCAGAAATTCTGGGAAGCGGTAAACAAGATTGTGGGTGATTCAAGGGTGGTGATAGACAGACCGAAGGATTCGGCGCATCCCCGATTTCCTGATATGGTCTATCCGGTTGACTACGGCTATTTAGAAAATACTACATCGCCGGATGGCAACGGTATAGATGTTTATCGGGGTACCAGTTTTTCAATGCTGGTTGATGCCATACTATGTACTGTAGACCTGATGAAAAGGGATTCGGAGATAAAGCTACTTATTGGCTGCACATCCGAAGAAAAAAATAGAATACTGGCTTTTCACAACGAAAGCGACTACATGAAAGGAATCCTGATTGAAAGGGGGTAGCTGATAAAGCTACCCCAGTTTATTACCAGTCAGTTTTTCGTAGGCGTCCCGGTATCTTTGTGAAGATTGTTCGGTAACCTCCGGCGTCAGTTCTGGTCCGGGTGGTGTTTTATTCCAGCCAGTCGCTGCCGTCCAGTCGCGGACCGGCTGCTTGTCATAGCTTGGCTGTGATTGGCCTACTTTGTATACCGAAGCATCCCAGAATCGCGATGAGTCCGGCGTCAGAAGTTCATCGATTATTATCAGCTTGCCGTTGTCGAGTCCGAATTCCATCTTGGTATCGGCTATTATTATCCCTCTATCCCTTGCGTAGTTCACGGCTAGATTGTACACAGCCAGGCTTTTCTCCATCATTTCATTGGTAACGGATTCTCCGATCGTGTTTTTCACTTCATCCATTGTCATCGGCATATCGTGACCTTCTTCAGCCTTGGTGGTGGGAGTGAAGAGTACTTCAGGCAGTTCCTGGCTTTCCTGCATCCCGGACGGTACTGCTTGCCCGAAAACCGTACCTGATTTCCGATACTCTTCCCAGGCTGAGCCGGAGAGGTATCCGCGGAGTACCCACTCGACATTTATCCGTTCTGCTTTTTTGACAACCATAGAGCGACCGGAAAGGTAACCGGGATAATCGAATCTCTGGTCGGGTATCAGGTATGAATCAAGGCATTTGACATCATTTACCACTTCAATGACGTGGTTCGGGATGATATCCGAAGTTTTATCAAACCAGAAAGCCGATATCTGGTTCAGTACCTTGCCTTTATCGGGAATGCCTGTGGGCAGGATAACGTCGAACACTGATATGCGATCGGTGGCGATGATAAGAAGATTATCTCCCAGGTCGTAGGTATCTCTGACTTTGCCTTTGATAAAGGATGGGATAGGGAGGTTTGACTGCAACAAAACTTCTGTTTTTTCCATACTAAAATATAGCATATTTTGATGTTTTGGTATATACGTTCTTAAACAGATATTATGCGGTTTCGGTTTCTATATACTCACCCCCTGTATCCCCCTTTCACGCAGTACCATCGTCAGAGGTAATAATTAGCTTGCGTGAAAGGGGGAATAAGTAACTGAGAGGAGGCGGAGCCTCCTCTCAAATTAACTCCCCTCTCCAGCCTAGAATGGCCAACAACAACTAGCAGTAGTTTCGGCTGGAGAGGGGACAGGGGTGAGGTAAATACTACCAACCAAATGCAAACAGAACCTTCCAACCTTCAGGCGGAAACCAGAATTGAGTTGTATCATAATTTCTTCATAAAGGTCTTCGCAAAAGAGACGATATAGCTTACAATGTAAAGAAGGTTATATGATGGAAATTAAAACGCAAGGAAATACGATTATAAAATTTCGTTGGAAACAAATCGTACTTCCTGCAGTGATACTTGCTCTATCGATTATCCTTACCGCTGTTTTTTACGGTCAACTGCCCGAAAGTGTGGGGTGGACTTTCCAGAGTGACGGTTCACCTGACAGGTGGGCTGGCAGGGGGGTATTTGTCATCTGTGTTATCTTGCTTCAGGTATTCTTTTTCCTGGCGGCATGGGGTATGAGCCGGGGAATTACATCGATATATAACAAGTATGCGGACTCTGACAGCGGTCCGATGAATCCAAGTGTAACTATTAATGTTATGGGAAATATGCTGATCATACCCCAAGTCATTATCTTTTTTGCATTGATAGACATTTTCATCTACAATTCATACCAGACACACTTCCTGCCGCTGTGGGTAAATGCTCTTATCGTGCTTCTTGTCGGCGGCGTTGTTCTAGGAATATTTTTCCTCCGGGCTATTTTGCAGGCCTGGAGAGCTAATAAGGAGTGAAATATTGGCGGAAAACCAACTAAAAGTCGATATGGACAAACTGGTCTCGCTGTGTCAGCGGCGGGGCTTTATCTTTCCCAGTAGTGATATATATGGAGGACTATCCGGTTGTTATGATTTCGGACCTGTTGGGGCTGAAATGATACGTAATATAAAGGACGCATGGTGGCGTTCCATGGTCAGAGAACGCGATGATGTAGTGGGACTGGATGCCAGCATACTGATGAATACCCAGGTCTGGGAAGCCAGCGGTCATCTTACTGAGTTTACCGATCCACTGGTGGAATGCAAAAGCTGCCATAAACGATTCCGGGCGGATGACCTGGATTCTGATAAATGCCCTGAGTGCGGTGGTGAATTTACCGAGGAACGCAGGTTCAATACCATGTTCAAGACATTCATCGGTCCGGTGGAGGAAGACGCCGCCGTGGTCTATCTCCGACCTGAAACCTGCCAGGGTATATTCGTGAATTTTCAGAATGTGGTCAATACCAGTCGAAAGCGAGTTCCGTTCGGTATCGCACAAATGGGTAAATCATTTCGTAATGAAATCACCACCGGAAATTTCCTCTTCCGCACTCGTGAATTCGAGCAGATGGAGCTGGAGTACTTCGTGAAACCGGGCACTGATGAAGAATGGTTCGAGAAATGGCTCCAAGCCAGGATAGACTGGTACGTAAGATACGGTATCCGACGAGAAAATCTAGATGTTAACGAGCATTCCAAAGAGCAACTGTCACATTATTCGAAGAGAACCTGTGATATCATGTACCGCTTCCCAATGGGATTCGAAGAGCTTGAAGGTCTGGCAAATCGGACCGATTTCGATCTTACTCAGCACCAGAAGTCCAGCGGTAAATCGATGGATTATTTCGATAATGAGACGAACGAACACTACTTACCCTATGTAATCGAACCATCCGCAGGTGTTGGCCGCTGCGTGCTGGCATTTCTCTGCGATGCTTATGACGAAGAACCGGACAAGGATGAAATACGGGTGGTCCTGCACTTCCACCCGGATATTGCTCCGATTAAAGTAGCTGTCCTACCTCTCAGTCGTAAAGAAAATCTGACGACCATGGCGAAGGACGTCTATTCCGGGCTGGCGCCCTGCTTCATGACGCAGTACGATGATACCCAGAGTATCGGACGGCGTTACCGGAGACAGGATGAACTGGGCACTCCTTACTGTGTGACCGTAGACTTCCAGTCGTTGGAAGACAACCAGGTCACGATACGCGAACGTGACAGCATGAGCCAGATCCGCGTTCCGGTAGCTACCCTCCAGGACACACTGTCTGCCAAACTCGCCGGCGAGGATTTCTCCATACTCCCGCCGGGCGGTCAGGTGGTTAAGTAGGGTATACCGACACAGCATATCATATCATATCTCTATA
>CP070800.1:421346-425312 GCA_020343555.1 Dehalococcoidales bacterium
AATGCTCTTGCTTCAACTGCCGTTATACCATATTGCCCTAATTCATTATCCCTTGCTCTGAATAACATATCTCTTGTCTGAATGATCATCGACCAAAGGGCGAAGTCCCTGTCGCTGTTTCTAGCTGCTGCGTCGATATCCCTTGTTTCTGCCATGCAAGTTTCCTCTCGACTGTGAAAACGTCTGCCCCGTTAACCTATTATGTAAAAAATTATAATACAAATTATTGACAAAAAAAACCTTGACATTCGTAGAATATTCTATTATACTCGATGTCGTATACGATATTGTATATTTTATCACTAACTTAAATAATATTAACATTTATACTTGAAAAAATACCACAGTACTTTTCATAGTAATAAAGCTTAGCGGCTAGTCCTGTCGGGGGAAGTCCAGGGTGCTGGGATTTAGCAGCTCGTCTCAGCTTAAATACCAACCATACCCCTCCCGTGTCCGGAGCCCTGGGGGTAATCGGGCTTAGCGGCAGGGCTGGCTTGTAAATTAAAGGGGGATTAATTATCCCCCTTTAATTTTATTAACCGGGTTATTCTTCGTGGAATCGCCAACTCTGTGTAATATAGTGTACACAAAATTATCGAGACCGGCGTTTTGCGAGCTAACGAATACTGTGTTAATATTTGTGAAAGAAAAACCACCTATAGAAGAGGAGTAATCTTGGATCATTTACTATCTGAAGAACAAAGAACCATCAAGGAACTGGTTAGGACCATCGCTGTTGAAAAAATAATTCCGGTGAGGGCTGAGTTTGACGAGACGGGAGAGTTTCCGTGGGAGATTATGAAAACTCTTGCTGAGACTGACATGTTTCGGATATTTGTACCGGAAGAATACGAGGGATTGGGAGGGGGATGCCTTGATCTTTGCCTGGTAATAGAAGAATTAAGTCGTGCCTGTGCCGGAATAGCACTCTGTTATGCTGCGTCATCGCTCGGTACGGTTGCGCTTGTTAAGTATGGCTCCCATGAACAGAAACAGAAATACCTACCCTTTATTGCCAGCGGAGAAAAGTTGGCAGCACTCAGTATCACCGAAGAATCAGCCGGAAGCGATCCCGGTGGTCTGAAAACTACTGCCCAGAAAGTCGATGGAGGGTATCTCCTGAATGGGAACAAGTTGTTCGTCAGTAACGGCGGTGAAGCTGAAATTTACTCCGTGCTTGCATTAACAGACAAAACGAAAGGTCCACGAGGTGCCAGCATTTTACTCGTGGAAAAAGATACACCCGGATTTACCTTTGGTCGAAAAGAGAACAAGATGGGTATCCGCGCTTCCGCTACCAGGGAACTTGTTTTCGAGGACTGCTTTATTCCTGAAGAAAACCTTATCGGTAAAGAAGGCCAGGGCTTTATAATCACACTTAGCATATTCGATGAATCACGCCCAGGAATCGGTTCTCAGGCTGTTGGAATTGCCCAGGGCGCATTGGACGCAGCTACTGAGTACGCGAAACAACGTATTCAGTTCGGCCATCCTATCATCGCCATTCAGGCTGTCCAGCACCTCCTTGCGGATATGGCTATACAGACTGAAGCTGCCAGAGCTCTTAACTATGCGGTAGCCAGGGCGATAGATGCAGGAACATCAAAGCATTCCGGAGAATCGGCGATGACTAAAGTACATGCCTCCGACGTTGCGATGAAGGTAACAACAGACGCGGTACAGGTTTTCGGCGGTTCCGGTTATATGCATGACTACCCGGTGGAAAAAATGATGAGAGATGCAAAAATAACCCAGATATACGAAGGGACAAACCAGGTCCTGAGAAATACCATTGCCGCCGAACTTAGAAAGAAAAGAGGTCGGGATTAATCCCGACCTCTTAAATTACCTCATAGATCCGGTATCTCTACCCTATCGTCGCCAAGGTTAGAAGAATGATGTGATCGTCTTCTTTGAGAACCAGATCTCTGTCATCAACATAGAAACGACCGTTTATATTAAAGGTAAAACCATCCAAAAGGAAATCATTCCCCGGTGTAATAACCTCTCCCTCAAGTACGGGGATTTCACGCCGCAGTGAACCGACGATATCAGTCAGTTTTGCCCCATTTGTGAGTTCGAACTTAATTTCTCTTATCCCTGATATAGTATACGGGAGACCGAACATCTCAACGGTATAAGTAGCCATTGTATTGATTTTCTCCTTAGAGAGTTTGTCTTTTGTGTATATATTTATTATAAACTAAATCGGTCAGGTGTTGCAGGATTATCCAACATCACCTGACCGACCATTTACCAATTTACGATTGAATGACCTACCTTAATTTAACCAGGAGGAGGTCCCATAGGACCCGGCTGCGGCGGATGCAGTTCCTCGGCTATATCATCGAGACCGAGTGAAAGAAGTTTGGCTTTACTCGGTTTGGTTGTTTCTCTATCCCAATCGAGAGCGCCGAGGCACCAGTAATTCTGTGCCTCTATATCGGCCCTGACTCCTGCCAGAGGTCCTTCCGTCTGAGGAGGATCGCCGTATATTCTGGGATGGACGTAAATGTTAAGAGGATTGATTCCCTCGCGAAAGTTAAAGCAGTGCCTGATATTGGCGATTCTTTCTCCGCACTTCAACACCTCTTCGGCAGTCCAGTCCAGACCGGTTACTGCTTGCATATATTCAAGCGTCCAGTTTCTTCCTCCCGGAGGTCCGAAACCGCCAAAGAAGCAGGTACCAACAGCGTTGGTTACATGAGAATTAAAACCACTCGGTCCGAATCCCTGCGTATGTCTACCCGGGGTTGCATCCATCTGGTACCGAGCTGCGCCTGTTCCTCCCGGTCGTGATAACTTCGGGTCATGCATACCGAGTTCCTGTCCACCGGCATGCACTGCGTATTCTTCCGATCCTTTGCCGATTTTCTCTGCGGCTACCTTAACACCATCAGCTAAAATATCGCCGATTCCTTCTCTCTTGGCAATTTTCTCGGTAAGTTCGGTCATTCCTTTATGATTACCCCAGGTAAGATCGATGCCATCCGTATCCGCCTTGGTGAGAATCCCTTTTTCATATAGTTCCATTGCAAAAGCGACCACACTACCGCCGGATATTGTATCCAGGCCATAATCGTTGCATATATAATTCACATAACTCAGAGCTTCAGCGTCTGTAACAAGACAATTCGGTCCGAAGGCTCCCTGGGTTTCGTACTCAACCCTGCGCGTACCTGCAGGATATTTATACTCTCCCGTCCCTTCCTTGAGTATCGACTGGCAGGCAATTGGACAGTGCCAGCAAGGTTCTACCTTGTCGACGTTGGCAATTGCCAGGTCACCACTTAAGCCTGATGCGTCCGGTATCTCTACGACTCCAACTCCACCCCAGTTTTTCACCGGAGTATCACCACTGAGAGCAGATCTTTCTGTCATTGCTGAGGTGCCATATTTTCTCATACCCTCAGCCATGCCTTTCGTTGCTTCGGTTTGATCCCTCCTGATCGCCATAGCTTTTTCTCGATCGGCTATGGGAACTTCCATGTCACCTCTTACAACTACCGCTTTAAGCTTCTTGGAACCCATAACAGCCCCGATACCTGATCGTCCGGCAGCAGCTCCTCTCTTGGTGATGACGCAGGATATCAATGCTAATTTCTCTCCGGAAGGTCCGATGCAGGAAACTTCCGTATCATTGCCGTATTTTTCCTTCATGATGGTTTCCATTTCATAGGAACCTTTACCCCAGAGATCACCGGCGTCTATCAATTCGGCTTTACCATTGTCGATAAACAGGTAAACCGGTTGATCCGATATACCGGTAAAAAATACCGCGTCATATCCGGCAAATTTCAGGTAAGGACCGAAATCACCTCCGGAATTTGCGTCTCCCCAGCCTCCGGTGATCGGCGACTTTGCCATAACCTGGTATCGTGTTCCGACAATTGCCGGACTGCCCGTGAGTGGACCGGTAGCAAATCCGAGCATATTATCCGGACCTAACGCATCGACTCCCGG
>CP070800.1:425412-428957 GCA_020343555.1 Dehalococcoidales bacterium
AATATCGACTCCTGTCATGATATAGCCGCGTTTTGCCAGTTCTATAGAATGGCGTCCTGTGCCGCAGCCAATATCCAATATCCTGCTTCCCTTCGGTAATGCCAGTTCTTCAACCAGGAAGTCTATTTCCCTCAAAGTACTGTAGGTAAAAGGATTTTGCATATATCGGGGAGCATGACTGTCGAAATATTCTTTCCAGCTGTTGGTTTCAGGCATAAGGGATAACTCCAATTACCTTTATGAGTAAGTACTCGCTGAACCAGGCGTATTATAATTCCTGTCTGCCTTCGAGAGCTCGCGTGAGGGTGACGTCATCAGCGTATTCCAGTTCGGTACCGAAAGGCAGTCCCATGGCAAGACGGGTCACCTTTATGCCAAGGTTCGAGATCAGGTGGTGGAGATACATTGCCGTTTGCTGCCCTTCCATGTTGGTGTTGGTGGCTAAAATCACTTCCTCGATCGTGTTATTGTTCAGGCGGTCGACAAGTTCTCTCACCCTGATATCCTCGGTACCTACTCCCTCGGTGGGAGATATAGCGCCGTGCAGGACGTGATACAATCCTTGATAAACACGGGTATGTTCCAGTGCAAGGATATCCTGGGGCTGTTCGACGATACATATTTTCGTGCGATCACGTTCTAGGTTGCTGCATATCCGGCATGGATTCGAGTCGGTAACATTAAAGCAGGACGAACAGAGTGTAATCTGGCTTTTCACGGATAATACGGCATCGGCAAGATCCTGTGCGTTTTCTTCCGAAGCGCGTAACAGGTAGAAGGCAATTCGCTGGGCACTCTTGGGACCGATGCCGGGAAGTTTGTTAAACTCGCGTATAAGCCTGTTTATGGGCTCTGCCGTGGGTTGAGAATTCTCATTCAATGATTCGACTCCTTGGTTCATTACATAAGACCGGGTATTTTCAGACCGCCGGTCAGTTTACTCAATTCCTTGGAAGCCATTTTCTGAGATTTATCTGTGGCTTCTTTTATCGCCTTGAGAAGAAGTTTCTCGAGATTTTCCGGTTTGTTCGGATCTATGACATCCGGTGATATTTTTATGGTGCGTATGTTCTGTTGACCATCTATGGTTATTTTTATAGCCCCTTTACCCGATTCTACCTCAATGATGGTTTTCGCCAGTTCTTTCTGAGTTTTATCCATTTTGGATTTCAGTTCCCGGGCCTGTTTCATCATATCGTAATTCATTTTTCCTCCTGATCGATTATTTGGGCACCCATTTTCAGGGCTGCTTTTAACAAGTGGTTGTTGTCCTCCTGTACGCAGGAAACACGGCAGGACCTGCCAAGGAAATTGCTGAGTATTTTTTCCGCCACTTTCAGGTTTTCAGGCTTTTCCATCAACTCCTTGTGGTTCGTGTGCCTGAAAGCCAGTACAACGATATCATTGTCGATAGAAAGTGGGTCGATTCCGGCACTTCTTAGAATTGCTAGGGCGGACGTTTTTTTAGTGTCCGGTGGCGCCAGGTCGATAACCTGTTTCCAGTTCAGTTTAAGTCGTTCCAGTTCGGTACCGCCGTTCAAGGCAGATAAATCATCTTCTTTAGAATTAATTTCCTGGACAGGTTCAGTTGTCGAAGGTGAGTTTTCCTCTGTCTTTTTTTCAGGCTGTGATTCGGTTCGTATTTCCTGAGCAGGTTCGGCGTTAGCAGCAATCTGCTCATTTATATCCTCTTCCTGTACGGGCTCTATCTCTTCAGCCACTGGCGCAGGATTTTCCTGATCATGGACGATTTCTTCCTTATTGACGTTATCCGTTGGTGTTTTTACCTTAGTTTCGGTTGAATGGATCGGTTCAGGAGTTGAAGCCTTGACCTGCTGGGGAGATGGAGGTTTTGAGGTTTTTTCTGGTATTGGTTCGTTTTCACTTTCGGCAGCCAGGATACAGTCAACCAGAGCGAGTTCCAGTGGAAGAGTCGGATAATTATCGATACCGATTTCAAGCTGACCGAACAGCCTGACCGCAGTCAATACCTGCTCGAGAGACGCATCCGATGCAATTTCTTTCAGTTCATTGATATCTTCTGCAACAAGGTCGGTCGAATCTCCCGAACCTGTTTTTATCAGTAATAATCCTCTGAGGTATTCGACGAGTTCGCGGTTGAACTGTTTCAGGTCCAAACCGTCGTTGTTCACATCATTTACGGTAGCAAGCCCGGCTGTGATATCCCTGTTCATTATGTGCCTGACAAGTTCCCTGCTTCGCATATCTCCGGTTATCCCGAGTACAGCCTGTACCTGTTCAAGGCTGATCTCAGAACCGTAATAGGTTGACAGCCTTTCAAGAAGATTGACAGCATCACGTGCGGCGCCCGTGGCGCTTTTCGCTATAAGCTGCATTGCTTCCGGTTTTACTTTGATATCTTCACCTTGGGAGACGTAATCGAGATAATGGACCAGGTCAGCCTGAGTTAACCTCCGGAAATCGTAACGCTGGCAGCGTGAAAGGATAGTAGGCAGAATTTTGTGGACCTCGGTAGTAGCCAGTATAAATACTACGTGTGACGGAGGTTCTTCGAGAGTCTTAAGTAGCGCATTGGAGGCGCTGTTGCTGAGCATATGGACTTCATCAATGATATAGACCTTGAATCTTGCCTGGTTTGGTGCGTAATTGACTTTCTCGCGAAGGCTGCGGATATCTTCTACACCCGTGTTGCTGGCAGCGTCGATCTCTATTATATCCAGTGCCCTGCCCTCAGAGATCGCAAGACACATCTCGCAGGTGTTGCACGGTTCACCATCCCTGGGATCAAGGCAGTTTATCGCTTTAGCCAGACTTCGGGCGGTGCTGGTTTTTCCTGTGCCCCGGGGACCACAGAAAAGATAGGCGTGGGAAACGCGTCCACTTCTGAGAGCGTTGCGCAGCGTCTGAGTTACCGGTTCTTGCCCGATTACTTCAGCTAAAGTGCGTGGTCGCCATTTTCGATATAATACCTGTGAAGCCATATTGTTATCGCTATCCATTATACCCCAATAAGGTTAGCTTTCCCAAGAAGAATCCCCGGGAAAATGCAAGAATAATACAAATAAAAACCGGCTTCAATATTCATTTGAAGCCGGTTTTAAAGCCCTCAGCTTTTTACAGGAGTGATGGGATATCCTGGGATGCTTCGTCGATTTCCTGAAGCTTTACTACAGTTTCTTCCTGCCTCTTCTTCATTACTGGTATGAGACTGGCTGACTTGGTATAATACCCTCTGATCTTTTCAACATCACTCAGTTCGGAAAGAATGACACTGACGTCCAGTACACCTCTTTGCCTGGGATAGTCACCATTCCTGATGGTAGCGAGTGGTGTAAGATTCCTCATGTAATCGCCGAGTTCCTTAACCATGTCCACATTCATTTCCCTTGAAGGAGCCGACAGCAGGAAAAGCGCTCTCCTTGCGTCTTCCGGTTTGCAGTTCAGGGAGAGCTCGCTGATAGCGGCATCCATCGACTGGATTGCTTTCTGGGTTTCGGTTCCCTTCTTCATGAAGTCTCTTGACCTTTCACCGGGGAATCTGAGTAAAGGTATCTGGGAATTTC
>CP070800.1:429057-440224 GCA_020343555.1 Dehalococcoidales bacterium
TCAATCCAGGCAGGAACTAAGGAAAGAAAAGCAGTATGACAAGGCCGACCTGATACGGAACAGGCTGGATGAAGCCGGGATACTGCTTGAAGACTCACCCCAGGGGACTACCTGGAAGCTGAAGAGGTAATCTTAGTTTGTCACCTCCTCAAAGGCGGGGATCCAGTAGTTACTGGTACGAAGAATTCTACTTTAAAATATAATTATTGACTTAATCGAACATTTCCTGGATCCCGGATCAAGTCTGGGATGGTGATATGTGACGATCGTTTAATTACTCAGGTTTCTGAATCCAGTACCGGTAGACATCACCACCCAGTTTCGATGTATAGTGCAGGTACTGAAAACCGAGTTCAAGCACTTCTTTTTTAGGTCCTTCCGGTCGTATTTTATCGTCTTCTCCGGGACAGTCGATGATATAACCTCCCGGTTTTGTCACGCGCATCATCTCACGCAGTTCGACTGCATAATCCTCACCGAAAGTATGTCCGGACATGACGATATCGAAAAATTCATCCTGGAAGGGAATATCCATCATTTTCCCGTCCATGATGTAAATATTATCTACTTCTAACCGGGATTTCTTCTTTCTCATGTGTTCACGGAGTCTGTCGACCGGTTCGCTGGCATAAACTGCTCTCGCGACTGTCGCTGCTGCGAACGCCAGTCTGCCGGTACCGCTGCCGATGTCGAGAGCGATTTTATCCGAAAAATCGGTCATTTCAAACAACCGTTCGTTGTCCCATGCAGTGATATAGTCCAGTCCGTCCATAATCTCCGGGTATACATAAACCACGGTAGTATCCATTTCTTCGAGAACCCAGATTTCTGCTTGGCGGATTTCATCAGGAGTCAGATTATTTGGAACACTTTTTACCAGAGAATCAAAATATTCCTTGTGTTCTGGACATTTAGCATTCAAATACCAGTGCACGACAGGATTCCCGGATAAGGCGATTGAAAAATTATGGGTAAAATCCGGGTATTGTTTCTTTGGAAGGTTATTTATTATCCAGGTATCGAATAGTAGAAAAGTGTTGAATGAAAAGTCCTCTCCATTTATCCAGCCGTATGACATGAAATATCCTCACTAATGTTGGTTATTAGAATTAAAGGGATTCGGTGGTTATTATACCATGTCGAGTGAGAGGAAATTGTACGGAATACCTTAGTTTATTACAGTAATTCTTTGATCTGCTGAGCAAGGAGTTGGGTAATTCCCGGGACTACGGTCAGCTCTTCGACGCTGGCTTCACGGATTGCCCGTACTGAGCCGAAGTGTCTCATCAGGGCACGTTTTCGTTTCGGCCCGATACCGGTAATATTGTCCAGCGCAGATTTGACGGTCTGTTTATTTCGAAGGTTTTTGTGGTAGGTAATGGCGAAGCGGTGGGCTTCATCACGTAATCGTTGCAGCATCTGGAGACCGTATGAGTCAGGCTGTAGCACAACCGGTTTTGTTTTTCCTGGCAGGAATATCTCTTCATTCTGCTTGGCGATGCTGGCCAATGGTATGAATTCTGCCCCGGTTTCCTTCATTACTTCAAGTACAGCGTTAAGCTGGCCTTTTCCACCGTCGATCAGCATAAGATCGGGTATCTTATCCCAGTTTTTATCAGGTTTGGAATCTCCATTGTTTTTAAACCTCTTCAGGCGTCGCCTGAGTACTTCTCTGAGCATGGCATAGTCATCCGCCCCAGGTACTGTCTGTATCCTGAACCGACGGTAATCCGATGATTTCGGTTTACCGTCTTCGAAGACAACCATACTGCCGACAGCCGCCTTTCCCTGTATATTGGATATGTCATAGCATTCCATCCTCACCGGTTTCTTCGGCAGACTGAGTTCTTTTTTGATCTCAGATAACCCTTTGTTAATATCAGTAGAAGTAATCTGTCGCTTAAGCTTCATCTGCACCAGGCCCTGGTTGGCGTTCCGGGCAACTATATCTACAAGTTGTTTTTTATTACCCCGGGAGGGAACCTGGATTCTTACACTGCTGCCCCGTTTACCCTGGAGCCATTCTTCGATAATTTCTTTATCTTCAACCTTGTGTTGAAGGAGAAGAAGCGGTGGTATGTATGACGCCGATCCGTAGAACTGCTTGATAAAGCCGGTCATTATCTGCTCAGGTTCCTCAGAATCGACGCCCTGGAGTGTAAAACTTTCCCTGCCTATCAGCTTGCTGCCGCGTATGAAAAAGACCTGGACGAAAGCACGGTCGCGTTCAGTGACAAATGCTATGACATCCTGTTCTCCTTTTACTTTGGCAGCCAGTGACTGGTTTTCGATAATCCGGTTTATCGACTGTACCTGGTCTCTAAACGACCCGGCCGTTTCGAAATCAAGCGCTTCGGAAGCTTTTCTCATCCTGGATTCCAGCCTGCGAACAACCTGCTCCTGTTTTCCTTCAAGGAAGAGTATTACCTGTTTGATGATTTCCATATACTCCTGCCTGGTTATGGCGCCGACACAGGGACCGGGACACAGGTGTATGTGGTAATTCAGGCATGGTCTTTGTCTCGTACCGTTTATTGGTTTGGTGCAGGATCGGAGAGGGAAGATGCTTCTCAACACCTTTATTGTCTGACGGAGAGATTTCGCGCTTGAGAACGGACCGAAATACCTTCCGCCGTCTTCCTGGACTTGGCGTGTAAGAAATACCCGGGGCCATTCTTCGTTAAGAGAAATTTTCAGGTAAGGGTAAGACTTGCCGTCTTTAAGCCTGATGTTATAGAACGGCTGATGTCTCTGGATAAAGTTATACTCAAGGATTAATGCTTCTTCTTCGGTGTTGGTTACATAGAATTCCAGGTCGGCGACGTTTCTCACCAGCCGTCGTGTCTTCGGCGTGTGTTGAGCCTGGTTATAAAAGTATGACTTGACCCGGTTTTCCAGGCTTGCTGCTTTCCCGACGTAGATGATTTTCCCGGAGGGATCCTTGAATATATAGATACCCGGGCTCTGGGGTAACTGTTGAAGTTGTTCTCTGACAAGATCAGTCGCAGTATTCATCACACTCTAGAGACATTGTATACCTTATCGTCAATGCGGCACAAAATAAGAGACATAACCAGCTTCAATTTGGAGGGTTTAATACATTTCTCTACAGACATAAACCACATTCCTATTGCCGTATAGATCATCTTCATGTAGATACGTTATCCGAGCCGGGGCTGCCCGAAAATTACCATAGTCCATATTCTCTACCGGCACTTTAAACCACGCCATGATAATAAAGGTCAGGGCATTACCGTGAGAAACGATTACAAGATTCTCATCGTTTTTCGCGATAATTTCATCCAGACATTCACTAATCCTTGTTCCGACATCCTTCCGGGTTTCTGCATTCTTAAATATCCGGTGATTAAGCCTGTCACCATCTAAAGGTCGAAGAAGGATATTTTCGGTACGCCACTCCCCGGGTTTCCCTTCGGCATCGCCGAAACTCATTTCCCTGAGTCGCTTATCCCGAATAACACTGCTTTTAAACGGCCGCGCGATTATTTCAGCTGTTTCAACAGCCCGTTTCAGGTCGGATGAATATATTGGTATGCCGGGTATTCCTATCTCAGCGGTGAGGAATTCTGCTAATTTTTCAGCCTGATTTATACCCTTTTCGGTGAGAGAAGTATCATACCAGCCGCCGGTAAGGTCCTGGATATGGTGGAGTGACTGGGCATGGGTTACTACATAGACGTTCTGCATTTGGAAACCGATTTGTTTCTTCAATGGGAATGGATCACGTGAGGTTCATTGTAGTCCATACGGCAAATTGGAAAAATATGCCTGGATCTAAGCATTATTTCCCAAAGTGGACAGGAATTCGGCGTTGTTCTTGGTCTTCTTCATCCGTTCGAGCACTCGTTCCATTGCTTCAGCATAGTTCGGTAAGTCGGACGTAATCATGGAGACCATTCGCCTCAGCAGCCAGGATTTCTGGAGAGTTGGACCGTCCAGAAGAAGTTCTTCACGCCTGGTTCCGCTGCGTTCTATGTCTATTGCCGGATATATCCTGCGGTCAGCCAGTCGCCTGTCAAGATGCAGTTCCATGTTACCGGTGCCCTTGAATTCCTCGTAAATAAGATCGTCCATACGGCTGCCGGTATCTATCAGACAAGTGGCGATGATGGTCAGGCTGCCGCCTTCTTCCGTGTTTCGGGCAGCGCCGAAGAAATGCTTGGCCGGATAGAGTGCTCCGGGATCGATACCGCCAGAAAGAGTACGTCCGCTTGAAGGCATGGCAAGATTATATGAACGGGTAAGTCGTGTGATACCGTCGAGGAGCATGAATACATCCTTACCACTTTCCACCATTCGTTTCGCCCTGTTCAGTGCCAGTCCGGCTACGCGTGTATGATCTTCAACGGGCTCATCGAATGTAGCAGCGATAACCTCTCCTCCGACAGAACGTTTCATATCGGTGACTTCCTCGGGACGTTCGCCGATTAGGCAGACCATCAGGTGCAGGTCGTTGTAATTCGACATGGCAGCGTTTGCTACTGATTTTAGTAAAGTCGTCTTTCCTGATTTAGGCGGAGAAACAATAAGACCGCGCTGACCTCTGCCTATAGGGGCAACCAGGTTTATTAAACGTGAGGCGATATCATTGTCAGCTCCTTCAAGGTTGATCTGCTTATCCGGGAATGTCGGTACAAGTGAACCGAAGTGAGGGCGGCTCTTAGCAAGTTCGGGATTAATGTCGTTGACCGCTTCGATACGCAGCAGGCTGAAATATTTCTCACCTGCCCGGGCAGGTCTGCCCTGGCCGACTACCATGTCGCCGTCACGAAGACCGAACCGGCGTATCTGTGACTGGGATACATAGATATCCGTAGAACTTGGCAGAAGGGAGTCGTTCCTGAGGAATCCGTATCCGTCACTCATTATCTCAAGGATACCGCCGCAGAAGGTATTTCCTTCCTGTTCGGTATATGCCTGGAGCAGGCGTATTATCAGGTCCTGCTTCTTCAGGCCGGTATAATTCGATATTCCCATTTCCTTGGCGACATCTATCAGCTCTTCTCTTGTTTTATTTTCAAGCTGGCTGATATCCATTTTAAGTATCTCGTTGTCCATGTTTATTTGCTTCCTTAAATCGTTAATATAACGATATTATCACTTGGGGGTGTTTTTCCAGTCTTCCAGGAAACGGCTGATACCGGTATCGGTCATAGGATGCTGGATCATTTTTATCAGCACGTCGTAGGGAATAGTGGCGATGTGGGCGCCGGCGCCGGCGGCACGCAGGCAATGTTCAGGGTGCCTGATACTGGCGGCGATTACCTCAGTGTTAATATCGGGATAGTTTTCGTATATGTAAAGGATCTCTTCAACAAGCTGCATGCCATCCTGTCCTATATCATCAAGCCTGCCAACGAATGGACTGATATAGGCGGCTCCTGAAAGAGCGGCCAGAAGTGCCTGGTTTGCCGAGAAACAAAGCGTCATATTTACCTTGATATTCTCTTTTGCTAGAATCGATGTTACTTCAAGTCCGTCAGCATTGACAGGTATCTTGATAACGATATTTGGAGCCCAGGCTGCCATTTCACGGGCCTGTTTCAACATCGACTCCACTCCCTCTACGACCACCTCGGTTGAGATCGGTCCGGGAATTATGGATGCTATCTCTTTAATCGTAGCTTCGTAGTCGGTGGCCCCAGCCCTTGCCATCAGGGTAGGGTTGGTTGTTACACCACTTATGACACCTAGTCTAGACGCTTGTCTGACCTCTTCTATTTTGGCAGTGTCCAGAAAAATGCGCATTGTAATCTCTCCCGAAAGCTTAGTCATCGGATGCGAATGGTAGAGGTGGCTGATCGCCTTCTCTCAATATATCCTTGGCTGAGCCGACGAAGTCACGGAACAACGGGTGGGGACGGCTTGGTCGGGAGCCGAATTCCGGATGAAACTGGCATGCTACCATCCAGGGGTGGTTGGAGATTTCACAAATTTCCACAAGGGTACCGTCAGGAGATAATCCGCTACAAACCAGACCTGCTTCCTGAAGGCAGTCGCGGTATTTATTATTGAACTCGTACCGATGGCGGTGACGCTCCTGTATCAGTGACTCGCTATATGCTTTCGAACTCAAGGTATTTTCCTGAAGCTGGCATGGATAATTACCTAGTCGCATGGTTGCGCCCAAATTTTCAAGATCCTGGTTTGGCAGAAGATCTATCACCGGGTTCCGGGTGTCAGGATCAAATTCGGTAGAATTCGCGTCTTCGGTATTTAGCACATGTCGTGTAAATTCAATAACCATAACCTGCATTCCCAGGCAGAGTCCCAGGTAAGGAATATTGTTCTCACGAGCGTACCTTGCTGCAGTAACCATGCCTTCGATTCCTCTTACTCCGAATCCGCCGGGTATGATTATTCCCTGGGCATTACGAAGCTGGACCTCACACTCTCCTTCTTCAAGCATCTCTGACGGAACCCAGTTAAACTCGATACTCCTGTCATGGAACAACGCTGCGTGGTAGAGCGCTTCGCGGACCGAATAATAAGCATCTTCCAGCTCGACATACTTTCCGACCAGCGCTATGTTTACCGGCTCTTTTGGTTCTTTCAAAGATTCAACCAGGTTGTTCCATTGAGTCAGATCACAACTGTTAGTATTTAATTGCATTTTTTCTACGATAAGCTGTCCCATTCCTTCTTCTTCAAGAGCAAGGGGTACTTCGTAGATACTCGGTATGGTGGGCATCGGGATTACTGCTTCTTTTTCCACGTCACAAAATAGGGAAATCTTATCTCTGATTCCTTCGGCTATCGGCAGGTCACTGCGGCATATAATGATATCGGGCTGAATACCGATCCGGCGTAATTCATTAACACTATGCTGGGTGGGCTTTGTCTTTAATTCCTTGGTGGTTGCGAGGTAGGGAAGAAGTGTAACGTGGATATAGAGAACGTTTTCTCTTCCAACATCATTTCGCATCTGTCGGATTGCCTCAAGAAATGGCTGCCCTTCGATATCGCCTACCGTGCCGCCGACTTCTATTATCAGCACTTCGGCTTTGGATTTCTCCGCCAGTTTTTCGAATCTAGCCTTGATTTCATTGGTAACGTGCGGTACAACCTGTATCGTTCCACCAAGGAAATCTCCTCGCCTTTCCTTAGCGATTACTGTACTGTATATTTGTCCGGATGTAACATTCGATTCACTGGAAAGGTTAATATCTACGAACCGCTCATAGTTACCCAGGTCGAGGTCAGTTTCTGCTCCGTCCTGTGTAACGAATACCTCTCCATGCTGGTAAGGTGACATTGTCCCCGGATCTACATTCAGGTAAGGATCCAGCTTCTGAAGAGATACGGATAGGTTCCGACACTTAAGAATGGTACCAATCGATGCTACTGTGATACCTTTTCCTACGGAACTTACGACACCACCCGTTACAAATATATATTTTGACATACAGGAAAACCAAGCAAAATATCTAAACGGTGTATGAAAGACAACATAAATTTGGGACTTTGAAGAGAAAACATGTTCGGGGTTTCTTTTATTGTATAAAGAGAAATTTCATTTTGTCAAGTGTTTATCTCGAGAAGCCATATTTTAACTATTACTGCTTATTACCTTTTATCCTGTTAATCAATAACCTAAGGAGTATAGCGCCGCCGATCGCTATGACCGCCTGGAGAACCAATAGCTGTTTTAACAGGGATGAGATTACGGGGATTACAATGAGCAGGAAAATTACCACCACTATAAAGATAACGATTTCACGGAGAAATTCTTTTTTCAGCATACCGAAGTATAGGAATGACGGCATTCGTGTGTCAAACCTGGTTGAAATTGCAGACGAATTATATTACCTTTGTTAATACCCCAGTGTTGAAACATATCTCTACCGACAGGTAAAATCACTTGGAATAACGGTTTCAGGAGGTAAAATGGACAGATCGATTGTACTTGCTGTAGGAGAGACTTTTCATCTTAGAACGGGAAAAGATCGGATTGTCTATGCCGGAATGCCGAACGAAGACGTATACTCAATTGCCCAGAGAAAAGCAAATGGTTACCAAGGATATGCCTGGAATCTATACTATCCAAGGCGAAAAATCGATATAAAAATCGATGGAGTGGATATTGTAGTTGAAAGTGTCTCATCTGACGAGATTATGTTCAGGATAAGGTAATAAAAAAAAACAGGAGGAAGAAAATGACGTCGAAGAAACATTTTACCGTAGAGGAAGCAAAGGAAATCGGGGAACAACTCGGTATCGACTGGACTGAATTTGACGTAGAGCAGTTCAGGATGGGAATGGATGTTGAGCTCGAACACGGTCTTGTTGATCCTGCTACAAATGTCACTGACGATGATCCCCTGATGACAGGAAAGATAGCTCTTGCCCACCTGAATGAGTTCGGTGACTACTATACCAGGCTGGAAATAATGGAGAGAGAAGCTGAAGGCAGGTAGATAATCCATAAACGAAAGGATAGGGATATGGCACTGTCACCTGAAGAAAGAAGAAAGATCTACGAAGAGGAAAAAGCCAGGATCGAAGCCAGGGAATCCCTCGAACGGGAGAGAAGGGATGCTTCTTCCGAAACCAGTACAGGACTATTGCCGAATGTAGCGTCACTCCTCTGCTACGTGGGCGGCTGGATAAGCGGCATTATCTTTTTCGTCCTTGAACAGAAGAATGCAGACGTGCGTTTTCATGCTGCGCAATCGATTATCGTGTTCGGGATTTTCACAATTGCAGGAACACTCTTGGGTTTGATACCCATTATCGGAAACGCATTTTCAACGATAATCGGTATCATTGCGGTCATACTCTGGGTTATTTTGATGGTGAAGGCTTATAACGGAGAAAGGTACAGGGTAGTCTGGGCGGCAGATATTGCCGATAGTATCACTGGATCTAGGACGCACCATGATAAACCGGAACCGACATCATCATCCGAACCGGAAGTTAGGGCAGCGGATCAGGAGGGTATACCTGCTGGTCCTGAAATTAAGTCGACTCCGGTAATAAACCTGGACAAGGAAATCGGCAGGAAAATAGAAGAATATTTTACGCGAAAACGGGGAGGACGGATAGCATCCTCGGCTTTTACCATTGCTTTCAGTATCGCCGTTCTTATCTTTTTCAATTATTTCAACGACTATGTAGCCTATTACTCTTCGGATACTGTTGATGGCGTTGTTACCTGGACCAGGGCTCCGTTTTTTACTGATGATATCAACCTCTGGCTACCGATTCTGACAACGGCTTTGGTGGTATCCATAATCGGGCACGCCATCATGATAATTTTCGACAGGTACATTTTACATGAGGTGATCCGGATAGTTATTGACATCTTCGCACTCGCTTCAGTAATAATTCTCGTTACTATTTTCCCCTTTGATTTTTACGTGATACCGAGTGCTTCGATAGCTGAAGGCGTGGAACTTGGCGTAACCGTAGTTTTGATCTGTGTTTGCGTAGGAATAGGTATAGGTATACTTGTGCGAAGTATTAAATTCCTCGTGAATCTGGTCAAAGGTGTGACGAATTACGAACAAGGCGCTTAATACATAAAGGTGGAAACAATAAAGGGGGAGTAGTATATGCTATATGCTCCCCCTTTATTTCATTTCGTCTTCTATTTTTACAGTATAACTCCTTTATCTTTCAGAACTACTATGTCCTCCCATGTGTAGCCTAAATCGATTAGAGTGAGTTCATTGTCCTGGCCTACCTCAGGCGCGGAGGTTTTTATTTCGGCAGGATTTTGTTTGAATTTCACCGGAGTTGCGATTACTGGAAAAGTCCCGAGAGGATGAGGAAGTTCCGTAAATGATTCGGTCGCTATTGCCTGCGGATCGGTAGTGACTTCTATGGGACTCTGAACTTTGGCATAAATAAGGTCATTTTCGCGGAAGCGTGCTTCCCACATATCGGAATCTCCGGAAGCCAGTACTTCATCGATTATCCGGATGAGCTCCTCACAGTTATCTTCACGAGCTTCCATTGAGTTAAACCTGGGGTCGTTTTCGAGCTCGAGTTTGTTAATCGCTTTGCAGAATCCCGGCCACACCGGATCAGACTGCAGCATCGACATCTGGAACCATCGACCATCTCCAGCCTGGTACACATTGTAGAGAGGATTTTTAGCCTTGGTGCGGTCGTCTTTTATTGCGGTGATACCCACCAGAGCAGCTTCTATATCGAGGGCAAGCGTCCAGATACCCGCGTTAAACAAGGATATTTCCAGTTCCTGACCTTCACCGGTTTTCTCTTTGTGGTAGAGTGCAGCCAGGATACCGGCGAGTGCCTGTGGTGCAGCGACACCCCTGTCTATCATTCCGCCGCGAAGTCTTGGCGGTGCGCTGCCGGGTTCTCCTATCATATACTGCATTCCGGTACGCGCCCATCCCGCAGCATGGTCGAATCCACGTTGCTCGCTGTCAGGTCCCTGCGAACCGTAACCACTGATGGTGGCATACACGATCGACGGATTAATTTTACTCACGCTGGCATAGTCAGCATTCAGTTTTTTAAGCGAGTCAAGTTCATAATTGGACAAAAACACATCGGCTTCTTTGACCAGCTTATAGAGGATCTGCTGGCCTTCCTCCGTTTTTAAGTTGATGGCAAGGCTTTTCTTGTTTCGGTTAAACAATTGAAACGTCCAATTTACGCTGACGCCGCCAAGTTCAATTTCGGTAGTCATACCGTGAGCGCCTTTCAATCCGCGGAACATATCTCCTGTTAGTGGTTCCACTTTCAATACCTCGGCACCCCAATCCGCCATCCACACCGATGCAACCGGAATAGCCTCCATATGTTCCATCGCGACTACTTTTAATCCTTCAAGTACCCCTGCCATATAGCAACTCCTTTTTAGACATACTATTCAATTAAAAGTATATATCATCGACAGAGTCTCAACAACCTTGAGATATTCGAAGAAATGTGAAGATTATGAAGTTTTTTACGTAATTTTCTGTCTGTCTGATAAAGAAATCCAGGTCGCTGTGATTAACATAGGGTGGTGAAAGGTAGACACAATAATAGAGGTGGATATTAAATTTGATTGTATGGGATTCTCAGTGTCTTGATTCCCAGTCTACCCGGAAATGCTGTGGATAGTTACAGTTAATCTTTCTCAACAGACACCTTGTCAAGCATTACTATACCAAGCGGGTTGAGATAATAA
>CP070800.1:440324-442951 GCA_020343555.1 Dehalococcoidales bacterium
ATCTGTATACCGGATGCTCCGAGTGCCAACACGGCAGCCATACCACGACCGTCACATATTCCTCCGGCAGCAATTACAGGAATTGATACATTATCCACTACTTCTGGAACAAGTACCGTTGTCGTCGTCTCACCGACATGACCTCCGGATTCGGTCCCTTCTGCTATGACGGCATCGACTCCGATCATTTCCATTTGTTGTGCCATAGACGAGTTGTTAACCACGGGCACTGTTTTAATGCCGGCTTGTTTGAATTCAGGGACATAGATTTCCGGATTTCCTGCTCCTGTGGTGACAATAGCTATGCCTTCTTCAATAACAACATCGACGACCTGTCTCACATGGGGTGAAGCCATCTGGATATTCACTCCAAACGGCAGGCTTGTATGTTGTTTCGTCTTACGGATTTGATTTCTTACCCATTCAGGTTCATAAAAACCCGAACCGATGATACCCAGTCCTCCAGCATTTGATACGGCAGAAACAAGTTCATACGTACCGACATGAGCCATCCCTCCCTGAAGGATTGGATATTTTATACCGAAGAGGTCGCTAACGACCGTTTTAAGCACAATCCGTTATCCTTAGCTGGATCTGGATTTTGAACTCTTGATCTCGGTTACATCTCTGCCGTTATAACTGCCGCAAGTAGGGCAAACATGATGAGGTAATTTCGGACTGTTGCACTGCGAGCAGGTAATTAAAGCCGGCGCAGAAGCGGCAATGTGACTGCGTCTCTTTCCTTGCCGTGCTTTTGCATACTTTCTCTTTGGTTGTGGAGGCATCTTGTTTTCCTTCCTTTCATTTATCCGTTGAATACTCAATATCCGTTACCACAAGAGTACTCAACTTCTCCCATCTTGGATCTATTTCAGGTGTGCATTCGCATTTATTCTCGTTCAGGTTCATACCACACGTCGGGCAAAGACCTGAACAATCCTGTCTGCACAATGGTTTTATGGGTAATGCCATCAAGGTATATTGGCGTATAGCTTCTGATATATCCATTATATTATGGTCGTCAATCGTAAAGCTACCGGGATCTTCGGGTGCAGGCAGCATTACGCCGGTGTTGACGTCCATAATGGGAAAATATTCTTCTTCAATTTTAACCTTCAGTGAGTAAGGGAAATTACTCAGACAACGACCACATCGAAGAGATAGATTTGAATTGAAAGTTCCTTTTAATAATAAACCACGATCCGTCTTCATCAGAAGGACGGTACCGGTAAATTCTGCCGATTGGTCATCTATTGTTACAGTCGTATCGACTTCGTAATTCCTTACCGTACCGATACTCGATTTTAGCTGCTGGGAAACATTTATCTGCACCTTATCCCACCTCATCCTACCGTAATTTCGTATCTACATCGAACTATCGGACCCGGTTCTGAAATCAATTTATTTTATCAAAGAGCTAGGCGTGAGTCAATTTCACCCGAGAACAATAGAAAACGATAGTCGTTTTATTGACATACAGAATCGAGTGAATGTAGAATATTCGCAATGTTTTCTTAGTTACTGAGAGAAGGAGGAATAAATGATCAAAGGATACATGGGAAAGATTCTATTTGTGAATCTTTCAACAGGTGAATTGCAGGAAGAAACACCTGATGAGAGCCTATACCGGAATTTCCTGGGCGGATACGGTATCGGTGCCAGGATAATGTATGACAGGATGAAACCGGGTGTCGATCCGTTAGGTCCGGATAACATGCTGGGATTTGCCACAGGACCGCTAACAGGCTCTCCGGCGATTGTCGGAACAAGATACCAGGTGATGGCCAAATCACCCATTACCGGTGGTTGGGGCGACGCAAATTCCGGAGGAGATTTCGGACCTTATCTGAAGTTTGCCGGATATGACGCCGTATTCTTTACCGGTATCTCGGATAAACCGGTGTACCTGTTTATCGACAACGGCAAAGCGGAACTGGTTGATGCCAGTGATCTCTGGGGTAAGGGTTCATACGAAATGGAAACCATCATGAAAGACAAGTATGGTAAAGATACTGAAGTTTCCTGCATCGGGCCTTCCGGAGAGAAAATGGCGCTAATCTCGTGCGTTATCACTAAAAGAGGAGCCGCTGCCGGCAGGTCAGGTATAGGCGCAGTAATGGGTTCGAAGAAACTCAAGGCGGTAGTCGTACGAGGTGACATGGAAATCCCGATAGCCGATCGAGAAAAAGCCATGGGTATAAGAAGGGATCAAACCGAAGCGACGAAGGGAATGGCAGAAGGAATGAGGAAGTATGGTACTTCCGCCATGACAGAACGATCGGCTCTCAGTGGTGACACGCCGGTGAAGAACTGGGGAGGAGTTGGAGTAGTAGAAATCCCGGATGCTTCAGGATTAAGCGGCGATCGGGCTATTGCCAATGTCGATAAGGTTGAACCATGCTGGCACTGTCCCATCGCCTGCCAGTCCATTCTTAAAGAAGGAACAGGTGAATACAAATATCCGGCTGGTACACGCAGGGTTGAATACGAAACCCAGGGAGCTTTTGGACCTAATTGTCTTGTTACAGACGCTGAAGCTCTGAGTTATGTGAACTATATATGCAACGATTATGGTCTGGATACAATATCCGGCGGTAGTGTGGTCGCTTTTGCCATGGAACTATATG
>CP070800.1:443051-447869 GCA_020343555.1 Dehalococcoidales bacterium
CGATGATACTCAGAGCCAGGGCGCCATCCGTGCCGGGACGGATCGGAATCCATTCTGCATTCGTGCGATAGACCGTATCTGTTCTCCGCGGATCAATCACAAATACCTCAGCGCCACGTGCCGCCGCGGCTTCTATTCTCTGTATATCCGCCGGTGGCGAGTCCGTAGCCGGATTGGTTCCCCAGACAATTACCATCTCGGCGTTCTCGATATCGGTGTACATATTAGTCTGAATCCGGCCCATGGTGACATGCGGAGCGATCATGTGGAGGGAGACGTAGCAAAGGGCACCGACACCGGTGGTGTTGGGAGAACCAAAGGGAAACAGGATATTGGACGCGGAAGAAACGATTACACCTTTCGGTTGAAACATGTCGCATAGTGACAGTTCCTGCGCGCCCCGACCGGTATAGATAGAGACCGCTTCCGGACCGGACTCATGCTTTATGGTGTTGAGTTTTTCAACGATGATATCGTAAGCATCGTTCCAGGATATACGTTCGAACTCATAGCTGCCTTTCGACCCGATTCGCTTCATCGGGTATTGCAGGCGGTGGGGTGAATAGATGATATCCGGTGCGTATTTCCCACGCAGGCATATCGCTCCAAGCGTATCATCGTTATCCTGCCTGATATCGACTAATTTGCCGTCATTCAGAGCAACATCAACCCAGCAACCGGCAGGACAAATGCCGCATATCCCTTTCCGCCACTCCGCTATTTCATTCTTTCCCTGTTCGATCGCGTTATTATCTGGCATATCGATACTTTCAAACAGTTACCGGTATTCGGGATTAGGATTATCCTCGCTGCAGCCGGCATCCCAGACGGCTCTTTGATTCCCATGAGAAGGTATTCCGCCCTGTTCCCTCAAGATACGGGCAAAATGCAGCAGGTTCCATGTCATAAACGTGATATTCCGGTTGGTAAAATCATTTTCGGGACCACCGGAGCCGGGATCCATGTAAGACGGGCCGGGACCAGCTTCACCGACCCAGGCGGCGTCCGACTGGGGAGGTACGGTGTATCCCAGGTGCTGCAGCGAATACAGTATATTCATCGCGCAGTGTTTCGCTCCGTCCTCGTTGCCGGTGATCACGCATCCTCCGACGCCACCGTAATAGGAATACTGCCCCTTGTCGTTGAGATCCCCGGAAGACGAGTAAAGTCGTTCGACTACCTGCGAGCATACCGAGGATTTTTCGCCCAGCCATATCGGCGTGCCGATGACGAGTATGTCTGCCTTCTTTACCTTATCGTAGATGTCAGGCCAGGTGTCCTTTTCCCATCCGTGCTGTGTCATGTCAGGATAGACTCCGTATGCGATGTCATGATCAACCGGTCGCAGGATCTCGACGCTGACACCCAGTTCTTTCATGATATTCATGGAAATGGACATCAGTCCTTCGGTATGAGAAAGCTCGGGTGATTTTTTTAGAGTGCAGTTCAGGAAAAGCGCCTTATACTGAGAAAAGTCCCATTGGCTGGTTTCAATTATAGATCTCTGCATCCTGCTTAACTCCATAGTCTAACCTCCAACACGAGAAATTAACCATCAGCGGAATTCAGCTATATTTTGATTTTACAATAGGTCCGACTGATAAGACTAATCCACAAGTAATTATCACTCAAACTGCAAAGGACATATATATTTTCCTATATAACAACATCAACAATGTGACTTGGGTACTGACAACAGATCTTGGGCGATGCAGAATTCAAGGGATGAAGATTTACCAATGTTAATTGTTACTAAACTGATATTTCAATCAGACGTTAGTATATCATGTATTCTAAGAATAAAGAGAGTTTAGAGCATGGCGAGAAATCACGACTCCGATCAGACGCAAAAAGATCTTAATGTTACGATATGATACCTAATTGAACAGAGTCTCTAGTGAATTAGTTCTAGGCTTCTTTACAAGTATTTCCTTACTCTAAGACTAGATTTAAGAACAACAGGATTTCGATATCATACCAAACTTGTTACTTCCGTGATTTGGTCTTCTGATAAAATAACCCCCATCGAAGCATGGGATTGGATTACAGCCTCTGCATTTTCCGCTTCTGTATAGCAAAAAGCGGTGCCATCTTTTCCGACAAAGACGTTGTGAGGTATCACTCCGTTGGGATCTGCCTGTCCACTCTCGGCAGCTTGTTTCATTTGTTGCATAGCCTCTGGTGGCATCTGAGGCATAGGATGATGATCAATAAACTTTGGCATATTCCCCTCCTAGATATCGTAATACGATTTATTCACTTAACAATTACACTGTAATTGCTGGGGTGACGATGTCTTAAAATATACAAGATCGATTGTTATCTAATATGACTTTGGTCACATAATGTAGGGACTTCTCATATTGAATCATATCCTGGGAAATAGAACTATATTCTGACTTTCACGCCTTGGCAATTTAAGTTACTCATTTT
Source organism: Dehalococcoidales bacterium (assembly GCA_020343555.1). The sequence goes on from CP070800.1 coordinate 445,485, forward strand.
TCAACTTATCAATGGATATCACTAAACAAAAGTCACATTCATATTACGAAATGTACTATAAAATATTGTGAACGATGAAATAAGGGAAGAGCGTGGGAACATGGTCGTGCTAAGAAGAATAGTATCTACTGTACATGAGGTATTAAATGTGATTATGGGAGACGGCTTTGTCGATCCAGCTGAAAAATATCTATCGGAAAGCCCATATCTGAGATCATATTTCGGTTGATAAGTTTCTAATAAAGTTAACCAGTTTGGGTTAATGAGAATAGACAACCTTGAGTAGTTAAAATTGGATGAACCGTAGCGTCACCAATTTTGTAACCTTGGTGTTGGTTGTTGCAACAACGGCACAACCTGTCGACAAAACCAAGCTAGTAACAGCTCAGTAATGTATATCGTTGTTATGTAGTTCTGTTTTTATAATTACTAGATCAATCCCAGAATTGACAAGACCGTAAGATTGACGGTCGATTCCGATCAACTTATCCGTCGGATGCGGTTGTTAAAATAATTTCTGATTACAGGAATCCGGATTATAAGCAGGATCAGTAATACCACACCATATAGTGATGGTAAGAGTATATCGATCTTTTCCTGCCAAAGAAAATGGACAATTGCCGCGATCCCTGCCGAGTAAACCAGGAAATGTAATTTCTGCCAGGCTTTTCCGAGTTTCTGCCTTAATCTAAAAAACGACGTGACTGCCAGGGGAAGTAAAAGCAGGAAGGAAACGAATCCGGCGATCGCGTATCTTTTTTCGAACAGGTCTTCACCAAGGATCGACCAATTAAAGCCATAATCTATCCAGATGAAATTCACAAGATGAAGCAGCACATATAAAAATGCATAAAGACCCAGGATACGGCGAAGTCTCATAATAACCGAGAATCCGCTAAGAATGTATATCGGGGTACATGCTAGTGATGCCATCAAAATGTTGATCGCAATTCTTCCTGTCCTGAGCTGAATTTCTCTGATGGGATTAGCCGTGAGATTATCCTGGGCGAAATCGATGATAAGCAGAACCAGTGGCAGCAGGAGAAGGATGTGCAGGCTTGCCTGTAGTAACAATCTCTTTCGTTTACCTGTTAAATAAATCGTCTCAGATCCATTCCTTCGTAAAGCGATGCTACCTCATCATAGCCGTTGAACAATAATGTAGGCCTTCGTTTCAACTCTCCGATACGTCTTTCGGTGGACTGAGACCAGCGTGGATGATGTACCTCCGGATTCACATTTGCATAAAATCCGTACTCGAATGGTGATAGGTCAACCCAGAACGTAGAAGGCATTTCGGCTACCAGGTCGATACGAGTAATGGACTTAGCGCTTTTGAATCCGTATTTCCACGGTACAACAAGTCGTATCGGAGCCCCTTCCTGCGGCGGTAAAAGTTTGTCGTACAAACCTGTTGCAAGGATGGTCAGGTCATGGTTTGCTTCGTCTAGCCGTAATCCTTCGTAATATGGGAAAGGCAACGATTTGTCACCTGGCATTTGCTCTGGATCGTAAAAACTCTCGAAACGCACGAATTTCGCCTCAGGTTGAGGTCTGGCATCGGTAAGAAGTTTATTCAAAGGAAATCCGATCCATGGTATTACCATTGACCATCCCTCGACGCACCTCATGCGGTATATGCGTTCTTCAGGAGTATACAGTTCTATCAGTTTCTCGATGGAATAGCTTCCTGGGTTATCAACAAGACCTCCTATGTTGACCGACCACGGATTTGTCACGAAATTACGTGCAAGTTCTGCGACCAGTTCTTTTTCATATGTAAATTCGTAAAAGTTGTTATAGTTGATGATGTCATCAAATGGTGTTAATGTATCGGAAGAGGCACTGATTGTTTCTGATGCGGTGTCACTCGTATTACCCGTTGTGTTTGTAGATGAGGTATCCTGATTAAGAGGTGTGCAGGCTGCGAGGAAAGCGGTTGCGGCTACTGCACCAATACCGGATATAAATTTTCGTCTTGACATAAACAGGTATTCGGGAGTGATTTCATCCCTGAGTGATTCCGGGTAATAGTCGGATCCGGGTGCATTGGGTAGATGTGATCTTTTCTCTGGCTGGGTCACATCCTACCTCCAGAACATAATTATTTTCCTTATTTTCAGCTATATACCAAAGGTAAGTCAAACAACTTTGACAAATAAATGTTTTGTTACCAAAGGAGACTTAATACTGGCAAAATGAATTCTAATATTCATATTTACTGTAATCATTATTATATCAATTGAACGTTAGAATTGTCTTTTATCTAGTTGTTTTATGATTTTCTTCAACTCGTGGGACTCGTCAAGAAATCAGAGTATCCAGTTTGTCTGAAAGAATATTTTTCAACCAATTACTCAATATTACTCTGGATTACGTTAACTA
>CP070800.1:447969-454834 GCA_020343555.1 Dehalococcoidales bacterium
ATCGATTTTATCAGAAGCAGAGAAGCGCGATGCCGATATCCTGGTAATAATCGACGCAGATGCTCAACACAATCCGGATGAGATCCCTCGTTTGGTAGATGCAGTTAAGTCGGGTTCAGATGTCGTTGTCGGATCAAGAGAACTACAGAAAGATGTAATACCCGGCTACAGGCGGATTGGTCAATCAATCCTGGCTAAATTTGCCAATATTGCTGCCCGTCAAAATCTTTCCGATACTGAATCGGGCTTCAGAGCATATTCTAAGAAAGCGATTACCGAGATGGAATTGACCCAGCAAGGAATGGCTATATCTGCTGAAATTATTTCCGAGGCTTCACATAAGGGATTAATAATATCTGAAGTGCCTATCTCTGTTTCCTATGACGATGTCAGTTCTTCACAGAATCCTATTTTGCACGGATTAGGTAATCTGAGTCGAATATTTTTCTTCATCTCAGAAAGAAGACCGTTACTTTTTTTCAGCTTGATAGGTGGAATACTGTTAATACTAGGTATTATATCGGGAATAGGCGTCCTTCAGATATATTATAGCTCACGTGCCTTTGCTACTGGTAGCGCATTACTCTGTATGCTTCTTGTGACATTGGGCATGCTTTGTATTTTTACCGGAGTGATTCTTAATGCCATTACCAGACGACTGGGAAAATAATCGTTACCGGTTATGGACAGATTCTGAACTCCTTCCTTACCAAATTGAATTTCTATCTCCATGTCGCGTCGCATTGTTTCTTTGTTTATCTATCCTTCGGTGGCAGATCAGCAAATTCTTATGATATAGCATAAATTTTCGGTAATGATCCTATACTTATTATTTGAATAGAGCGAAATACCTATATTTTTTACATAAGTGTATAATAAAATCGTGCATAATCAAGAATTGATGAATAACGATTTGGTATAATGTTTAGTATCATGTGTAATTGTTACGAAACGGTTAGTGGATTGAGGAGTGCTTTCAAACTTATATGGGTAGATATAGCGTTAACTCCAAAATATTGGGAAATCAGGAGTTAGATGAGAGGTAGAATAAATGAAAGCTTTAATAATTGAAGATGACATCAATGTTGCCGAAGCAGTATCACTGTGTTTCCAATTAAGATGGCCTGATATCAATCTTCATCATGTGATAAACGGTGGGGATGGTATATCTGCTCTTAATTCAAAAACATTCGATATAGTAATTCTTGATATAAATCTTCCAGATATGAGTGGATTCGATGTTCTTCAAACTATACGTTCTTTTTCGTCAGTCCCTGTTATTATCCTGACCGTACGAGAGAAAGAAGAAGAGGAAGTACATGGACTGGAAATAGGAGCAGATGATTATATCGTTAAGCCATTTAAGCCAAGGGATCTTATTGCCAGAGTAAATTCCGTTCTCCGCAGAGTTAATCTCTCAAAAGTATCGATCCAGAGTCCCGTTCTCGCTAAAGGTAAGGTAAGTTTGAACCTATCTAGAAACGAAGTGAATATCAATGATATGACGCAGAAGTTAACACCTAATGAAGCTCAGATATTGTACACTCTAATGAATAATTCAGGTAATATAATTAGCAGTGAAGAGATATCGCAGGCAGTCTGGGGAAAAGATTTCGATGATAACAACCGTATCAGGACATATATAAGAAGATTAAGACTAAAATTGAACGATAACCCACCAAGGATTATCCGAAGTAAACGCGGTAAAGGTTACAGTTTTTTCAGCCCCGGTTAATACTTCAGTTGTGCTAGCCTGAATTTGGAAACCTGGTATTTCCGCTGATATTCCATCATTTCTTACATATTCGCTCTATTGTATGTCGTAACGAGATAGTTTCAGACCACCCAGTCGAATTAATTCAAGAATGACGCGATATAAGGAGTGCTTGCACAACTCACCTTTATTAAGAATATTTATGATTTATTTAGATAATTTTATTCAATATTCAGTCTTTGTTTCTCATTCAGGAGTTAACATGCCAGTGTAACTTAGATACGGGAGGAATCCCGGATGAGAAAACACAAGCAGAAAACGATACTTTTCGTATTATCAGCAGTTATAATTACGCTTGTTGTCTATTGTGTTGGAGACCGCATTTTATCCTTTACTTATTGTTTACCCAGGGAAAACACAACTATAAAAACATCTCAGGTACAGATCCCGACTGTTGAAGCAAGACTGGTTGAAACTCATACCGTTGAGTATGTGGAAGAGATCGTTGTAGAAAAAGAATACGTAGACGTCATACGCCACGTACCAGTTGAATTTCGGAATTTCACAAACCGGACAGAACTGGAACAATGGCTCGAAAAAAGGAACCAGTTAACATCAATTCGTTTTAAACATAAAGATACCGTAATCGATTGTGACGATTTTGCTTTCGAATTGCAGCAGAAGGCACTCGCAGACGGGTTTATTATTTCTTTCGAAATTATTGGTAGTGGCGAATATAACGAGCTTTTCAGCACACAATTACCGGAAGGACAGGCACTTCATGCGATTAATCTGTCAATAATAGGTAATGATGTCTATTATATCGAACCTCAGACCGGTGAGATAGTATACGCCGCGTACCTCGATTAGATATTATTATCGATAAGAATGCATGATGACAGCAACATTGAGTTGAAAAATTACTCTGACGCGATTATATGTTAGTAAATTTATATTAATTTAGATCTGTATTATTCAGAATGACCCTGAACCTTTATCAGTCTGTTTCAATGGTTTTCTGGCAACGATGAAGAGCCATTCGTACAGCATGTCAAAGTATCCGTGCTTTTCGATGTAATTGTGAAGATAGAGTAACTCACTGTGGTACCTTTCAGGAGTAAAGTCCTCGACGGTCCAGGGACAGGTTATCAGGTGATAAACGATTGCGCCAACATCAAAAAATCTGCCGAAATTTATCTCATCTGCTTCATCGATTATTTTGAAACCTTCTTCAACCATTCGTTCTTTGAAAACCTTGAGGTTCCAGATTGACAGTTTCGTTGCTTTCTCCCCCTGAATAATCATACCAAGATTAATGGTGGTCAATCCTCCCAGTTGCTGGGTAACATAATACCCTCCGGGCTTGAGTATCCGGTAGACTTCACTGCCTGTATAGCTGGTATGGCGGTTGATAATCGCATCGAAGTAATCATCCTTGAAAGGCAGATCCCCGAAAGGCGGTTCTTTACCTTCTTCTATGCCGATGACTTCTATTCCGAGAGGTTCGAGTGTTTCTATTGCACGTGTAATATTCGGAGAATAATCTTCTACCGCGTAGGTATGTCCTGGCAACGGATGAATTCGTGACAGTATTTCACCTCCGGCAGTTCCTATATCCATGAGTGTATCTATGCCATCAAGATAAGGTTGTACCTTATTTATATAATTCCACTTTGTCGGGGCGTCGACCATGCGGCGAGAGTCTGTGATATGAGAGAAGTCCCAGCCTTTGAAAGATTGAGTGTCTTCGACAGCCCGATTTATTAGGTTTTCAAAGCTATTTTCGTTGTTTTTCATGATGTCACCTTCGTTTTTCTCATTTAAACGTGAGTGTGGTTTGTATGAAAGATAAATACCCCCCAATATCTTTTTATAACTGAGGGGTATTACTCACATAGTTGGTGAAATACTAGATCCTATACTGTCACGTACTCCATTAGTTCTGTAACATCCTCGAGGTTTTCGATGTCGGTAAGGGCTTCTACTGCATTCTCGATCTGGTTCTTCGTCAGGATTCTTTCCGCATTATGCCTGAATTTTCCGATAATATCATCGTCGGTAGAGCTTGCTTCGGTACCGGTCGTCCCTTTGCGGTATCGCCGCTCCACGGTAAAGGTCTGTCCCCGTGCGACGATATCGACCTTGCTGAGTGCGGACAGGGGATCTTCAGTCATTATTTTGTCATAGTCGGGATTAGGTTTGATAGATACTTTGGGCATGAAATTTATTATATCCGGATTATTTATAGTTTCCGGATCGACCCACTCAACGCCACGGGTGATGCGATGGCAAGCAACCGAGATGTTATAGGGCATATTGAACTGTGCCGAAGAAATGCTTGAAGGAACTTTCGCTACCGGCCTACCGTCATTATCCAGAGGTCCCATCATACCTCGTCCGTATACAGTAACGTTTTCGATTTCATCGGCTTTGATATCGTTCGGTTCGATGATGTCGTAAACACAATCCAGCCCCGAGTGAAATACTCCACAACAGGGGTAAGGTTTATAATGCAGGCGATAATCGAAGCACCAGTCTTTTCTCAGGTCTTTCGTTATTTCCTCCGGATACCAGTTCGGGTAGCCGGTAAAGAACGTAAACCCTCTTTCCGGATTGTCCAGTACCGTAAGATCTCCGGTATATCCCATTTCAGCAAGGAGCACTGCGGTAACGGCGCCCGTACTCTGCCAGCCCGGTACTGCATACTTGGCCATATAATTATGGCCATCGGCACCCCACCTGCCATAAGAGAGAACCATGCAGAGGTGTCCGGCTATTCCGAGAGCGTGGTGTGTTGTATCGACATCCATACCCATCAGTCTTGCGGCTCCGGCGGCGGCGCCGAAGTTTGAATAGGCATTCCCGGTATTACCCATTTTGCCCTGCCTCTGGCGCTGAATATCCTCAATACTGATATTATGCCTGCCGACAGCCCGGGCGAGTCTTGCTGAAACCTCAAGACCTATCGCCGTTGCCAGGATCAGGTCTTTACCCGAAGCCATATTCATTTCAGCCATTGCCAGGACGGAAGGAATAACATAAGTTCCATCATGACCTCCTGCGATGATGTCACTATAATCCAGCGTAATCATCAACTCTCCGTTAGCAAGAGCGGCGCTGTTACATGAAACTATGTCATTGGTACCGATTATCGATGCTTCAGGAGGACCGCCGTAACGGCGACCGATAGCAGCGTTCATCTTCCCCTTGTCGGTAGTCAGACCTCCGAGAGCACAGCCAATGTGTTCCATCAGGATGCGTTTCGTTTCCTTGATAATGCGGGGTGGCAGGTCTTCATACTGTGTATCGATGGCAAATTGTGCCAGTCCGCGTGTGATTTCACTCATATCATCCCTCCATTATTGATTTGTTAACATAAATCGTTGCTACGAGTATCACCCTTGCAATGACAGTTTATATAAAAAGATTTCCGTATTACCCGGTTGCATTGGACGATCATTGTACACTAAGAATCCCCCTGATTTCAGGGGGATTCTTGTTTATCCTTAATGCTAGTTACCGTAGGATATGGGCGCTTTCCCTGTTGTGATCAGTCTGGGGATTATCTCGTCATTTAATTCGAGCCCAAGACCGGGTCCGTCAGGTGGATAGAAGTATCCGTCTTTGAACACCGGAGGATTCTTCGAAAGGTCCTCGGTGATCGGCGGATTAGTGGTATCCCACTGGTTATGAAGCAAAGGCGGACCAAGATTTGCATGAGCGAACTTGGTCATCCAGGGATCGGCTGCCAGGAAATGTGCCTGGGCTGAAGCTTCGTATCCTGATCCTACCATCGAACCGCAGGTAATAGCCAGGTTAGCGGCTTCGGCGATGGCAGCCCATTTCCTGGACTGGTATATACCACCTGTCCAGACAACCTTGATACAGGCGCCGTCGGTCGCGTCTTTCTTGATACACTCCAGTAGTCCAGGGATCTCGACAGCTGATTCGTGCGCCCATACCGGTGTATGGAGTTTGTTCCGTAGCCTTCTTAGTCCGTCATAATCCCAGGTAGGTACCGGCTGTTCTACCTTGTACAGCTTGAACTCTTCAAGTCTGAGAGCTAGATCAAGTGCTGTTGAATAATCAAGTCCACCATTAGCATCGACACCAAGCAGGACTTCATAACCAACAGCGTCACGTATTGCTTTGATATTAGCAACATCGTCGAAGACCGTAGTACCCCATCCAGGTCCGACCTTGCATACGATATTAGTGACTCCATTCTCTACAACTGTCTCGGCGATCCTAGCTCTTTCAAGGGCTGTTCCGTGAGAGATCATCATACCTATTCCCAGTTTTTCACACGCTTTACCTCCAAGGTACTGGTAGACAGGCATGTTCAGGGCTTTTCCTACTATGTCATGCAGAGCGAAATCTACTATTCCCATCGCCGCTCCATTGTGGGTAAATGACCTGAGCATGTTATTTACAATGAGTCCGATATCCATCGGATCTGCCCCGATTAGAACTGGTTCCCACTGCTTGATAGCAAGCATGACATTATCTTGTCCGCAGGTTCCTCCGTCTGCAGCCCCTATGATCCCTTCATCGGTATGGATTTTAACCAGGACTACGTTGGAACCCATGCCACCGCCCTTCCTCGGTATCGTACATGGAATGGCTTCTACCTTCGTGATTTTCATCATTTCCTCCGTCTAAAAATATTAGAAATCCTAAGGCCTTCCGGGAGGACCGCCAGGAGCACCGGGAGGACCGCCAGGAGCACCGGGAGGCCTGCCGGGAGCACCAGGAGGTCCACCGGGTCCGCTACCTGCCGGAGGAGGAGGTGGAGGTGGAAGTTCTTTCTGGCGTTTTTCAAGAAGGGCGTCGATCGTTGCTATTTCTTCCGGTGTAAGTGTGAAATCACCCGCTGCGATACTGTCTTCCATTTCTGAAATAGCCCTGGCACCATTGAGAGCCGAGGTTACTTCCGGTTTTCTTAATACCCAGGCAAGTGCTATCTGTGCCACACTCCTGCCATATTTTTCCGCTATCGGTCTCAGGTTATTAACCAGTTCGAGGTTCAAGTTTAATTCAGGTTCGGTGAAATGAGGATTGTTACGGCGGAAGTCTACTTCGTCGAGTTCATCAGCACTCTTTATCGCCCCGGTGAGAATACCTTGCTGAAGAGGACTGTAGACTATCACA
>CP070800.1:454934-458255 GCA_020343555.1 Dehalococcoidales bacterium
CTCTCTCTGTTACGAGCTGTCTCCCTTGACGCAGGCTCTTGGTGCTGGCCGAAAATACAGGTCTTTATTCCTGGGCATTGTGTTGTCCAGCATAGTCTGGGACGGTATATATATTCTTGGAGGACTTGCGGGTGGTAAAACAGCACTGGAGCCGATCCAAATGATGTTGTACTCCGTAATAGGATTGACGGGACTCTATGTTGTTACTTTTCTAGTAAGACAACTATGGCAGCGTTTGAATCGTAGTAATGCCGTGTGAATTATCTTTTTCAGCGAGAACGTCTTCCTCATCCGATGGATTCTGAATAAAAAAACAGTTCTATCCTTTGTATTTTTTTCTTCTTTCATTTATGATTGGAAACCACATATACTTTTCCCGGTGGTTTTTAAAAAGGAGGTATGAGAAGATGGCTGAAACGAAGTATGGTAAGTATATCAGGACTGGACCCGTTACTGTTCCCCCTCGCGGGAAACTAGCTTTTCACAGCGAGAGCTTTAACGAGGGAATAGGTGAAGGAGAGCGAGAAGACAGACCGGCGCGAGTTCCCGGTTCCGGAGTATATCTGAATGCAGACGCTTATGACGGATGTCCGTACTATGTAAGCCTGCAGAGAACCGCCGAAGCTCCACCGAACCAGCCCTTCCTGCTTAAGCACATGCATGAGGATGTCGATGAAGTCGTGATGTTTGTTGCCGCAGGGCCTGATGCCGACCTGGGAACTACGGTAACCTTCATGATGGGTGAAGAAGAAGAGGAACATACATTCACTGAGACAACCGTGATTCACATTCCTGCAGGTGTTACGCACGGCCCAATGTTTTACAGCAGCCCGTTCAAGGAAGGGAAACAATTCTATCTGATCGTCTGGTTGAATCAGGCTGACTATCCGATGGAATAGTGTTATTGATTGAAACTGGTGGGGAGTATCATATTGATACTCCCCCATTTACTGCAGGATAATTGTATGGTGATTTCCGAATCATCGATACCGACCGTATTCTTTCGCTACCTTCATAAAGATACGCAGCTTTTCGGGATCTCCTCCCTCCGGTATTCCACCACCATTTAGAATGAATCCGCCGCCTTCGGTACACACCTCGACCATCTTACGGGTATATTCCTTTATTTCGTCGACAGTCCCTAAACGCATCAAGGAATGTGGGATTATTCCTGAAATACAGGAAAGATGGCCTACGGCTTTCTTGGCTCGAGTCATGTCGGTTTCATCAAATATCCAGTGAATCCAGCCTTTTGGAATATCCTGGATCATCTCAAGTCGTCTTTCATATATCCCTTCGGCGACCGGTCGTACTATCAAACCTTCTTCAATAACTGCTGTGAACAACTTCTTCAGGGTAGGCCAGTAAAAAGTTTCGAACTGCTTTTCTGACATACAACCCTCATCGCCTTTGTGTAATGGCATTCCCACTGCTACAGCTCCCATGGAATTAGCTGATTTTATCGCTTCCTTGATCGAGATATCTGATATTCTGTCCATTGCTTCAAGCAATTTATCCGGTCGACGGTACATGTCTTTCGAAGTTCCTGAAGTCCCCCTCAATATATCTGCGATGCTGTCGAAAGGAGCCAGGACTGAAACACTGGGTATACCCGGGAATCCTGCTGCCTGAATTTCCCTGTGGCAGGCTCCCACTTTTTCACCCCATTTTTTCATCTCGGTACTAGCATTTATCATAGCTTGGAGAGCTTCCTGGACGTCGGGTTGCGAATAGGGCGCTACAAAACCGACTGCAGAACCCATTCCCATTATCGAATTGAAGGGAACGAGCTTTGTTAGTGGAGTCAAAGCACCAACTACTCTTGGTATAAAAGTCCTGATAGCATAATCGGAAGGATCTCTCAGGAAATCATCATATTCATCTTCATTCATATATTCGTCCTCGACGAATTGAAACATGGAGACGTCTTTACCAAGTCCGTGTCCCGGCCATTTATAGAGTTTGTAATCTATAGCTTCGAATACCTTTGCCGAATATATACCGGGCCCGCCGAAGGTATCGGAAATATCGTTGAAGTCATGGAAAAACTTCATCCAGGCCCGGTAGAGTTTATCAGGATCATACATCGCTTCGTGAAGTGTAGTTCCACCGTAATACAGAGCGTAATTTCCCCCCATTGCTGAGACAGGTACTCTATCGGGCTCTTTCATCAGGAGTGCGTCCTGTAGCCTTTGTACTCTTTCCCTGTAGGCCTGTTTTGCTTCCGGGCTGTTAAACTCGACACCAGAGGCATCCAGCCATCTTTTGAACCTTACTGCTCTCTTTTCTTCGGGACTGAGTTTCGACCATTCAATGTCTGTCATATGTATTTACCCTCCCGTCATTGTCAGCTCTTGCCTCATATAATTTGTCGTATTATATCAGCCACTCTTTAAGAAATAAACGAATAAAATATGATATTACGGGAAATCTGTATAGAAATTTTACAGAATACGTCAATATCTATTGACATCACACAGGCAGTGTGATACAAAAATTTTACTTCAAGCACAAGGTCGCACCCGAACGAACAAGATAAGCGAGCATTTTAAAAGGAGGAAGTCAGATATGAAAAACAAGTTTGTCTGGGTGGCGGTGAGTTGTCTGATGGTGTTATCACTTTCAATCGTTTCCTGCGAAGAGGAAACCAAAAAGACGACTACGGTGGATGAAGGTGACGATACGGTAAAGATTACGACAAGTGAAGAGAGATTAACAGATGATGAGAAAGAGGAAGTAGTTGTGGCACCGAAAGGACCTCAATATGGCGGTACCGTCAGGATCGCGACACCAATGGAACCAACCAGTTTCGATGAATCACATGGATGGACAACAAGCGCAACTACCATGAAACTGACTCACCAGGAACTTATGACAGGAGACTGGACACTCGGTCCTGCCGGCACTGGTGAAGTAGACTGGGCGCAGGGTTCTATCAGGAGAATCAACCTTGAAACTGGATGTATCGCTGAAAGCTGGGAGATACCTGAGCTTGGTGCAATTATCTTTAACATCCGTGAAGGGGTTCGTTTCGCTATGGATCCGGAAAATGAAGCGAGTGTTCTAGTCGGCGGACGGTCGGTTACCGCTGATGATGTGATCGATACACTAACACTGTACACGACCAATTTTCCTCTCGCGATGATAAGCATGGGTGATACCAAATATTCTACATTTGAAAAAATAGATGATATGACGGTTAAAGCAACGCTTCCGGTAACAGCCTTCGATGATGTCGGAATTCTCGGTGACTTCGCCAGCATTGTCGCTCCGGAAATCGGTGAAACATTCGGACTCCCCCTCGACTGGAGATATTCATGC
>CP070800.1:458355-464809 GCA_020343555.1 Dehalococcoidales bacterium
CTCCCGCAACTTCTCACGAGAGTTTCGGTATTGTACTTCTCGAGGGTATGGCGGTCGGGAAACCGGTGGTTGCCAGCCATATCGACGGATATTCCAGCGTTATCACTCACGGACAGGACGGACTCCTTGTCCCACCTCGGGATTCAAAATACCTTGCTCTTACTCTGGTGAATCTGCTCCGGGATTCGGAACTCCAGGAGAATCTTTCGCAAAAAGCAAGAAAGACCGCAGAGAATTACAGCTGGGAAAAACTTGCCCAGAGAGTCTCTGATTACTATAATGAAGTGCTGGAACAATACGGAAATAAATAATTATGTCGGTTCCGGGATCTTTGATCTGGATAATCTTGGATAGAGGGGATATCTGCTTGGATACTCAGAAGGAAATTCCCCGGAAACAAAAAGTGACCTCGAAATTAAACGAATTTCGTAGAAGTATAGCCTCCTACCTTACACCGGCAATAATCCGGTTCCTGTCAAGAACAGGTATAACCCCTAATATCCTAACTGTATTCGGTTTTCTTGTAACCCTCGGTGCTTCCGCACTGATACTTACCGGTAATCAGTTCCCAGCCGGTTTCGTCGTGATCGCAGCCGGCTTTTTCGACATGCTGGATGGTTCCCTTGCCCGTAATACCAACAAGGTAACCAAGTTCGGCGGAATACTCGATTCTACACTTGACCGACTCTCCGAAGCAGCCCTGATGGTAAGTATACTAATCGTGTTTGGAATTGACGGCTCGATTCCCGGTTTATGGATCACGAGTATCGCTCTTGTAAGTTCGATGATGGTAAGTTATATCAGGTCGAGAGCGGAAGCGATGGGAATCGACTGCGAGGTCGGAATTTTCACTCGTCCTGAGAGGATTATCGTCCTGGCGATCGGTCTCTTACTCAGTGGATTTAACAATGCTATGCTGATTACTCTTGGAATTATTTCTTTATTCAGTGTAATCACTGTCATTCAAAGGCTTCTTCACACGTGGAAACTCACTTCAAAATAGCTGCTATCTGGAGGTAAAAAAATGCCCGTTATCGCTGTTATTGGTGCTCAATGGGGAGATGAAGGAAAAGGTAAAGTAATCGATATGCTGGCTGAAAAAGCGGACGTAGTGGTACGTTTTTCAGGCGGCGATAACGCCGGTCATACCATTATTAACCCTTTCGGGAAATTCGTTCTCCAGCTTGTTCCTTCCGGAATTTTCAATCCTGAAACAACCTGCATCATCGGTAACGGGGTAGTCGTTAATCCGGTGGTACTACTGGAAGAAATGACCTCCCTGAACCAAAGAGGCATATCAACAGACAACCTGATTATCAGTGACAGGGCGAATTTGATTATGCCTTATCACCTTGTTCTTGAAGGATATGAAGAAGAAGCAAGAGGTAAAAACGCGATAGGTACGACACGAAAAGGGATAGGTCCTGCGTTCGCAGATAAAACGGCCAGGATCGGTATCAGGATGAGTGATCTCCTAGATAAGGAATTCTTTACCGAACGATTGAAAAGCATCCTTGAATATAAAAACAATATCATTACTCGTGTATATGACGCCGAACCACTCTCCTACAAGGAAATCTATGGACAGTATTATGAATACACTGAAAAACTAGCACCCCTCATCCGTGAAACTTCGCTGATACTGGATAATGCGATTAAAGATGATTCTCATATTCTCCTGGAAGGTGCCCAGGGAACATTATTAGATCCTGACTTCGGTACCTACCCCTATGCAACATCGTCTTCTCCCATGGCAGGGGGAGCCAGTATCGGTGCGGGTATCGGTCCAACCAGGATAGACGCAGTAGTTGGTGTTTATAAGGGATATATCACGCGTGTAGGCGCCGGACCGATGCCGACAAGACTAAATGATGGACTCGGGGAGATGCTTAGAGAGCGAGGAAACGAATACGGTGCGGTCAGCGGTAGGCCGCGTGACTGCGGCTGGTTCGACGCGGTTGCCGCTCGAATGACCAACAGGTTAAACGGCTTTACCGGGCTGGCAATTACAAAACTAGATAACCTGGATACTCTACCCGTCATCAGGATATGCACTGCTTACGAGCTGGATGGTGAAATCATCGACTACTTCCCCGCCACACCCCTTGCCCTGGAAAAAGTAAAACCTGTGTATGAAGAAATGCCGGGATGGCAGACCGATATCAGCAGTATACTTGAATATGACAGGCTACCCCAACAGACGATTAAGTACATCGAAAGACTCGAGGAACTACTTTCGTGTCCGGTCAACTTTATCAGCGTCGGCCCTGAAAGGAGTCAGACAATCTGGAAACAACCAATCTTATAGACATAAATTAACCTCTGGGCGGCATCGGTATACCAAATATGATGTTCTGACCACTCATATGATCGGAACCGTATGAAACCAGGAACAGTACCGCTTCAGCAAGTTCTTCAGGCATAGCCATCCCAGTCATATCGACTTCAATCTCCTGTCCTTCAGGTCGGTGGTGTGCCATTGCAGCCTGTCTGCCTTCACTCCAGGTAGCACTCGGAGTAACACAGTTAGCCTGAATCCCGTATTGTGAAACTTCTCTGGCCAGTGCTTTCGTAAAGCCGATTACACCAGCCTTGGCTGCAGTGTAATCGGAATTTCCGGCCAGTCCATCAATCGCAGCGATAGATGATATAAGTACAATTTTCCCACTTCTTCTCTCTATCATGTGGTTGATCACTGCCCTGACACAATGACGAGGTCCGTTGAGATTCATATCCATCATCCAGTCCCACAGTTCCTTCGTCTGCTCGGCAACCGGGGCACCCCTTGTCGGTAGGTCACCGGTCAGCTTCGTGGGTAATAACGTTCCAACGATTCCCCCTGCGGCATTCACCAGGATATCTATCTTGCCGTATTGTTCCAGGATAACCCTGACCATTTCGTTCACTTCATCCTCGTATCTGAAATCTAATTTCACAGTCGATGCTTCACCACCCTTTGCCCTGATATCACCGGCTACCTTATCGGCATTTTCTATTACCACATCGGCGATTATTACTTTAGCGCCTTCTTCTGCCAGTAAAACTGCAGAAGCTCTGCCGACGCCACTCGCACCACCGACTACAATGGCTACCTTATCTTCCAGTTTCATCTGATTACCTCCGTTGTTTATAGCATTCTTCTCATGTTCTACGTGAAGTCCCTATGAGTTATGCGGACAATTACTTGTGTGTCACTTAACATAGACTAACGATTTCTCGATGTCAAACGTCACGGCAGATCTTCCAACCATGTCGAACAATCCTTTACTACCTGAAATCTCCGGTGCTATACTCTCTTTAATCGGGAAATGGCTGATTCTACTCAATGATCAACGTGGAGAAACATCAATGCTTCGAATCAGAACCGCAACCGAAGATGATTTACCGAGAATTCTTGGTCTCTACCAGCAACTGGCTATTCCTCCAGTAGAAAGCACCGACCAGGAAGTCACCGTACTTGATTCTCAAAGGCAGGCATTCTCCGATATCGCAGATATGCCTGGATGTGAGGTGATAGTCGCCGAGGAAGACGGTCAGGTTATCGGTACTTCGATGTTAACGATAGTTCCAAACCTTTCGCATGGCGGTAGGCCCTGGATAATCGTTGAAAATGTGGTAGTCGACAAGAAACATCGCAGGACGGGTGCAGGGAACCTCCTCATGGAATATATAAAGAAAAAAGCGCTTGAGAGTGGATGTTATAAGATTCAGCTTATGAGTGATAAAAGTCGGTCAGAAGAAGCCCATAAATTCTATAATGCGATAGGCTATAACGCTTCTGCTGAAGGCTTCCGCATGTACCCGGGCTAAAAGCGGATTATCTGACCGTTAAGAGACTAGATATACTTCCTGAACACCACCCTGTCGTTTCCTGGTCCTGCATAATCCTTTATAACCGGAATACCTTCTTCATTCAGTTCTCCGAGGAGTTCCATTCCCAGGCTTTGGTGAAAGGCTATCGATATTTTGTTGTTCGGCGATGTAATCGCCTTAAGTTCGCTGCAGCCTTTGTCTTTTGCAATCATGACGAAATACTCATACAACGCCCTTCCCACCCCTCTTTTTCTATATGAAGCTCTCACACCGACGAATTTAACATAGGCAGTGGATGATGTCTGAGAATATAGCCCGAACAGGTAACCAATAACCTTTTCACCTTCTTTTACCACGAAGGCGGTATTCCCAAACTCATAGAAAAAGACCGGATTATGCAGCATTCTCAAATTATCGATGTTACTGCTGTTCCAGAAATCAGCCATATCGGTAATGATTTTGTCGTAATCAGTCTTTGTACATTGAGTTATTTCCATGCCAATAATTCTCAGAGTACTTATTTCTGTCCTACTATACCTTTACAACCCATTCCGGCAAAAGCCGGAATCCAGTGATTACATCACCAGAAAAAACTCCGGGATACCGATTTTCATCGGTATGGATTATTGTAATTACCTCTGGGTCTTATAAACCATTCACCCTCTACTATCTAGTAGAGGGTGAAATATTCTGAATATATAATACTATACCTGTGTACTATACCGGCAGGTCTATCCTGTATTTCTTCACCACATCCATAATCTGCGTTGCCGTCTTTTCATCCGGATCACAGAGCGGCAGGCGTGTACTGCCCACTCTGAAACCGACCTGGTTGACCGCATATTTCACCGGTATGGGATTGGCGATGACAAAGAGTGCGTTGACCAGCGGCAGAAGATGCCGGTGTATCTCGGCAGCTTTGCCTGTTTCTCCATCAAGGAACGCATAGATCATCTCTCTTATCTGTTTCCCTACCAGGTGCGATGCAACACTGATTACCCCGTAACCGCCCAGGGCAAGGATATTCAGCGTATCGGTATCGTTGCCGCTCCAGATATAAAAATCATCCCTGGTCCGGCTTATGGTATGTGACACCTGCTGCATATCACCGCTGGCTTCTTTGATTCCTATGATATTATCGATCTCACTGAGTCTGACAATTGTGTCCACTGAAAGACTCCGCACTGTTCGCGACGGGACGTTATAGGGAATACAGGGTAAGTTTGTACTTTCAGCGATTGTCCTGAAATGCTGATACAGCCCTTCCTGGGTGGGATTGTTATAATACGGTACCACCAGCAGGCAGGCATCCACGCCGATTTTCTCAGCACCTTTCGTGGCAGCAACAGCTTCAGCAGTGCTGTTGCTGCCGGTTCCGGCAACGACGGCACCGCGATCGCCGATAGCCTCCTTGACAACTCTGAACAGCTCGTATTCTTCTTCTCGTACAAGGGTTGGAGATTCGCCGGTTGTCCCGACTACGATCAGTCCCTCACTCCCGGAGTCCATCAACGCCAGAGCAAGCTTCTTTGCCTGGTCATAATCAACGTCCCCTTTTTCGTCAAAAGGTGTCACCATTGCTGTCAACATTCGTCCCGGTATTTTCATTCTACTGTCCTCCTGGGCGAACCCAATCTCTTTTTATCATTTCTTCGGCTATCTGCACCGCGTTCAACGCAGCGCCTTTCCGAAGATTATCTGCGACAATCCACATTACCAGGCCATTTGGATTTGAGGCATCCTGTCGGATACGCCCCACGAAGGTCTCGTCAGTTCCGGCACAAGGCCATGCCTGAGGGTAAAGACTAATAACCGGGTCATCGAGCACCTTGACTCCGGGTGCCTGGGATAGAATCTGTCTTGCTTCCTCGGGAAGTATGACATTAGTAAATTCCGCGTGTACGGCTTCGCTGTGACCTGTCAGCACCGGAATTCGAACACAGGTCGCCGATACCCTAATATCAGAAGCGTGCATTATCTTCCTGGTCTCTTCCACCATCTTCCATTCTTCCTTGGTATACCCATTATCCAGAAACACATCTATCTGAGGAAGTGCATTAAATGCAATCTGGTGCGGATAAACGTGGGGTATCGTTTCCTTACCTTCAAGTACCTGCGCGACCTGAGTTTTTAATTCTTCGACCGCGCTAACACCGGTCCCGGCGACCGCCTGGTAGGTATCTACTACTATCCGCTTGATGGGATTTATCTTATGCAGCGGATAAAGAGCGACCACCATCTGAATGGTCGAACAGTTCGGGTTGGCAATAATCCCTTTGTGCTTTTGAATATCTTCCGGGTTTATCTCCGGCACTACCAGAGGTACATCCGGCTCCATTCTCCATGCAGAGCTGTTGTCGATTACTACGCTGCCTGCTTCAGCAGCAATCGGCGCAAAATGTTTACTCGTGCCACCTCCTGCCGAAAAAAGTATTATATCTATATCCTCGAACGATTCGGGAGTCGTTTCTTCAACCGTGTATTCCTCGTGGTTGAAAAATAACTTCTTGCCTGCAGACCGGCTTGAAGCCAGCATCTTTACCGACTCTATCGGCAGATTACGCTGCTCCAGAACTTTTATAAATTCACTTCCTACCAGTCCGGTAGCTCCAACTATCCCGAATCTATACTCTTTCATCGC
>CP070800.1:464909-467922 GCA_020343555.1 Dehalococcoidales bacterium
CTCCGATGAAAAAGCCGGAATGGTTGCCCGGAGACTTTATCCCCTGACGAAAGACAGCCTGGCATTTCCTGTCTGGGAACCACAAAGTCGGATTGAAGAGGTGCATAGTGATGAATAAAATCAAATTCAATTTACTTGAAGTCAACCTGTCCACCGGTGAATTTCAGGTACTTGATGTTACAGAAAGTGTAGAAACATATTTCGGCGGTAACGGACTGGGAAATAAATTGATCTGGGATCTCGTACCTCAAAAAATCAATCCGTTCAGTCCGGAAAACATACTTCACATCGGTGTCGGTCCTATAACAGGACTTGTCGGTACAAAAGTCAGCTGTTCCTTTATATCACCTTTGACTGGTTGGGCTGGCGAAGCTACTGTATCGGGATATATCGGTGACGAAATCATGAGGACAGGTTTTAATGCCGGGTTATTGATAAGAGGAAGATCTGATAAGCCGGTATACCTTTATGTGTATAACGACCGCATTGAGATAAGAGACGCTTCAGAACTCTGGGGGAATTATCTTGTCAAAACGGAAAATTCGCTGAGAGAACGACTCTACCATGAAACCGGTCAGGAGTTCGGAACATTATGTATCGGTCCGGCTGGGGAAAACCTGGTACGCTTTGCCAGCGCCAGCACGGAAAACGTACACAGTGCTGCAAAACAAGGTGTCGGAGCCGTCTTCGGATCAAAGAACCTGAAAGCCGTGGCGATCAAGGGCACCAAAACTCTTACTTACGCAGACCATAACCAGGTATGGCAACTTAAGAAACGATATGCAATGCATCCTGCAACTGCAGTACAGAAAAATCCCGGCTGGGCAAGATACGGCGCCAACGGAGGAATGCGCGCCCTGCTTAATCACGGTGGTGATACTATTAAGAACGGCCATCTGTCATGGGACCCAATAGCAGATCGAAGCGACCATATCGACCATGAATTGAGTTACCGTGTCTGGTCAGACGGCTGCCCGGGATGTGCCACTCCCTGTTTTATGCCATATTTCAAGAATACCTCCCATGGGACTTACAGTGGAGAATTAAGGCATGGTAATACGGCAGGTCTTTGCGGCAACGCCATGATGGGTTTTGATGAAGTACAGGAAATCAACTCATTGCTTGAAGAACTGGGAGTAGACGCTGAAGATATGCAGGGACACATAGCTTTTGCGATGGATCTCTATGAAAACGGAATCGTGACAAAGGAAGACCTGGGGGGAATCGACCTGAAATGGGGAGACCGGGATGCCACTATAGAATTCATGAAAAAGGTCGTTTGCAAAGAAGGACGCGTTCCGTCTTTGTTAGCAGAAGGGTATTGGCATGCGATAGAACGTCTTGGTTCCGAATCAGCGTGGTATGCGTGGCATTCCAGTACTAACAGCTCAGTTCCGCGTTACGATGTTCGAAACAGGAAAATCGGAAATGGATTAAGTAACGGAACGGGACATGGCGGTGGAGGCGGTCTATTTGATTCTGCAACAATGTGTCTGTTTTCAGCATTCGCCTTTTACCCGATTTTCGGACAACCGGATGAGGTTTTCCGGATATTTTCAAGCGCAGTCTGTGGATGGAATATGACCACGGAGCAAATAAACCATGTCACCAAACGAAATGCCTGTCTCAGCCGATGCGTAAGCCTCAGAAGCGGATTCCATCCCGAGAAAAACGAACATTTACCTCCTCGAGCTTTTGAAGAACCTGTCACCGACAAGTACGGTAATACATGGGTCTGGACACAGGATGCATGGGAAGACGCGAAAAGGAAGTACTATACGGAATTCCTTAATTTATCTGAGGGAGGTTTACCGAAAAAAGAAGAGATTGTTAAACTGGGTCTGGATTTTGTGATTCCTGTACTTGAATCGCTTGACGCGATCGACTAACAGCTTTGGTACTAAATATAATCTCTGGTTACCTGTTATACGAATACAAAAAGAGAGAGGTTTCGAAACCTCTCTCTTTATTATTACAATGTTTATTAAATGTTATGACGACAGTTCTTTTACTTTCGCAATAAACGAAGGCAGGACAGTTTTCCAGTCACCGACAACACCGTAATGAGCCATCCTGAATATGTTAGCTTCGGGATCTTTATTTACGGCTACGATTGTTTTCGCCCCGGAACACCCGGCCATATGCTGGCTGGCACCTGAAATACCTACCGCAATATACAATTCCGGAGATACGATCTTGGCTGTTAGACCGATCTGCGCCTTATCCGGAATCCAACCGGCATCACAGGCGGGACGGGTTCCACCGACAGCTCCTTTTAAAACCGTTGCGAGTTCTTCAAGCTGCTTAAATCCTGCGTCACTGCCTATTCCTCGTCCACCGGCAATTACTACCGCCGCTTCCTCAAGTTTAATACCTTCAACATCTTCTCTAACTTTTCCAGTTACTTTGGCACTTACTATTGATGCATCCAGTTCGACGGTTACGTTTACCACTTCAGCCTGTCTTGAATCGTCTTTCTCAAGAGGAGTCATTGATTTCGCCCGGACTGTAACAATCTGAGGATCTGTATTGGTTATGAAGACCGCCTGGGCATTTCCTCCGTATACCGGTTTTGTTTGCAGCATTCGATTTGAACCCGTATCAATCTCAAGGGCAACGCAATCAAGAACTGCTTTCGTTTTCAACTTATTAGCAAGTCGCGGAGCTATATCACTTCCGGTAGAAGTATTTCCGAGCAAAATAATCGCAGGACTAACATCACCTGCAACTTTCTCGAGAGCTGCTACATATAATTCCGCCTGGTAATCTGCCAATAATGCATCTTCTACGACATATAGCTTGTCCGCTCCCCAGGCAGCAGCTTCATTTGCACAGGCACTCACTTCACTACCGACAAGAACAGCTGACAATCCTTGCCCTGATGCATCAGCCAGTTTCTTTCCGCACCCGAGTAACTCAGTCGATAATGAACTTAAGTTCCCGTCAATAATTTCACAAATTATCAATACTCCATTATTGTCAGCCATTCATGTTCCTCCTGTTTACTTCGCCC
>CP070800.1:468022-472146 GCA_020343555.1 Dehalococcoidales bacterium
ACGAAACCGCCCCAAACATAGCCGGCCCCGTATTTTTCAGGCCATCGCAGCATACCGTAGTTGTACATCGGAGCCAAGCCTTCATGCATTAGGCGCTTTCTTTCGAATGGAGAGCCGGAAATGCCATCTTTAACTCGTTGCTTCATCTCCTCATTCAAAATCTCGGTATACTCACGCGTCCTTGCATTGTGCGAGTATCCTACGAGGGGAAGGCGGAGGGACATTGCCTGTCTGTAGCTCATCGGTGCCGGAATAGTCTTCATCAGAACGGCTGTCTTTGCCCACATGACCCTTGAATAACAGGTATTGACCGCCGCTTCGACAAACTTTTCGTCGTCAAACTCTCTGCCAGTACGCTTCTCAATCCATTCGATTGCATCAGCCAGTTGATTGAACAGGTATTCACGGCCATTCTCGGTTCCACCACGTGCGCCGTCGATATTGAGAATGGGGAGGCCAAGGACTTCGGCAGTTAACTGGGCTCCTTTTACTAGAGCATGACAGCCCATCGGCTGGTATACAAAATCAGGGTGAATATCAGGGCCTATACTACCATAATTATCAACATTGAAATACACTTGCCCCATGTGAGCGTCAATAGCTCCGCATACAGGTGTTAGTCCCCGGCCTTCAGCTATACTAACGTATTTGGATAGACCTTCGGATCCGGTACCTTCACGTGATATCCGGGTAAAATTGGCTCCAGGAGACGGATTACCAAAGTCGCCAAATCCCTGTAAAAGCGGAAGAAATCCCCAAGCAAAACCCGTGACACACATAGCACCTTCTGCTATCGCCTGCCGACTGAGTCTGTTACGCTCACGCCGAAGATCCTTCATCATACCCCATACGTCATCTGAAATAGGCTTCGTTTCATAATCCGCTGTTGTTGCCACCCTATCTTCCCCCCTTTTTATCAATATTCTATTGGCTGGAATATGCTCGTAATGATTATGCTACCTCCAGCATTTCCAGAAATGCTTCGATTCGAGTGCGTAACTGACCAACGGGTGTATTATAATCGAGTTCGATTTTAAGCAACGGGACACCTTTGTCATTGAAGGTCTTTTCTATAACCGGGTAATCCAGTCCGTGAGGATCACATAGTCTCTGCATTGTATAAATAGCGCCTTCTACTCTGAAATTCTCAATAATAGCACGGTAATATGCAGGACGTTTTCTCTCAGGCAGGTCTTTCAGAGGACAGGTCGGCTTTTCCATCAATCGACTGGCAAGAGCTGCAAGGCGGTTAAGTTCAAGAACTACCTCGGTCTGGTAATATCTCCTGCTTGTACAATAATCGTCGACTACAATACGTGCTCCCAGAGATTCAATAAATTGTATTACTTCGATATCATTATTAACGCTGCCTATGAGCATGATTCTCGGCCCGGTTTTACTGATACTGTCTTTGCTTTTCAACTCGTCTAATGCCCGTTCAAGGAGACTGTTATGTTTTGCTCTATCGATTAACATACCTGCAAGTGCAATCTCAGCTACCTCTGCCGCGGAAACAGGAGATTCATCACTACTCAGAAGTTCGTAAATACCTGTCATTAAACGGCGGTTTTTATTGTAAATCTCTATGGCATTATCGAGATTGTCCAGATGGATGCTCTTGCCTGTCCACTCCTCAAGAGAATGCTTGAAATCTTCAATCTCTCCTGTCAGATATTTCTTGGTATGATTACCTTGCAAATTAGTAGGAATGTGAAGCTGGTAGCTGTAGGAAATGGGAACATATCTCTGCCAGTTATAGAATACTTCGGAAATGTGCGGACAGCAGGCTGAATAAGAAATGCCATCTATGTAGTCGTACTTACCCTGTAATGCCTGGGCAAAGCAGTCACGAGCGAAGGAGCAATACCCGGCTTGAAAAATATATGGTTTCGTAACATCCTCAGGTTCATTGGAGCCGAGGATTCGTATTGGTAACACTCCGCTAGCGTATACAAGTTCTTCCACTAGATTCGAGCACATGTACCCGAGTACTTTACCTCCGGTTTCCGCTTTCCACTCCCGGGCGAATTTATGAGGAGAGGTAACTATCTCATGGAACTCATCCATAACACTCACGCTGCGCCTCCCGATAATAAATCAATAAATCTGCTTCAGCCTTATCAAGCCATGACGTGACCTGTTACTACCGTACCAGATATAAACACGTTCCCCGAGTATTCGAGGTTGTCTGTTATGCAATATCTGTCTACAAAGAGGTTGATGATGCCATATATGTTATAAATAATGTACAGGATCTCCTATCAGAGTATTTCTTTCTGTTGAAGCCTTTTACCCGAGGACTCCCTCTTCTTTCAATTGTGCAATTTCTTCCCAGGAGTAACCGCCCATTTCTATCAGGATTTCCTCGGTATGTTGTCCGAACTCCGGTGAAGGTCGCTGGACACCAACTGGAGTTTCATGGAACTTCACCGGGAATGCTGTTGATGTGATTGTACCCAAAGGTGGTTGCTCGTATTCGGTCACATATTTGTTGTCAACTATCTGCGGATCACTAGCCACCTCTATACCTTCATTTACAGGTGAGAACATTATCCTGTGGTATTCGCCAATGATTTTCACCCACTCATCGCGCGTTTTTGTGGCGAATACATTATCCAAGATATCTATCAACTCTCGACTATTTTCCGCTCTCGATTTACTGTTTTCAAATCTGGGATCTTTTTCCAGATCCTCTATTCCAACAGCTTTGCAGAAATCAGGCCAGACTACTCCTGCAGCAAGAATACAGAAACCAATCCACTTACCGTCCTTACATTGATAGTGGCTGGTGAGTGGATTTGCTACCTGCTGTCTATCTGCTCTTACAATCTCCTGTTCGTAATGGAATGTATTTGTCAATCTAACATGCTGGAGGGCAACCATGGATCCTGTAATAGATGTATCTATCTCCTGTCCTATTCCTAGTCGATCCCTAGCAAGTAAAGCTGCCAGTACACCGTTGACTGTCATAATTGATGTCATGTGATCGGCTAATGCTCCTCCTACTGTTGCTGGCCGTCCGACAATTCCGGTCATACTGGTCATAAAGCCAGAACGAGCCTGACCAACATAGTCATTTCCCCGTCGCCAACTATCTGGCCCATCTGGTCCAAGTGCAGAAACATTCGCGTAAACAAGCTTCGGATTATATCTTGAGAGGGTTTGGTAGTCCAGTTCTGCCCTGTCTCGTACTGACTGGCGGAAGTTTTGCAGAAAGACGTCAAATTTTGGAACAAGCTTGTATATTATTTCTTTACCTTGCGGTTTTGTCACGTCTACAGTGATGCACTTCTTATTGCGGTTCATTGCTATATACGGGAATGATCTCTCAGCCGATGTACTTCCTGTAGACATCCCATCCATAGTAACAAGCCCACGGCTAGGGTCACCGACTTGAGGTTGTTCTATCTTGATAACCTCTGCACCCATATCACCGAGGTACATGGTTGCACCGGGTCCAGCGAACCAGACAGCCCATTCAAGAACCTTGATACCATCCAGCGGTTTAGCCATAGTTTTTCTCCCTCTTTTTTAAATATTCCGTTTGTCGGATATTAATTCAGGATTTTTTTGATCTCGTTTCCCCTGTTTATCCACGCGTATATTTAGAGACAGGCAACAACCTTGCTGATGTCGTCAACATCCTCCAGGTGCAAGGTCAGATGTACCAGTTCATCTAAGTTTTTCTTCGGTATCGGTTTTATTGAATATGCAGCACAATCCATAAACTTGGCTATAAGCGTATCTTGGCTCATTGGATTCTTCGGATGCCCATATATAAACTCAATCTCTTTTGAGTATATATGTTCTCCCCTTGTTTTTATCTGTACCAAATCAGGTTGAACCTCCAACTCTTTGTTAGGCAAAGTATTATCCACCTCGTATGTTATTTTCTGGGCTACTTCAAGTACATTCTTATCCAGTAATGCTTGTTCGGTGAAGCTACCTAGAGTGACGTTCTTGTGAACAATAGCCGTGGCAATACAGTAAGGTATACTGAATTTGGCATCTATTGCCGTCGTTGGTTTTCGCTTGCTTTCTAGAGGTTCACATAGCATAGTATTAGGAGAGTTCAGGATAAATCTAATATCCTCTATATCTCTATGTTTTATATCATATTCGCC
>CP070800.1:472246-475868 GCA_020343555.1 Dehalococcoidales bacterium
CGAGAACATCAAGGCAATGATCGACGCAGCTGAAAAATACGGCAGATACTAGGACAGGTCTGTTTAAATTAAATGAATACCGATCAGGATATTCCTCTCCCTTGACGGGAGAGGTTAGGTGAGGGTGAAAAGATACGTTGAAAGCGTGAGGGGGTATAAGATGAAAGATAGCCAGATATACCGGGACATTGTGTATGCGCAGTCAGGCATGAAGCTGGATATATACACACCTGCAGAAATCACAACTCCACTCCCTGTTATCGTATTTATACATGGCGGTGCCTGGAGGATGGGTGACAAAGAAAGCGTATCATTTGGACTACCTTACAATCAGATGGTCGAGCAAGGCTACGTTTTTGTGAGTATCAATTATCGACTCAGCCATGAAGCTGCCTTCCCGGCCCAGATTCACGATTGTAAGGCTGCGATTCGCTGGATACGGGCTCACGCTGAGGAGTACGATATCGACCCGGAACGGATTGGGGCCTGGGGCCCCTCGGCAGGTGGTCACCTAGCGGCGTTACTGGGAACAAGTGCCGGGATAAGTGAGTTGGAAGGTGATGGCGGTAATCCTCAATACTCAAGTTCAGTCCAGGCCGTATGCGACTTCTATGGTCCGACAGATTTGATTCGAATGAGCGAGATGAAGGGAGAACTGGAGAAGGAAAGCCCCGAATCTTTGATGATAGGTGGTCCTCTCCTTGAGAATGTTGACAAGGTTACCCGGGCAAATCCGATTACCCATATTACCCCAGACTCACCTCCGTTTTTGATTGTCCACGGAGAAAAAGATGTGGTAGTACCGCCTGACCAGAGCCGGATCCTTTATGACGCATTATTGAAAGCTAATATCGAAGCTGAATTGCAGATTATACCTGAAGCAATTCATGGTTTTAATGGAATCAGTACTGAGCAATTAGATGAAATCAAGCAGATGGTCAGCGGGTTCTTCAACAGGCATCTGAAGTAGGGAAACTGGACCATCAGAAGGGGACGACATAAGTCTATCTGGAATCCTAACCTTCTTTCCTGATAATCTCCTTCGCTTCTTCCCAAAGCTCATTCTTTTCATCGAAAGACAGCACCGCAAATACCAGGTTACGCTGTCGACAAAGGTCTTCCATGCAGGAAAAGCGGCGGAAAAATTTTCCATTAGCAGCACGAAGCGCTGTCTCGGGATCTATGCCCTCCCAGCGAGCGATATTTACTAAAGTGAACAACAGGTCCCCGAACTCTCCCTCTTTTTCTTCCCGGTCTGAGGAGTCTTTGATTTCCCTGATTTCTTCAACAACTTTATCGATTACGCCTTCCATATCACGCCACTCAAAACCGACGTTAACCGCCCTGCGTGAAATCTCATAGGCGTAACTCAGAGCAGGCATATGCCTGGGTACACTCTCCAGGATCGACTTTTCCTCGCCTCTTTCCTTCTGCTTGAGGGCTTCCCAGTTATGAGAGACCTCTTCAGCACTGCTGACCTCTGTCGAACCGAACACGTGCGGATGCCGGTAGATCAACTTCTCGTTCAGCCCCTTTATCACGTCCCCGATATCGAACTCTCCGGCTTCAATGGCTATCTGGGCATGCAGCATTATCTGGAGGAGGATATCACCGAGTTCTCCCTTCAGTTTCTCTGTATCTCCCTCGTCCAGTGCTTCCAGTGCTTCATAGCACTCCTCGAGAAGGTATTCTCTCAGCGATGGATGAGTCTGTTTCCTGTCCCAGGGACAGCCGTCCGGCGAACGCAGACGTTCGATAATTGCGACCAGTGTCTCAAAACGGTCAAGGTTTTCCGGGTTAGTCAATGTATCCTCCAACACAATATGTCATTAGTTTCCAGTCCTTTGTTTTTATCTGGTCTGTCATTTCCGCGAAGGCGGGAATCTATTCGATCATCATTCTAGTACTATTCTACGAGGGTAGCACGGCTTCGATAAGATCCCTCTGCCCCTGGATGAAATCTCCCGCCGGCATCACTCGTTTTCCTTCAAGCTGGACTTCGGAAACCGCCAGCATTCCGCTACCGGTGCCTATACCTAATTGTTTATCCGGCAGGATAACCATCCTGCCGGGAGGAATATTTTCTCCTGATGATACAGGTCTTGCCTTTAAGATTTTCAGCTGTTTACCCTTCCACTTCGTGTAACAACCCGGCCAGGGATTATAGGCGCGTACCCTTCGCCAGATATCCACTGCCGACATGTTCCAGTCTATCTCTCCATCCTGTTTACTCATCTGTCCGAAGTAGTTTGACTGAGAAGAATCCTGCTGTCTGGGAATAATCTCGCCATTCATTAAGCGAGGCAGTACATCCAGGACCATTTGTGCCGACAGCAGGGAAAGTTTCGCCGTCAGTATTTCCGTGGTATCATAATCCGTTACAGGTACCTGTACCTGTCCCAGGATATTTCCTGAATCGACTTTCAGGGCAACACTAATTAAAGTAGTACCAGTGAACTCGTCACCGGAGAGGATTGCAGAAACAACCGGCGCAGCACCGCGATGTCTTGGGAGCAAGGACGGATGAATAGCCAGGCAGTCACGGGATGGAATATCGATTACCATCTGGGATAATATTTGTCCGTAAGAGTAAATCAAGAGGTAATCCGGATTATAAGCTGCCAGCCGGTCTCTTGTTGTTTCTTCCTTGAAATTATCCGGTTGTTCTACAGGCAGATCATACTCGATCGCTTTCCTCTTAACCGGTGAGGTAATGACGGATCTTCCTCTGCCGGATTCTCTGTCCGGCTGGGTGTAAACAGCCGCTATTTCATATCCATTAAACAGGAGGTATTCCAGTGTTGGAACAGCGAACCATGGGGTGCCCATAAATACAATTTTCAATGCCATCCTCCGCCAGTAATTGTAACATTGAAAATTTTTAATAACAATAAATTAAAGTTACGGCTATCCGTTGGAAAAACCTTAAAAAAAGAAGTCTGACGGACTTTCAAAGGGCTGGTAAGAGTTAGAAATCGCCATCAACAACCACTAAAACGGTTGCCATCCAAAGACCTTATTTTGGTATGATGTTTACTGTTTCCGCAACTAAATAAGCTGTATTTTTTTATAAGTATTTACTTACTGCCCGTCCTGCCAAGGAGATACGCTATAAACCGGCTCTAGTGCCTAAGAGAGAGGGAGAAGAACTTGACAGAATCCGGATCCGCGCAGCAGGTATGGGACGCTGCATTAGGTGAACTACAAGTACATGTTAACAAACCAAACTACCGCACCTGGCTGTCAAAAACGCGCGGTGTCGGGTATGAAAAGGACAGATTCGTCGTCAGCGTACCTAACACATTTGTTTCGGAATACCTGGAAAGGAACCAGCGTTCCCTCATCGAGAAAGTCCTCAGGGGTATTACCAGGGAGGAAGTCCAGGTACAGTTTCGAGTAGATGGCAACCACGACAGGTCTCGGTCAGTATCTAAATCTCGGAGTAAAGTCGTCGCTGCTCAGCAGGGAAGTCTGCCACTCTTTAATCCTAGATACACCTTTGATACGTTCATAACCGGCACCAGCAACCAGCTGGCTTTTACTGCAGCACTGACAGTTGCTCAGAGTCCAGGGACCAGTTACAATCCCCTGTTTATCTATGGGGGATCCGGACTCGGTAAAA
>CP070800.1:475968-479355 GCA_020343555.1 Dehalococcoidales bacterium
ACTGCATACTACCCCATGACTCATCTGATAAAGTATGCCCGTGGCGTGTCCCTGATACCAGTGGTTGAATGTGACACGTATGATATCCCGGGGTATGCAACCAGTGACTTCCACCAGTATGGCACTCATAAAGATGTACCGTATATAGAAACAGCAGCAGCTTTCGATAAAGCTAATGGTAATCTCATTATATTTGTAATCAATCGCAACTGGAAAGAGGATATTCAGTTAGAACTAGATGTCCGGAGTTTCGAAGGGTATAAATTTGAAGAGCAGTTACAGCTTTATACTGACGACCTGAATGCAGCAAATTCTTATGAAGATTCGAACGTCGTTATTCCTTCTGTTTGTCAGACTGCAAAGTGTGAGAATAATAAGGTTTCAACTACCGTCAAGAAGCTTTCCTGGAACGTGTTCCGTTTCTGTAAAGAGTAAGTTATTTGGTAAAAAGGAGACGAATGATAATCCGTCTCCTTTTTAAATAAACTCACTATATTAGTAGGTGAACAGGTCGAGTCCACCCATAACGTGTATATCCTGACCTGTAATGTACTTGCATTGTTCAGACACCAGGAAAGCAACGAGTGTAGCCACGTCGGCAGGTTCACCAAGTTTCCGCATGGCAACCTGGGCAGCAATCCTTTGCATCATTTCTGATTCACTCATTCTGCCACCGGCGGAATCTACCACTCCGAGAGTTACTGTATTGGCGACTATTCCTGCTCTGGCACCTTCTAGGGCAGCTGTCTTGGCAAGAGCGATGACGCCAGCCTTTGCTGCAGAGTAGTTCGCTTGACCGAAGCCGCCCTGGACACCTGCGATCGAGGAAATATTAACGATCCGCCCCCAATTCTGTTCTACCATGCTATCCCAGACTTCCCTTATCCAGTACCATGGTCCGTCAAGGTCGATTCTTAACAGGTTCTTCCAGTCTTCAACGGTCGTTTTCTGGATGCGTCCGCCACCTCTAAGTAAGGCGGCATTGTTTACGAGAATATCAACAGGCCCCATTTCAGCGGCGATTTTAGCAGCGCCTTCTTTAACCTGCTCGTATTCACTCTGGTCAATGTTGTATGCTTTAGCATTGACTCCCATCGCTCGGAGTTCTTCGGCGATTACTTCAGCACCTTCGATATTGACATCGACACATGCTATATTCACTCCCTCCCCGGCTAATGTCTTGGCTATGGTGTGCCCCATAGCTCCCTGGCGTCCTGTACCGGTAACGACGGCAACTTTACCTTTAATACCATAATCCATTACAATTCTGCCTTCTTTCTATTTATTTTGAATCGTTTCCTTTACTCATTTATAAAATATCAAACAAGGGCTGGAGAATATTTCCTCCAGCCCCCAGATACCTAGGCGTATCTAGTAGGTATCATGCCGGTAGTTGAATGAATATTCCGACTAATATCCCATTGCTTCTTTCATCTCTGGATCTAACCAACAGTATGTGATGTACTGTTCGGGAGTAAAGTAGCCACCGCCGCCGCTTGCACCGTAGAAATTCTGTAACCATGGCCACCACATGGTGAAGGTATGTGGTATCGGTAGGTAAATGGCTAGAGATTGTTCAAGATGGTATGGGCCAATCTCTTTCAGAACCTGAGCAACATAAGCGTCATCCTTTCCAATATTCTTGGAAATTTCGTTCAGCGCCGTTTCAGTCCTCTCGGAAGAGAATCCGGCATAATTCCAGACACTGGTACTGCCGACACACAGCATCCTGAAAGGAAGTGAGGCCATGTCATTGGAATATATATATTCTTCGAAACTGACAGCGGAACGCAAAGCCCAGTATACCCCAAAATCATGCGCGGCGATTTCCATGTCAACGCCCACGCCAAGCAGGTATTCCCTGATTATTGACAGCAGGTCGACGTGCCCTGTCGAACAATCTATTTTAGTCTTGAAACCGTCGGGATAGCCGGCTTCCATCAACAATGCTTTAGCTCTCTCCGGGTCATAACCGAACATATCCTGGACCATCTGGGATTGCTCCTCGAGGGGCGTGTATATATTGCTGAATACCGGTGTATCGAAATAAGGCCAGTTAAGTAAATCAGCGTTTCCTCCGTAGTAGTCATCGAGTATCTCCTGCTGGTTTACCGCCAGATTCAAAGCTTGTCTTACCCTGATATCTTCAATAGGTAAGCCGGTGTTTATTTTCCCCCAAGGGAAGTTAACACCCTGTCCTTTATTTACCTTCAGCATCAATTCTGGATTCTGTTGAAGCATGAGGTCTTTCGACTCCCAGGTGAGACCCATGCCCATTTGATCAACTTTACCAGTCCGGAAAGCAGCCTGCTGGGTGGAACTATCACTGATGATAAGCTGTTTGAGGCCGTCCATGTAAGGGAGTTCATTGCCTACGTTAATGGGATCTGTCTGCCAGTAGTTCGGATTCCTTTCGAATCTGAGCTGGCTACTCGGGACATAGTCTACAAGCATATAAGGCCCGGTACCAACGATATTCTTCCAGTCTTTGCCGTCTCCGTAGGTGTCTACTACATCGGGACACATGTGCCACAGGTAATCACTGATCACGGCTAACATCAATCCTTGTGATTCTGGAACAACCTTCATGGTAACGGTATCACCATCTACCGTTATATCGGTAGGATTCCAGCCTTTACGGGTATAAGAAGCGGTGAGATAGGATGACTTTGCACTGAAATTACGTTCTATATTCCAGGCGACATCTTCAGGGGTGAATTCTCTGCCATTTGCCGGGGATTTATTCCACCAGTGGATTCCCTTACGAATCGTATAAGCTATGGTTCTGTCATCGGGTAGTGACCAGGTCTCAGCCAGACAACCAGTCAGTTGCTGCATATTACCGCCGAAACCAGCCGACCAGTCATTTTCCATTGTGCCAGCAGGCCCCTTCGTCCAGTCACCCATCGTTAACTCCTCGTTTTGCAGGGAAAGGGATGTCATCAGTCTGGTGTAGGCGTAATCAAATCCCATTGGGTCCGTACCGATAATAGTGGTTAGAGTGCCTCCATATTTTGGTACCCCAGGATCAAGTAACCCTTTTTCTTCGATAACTTCTTCAACCTTTTCCGTACCTTTTTCACTAACTATTATTTGCCCTTCATCTTCAATAGTAACCTTGCCCTCGTCAGTATCTTCAACCGTTTCACATGAAGTTAAAACAAGAGCAATTACCATTAAACAGCTAACAGAAATCCAGGAGATTTTTGATTTCATTTTCTAACCTCCTCCCTTTTTCTAGAAATAGTGTTCCTGACTCCCACTATTCCCAAGACAAGGTAATTTATCACATTAAACGTCTTTTCATATCATAAGCACCACCTCACAAAGCTAGCCCTGCCGCTAAGCCCGATTACCCCCAGGGCTCCGGACACGGGAGGGGTTTGG
>CP070800.1:479455-482073 GCA_020343555.1 Dehalococcoidales bacterium
CTCCGTGGCAGGTCCCTTACATGACCGAGAGACGCTTTCAATTCATATTTCTTGCCAAGGATTCGTTCAAGCGTTCTTGCCTTGGCAGGGGATTCAACGATTACCAGGTCTTTCCCGGTACGCTTCTTTTTACGTGTAGTCACTCTACTTTCACCCTGTATTCCTCTCTGGTTTCCCTGGCAAGCGAATAGTGCATCGCTCCTACCTGCTTAACCATACCTTTCAATTCCATCATTGCCAGTGTACTACTTACCGTGGAAACGGGTAGTCCACTCGACCGGCACACTTCATCGATATGAACCGGTTCGGCTCCGAGCTGCTTGATCAAGACGGCTTCGGTATCGGATTCAGGCAGTAATTCCTTCATCTCAATTTGTCTGGCAACAGCGGTTAAATTCAATTCTTCAAGTATATCTGTATAGTCGCGTACGAGTTTTGCGCCTTCCTGTATAAGTCGATTGGTACCTTTGCTTGCTGTCGAAAGGATACTCCCAGGTACTGCGAATACTTCTCTGTTCTGCTCCAGGGCAATATTGGCAGTGATTATAGCGCCGCTCGATTCTCCTGCTTCGACAACCAACACTCCCAGTGCCATCCCACTCATTATCCTGTTACGTCGCGGGAAAAAATCCGATCTCGGTTTTGTGCCGAGAGGATATTCACTGATGATGGCTCCGTTCTGGATGATACGCCGGGCAAGGTCGGCGTTTTCCGCCGGATAGACGGTATCGAGACCGCAGGCAAATATCGCTATGGTTCTCCCACCGACTTCAAGTGCTGCTCGGTGTGCTATCGAGTCTATCCCGCGCGCGAGTCCGCTGACGATGGTGATCCTGTTCCTAGCCAGATCAGCAGTAATCTCCTCGGTAACTTGCCTGCCATAGACAGTCGTCCCTCGCGTACCGACCACTGACAGGCACCATTCATCTTCGGGAAGGATTTCTCCCCGAACATATATTACGGGAGGATAATCATATATTTCTTTCAACCGTGTTGGGTAAGAATCATCCTTGTAAGTGAAAACACTCACGCTCAGGCGTTCCAGTTTTTCCATCTCGGAATCAAGTGATATGCTTTCTCGATTATCAGTGATCGATGTTATTGAACCACTATCCAGTCCCGCCTTCCTTAACTCGGATGGCGATGCTTGCCAGGCAGCTTCCATACTCTCGAAGTAGTTTTCGAGCAGGCCAAACTTAACCCGTCCGATCCCTGATATTAGACTGAAACCCACCCAGTATTTGATATCATTGGTATTCATAGGTAAATCAGTTTCATTCTAGCATAGCGTTATGTAACTGACAATTGAGATTGCATGGTATGACTTATGATTATCCTGAATAGTTCTTCAATTTTGTTTTATATCTTACCAGTGACCATATTAATATGCTTAAATGAATCAGTTGATATGAGTTACCAGAATTTAATGGCTCATGACGGAGAAGAATTCAGTTTTCACGCTGATGGTCAAGACTGGATAGCGTCATGGCATTCTCCGGATTTTGAAGCTCCTGAAGGAAAGATGCACGGTTCTGCCGCTGTTTGCATTACTGACGATGATAATATCGTTCTAGTGAGTTCGGACGGTCAGTATTGGGATTTTCCAGGAGGTCGTCCCAACGGTAATGAGAATTGGCGAGAGACTTTGGAAAGGGAAGTACTCGAAGAAGCGTGTGCGATTGTTGAAGACGCAGAGCTGCTCGGATTCAGTAAAGGCATATGTGTGAAAGGGCTGGAAGAAGGACTGGTGCTTGTCAGGTCACTCTGGCGAGCTGCTGTTTCACTTCGAGATTGGTACCCCAAGCATGAGATCAAACAAAGATATCTTGTACCTTCAGATACAGCCCTGGCATGGGTACTCGAACAAGGTAGGTTTCCTGACGGTCTTCAACCGATTTACCTGAGATGGTTCTACGAAGCTCTGAATACTCCTTAACAACACAAACAAAGTTTAGAAGCCGACTCGTGTCTATGTGAATGTGCTATACTAACCTCATATGAATCTCCCCGATTTTGACCGACTGCCTGACGCCGTTGCCCTCGACCTTGATGGTACGTTATTCAACGGTAATGAAGAAATCTCACCTCGTAACCGTGCTGCACTTGAACGATGTATCGAAGCAGGAATTCCCGTTATTTTAGCAACATCACGTCCGGCGCGTAGTTTTCAAAGATCTTTTCCCCATGATCTTAGTGAACGATGTTCACAAATACTTACCAACGGTTCTGTGGTGATTGGAAAGACGCCTTTATCAGGTAGTATTAAAGAAGCGATTCCTGAAGCAGCCCTGCGAAAAGTGGTAGAGATATCACAGGAGGTATATCCTGATGCATGGCTTATTTTAGAAATTGAGGGTTACGAATTCGGGGCAAACTGGACTGAATTTCCCGAAACACTCTGGAACAGGAATTCAGCGACACCCGAAATGCTGCTTTCGATAGAAGAAGCCATCGATAAACAACCTAGTAAAATAGTCATCGGTGGTATAGGGAATGAAATTCTTCCGATTATGGATATACTGAAAGAAGAAGTGAGTGATACCACGTCTATCGTTCCTGCGTTAACGTGGTATCAAATACTGAATATTAACTGTTCCGGGGTAAACAAGGCGTATGAC
>CP070800.1:482173-484796 GCA_020343555.1 Dehalococcoidales bacterium
ATGTGTACGAAAACAGATACCTTGATACGTTTATTACTATCTCAATGGACTATCGAACTTTTCCGCGCACTGGTCGAGGAATGCCCTCTTTTCCATTCGTTCGGCATCGCTGGTAGCGAAGATAAGCTCCAGTTCTTTAATATCTTCTTCCAGGACCTTGATCAGCGAACTGCTGGCGTTGGCAGCACGACTTCGCTCCAGTTCCTGGTAGGCTTTATTAATCAATTCGAGGATCTCAGCGTCATTTATTGTGTCCATGTCGGTTCAAAACTATCACGACGGTGAAAATGTTGTCAATTTTGAGAGGTTGATCTTATCCGGGAAGAAGGTTGAGTAACGATTTTTTGCTAAGTTGCTTATACCTCCTGTTAATTCTTTACTTTTTACCTCACCCTGTTACGAATAGTCCCCTCTCCTCAAAATGAGAGGGGACTTTCGAAAT
Organism: Dehalococcoidales bacterium; assembly: GCA_020343555.1. The sequence continues at coordinate 482,616 of CP070800.1, forward strand.
ACCATAGCCTTCAGCAGGATATATTTTCTGAAGAACAAGGTCAATTAGTATCAAGAATTCATTATTGCGGACATATATTCCAAAACGTGTTCTGCCATACCGATGAAAGTCGGTATCCAGAGAGTTTTTTTAGAAGCTTATTGATTCATCTGTATTTGGAATCACTATGATTCACTTTAAAATATTCATTATGAAAAATTAACGAAATATTTACGCGATATTAACAAACTTTATACCAGTATTATCTCTCACGTGTTATGTTTTTTATGTGGGTATAGCTGTGAAATAGGTATCGATAGGTAAATTCCTTACCATGACCTGTATTTCGGAGGAGGTCAGAATTGATTACGAGGTTTTTTGAGATACTCATCATTTTGAGCATAGTCCTTTGTTCACTTTCAGGTTGTTCCGTCACAAATTCTGATAGTGGCGTATCGGAAAAACAGGCAGTTGACAGTGGTGCAGATGAGACGATTCATACAGAAGATAACGATTCAAGAATACCGGACACTACCGGCACTACCCCAGAAGAATTAGCAGAACCTGAAATTCCCGAGGGCAGTATCGCACTCTTTGCTACGCTCTCCGGTGGCACTCAAAGCAGTTTCCTGCGAGTCGAGGGAGGAAACGTAAACTGGGACACTACGCATTACAAACTACTCCGCTATATCCCTGAAGTAAATCTGCTACACGAGTTCGGCTGGACGTCATCAAAAAGTTACTCAAAGTCGTTTATCTACGGTATCACCCAGGATGGATGGTTTTACGAGGTCAAGTGTTTCACCGACTCCGGCAGAAAGGACATTACGCGAAAAGATCCAAAAACGGGTCAGACCATCGGTAGCTTCGGTTCTATTACGACCTCCGATATGTACGGCGGATTCACGATCTGTGGAGACAGGCTCATCTACCGAACGACAATTTCCAAAGACCTGATGGGTAACCGGAAGAGTGGCGGTAATGTAATGGTGATGAAGTTTGGTGGGACCACTGCTTCGCAGGTACTGGATTATTACGACGAAAATAATATGGGACGATATCTTGGTATCGGAAGTGAGTTGATAACTATCGTAACTACCTACGAGGATAGTGCGACATTCTATGATATTTACAGCGTAAATCCTGCGACTATGGCTTTAGGTGAATTACTTTACTCATTCGGATCCGAAGATTACGTGGAGTTTTTCACTGGAGAAACATCACTTTTCTGGAGTGAGGTAATCCCCGGAAGTGAAGGAGTGTATATAGTAAAATTCACACTTTCCGAATCGCCTGTCTATTTCCTGGAATTAACCGAAACCGATCCGTTGCTTCTTTCCGTCGACGAATCGAACGGGAAAGTACTTGTCACATTTAAAGATAACACTCCTGAAAGCCCGTTCTACTATCTTGCTGATATGCATACGGACGAGATCGAGGAACTTGATATCGAACCGGCGTTCTTCTCAACTCTTATTAACGGGAACGGCCAGTTCCTGATCATCGAATGACTGATATATGTCATGGTGGTTGAACATATAAAAAGCCCCCTGAAAATGGGGGCTTTTTTACTTTCACTACGTGATATTTTGCAGGCTATTTCCAGGCGTCTATGCTGAACGCATTTCCGCGGTCGCCGGCAAGCTGGACGCAGGCTTCCTCCTGACCGCCGCCGATGACGATACAGAACTCGTTCGGGTCATCCCCTGCCGCCGGAACCATATACTCCGGATCTAATTCCAGCCAGGGCTTGCCCGAAGTCTTTTCTATGCCCGTCCAACCGTTTCTCCGGAAATCCGGCCATGATCGTCCCCGGTATTTCTTGAGAGGTTCGAACCCTTTCTTCCAGAGATATTCATACACGTCATCCTTGGACTTGAAGCCAAGGTCGACGAGGTGTTGTGCCATTTCCGGTACCATCACTATCGTCCAGGCGCCCTCGCGACCGGCATACAGTTCCGGCACAATATAGTCGAGCCAGTTGTGCGGTCCGGGTGTACCTTTGACGTCGAATTTTCGCGCGATCCCGCCGTGGCCGCTTTTCTGCAGCGCCCGGTAACCGCCGGGTGAGAACTGAGAACCGAGTATACCTCCGGTTATCATCTGAACCATGACGACGTTTTCGTCCTTCTTATACCCATACTCCTCGTTCAGGCCCTTCCATCCCGGTGGCAGTCCGTCAGCGTTCTCCGCATAGGCAAC
>CP070800.1:484896-488046 GCA_020343555.1 Dehalococcoidales bacterium
ATCCTCAATCATGCATGGTACCCCCGGTAATTGCCAGGAACACGTCCTCAAGAGTCGGCTGTTCTGCTCGAAGATCGGCAGGAAGGATACCGTGATTCGCCAGTTCAGCCGCCACTGCCGCCAGTACCGGGCCATTTCCTTCCACTTCAACTCTCTGCCCCCTTCTGGTTACCGTGCTGACCTGGGGTAAAACATCCAGCCAGGAAAGATCCTCGATATCAGTATTGAATATCACCTTGATCTTGTCCGCATATGTAGTAATAAGACCCTGGGGACTATCTGTAGCAACAATCCGTCCGTGATTGACTATCGCCAGTCGGTCGCAGAGCTGCTCGGCTTCTTCCATAAAGTGAGTTACAAGAACTACCGTTGTCCCCTGCTCCCTGATCGTCCGTATCAAATCCCAGGCAGTATGACGGGCTGCCGGATCCAGGCCTGTCGTCATCTCGTCGAGAAACACGAGCTCCGGTTTATTTACCAGTGCTAACGCCACAAACAGGCGCTGGCGCTGACCTCCTGACAGGCTGGAAAACGAGGATTTACGTTTTTCAACTAATCCCCATTGCTCCATCAGCTTCTCCCAGTCAACGCTGCCGGGAGTCAGTGATGCGAAAAGATCCAGGGCTTCCCAGACTTTGATACGATCGGGAAGCGCGGCTTCCTGGAGTTGTGAACCTATTCGCCGCTTTAGAGATCCTATATTTGAAACGGGATCGATTCCGAGTATCCGTATAGTTCCTGAATCGGGAGAACGCAATCCCTGGAGACATTCTACGGCGGTTGTTTTCCCAGCACCGTTCGGTCCAAGTAATCCGAATATTTCTCCCTCGGCCACCTCAAAAGAAATATCATCTACGGCAATTGTCTTGCCATAGGTCTTCCTCAGATTCTCAACACTTATCACGGTATTCATGAGCCTCTATATTACACAAAAGAATAAATAAAAACAAGAGAAAAAAAATGGAGGCGACGACCGGATTCGAACCGGTGAATAGAGGTTTTGCAGACCCCCGCCTTACCACTTGGCTACGTCGCCCCGATTTAATTATCAGGATATTTCGCTCTAATTATATCCCTTGATAGTTCGGTTGTGCAAGCAAGAGTATCCGGATTACACGGATATCGGTTTACCGAAATCGATACTCCTGTTCCTCATGGCCTGTGACAATTTTTGACGTAATTCAACCATCCAGTCCGGCTCGTTGTTCCATGTCTCTTTCGCAGCGCGTAATGTCTTTACATATCCGTTCAGATTGGCATATCTCCGGAAAACAGGCATCAACTCAAGCATCGATTCCTGAATGGGTATTACTGAGCAGTATCCACTGATAAAAAGGCCCTTTATCTCCTCTGGATTCCTGGAAGCCAAATCTCTGAAAAGGCCATCCAGAGCTTGGTCGATGTCGATAACGAACCAGTGATAATGAGCATCATCGAAATCGATCACGTGAAAACTCCCATCATCATTGTAGAAGACGTTATCGGTCTCGAAGTCATAATGGACCAGACCGTAGTTTCCGTTGTCTGCTGGAAGTCCGGATAAACAGGATCTCAGGATCTGAACTTCATCTCGAGCTGCTTTTTCAGTATCGAACTCAGACAATATACTCTCCATCCAGTCCATTTGATCCCGCCAGGATATACGTTGATATCTGACAGGACGATAGCGACGACTTAGAATATGAAACTCACCCAGCGCTTTACCATACCCATAGATAATATCGTCGGTTATTTCAATTCTGCATAATGCGTTACCCGGTACTCTCTCGAATACCACACCAAGGTAATCCCCCCACGGCGTGTTTATTAATTCCAGCTCATTACCGTTCTTTGACGGTAAAGTATCCGGCACCGGATATTCTTCGGAACGAAGAAACCTAAGAAATTCCAGTTCCGCCTTGATAGTCTCAACTGTACGTTCTTCTACCGGTGAAAAACGCAATATATTCACGTTACTATCATTCAGGAACGGGTATACAGCATTTGCTGATATCCGGAAATTATCAAGTATATCCAGTTTTTCGCTGTCGTGATCCCAGTTCTTAAGAATCATTTGAGCCAGTTCCCTGTTATCGAACAGGTATTTCAGTTTCATCATAGAAATCATCCTCTCTTTAAAAACAACAAACCGCAAGGTTATACTTGCGGTCTAAAACAGAGTTTTTCAGTTTCGTTCACATGAATGGCGTGTAGACTAATGTATACCTTGTATTGCAGACACTCAACGGTCTGCCGTTATTCAGTTATCTGATATTCACCTTATTCATTATTTTTCAACCACCTCCTTCTTCGGAAATCGATCCATGATATCACTTAATCAATGTTCAGATAAACCTATGAATAAGTGTTTTATCCTTTTTACCGAAATCGGTGTGATTTTATCACATTCACTATCTTTTTCGGAATAAGCACGTTATATTAGGTGATAACACAAAGAACTTGTTCAGGGAGGTAACACATGAAAAAACTGACCTTGATAATCACACTGGTATTGATTCTGGTCATAACAGCAGTCGCTTCTTGTGGTAGTGACGCAGAAAAATTGGCTGAGGAAGAGGGAATAATCCTCTCGTCACCCGATATAGAACAGGGGATACCTACACCGGGCTCGGTACCCGCTACGGATAAGGGCTGGGATAGTGACGAAGAGATAGCCGTATACGAGGAATCGAAAGACACAGGAGGAAGGGGCGAAGCAGTATCTGCTACAGCAACCGATTCTAGTTACGTAATCGGTGAAGATAGAATGATCATCCGGACCGGTGACATGGCTATGGTAGTCGAAAACGTCGAAACCTCGATCGATAGCATTAAACAGTTAGCCGCAATCTACGAAGGATGGGTTGTTTCTTCGTCGATGTGGAAAAACGGTGAAGCACTCGCCGGAAGTATCAGCATTCGAGTTCTCGCCGAACATTTTAACAGCGCCTTGAAATCACTGCGGGGCATGGCGGTAGAGGTTAAATATGAAAATACCTCGAGCCGCGATGTTACGGAAGAATATGTAGACCTCGGTGCCAGTTTGGAAAATCTTGAAGCGACCGAACAGCAGCTTCTTGTAATCATGGACAAAGCTGATACGGTCGAAGATATACTCGATGTACAGAGAGAATTGACCCGCGTCAGAGGTGACATAGAACAGACAAAAGC
>CP070800.1:488146-491891 GCA_020343555.1 Dehalococcoidales bacterium
GTTCCAGGATGGTGCCGGAATTGGCAAACAGGCCGATCCCGCCGGTATCTGCATCCATTTCCAGCGCTGTCAGCAGGCTGGCCATCCGGTAGGCGTTATGGTCGTAGTACATCGTCGAAAGCGGAAGACCGGCATACTTGACCGCAAAAACATTGGTCTGGATAGTTACCGGTACCCTGTCCGGTACCTTGAGTTGGGCGGCATCGGCCATTCTCTGGTCTTTTTCACGCAGAAGCTCCTTTAAACTCTTGCCGTTCTTCTGCTCGAGATCATCCTTTGCCTTGGTGATGCGTTTGCGCAGGTCCTCTTTAACAGCTGCATCAATTGTCATAAAAGACTCCTCCAAAAATATGTTTTTATTAGTGATATAAATGCGTATAGTCTATCGTTACCTTGCCTGTATGTCAAACGAACTGCCGGGTCGGTCTTACCCGTAACAGCAGCACCAGGATGATCCGTACCAGTACCGCGGCACTCATGATGACAAAAGCCAGGTTATAGTTTCCGCTGGAATCAAAAATCAGACCGCCAAGGTACGGACCTATGGCGCCGCCGACGTATATCCCGATCTCCAGGATGCCGAGCACCTTTCCGATGTCATTGAGAGTGAATATACGCCCGATAAGTACGGTAATCGAGGTCCCGAAACTGGCGAACGTAATTCCGTTGATAAAGCCGTACAGGTAAAGCATCCACAGTTCCCTGATCCATACCAGGCTGAGTATGGCAGCGAACTGGAGAGCCGAACTTACAATCGCGATTCCCCTGGCGCTTATCTTATCGGAAAGAACTCCGGAGGAAAGCCGACCGATAACCTGGGCGATACCGCTTAGACTGAGGATAGTGGCTGCTTCCACTTCTGAAAAACCGATATCGACGGTGTGAGGAACGATATGTGTCATTACGAAAAACATGCTGAAAGCCATGAACAGCCAGATAAAGAATACCGACCAGAAGTTTATGTCCGTGAAAAGCCGGCGTACTTTGAGAGGTTCTATTTCGGTAGTGGTACCGTGTGACCGTACTGCTTCCGGATCTCCGTCAGGGAATTCCCCTACGTTCCCGGGATCTTTCTTCAATAATTGTGCCGGGAGAATCATAACGAACCAGGATATTCCCCCGAGTAAAAGCATGGTATTCCGCCAGCCTAAAGCTCCAATTAATGAAGCTGAAAGTGGAGATAGCACCGCTATACCTATCCCTCCGCCAGATCCAGTCAAACCGATGGCAAGTCCGCGTTTACGGTCGAACCAGTGCAGGACGGTCGCTGTGATTACCACGTAAACAGCACCCGCGCCAAACGACATGAACAGGCCGTAGGTAATATATATCTGCCAGCTGCTTGTCGTCAGACCGGTTAATACCATGCTCAGACCGACGAATAATCCCATTACACTAAAGACCTTCCTCGGTCCGTAGCGATCGATAGCCCATCCTGCCAGCAGGCAGGCTATCGCGCTGAATACCATTCGAACCGAGAGAATCGCCGAAGTCGATGCTCTTGTCAGGCCAAACTCATCTGCCAGGCTGTTAAAGAAAACGCCGAACGTGGAGTTAACACCCATCATGATGAATCCGCTGGCAATGAGGACTGCCACGATAATCCAGCCATAGAAAAAAGGGATGCGGGAAGCGAAGGATGTTTTGTCTCCTACAGAATTTTCGGATTGCATGGGTCAAGTATATCAATTTCTCAGGATTGGGACTATGTGCACTGTCTGTTAGATATATATCTGTGTTTTTCAAATATGTTCGGATGTGGCGAAAGTCATGCTTTTACCATAATGATTGACAATAAGAAGGCATCTAAATAAGATATACTATCTCATGTAGGACTAGAGTGTTAAAGGAGATATTATGGAGAAATCGTTGATAATCATCGGGGGAGGACTTGCCGGTCTGGCGGCAGGCTGTTACGGTCGGATGAACGGTTACCGTACTTCTATCTTTGAAATGCACAATATAGCTGGTGGAGTCTGTACCGGCTGGAAACGTAAGGGCTATACGATCGACGGTTCGATGAACACGCTGATGGGCACAAGACCCGGGACAAGTTTTTACAAGTTCTGGACGGAGCTTGGTGTAACTCAACATTGGGAGATATGTAATCATGACCAGTATATCCTCCTGGAAAATGAAGAAGGAAAGATTTTTACCATGTATTCCGATATCGACCGTCTCGAGCGGGAGATGATGGAATTCGCACCTGAGGACGAAGAAGTTATACGCGAGTGCTGCAAGATAATCCGGAAATGTAAAAATATGGGGATGCCGGTAGATAAGCCACAGGAACTGTACAACGTGTTCGATTATATAAAGATGATGAAGATACTATCCAAAATGATGCCGGTACAAAAGTGGACTAAGATTTCATCAGCTGAATATAACAAACGATTTAAAAATCCATTCATTCGTAAGGTATTCGGTATTCATCCTGAAGTTGAATATCTTGAGGTGCCTGCGGTTATTATTTTCTCACAGCTTGCCGGGATGAGCCAGAATGACGGAGGGTATGTTATCGGTGGAGCCCTGGCGCTGGTCAGCTATATCCAGCAACGGTATCTTGACCTTGGCGGTGAGTTACACCTTAAGGCGAACGTTGAGAAGATACTGGTGGAAAACGATAAGGCTGTGGGAGTGAGGTTATCTGATGGTACGGAACATCGTGGTGATATCGTTATCTCTGCAGCCGACGGTCATGCAACCATCTTCGATATGCTGGAAGGCAGGTACATCGATGACGAGATACGCGGATATTATGATAATCTTCCGTTACGCGAGCCGCTGGTATACATCGGGCTGGGTGTAAACCGTAAGTTCGACGAGGTGCCTTCTACTACAGAAGGCCTTCATTTCCCTCTTAACGAACCAGTAATTATAGCCGGTAAGGAACACAACATGCTTGGTGTACAGATATTTAATTTCGATCCTACGATGGCGCCTGAAGGGAAGACCGTGATGAGAGCTTATTTCATTACCGATTACGATTACTGGGAGAAGTTGTATGAAAAACCGGAACGATATAAAGCTGAGAAGGAACGGATAGCAGATGAAGTGATTGTTCGACTCGATAAGCGTTTTCCCGGGCTGGCTGACCAGGTGGAGATGCGAGATGTGGCTACTCCAATGACCTGGGTCCGTTATACAGGTAACTGGCGGGGCGCCTATGAAGGATGGATGATGGCTTCTGAGACCCTGATGCGTCAATGGCGTAAGACTCTACCCGGCCTGGATAATTTCTACATGGCTGGACAATGGGTTGTTCTGGGCAGCATGCCTACCGCAGTTATGTCCGGACGCCATACCATACAAATGATCTGTAAGAAGGATAGGAAAAAATTTGTAACAACCACCCCTTGAAGATTATTCACTAGAAGAAAATTGGAGGTTAAGCATTATGCCAAAAGAACTGGAAGCATCAACATGGATCGAGCGCTCTCCCGAAGATGTCTGGAACTATCTGTCCGAAGCTTCTAATGAAGTACTATGGCGTTACGGGGTACATTTTGCAGATTGGATTACAGACCCACCACATAAGGTTGGATCGATTGGTTACCACTTCGTACTAATCCATGGAGACTATCCTTGGGAAGTAGTTGAGTGGGAAGAGCCGCAACACATGAGATGGTACATATTCGATGGCAGGTTCAAGGGCGCTTACGCTGGCTATCGGGTTTCACCTGAGGATGGTGGCAGCCGCATGACAATATACATAAATGGATATAAGAGTTTTCTAGTAAAAACA
>CP070800.1:491991-502052 GCA_020343555.1 Dehalococcoidales bacterium
TGCTTTACTGCTTCAATTTAAGCAAAGGAGAGACACATGAAGATACTTCTTGTCTACCCGAGCTACCCCGACACTTTCTGGAGTTTCAGGCATGCCCTCAGGTTCATCTCTAAAAAAGCGGCGTTCCCGCCTTTGGGTCTGCTGACGGTTGCCTCTATGTTGCCCGGTGACTGGGAAAAGAAACTCGTCGATTTGAACGTCAATGACCTGGCCGACGAAGACATAGAATGGGCTGATTACGTTTTTATCAGCGCCATGGTCGTCCAGAGAGACTCTGTCAAAGAAGTACTATCACGGTGTAAATCTCTGAACACGAAAACAGTATGCGGCGGACCGTTATTTACCACAGGTTATGACGAGTTTGAAGGTGTCGACCACTTTGTCCTCGGTGAAGCAGAATCAACTCTCCGCCTGTTCCTGGAAGATCTTGACCAAGATGAAGCAAAACATCTTTATGAAAGTGATGAAAGACCTCCGGTGGACAGCACTCCCCTCCCGATGTGGTCTCTTATCGATATAAACCAGTATTCTTCACTCGCCATCCAGTATTCCCGCGGCTGTCCATTCGACTGTGAGTTCTGTGATATTATCATTCTCAATGGTCACACTCCACGTACCAAGGACAAAATGCAGATGCTTGCCGAACTGGACACAGTATACGAAACAGGATGGCGTGGCGGTGTTTTCATCGTCGATGATAATTTTATCGGCAACAAGAAAAAGCTGAAAGCAGAGACGCTACCTGCAATTATCGAATGGCAAAAACAACGAAAACATCCGTTTTCCTTCTTCACCGAGGTTTCGATCAATCTTGCCGATGACGAACAATTAATGAGGTTGATGGCAAAAGCGGGATTCGACCGTATCTTCATCGGTATCGAGACGCCTAACGAAGACAGTCTTGCCGAATGCAACAAACTGCCGAACAAAGGACGAGATCTTTCCACAGCGGTAAAAATTCTCCAGAACAACGGCTTTGAGGTACAGGGAGGATTTATCGTCGGATTCGATTCCGATCCTGTATCCATCTTTAGAAGCCAGATCAATTTTATTCAGAAAAGCGGGATTGTTACAGCCATGGTCGGACTGCTCAACGCTCCGCGTGGTACCAGATTGTACCACCGTTTAAAAGATGAAAACCGCCTCCTGAAAGACATCACCGGTGACAATACCGATTACTCGATTAACTTTGTACCCAAGATGAACTACGAAACTCTGATCAACGGTTACAGGAATATCGTACACACCATTTACTCACCAAAGCACTATTATGAAAGAGTCAAAACATTCCTCCGCGAATATAATCCACCCAAGGTAAACAAGGCACCTCAACTCAGGTTCCACCACATAGAAGGACTTTTCAAATCAATTTGGTTCCTGGGCATCAAGGAAAAAGGAAGAAGGTATTACTGGAGACTTATACTCTCAACCCTATTTCAGAAACCGAGAGCCTTCCCCCTCTCTGTTAGTCTATCTGTATTCGGATTCCACTTTAGAAAAGTAGCCGAAAGACTGAATACAAAACAATTTGAAGATATAACTTATTCAGGATAAAGGTTACCTCAAAAGTTAGCTTAAAGACAATAGAGAGAACATTCATCGATAGAATCAACTTTCACAAATATCTGAATTATTTTTCCTCTGGCTGTCGCTTTTTTTAGATTGTTATGTTAAAATATATATGTTAATCAGACACGGGTCATCTTAGCCTGAAATCCATTGTTAGTGAGGAGTTGTGGTGAAAGAAGAAATAAAGAGATTCCTGACCTACTTGTCGGTAGAGAAAGGTTTTTCAGAAAATACGCTGGCTGCCTACCAGAATGACCTTTCACAGCTGGCTGAGTTCATTGAGGAAGAATCAACAAAATCCGGTAACGATCCTTCCTGGACAGAATTCAACCGCCAGTCGATGCTCGCTTATCAACTTACACTAAAGGAAAGAAACTACGCTGCCACTACCCTGGCAAGAAAGATAGCTGCTGCCAAGAGTTTCTTCAAGTTTTTAATGTCAGAAGGTAAGATAACCGAGAATCCAACTCAGAATGTAGCTTCACCAGCCGTTGGGCGGCTTCTTCCCAAACCAATCTCTCTTAAACAGGTGCGTCTTCTTCTTGATCAGCCGGCAAAACAGTCAACACCTGAAGCAAAGAGAGATCACGCCATGCTGGAACTTCTTTACGCAAGCGGAATGCGGGTAAGTGAACTCATTTCTTTGAACCTGGACGATATGGATATTGACGGTGGTTTTGTACGCTGTTTCGGCAAGGGTAACAAGGAGCGTATGGTGCCAATCTACCGCCAGGCTGCCGTAATAGTCGATGAATACATCAAGGAAGCCAGACCCCAGATAGTACGCAGGGATGATGAAAAAGCACTGTTCCTTAACAGGCGGGGTGAAAGATTAACCCGACAGGGTTTCTGGCAAATACTCAAAGGTTACGCCAAGGCAGCTGGGTTGAATGAAGAAATAACTCCTCACACCCTAAGGCACAGTTTCGCTACTCACATGCTTAGTGGTGGTGCTGATTTGAGATCAGTACAGGAATTATTGGGCCACGCCAATATTTCGACAACGCAAGTATACACCCACCTGACATCTGATCATGTACGTCGCACCTATGAAAAATCCCACCCAAGAGCCAAGTAAAATCGGTAACATAACAAATTCATCATTGGGAGTTAATTATGCCTGCGAAATCTCGTCGCAAACGAGGGAAAAATCTTCCTCCCAGCAAGAGGGTAAAACATTCAGGTGGTAAAATATCTGCTACAACTACCAGCCAGACACCTGAGAAAATCTTAGATCCTAACGTAGCAGCTGAGACTCCTGTCATGTCTGAGAAGAATTCTACCCCACCGATGCAATCTGCACCTGTTCGTTATCCGTACATATCTTCGGAACTGAGAACAATAGGTATACTTGCAGTCCTGGTTCTAGTAATTCTCGGCATACTGGCTGTTACTTTATAGACAACTGTAATATAATCGTGGTCTTGTCGTGGATTTTAAAAAATCGAGAGAAAGACTGATAAGTCATATCGGCGCTGAAATCCGTGACAAACGAGTGCTCGATGCCATGTCTCGCGTATCACGGGAGAAATTCGTGTCCCCGGACCTGCGGCACATGGCATATGAAGACAGACCCCTTCCCATCGGGTTAGCTCAGACCATTTCACAGCCATTAATCGTGGCAATGATGACCGAAGCTCTGGAACTGACCGGAAAAGAAAAGGTACTGGAAATCGGCACGGGAAGTGGATACCAGACAGCAATTCTTGCCGAACTCGCAGATACGGTCATCTCTGTAGAACGCCTGCCGGAACTGGCTGACGCTGCAGGCATTTTATTGAAGGAACTGGGATACACCAATGTCACTGTGCACGTTGCTGGAAAGACACTTGGCTGGCCCAAGGACGCTCCATACGATACGATAATTACCACGGCGGGGGCTCCTGAGGTACCGCCCGACCTGTTAGCCCAGCTTAAAATCAACGGTATACTCGTTATACCGGTTGGATCGCGTCATCTCCAGGAACTCTACAAGGTTACCAGGTTGAAGACTAAAAACAAAATACAAAACCTTGGCGGTTGCCGTTTTGTTTCGCTGATAGGTAAAGGAGCTTGGGACGTATAAAGTATAAGATAACACTGAAAGGAAATTATATGGATATAACCGAAGCAATATTGAACCGGCGAAGTGTCCGGAGAATGAAAACAGATTCAATCGATGATGAAACACTCGAAAAAGTACTTGAAGCAGCCAGGTAGGCACCTTCATGGAAGAACACCCAGTGCTGGCGATTCGGAGTGGTACGTGATAGCAGTATCAGGTCAAAGGTTGCCGAATGCATGATCAGCGGCAGATCCGGTAGCAATCCCAGCGCTAACGCAATCAAGCATGCCCCGGTACTTATCGTTGCTTGTGCCGAACTCGGGAAATCCGGGCTTAATGCAGGTGAATTCGCAACCGATAAAGGTGATTGGTATATGTATGATGTTGCCCTTGCCATGCAGAATTTGGTACTGGAAGCCCATTCTCTGGGACTTGGAACAGTCCACCTCGGATTATTCGACGCACCAAAAGTCGCCAAGATCCTCGGAGTACCTGAAGGTTTCTGCGTGGTAGCGATGACCCCGCTTGGTTATCCAGATGAAACACCCGGAACCGTTCCCAGGAAAGAGCTATCTGATATCGTGTTCTATGAGAAATTCGGTGGCTAGATGAAGCTCAGGATATGGCTGTTTATCTCCGCCGGGCTGTTTATTTTCGGTCTGCTTCTCGGATTGTTAATACCCACCGAAGGAGCAGGTTTATTTCTCGAAGAAGCCGCAGCTCTGGATGAAATGGCTGGAATTATCACACCCCTACCACAGGTTGCTGTTTTTATATTTATACTGCTGAAAAACATCTCCGTTATCGTGTTGAGCTTTGTAATGAGTCCTCTACTATGTATTGTGCCTGTTATTACTCTGGTCATCAACGGCGGAGTAATCGGCCTGGTATCGGCGATAATAATAGAAGAAGAATCGCTTTCATTCCTGCTGGCTGGTCTTCTTCCCCACGGTATACTTGAACTCCCAGCGCTGATAATTGGTGAAGCAGTAGCATTAAGTTTCGGGATCGTTGTTCTTCAGGGAATATTCGGGAAGGATAAGCAAGATATAATAAAGTCCAATCTAAAAACCAACCTGAAATACCTTGCCATATCTGCCTGTCTTTTCTTTGCAGCAGCCGTCATAGAGACGTTTGTTACCCCTGTTTTATTGGATCGTGTTGCATGATCAAACCAGGCTTCCGTACTTGCTGAGTGTATGTACAAAGACTATAATGAATAAGAATAAATGTAGTAGGTGAAAAATGAACCAATACGGACCTGAAACTATCCGCAATGTTGTTCTGCTGTCTCATAATAGCGCCGGAAAAACCTCGATTTCGGAAGCCGCTCTGTTCAACAGCGGCGCAATAAACCGGCTGGGTAAGGTTGAAAACGGTACCACAACCTCCGATTACGATGAAGCAGAAGCAAAACGGAATATCAGTATCAATCTTTCTGTACTGCCATGCGAATGGAAAGATACCAAGATAAATATAATTGATACCCCGGGATACTCGGATTTTATTGCCGAGGTAAAAGCGGGTATGAGAGTTTGCGAAGGTGCGGTGATTGTCGTCTGCGCAGCATCCGGCATCGAAGTTGGAACACAGCAGAGATGGGATGACTGTGAAGAAGCCGATTTACCGCGTTTTCTCTTCGTCAATAAAATGGATCGTGAGAACGTAGATTTCATCCGAACAGTCAATGAGCTGCAGGATAAGTTTGGAATCCATTGCGTTCCCATTCAGCTTCCTGTAGGTTCGCAGGCAGATTTCCAGGGCGTGGTAGACCTGCTTACGTTGAAGAGTTATACCGGCACCGAAGGCAAAGAAGGTGAAGTCCCGGCGGATATGCAGGACCAGGTAGAAACTTATCGCGAGAAGCTGATAGAAGCCGCGGCTGAATTCGATGATACACTCCTTGAAAAATATCTCGGCGGCGAAGATCTCAGCATGGAAGAATTGAATAACGGTCTCAAGCAGAGTGTCGCTGCCGGCAAGGTTGTACCCGTACTCGCCGGTTCCGGGACGAAGAATATCGGTATCAAACAGCTACTCGATGCCATTAAAGAATACCTTCCTTCTCCAGCTGAATCGGAATTCGCTACGATAAACAAGTCAGGCGAAGAGGAAATGGTGAAATCGAGTAATGATTCACCACTCGCCGCACTCGTCTTTAAAACCGCCGCTGATCCATATGTGGGTAAACTCACTTATTTCAGGGTCTATAATGGTCGTTTCAAGAGTAATTCTCAGGTATATAATGCTAATCACCAGGAATCGGAGCGGATTGGTCAGTTATTTACGCTGAGAGGGAAAACACAGGAACCGGCAACCGAGATACCGGCAGGAGATATCGGTGGAGTTGCCAAGTTGAATGTAACCAGTACCGGTGATACTCTCTGTACGCAGGATAAACCTGTAAAACTGGCACCTATTTCCTTCCCCAATCCAGTCTTCTCTCAGGCTGTGTATCCCAAGACCAAAGCTGATCTTGATAAACTTGGACCTGCTCTTACCAGGCTGGTAGAAGAAGAACCTACCATGCATGTACGGCGCGATACGGAAACAGGCGAAACTATTCTCTCTGGTATGGGTGAAACACAACTGGATGTTGCCGCCGAGGAAATCCAGAGTAAATTCGGCGTAAATATTCTGCTGGAGACTCCCAAGGTTCCTTACCGGGAAACAATAACTTCAACCGTACAGGCAGAATACAAACACAAGAAACAGACCGGTGGTCACGGTCAATACGGTCATGTTCTGCTGAGACTTGAACCGTTACCTGCCGGAAGTGGCACCGAGTTTAAAGATGAAGTTGTCGGCGGACGAATCCCAAGGAATTATATTCCGGCTGTTGAAAAGGGAATAAATGAAGCCCTGAACGAGGGTGTCCTGGCACGTTTCCCCGCAACCGATATCAAGATAGCCGTGTACGACGGTAGCTTTCATCCGGTCGATTCTTCGGAAATCTGTTTCAAGATTGCAGGTTCCGGAGCCTTTAAGAAAGGAATGTCAGATGCAAATCCGATCCTTCTTGAGCCGATAATGAATGTTACGATAACCGTTCCTGAGGATTATACAGGTGATATTATTGGCGACTTGAACACCAAGCGTGCCCACCTCCAGGGTATGAATCCATCAAACGGGATGAATGTTATCCAGGCGCAAGCACCGCTGGCTGAAATTCAGCGTTACGCTATCGACCTGAAGTCTATCACCCAGGGCAAGGGTACCTTCACGATGGAGTTCAGTCACTATCAACCCATGCCGTTAACGAGTTCACAGAAAGTCGTCTCTGAACGACAGGCCGAGAAAGAAAGCTAATATTCAGACAAATATCGATGCTAAGCTAAAATCGAAAGAGAGTCACGAACAGTCGTGACTCTCTTCTCTTTGCTTACCTGCTATAGATGGTTTATGAAATAAGCTCTTTAACCTTCTCCTTGAAAGCCGGCAGTATTTTCTTCCAGTCACCGACCACTCCGTAATGGGCCATCCTGAATATATTCGCCTCAGAATCCTTGTTTATGGCAACGATAGTCTTCGCTCCAGAACATCCTGCCATGTGCTGGCTGGCGCCGGAAACACCTACCGCAATATAAAGATCCGGTGTGACAATTTTGCCGGTAAGTCCAACCTGTGCTTTATCAGGCATCCAACCGTTATCACAGGCAGGTCGGCTTGCTCCGACGGCACCCTTCATCATCCTGGCCAGTTCTTCAAGTTCCTTGAATCCTTCTTCTCCGCCGATCCCTCGACCGCCGGTAACTATCACCGGAGCGTCTTCAAGTTTAACACCTTCTACTTC
The DNA here is from genome assembly GCA_020343555.1 of Dehalococcoidales bacterium. The sequence continues at coordinate 499,398 of CP070800.1, forward strand.
TTCCTTAACCTTGTCGAGTACTTTGGTCCTTATGATTGAAACGTCGAGACCGGCATCGATAGTTACTACTTCACCCTGTCTCGATTCGTCTTTCGCAAGTGGTGTCATCGATTTAGCCCTGGCCGTTGCTATCTGAGGATCGGTATCGGTCACGTATATTGCCTGCGCATTGCCGCCATAAACCGGCTTGGTCTGCAGTAATCGTTTCGTGTCAGCGTCTATCTCCAGGGCTACACAGTCGAGTACCGACGCCGTTTCAAGCCTGAAAGCCAGACGCGATGCAATATCACTCCCCACCTCTGTCTGTCCCAGTAAAATAATTGCAGGACTGGCTTCTTTAACAGCTTTTTCAGCTGCCGCTACATAAGAATCAGCCTGGTAGTCTTCAAGAACGGGATCTTCGATCACATATACCTTATCAGCCCCGTAGGATATCGCTTCCTGGGCACAACCACTGACTGAACTCCCGATGAGAAGCGCGACCAATTCCTGTCCCAGGTCATCGGCTAACTTTCTACCGCATCCGAGTAACTCGGTTGATATGGAACTCAGCATTCCTTCGGTAACCTCTCCGAGTATCATTACTCCGCTATTATCAGCCATTTATTTTCCTCCTGTAATACCGCCCGGATATATTGTCCGGGAGTAATAAATTTAAAATTTATAATACCTTTTCTTCCCTGAGTTTCGTCGCCAGCTTTTCCGCCGTTTCCTCAGGACTTTCTCCCTCGATAATTTCACATTCGCCTTCACGGACCGGCTGGAATAACTTCAGCAGTTTTGTACGTCTGCCTGATGCGCCGATTTGCCCTGCATCGACCTCAATATCTGTAGGTTTCCATACAACAGGTTCTTTCTTCTTGGCGGCCATAATCCCCTTGATCGTAGGATACCTGGCTTCACCAAGTTCATTACTCACCGTAATGACGGCAGGAAGAGATACTTCTATGACATCGTAGCCGTCGGCTGTAACACGTTCTACTTTTGCCTTGCCATCTTCCGGTTCGACCTTCTTAGCCAATGTAACACTGGGCAGGCCCAAAATCTCGGCAATACCTGAACCGACCTGACCGTTATCCCAGTCAGCAGCCTGCCTACCGCAGAAAATCAGGTCATACTCACCTATTTTCTTTATAGCACCTGCGATTGCGTACGCAACCGACCAGGAATCGCCTTCATCATAGGCTTCATCCTCAAGCAGAACAAGTTCATCGGCACCCATCGACAGGGGTTTTTTCACAACATCCCGCAGCAGGTTATTACCCAGTGATATAATGGTGATTTTACCGCCCTGAGCGTCCTTGATCTTTAGCGCCGCTTCAAGGGCGTTTTCATCGAAAGGGCTGATTACCGGCGGTATTCCCTGTGGAGGAATTACCTTGTTTGCAGAAGCATCGACCCTGAAACTTGCCGGTGGGGCTTCCGGATCGACTACCTGCTTACAGCATACAATCATGTTCATAGCAGACACACTCCTTTATCATTCATAATAAATGGGGAAACGACCCAAGAGAATAATATCAATATTGAATGATACGCGTCAAGAATTTACGCGAGTTTCCTGCGGAAGCGTTAACCTTACTACTCTTTCTATCCCGGCCAGATCACGAAAAATTTCCACCTCGCCATATGGGTATATTCCTCTTAACTGCCGGGACGCTGCCTGACTCTGTCCCTGGCCTACTTCAAGCAGGATCGATCCGCCCCGCAATAACTTACTTAGAGACTGCGCGACAATCGCAATTATTGATTCCAGGCCATCTTCCCCTCCGCTAAGAGCTATCGCGGGTTCATATCCGGCGGTTTTTACCTGCTGTATATCCGTATTTGTCACGTAGGGTAAATTGCCAACGATCATGTCAACCGGTTCGGGAAGTGGTTCCAGTAGATTACCCTGAAGTAAAGTTATCCTGTCCTCTACTTTATGCCGTTGGCAATTCTTGGATGCTACGTCCAGTGCCGGAGCTGATATATCCGTCGCATAGATAATAGCATTCGGCAGGTTTAATGCCAGGCATACAGCCACCACTCCGGAGCCAGTTCCTGCATCAATAATCTTTTTATACGACTGCTTTTTTGCCATTGCAATGGCTTGTTCAACCAGGATTTCCGTTTCCGGTCGTGGTATCAGTACATCCGGATTAACGAAAAAATCCAGACCATAGAACTCCCGGTTCCCAGTGATATAGGCTGACGGTTCACCTTGAAGACGTCGCTGAATGAGTACTCTGAATTCCTCATACTGCTGGGAAGTAAGATCGTTGTCGATATCGATATGCAGCTTTACCCTGTTAATTTTAAGGACATGCATCAACAGCACTTCGGATTCAAGTAAAGCATCATGGATATCGGCGGCGATAAAAGTTTTCTCAGCTTCTTTTCGAGCCTGCCGGAGGTTCATGCAAGCTGCTCCTGCAGCATCCTGGCACGGTCATCAGTCGCCAGAGCATCGATAAGTTCGTCAAGATTTCCTTCGAGAATCCCCTCGATATTATGAAGACTCATTCCTATCCTGTGATCGGTTACCCGATCCTGCGGAAAATTATAGGTGCGTATTTTCTCAGAACGATCGCCTGTTCCAAGCTGGGATCGTCTTTCCTGTCCCATCTCTTCTTCCTGTTTCATCTTTTCGATATCGAGCAGGCGAGCGCGTAA
>CP070800.1:502152-509178 GCA_020343555.1 Dehalococcoidales bacterium
CTTGATGCCAAGGCATCCACCGTGTGCCTTCACCCGCTTGACCTGCTTTAGATTTGACAATAGGCCCTCTATTCAATTGTTAATGTACTAGGCAATATGAAAGCGGCTTGGTGTTAACACCAAGCCGCCTGCTTGGCTCTCACCTATCGGTCGTCTTCTTATGTAGTCACTTTCACCATAAAATAGACACTCCGCTATTCCTCTGAAAATATATCATAGCCACCTACCATTGTCAAGTAAATTTCTATCGATTCTTTTTAAAAATACTTTGCCAAGTTAGCAGATATCACCTAGACAAAAATATCTATAATAAACTCTTGACAGACAGGCTTCAGAGGAGTAAAATCCTGCAACTGTTTGTATAAATAGTATATATAATACCTTTACCATATTTATTATTACCCAGGACCGTCCAACATAATGAATTTGAAAGTGGCAGATAACAAACAACTGGAAAGTGATAAAAGTTCAAAGGACAAGGAATCCTTTGAACAGGTACCTTCTTCCCGGGCGGCTGATAAGGTGTTAAGACGACGTAGAAAATCCCGGGGCTTGTTTCCTCATATTTTCAAAAATATTCGGAAGCTGATTAGGGGTACTGGTAGCAGATAGCGGTAAAACAAGTGTATATTATTATTGCGGGTGCCGGAATAGTAGGAACGCATATTGCCTCCATGCTGGCAGAGGGGAAGCACGAGGTTACCATCGTGGAGTCTTCCGACCAAGTAATTGAAGGTATCCGCCGTCAACTCGATGTAAAAACCATGGCAGGTAACGCCACAACACCCAGGATACTCAGAGAAGCGGAGGTTGGACGGGCCGATCTAATTATTGCTGTTACCAACAATGACGAAACCAACATGCTTATCTGTTTCCTGGCAAAAGAACTCGGAGCTTCCATGACGGTAGGAAGAGTTCGCAATCCCGAGTATTCCGGATACTTTGTTACCGCAGCCAAATCGCCATCAGCCACCAGGAAAATAGTGAGACCCAAAACACTAGGAATCGATCTCATCATCAATCCTGAAGTAGCCGTTGCTGACGAAATGGTGCAATTGCTTTGCGGTCTGTGTCCCTCACCTGTCAGTAATTTTGCCGATGGAAAAATTCAAATAGGTGAATTCAAGATCGAACAACAATCCTTCATAAACAAAACTCTTGAAAAGATAAAGTTTCCCGTTCCTTGTGTGGCAGCCGCGATTGGTAGGAGTGCGAACACTTTCATCCCTTCTCCCGATGAAAAACTCCAAGAGGATGACCACTTATACCTACTCTCTTCTCAGGAAGCGATGAATGAATTGACCAGTGTATTTACACAACCCCAACCTCCAATCAGAAACGTGGTTGTTTTCGGAGGAAGACGTATCGGATACCTGGTAGCAGACGGGCTGGAGAAGCAGGGAATCTCAGTGATGGTCATTGAAGAGGATTATAACAGAAGCCAGGAAATAGCCGCAGAACTGAAAAAAGCTACAATAATTCAGGGAGATGCGACCGATCGATATTTTCTTATAGAACAGGGAGTGCCATCAGCAGATGCCTTCGTTGCTACTACAGAAAATGACGAACTGAATATCCTGTGTACCCTGCTGGCAAAGAACCTGGGTGTACCCCGTAATCTGATAACTCTAAACAAACCAGGCTATATTCCCCTGGCAGAAGCAATCGGCGTCGATATGGCAATATCATCACTTCTACTCACCGCCAACAAGATTACCCATTTCGTTCTTCATGGTGGAGCGATATCAGCTGCATTCGTCGGAGGTCAGGAAATCCAGGCGATCGAATTCGGTGTGAGTTCTACGGCAAGTATTGCCCAGCGGAGTATTCCTGAAGCAGGATTGCCAAAGGATGTAATCGCTGCCGCGATAATACGTGATGAAAAAGTAATTATCCCACCGGATGACAGCATTATTTATCCAGGTGACCATGTAATAGTAATCACTCCCCTGTCAGCAACCTCGGCAGTAGAGAAGCTGTTTAAGTGAAAAACTTGTAATGAGATTAGCTATAGTTAGCCGTTACCTCGGCCTTGTCCTGACGATCCTCGGGTTATTCATGCTCATCCCGCTTATATGGAGTTTGTTAAGGGGTGAATCCTGCGCATCAGCCTTTGGTGTTTCGATAGGTATCACTGTCGGGATAGGTCTTCTACTCTGGCAATTAATTAAGACCGGTCAGGGAAAACTAAGTCGGCGTGAAGCAATAGTATTGGTAGCCGGTAGCTGGATCTTCGTCTCGGTTTTCGGATCTCTTCCTTATATTATTTCGGGAACTTTCCCTAATCTGATGGACTCATGGTTCGAGTCTGTATCAGGATTTACTACCACTGGTGCCACGGTAATGACGTCCATAGAAGATAAAATGCAGGGTATCTTGTTATGGCGTTCACTTACGCAGTGGATAGGCGGTATGGGTATCATCACATTATTTGTGGCTTTGTTCCCCCTTCTCGGCATCGGCGCTACCCATCTTGTTGAGAGTGAGATGCCGGGACCTCAAGCAGAAAAACTCACTCCGCGGATTCGAGATACAGCCAAAGCGGTCTGGATACTGTACCTTGGATTCAGCGTATTCGAGTTTCTGCTATTACTGGCAGCGAAAATGCCGGTATTTGATGCACTTACGGTAACTCTTAGTACTATGCCTACCGGAGGATTCGCGCCAGTAAATATGAGTATCGAATCCTATAACAGCCTGTTCGTAGAAATTGTAATCATAGTCTTCATGGCAATAGCTGGAGTAAATTTCGGTCTTTTTTATTTTCTGGTCTGGAAACGGCAAGTAAAACAATTAATCCGGAATGCTGAATTCCGTCTTTATATAATACTCATCCTTGCAGCGACAGTACTGATTCTAATAAACCTTACTACCAGTATGGATACATCCTTCGGTGAAGCTATACGACACAGCAGTTTCCAGGTAATTTCAATCATGACCACGACCGGCTTTAATACTGTGGATTTCAATCTCTGGCCTGCTTTCGCGAAATCTATTTTACTCACCCTCATGATTATCGGCGCCTCTGCCGGTTCAACAGGAGGAGCGCTCAAAGTTGTCAGACTCCTGGTACTGGTCAAGTACGCCTATCGTAGGATAATCCTTGCCTTTAATCCGAGAGTAGTCGTTCCTCTGAAAATCGGAGGAACTGTGCTTCCCGAAAGCATAATTTCCGGTATAATCGGTATGGCTATCGTATATGCAGCAACTATTTTCATTGGTTTCTTGATAATGAGTGCGGTCGGACTCGACCATGTAACCGCATTATCTTCAGTAATTGCTTCGGTAGGTAACATTGGTCCCGGTCTGAACCTTGTCGGACCAGTTTCGAACTACGAATTTATCCCCCCGATAGGTAAACTCGTCCTTACGGTGTGCATGATAGTTGGGCGACTGGAATTATTTACGGTGTTCATGATTTTCATACCCCCGTTCTGGAAGTGGAGATAATAAAAAAAATGTAAAAATTTGATATTTATGGTTGTAGTTTTTTAAAAGTGGGGTTATAATATCCTCTGTTTCGCTGATAATTAATTATTTAATCATGGAATTTCAGAATATCATAGTACCGGTTAACGGTTCCGCGGTCGATGAAGAAACAGTCAAGCTGGCCTGTAGAATGGCTAAACCTGATAAAGCTAGGTTATATGCTGTTCATGTCATCCCGATAGACCGTACTCTTCCACTCGATGCTGAAGTCGAGTCCGAAGTCCAGAGAGCTGAAGCCATTCTCGATAACGCCGAGAATGTAGCGAAAACAAGTGGTTACTCAATGGATACGGACCTCCTTCAAGCTCGTGAACCCGGTCCGGCGATCGTGGACCTGACGAAAGAAAAAGGAGCTGATCTGATACTCATAGGTATTGATTATAAAACACGCTTCGGTCAGTTCGATCTTGGAAATGTCGTACCATATTTACTTAAAAACGCGCCGTGTCGAGTAATACTATATCACCAGTACATCGGCGATCAAGGATAATTACGATAATGAAAGTGCTAATAGTGGGTTGTGGAAGAGTCGGCGCTTTGTTAGCCAGGAGTCTAGATGCTGAAGGTCACGAGGTTACCATCCTGGACAATGATGATTACAGCTTCAGGAGATTGAAGTTTTCTTTAGATCTGCCGGATTTCAGGGGTACTGCTCTCAGGGGTAACGGGATCGATGAGGAAGCTTTGAAAAGAGCCGGTATAGAAACAACCGATGTGTTTTTTGCCCTTACACAGGGAGACAATCGAAACGTTATGGCATGCCAGATTGCCAAACATATTTTCAATGTCCCGAGAACTATTTGCCGTATCTATGATCCACTCCGCCAGGAGTTATATAACACCTTGGGAATCGAAGCGATAAGTCCAACGGCTATCATTTCGAATATACTCGAGGAAATGATGGAGAGTTAATGTATATTATTATTATTGGAGGTGGCAGGGTTGGATATTATCTTACGAAAACTCTTCTCGATGAAGGACATGAAGTTCTGATCGTTGAAAAAAATGCCACCTACTGTGAAACCATTAATAATGAACTCGGCACTGTCTGTATTCAGGGTGACGGATGTGAGACAGCAACTCTCGCGGAAGTCGGAACAGAGCGTGCCGATATGCTGGTTGCTGTAACCGGAGAAGATCAGGATAACCTCGTTTCCTGCCAGCTTGCTAAGCATAAGTTCAATGTTCAGCGTACCGTTGCCCGTATCAGAAATCCTCAAAATGAAGTGTTATTCAAGAAACTTGGAATCGATGTCACCGTCAGCAGTACCAACGTAATCCTTGAATATATACAGGAAGATGTACCTACCCATCCGTTAACTCATCTACTCGCCATTGAAGACAGTGGAGAAGAAATTGTCGAAATAAGGATGCCCCCGGGAGCTAAAACAGTAGGTCAAGCGCTTCGTCATCTCGATATTCCCAGAAGTAGTAAGTTGGCTCTGGTAATCAGTACCGGAAAAAAGAACCGTATTCCTACAAAAAATACCATTCTTAAAGAAGGTGATCGGATAATCGCTATCACCACTAAGGAGCAAGAGGAAGCTTTACGAGCTGCCCTTACCGGCGATCTCTAATCTCCTTCTTTATTTTCTAACCTTTCTTTTCATGCTTCAGATTATCAACCGGTCCTTGAATTTTCTCAACCGTTACATTAAAATCTATCGTATACGAATCTCATTGTTTCTGATAGCTAGACAACAGTCGAAAGTACAAAATGATTACACAAACAACTACAAGAAAAATATATGTGGCGGTTGTCATTCTACTCGTACTTATCATAACCATCGGTGGAATTATCATATGGTCAAAGTATGAACAGGGTGATCAAGTGGAAATATCCGATCCAGTCAGTGAAATCTGGGAAGGAACGATTTATATCGGTGGGGCAGTGAATCTGCCGGGGTATTACCCTTGCACTTATGACGATACAATCGAAATGCTTCTACAAGCATCAGGAGGGATAACAGATAATTATAGTTCCGACAAAGTAGTCCTCCTTCTGGATGATTCGAAAGTCGAACAACGAACACAGAAAATAGATATTAACCGGGCAGATAAATGGCTGCTGAAAGCTTTGCCGGGCATTGGAGAAATAATTGCACAACGTATCGTTGACTTTCGCATAAATAATGGGGAATTCAGCACTACCCTCGAGCTTCTGGATGTGGACGGTATTGGACCCTCTGTATATGAACAAATCAAGGAATATATAACCGTTTTCGATTGAGTACAAAAAAGGACGGCTGACACCATTGTACCTGATATGTTTATGTTGTGGCTGGATGACCGGTATCTTGTTCGGATCATTATTTTCCTTTCCGGTTTTCCTTTCATTCACGGGACTGATACCCCTTTTCCTTACTTTTAGTATAAAACGCCATAGAAGGACGTTAATCCTGGCAGGTTTGTTTATAATTACTTTCTTCTTCGGAAATTTTATATATACCTTCAACCTACCGGTTAATGATGAATCTAACCTTAGTTTTTATAACAATAGCGACACTTTGTTGCTTAAAGGAGTAGTCGGAAGGGATCCGGAACCGGGTGATAAAAATACCCGACTCCATATCGAGGTAAATTCTGTGCTGATCGATGATGAATGGCGAGATATCTCCGGCACAGCCCTTGTCTTTACCTCACTTTATTCAGAATACAACTATGGCGACCTGCTACTCATTGAAGGTTCACCGGAAACACCTCCCCAACTCGGAGATTTCGACTATGAAACCTACCTGGCAAGAAAGGGCATTTATTCAACTATTTATTATCCGGATATAACTGTCCTTGAGACCGGAATGGGTATCAAGCCAATGGAATGGATTTACTCATTCAGAAATAATTTAGCCGGTGTAATAGATCAAACAATGCCCAAGCCCCAGGCTTCTCTCACAAAAGGAATATTACTGGGTATGCGTAATACCATTCCTTCATCAACCAGAAATGAATTCAGTCATACCGGTACTGCCCACCTCCTGGCAATTTCGGGATTGCATTTGACTATTATCGCAGGGATCCTGGTATCCCTGGGTATCAGGATTTTCGACAGGAAAGGCTATGTATACGTCTGGGTGACAATTGCAGCGATCTGGATATATGCGATTCTCACCGGGATGAATCCTCCGGTACTGCGTTCTGTCCAGATGATAAGTCTTTTTCTTGCTGCAGAATTATTTGGCAGACAAAGAAGTTCGATTATCGCACTTTTCTTCGCTGCTGCTTTAATGTCCGGTTTTAATCCTCAGGTACTATGGGATCCTTCTTTTCAACTAAGTTTCGCAGCAATGACCGGTCTGGTATTCATTTTTCCTCTGTTACAGTCACTATCCAGAAGAACGATTATTTCCAGGTTTGGAGAAACAGGCATACTCTCCAGGATCACAACAGGTATTGCGGATAGTTTCAGTGTCAGTTTCAGCGCCATTGCAGCCGTCTGGCCTCTGGTCGCTTATTATTTCGGGATTATCTCACCTGTTGCTCCCTTGGCGACCTTTTTCGCATTACCGGCTTTACCCGGAATCATAGGCATTGGATTCC
>CP070800.1:509278-511893 GCA_020343555.1 Dehalococcoidales bacterium
CCAGATCTTTCATACCGGGCTCTTCGCTCCTCTCATGTCCTACGATGATTATAGCTTTGTTGAGACCCAGAGCAGCAGCATCGCGAACGTAAGCGCTTAATGTCCACTCAGTGATCTCACCGCAGACGATTACATCCAGATCCTCGTCATTCATTAACTTAGCCGGCATTTCCTCTACGCCGAGACCAAGGCTGCCTCCACCGACCAGAATACCGACTCGGCTGCACTCCATTTTCGTATTGCCAACAACTCGTATAATTTCCATCCCGAGGGTATTCTTAAAAAAGTCGACCAGTTCTGGTAAGGATGTGGGCGGGATCGAATAGCAGTGCGGCTGAGGAATATTATTCTCCAGGTAGTTTACCCACCCGAGAGTTTTTAAAAGTCCGGCGTAAATCAGGTCGGTAATCCCGCTGTGCATATGGTCGTGGTATCGCCAGATGGATATCCGGTTATCATTTATCAGGGCTTTTTTCTTGTGATATACCGGATCGGGTTCCAGCCAGTCTAACCGATCTCTGCCGGTAAAATAAGTCGGTTCGTGAGTTATTATAAGATTATAACCTTCCTCGACCGCCCGTTGAATTACATCTACAGTTGCCATGAACGTCGTAACAACTCCGGTCACCTCCTGTTCCCAATTGCCCTCGATAAGCTGGTCACAGGTTTCTTCGAATTTTCTCCCTCCATTGAGTGACAATACTACCTCGACCACTTCTTTTACGTTCATCACTGGTACCTCCGAATTTATTTATGATGATCTCTACATGAGAAACCACGCTTATCACAGTCTAAAAACTCCGTATGATACTCCTGTCATTTGCACCTCTAGATCATCCTGTTCTACGTACACTTCCATTCCATGACATATTTGAGGTGTGATATTTTCAGGCTGAATATTGTAAAGTCTCACCCGGGATGATTCAGCGGAAGGATTTATTACGATGAGGAACCTTTTATCATGCGCCTGCCGCAGATAGGCAAAATAACGATGATCGTTTTCCACCTGTAAAAGGGTGAGGGCGCCTTCTGTTTGAAGTGCAGGATGTTGTCTTCTCAGGTCAATTAGTTTACGTACATGATTAAGCAGCGAAGAGGAATCTCTAGACTGGCTTTCAACATACGGGCGTTTCTTCCGTGGATCGATGGGTAGATAAAGCTTCTCCGTTTCGGCAAGTGAAAAACCAGCGTTCAGACCATCATTCCATTGCATCGGGGTCCTTGAACCAGTACGACCGAAACCCCCTTCTTTTGAAGGCAGACCGGGTAAATAACGCATACCGATCTCGTCGCCATAATAGATAAAGGGCACGCCCGGCCAGGTCAGTAAAAACGTGAAGATAACTTTAAGATCAGCGAATGTTCTTCCATCGGCACTTGGTCTCTTGATGTCATGATTTGCGCTCGGAATCGAGATCAAGCCTTTACCTTCGGTTTCCTCAACCATGTCAAGGTAGGGTTTTAAAAATGCCCGTATATTGACGCCGTTTTTCCTGCGAAAGAAGCTGTTTTCATTTAATAACAGATCCGGATAACCACTGACACCAAAATGCAACATGAAATCAATATCAAAACCGGCTGCTATCGATTCTTCAGGATTACCCCACTCGGATATCAAGACCAAGTCAGGATACTTGGTACGGATTTCCTGGTTAATTTCCTGCCAGAGTTTGATAGTCTCGTTATGTCCGGGATCGTTCTTGACAAGCGAAAACGCCATATCAACCCGGAATCCGTCTACTCCGTGACCAAGCCAGTAGTCCATAATCTTGATCAGGTCTTTTCGAGTTTCACGTGGTCCGGAAGCATCAACAGGTTGCTGCCATGGCTGGTCCGGTACAGCGAAACCATAATTCAGCGCCGGTTGAAAATCAAAACAGTTCGCAATATAACTGTCACCATTGTCAGCAAAACCTGGTATCAGGGAAAGCCCGGTATTGTTGTAGTTTTCCTCGGGAGGAACCCAGACATATCGGTCTGTATATTTTTTCCCCTTCCTTCGAGAGGAAGCTTTGAACCAGGGGTGTTCAACAGAAGTATGACCGGCGACAAGGTCGAGACAGACTCTAATACCTCTCCGGTGGGTTTCGCTGCAAAGTTTATAAAGGTCACGGTTGGTTCCATAACGTGGTGCAATCCGGTAGTAATCGGCAACATCATAACCGGCATCCTGGAAAGGAGACACAAAACAGGGATTGATCCAGATCGCGTTAATTCCCAGCCACTGTAGACAATCCAGCTTCTGGATTATCCCGGAAATTTCTCCGATTCCATCACCATTTGAATCGTAGAAGCTTTGAGGGTAAATCTGGTAAAAAATCGCCTGATTTAACCAGTCGGGATAGTTGATATTTGATCTCCTTTGTGATAAAGATGATAATTCCTTATTATTTTCGGCACTTTTCAACGAGTGAATTTTATTCTTATACTTAAACGCTGTCAAAACTTGGATAATTTGCCTTTTCCTGATTGATATCTTCAATGTATTAGTGAAAGAATAAGTAGAACATCCACAGGAGGTAGAAGTAAATGGACAATACCAAATACGGGAAGTATGTGGTTAGAAAATCAGTGACTAAGCCTGAACCGTGGCCTACCATGGAATGGATTGGCGA
>CP070800.1:511993-515906 GCA_020343555.1 Dehalococcoidales bacterium
GGAGGGAATCTATACATTACGAAGTATCCCGGACAGCAATGAAATAAAGAAATGGATCAAGAATAACAATGTCAAAGAAGCTGTAGTAGTTGGTGGCGGTCTTATCGGCTTAGAAATGACCGAGAACCTTGTACAACTGGGTATTAAAGTGTCTATCGTCGAAATACTCCCGAACGTAATACCATTTTTCGATCCGGAGATGGCTGTCCCTGTACATGACAAACTCAGAGAAAAAGGAGTCGACCTATACCTGAATACAGCAGTAAAATCCTTTTCTCGGGTAAATGATAGCATACGGATAAATGTTACTACGGATCCCGATAAACAACTTTCATGCGATATGGTGATTCTGTCTATTGGCAGCAGGCCAGAAAATATCCTGGCACGTGATGCAGGACTGGAAATCGGCGAACACGGTGGCGTCAGAGTAAATCGGTATATGCAAACCAGTGACAGCAGTATCTGGGCAGTGGGAGACCTGGTTGAATCCCGGGACATAGTTACCGGTGAGTGGATGCTGAGTCTTCTTGCAAGTCCGGCAAACCGTCAGGCAAGAATAGCAGCAGATTCGATATTTGGTCGAAACCGCGGTTTTCGCGGAGTACAGTCGACTGCAGTATGTCGAATATTTGACACCGACATAGCCTCGACTGGTGCCAGTGAAAAATCTCTTCAACGTTCTGCTGAGAGTGGAAACATCATCCCTTATGAAAAAGTCTATCTACACCCGAGAAACCATGCCGAATATTATCCTGGTTCAAGCCTAATGGCATTGAAACTGATCTTTTCCCGTGAAGACGGTCGTATTCTCGGAGCCCAGGCTGTTGGACAGGACGGTGTAGATAAGAGAATAGACGTAATCGCCATGGCAATTCAATTAGGAGCAACGGTGTTTGATCTTGAGGAAGCAGAATTAAGCTATGCCCCTCAGTTCGGTTCCGCAAAAGAAGTAGTCAACCTGGCTGGAATGGCAGCAGCGAATATACTGAGAGGTGACGTTCCGACAACTCACTGGGATATGGTTGACGTAGCTGACAGACTCACACTGGATTTACGTGAACCAAAAGATTTCGCTGACGGACATGTCGAAGGAGCAGTAAATGTCCCTCTTGGTGACTTAAGAACATATATAAAAACTCTTGATAAGTCAGAAAAAGTCCAGGTCTATTGTACTCAGGGGAAAACATCATATAATGCTGCTCGAATATTTTTGCTGAATAACTTCGAATGCATTAACATATCCGGCGGATACAAAACATTTCAGGCATGGAAACAGCTTAGGGACAACCAATCGGCTTGAGAAATGTATGTCAAATCGTTATCTTAATCCTTGATAAGCGATTGAGTCCACGCAGGAATATACTTGCCCTTCTTTTTACGAATAGCAGCAAGATACAATCCTGAGAGAAGACAGATTATAAAGATCAGTCCGCCGAACGTTATTATCATCGTTGCGTATCTCAACCAGCTCACCTCACTATCACTGGTAATAGCAACAACCTTGATAATAGAGCCCATTACTGCAACCAGTATTGTTATAGCCAGGGTATATCTCATGGATATATCGCTGAGATACCGGGTCAGTAAGGAGCCAAAATATACCCCGACCGATGAACCAAATATCATTATGAAGGCAGCAAAAATGACTACACTTCCGTCGATCGAATACCTTGCCGCACCGAAAGCTGCTGGAAATATAATCTGGAAGAGACTGGTACCGACAGCAATAAATGACGGGACTCCGAATACGTAGACAAGTGAAGGTACTATGATAAATCCCCCTCCCACACCGATAAATCCCGCCAAAACTCCGGCTGTCACTCCTATTAACAGAAGTACCCACAATGAAATACGAACATTAGCTCGCGGGAAATTTAATATAGGTGGTATATTCACACGCGCTAATGCAGAAGAAATGAACGAAATTCCGGTGCTTTCATCTGTTTCATTATTCTCTCTGATCATTTTTTCCATTCTTGCTTTTGTGCGAGTACTCTCCCAGAATATTGAACTTCCGACTATTATCAGGACACATATCGTTACTATCAAGACCGACTCTTCGGCTATGCCGGCATTTATTGCGGTATTCAAAATCCTTATACCCACTTCAACTCCAACCATCATGAAAACTATCATCACACAGCCAAGCTTAAAATCTACGTTACCCAATCGTCTGTGTCTCAGTGTACCTATTATAGAATTACCCATTACATACAACATATCGGTTCCAACTGCATACTGAGCGGGGAATCCAAGAATTATAAGAGCCGGTGTCATGATAAAACCACCGCCCACCCCAACGAAACCGCTTATTACGCCTGCAGACAGGCTGAGTATAACCAGAAGAACAATACTAACCTCGATATCCGGCATCATTGGCAGCTGAAGCATTACTCCGAATCCACCTTACCCGTGGTATCGGAACTTACCAGATTCTGTCTTTCATAACTTATCAGATCGGTGATTTTCCCCATAAGCAACCCAAGTGTGGTTGCCATAACCAAAATAAGACCGATATTATAGGCTACTGAAATATAGGATTTTCCTTCTTCAGCCATTTCTAAGAGTCTGGTGTGCATTCCGTTTGTGTGCCAGTTAATAACATGCCAGATTAACAGTATACATATGACTAAGAGAACTGATATCCAGACTATTGACTTGCTTTTATAAGTAATCTTCCTGTCCTTTCATGACAAAGTTGACCTCTATTGATGACATCAACAATGGACGATGCAGCTTGTTAAAGAATTATTTCGCAATCAGGATCGTTCTTTTTTACCTGTTCATATGCCGTTTTTATCAAATCCTTTCCATAATCGCAGTTTAGCTTGATGGAGAAACTATCGTTATCGCCAATAAATATGATGGGATGGATTCTACAGACAACAGGCCGGACGCTATGAACACTGCAACTATTCTGCTCGTGATCGAAAAAAGGACATGGGAGAGGAAGCCATCTTGTCGACGAAAGTCCGGTCCAGCCGAAGGGATGAGGTACGAATTTACCTGGCATAGTCTTTTTCTCTATGATTTCATATGGAACCTGGAGAAAGCGAGCTATCTCGAACAATTCTTCTTTGAATACTTCTATTCCCGGACTTGCTGGATTCAGAGGATTCGGTTGACAGCATTTACCACATCGGCGGCATTCAGATGTGGATGCCAGTCCGAACATGACATCCGGAGTACATGGTAACGATACAGTGAGAGAAATATCATCATTTCCAAGCGCTTCCAGAAGTGTAGCCATATCCTGTTCTTTCAGAGTTAGAATGTTCTCTCCTTCAAGATGAGAAACACCATATTTCTCGAGATCAAGTTTAAATATTTCTTCGGATTCATAATCATTATTTGTCATATAAATATTCTAACATGTTAAGGTATCTCAGCAAATGTGATGATTAGCGAGTTCGTTTGGTAGCAAAAAAACAGGAACCACCAGTACACGTGGTTCCTAAGAATGTCGAGAATATCGAATTCCTGTTAGAGATCATCAACTACGATACTGTCAATTTCTTCATCGAAATATCTGAAAAATATCCGATATTTATGATTCAACCTTAATTTCCTCTACCTCCGTTTTATTTGTTTCCTCTGTTATTTCTGCGGTGAAGCGTATCCTGTGATCTTGTATATATAAATGAAGGATCACGAATAAGGCTAGTATTGTCTGTAAAACAAAGACCGAAGAAAGAATTGACATTTAACCTTTATTGTATTAATATATCGAGTATCGATATAGCGATAAACGATATATTAGATACGATGACAAACAAAAAAATAAAAAAGTACTTGCCTTTAAGCGAAGCGACGTACTATATAATGCTCGCCCTTACCGATCCATTGCATGGATACGGAGTTATGCAGGAAGTAGAAAAACTGAGTCAAGGAACGGTCAAAGTAGGTCCGGGAA
>CP070800.1:516006-518581 GCA_020343555.1 Dehalococcoidales bacterium
GTACTGAGGACGAACGAAGGCAACCTGTTTTTCTCACCATACAGTATCTCGTCAGCCTTAAGTATGACATATGCAGGTGCCCGGGGGAAAACCGAGAAACAGATGGCAGATACACTACGATATCGCTTATCACAGGAGTCCCTCCATCCTGCATTCAACGCACTGGACATCCAGCTTAACCAGCGAGATGATGAGGAAGAAAACAGATTTGAGCTCAATATAGCTAACGCGATCTGGGGACAGAAAGGCTATCCATTTCTTCAATCCTATCTTGATTTACTTGCCGAACAGTATGGGGCAGGTCTTAGAATAACCAATTTTGCCGAGAAACCTGAAGAATCACGTATCACTATCAATGACTGGGTAAGTCAACAGACAGAAGATAAGATAAATGACTTAATACCACCAAGAATGATATCCGATTTGACTCGGCTTGTTTTGACTAATGCCATTTATTTTTACGCCGAATGGGAACATCCTTTTGACAATAGGAAGACGTATGACGGTACATTCTACCTTCTTAACGGAGGAAATGTAACCGTACCGATGATGTACCGAAGAGGATCGTATGGATACGTTGGGAATCCTCCTTTCAGAGATAAGCAAAAAAGAACTGTTGAATATACTGGGAGCGAAGAAGGGTACCTGGCTGTTGAACTGCCCTACAAGGGCGATGAAATCTCCATGGTGATAATTATGCCCAATCCCGGACGGTTCAATGAGATAGAACGCATTCTTGATGCGGATATGGTTAACGATATCGTCAGCAATATTAGTGGGGAGTCAATGTTTTTATCTGTTCCTAAATTCGACTTTGAATCAGCTTTTAACCTTAAAGACTCTCTTATTGAATTAGGTATGAAAGATGCGTTTACTAATGCTGATTTTTCTGGAATGACCGGTAAACGTGACCTCTCCATCTCGAATGTTGTTCACCAGGCATTTGTCTCGGTGGATGAACAGGGAACTGAAGCTGCTGCAGCCACGGCTGTGGTGATGGAGATAGTTTCCCTTATTCCTTCTTTAGTATTGGACCATCCATTTATCTTTCTGATACGTGATATACCCACCAGTACAATACTGTTTATCGGACGAGTGGTGAATCCGGCTAATTGACGCAAGCTAAATCAAAAATGCATAATCATAAATATCTGATATTTCGCCAGGAAATATATTCCGATGTTTTCTCCTTTCCAACTCATTGACTTCAAACGCTCTAGGCGGAATAATCTATCCGAAGATGTTTAAATCGTATGTCCTGGTGTAATGACCGGAACTATGAATTAGATATTATTCGGTTTTGGTTGGTATATACTCACCCCCTGTATCCCCCTCTCACGCAGCACCATCGTCAGTGGTAATAATTAGCTTGCGTGAAAGGGGGAATAAGTAACTGAGAGGGGGCGGAGCCCCCTCTCAAATTAACTCCCCTCTCCAGCCTAGAATGACCAACAACAACCAGCAGTGGTTTCGGCTGGAGAGGGGACAGGGGTAAGGTAAATACTACCAACCAAATGCAAACAGAACCATAAATTATATGACTTTTATGATAGGTTTAATATACTATATAATAGTATACGTTGATGTTGATATCTGGAAAGAATACCATCTGATTAATACCCAGCAATTCAAGGAATAAAATATACCCCTCCCGAATTCTGGTATTCATCATGTATAACGTCCGATTCTGACAATAAAAAAGGAGAACGAAAATGCCCGAAAAAGTGTACAAGTGCCTTAATCCTGTCGGATACGAGGAATCCGTAGACCAATTTCCTCTTGCTCCGCGACTGGACAAGGACAAACTAGCCGGTAAAACTATCTACGTGAGTGTTGGAGCCGGGGGAGAACAGGGATTAATGATTCCCCTGCCAAAAAGGCTGCAGCAGCTGTATCCTGAAATAAATTGGAAAGTTACCCACGCAGCGCCGCACAGAACAATCGCCGGCAGCCTTGCCCTGACGAACGAGGAAATCACGGAAGCTGACGCCCTTATCCGCGGCGTTGTCTGGTGACATGGCGCGATTTGGGAGCAGTTGCCTACCCTTGCGAGATATGAAAAAATCGGTATCCACTGTGTGTTCATTATCTTCCCGGACCAGCAGGAATGCTGGAAAGAAGCCGCACGTGTATGCGGATTACCCGCTGCGCGATATGTCTGCGAATCAAGAACTATCCCCGGTCATATTGATGTTGAAAGAATTATACCGGAATTGATGGATGGGTTAACCCGTCCTCTAACTCCTGAAGAACAGGCTAGAAGTGTGTATACTCCTCCGCCTAATGAGAGGATCCTGTTTGAAGGTACCCTTGAAGATGCGCAGGACTTCTACGAGCAGACCGAAATCATCCCTTCGCTGCAAAATGCACCGTTCGCCAGGTACACCGATGGCTTGCCGGTGAGAGTTCCCACCGAGGAACGCGTTGCTGAAATGCTCAAAGGTACCAGCCACCCGCCTGATGAAATCATCAGATTCCAGGAAACCCACCGGGTCGGCGACAGGTCGATCCAGATGGGTAATTCCGGTGAAAAAGGTGAACCGGTTGTTTTCCTGCCAATGAAACGTACCGCTAC
>CP070800.1:518681-525106 GCA_020343555.1 Dehalococcoidales bacterium
TCGGATTTTTCCAGACCGCATGCGTTGCAGTTTTCGGTACGGCAGTCACGGGTAGTGATCTCTTCGAGCGAGTGCTGATGTTCTCTTTCCAGGAATTCAGGACTTATTCCGGTATCAATGTGCGACCAAGGCAGTATTTCGTCCAGATTGTGCCTGCGTCGGGCATAGAAATCCGGATCGATACCGGTTTCTTCAAAAGCCCGCCGCCATTTTTCGAAACTGAAGTGTTCATTCCAGGAATCGAACCGGCATCCGAGTTGCCAGGCACGGTAGATCACCTGTCCTATTCTCCTGTCTCCCCGTGAAAGAACGGCTTCGAGGAGACTGGATTCATTATCGCCCCAGGAGAGTTTGACTCCCTTGCGACGCATCCCGTTCCTGAGTATTCCCTGCTTATGTTCGAGTTCTTCCTCGCTTTCCTGTGCTGCCCACTGGAATGGGGTATGCGGCTTGGGAACAAACGTCGATACATTAATCCTTATTTGTGGCGGTCTGCCCTTGGCTTGCCTGCCTGCCCTGTAGACCTTTTCAACGAGGTCGCTGATAGCCTCGACATCTTCCCGGGTTTCGCCGGGCAGTCCAAGCATGAAATACAGCTTGATACCATTCCAGCCACGACTGAACGCGTCTGTTGCTGTGCTGATCAGCTGTTCTTCCGTCACGTTTTTATTTATCACCCTCCGTAATCTTTCGCTTCCCGCTTCCGGGGCGAACGTCAGGCCGGTACGTTTCTGCGAAGAGAGCGAATCCATCAGTTCTATGGAAAAACTATCGATAAACAGGCTGGGGAGTGATATTGCCAGGTGTTCATGACGGGCCAGCAGTTCAGAAACTACATCTGCTATACCCGAATAGTCGCTGGTACTGAGTGAAACCAGCGATAGTTCGTTATAACCGCAGTTCAAGATGATATCTTCTGCCGCCTGCAGCACTTCTCCGGGAGGGCGTTCCCGGACAGGGCGATAGGTAATTCCTGCCTGGCAGAACCGGCAGCCGTGGCTGCAGCCCCGCTGGACCTCTATGGCACCACGATCGTGAATTACTTCTATATAGGGTACTACCGGATTGGTAATCGGCTGCGGAAGTTTGTCGATTATCCGGCGCCGGATCAAAGGGACGGCTTCCGCCACAGTGGGTGTAATTGTGCCGATTAGTCCATCCTTTTTGTATTCAACCGTATAAAATCGAGGTACGTAAATGCCGGATATACCGGATGCTTGCAGGAGAAACTCGTTTTTCGAAATCTGGTGTTCCGGCTCTTTCAGGTGTCGGTAGCATTCGATAAGTTCCGATACCACTTCTTCACCGTCGCCGATTACGAAAAGGTCGATGAAATCGGACATGGGCTCAGGATTGAGAACACAACTCCCTCCCGCGATTACCAGGGGGTGGGTATCGTTTCGTTCAGACGCGAGTACAGGGATTCCAGCCAGGTCAAGCATATTCAAGACATTGGTGTACGTGAGTTCGTAGCCAAGAGAAAAACCGATTATATCGAATCCGTTTAAAGGTTGTCTTGTTTCAAGGCTGAAGGGAGGGATGTTTTCTTGCCGCATAATTTCTTCCATGTCTGTCCAGGGAGTAAAAGCCCGTTCAGCAAGGACGTCGGGCTGACGGTTCAAAAGGTCGTACAGTATGGGAATAGCCATATTGGACATACCTATTTCGTAGGTATCAGGATATATAAGAACGGTCTTGATGAGAGTACTGTCCCAGTCCTTGGTTATGGCATTCCATTCGCCGCCAGTATACCGTGCGGGTTTCCTGACGCGGTGGAGTATGGTATCGAGTTTATCTATCAATAAATCTTCTTCCCCCGTGGAACATTATACTTGAAGGTGGGGAAATAAGTCAGTAATGAAGGCGTAGAGCTAGGCATCCGGCTCAGACAGGTTAAACTGCATTCCATCACTGGCGGCTATCACTCTAATTCCGGTTCTTTCAGCCATCATCCGGGCTGTGTTCTGCGGATCCAGTTGCCACATCTGATGTCCGAAGTGGGTGATGATAGCCGTTTTGGGTCTGATTGCCCGAATAATTTCTTCTGCGTCAGGAATGGAAAGATGGGCAGTGGGTAACAGCGGATTCCCGGTATCCGGACGCGGTTCAACGAAAACCACGTTGATTATTACCAGTTCACCTTCATAGTAGCCGGATAGTTCCTCGAAATAGCGTGTATCAGCTATATAGGAGAAGATATGGCTGCCGGTCCTGAATATGATTCCGTACGTTTCAGGCCTGTGTATATGCCGAACCGGCGTGGTGAATGAAACATTATTCACAGAATACGTGCTGCCTTCCTCCAGTGTAACAACCTGGTCCAGGTAGTTTTTAAGGTACGTGTATATTACCGGCTCTTTCCCAAGGGCGTCCGATGGTGCGAACAGCATTCCATGCTGGTTATGTCCGCCGCTGGTCATTGCTTCTACCATAATATTGGTATCCGCCGAGTGGTCGAGATGACGATGTGACAGGATGATGGCGCTGAGTTTCCGGGCGTCCAGGTTTTTATCAGTCGTGCGTACGATACATCCGGGCCCCGGATCGACCAGCAACTGCGTACCGCCCAGGTTCATCCAGATTCCTCCAGATGCGAGGTTCTGACTGGTTATCATAAATCTCCCGGCACCAGTGCCGAGGAACGTTATCGTATCATTCGGAGGATTCATTTCATTCATAACCTCTGTAAATATAGATGATGAGCGGGTATTTTTCAATACGGTTACAACTCAAAAAACTGGATGATCAACTGATAGAGAATATGTGATAAAAGTTGTTGTTATTCGCATCGCCCAGGTGTATCATATTGGAACTCTTATTATAGTAAGAACGAAGATGAATAAACAGGTGGATATTACTGCTGAGAGTGACATGGCAGAAGGAACGATGAAAGCTGTATCAATTGAGAGACAGGAAGTGCTGCTGGCCAGGACGCAGGACGATTTTTATGCTGTAAGTAATATATGTCCTCATATGAAAGGTAAACTTTCCGAAGGGACACTTGATGGAAATATCGTTACCTGTCCACGCCACGGTTGGCAATTCGATGTCAGGACCGGAGAAAATGTGCGGTGGTTGAAAGGTTCAGGCGTTACATCCGGAATGGCGAAACTTGTTAAACCTCCACGTCCAATAAAGAGTTATGATATCGAAGTAAAGGACGGAAGGATTGTTATAGAAATCCAATAATCCTGGAGGGTGAAAACTATGCGCAGAATATACATTACTTTAATAACGGTATTTGTTCTTTCTAGTCTTTTCTTATTTAGCTGCAGTTCCGATACGACTGATAACGAAGAAATTACAGAGACCGAGACGAGCGGTGACCTGCCGGTCGATAGCGGGTCTGGAGATAGAACGGAATCGTCTGTGGAATGGAAGGCGGATGGTATACTCACTCCCGACGAATACCTGAGTGAATATGGCAGCCCTTCTTCTGCTTTCGAGATTCGGTGGAATACAGACAATGACTTTATATACTTCGGCATCAGGGCGAATACAAAGGGATGGCTGGCGATCGGTCTCGATCCGGAATCCAGTATGAACGGGGCCGATATGATACTTGGAATGGTACAGAACGGTGAAGCAGTTGTTTCGGACCAGTTCAGCATGGGAGTCTACGGTCCTCATGTACCGGATACCGAACTGGGAGGTACCGACGATATCATCGAGTATAACGGAAGAGAAGAAGGTGGCGTGACGGTAATAGAGTTCAAACGGGCACTGGCAACCGGAGATGAGTTTGATAAAAATATCTCAGGCGACTCTGTGAGTTTGATATGGTCATACAGTTCTGACGATGACTTTACCCGCAAGCATAGTGCGAGGAGTTCTTCTGAGATAGATATTACTATAACGAATTAGTGATCAGGATGGTGCCGAGATGGACTTTTTTCAATCTGAATTAGCCCCAAGGTTTATTTTCATACTCGCAATAATAAACCTGGTATCGGGAGTGTTAATTTTCCTGTCATGCCGTTGTATCCCAGGACTTAGAATTTCAGGCCAGATAATGAAGATTACCGCTTACGCGCGATTTTATAGGGTCCACTGTTATATCTGGTGGGTGTTCTGGATATCCGTATTGGCGCATGCTGTGATAGCTATCGGTTTCATGGGCGTACCTTTTTAATGTTTCAGAAGGAGTAGCAGGATGATATTTCATCGTATCAAGTCGGAAGGTATTGCGCACAATTCCTATTTTATCGGGTCGGGAAGAGAAGCTGCTGTAATCGATCCGCGCCGTGATTGCGAGGTATATATAGAACTCGGTAAGCAGCATGGCATGATCATCCGGTGGATCTTCGAAACGCATCGTAACGAGGATTATGCCATTGGCTCTATAGAACTCAGGCATCGCACAGGCGCTGAAATATATCATGGTCCGGGACTTCAATGGAAGTACGGCAATACGCTGGAAGAAGGCCAGGAGTTAGGAATCGGGAGTTTACGTCTGAAGGCTCTTCACACACCCGGTCATACCGATGAAGGCATGTCCTATGTCGTTACCGATGATCCTTCTTCCGCAATCCCTCTGATGGTTTTTACCGGGGATGCATTATTTGTCAATGATATCGGGCGCAGCGACCTGTACGGAAATGAAGAAGCTCCGAGGCTGGCAGCAAGCCTGTATGACAGTATATTCGGCAAACTTCTTCCCTTGGGTGACGGTGTTATCATCTGCCCGGCTCATGGAGCCGGCAGTGTCTGCGGGAAGAGTATCGCAGACCGGGATGAAAGCACCATCGGGATAGAGAAAATCCGGAATCCCTGGCTTCAGATAAGGAGTCGAGAGGAGTTTATCAAGCTGAAAACAGCGGAAAAACTCGAACGACCCCATTATTTCTGCCAGATGGAAATATTTAATCTTGAGGGTCCTCCATTACTTGGAAACCTTCCTTTACCGGAACCTCTTACTCCCTCACAGTTCAAGGAGAAAATGGAGAACGGTGCTATAGTGGTGGATACCAGTCTTCCCAACGCGTTCGGAGGAGCACATATAAATGGCGCTTACAGTATCTGGCTCGAAGGACTTCCGGTTTTCGGCGGATGGGTACTACCTTATGATGAACCGATACTGCTGGTACCAGAGAATAACAGAGATATCGATACGGCGGTCAGGTACCTGGTGAGAGCGGGGTATGACCGTATAGAAGGATATCTATACGGCGGTACCGAAGAGTGGTACAACAATGGGTATCCCGTTGAACAATTGCTGTTATTGTCTGTGGATAAACTGCATGAAAGGCTATCGAAAGGTAATAATATCATCGTTCTCGATGTGAGAGAAGAGGATGAATGGGATGAAGGTCATCTTGAAGGGGCGATGCGTATATATGTGGGGCACCTGGAAGAAAAGCTGGATGAAATTCCAAGCGACAAAGAGATAGCCGTGATGTGTACCGTCGGTCACCGGGGAGGACTTGCCGCCAGTATCCTGCTTAAAGCAGGCTTTGAAGGAATATATAACATCCTCGGTGGTTTCGAAGCCTGGACCAATGCTGGCTATCCGGTAACTGGAAAGTAACATTCGGGAGAGGTAAAGGAGGAAGAATGGAGGAGAGAACAGGAGTAATCAAATGTCATTACATATCAATATCATGATTGGGGGTGAAGCCGGACAGGGCGTACAGTCAGCCGGTTTCATCCTGGCGAAGACTTTCTCACGTGCCGGTTATCATGTGTTCGCCGACCAGGACTATGAGTCCAGGGTCAGAGGAGGACATAATTTCTACCGCGTAAGGGCGGCAGACTCCGAAGTTACGGCAATCAGCGAATCAATCGACATTCTGGTGGCGCTGAATGAGGAGAGCATCGATCTCCATCTTGATGAACTGACCTATGACGGGATGGCGATAGTCAACACTGATGAAGTTAAAGGAAGAAGCAGTAAAAACATATTCGCTGTTCCGTTTGACCAGTTGACAAACGAAAGAATAATGGTCAATACGGTTGCCTTGGGATCGGCGCTCGGTCTGATCAACTTCGATATCACCATACTGGAGAGAGTGCTGGAAGACCAGTATGGAACAGGAGAATCCGGGAAATCGAATATTGAAGCTGCCCGGGCAGGGTACGATTACAGCAGAGAAAATAAGAGTGGCCCGAATCTGCATTCTTTAAAGCCGATAAACCGGGATAAGAAGATGCTCATCAACGGTAATGAAGCTATCGCACTTGGTGCTATGGCTGCCGGGTGCAGGTATGTTTCCTCCTATCCGATGACACCCTCGACATCTATCATGGAATATATAGCGGCACGAGCGGATGAGTACGGCATCGTGGTCATGCAGGCTGAAGATGAAGTGGCGGCGATTAATAATATCGTTGGAGCCGGTTATGCCGGTGTCAGGTCGATGACAACGACATCGGGCAGCGGTTTCTGCCTGATGGTGGAAGGACTGGGACTGGCTGGAATCACCGAA
>CP070800.1:525206-527869 GCA_020343555.1 Dehalococcoidales bacterium
GCCATTACCGGCAGCAGCATAGACATGGACGACAGGATCATCTTCGATACATGTCGAAACCATCTGCAGCAGTTCCTGCCGTTCCTGGCAATCTTGCCATCCCTGCCATCCCTCGAGACGCGTCCAGGTGCCAACAACAAGGTAATGTGTAGGATCGTTAACGTCGATGAGAGTCTCCCCGGATACATAGGTCGGCTGGCGCATGCAGCTTGCCCTCAAGTCTTTCAGTAGTCCTTCCAGCCTTTTTTCTTCACCCGGCTTGCAGCGTCGCTCAATAACCACCTTGACCATCGTTCACCTCCCGCTTTGTATTTTTAAAGTAGATAGTCCTCTCTGTTACTCTAACTATCGATCTGGTTTAGCGGTGGGAAGTTATTACAAGAGCCACCCGAGTGACCTATTTATATACCTGATTTACAAACTTGTCAAGTTATTCCTGAAAACAATAACATCCGTTAATTCCAGGCGGAAATTAAGAGTAGATTACGTTGTATTTCAAACATATTTGGTATAACATGATTTGGTATGAAAGAAAAAACAGTCACTGTTTCCGGAGGTTTCGATCCCATACACGTCGGTCACGTCAGGATGATCCGTGAAGCGAGTAAACTCGGAAAACTGGTCGTGATTCTCAACAATGATGCCTTTCTCATCAGGAAAAAAGGCCATCCTTTCATGCCGCTGGAGGAAAGAAAAGAGATCCTGGAAAATATCAAGGGAGTAGACAGTGTTTTCGTCAGTATCGATGAAGATGACAGCGTCAGCAAGAGTCTTGAAGCGATCAAACCCGATATTTTTGCCAACGGCGGCGACCGTAAAGACGAATCGGAAATACGCGAAGCCGAAGTATGTAAACGACTCGGGATAGAAATGGTCTTCAACGTGGGCGGTGGAAAGGTGCAGTCCAGCTCCTGGCTGACAAAATCAAGCGATCCTGACAAGAAATAAATCCAGCTTTATAACTTTTTTAATCCTTTTTATATGTTATCTGCATATCTTCGTATCACTCGTTTGTCTCTTTCATATCACATTTTCAATTTCATGTAACAATCATACTTCTACATCGTTTTTACAGGTAAATAAAGGAGGTATGGTCATGAAAAAGGTTCTATTTATCTTAGTAACAGCCATGGTTATCTCGGTAGTACTCGTCACTTCTATTGGTGTAACAGCGTTCGCGGCAGAGGGCCCATATGGATATGGTTACCAGAAACCCGCTCCTAACTCTGGTGATGGTAATCCAGACGGGAGCGGGTTCGATGATGTAGAAAATGGTGGTGAAGGTCCGGCACCAAATTCCGGTGACGGCATACCCGACGGCAGTGGTTTTTAACAATAATTAAATAAACGGGATATACAGAAAAGAAGGCGTTTTTACGCCTTCTTTTCATTTTACGAAGTTGGGATTTTTGATGTCTTCTATGCTAGACAATAATTTCCTGGACGAAATATACTGCCACAGCCACAGAAATACTGTATACCGCCATTTTCAGCCCTGAAATGATGAGATTCCTCCTGGAAACTTTTCCGAGATAAACTCCGATGATGATAACGGAAAGGACAACCAGTCCGATCGAAGTGAATAACGCCTGGTTTCCAGATAGAAACAGCGTCGGCAGGATAGGAATCGCCCCTCCGATCACGGTAGCCAGTCCATCCGCCGCCCCGGCGAACATCGACCGCCTGCCTATCTTCTTATCGATCACCGTACCGGTCAAATTCTTATCGACCATCGCCTTTTCCACTTCTCTCAGTTCGCCGTGATATTCCGCCTGCGCGGCTGAACTGGCACTCAGGATATTGGCGATGCCGTTCGCTATCGTTCCGCCGACGGCTGCTGCAACGATAACGTTCGACTCAGCTGAAGATGCCCCGACCACGATTCCAAGTGTGGAGAGAGCGCCATCTATATACCCCCGGAGGAAATTACCTATCATTCTTCTTCACGCCTGGTCACCTGGGAGTCTATCATCTTCTTCCCCGCCGATACCATGTCGATTGAGTGTATCGAACCACCGTGTTCTTCTATTACCTCTTCGATAACGGCATACGTCAGGTCGTGACCTTCGACTGTTATCTCGATAGTCTTCGTTTTTTCATCGATCTCCAGTACATGAACCGTTACGCCGTCAACACCGTGTATTACGGCTAGACTTTCGGAAAATTCTATAATATCGGGATCATGGGGAATCAGTACGTCTATCACCAGTCTTTTTACAGCCAACTCTCCCTCCTTCTAACCATTTTCATAACTGAAAATCATTCACCTGATTATACTATCCTCAACTGGAAAAAGAATAGTGATCTATTTCCAGGTAACGCTGCATAAACAAACAGGAAGGGCAGTGTTGCCCTTCCTTGATATAACGATCTGGTCGGGGTGAGAGGATTTGAACCTCCGACCACCTGAACCCCATTCAGGTGCGCTACCTGGCTGCGCTACACCCCGATCCACCGCGCATCAACAGCAATACCCTTGTCATACTTTAATGGTGCTATAGTCAAGAGACGCAATATTCAGGTAGAAGTTTCACAAAGTAATCAATATAGATTGCCACGGTTTCCGCCGTGGGCGGATTGACGACGAAACTCGCAATGACAAATGAAAAATACACTCACCCTGAAAAATGTTATAGATACCATATCAATCAGGAAGTGGTACA
>CP070800.1:527969-534665 GCA_020343555.1 Dehalococcoidales bacterium
GAGAGATTTGTGCGGCTGGTAGACCTCGATGTAAGCTTTGTGGTCAACCTATCGATCCGACAGGACATGACTGTCCCATGCAAAATTGACTCCCTGAAATTAAATCAATTGTTGACTTCCGCTTAATGTTTCTTTCCTGTGAACCTATTTCGATGTTTTCTTCTTCGCTGGTCGTAGATTATTCATCCAGTTAAAAGGTGAACGACGGAAACGAATGTCTTTTACAACCATATCAACAGCATCAGACGTTCCTGCAATGAGGGGTGACGACCAGTTCTGGAAATCCTCCAGTTGCGTTTTGATTTCCGTATCCTGTACATCAAATTCATGGTGAGAGTTCCATTTTTTACCTTTCGTTCCGTAAGTGAAAACGACTCCCCCGGCTTCAGTAACCAGGACAGTTCCGGCAAGTACATCCCATAATTTCGGTCTCATAAACAAGGCGTACTGAAAGACACCGGATGCTGTCAGAGCCAGTTCAAAAGCGATGCTGCCAAGATTTCTGATTTCATAGGATTCTTTTCGACTTTTTCCTAATAGACGGAACTGTTTCCCAAATTGAGGCGGCATCTCTGCAAGAGGTTGTTTTGTTTGCTCTGCAGCTACCGTTATTTTTTTATCGTCAAAATAAGCACCGTTACCATGGAAGGCATGATACACACCTTCGGCAGTCATGGGACTGACCGGAACGTAGATACTGCCGACCACAGGTTGATTGTTCCATAACACACCGACAGAAACAGCAAAAAAAGGCAACCCATTGATGAAGTTCGCTGTCCCGTCCAGGGGATCAAGTACCCAGGTAAAAGGAGAAGAGTTTTGGGACGATATCCCTCCCTCTTCACAGATGATATTATGCTCGGGAAATTTTTCCATTATTGCCTGTTTAAGATATTCTTCTGAATTACGGTCAGCTTCCGTTACCGGATCGGTGTCATTTTTCCCTTTGTAATTTACTTCCAGGGGTTTATTGAAATGTTCCAGCAGGATGTGCCCCGATTCCCGGGCAATCTGGACAGAAAAAGCCTCAATCTCTTCCAGGATCGCAGTATCAATAATTTCCAAATTCATGTTACGACACTCATCTCATTTTTTTGTGGTTGAAATATGATACTCTGCTAGTACCACGGATAAGGTACACTCCACGGTGAATCAGGATAGGGATATTCAGGATCTTTGATTACCTGGCTTATTCGTATATCCAAGGCCTCGATCTCTTCTTTATCGAGTAATCGGAGAAGTTTATCTCGCAAATCTCCACCTTGCTTTAGTTTATCACGGAGGATTTGAACATCGGCTATGAGTTGCCTCGGTATCTTCTGTCCGGCAAAGTCCCAGAAAACAGTTCTCAGTTTGGGTACCGCGTTGAAAGTGAGTCCATGATCTACTATCCATATTCTATCGGATTTATCCTTTAGTAGATGGCTGACTTTCCTATCTGCATTATTGACAAGGTAATCAAAAACTACGATTTTTTTCAATTCCAACGTAGCAATAGTAATATCACCGAAATTCCTCGTTCTTTTCGGAATTTCCACCATGTATTGCATCGAACCAATACCATAGGGACCCTGGCGAACGATTGTTGGAGGGATAAAGTACCATCCTATCTCCATACTGATAAGAAAAGCCGCGTATTCTCTCTTATAAAGAGTTCCGTCCGGAAAATCCCAGAGTGGTGCTTCTCCATTACGAGGTTTGTAGATTGATTTTACTTCACGCCCGTCATGGACCATCGTAACCACGAACACGTGATTGGACCCGGCAAGCATCCAATCAATGTTGTCCGCCTCGGCGAGTTGCATGAAGTCGCACAATCTCAATATTTCACTCTTTTCCATACCAATCCTTGTGTGATGTATACATTACTACCTGATTCTATAATAATGTTTCGGGAATATCTCCTTCAAATTACCCATGTGATGGTTATCAATTAGATTATGCAATCAATGTACGTGTACAGTTGATAGGTTAATAGATTAGTGTGCACTTTTCACCTTAAAATAATATAATTGGTGTTACTATAAAATCAGAACAGGAGTAGATTCAAGATGGAAAAAGACGCTGCGCAGTATATTGAGGAACAAAAAAGAATAAAGGAAGAAATTGAGAAAAAATACGGTAAAACAACAGAACAACTACATGACGAACGTGAAAAACGGGCAAACGATGCTATAGAACTTATGGAACCTGACAGGGTACCCATTACACTCAATGCAGATCCTTCCAGGTATACAGATATTCAAAGATCAGCTGCATATTATGATCCTATCGGATGGAAACGTGCTGTAAGACAGATGACGGTTGCTTTCGAACCGGATCTATGTAACGCAGGATTGCCGACATCCGGAGCAGCGTTAGAAATCCTGGGTGTTACCAACAGGTTATGGCCCGGCGGACCGCTGCCTCCTGATTACGAATACCAGTTCGAAGAAATGGAATTTTTAAAAGAAGATGAAATAGATATGTATCTGGATGATCCTACGGATTGTATGATACGAAGAATCCTGCCACGTATGTATAAATCTCTTGAACCACTGACGAAACTACCTCCGCTGGGATCAATGATGCAGGGATTTGACGGTATCACCCCGATGTTTGCCACACTTGAATTCGCCCAAGCCGCGGCGGCACTTGCCGAAGCCGGTAAAGAAACACAGAAATTCCGTGAAACTATCGGTGATTCCTATGGTGATCTCGGATATCTCGGGTTCCCTCCCTATTCCCAGTTGGGCGTCGGCGGGGTTGGCGGCGCGCCCTATGATACCGTATCAAGTTTCCTCAGAGGAATGAAAGGTGCGATGTTAGACATGTATCGCCAGCCTGAAAAACTCATAAAACTGTGTGATACTATTCTGGACAGGCGGATTGCCATGGCAGTCCGTCCGGAACCTCTCAAGTCAGGAAAGCCAAGAAGATCAGGTATGCCACTCTGGAGAGGTGATAAGTCTTTCATGTCAGAAAAGCAGTTCGAAACATTCTACTGGCCCGGGTTAAAACGAGCCTTGCAGGCGGTAATAGATCTCGATTGTGTTCCGATACCGGTCTTTGAAGCGGAATTTGGAGATCGCCTGGAACGCCTACTTGAATTGCCAAAAGGTAAAATCATCGCTTCTATTGAATACGTGGATTTACCGAAAGCAAGAGATATTCTCAAAGGTCATACCTGCCTGATGATCAGGGGGCCATTTTCTTTGCAAAAGGCTTCGCCACAGGAGGTTATTGATTGTTATAAAGATATCTTCGACAGGTATGGTAAAGGCGGCGGAATATTCCTGAATATACGACTCCCCGACTGGTGTGACGTCGATACATTACGAAATATGATCAGTGAAATTAGAGAGTACGTCAGGTACTAGATAACGTGTTGACCTTGTGGTTTATTACGTAAATTTAGACCTGGTACTCCAAAAGGAAGAAAGTTGACGCAGATCAGTGGAATCAAGGCAATAGCGTTCGATACCGACGGTACGCTGGTGGACTTCATCAAGGTGATGCGTCATTCATTGGAATGTGCACTTAATGAGTTGGAAAAATATCATTGCGGCGCATCGACCATGATGACCATTGACCGAATGATCGAGATCAGGGATGCCGTGGCTGAATTATCCAGAGGAAACGTCCTGGATTTCAAGGCGATCAGGCTGGAATCATTCAGGCAGATTCTCACGATAGTCGGCAGACCGGATGAATCTCTGTCATATCACCTCTACAACCTGTATATGAAACACCGATACGAGGATATCGAGGTATACGAAGACGTCATTCCTGTACTTGATCTGTTGAAAGGTAGGTACATCCTCGGACTGCACTCCAATGGCAACAGCTACCCGGAATTATGCGGTCTGGAGGGTTACTTCGATTTCACGGTGTTTTCAGAGGAGTGCGGTATCGAAAAACCTGAACTGGGATTCTACCAGGTCGTCCTGCAACGTGCCGGTTGTGCACCCGACGAGTTGCTGAATGTCGGTGATTCACTGCATAATGATGTTGCAGCCGCTGCTTCCATCGGAATAAGAAGCATTTGGTTGAACAGGATCGGCAAAGAGAGACCGCATGATATTAATGTCGATTTTGAGATACAGTCACTCTCCGAACTCCCGAAACTGCTGGATATTGATGAGACTCAGCGGAGCTACAGTGAATGACCTACACTTTATTCAAGAAGATATTCAAGGGAAATACCTTCAGGGTAGAGGACATTTATCTCCTGGAATCATTCCAGATAAGCTACCTTCCCGGTTACCTGCCTGAACGCGAATTCTCCGCGGTTCTATGGGCCTATCCACCCATAAAGACATTCCTCGAAAAGAAATGCCCGGACATTGTCTCCTTCATCGACCGCGTAATGGTTGAAAACGGTCCTGCTAAGGATCAACAGCAGCTGGAAGAATACAGCGACACAGTGGTCTGGACAATCGCGGACCTTCTGGTCTATAACAAGTGCCCCCACGAATATGACAAGCAGGAATTCAATAAATGGGATTTTGCCGAGGTTACGTCAATAACTCCCCTAGATGATAAGGTTGTTATCGATACCGGAGCAGGAACAGGGAGGGTAACACTGGAAGCTGCTCTCACCGCCAGGCACGTATATTCTATTGAACCGGTAACCAGACTCAGGCAATATATACGCGAGAAGACAAAAGAAAAGGGATTAAGCAATGTATTTGTACTCGAAGGATTCCAGCATTCCATTCCCTTACCGGACGAATTTGCCGATGTTTTGATCACGTCTCATGCCCTGGGATGGAAGCTAGAAGAAGAATTACAGGAATTCGAACGGGTAACTCGGAAAGGTGGTTTCATCATACACTGCCCCGGCACGGCGGAAGAGTCCAGGAACGACGAATTGAAGCATCAGCGATTGGTATCAGAAGATTGGCAGTATGATTTTTCTCGATACATGGAAGCCGATGGTTGGAAACGAAAATATTGGAAGCAGAAATAAAGTGACGAATCCAAGGAACTATCAGACAGACGCTATTGTTATAAAGAAAACGAAACTGGGTGAAGCTGATACCATACTCACTTTCTATACGCCGGATCGAGGGAAGATCCAGGGATTTGCCAAGAGTCTTAGAAAGACCAGGAGCAAGATGGCAGGTCACCTTGAACTTCTTACCCACAGCCGGGTAACATTTGCCCGTGGCAGGAATCTTGATACCATCACCGGTAGCCAGACAATCGACAGTTTTGTACCCTTGAAAAACGATTTTAAATTAATGTCATATGCTTTTTATGTTATCGAACTTGTTAATCAGTTTACCCCTGAACATTACGAGGACTATAAACTGTTTCAGTTGCTGCTTGATACGTTGAAAAACCTGTGCCAGGCAGAGGATATCGAGTCTTTATTAAGGTATTTTGAGATACATCTTTTAAATGAGGTGGGATACCGTCCTCAGCTTCAGCACTGCGTAAACTGCAGGAAGGAACTTGAACCCGTGACAAATACATTTAGTCCCGCTTCAGGAGGAGTACTTTGTCCCGATTGTAGTAACAAAACCCCTTCTGCCTTGTTCTCACTTTCCGTGAATAGCCTGAAGGTTCTGCGTTTTTTCCAGGCCAACGATCATGATACGGCATCGCGGTTGAAAGTACCCCCCGAGTTGTCAGCCGAGCTTGAGAGGATAATGAGAGGGTATATCCGATACCTTCTTGAAAAAGACTTGAAGTCCGTTGCGTGGCTCGACAACCTGAAGTACGAGTCGGGGATATAGACTCTCTGCCAGCGTAGATCCGCCCCTAGAACACCAGAACGCGACACAGAAGCCTGTTCTATTATAATCTCAGGTGATTATATAAAGATTGTAAAATCACCTGTATCGGCAGTTCAGCGCTTCTGGTTATGTTTGCAGATCAGCGACTATCCATCTGAATCTTATAGTCCCGGTATACTCAGCTAAAGTCACCTGAATCTTGACTACCCATAAAAAGTAGCCTACCATAAGATATCTATATCAGCCGAGGAGGAAGAGAGATGAGAAATACCGCTATTATGAATGGGGCGCTTATCGGTTTCGGACTGGGGTTTATCCTGGCGAGTATAGCCTTATACAGGCTGGTCGCTGATTACGTACCCCAGTATGCAAACACGTGGTATTTCCAGGGAATTGCCATCGTAGGCGGGGCCGGACTGATTGTCGGTATTATATTTGAAATAATTGAAAGAGTTAAAGCTAGAAATCAACCCGCAGAAACAGAAGAAATAGAATAAACAGGACTGAAATGACATCAAGACTTGACCGCATAACACAGCAAAGAATCGACAAAGCAGAAAGCCTGCGTAATTCAGGTTTCGATCCTTACCCGAACAGCTATCAACGCACTCACACAGCGCTACAGGCAGTTAAGTTACTTGAAGCCATAGAAAAGGGTGAGGTTAAAGAAGAGAAGGTGTCCATTGCCGGACGCATCATGGCTAACAGATCGATGGGTAAAAGCTCATTCATAGATATCCGGGATGCAACCGGCAAGATCCAGCTTCTTTTCATGAACACTAATCAAATGGATGAACAGAAACTGAAGGTATTCAAGAACCTTGATATTGGCGACTTCATAGGAGTCGAGGGTACTATTCTCAGGACGAGGACCGGAGAACCTACTATAAGAGTAGATAACTTCACTCTACTGTCAAAATCATTGCTGCCGTTACCGGATAAGTGGCACGGTCTGGTGGATGTTGAAACACGC
>CP070800.1:534765-540698 GCA_020343555.1 Dehalococcoidales bacterium
GGTCATCCCAGTCATCCTTACAAGCGTTTCGAGAAGGGACTGCTGAGACCTGATAAGAAGCCCGGTTTCCAGACTCCATCGGGAAAGGTTGAATTGTACTCCGTGCTGCGCGAGGACTGGGGACTGGAATCGGTCGCTCATTATGAAGAACCGCCGTTTACACCGGTTACCATGCCGGATATGGTTGATAAGTATCCGCTGATTCTCTCGACGGGGAGGAGGTCTCCGGTGTTCTATCATACGGAACACAGGAATATCCCGTGGTTGAGAGAAATCGACCCTGATCCGACCATTGAAATTCATCCTGACACAGCCAAACAGCATGGTATCAGTCACGGTGACTGGGTCTGGGTGGAAAACTGGATGGGAAAGAGCAGGTTCAAAGCCAAGGTTACACTGGTCGTTCCGGAGTGGATGGTGATGATAGCGCATGGCTGGTGGTTCCCGGAGGAACAGGGCGAGGAACCTTCATTGTACGGCGTCTGGAAATCCAATGCCAGTGTGTTCATCCCGATGGGGTACCAGGGTAAGGATGGACTCGGTGCGCCGATAAAACATCTGCTGTGCAAGATATATCCTGCCGGTGGAAGGGAGGAGTCATAAAATGGCAAAGAATCCCGAATACGGTCTGTTGATAGATTACGAATACTGCACCGGCTGTTACGCCTGCCAGGTTGCCTGTGCCCAGGAATACAAGTGGCTGGAAGGAATGGGCGGCATACGCGTAATAGAAATGGAGCAGAAACTGCCCAACAAGAAAGCCTATCTTTCCTTCCTGCCGTTTCCCACCGAACTATGCATACTCTGCGCTCCACGCACCAGGGAAGGAAAACTGCCTGCCTGCGTCAGCACCTGCATGGCAGCCTGTATGAAATACGGGACGATAGAGGAACTGGCAGAAGAGCTGAAAAAAAAGCCCCGGCAGGTTTTGTGGGTGCCGAGGGCATAACTATTACTTACTAGATGTAAAGCTGACAAGAAAAAACAAAAAGAAAAGCAGAGATGCTTTTCTTTTTGTTATATATGTCAATTTTTAATTCTATACAACAGAAAATATATCCTGATATATTAATAACTCAATCATACTTGACTTATTAGTATCCATAAGGATAACATGAAGACCCTACTTCCTACCCCTGAAATACACAACCATCTTGTAACTTCCTCAAAAAGGAGGTGAATATGCAGGATAAAGGGGCATTTTAAACTATTATCAAACTGGCTTAGGATGCCCTAATTATTTCTCTTAAGCATGACCGATCTTGCTTAACTCATCAAATTAACCAGAGCTGCCAAGACTGACAAGTAAGGAGATATATTTCATGTTGCGAAAAATTATCTGGGTATTCGTTACGTTATTAATGGTAGTATCTCTAGTGGTGGCTTCATGTGGGGGAGAGACGGAGGAGGAGGACGGAGAAGAGGATATACTTGCTCCTGACGTGCCGAAGTACGGCGGTACGTATATCTACAGTTTATTCATGGATGTAATGGGATTCGATCCTATTCAAAAGCTACAGATGGAGTGTGGGAGTTTAAGATTTACCAATGAAGAATTGATGCGGGGTGACTGGGCGAAAGGTGTGGGAGGAACCGGAGAGACAGATTGGACTGCCGGTTTCATTGGTCGTATCGAACTTGAGACTGGATCTTTAGCCGAAAGCTGGGAGACTCCTGACAATGAAACAATAATATTCAACATCCGTCCCGGAATTCACTATGGTCTGGATCCGAACAGTGAAGCAAGCCGGCACGTGAATGGTAGGGAGTATGTAGCTGACGACGCAGTCTGGAGTATCGACAAAAATTTCAATACCGAAACAGCGTATTCATACATGGCTTATACCAGGGCTGGCTACGGTCCTACTTCTATAAAAGCACTAGACAAGTATACAGTCGAAGTCAAGGTTCCTGAGACGATGCATGGCTTGATGCTCCTGGTAATCGGTGACAACATGTTCCAGGTCTGTCCCGATGTTACTGAAAAATACGGAGACCAGTCAGATTGGAAGAACCAGGTAGGTACCGGACCTTATTTCCTGACCGATTACGTACCCAGCAGCTCATTGACCTATAAAAGGAATCCTGACTACTGGATGAACGATCCACTTCATCCGGAAAACCAGTTACCCTACCTGGATACTATAAAGGCCATGGTCATTCCGGACCTTTCCACTCGTTTATCAGCGCTTCGTACGGGTGACATCGATCAGCTGGGAGGTATTACCTGGGAGGATGCTGAAATGCTGATGGATCAAGCTCCCGACCTAAAATACCTGGGAGTTGTATCCGGTCCGACTCTTCCGGTTATGAGGGTGGATAAACCTGAGTTACCTTACTACGACGTCAAAGTCAGACGGGCCATGAACATAGCGGTAAACCAGCAGGAAATAACAGAGGAATATTACGGAGGTAATGCTGTTATGTTCGCCGTTCCGTACCCACCATCCCCGACATATTCCGAGATTTTCACTCCGCTGGAAGAACAATCCGCAGAAGTCCAGGAGATGTATACATATGATCCTGAACGAGCAAAGGAACTCCTGGCAGAAGCAGGATACGCTGATGGCTTTAAGACCTATATCAATTGTGGATCGACTGAGGTTGATTACCTTTCCATTGTCAGGGAGTACTTACTCGCCGTCGGTATTGACATGGAGATCCAACCTCTGGAAGCCAGCGTCATGCGAAGCGTAGGCAGGGGCAGAACCCACGAAGAAATGATAACCATGTTCTGTGTCGACTACATTTTCCCATTCAGGCTTCTCATGGTAAGAGAGGAGAGTTTCGACAATCGAGCTTACTTTGAGCACCCGTTTACCCGCCAGTCTTATGAAGACATTAACAAGGTTATCGGTAAAAATGATACCGAAGTCAACAGGCTGATCAAAGCTGTAGGTAAATTCTCTCTTGAGCAGGCGTGGGGGATATGGATGCCAGCACCGTTACGCTACACCATGTGGTGGCCATGGGTTCAGAATTATCATGGTGAAAGCACTGTCGGTTATGACGGTCAGCAAATTTACAACCACTATATCTGGACGGATATGGCATTAAAGAAATCGATGGGATACTAGAAAATTAATCTCGTTGTGTGTCTACCAATGAAGGAGGTAGAGCTAATAAACTCTACCTCCTTTCATTATCGGGGAAAATATGTTGTATGCGATTACACCGTTCTTTTCTTATCCTTGACTAAACACTGGTATGTAGCGATAATAGGCACACCGTGAGGAGGTATGACATGAGTTCATCGAAGTTTTCTCTTGAGGGCAAGGTCGCCCTCGTAACCGGTGCCGGTGGCGTACTGGGAATGGGGAGGGCAACTGCCCTGGCTTTTGCCGAAGCGGGGGCGGACGTTGCAGTTACCGATCTGATCGTTAAAGCAGACAACTGGGACCTGGAGGGGACTGCCGAGGAAATCAGAAAACTCGGGAGACGGTCTCTTGCCATTCAGGCCGATGTCACAAAAAGGAATGAAGTTGATGATCTCATCAACAAAACGGTTCAGGAATTAGGTATGGTAGATATCCTGGCGAATGTTGCCGGCGTTCCTTCCAACGCGCCTTTCATGGAAATGACTCCTGAATTGTGGCAGAAAGGCCTGGACGTGAACATTACCAGTGTCTTGCTCTGCTGCCAGGCGGCAGGTAAAGTGATGATGGAGCAGAACAGTGGTAGTATAATCAACTGGTCTTCATCGGCAGCCTACCAGATGGGTGTGTTGTCAGTGTACGGGATAGCGAAGATAGGGATCAGGCACCTGACCGGATGGGTTGCCCGAGACCTGGGTCCGTACAATGTCCGCTGTAATGCGGTGGCTCCTGGCTTAATCGCCACCGATTTCGGATTCGTCGGTGTTGACGGTGATGTAAATGACGATGGCAGACCTCATCCCAGAGCGGATAGACCAGACAGGGTAAATACTATACCGCTTGGCAGAATGGGTGATGCCAGCGATGTAGCCGATGTAGCTGTTTTCCTGGCTTCAGATGCGTCCCGCTATGTCACGGGTGTTACTATTCCGGTTGGTGGAGGAGTCACAATGATTTAATCTAACACGAGTAAGATGGAGGTGAATTACGAATGAAAAACGACTGGGAATTCGACCATGTTGGACTTGTTGTCAGTGACCTGGATGAGATTCTTTATTATTATTCCTCCCTGGGTATAGGAGTGGATATAGGTACGTTAGGCCCGAACGCGACTAATCCCGTCCCTGGTGCGCCTGAAGAGGAACCGTTACCCAGGACTATGACGGTTTACGGCAAACCTCGGGACAGTCGTCGAACACCCGAAACCGGTAAAAGAGTCAATATTAACAGGATCTTTGGAAACATTCAGATGGGTTCACTGGTGATTGAATGTATTCTTGGTCGACCAAATGGTGACGGTTTTAACGATGATTACTTCAGGGAATGCGGCGAAGGCATCAGCCACATCTGTTATAACATACCCGATCCAGAGAAAGAGACGTCTATGCTGGTTGAAAAAGGGACAGATGTCATTATGAGCCTGGAACAGGAAGGGAAAATAGTCGAGAATTACCTGGAAACCAGCAAATATGGTAAGATCTGGCTTTCTTTCAGACCTCCGGCAGGAGACCATCACAAAGCCTGGCAGGCACATAACCGGGCGCACCCCCTGGTTAGTGACTGGAAATTCCTTGGCATGGGCGTAGCGACGAAAGACCTTGATAACGCCGTGGAATACTATCGGTCTCTAGAGATAGCCGAAGTATATCCCGAGTCGATACTGGATAATAATTCGTCACCGGATTCAGGAGTAAAGGCAAAGACCAGGAAGGTAACGGTAGGAGAGATCGGTTACGAATTCGCTCAGCCGCTTGAATCGTCAACTAATTATGGAGAATGCCTGACTGGTCGGGGTGAAGGTGTCTATAGCCTTGATTTTACAGTAGACGATCTGGAAAAAGAGACATCAAGGTTGAAGTATAGAGGGGTCGATGTTGTTCTGAATGGAAAGCTTGAAGATGGCAGCACTTATGCTTATTTCGATACTCGTAAGGTAGGTAATCTGATGATAAAACTGGTACAAGCAGGCAGATAACAGCCAGGTTAGTATTTAACTTATAAATAAGAAAGGCGGACATTTGTCCGCCTTTCTTTGACCTTGTTTCAGGCTTAATAACCCATAGAGGCTTTCAGATCTTCATCGACCCAGAAGTATTTATAGAGGTCGTTGGTATTGGCCCAGCCTGCCCAGCTGACGCCTTCGTAATTCTGAATCCAGGGCCACCAGATATTGTAAGTTTTGGAACCTGGAAGCCAGATTGCCCAGGCAGAAGCCAGTTCATGTACGCCTTCCTCTTTCATGGTCTTGAAGTATTTATCCGGATTGTTGACCATATCCTTACCGATGACTTCTCCTACCATCTCATAATAGGGATCATCGATATAGGCAAAGTTGGAGTACATGCCTTTCTTGGTGGTAAGCTGTTCGAATGGAGCCCAGACTCCGGTCATTGGACCCATGAACATTTCGTCGAAGGATCTCGCTGCCCAGACACCGAAATAAGCGCCGCCTTCAATTGTATCGAGTTCCATATCGATACCTACGTCCATTAGGTAGTTTTTAATGATGGATAGAAGGTCGGCGTGAGCAGCGGTACAGGTAATCTTGGTCTTGAAGCCGTTGGGGTATCCTGCTTCAGACAGAAGTTGTTTAGCTTTCTCCGGGTCATAGTCGAATAGCATCTGCACTTCCTCCGGCATTTCTTCCATCGGAGTGTAGAATTTCTCGAATCCCGGAACGGGATGATAAGGATGAACCAGGAGAGATCCTTCGCCCTCATAGTAGTCTTGGAGTATTGTCCGCTGGTCGACGGCAAGATTCATAGCCTGTCTTACTTCAAGTTTATGGAAAGGCAGTTCGGGTTTGTCCTGTCTGCCTGCGGGCATAGCACCTGCAGA
>CP070800.1:540798-543477 GCA_020343555.1 Dehalococcoidales bacterium
GTATACCAGCACAGCCATTACCGAAGGCAGGTTGCGAGACCTGTTTTGTGGATGGGCATTGACCCACTTCATCCCGGCGTGACCGGGTAAAAAAGCAGGCATAGCCCGAAAATCTCCATTTTCTATCGTGAGATATGCCTTCGGTGGCATACTTCCCTTACCTTCA
Organism: Dehalococcoidales bacterium; assembly: GCA_020343555.1. Next base: position 540,965 of record CP070800.1, read on the forward strand.
CCCCAGGTCCTGAATGCCTGTTCTACGGTAGTCAGAACTTCTTTCATATTTAACAGCGAATTTACTGCCTTTTTATCCAGTAACAGCGTGGACATTATAAGAGACTCCTTGATTCTGCGTATACAACTCTATTATAACGCAGGTTGAACAAGAATTCAGTTACGTGTAAACTCAGATTAGGATAAAGAGGTTGTTTCTGTTTATGGCGGACAATGAAAAGCGGAAAACGGGCGCTGTGATCGTAGCTGCAGGATCGAGTGAACGTATGGGCGGAATGGATAAAGTGTTCGCGATCCTGGATGGGAAGCCGATACTCACACGAGTGATAGAGGTATTCCAGGCGTGCGACCGTCTCGACGATATTGTAATTGTCTTGAATCTACAGAATCTTGAGAGAGGAAAAAGGCTGGTAACTGAAGGAGGATGGTCGAAAGTAAAGGATGTGTGCGAAGGCGGCAAGAGAAGGCAGGATTCGGTATCGAACGGTCTCAATTGCCTTGGTGAATGCGACTGGGTAGTGATACATGATGGTGCCAGACCGTTGGTTATGAATGAGTTGATAGAGAATGGTCTTGATGCTGCTGAGGAAACCGGCGCGGCAATCGCAGCTGTTCCGGTGACGGATACCATTAAAATGGCCTCCGACGATCTTACTATACAGGGGTCGCCGCCACGACAAAGTCTGTGGGCGGCACAGACACCACAGGTCTTCAGGTATGATATTATTACGAATGCTTATCGGAAACTCAAGTACGAAGTAACGGATGACGCCCGGGCCGTGGAGCTAATGGGTGGTAGTGTAAAAATTTACCAGGGCTCAAGTGATAATATCAAGATAACCAAGCCGGAGGATCTGGCTGTCGCGGAAATACTGTTGAAGAAGAGAATCTGATGACAGGAACGCGGATAGGTATAGGTTACGATATTCATCCCTTTGTGCCGGATCGCAGACTGGTATTGGGTGGAGTAGAGATACCGTTTGGGCAGGGACTGGACGGCTGGAGTGATGCAGATGTTCTGACACATGCGATAATCGATTCGATGCTGGGCGCTGCGGCGATGGGTGATATAGGGAAATATTTTCCGCCCGGTAAACAGGAATACAGGGACATCTCAAGCCTGGAGATGCTGAAGCAGGTAAATTCAAAGGTTACCGGTAAAGGTTGGAGTGTGGTAAATATAGACTCAACGGTAATCGCGGAGCAACCTGTATTGAAGGATCATATCGATTCGATGAGAGAAAAACTCGGCCATACACTGGGTATAGATATTGAAAAGGTAAGTGTGAAAGCCAGTACGGCAAATGGACTTGGCGAGATAGGAAAAGTTGAAGCGATTGCTGCGATGGCGGTAACTATGATCGAGGGAGAGGATTGATGCAGGTTTTTAATAGTCTGTCAGGGAAAAAGGAAGAGTTCGTACCACAGGGTGATGAGGTGAAGATGTATGTTTGCGGTGTCAATCCGTATGATGATGCACATATCGGACATGCACTGAGTTATATTTTTTTCGATGTTGTTCGCCGCTACCTGGAATATCGAGGTTACAAGGTAAAGCATATCCAGAATATTACCGATATAGAGGACAATATCATAGCGTATGCCAATGAACGCGGAGTTACTGTCCAGGAACTGACCCAGAAATACATAGAACGTTATGACGAGGATATAAAAGCACTGAATATCCAGCCGGCTCACGTGTATCCCCGTGCGATGAGTGAGATACCCAAAATACTGGAAATTGTCAACGGTCTTATCGAGAAGGGTTTCGCTTACGCCGTAGGCGGCAACGTCTATTTCAGAGTAAAGAGCGTTCCTGACTATGGTAAGTTGTCTCGCCGGAACCTTGACGAAATGATGGCAGGTGCAAGGATCGATCCCGGAGAAGAAAAAGTAAATCCGATGGACTTCCTGCTGTGGAAGGAAGCCAAGCCCGGTGAACCATCCTGGGACAGCCCGTGGGGAAAGGGAAGGCCGGGATGGCATATCGAGTGCAGCGCGATGTCTATCAGGTATCTTGGTGAGACCATCGATATCCATGGCGGTGGCCAGGACTTAGTTTTCCCTCATCATGAGAACGAGATAGTACAGTCGGAGAGTTTCACCGGTAAGAAACCGTTTGTAAAATACTGGATCCATAATGGGCTTCTGTCTATCGGTGATGAAAAGGGCAGCCGGTCGCTGGGTAACATGATAACTATTCGCGAAGCATTGAAAGACAACACCGCTGACGCAATTAAAGTGTTCGTACTCGGTTCGTACTACCGCAGCCCCCTCTCTTTTCTGAGTGATTCGCTCGAGGTAGCGGAACGCGGTGCCGACCGGCTACGGCTGGCTGCGGCAGCACAGGGAAAAGGTGAGAAAGGACAGGCTGAGATAGATACCGATTCTTACCGAAACAGATTCATCGAGGCTATGGATGATGATTTCGGCACTTCACAGGCGCTGGCAACTCTGTTTGACATGGCCAGAGATATTAATCGGTCAAGTGATGAGGGATATGATGTGACTCAA
>CP070800.1:543577-548346 GCA_020343555.1 Dehalococcoidales bacterium
CGTTACCGTCGTATCGGATATCAGGGTGGTTCCGGAAGCTCTGGCTGATTCCTACACTAAACTCAAAGACAGATTTTAAGGACAACCTTTATTAATTACCAGTCACGGTGATTGATCAGTCTGCTTGCCAGTTCTCTTTTCTTATCATCGGAAAGAAAGGATGTCCGGACGGCGTTAAACAGCATGGTGCGGATCTCATCCCTTATAAAACCGAGGTTGTTTGCAAGGATTTCATATTCTTCAGCCAAAGAGTTGCCGAACATCTCGGGATCGTCGGTATTAATGCTGACGGGTATATTCCTGTCGTAATAGTATCTAACCGGGTGTTTTTTTATCGAGTCCACCACTCCGGTTTTTACGTTGGAGATCGGGCATATCTCAATGGGGATGCTGTGTTCAACAAGATAATCGACCAGTATTTCATCTTCGATAGCGCGGGTTCCGTGTCCGATACGCTCAACCTTCAGGTTGATGATGGCTGACCAGATGCTATCGGGTCCGGCGTCTTCACCGGCGTGTGCCGTGGCATGAAGACCTGCCCGGCGTGCTTTTTCGTATACTTCGGTGAAAAGTTCCGGGGGATGTGACTGTTCAATACCTCCCAGACCGATACCAATAACGCCGAATTCTGTGAACTCGATAATTTCCGGTAGTTTTTCAGCTGCATTTTCAGGCCCGTGATCACGGACCAGGTCGATTATCAGGTTAATATCGATCTCCGGAACTTTCGACAGTCCTTTCCGAACCGCTTCAACCAGCCTGGGCATGGTCAGGTCTTTGTTGAGAAACCGGTCCATTGAGAAGGAAACCTCAGCGTAGAGAATATTCTGACTGGCCAGGTCACGTGCGACCGCTTCGGACAGCAAGGTGAAATCCTCGTATTCCCTCAGGAACTGATTCTTCCATACCCATGTTTCCATGAAATGCATGAAGTTCCGGTACTGGAATTTCTTCTCGAGAGCGTATATGTCCGGTACTGACGGATCCCCGCCATATTTCTTTATCAGTTCCCAGAGAGTCTCGTGGGGAATCGATCCCGTGAGGTGCAGGTGAAGCTCAACCTTCGGGACTCTTTCGTACCATGATTTTTTCTCAGAAGTCATAAGGATATTATATTGTATCAAGGCATAGGTAATGTAATTGAGTTTTTATTATTGTATAATCGATAAATCCTTTTCAGGAAAATAAGATGGAACTCAACGAATTTATCCTCGACAACCTTAACCGTATCCAGCAGACATTAACTGCGGCATTGGATTCATTGACCTATGAGGAACTGACCTGGCAACCGGATGACGAAGCCAACTCGATTGGTTTCCTTCTCTGGCATATTACCAGGTGTGAAGATACCTATATTCATAATCTTATACTGCAGCAGCCACAGATATGGGTATCCGAGAGATGGTATGACAGGATGAACCTGCCAGATGATCCCTGGAATAATGGCAATGACTACACCGTGGAACAGCTTGCCGAATTTCGAGTCCCTGAAATGAAAGACCTGCTTGAATATGCTGAAGATGTCAGAAGACGAACAAACAATTTCCTTGAAGACCTTACACCTGAAAAGAGTGAAGAAGTCGTGGCACAGCAGGAGTTTGGTGGTATTAGTGTTGGTGAATTATTGTCATACATGCTCTGTGAACTCACCCAGCATATAGGACAGATAGCCTATATTCGCGGACTCCAGAGAGGTTTGAACGGGTAGAAGTTATCACACCCCATCTTCAGGTAATTCAATCATAAGAAGATAGTGTAGGATGGGTGAGTCTGACAAATACAAGACGTGACCCACCTTTATGCTTTTACAGACGGGTTACGTTTCACTTCACCCACCCTACATGGTTGTAGATTATGAAGAAAATGGACAGCAGATCCACTGTCCATTTTCTGGTTTGTTTATCCTTGATAAAGATTTTTACTTGGATTTTCCAGGCGGATTGTTTCCTCTTCCACCGCCGGAAGGGTTTCCTGTCTTGCTGGGCCAATTACCCCCCTTTGCACTACCTTTACCACCGCCTTTTCCTCCACTTCCTTTTGCCATAATTACCTCCTTTGTTGCAGGCTAATCGAGGTGCTGTTCATCTCTGAACTGCAGGAGTTATAGTATAGTGCAGATATGAATATATGTCAAGGGAAAGTAGAGAATCAAGTCTAATTAAATTAACTACCACACTTCACCTTCGCGCCATTCGATTGAGAGAGGTGCGGAAAGGTTGAGAACAGGAGTATCTGTTAAGTGAAGGACCATCACGGAAGCTCCTTCCTGTGAAGGAATCGATTCATTATCTTTGCGTGCAAAGAGAGGGCCTTTCCATACCTGCCAGCCAAGACGAGAATAGAAATCAGGCGAACCGGTACAAAGACCGCCGATTTCATAATCGAATATTTCTTCAGCCAGTCTTTTCATCACCACCAATGCATATCCCTTTTTGCGAAAGGCTTGTTCGGTAGCAACCCCTTCGACAAACGCTGTTCTCATCATCGGAGAATCTCCGACCTGCAGCCACCTGGTGATCCACAGGGCATGTGAGACGAGGGTGTTTTCATAATATCCCAGAACGTGGGTCGGGTCGGTGAACGTATCCAGGAATGGACGATAATCCGTTTCGAACGCTTGGGAACACAGTTCGATAATATCAGCCAGTTCCTGTTCGGAAAGATCCCGGTACTTTTTCACTTTCAGCGTAAGTTCTTTGTCCATTTTTTTATTTAACCAGACTGTACAGGTTTAAAATCCCCCTTAGTCCCCCTTTGCCAAAGGGGGAAACCGGATATTCAAGAAAGTAAAGTGACATTTTACGTCTCCCTTTATTAAAGGGAGACTGAGAGGGATTTTTTATCTTTTTGCAGGGAATGATTCCATATTACCAAATGATTTCTCTCGCACCTGCCTTGTATTATATAATGAGATTTATCTTAATTCACAGGAGAGGAGGGCTGTACATGGAAGAGAAGATCACCTATTTCGAGACATCGGGGGCGGAACACACCGAGGAGACCTTGAAACTGGCGGCGGAACGGGCGGAAGCGCGCGGGATTAAAACGATAGTCCTGGCATCGACGCGCGGCGATACGGCCAGGATGGCAATGGAAAGGTACGAAGGTAAGAATATCAAACTGGTGGTAGTACCGCACCAGTACGGGTTTATCGCCGAACAGAGGTTCCCGCCGGAACTGACAGCGGAACTGGAGAAGAAGGGGCACAAGGTGCACTTCGGGACAATGCTGTTCCACACCGATAATTTTTACGGAGAGAAAGCGCCGACAGTCATCGCCAATACCTTACGGGCATTCTGCCAGGGAATGAAGGTCTGCGTTGAGATAATCCTGATGGCGGCTGACGCCGGCTGCGTGGCGATCGGAGAGCAGGTGATTGCCGTGACCGGTACTGGCAGAGGAGCCGATACTGCGGTGGTTGCAACTGCTTCGACATCGACGAAGTTCAGTGATTTTCATGTTACCGAGATAATCTGCAAGCCGCTTCAGACCAGGAATATGCCACCACCCCCTCCAAATGCAGGCAATCCTCCTCCTCCGCCACCGAAATAAGAGAAAGACTGATCATGAACAAGAGAGTCCTGATAATCGTTGCCGGACCTCCCTGTACAGGAAAGACGACCCTGGCAGAGAAGATAGCTGAAAAGTTTAACCTGCTTCTACTACACAAGGACGGTATCAAGGAACTTTTAATGGACTCTCTTGGAGCGGAGAACAGGGAAGAATCACGCAAGATCGGAATTGCCACATACAAGGTACTATACCACCTGTTTGAGTCCGTTATGCGCACTGGTAATTCCCTGGTAATAGAGAGTAATTTCTATGCTGAGTATGATTCGGATCAGTTGAATCCTCTGATAAGGAAATATGGGTACACGGTCGTCCAGATCCAGTGCCGGACGGAGGGGGAGGTACTCTTCGAACGGTATATGAAACGAGCCAATTCGGAAGACAGACATCCCGGTCATTTCGACCTGCAATACCAGCATATAGAATCGGCATTGATGTAAGGTTGCACCGAACCGCTGAAGATCGACGGGCAGTTGATCGATCTGGATACGACCGATTTCGAAAAAATCGATTATGAAAAACTTTATGAGACTATGGAGAACACGAGGTGAGGTAATGAGACAGGTAATGTTAACACCATCGGCGGGAAAAAGACTGATAGGTAAGGGTATGGCAGTCCATCCGGCGGTCAAAAACACGCTCGAGAATGGAACGCTGGTGATTTTAGCCGGTACTACGAACGCCTATGTCGCTGAAGAGATACTGACGGTAACCGGTGAGATAGATAAATTCTCGCGGAAGGGATTTTTCAGGGGAATCACGTTGCCGCCGACGTACAGTACTACCGAGCAGGGTCGACTTACCGATGAAAGCGGATTTCCCGGCGACGTGGTGATAAACAGGGGCGCCTGGGATAAGGGAAAGACCATATACGACGTGGCGGATGGACTTAAGGAAGGCGATCTTATCCTGAAGGGTGCGAATGCCCTGGACGTGATGAACAGACAGGCGGCGATACTTATCGGTAATCCGCAGGGCGGTACGATCTCTCTTATACTGAATGCCGTGATAGGGAGGAGAGCCGGACTGATATTACCGGTCGGGCTGGAAAAGAGAGTGCCCGGTTCTCTGGACGAGATGGCGAACAGGATAAACGCGCCCGGCTCGAAAGGACTGCGGTTGTGGCCTGTGACGGGAGAGGTGTTCACCGAGATCGATGCTATCCGGCAACTTACCGGTGTAGAAGCAGATCTGTTTGC
>CP070800.1:548446-554181 GCA_020343555.1 Dehalococcoidales bacterium
ACCTGCAGCCTGCTGTTTTCAGCAGCCCATTCAAGCAGTCATTTCAGGGATTTTCAGTATTATTACTTTCATAACTGCATATACGATAACCTGTATAAGAATATCGCACGATTCGACGGCATCAGCACCGCCCACCTGCTGGAAGTGATCGATTCCGACACCAAGTTGATAATCGTCGGCGACGCCCGGATGGGTACCTGGGAATTAACCGAAAAATACGGAGCAATAGACTTCTACGAACGCAACGAGCAGCCTGGTATTTACTGGCTGAAACGCTTTTCCCGTCACTTCAGCCACCGCGTCTGGCTCAATCCGGACGATGAACGATTCTGGATTCATCCTACCGTCAGGGCTATCGGTCAACTTTTCCCGATGTACCCTCTCACAATCGACGGTCTGGATCAGGCCGTTAAAAAGCTGATAGTAAAACGATAAACAAACTTGTTTACCATTTGTTCATTCGAAACAGGTCATTACCGGGGAATACAGCGATACAATACTTTACAATTATATCTATTCGTTCCCATAACCTATTGAAATTAATAGATGATTAATTAGTTCAAGTTCATGATTTATATCCTGTATCTCGCTGAAGCAAAAGTGTGTTTTGGTTTGCAGGCAATACCCACATCTTAATTTTTAATTGAGAAAACCGGTCTACGATATTCCTTTTCCTATAAACAGGCATAAAATTACTACTTTAGGAGAATACGCAAGGTCACTTATACATGATAAAATCCGGTATCTTTAAACGTTATAAGGAGTTACAAACTACCAAATGTAACTGGCCACTTGGGCTATAGCAGCAAGTAGTAAGGTCAACCTTTCTTAATCGAAAATTATTATGAATATAGATGCATGAAGTATCAATGATACCTTAGAGAAAATCCAAAACATCTAAAAGATAGCGATATAGCAATTAAGAAAAGGAGTTTGAATATTCTATGAAGCAATTTGGGTCAATATTTTTAACTGTGATCTTAGTCCTGACTGGTTCTTTGGTGATACCAGTGAGCCAGGTTAAGGCAGTTGCGACAGATCTGTTCTTCTCTGAATATGTTGAAGGAAACTCTCTCAACAGAGCCCTGGAGATATTTAACGGAACCGGAGGTGACATCGATTTAGGTGCAAACGGATATAAAGTTGAGATTTACTTTAATGGATCCTCATCCCCTGGGGCCACCATTGCTCTTACCGGTATAGTGGCAAATGGTGACGTATTCGTCCTCGCTGATGGTGGAGCCGATGCAGCTATATTATCTGAGGCTGACCAGCTATCTTCATCCACCGTATTCAATGGCAACGATGCAGTAGTCCTGATGAAGGGTGCGGTTGTCATCGATGCCATCGGTCAGGTCGGTTTCGATCCAGGTAGTCAATGGGGAAGTGGCGATGCTAGCACGCAGGACAACACAATCCGTCGTAAGGCAGGTATCTGTTCCGGTGATGTAGATTCATCCGACCCATTCGATCCTGCTCTGGAGTGGGATGGTTTCGCTACCAATACCTTCGATGGTCTCGGTATCCACACAGGCTGTCCTACATACACTCCCATTTATGACATCCAGTATACCGTTGATCCATCGGGTGATTCCCCTTTTGACGGTCAAACGAACATCACCACCGAAGGTATTGTCATCGCATTGTATTACAATGGATACTTTATCGAAGATCCAAGTGGTGGTGCGTGGAATGGATTATGGGTTAACGATTCGAATACACCGGCACTGGGCGATCGATTGCGTCTTACGGGTACTGTGGACGAATACTACAACCTCACTGAGCTAAGAAACCTTACATCTTACCAAGTGTTATCGAGCGGTAATCCGATACCAGAGCCTGAAGTACTGGCAACGGGTGATGTGTCCCAGGAACAATGGGAGGGAGTACTGGTCCGTGTAGAAAACGTTGTCGTGATCGACGATAATCTTGGTTATGGCGAATGGTCGGTGAGTGACGGTAGTGGTGATGTCGTGCTGGACGATAAAGGAAGCTATACCTATGTTCCCACCACTGGCAAAGCTATTTCTGCCATCACTGGCCCATTGGACTATTCATATGGTTCCTTTAAGATTTTACCCCGCGACGACAACGATATTATTCCAGGTTACACATCCATTTATGATATCCAATACGCTCCTGATCCATCAGGTGATTCTCCTTTTGACGGTCAAACAAACATCACCACCGAAGGTATTGTCACCGCATTGTATTACAATGGATACTATATCGAAGATCCGAGTGGAGGAGCGTGGAGTGGATTATGGATTTACGATTCGAACTCTCCAGCATTAGGAGATCGGTTGCGTCTTACGGGCACCGTGGACGAATACTACAACCTCACTGAACTAAGAGACCTTACCTCGTACCAGATGTTATCGAGCGGTAATCCGATTCCGGATCCTGAAGTACTGGTAACCGGCGACGTATCCCAGGAGCAATGGGAGGGTGTACTGGTCCGCGTAGAGAACGTTATCGTGACCGATGATAGTCTTGGTTATGGCGAGTGGTCGGTGAGTGACAGCAGTGGTGATGTCAGGTTGGACGATAAAGGAAGCTATACTTATGTTCCCACCACCAGTGATGCTATATATGCCATTATTGGCCCGTTGGACTATTCATATGGTACTTTTAAGATGCTACCCCGGGACGACGACGATATTATTCTGTCACCTCCACTTGTTCCACTTATTATAAATGAAATTCTTGCTGATCCTGCTTCTGGCTTATCTGGTGATGCTAACGGGGATGGGATCCGTCATTACTCACAAGACGAATTTATAGAAATCGTTAATAATTCAGAGTACGATATAAATGTTTCCGGGTGGACACTCAGTGATTCTTATTCGGTACGTCACGTTTTTCCTGCTGGTACGATAATCTCAGCTGATTGTGCTATTATTATTTTTGGAGGTGGTACTCCTACCGGATTATTTGGAAACGTGGTTGTTCAGGTAGCCAGCACTGGTTATCTCGGCTTGAACAATAGTGGCGACATGATTATCCTTAACGACGGTTCCACTGACCAAGTTACCGTTACATATGGCGCTGAGGGCGGCTCGGACCAGTCAATCACTCTCAATCCTGACATCACGGGTGCTTTCGTATTGCACTCAACAGCTACCGGTTCTGGTGGATCACTTTTTTCACCGGGAACAATGATAAACGGATCCTCTTTCACTGGTTGCAGTGGCATCTCCAATACTCCGCCAGTAGCTGATGCAGGAGGTCCCTATTCTGGTAACGAAGGTACTCCCGTACAGCTTGATGCCAGTAGTTCAACCGATCCCGATCTTGATCCGTTACAATATCGTTGGGATTTTGACAACGACGGAACCTGGGATACTGATTGGTCAAGTGCAAGTTCCGCTTCTCATATCTGGAACGATGACTGTTCAGGTGAAGTTAGAGTGGAAGTAGCAGATGAAGAACCATTAACAGATACTTCTGTTACTTCGGTTACAATTAACAATGTCGCTCCCATTCTTGATCCATATCCGGATCAAAAGGTAACAGCAGGAACTTACCTGTATCTTGTAATACCGTTTACCGATCATGGTATTAACGATACTCATACTGCCACAATCAATTGGGGTGATGGTATAACTGAAGCTGGTACCGTCTCAGAGGTGAATGGCTCAGGAAATATTACCGGAAGCCATAAGTATATAACTCCCGGTAGTTATTCAATTAGTGTTTCCGTCGTTGATGACGACGGTGGAGAAGCAATCATCAGTTTCAGCGTAGAAGTCCGGAAATTAATTGTTGGCATTGACGTTAAACCTGGAAGCGAGAAAAATCCCATAAATCTTATCAGCAAGGGGCGTATCCCTGTAGCCATATTAACGACTGACACTTTCGATGCCACAACTGTTAATCTTTCAACTATCGTTTTCGGTCCCGGGCAAGCCAAGCCGGTGCACTATGCCTTCGGAGATGTCGATTACGATGGTGATATTGACATGATTCTCCATTTCAATACACAGGAACTTGGACTGACGGAAGGAACCGATGTGATTGTGCTTTCCGGACAAACTCTTGCTGGAGAATATTTCGAAGGATCTGATTCAATAGTGATACTCCCTTATAAAAACAAACAAGCCAAGGGAGATAACGGGAATCACAAGGAAGATGCCCCAGGCCAAAACATAGAAAAGGACAACCAAAGTAATGGAAAAGAGTCTGCACCAGGACAGGAGAAAATAGCTCATACTTCTGCCGAAGGGAAAGGTAAAAATTCGGCTCCCGGGCAGATAAAAAAATCTGACAAGTAGCTTGAGGATATTATTCTAAGAATATAAGGAGAGTAGCTTTCTAGAAAGTTACTCCTTTTTATTAACTGATACTTTATCGACCTGACTATACAGACTCACTCGAAAGTCACAGCGAGGATTCCACCGTGGGATAGGGTATGGTATTCTCATTTATTGATATAATTGAGATATCGTTCTATATCTAACCCACGTTATATTAAAACCAAGGTAGAAAAAATATTATGCATGAATCGCAAGAAAAAGAACGCACAAGGTTATTCACGCTGGACGAAACTTTACGAACCGAAGGGCAATCCGTCCTTGAAAGATCAGGAATTGGTAAGATTATCTACGAAGCAGGATTTCACCCGGTCGGTTCTTTCGTAATGAAAACGATGACCTGGCGGGACATGGACTTCGAGCGGTATGACGAAAATCCTTCCTGGATCGAGCATTGGGAACTGGGAAGGAAACTATCAGAACTCGACTGGATATGGAGTCTGCACTGCAATGATTCCTATCGTGATCCGCGAACGCCCAACGATTATGGGTATTACTGGGGACTCCGGGTGTCTGATCCTGACCAGGAAGGAAAAGAATTCTGGAAAATCGACCTCTGGACAGCCCGAAAGGAAGAATTTGAAAAAAGTTCTCCAAACCGTGAACTCTGGAACAGCCTGATGACCGAGGAAAAACGGCACACAATATTAGCTATCAAGGACGCATTCTGGACGCATCCTCAATACCGACAGACTCTCCTGTCGGTACATATCTACGAAGCGGTACTGGAATACGGAATATCGAACCTGGATGGTTTCTGGGAATTCTGGGAATCCCGTTACGGGAAACCAGCTGACTGAATCCTACCTCATTACAATGACATCCCTATCCTTGAGTTCCTCTATCACTGATATAGATTTCTCATTAAGAGGATTTCCCATCATCACTGAAAGGTCTGTCAAGCCGGTGCAACCGAGCAAGGGAGACAAGTCTGATATTTCATTCGCTCTGAGATCAAGTACCATAAGATTTACTAGTGATCCCAAGGGTGAGACATCGGATATGAGATTCGTGCTGAGAAAGAGAATTTTCAGATTTTCAAGTTCTACCAGAGGAGAAAGATCGGTAATCTCATTCGCGTTCAGGTTCAATTCCTCGAGACCTGTAAGTGAAGCCAGCGGAGTGAGATCATTGACCTGGTTTGAAGTGCCAGGAATATCCGCAGTTCTGAACCAGCGACCTGAAGGTGGTATATGACCAAGGGCGAGTGTTTTCAACTGTAGGCAGTCTGCCAGAGGTGAAATATCCCATATTTCGTTACGTGCCAGGTTCAGTGTTTCCAGGATATCCAAGTTTCTGAGCGGAGAAACATCGTTTATTTTGTTCTCTGAGATATGAAGTTCTCTCAGGTTATTTAACGCTTCGAGTGCAGAGATATCTTTGATCATGTTGGTAGATATATCCAGGTAACTCAAGTTTGTC
>CP070800.1:554281-564350 GCA_020343555.1 Dehalococcoidales bacterium
AGTTCTTTTGCGTAGGTAAACACAACTTCCGCTATCTCCGAACCATCCAATGGGACCAGCAGTCGATGATACATTGTACGCCTCCTGATATTTTCTTCGATAATACTTCAGAACGGTATCGAAATCAACTTATATTATAATTTACTTTATTCTCGCTTCTTTTTCCCACGAATAGTTGATGAATCTTTATCACTCTGTAACGGACTGAGCAAACCCCTGGTCATTGCTATTCTGCCGGTCCTTGCTAATTCTCTAATACCAAAACTTTGAAGTAAAGTGAGTAAAGAGTTAATCTTATTCTCGTCGCCGGTTACTTCGACAGTAAGTGAATCAGATCCTACATCAACAATATTTGCCCTGAAAATATCGACGATCTGCATGATCTCACTTCTCGTAGTCGAGCTGGATTTTACCTTTACTAACGCCAGTTCTCTGCTTATAGTGTCTTCCTCGCTGAGTTCGACCACTCTCACTACATCCACAACTTTATCGAGCTGCTTTCTCACCTGTTCGACCGAGGTGGTTGTTCCATCAACGACTATGGTTGTTCGGGATATATTCGGAACTTCACTTCGCCCAACAGCTATGCTTTCGATATTAAAACTCCTTCGTCTGAACAGACTTGCCATCCTGTTCAGGACACCGGGTTTATCTTCAACAAGCGCTATAAGTGTATGTTTTGCAGGTGCCATACTGTCACCCCTTTATCTACATATTACGAGTTTTTATCTTTTTAGAATCGACTTTAGCTACTTCACGTGGTTCTTCAACCATCGCGTTAATATCTTCGCCCGGAGGAACCATGGGATAAACATTTTCCTCCGGTTCCACTCTAAAATCAACCAGGAATGGTCCATCTTCAGCCATAGCCCTTTCAATAGCCGGTATTATGTCTTTCTTATTTTTAACACATTCTCCGGCGATGCCGTATGCCTCGGCTATCTTAACGAAATCCGGCCCACTCAGTGGGGTCGCCACGTACCTCTTGTCATAGAATAATTCCTGCCACTGCCTTACCATACCCAGGAAACCGTTGTTCAGAATAGCTATTTTTACGGCTATTCTTTCCTGGGCAATCGTAGCCAGTTCCTGTATCGTCATCTGGAAGCTTCCGTCACCGTCGATACACCACACGGTCTCATCCGGGCAGCCTACCTTCGCCCCTACAGCTGCCGGTAAACCGAATCCCATTGTCCCCAACCCACCAGATGAAACAAAAGTATTTGGCCTATCATAGAGATAGTGCTGAGCAGCCCACATCTGGTTTTGACCGACTCCGGTGGTTACTATCGCGTTGCCATCAGTGACATCGTATATTTTTCGCACGACATACTGGGGCAGTATTCCTTCTGATTCTCTTATCTGAGTAGAGGGATGTTCTTTACGCCAGTTATCCAGTTGCTCGAACCACCCGAGGTTTTGCCTTGATTCAACCAGTTTATTCAACTCATTCAACACTACTTTCACGTCACCAACGATAGGTACATCTACGTGAACGTTTTTTCCGATTTCCGCCGGATCGATATCGATATGGACGACTTTGGCGTTAGGTGCAAATGTATTGACGTTGGAGGTAACACGATCATCGAATCTCATACCAACCGCGATTATCAGATCGGTTTCATTAAGCGCCATATTCGCATAAGCTAACCCGTGCATACCGACCATTCCGAAATTCAGTATATGGGTTTCCGGAAAGGCGCTTATACCAAGTAGAGTGGTGACAACCGGGATTTGCGCCATTTCCGCCAGTTGCTTGAGTTTTGCACTAGCTCCGGATATCAAAACACCTCGACCTGCAAGTATTACCGGCTGTTTCGAATCGTTTATCAGTTTAGCCGCTTTCTTAATCTGGGTAGGATGCCCTTGCAGAGTAGGTTTATACCCGGCGATTTTGATACGGTTTGTGGGATTGTATTCTGCTTCTTCGGCAAAAACATCCTTAGGTACATCGATCAATACAGGACCGGGTCTACCTGTCCTGGCCAGATAAAAGGCTTCTTTAACTGTTTCTGCCAGTTGAGAAGCATTTCTTACCATATAATTATGTTTTGTTACAGGTAATGTGATGCCTGTTATATCCACTTCCTGGAAGGCGTCTTTACCGATAAAAGGTCTGGAAACCTGACCGGTCACAGCTACCATCGGAACAGAATCCAAGTGTGCATTCGCTATACCGGTTACCAGGTTCGTCGCACCTGGTCCGGAAGTAGCGAAGCATACCCCGACCTTCCCCGTAACACGTGCATATCCATCGGCTGCATGAGCAGCTCCCTGTTCATGACGGACAAGCACATGATGAAGTTGGGGATATTGCGGTAAAGTATCGTATAACGGTAGTACTGCTCCACCGAGGATTCCGAATACTACCTCAACTCCCTCCTTTACCATACATTCATATATTATCTGGGCACCGGTCATTTTCATGATATATAACTCCTCCTGTTACGTGAACACCGCACCGGTACTGGCTGATGATACCTTCTCCGTATATCTGCTCAGATAACCCGTCTTTATCCTGGATTCAAACTCAGGCAGTTTAGCCAGGCGGTCGTTTATCTCTTTTTCGGTCAAATCGACATCCAGTTTGCAGTTATGTATATCTATTTTTATGATGTCTCCGTCTTTGACAGCTGCAATCGATCCTTTACCGGCTGCTTCAGGTGAAATATGGCCTATAGCTGCACCACGACTCCCTCCTGAAAAACGCCCATCGGTAAGAAGTGCTACTACGCTGTCAAGACCTGCACCACTCAATAATGAGGTTGGCGTAAGCATTTCCCTCATTCCGGGACCTCCTTTGGGACCCTCATACCGGATAACAATAACTTCACCAGGTTTTATCTGTCCGTTCATGATTGCCGGCATCGACTCTTCTTCCGAATCGAACACCCTGGCAGGTCCCTCATGTACCATCATCTCGGGTGCAACCGCTGCTCGTTTAACAACCGCTCCTTCTGGTGCAAGGTTGCCGAACAGAATCGCGATACCTCCAACTGTAGAATGAGGATCGGTGACCGGTCGGATAACTCCCCTATCAACAATTAAGGCTTCACTAATTATTTGTGAAACATTTTTCCCGGAAACCGTAGGTGCGTCTTTTTTCATTTGTTTGTCAAGTTCTTTCATTACGCCCGGGATACCACCTGCCCTATCAAGGTCTTCGATCCTGTCCGGGCCTGCCGGGCTTAGCAGGCAAATGTGCGGGGTATTCTGGCTTATCTCATTCACTTTTGCCAGGTCGAAGTCTATCTTTGCTTCGTTGGCGACTGCCATCAGGTGTAAAACGGAATTCGTACTGCCACCGAGCGCCATATCGACACTAAACGCATTGTGCAGTGAATCCGTGGTGATAATATCCAGAGGTTTAATATTTTCTTCGACCAGCTTTACCACTCTTTCACCAGCCGCTTTTGCCAGTTGGCGTCTTCTCCCGTCGACTGCCGGTATCGTTCCATTACCAGGTAGTCCCATTCCCATAGCTTCGGTCGCACAGTTCATGGTATTAGCGGTAAACATACCGGCGCAGCTTCCACAACCGGGACAGGCAATCTCTTCGAGTTCGATCAGTTCTTCTTCGGTCATCTGTCCACTCGTCACTTTACCGACAGACTCGAACACCGATATAAGATCAACTTTCTGGAATTTCCCATCTTTGTATTGCTGCCCGGCAAGCATCGGACCACCGCTGATGAATATCGAAGGTATGTTCATCCTAACAGCCGCCATCAGCATTCCAGGTACTATCTTGTCGCAATTCGGAATAAATACCAGTCCGTCGAACTGATGTGCTTCAGCCATAATTTCGATAGAATCGGCAATTAACTCGCGGCTGGGAAGGCTGTATTTCATTCCAGGATGGTTCATCGCTATACCATCACATACGGCAATAGTGTTAAACTCAAAAGAAACTCCTCCGCCGGCTGAAATACCTTCTTTAACGGCTTCGGATATTTGCCTGAGGTGAATATGCCCGGGAACGATCTCTGTAAAGCTGTTGACAACTCCTATCATTGGTTTTCCCGAGTCAGCTTTGCTCCAGCCAAGAGCGTGAAGAAGAGAACGGTGTGGAGCCCGTTCTATACCTTTTGTAACGGCATCACTTCTCATTTTTTCTCCTTCTGATTCAGCTTTTTTATCTATAAAAAATGCCGTCCCGTGGGGACGGCTTTTACTGATCCTTCCCACAGGCCGGATTATGGATATTTAACGAGTACTAAAATAATCTGGTTTACTTTCATCGTGATGTTAGAGTAACATAGTGACTATTTATTGTCAAGCTAGGCTCGAAAATCGGGTATATCTAAGAAAATATATTCTCGAATCTCTCCTCTAATCATCGTTACTCCTTTATACCAGTTCGGATATATTGGTAACTATTCTGTCAGGCCGAGCAGGAGGATTATCAGGTAATCCTTTTTTCTGTAAGTCGACCCATATACTGAACACACCGGCTTCATTGGCTCCAACAATATCTCTTTTCAGATCGTCACCCACCATCCATGCCTGATCAGGTGTTACTCCCAGTTTATCGAGTGTATGAACGAATACAGATAAATCAGGCTTTCCCGCACCGAACTCTCCTTCAACAAGGATATAATCGAAATATTGTTCTAATTTGAAACGCTCGATCTTCGGTCTTTGGAATTCTGACGCGCCGTTGGTGATCAAAGCCATGAGTAGACCGCATTCTTTAAAATGGGAAAGCGTATTGATTGTACCGGGAATAAGTCTGATCATCTCTTGTCTCTGAGCCGAATATGTATCTGCCAGACTGTTACAAACTTCTTCGTTATCAACACCAAGATTCGAAAAAGCAAGTGCGACAAGCTCGCGTCTTGCTTTCATAAGGTTAAGGCGACCATTTCTATGACGTTCGGGATCATCCCAGTACCAGTTCCGCGCCTTGTTTACCTCTGATAAAAGAACATCACCGTCCAGTCCTTCAATAAACGCGGCGTGTCGGCCACAAAGATCTCTCCATAGTTCTTCAATACCGACCTCCCCCGTAATAATGGTATCATCCAGGTCAAAAAGGATCGCTTTCGGATAAGGATAATCAGGCATCTAATGATTCCATTTCCGTCATCTTATCGACACGTCGCTGGTGTCTGCCGCCTTCAAACTCCGTAGCAAGAAATGTATTGACTATGTCGGACATTTCTTCTCTCACGATCTCGGAACCCATGCATAATACGTTCGCATCATTATGCTGTCGCGAACGGAGGGCGCAGAATGCGTTATGGCACAATGCTGCTCGTATACCGGTTACTTTATTGGCTGCAATACACATACCTATTCCTGTTCCGCATATAAGGATACCACGGTCATATTCACCTGAAGACACGATCCTGCCTACTTCATCGGCTATATCGGGATAATCGACTGCATCTTCAGTGTAGCTGCCGAAATCCTTGATTGTATGGCCTGCTTGTTCAACTACCTCGATTACCGTTTTTTTAAACTGAATTCCCCTATGGTCGCACCCGATGGCAATCTTCATATTCCTTTCTCCTCTCCAGAAAAATTCAATTTGCAGACCTTATCTATTTCTACTGCTGGAATAGCTCCTTCGCGTAATACTACAGGTATTTCTCTGGTTAAATCCAGTATGGTCGATTCTATTCCTCCGGGGCATCTTCCTGCGTCAAGTATGTAATCGATTTCATCACCAAGCTGGCTTCTTACTTCATCGGCAGTTAAAGCGCTATTGTTTCCGCTTAAGTTAGCGCTTGTTCCTATCAAAGGACTTTCGATCCCTTTTATCAAGGCAATAGTAACTGGGTGACCGGGAATCCTGAGCGCAATGGTTTCTTTTCCTCCGCTGATAATGTCCGGGACAGAATCAGCCTTCTTCATTACAAGGGTTAAAGCTCCCGGCATAAACGAGTCAATAAGTTTTTGGGCTGTTTCGGAGATAGATGGCGTTAATCTTTCAATCCAGGAGGTATCTGATACCAGTAACGGAAGCGGCATATCCATCGGACGGTTTTTCACTTCATATATCCGCTTTACAGCTTGATAATTATCAGCGCAGGCACCAAGTCCATAAACGGTATCGGTAGGATATGCGACGATCCCCCCTCTTTTAAGAATCTTGATACCTTCCTCTATTTTAATCTTGATATCGGCAGTCGGTTCAGTGCCCTTCATTTTCCTCGGTACCGTGTACATATTCCCCGGTTCAGTATATCACAGGGATATATACGACAGAATGTCGAGACTCCTTATAGAAACTATTACGATATTTGGTTGATTGATGTATAATAAGATATCCTTAGAAAGGAGATGTCAATAATATGTCCAAAGTATTGATTCTTTATCACTCACTAAGTGGAAATACCGAACAAATGGCAAAAGCCATACAAGAAGGCGTAGCTTCATCTGGAGCTGAAGCGATATTGAAAAAAGCAGCCGATGCTGATGCTGATGATCTTATGGGTTGCGATGCCGTTATTATGGGTACAGCCAATTATTTCAGCTATGAAGCCGGGATGATGAAAGACTTCTTCGACCGTACTTTCTTTACATTAAAGGGCAAAGTCGATAACAAGCCTTATGCAGTATTCGGCAGCTACGGTGGTGGTGGTGAGGTTGCGATAGAGAGTTTAGCAAAGCTTTGCGACAATCTTGGCCTAGCAAAATCTGCCGACAACGTCGGCGCGCAGAGAGAACCTTCAGCCGAAGCCCTCGACCAGTGTAAATCACTCGGGGCAAAAATGGCTTTATTATAATTAAATTTAACGAAGGGCAAGTTTAAAGACGTGCCTAAACGTATCGAAAAGCCGAAAAAAGGTGTTGATATCCATCGGGTAACTACCAGTAGTGACATCGAAGTATCCACTTATCTTGAAATCGCCCAGGGAGTTGGCGGCGAAAAACCTGAAACAGTTACCGGAGATGTACCAATCACCGAAAGCGAATCCATAGTCGTTATCGACTTCGGTTCCCAGTACAGCCTGCTGATCGCCAGACGAATCAGGGAATGCCAGGTTTATTGTGAACTGGTATCCTACGACACTCCATGGGAAAAAATAGAGTCTCTCAATCCGAAGGGTATTATTCTTTCGGGTGGTCCATCGAGTGTTTACGAGAAAAATGCTCCCCTGGCTCCTTCATATATCTTTGAAAGTCATATTCCGGTACTTGGCATATGTTACGGCATGCAGGCCATAACCGAGCAACTGGGAGGTATAGTCTCTCCCGGCTCAAAACAGGAATACGGTCATTCGATTCTCCACTTCAGTGATATTTCGTCTCCATTATTCGAAGGGCTCGATGATTCATCTCCTGTATGGATGAGTCATGGTGATCGCGTCGAAACCATGCCCCCGGGCTTCACATCGCTTGCGTATACTGAGAACTCCCCTTATGCAGTAATCAGTAATAATGACGGAATATACGGTATCCAGTTTCACCCTGAGGTTGCCCATACCCCACAGGGCAAAACCATACTCAGGAATTTTGCCTACAAGATCTGTGGCTGCAGCGGTAACTGGACAATAAGCAATTTCATCAGTGACAGTATTGACAATATAAAAAATCGTGTTGGTAAAGGGAAGGTCATAAACGCGTTGTCCGGTGGTGTAGACTCCGCAGTTGTCGCAACATTAATTCACGAAGCAGTCGGTGATCAACTAACTTGTATATTTGTTGATAACGGCCTTCTTCGACGTGAAGAAGTAGAAAGAACATCAAAGGTATTTCAGGAAAATCTCGGTATGAACATACTTCTGGTAGATGCTTCCGAAAGATTCCTGTATCGACTCAGAGGAGTAACCGATCCTGAGTCAAAAAGAAAAATAATCGGTGAGGAATTCATCGAAGTATTCGAAGAAGAAGCGAATAAAATGGGGAAAGTTGATTTTCTAGCACAAGGTACGTTATATCCCGACGTAATAGAGAGTGCGGCATCGGGGAATAATGCTTCTGCGGTGATAAAAAGTCATCATAATGTTGGCGGGCTTCCTGCCAGAATGCGCATGAAACTCGTTGAACCTTTACGCTACCTTTTTAAAGATGAAGTACGCCAGGTCGGTCTCGAACTTGGTATGCCGGAAGAAATGGTCTGGCGGCAGCCTTTCCCTGGCCCGGGGCTGGCGATTCGTGTAATCGGTGACGTTACCAGAGAAAAACTGGAGATACTACGTTCTGCCGACTTTATAGTAATGAACGAGATAAAGAAAGCCGGACTGTATCATCAACTCTGGCAAACATTTGCCGTCCTTACCGATGTAAAAAGCGTCGGTGTAATGGGTGATTACAGGACTTACGGTTATCTTGTAGCAATAAGAGCAGTAACCAGTGAAGATGCTATGACCGCTGATTGGGCAAGGTTACCATACGACCTGCTTGCTCGTATCTCCAACAGAATAGTAAACGAGGTTTCAGGCGTAAATCGCGTAGTATATGATATTACGTCTAAACCACCTTCGACGATTGAATGGGAATAATTCTGAGAGTTACTAAAAATTTGATTAAGGAGGGTGGAAGCTGAAGATACTTGTTATCGGGAACGGCGCGAGAGAACATACCATCGTATGGAAACTCGCCCAGAGTCCAAAAGCAGAAGAGATATATGTCGCTCCGGGTAATGCTGGTACAGGTATGATCGGCATAAACCTGGATCTTAATCCGGCAAATTTCGAAGAAATGGCAAAAACTTGTCAAAAAATCGGTATCGACATGGTTCTTGTCGGACCCGAAAACCCACTTGCCGATGGCATAGTCGACCGTTTTCAGACAATAGGCATCCCGATATTCGGGCCAACGAAAGGTGCTACACAAATCGAATCAAGTAAGGCTTTCGCAAAAGGTCTGATGCAGAAATACGCAATACCCTGCGCGAAAAGCAGTAGTTTTTCAGATTTCCGGCATGCAGTAGAATATGCTAAACAGCAAACTCCGCCATTATGGATAAAGGCGGATGGGCTTGCGGCAGGAAAAGGTGCTATACAAGCCAATTCTATTGCCGCTGCTATAGATATCCTGGCTAGTATCATGGAGGAAAAAGTACTGGGTGATGCCGGCGATACGGTAGTCATAGAAGAAACCATGCACGGTTGGGAGATGAGTTGCTTTGCATTCTCCGACGGGAAGAATGTCTCTTTCCTGGCAAATGCCTGCGATTATAAACGAATTAACGACGGTGACAAAGGTCCCAATACAGGAGGTATGGGTAGTTTCAGTCCTCCTTATAGATATACTCCTGAATTAGGCGATACTGTTATACGCACCATAATGCGTCCTGCAATAAAAGCTATGGATAAAGAAAAGAGGCCCTACAAGGGCATTCTTTATGGCGGATTGATGATCCAGGAAAACGGTCCGAGAGTAATTGAATTTAATGCGAGGTTCGGTGATCCTGAAACGCAGGTTGTTTTACCTCGCCTTAAAACGGATCTGGTCGACATAGTCCAGGGCGTGATACATGGAAATCTTGATGAAATAACCGTCGAATGCTGTGATGAAGCCTGCGTCGGTGTGGTAATGGCATCAGGCGGATATCCGGGTAAATATAACACCGGTTTCCCGATTTACGGGCTTAATGATGTTGATGATGAAATAATGGTATTCCATGCTGGTACCAGAACGGATGAAAATGGAGAAGTACTTACTAATGGTGGGCGTGTACTGACAGTCGTTGCTACGGGCAAAGACCTGAATGAAGCAAGGGAAAAAGTATATTACAATATTTCGCGTATCAGTTTCGAAGGGTGTTATTACCGCAGAGATATAGCCTTGATTAATGACCAGGAATCTCATTAATCTCTCCTGTCACCTGATACACTGTCTCTAAATATTTCGAATATAATGTTTATTGAAATTATATATTTGTGAGGTATTGAAATGCCGAAGGTAGGTGTAGTTCTTGGATCCAAATCAGATATGGAAGCCGTCCAACCTGTCGTCGATATCCTCGAAGAAATGGGAATCAACTGCGAATTGAATATTATTTCAGCACACCGGACTCCTGAGAAAGCTCGTGAATATGGCCTGGAGGCGCGAAGCAGAGGTATAGAGGTAATAATTGCCGCAGCAGGTATGGCTGCACACCTCCCGGGAGTAC
>CP070800.1:564450-570721 GCA_020343555.1 Dehalococcoidales bacterium
CGAGATTGCGCCTCTTTTGGATGTGGGAAGAAAAGGAGAAGATATTAAAGCCGGCGAATTGGTGTTAAATACCGGTGCTTGTCTTAATGCCGGAAAGGTAGGCGTACTTGCTTCCCAGGGACTTGAAAAAGTAAAAGTTTACATAAAACCAAGAATCGCCGTTATGCCGTCCGGTGAAGAAGTGGTGGAACTCGGTAGAGAACTGGAGCCGGGTCAATTGTATGATATCAACTCGTATACTATTTTATCCGTCATTAATGAAAACGGGGGAGTACCCTTCAGACCGGGTATAATCGGGGATAATATTGATGATATCAGGGCAAAACTGACGGAAGCGGTAGAGAAAAGCGACTGCCTGGTCTTTTCGGGTGGTTCATCGGCAGGAGAAAAGGACCTGATATCGACGGTAGCGGAAGAACTTGGTGTTATCCTTTTCCATGGTGTGGAGATTAAACCAGGGAAACCGACCATGTTTGCTATTATCAATGGCAAGCCAGTTTTCGGGATGCCCGGGTACCCGACATCAGCACTGGTCAACTCCTACCTGTTCCTTGTGCCTGCCCTGAGAAAAATGGCAAGATTACCCCGAAAACAGGCAGAGAAAGTAAATGCTAAACTGAGTACAACGACTAAAGGAGCTAAAGACAGACCTCAGTTCATGACAGTGAAACTCGAAGGTGAAGAAGCGGTGCCGGTTTTCACCCAGTCCGGAGCGATTACGAGTATTTCACAAGCGGACGGTTATTTTAAAATAGAAGCTGACTCGTCGGTAGAAAAGGGCGAAGAAGTCACCGTTACTCTCTTTTAGCCGAAACAATAACTATTAAGAACGTCAGGATAGAGATAAGTCCGGTAATAACGGATGAAGAACTCTACTTTATATACCAGGTGACGCAAACGGTTAATTCTCAACGTACAGGATCTGTTCGTAATCCTGAAATCCCTGTTCCCGCCAGAATGAATCACCAATGGTGTTTTTTGTCACTACACTGATCTCGATTCTCTTAATATCTCGCTCTTTGAACCAGGTTTTTATCCCATCCAGCATTTCCTTGCCTATCCCTTTTCTCCTGTGGCTGGCGGTGATAGCCATGTCATAAATGACGCCAACAGTGTTTCCCCGCGAGAAGGGCGGCATCCGCGTTATCTGGGATATCGAATACCCAACCACTTTTTGATCGTCCATAGCGACCAGGACGAGTGAATCATCCGAAGTTATCTTGTTCCTGAGATGTGTTTCTACCTGGGTAAGAACGTTGTCACCGCTGGTATCAAACGGCTCTATTTCAGTATTAAAATACATAAACTCAATCCAGAGTTTAGTAATTTCAGGGATATGTTTTTCCGAAGCTTCTATTATTTCCATTACAGAATTGTCATCAAATGATAATTTAGTATTCTCTTATATACGTCCCGCTTTTACCGCCCGATTTACTCTCAAGACAGATATCGGTGATTGTCATACCGCGGTCAACTGATTTGGCCATGTCGTAGATCGTCAGGGCGGCGACCGATACTGCGGTCATAGCTTCCATTTCAATACCTGTCTTACCGCCGCACCGTGCAGTTGCGGTAATGGCTATGCTGTCTTTTCCGGAAAGATCGAAATCTATCGATATTTCATCGATCAGGATAGGATGACAGAGAGGAATAAGGTGAGGGGTATTCTTGGCTGCCATTATTCCGGCTATCCTGGCCGTCGCGATTACGTCGCCTTTTTTCAGGCTGGCGGATTTTATCTGCTCAACGGTTTCAGTTTTCATTAATACCTTGCCGCTGGCGACAGCTTCCCGAAGAGTGATATCCTTGGATCCTACATTAACCATCCTGGCTTCGCCGTCAGAATTAAGGTGGGTTAATTCGCTCACTATTCTCACCCCCTGCCGTATCACCTATAATACCACTTATCCGCCTATCTGGCACATAGGTCGATCATCGGTGTCAGGAGCCAGTCTGCCATCGAGATTGTGCTGCTCTCTTTTGATATTTACAGCCTTCTGAATAAGTTCCTTGAGATCGTCTGTACTCGCTCCTTTTCTCAAGGCTTCTTTAACGTTTATCTCTTCGCTGGCAAGCAGACAGGGACGGAGGTTGCCGTCCGATGTAATACGCAGACGATTGCAGGAATGACAGAAGTGTTCCGTCATGGGGGTGATGAATCCGATTGTACCTTTTGCACCATTGAACTGATAGTATCGTGCGGGACCGTTACCTGTAAGACCGGTATACGGTTCCATTTCACCAAGTGATTCAATCATATTTTTGATCTCACCGGTGGTTACCATACCGGAAACTTCACCATTAGTAGTACCGATAGGCATGAATTCGATATAGCGTACGTTCCAGCCGGCATCGATCGTCTTTCTGGCGAAATCGATTACTTCGTCGTCATTTATCCCTTTGAGAGGAACCATATTGATCTTGACAGGACCCAAACCGGCAGCGGTTGCGGCTTCAATCCCTGAGAGTACATCTTTCAGTTTGTCATGACCGGTAATCCGTTTGAATCGTTCTGCTTTGAGTGTATCCAGGCTGATATTCACCCGTTTTAGTCCGGCAGCTTTAAGTTCGTCGGCATACCGTGCCAGCAGTATACCATTGGTGGTCAGGGAGATATCGTCAATGCCATCTATTCCGGCAATCATACGCACAAGGGTCGTAAAGTGCGGCCTCATCAGTGGTTCACCGCCGGTCAGACGCACCTTAGTTATTCCCATATCGGCGGCTACCCTGACGAGAGTTTCTGTTTCCTCATAGGAGAGTATATCTTCATGTTTAAGGGGAAGCATACTGCTGACTGAGCAGTAAATACAGTTAAGATTACAATGGTCGGTGACCGATATCCTCAAGTAATTTACCTGGCGGTGCCAGGTGTCATAGAGACCCTGTTTTGTATCATTTTGTGGGGATTGTCGAGTTTTACTCATTTCTAGTCCTGTCTGAATACGTTTACATCCGATATTTCGAATGTTAGATATATCCTGTCATTCTCGGTTAAATCGAGTTCCTTCATTGTTCGGCGAAGAGCGAGGCAGGTAAATTCCGGAGGAACGTCTACTTTTATATGAGTGATCGTTCCGCGATCGACGATTCGTCGAACAGTTCCTTCAATGCAATTATTCCTCGGAGAATCCACCGGTTCTTTCGAAAGCAGGATGTTTTCCGGTCGGATCGAGATGTGAGACCTTCCTTCTAACTCGGTATTCACGATGATCCTGGTACCATCAACGGTAAAAACCTTGTTTCCGTTCGAATCCCGGGTTATCTCTCCAGAAAATACGTTACGGGTCATCAGGAAGCGTGCCAGTTTTTCAGATTGCGGGTAGAGAAATATCTCTTCCGGTGTCCCTACCTGGAGTATTTCTCCGTCAATAATAACGGCGATCCTGTCGCCGAGAGCGACTGCTTCTTCAAAGCTGTGAGTTACATGTATGGTGGTCAGTTCCAGTTGATTATGGAGTTCTCTTAACTCCCGTTCGTAGTCTTCCTTGGTTTCTGCATCCACTGAGCTGAGAGGTTCGTCAAGTATAAGCAGGTCGGGCTTGATAGCGATCGCCCTGGCAAGGGCAATCTTCTGACTTTCGCCGCCGCTGAGCGTCCAGGATCGTTTATCGAGTAGGTTTTCAAGGTGCAGCAGTTCGACTGCTCTATCTACCGCTTTATTGATATCTTTCTGCTTCTGGTGTTTCCACATCAGACCGAAGGATATGTTATCGCGTACCGAAAGATGGCGGTAAAGGGCGTAGTCCTGGAAAGCAAACCCGATATTCCGTTTTTCCAGATTAAGGTCCGTTACATCTCTGTCGTTTATCCATACTTCGCCGCTTGTAACAGACGTTAAACCGGCAATAGACTCGAGCAGAACGCTTTTACCGGAACCCGTCGGTCCCACGAGAACGAAGTACTCACCGTCACGCACTTCCAGGCTGACGTTCTTCAGGAAAAACTTTCCCATTTGGACGCATAAATCTTTTACTTCAAGCATGGTTTACCTTTTTCAGATTGTCCAGGTTCCTAACGCTTGATGACGTGTATAGCAGTAGCTTTAAAACTGGCAAAGACTTCTTTTCCCTTTTCCAGGTCAAGTTCATTGGCTGACCTCGTTGTCACGAGAACAACTAAAGTAAAACCGCAATCTATAGTAACACGAGTGAGAGTACCGAAGGAAATCCTGTTTTTAATTTTACCAGCAAACGAGTTACGAGCGCTAGTTGAGGTTCTTGTTGTCGAAACGGTTATGTCTTCAGGTCTTAAACAGACACTGACAATTTCTCCAACCGGATAATCTGAGATAGCTTCGATAACAGAGCCGTCGACCTTTATCGTCACCAGTTCATCCTGGGCAGAAACGATTTCGCCGTCGATGATATTCTCAACTCCCACGAAATATGCAATATCTTTACTGCCTGGCGAATTGAAAACCTGGTGCCAGTCTCCTGTTTGCAGGATTTCGCCATTCAGCATTACGGCTACTCTGTCTGCCATTCTCTGCCCCTGGGACATATCATGGGTAGCCATAATGGTCGTGGTACGGTACCGCTGTATCGTGTTCAGGATAAACTCCTCGATTTTAGCTGAAGATACGGGATCGAGGTTAGCGGAAGGTTCGTCCAGCAGCAGGATATCCGGTTCGCTGATTACTGCCCTGGCTATTGCCACTCTCTGTGTTTCTCCTCCTGATAATGTCCGTGCATTCCTGTTTCCGTAATCGGCAAGTCCTATTTCATTCAAAATATGAGCGGTTTTTTGGGTGACTTCTATTTTTTCCAGTCCCCGCCATTTCAGCCCGATGGATATATTATCAAACACGCTCATGTTGAAGACAACAGGTTTCTGGAGGACGAATGCCATTTTCCGTCGGAGTTCCAGCCTTAATGCCGGTGATTCGGACGTATCGGTGCTATCTATAATAACCTTGCCGGATGAAGGTAATTCCAGGGTATTCAGTAACCGGAGAAGAGTAGTCTTTCCGGCTCCTGTGGGACCGATAATAGCAAGAACTTCCCCTTTATCAACCTTGAGGTTGATATTTTTCAGTATTTCCTGTTCGTTTACTGTCTGATTAAGACTGACTGTTTCCAATAAAGGCATTTTTTTACCTCTGCTGTATCCTGTTCAGGAGAATATTTAAAATAAGCGCTATTAATATGAGGATCAATCCAAGAGCTAATGATAGTTCTATGTCACCCTTTGAGGTTTCCAGGGAGATAGCGGTGGTTATCACTCTCGTAAAACCTCTAATGTTACCTCCGATCATAAGAGAAATTCCTACTTCAGAAATAGCCCTGCCGAATCCCATGATTACCGCTGCCATTACTGCGAATCTGGCTTCTTTCAATATGAGGACTGTAATCTGGAAACCGCTGGCACCGAGGGATCGAGCCGTGTCTATCAGTGTCCTGTCTATTCCGCTCAGAGCGGAGATAGTGAGACCAAGAATTATCGGAGAAATGAGGATTACCTGCCCGATGACGATTGCGGTTGGAGTGAACAACAGCCCCAGGCCACCCAGTGGACCTGCCCGGGAAAGAAATACGAACACGAAAAGACCGACAGCAACAGTAGGAATGAAGTAAAGGGTCTGTATTAAGTTAACCAACATCCGTTTTCCGCGGAAATTGTTGAAATGGATAACACTCGCCAACGGGACGCATATAAGAGATGCGATAAGAGACGAAGCGATCGCCAGAGTTAAAGATCGCCCTGCAATCTCCATAACTTCGGGGTCAAAACTGATTATAAGTTCAACGGCTTTAACAAAGCCTTGCCACAGTGCTTCCAAATGAGTATCCCTATGTCATTGTAATTGAATCAATCCGAATCCGCCCTCTCGTGTGAGGAAGAGAGCGGATCAGTAAACAATAATTAGTATATTATACTAGATTGGTCTATTCTGATGGTTCATTACCTGCACACGCATTAAAGAGGTGCATTCCATATTCTTTGAAACCGTAGTTATCGATTAAATCCTGGATTTTAGGCGACGTCAGGAAATCAGCTAATTTCTGAGCCATATCCGCGTTCTTTACGCTCACTTTATACGGATTGACAACCAGGACTGAGTAAACATTCAGAAGTATGCTTCCTTTATCGACAATCGGGATAAGGTCGACTTTGCCTTTGTAGGCAAGATAGGTACCCATATCGGTAAGAGTGTAAGCCAACTTCTCGCTTGCCATTGTCAGGGTTGGTCCCATTCCTTTACCGGCTTCTATATACCAGTCGCCTGCTGCCTGTACATAGTCTTATTCATAACCTTCGGCTCTACATA
>CP070800.1:570821-575310 GCA_020343555.1 Dehalococcoidales bacterium
ATAGGGTCGGAATCAAACTCACGGCATAAGAACAATTGTACAGCCCCGGCAGATATGCCGGGGCTGTACCGCATCACAAGAAGTTCTGCCTGTTATAACACATTTCCCCTGCCATTCACACGCAGAATTATCCACACAGGTGATTGACATCAAGTCTTTCAGATTGATACTATAAACCTGAATTCAATCTCAGATAGTATAATAATGTCACGATTATTAGATAGCATAAACAGCCCTTCGGACCTGAAGAATCTGTCACAATCTGAAGTAGAGGAATTGGCCGTTGAGATCAGGGATGAACTTGTTTCTACCGTTTCCGTGACCGGCGGACACCTTGCTTCAAATCTTGGTGCTATCGAACTCACGCTTGCACTCCACAGGATTTTCGACACACCACGTGATAAGGTGATCTGGGATGTCGGTCACCAGGCGTATACTCATAAATTACTAACCGGAAGAAGGGATCGTTTCAAGACTTTACGCCAATATGAGGGCTTATCTGGATTCACCAGCCGTGACGAGAGTGAATATGATCCATTTGGAGCCGGTCATGCCAGTACTTCGATTTCTGCCGCGCTAGGGATGGCTGTTGCTCGTGACCTTTCAGGTGATGACTATAGAGTCGTTGCCGTTATAGGTGACGGCGCCATCACCGGAGGAATGGCCCTCGAGGCATTGAATCAGGCGGGACACGTAGGTTCGAATCTTATTGTGATCCTCAACGATAATGGTATGTCCATCGCTCCGACAGTTGGTGCTCTTTCCAATTTGATGGGAAAAGTACGCTTCGACCGTCGATTTCATAAAGCAAAAGAAAGAAGCTGGCAAATCCTCAGACATCTGCCGTTCAGCAATAAGCTGAAAAGTGCCAGCGAGCAGGTCGAGAGTGGTGTTAAAGGTCTGGTTATGCCTACCACACTATGGGAAGAGCTTGGGTTTACCTATATGGGACCGGTTGATGGGCATGACATCCACAGGTTAGAAGAGGCTTTCGCCCAGGCCAGAGATTTCAGGAAAAAACCTGCCCTGGTGCACGTTGTTACTACCAAGGGTAAGGGGTATCAGCCTGCTGAAGGTGATGCCGTTTACTTCCATGGAGTATCAGGTCAAAACGGTGATGTTTGTGATATCCCTTCATACAGCGAGGTATTCGCCCGGACAATTCTGGAAGTTGCAAGGGAAGATCCTCGTCTGGTTGTGATTACCCCGGCTATGCCCGAGGGAAACTGTCTTCATATCGTTCAGGCTGAAGTCCCGGAAAGGGTATTCGATGTTGGTATTTGCGAACAGCACGCTGTGACATTTGCTGCCGGACTGGCTACTCAGAACTATACACCCGTGGTTGCTATATATTCTACCTTTTTACAGCGTGCATTCGATCAAATAATACATGACGTATGTCTCCAGGATCTGCCCATGGTGTTTGCCATAGATCGGGGAGGTATAGTAGGCGACGATGGCAAGACCCACCAGGGAACCCTTGATATGTCATACCTAACTCTTATCCCCAATCTGATTATCTCAGCCCCCAAGGATGAAAATGAACTCCGACACTTGCTTTATACCGCGATCAAATGTGGAAAACCAATGGCTGTGCGTTACCCTCGTGGTACCGGACTGGGAGTAAGTACTGATGACGACCTTCATATCATACCTGTAGGAAAAGCCGAGGTGCTACGTGAAGGTAGCGATATCGCCGTTATAGCCATAGGAGTTACGGTACAGGCAGCCATGAATGCGGCGGAAAGTCTATCCGAACAGGGTATTGAAGCTACTGTGATTAATTCCAGGTTCGCAAAACCCCTGGACTCTGAACTAATTCTGGAATTAGCGGGAAGAATCAAGCGGATCATCACAGTGGAAGAAAATACCGTTAAGGGTGGATTCGGAAATTGCATACTCGATTTGCTTCAGAAAGAAAATGTGTGTGATGTCCAGGTAAAGTGCCTTGGTGTACCGGACAAGTTTGTCGAACAGGGTACACAGGAGATCATACGCAACAAGTACGGACTCGATGCTGCCGGCATCGAAGCAGCAGTCTTAAACATGGTTAGTTCTCCCGAACCTGCCGTTTCATTACCCGAAGTGAGAGAATGAACAAAAAAACCATCAAAGATATAGACGTCTCGGGTAAGAAAATCCTTGTCAGAGTAGACTTTAACGTAAACCTTGATGAAAAGACCGGAGAGATAACGGATGACAGTCGTATCAGGGCAGCCCTTCCGACGATAAACTACCTTATCGAGAAAAAGGCTAAAATCATCCTGTGCTCACATCGGGGGCGGCCTGACGGGAAGGTTGTTGAGAATCTGCGATTAAGAGTGGTCGCTGAACGTCTCTCTAAACTCGTAGGAGAACCGGTTATTTCAACCCTCGATTGTATAGGTCCGGAAGCTGAAATTGAAGCAGACGGTCTGGATGATGGCGAATTGCTGCTCCTGGAAAATCTCCGGTTTCACCCTGAGGAAGAGGAGAACGATCCGGTTTTCGCCGCTGCTCTGGCAAAACTGGCGGATATCTATGTCGATGATGCCTTCGGGACTGCCCATCGTACCCACGCATCTATCGATGGTGTAACAAAATTCCTTCCTGCTGTTGCTGGCTTATTGATGGAAAAAGAACTCGAATACCTTGGCGGTATCTTGGAAAATCCTGTTAAGCCATTTGGCGGACTGGTAGGAGGAGCCAAGGTAAGTGATAAAGTTACCATGCTGGAAAATATCATGAATAAAGTGGATTTTATCCTCATTGGCGGAGGTATGGCAGCAACCTTTCTTAAAACGAAATCTTACGAAGTTGGCCTGTCGCTGGTAGAAGAAGACAGGATTGAAACAGCCAGAGATTTAATAGAACAGGCGGGAAAAGCCGGAGTCCGGTTAGTGCTGCCCACCGATGTAATGGTATCCGAAGAAATAAAGGCTGGATCACCAAGAGAAATCGTGTCGGTTGATAAAATACCCTCTGACAAGAAAATTGTCGACATTGGTTATCGCACGATAGAACTCTTTACAAATGAACTTCAGCGTGCCGGTACAGTATTCTGGAATGGTCCGATGGGCATAAATGAGATACCGGATTTTGCTGCCGGAACCCATGCGATGGCTTTGTTGTTATCAAGTCTTGATGCTGATACTATTATTGGAGGAGGGTCAACAGCCGACGTTGTTATAAATATGGGACTGGCGGATAAGATGACCTTCATATCCACGGGAGGTGGCGCTTCGCTGAGATTCCTGGGCGGAAAAAAGCTTCCCGGTGTCGAAGCGCTGCTGGATAAATAAGAGTGATACAGGAATCTGAATGGTTAACCAGGAACTTATAAGAACTCTTTCACAATCGACATCTTCCAAGATTGTCCTGCTTGTCCTTGATGGTCTTGGAGGTTTGCCATCGCCGGAGACCGGTAAAACAGAACTGGAGACGGCGAATACGCCGAACCTGGACAAGCTGGCAAGTAAAGGAGTCTGCGGTGTCAACGATCCGGTTGCTCCCGGTATTACTCCGGGCAGTGCTCCAGGTCACCTGGCTCTTTTCGGGTACGACCCGGTTAGATATGAAATAGGCAGAGGAGTACTTGAAGCGACCGGCATCGATTTTGCTGTGCAGCCGGGTGATATAGCAGCACGGGGAAATTTCTGCACGGTGGATGGTAACGGACTTGTAACCGACCGCAGAGCTGGGAGAATTTCCGATGAGAAATGCGCTGAATTATGCCAGATCTTGGATGGACAGAATATAGATGGTATTGAAATAATAGTACGATCCGTCAGGGGACACCGGTTTGTTGCAGTATTCAGGGGGCAGGGTCTTTCTTCGGAGGTCAATGATTCAGATCCTCAGCAGGTGGGATTACTTCCGCTGGACATTACCGCTGAAAATATTGGATCGGTAAAGATGGCGAACATCGCTAATAAATTTGTCTCTTTGGCAAGAGAGTTACTGGCTGAAAAAAATCCGGCTAACATGGTTCTATTGCGTGGATTTTCCGGAGAACCCGGATTTCCATCGATGAAAGATGTTTACAAGCTGAATCCGGCGGCAGTTGCCGGATACCCAATGTATCGGGGCCTGGCAAGGCTTGTGGGTATGAATACGCTCGACACCGGGCCTGGTATACGTGATGTTTTCGCGACGGTTAAAGAGTATTACGAACAATATGATTTCTTTTTCATCCATTACAAACCTACGGACGCTGCCGGTGAGGATGGCGACTTCGATAGGAAAGTGAAAGCCATAGAGGAAGTTGATAAAGCCCTTCCTGAACTGACCGCTCTAGATCCCGATGTCCTGGTAGTAACCGGTGATCATTCTACCCCGGCGATACTGAAAGGTCATAGCTGGCACCCGGTACCGGTACTTCTCAGTTCGAGTTTCTGCCGTGCTGATGATACCAGGAATTTTTCTGAGTCCTCGTGTGCCAGGGGAGGACTGGGCAGGATATCATCAGTTGACATAATGCCTCTCGCAATGGCTAATGCCCTCAAGCTGA
>CP070800.1:575410-578268 GCA_020343555.1 Dehalococcoidales bacterium
CCCGATCTTTCGCGATCAGTTCAGCGCTATGATACAAAAAACCTGTCTTACCATAATAGGAGTTATCTATTTCGGCTGGTTTCTTGCACACCTGGCTTTCCTTTTGAATGCGTCAACCGGTCGCGAACTGGTGCTGGCGATGATGCTTATCGTGGTTACAAATGACGCAGTAGCCTACATTGTAGGTTCGAATTTTGGAAAACACCGTATGGTGCCGAACCTCAGCCCTAACAAGACATGGGAGGGAGCAATCGGCGCTATGATAGTCACCGTTGGCGTCACCATTGGGTTACGGTTTGTCCTCTATGACATGACGATTCCGATAACGATTGGTTTCGGTTTGTTGTTGGCATTTGGCGGTACGTGTGGCGACCTGGTAATTTCGGTAATAAAACGCGATGTTCAGATCAAAGATACCGGCAATCTGATACCCGGCCATGGGGGACTTCTCGATAGACTGGATAGTGTGTTATTCGTCAGCCCTATATTCTTTCATTTTATGACTGCTTTTTATATCCATCAGGTGGTAGCCTGAATACCGAGAAATTATCGGGTGATCTAAGAAGAGACAATGAATTCTGAAGATGGGCGATATAACTGGGAATATGCACCTCCTCCAACTCCGTATGACCTTGTACGCGACAGCCTTCTGTTAAAAATATCACGTCCTCCATTACATATTTTCACCCGACTCTTTCTTAGATACTATAACGATCTTGAAATCGTTGGAAAAGAGAATATGGTTGATAGCCAGGCGTATATCATCACTCCTAACCATTCAAGTCACCTCGATGCACCAGTGATATTTGCCTCTTTACCATTACTGCGCATTAACCATACTTATACTCTGGCGGCAAAAGACTATTTCTTTAATCAATGGTTTGTTTCATTTTCCGCTCGTTTGATGGCAAATGTAATTCCCGTCGACAGAACCAGTAGTGAAACCAGGGGACTACTACTATGCCTGTCAAAGATACGTAAGGGTAAGAGCATATTGTTGTTTCCGGAGGGAACCCGATCGCAGGATGGCAACATCAATCAATTCCAGAAAGGTGCGATAGTACTCAGCAGAAAAGCCCATTTGCCGATTATTCCGGTGTACATTAAGGGAAGTTTTGAAAGCCTGCCCAAGTCACGACATGTGCCAAGACGGAAGAAAATAAGCCTGTTCTTAGGCCAGCCGGTGCGGTATTGGGACGAAATATATGCGGATATGGATGACGATGATGCATCCAGAGACCTTCAAGAACGCGTTAGAAATCTTGGAATAAATGATTGAGAGTGAATTGTATGAGTATTAGTTTACGTTTGAAGATACTTTTGACACGATTGGGAGTGAAAACTATTGGTCAGGCGAGCCAGGGCATTCGTTTGGTGAGTCGGATCGGACTTACGTCCGGAATCATGCTGGACTATATTTATCGGAATCAACCTCAAGGAAAATTCATAATAGGAAAATGGCTTGATAATATCTACCTCTCCCATCCAGCCTGGGAGGATGTCAGAATTCGGAAAAGAAACCTTGAAGAGTATCTTGTTGAAGCCATTAAACAGCAGAGAGAGAGAAATACAAAGCCGGTAATACTTGATGTTGCTGCCGGGGCAGCAGGATATATTCTTGATACTTTATCGCGTGCAGATATGCAGGATGTAGCTGCGGTATGCAGGGATCTTGATAATGATGCCCTGGCTCTCGGTGGAAGAAACGCTCTGGAAATGGGAATAAATTCGGTAACGTTTGAAACAGGCGATGCCTTTTCTGCTGAATCACTCGCCGAAGTGGATCCTGCCCCGAATATAATCGTTTCATCCGGTTTCTATGA
Source organism: Dehalococcoidales bacterium (assembly GCA_020343555.1). The sequence goes on from CP070800.1 coordinate 577,234, forward strand.
CTGGATAAATGAAGACTCTCAAGTACAGAAGAGTATGTCGTTAATATTCGATATATTACCGGCAGGGGGTTGCTTTCTTTTTACCAATCAGTCGAAGCATGTAAGCCAGGAATTCACTCAGCAGGTTTTTTCAGATTTCAAAGGCGATCCCTTAAGAATGACACTTCGACCGGCACAAACGGTCAACAAATGGGTGGAGGATATCGGTTATGAAATCTTTAAGACTACCGGTGATGAAGAGTATAATTATTCAGTCACTTTAGCTGTAAAACCGGCATCAATCAAATAAACCAGGGAGAATACTATGGGTATAGATTTGGAGGAACAGATATTTGAGGACAGTAAGGTTATCGCGGTGGTGGGTTTATCTGCCAATCCCGAACGACCGAGTCACCGGGTTGCCAATTATTTGAAAGGAAACGGTTACACAATAATTCCGGTAAATCCTTCGATAGAATCGACGCTGGATGAAAGATCCTATCCCGATCTGAGCAGTATTCCGGTTGCCGTTGACGTGGTGGACATCTTCAGGAAATCCGAAGATGTTCTCCCGATCGTCGAGGAAGCGGTGAAAATCGGGGCGAAAACCGTCTGGTTGCAGGAAGGCGTGATAAACGAGGAAGCCGCCGAATATGCCCGAAAGGCCGGACTGCGAGTGGTAATGGACCGGTGCATGCTCAAGGAACACCAGCGAGTCTATAACAGCGAGTATTAACGCACTGTTATGGAAAAAGTATACGGCGGGATAGAAGCTGGAGGAACCAAGTTCGTCTGTGTCATCGGCACGGGACCGGATGATATGCGTGCCAAAACAGTGTTCCCTACAACAACACCAGAAGAGACGATAGAGCAAACGGTAGACTTTTTCAGAGGGTACTCTGGTACGGGTACACTCTCGGCGATAGGGATTGCTTCTTTCGGGCCGTTGAACCTGGATCCCAACTCACCTGAATACGGGTATATCACCCATACACCCAAACCCGGCTGGGAACACACTGATATCCTGGGAATGGTGCAATCAGCGCTGAGCTTGCC
>CP070800.1:578368-581439 GCA_020343555.1 Dehalococcoidales bacterium
AAATCATTACTTTCACCCTCACCTAACCTCTCCCGTCAAGGGAGAGGAATATCCTGTTCGATATTACATAATCATAGGTTTCCTGACGTACCAATAAACTTTTCAAATCTTAAGCAGGTTCTTGGCATTATCTCCCAGGATCATTTTCATGATATTATCCGGAAGACCTAACGAATCGATCTCGCCCAGCAGTCTGGATTGTTTAAGCAAAGGATAATCGGTACCGAACAGGATCTTGTCAGGACCTACCAGGTCTATAACCTGATTATATATCTGAGGCGAATACAGGAAAGGTGAAGCAGCGGTATCGAAATAAACGTTTTGCATTGCCTTTTTTACTTCGGGCATCAGGGCGTAGAAAGGCAGACCGCCTCCCCAGTGGGCGCAGACTAATTTCAAATCGGGGTAGTTTGTAATAAACGGATAAAGAATATCCGGGGTTACACTCCCTTTACCCTGGTACTGGTGTCCTACCGGTTCCGATGCGTGGGTTAATAATATCAGCCCGTGGTCGACAAGAAATGTAACAAAACCGGATTCTGATTCCTTGTCCAGAAGGGAGAATTGCTGAATATCCGGTCTTATTTCGCCAATTCCTTTTATTCCTCCCCGGAGACATCTTTCCATCTCTTTCATTGCGGACTCCGGAAAGAGGGGCTGTATAGAGCCGAAACCAATCAGACGTTTCGGAAAGCGCGAGACCGCTTCCATAATGTAATCGTTCGTCTCTACACAGAGTTCATGGGTAGTCCACCCGATGTTTAAGATTACTGAGATATCGATTTCTTCGTTGTCCATACTCTCAATAAGCTCTTCGGCAGTAACGAGTTTAGCCTTTTCATCAGAGTACAGTCCCGCGAAACAAGGATCGGCACTGACATATTTACCCCTGTTCTCTTTGATCCGGGGAGAAAAGATGTGAGTATGAAAGTCTATAATCACCGCCATATTATAATGGAAGGTTTCATCACTCTTCAATTGATTTTAAAATACAGTGTATCGGTGAGATAACAGGAGTTCTGAGGAGATATTGAGATTAAAATAAATAATAATCGGTTCTGAAAGACAATAGTATACCTTAGTCGGATATTCAATGAGTTGCAGGAGAAGGCAGGCTGGGTTATGATAGTAGTAGTTAGCAATCTAACGGTTAGAGTGCTAATCAAAATTGATCCAATATCGGATTGATTTTAATTTTTTTATTCTCAGGAAGGAGGGAAAGAATGGCGGCTAAATCGGTTAAACTTGAACCTATGGCTGACAGAATGGTAGTGAGACCCATCCAGCAAGAGGAAGTGACCAAGGGTGGAATCGTTCTGCCAGATACAGCAAAAGAGAAACCCCAGGAAGGGGAAGTACTGGCTGTAGGTCCGGGGAGAATGTCCGACGATGGAGTCCGGATACCCATGGACATTAAAAAAGGTGACGTAGTGTTGTACTCCAAGTACGGAGGGACCGAAGTTAAAGTCGAGGATGAGGAACTAATCATCCTGCGCGAGAGCGATATTCTCGCGAAAAAACCGAAAAAATAACTCAGGAATTGTGAGGAGGATGAAATATGGCTAAACAGATTGTTTTTGATGAAGAAGTTCGACACGCCCTCAAGAAAGGGATAGACACACTGGCTGATGCCGTTAAAGTCACCCTGGGTCCTAAGGGACGCCCGGTAGCTCTCGACAAGAGATGGGGTGCACCATCGGTGATCGATGACGGCGTAACAATTGCCAAGGAAATCGAACTTCCTGACCCATTTGAAAATATGGGTGTACAGCTGGTAAAAGAAGCTGCCAGCAAGACCAATGATGCCTGTGGTGATGGTACCACCACATCTACGATTCTAGCTCATGCGATCATTACCCACGGCTTCAAAAATGTCGCAGCTGGCGCGGAACCCCTGGCACTCAAGAGGGGTATCGAAAAAGCAACCGAAACTATAATCGATGAACTAAAAAAGGTATCCACCGAAGTGAAGGGCAAAGACCAGATTGCCCAGGTTGCAAACATTGTTGCCAAAGACCAGAAAATCGGCGACCTTATCGCTGAAGTAATGGAAAAAGTCGGCAAGGATGGCGTTATTACCGTTGAAGAGTCCAAGGGACTTGAATACGAAACCGAATTTGTTGAGGGCATGCAGTTCGATAGGGGCTACATCAGCGCCTACTTCGTTACCAACACCGAGAAAATGGTATCTGAACTCGACGATCCCTACATTCTCTTAACCGACAAGAAAATTTCCGCTATCTCCGACCTGCTTCCGGCGCTGGAGAAGATTTTACAGGTGACAAAGAACCTGCTTATCGTTGCCGAAGATATCGATGGTGAAGCTCTTGCCACTCTCGTAGTCAACAAGCTGCGCGGCACTCTGAATATCCTGGCAGTTAAGGCTCCGGGATTCGGCGATCGCCGCAAAGCGATGCTTGAAGACATGGCTATCCTTACCGGTGGTACCGTTATATCCGAGGATATCGGCCGCAAGCTGGATTCCGTCACGGTCGAAGACCTGGGTCGCGCCCGACGCGTAACTTCGGATAAAGACAACACGACTGTTGTCGAGGGCAAAGGCGAGGATGCCGCTATCACGGCAAGGATAAAACAGATTAAGGCTCAGATCGAAGAAACAACTTCCGATTTCGACCGTGAAAAACTCCAGGAGAGACAGGCCAAGCTGGTTGGCGGCGTTGCTGTAATCAAAGTTGGCGCCGCTACCGAGACCGAACTCAAGGAAAGAAAGCATAGGGTTGAAGATGCTCTCTCAGCCACGCGTGCAGCCGTAGAAGAGGGGATACTCCCCGGTGGCGGAACTGCCCTTCTCAACGCGCTTCCGGCTCTCGACAAACTAAAGGTTAGTGATGATGAAGGTGTAGGGGTTGCTACGGTAAAGAAAGCGGTCGAAGAACCTATCCGCTGGATCGCCGAGAATGCCGGAAAAGACGGCTCGGTTATAATCGACTCGGTGAAGAAGAACGAACCGGGTGTAGGCTATGATGCTAACGATGATGAGTTCTGCAACATGGTTGAAAAGGGCATCATCGACCCGACAAAGGTTGTCAGGTCAGCCCTTCAGAACGCAG
>CP070800.1:581539-587324 GCA_020343555.1 Dehalococcoidales bacterium
CTGGAGCGATGGCTCCACCGACAACCCCAGAACCGATACCAATGTGATGGCTAACGTCGATGTCACCGCCAACTTCGCCCAAGATACCATTGACCTGCAGATTTCAAAGATCGATAATCCTGATCCCGTAGCATACGGTGAAGACCTTGTGTATACACTCAGGGTCACCAACAATGGTACATCGGACGCCACAAGTGTAATTGTAACTGATAATATATCACCTTACCTTGTCTACGTATCATCATCGAAACCAGGATCGGTTAATGCCACGTCCGATAATTCATCTGGATTACCAGTATGGTCGATACAATGGGATATCGGTGATCTGGCAGTCGGTGCTAATGCAAGCCTGGATATCGTGACTACTCTCAGACCGGAAATCTTATTGTTCTCCCTGGTGGGTTTCACCATCGGTTCAATAGACAATACTGCAACAGTTACAGGTTATGAGATCGATACCGATCCCTCAAACAACACCGCAAATGTAACCACCGAGATACTGGGAACAGATCTTGAGATTACCAAGGTGGACGTCAAAGATCCGGTGGGTTTAAGTGATAATTTCACCTGGATAATCACGGTCACAAATCACGGTCCTCTTGATGCAGAAAACGTAACAGTTATAGATGCGTATTCAGCGAATTTTATGGGAACTTACTCGGCGAATTTTACGGAGATACTCGAAATAAATCCCTCGACAGGTTCGGTCAATGAAACCATGCCGCAGTGGATTGATGATATTTATTACGGATCGAATATATCGTCAATCATTCCCATATCCCAGAACTCTTCGTCATCGATGCCAGAGTCTATTATGTACTGGAATATAGGTTACCTTGCCAGTAATTCTTCGGCGAACCTGACCATTACCGGCAGGTTGAATCCGGTAATATTTGGTCCAGACATGGAAATTTTCGAGGCATTAATTCGCCTCATGTCTCTCATGGGTAGCGGAGGATTTCCGTTCGATCTTTCCGTAGAACTTCTCAATGAAGCTGCTGTGATCAGCATGGTCATGGAGTCGGACGCCAGTAACAATAATGCAAATGAGTGCACCACGATTACCTCGGATATTCCATTACCCGAAGCAGACCTGGAAATATTAAAATCAGGCAGTCCGGATCCCGTAGCACCTGATGGCACCATTACCTATACCGTGACTGTTAAGAATAACGGTCCGGAAGACGCGACTGGCGTGTTCGTGATGGATGCCTGGCCCGAAACGATGCTCCTTTCACCAATCACGGCAGATACAACCACGGGCACGGCTAACCAGTCACCACCGGATTGGCTGGTGGACTTGGCTAACCTCTTAGGAGGATCAATAACTCAACCGGGAACAGAAGCGCTATACTGGGAAGTTGGCGACCTGCCAAACGGAGCATCAGCAAATCTGACGTTTTCGGCTTCTATCAATGCCACCCTGGCTACGCAGATGCAGTACCTGGAGAATACGGCTATTGTAATGGGTCTGGTTAACGATCCTTCTTCAGGAATAATGAGCAGCAATAGTAACAATATGGTTATGGTGTATACCGGTCTCGGTATGGCCGACCTGGCAATCACCAAGACCGATACTCCCGATCCGGTAGCGTTCAGCGATAATTTCACCTATACGGTTACCGTAAGTAACAACGGGCCTACCATTGCTTCAGGTGTTGAGGTGATCGATACCCTGCCTACCGATGTAACCTTTATATCGGCTAACACCTCTCAAGGAACAGCCACCTACGCCGGAGGTAATGTGACCTGGAGTGTTGGCGACCTTGAAGTTAATGCCACCGCAAACATGAAGATCTATGTGGCTGCACCCGAAGATGAAGAAGTCGACATAATAGTAACTAATACAGCGACTGTAATCGGATCATTCCCCGATCCGAAACTGAATAATAACGCTACCTCTGAAAATACCACCGTAACCTCATCGGAATCTTTCGACCTGGTTATTACCAAGACCGATAATCCGGATCCGGTGGCAATAAGTGAAAATATAACATATGTACTGACCGTTGAAAATCTCGGTCCGGCTGACGCTGAATCTTTTTCAATATCAGATACTCTACCAGCAGGAACAACATTCCAGGAAGCAATCCCTTCGCCTTCCGGGAACACAAGTGCCAATGACTTTTACTGGAATATCGAGCATCTGGCACATGGCGATTCCGTAAACATAACCGTCGTGGTACAGGCACCGAATCAGACGGGTACCATCAGCAATTATGCCGAGATTGTCGGGGAACTTCCTGAGGTAAATTATGCGAACAACGAGGTTACTGAAAACACGACCGTAGCCAATGCTACCGATGCCGATCTGGAGATAACCAAGATCGATATACCCGATCCCGTGGACTCGGAAAAAGAGTTATCCTATATCCTGACCGTGAAAAACAACGGCCCAGCAGACGCGAGCGGTGTCAATGTAACAGACATCCTCCCGAACGGTGTTACCTTCCTTAATACCGTATCGTCTCAGGGAACAGCCGTTCATTCGAGCAATAACGTAACATGGAATGTAGGTGACCTGTCGAAAGGCGATTCAGCTAACTTGTCTATTAGCGTGTTATCGCCGGTGGTATCCGGTACTATTAATAACACCGCAACTGTTTCCGGGCTTGAAAATGACCCCGTAAAAGAAAACAACACTGCTTCTACCGATACTACCGTAGTGCGGTCTATAATCATCATCCCGACAGACCTTCTTTTCTTGAAGTACGACACACCCGATCCGCTACGCATCGGTGATACTCTTACCTATACTTTAACTGTCAATAATAATAGCCCGGTCGATGCTGAAAACGTAACCGTCATCGATGACTTGGCCACCACTTTCATGGCAGGTGTAACCTATCAATCTTCAAGTACCCAGACCGGTACTGCCAATTATTCCTCCGGAAACATAACCTGGGATATAGGATATCTTGCCAGCGGCGATTCGGCTAAACTGACCGTTCTCGTTACTGCTCCTCAGACAGACTGTTATATCATGAACATCGCCAAAATTACAGCCGATCCCGTCGTGATTGGTGATGAAAATGACATATATGTCAATGTTATTCCCTTCAGTAATATAGCCATTGCCGTCACTAAAGTCACATCAGAGGAACTGATACCGGATATCCACGTTAAACCAGAATCGATTGATTTCGGCGATGTGTATGTAGGTTCTACCAGCTCTTCCGGGATCGTTACTGTCTCCAACCAGGGTAATTACGATCTTAATATTACAAACGTATCAATTGATAACGATCAATTCAAGATTATAGCAAACAATCTTGCTGGCCATATTCTTACTCCCGGAAGCAGTGAAACAATGTCCCTTAGATTCTCTCCGGCTGCTTATGGCACTCAGACCGGTAAAATGACCATTACTTCGAATGACCCGGATGAAAATCTCGTTACAGTGACACTTGCGGGTACCGGAGCAAGCAGAGGTGGTGGCGGTGCTGAGCAACCCGTGTTTACCGTTGATTTTCTTGGTGAAATCACCACCGGACTAGTTTCTTCAGACGGTACACTACTTGAAGATATCGTTGCTCCGAGCCCGGACGGGACTCATGTGATTGAATTTGAAAAAGGTACACGGGCCAGTGCCGATGGAGCTATCATAACCTACATTACTATAAGAGAAGCAGAAGCACCGGAGTTACCAGAAAATACAGTACTGGTCGAGAAAGCCTATGACTTTAGTCCGTCAGGTACTGAGTTTAATCAACAGGTAAGTTTAACCTTAGGATATGACGTCAACAGTCTGCCTTTACGTATCAAATCTCTCGGTACCGCGTACTATACCGAAGACGAATGGACGTTCCTGGTAAAGGAAACCAGTGGGCTTGCTGAATTGGGAAAGATCACTGCTCCGGTAGAACATTTCACTGTATTTGCTTTACTGGCAGAAGTATCCCCTCCTCTGCCTACGCTAATTCCAGGCATTATGTTTACCGTTGATTTTCTTGGTAACATCACTACCGGACGAGTTTCTGAGGACGGTACGCTGCTTCAAGATTTAGTAGCCACGAGTCCGGACGGAGCTCATGTGATTGAAATTGAGAAAGGCACTCGGGCTTTTGATAATGAAAACAAGACTGTAACCTACATTGGAATAAGAGAAGCAGATATAATACCTGATTTACCACCCAACACAGTACTGGTCGGGAAAGCCTATGAATTTAGTCCGTCAGGTACTGAGTTTAATCAACCGATAAGACTAATCCTCGGATACGATGTCAACAATCTGCCTTTGAATATTACCTCACTCGGTACCGCGTACTATACCGCCGAAGACGGATGGATGTTCCTGGTAAAGGAAACGAGTGGACTTGCTGAATTGGGGAAGGTTACTGCTCAGGTAGAACATTTCACTGTATTTGCTTTACTGGGGCAATCAGCCGAACCTGCCGCATTCAGACTCAGTAATCTGTCTATTACAGCATCTGAACGGAAAATTTTCACGGGTGTATCATACTTCATAAGAAGAGGTGAAACTGCTACAATATCGGTCGATGTAACGAATGAAGGTCAACAGGAGGGTATCTATTCCGCTACGCTTAAAGTTAACGAACGTGATGTGGAGACAAAGAAAGTAACTCTTTCCCCGGGAGAAACCCGAACAGTATCCTTTACTTTTAAAGCCGATGAACGGGGCAAGTACTTAGTACAAATTGGTGACCTGAACGGGGATCATTTTAATGAGCTGTGGATTAACTGGTGGCTCTGGGCAGGTTCGCTCGGTGTATTCGGATTGTTACTCTGGGGTATTTGGAAATTCGTGATAAGGAGAGGTGCCGCGGAGTAAACTGAAAGGAAGATTATTTATATAAAATATTTCCTCTGAGTAGTCTTCTATATGGATAGTTACAAGTAATTCTTTGAACTTACTGACAAAAGGGTTGAGACAGAATTTCTGTCTCAACCCTAATGGTTATACCAATGAACTCACCAAGAATGAGTTTCTTCCCGGGATATTTTCGGCAGGATGCCCACAGTTGTAGCAAGAGACACCGCACCCGCTCTATTGTGAACTCCCATTTTACTCAGTATATTTCGGAGATGAGATTTTACCGTTGTCTCACTAATATGGCAACATTTGGCTATCTCTTTGTTACTCGCCCCTGTAGCAACATACATGAGGATCTCTTTTTCTCTCTCACTTAACGAAAACAGATTCTGATTCCGGGCATTATGTGATTGTCGCCGGAACTCCTCCATCAACTTGCCAGTCATGGAAGGCGTCAGTACCTGAATTCCGCTGGCGACTGAAAGAACGGATTCGATTAGTTCAAGGATAGAACAGCTTTTCAGGAGATAGGCTGAAATACCGGCATTGATAAGTCTTAGAAGATTAGTTCCATCTTCTAAGAGGCTTAATGCTATCATTTTAACCGCTGGATATTTTTCATGTATTGATTCTATATATTCGATACTACGATCATTAATTTTTCGAATCCCGATAATCATCACATCCGGCTTGAGTTCATTGACACCATTAACTATATCAGCACTTAGATTTAGTTTTCCCAAAATCCGGAAATCGTCATAATCTTTACAAAGAGTATTTTCAAGTAATTCAAGAAATAAATGATCATCATCAACTAGTAATACTTTTATCATTCTTGTTAATTCTCTACACGACCACAGAATTCTATGCTATAAGGAAATCACCCCTGTGAATCAGCGTCAGTTTCATTTTTCCAACATACTGAAGTTCTGTAGGAAAAGATGTCCATGAACTAATACGTATATTCAAGTTAAAGTGTTACTATATAGAATATTTCCAACTAAGAAGGAC
>CP070800.1:587424-591008 GCA_020343555.1 Dehalococcoidales bacterium
AATCAGGATAAAATCTACAAAATCATGCCTGAATGTTAATCTAATATGTTATTAGCTGAACTGAACCAAGTGTGATGTGATATAATTCTGACTGCGCGGTAATAGGCGAAAAATGATGCAGCACAATGATAAATATTCGGAATTGATAAAAAATCGACTTTCGACGGAAATACAGGAAATTCTATCCATCGCCGGTAAAATTGCTAAGGAACAGGATCAGAAACTGTACATTGTAGGCGGCATGGTACGCGACCTGCTCCTCGAATGTTCCAGTCCTGACCTCGATCTCGTCGTTGAAGGCAATGCCGTAGATATCGCAAACCGGTTTGCAGAAACCGTCGGGGGTAAAGTCACGGTCCATCCGCGATTCCGTACCGCCACCGTGAAGTGGGACGGCAAGAATGTTGATTTCGTTACCGCCCGTTCCGAAATTTATTCCAGGCCGGGTGCTCTGCCCACAGTGAAGCCTGGAAGCATAGACGATGACCTGTTCCGGCGTGATTTCACGATCAACAGCCTGGCCGCGGACCTCTCGTCCGGCAACCTTATTGATCCTTTTAATGGTAGAGGTGATATCGACACGGGCCTTATACGCATCCTGCATGAAAAAAGCTTTATCGACGACGCTACCCGTATCTGGAGAGCGATACGATACGAGCAGCGACTTAATTTTACACTGGAACCAGACACGCTGAAACTGCTAAAACGTGATCTGGATATGCTGGGTACTATCAGTCGCGACCGGATACGCCACGAACTCGAACTGGTTCTGAAAGAAGATCAACCTGAAAAATCAATCCTGCGTGCTGACGAACTTGGAGTGATCGAAAAACTGCACCCATCACTGGCAGGTGATGACTGGGTAAGTGAAAAATTCAAGAAAGCCCGAGAGATTGTATCACCAACCCCACCCTCACCAGAACTCTACCTGGCAATACTAGCTTATAGATTGAACGAGGATGAAACCGAAGAGTTGATCACCAGACTGGTATTGCGTAAACTTCAGACCAGGACACTCAGAGATGTTTGCCAATTGAAAAACAGATTGGAAAAACTGTCTGAATACGATATCAGACCGAGTGAAATCTATTACCTCCTGCACGGTTTATCTCGTATAGCGTTACTCGCAGTAGCGATAGCCGCCGATTCACCGACAGCACAGAAGAATATCGGTCTCTATCTCGATAAACTCCGCTATGTCAGGACAGTTCTGACCGGTAAAGACCTGGGGAAAATGGGAATAAAATCCGGACCTGGAATGAAAGAAATCCTCTGGAAACTCCTCCAGGCACATCTGGACGGCCAGGTTATTGATAAACAGGGCGAGGTAAAGTTGGTGCATAAAATAACTCACCAGTAATTGATTTCCCGAACCCGTTTGCTTATAATCACAGCCACCGGCAGATATCTGGTATCTATAAAACGCGCAGGAAGGAGATCATCCGAATATGGGACTATATGATAAGTACGTGAAACCTCTTACTTTTACCGACTACGGTTACGGTTCATTCAGGCAGGGCACCAGGCTGGGGCCTGAAGACCTTGGAATGGATGTAATAATCGAGTTCGGAACCTTTTGGTCGGCTGGAAAGATGGGAACGGAATCCTACAGGCCGCATAAGCATGACTTCAACCAGGTCCTTTACTGGTTCAGCGCTAACACCGACGATATGAGTGAGTTGAGCGCAGAGATTGAACTATTTCTGGGAGAAGAGACCGAAAGACATATGCTGACCGCTTCTACTGCAGTAGGGATTCCTGCTGGAATGCCGCATATGCCGGCGAATATACTCAGGATGGGCCACCGGTTTATCTTCATGGAAATATCGGCTGCTGCCAAGTATGAAGCGACAGACTTACCCTTTGAAAAAGGTCAATTGGATAACAAGCCACTGGCAGGATTTAGATCAAAGTACCAGAGTCAATTTATAAGAGTACCCTTCATAAGAAAAGGTCCCTGGAGTTATGGCCAGGATAACCCGGATGATTCCGGAGGACACCTTGGAGTGATAAATGGGAAAGACACCGGATTCGATTTCATTATAATGTGTGAAAGCCTGAAGAAAGCACCATACCGGTTCGGACCGATTCCTGATAAACCCCACGTCCACCAGAATCCGGAAATTCTTCTGTTTATGGGCGCCAATAAAAACGATCTCAGCCAACTGGGTGGTGAAGCAGAGATCGCCCTTGGTAAGGAAATGGAACTCCACCGAATCACTCAGCCGACAGCGGTAATCGTCCCCGGAGGACTCCCTCACAATCCATTGACTATCACGAAGGTGGATGTTCCTTTCATCATGACGGATGTCCGTCCCTTCGGTATGGAACCGCCTTCGTCCAGGACGTCTCCTGACCTGTAACATCCTGATTGGGAACAAACTTCCTGCAACCTCAGGGCTATGGTATCAACTTATCACGTTGATGTTGAATACGTATCATTATCTGATACTGGTTAGCTTTCTATGTGAGTGTAGAGTCATAGTGCATCAGCACAACTGGAAGGTCTACATTTCCTCGCCTGGTGGTTCTTCTCTCGACTCTTACAAAGCCGTTTTTAATATAGAAACTTACTGCATTGAGAGTTGACTCTAAAGAAATCCTTTCGCCCCGACTAGCCGTTTTAATTGCATGATCGAGTAACATAGTGCCAATTCCTTGATTGACATGGTCAGGAGAGACGAATAATGCAAGAACTTCTCCAGGGATAGCTTCTCCAAATCCGACGATTCGGGAATCGATTAATGCGACGAAATACGTCCCCTGGTCTATTGGAGAGTAATAACCTTCGGGAGTTCTGTGGTCGATCCAGCCATGTATCTGGTCATCTGAATAATAGCTCTTGCAGAGTTCCATTACAGACCGTGTGTGTAATTCATGAATACCTGGCGCATCGTTTCTGTTTGCTTGTCGAATTACAATCTCGTTCATAGGAATTAGCATTATACCACGAACCGAGATCCGCTTCTATTAATATAACATCGGGATGACTACATGGATGTAAGAACATATATCGACCAACTTGCCCTGCCATTTGTAGGTTTAAAGATTAAAAGAAATGTATGTAGTACGCCCACATTCTGATAAATTTCGCCTATTTATATACCATACCGACGAAAGTCGGTATCCAGAGAGTCTTGTATATCTTATTCTGAAGAGTTAAGAGATAGTTCGTCTTTCGACCTCACGCTAGGATTTTGGGTAATTAGGATAAAAATCCTCCTTCCCTTATGAAAGGAAGGAGGAAGTATTCAGCAATCTTTAATATACCCTAGTCTATCTGTTTGAATGATTTCGCGGGGGCGCCGCAGACAGGGCATTTATCCGGTGCTTCACCAGCCGCGGTATAACCACAGACCTGGCATACATAGTATGGCTCTTCTTTCATCTCGGAGCTTTCTTTGACTGCTTTCAGTGCTGCTTCAAAATGTCCGTGATGTACTTCCTCTACCGCATTGGCATACTCAAAGGTACGCTTTGCCTTGGTATTCCCCTCTTTTTCCGCTTCATCGATGAATGGAGGATACATGCTGGTAAATTCATGGTGTTCGCCTTCGGATGCTGCCACAAGATTTTCCTCGGTA
>CP070800.1:591108-594551 GCA_020343555.1 Dehalococcoidales bacterium
AATATACAGATTACCAAGGAACCATCGCAGGTGACCGATGTAAAGAATGGTACCAATGAAGATCCCGATAATAAAGAAGTAACTACGGAAAAACCAGAGAACATACTCCCTTGTATAAGCAGCAAGGAAGATGTATTTAAACTGCTGGGAACACTTAATCAAGCAAAAGAATTACGCGACAAAGGTCTTTCATGGTGCTCTACGGCAATGGAGCTGGGGTATACACCAGATAGTATGTATGAACAACTGGAAGAGATAGGCGAACGCGAATTGAAAGACGCACTGGAACACGGACTAATCAACCAGGATCAATTGGAAAAGAAATTTTCAGAATTTACCGCCACAGCCAGGAAATGGGTGGACAAGATATTCGCAGACAGTAGCTTGGATTCCCCGGGAAGTCTTAATGACTATTTACCGGTCTTAAACAGTATCGAGGATGTATTCAAGACACTGGGAGTCTGGGATCAGGCACACTCCTTGCGAGAACAAGGTCTTTCCTGGTCTCATATTGCGACTGAGCTCGAATATACATCAGAGGGCATGTATAAGGCTCTGAAAGCCAAAATCGAGATGATGTTGAAAGAGGCGTTTTCAGCCGGTCTGCTCAGCCAGGAGAAGATGGAGTATAAGATCGAATACTATGGTGATATAGGGTTGAAATGGATTAATAAGATTTTCAGCGACGTAATATCCAATACCCATGTTAGTATTTCAGAATTACTACCAGCACTGGAAAGTTACGAGGATGTTTTCAGACTGCTGGGAACATGGGAAAAGGTCGGAATGTTACGAGAACAGGACGTTTCCTGGTTTAGTATTGCCATTGAACTCGGATACTCGAAAGAAAGCATGTATAAGGAAATACGCGGTATCGCCGAAAAGGAATTGCATGACGCCAAGATAAGCGGCCTGATCAATTATGACCAGTACAAGGAGATGCTAGAGCTTTACAGTAATACCGCTGAATCATGGGTACACAATATATTTTCTGATCTATAATGATACGTTTGTTACTAGTTAAAAGACTTAGGAATATTTATTCTTAAATTCATTTGGAGTATAATATCTGTAAGTCGTTAATAGGAACAAGCGAATGGCAACAGAACTTAGAGATATGAAAAACACGCTTGCCCTACACACCGATACAACTCAGGTAGAACGCAGGCTTAAAAAGTTAAAATCTTATATCTATTCTGTACCCTATTATGATTCCCATAATGGCAAAATCGTTGGCGTAGATATGTTTTTTGACAGGTCTGCCAGGAACACCCTTCGTAAGCTTGTAAAATCCAGTCAGCTTCCACTATTGTAAACACACAGTTAAGAATATATTTATGTAAACTAACTGCTTTTAATCACTTTACTGTATCTTGATATTATTTTCGGGCAGTAGGATCAAAACTGGACTTTGAAGACAAGACTGAGGAGGTTTAAAAATGGCAAAGGTGATGATCGCGTATTTTAGCCTGACCGGTAACACAGAAAGCATGGCACAGTATATAGGTGAAGGTGTTCGATTCAGCGGTAACGAAGCCGTCGTGAAGAAAATCTCAGATATTAAAAAAGCCGATGACCTGGAAGATTATGATGGATACATTTTCGGTTCTCCTACCTATCACCGTGATATGGCAGAACCGGTAAAAACATTCCTCTTCATGGCAAAGAACGCAAACATCGAGGGGAAACTTGCAGGCGCTTTCGGTTCATATACTCATAGTGGAGATGCTCCGAATATCATCCTGGAAACTATGGAGTATGTCTATAAAATGGAACCGTTCAATCTCCAGTCGCTTAATCAGCTTGAAAAAGTTGTTGGTACACAGGAAGGGATAAAGACGTGCCAGGATTATGGCCGCGCTTTTGGTGAGAGTCTGAATTAATAATTATAATAATCATGACGAGTAAACACATAACTAAGTTGTTATTATGTTAAATTATCCTCACTGCGACACTCGTGGTGTTGCTTTAACCGAATGTAAACGTTTATAATTTCAGGTAAATATAGAATAAGTACTCTGGTGTAAATAATGCGACTTTGTGCATATTGGGATTGTATGGAGGAAGTTGACGAAGGAATGTCATTCTGCCGAGATCACGGTAGAATGTTGAATCGGCAACTTATAGATAAATGCCCCAAGTGCGGCAGGTATAAAGATGCAAGACAGAAACACTGCCCGGACTGTAATTACGGTCGACCTGTCGCAGATTGGAAAGTATCAAGCCGTAATCTCGAAGAAGTAACCGAGTATATCGAACCTGCTCCTCCACCGGAACCTGTAGTCAGTTCTGGAAATCCCGTTTCTGATTTGCCCAGTTCAACCACTTCTCAACCTGCCAGGGGTGAAGCAATGTGTCCAAGTTGCGGCTCAGTCGACCTTGCTTACAAGGAAGTATTCGATTATTTCAGATGTAACGCTTGCGATACGACTTTCGTCACACCTGTTTACAGCTACGGAGAAACTGGTTTTACATCCGGAGGGACTCCACCTCAGCCGGTAAACCGACAGAACGTCATCAAACCCCCGGTTCAGCAACCTCGTTACCGTAGAGAAGAACCTTATATACAACAACCACCGCAACCACAACCACCACCGCCACCACCTCCTCCTCAGCCACCGACTCAATGGCAGGATCCTCGCGTCCAACAGCAGCCCTCACAATGGCTGGGAACTTACGCTCAACAACCACCGGTACAATGGCAGGAACCTCAAGTCCAGCCACCACCGGTACAGAGGGAAGAACCTCGTCCTCCCGCTAAAAAAAGCCCATGGCCCCTGTCGTCCGGAAAAATTCCTAATCTTGATATTATGAGAAGACATGAACTGGAAGAGAGAGCGATAAACCAGAGAGCTATTAAGACACAAGGCCAAAAAAGTAATCTGGGCTGGATTTATCTGTTGATAGTGATCTGTATTATTGCTCTCATTGCACTGCTGGGATGGTTTTTCCTTAATGATCAAATACTATCTGTCATAGACTCAATATCTTGAGAACAAAAAACGCTTTTGACATATGTTTAATTCTGTTATACCATAAAGACTACGATAAAAATGACTCTCATGGATAATCTGAATAGATACCGAATTCGTCAAAGAGGTGAACTATAATGGCAATGTATATACCACTCATCATATTCTCGGTCTTAATCGCAGCATTAATTGCCGGAGCTTTTTACGTTCGAAGGAAACTATAAAGACCAGGAGTTTCATCCTGTATGAAACAAACTGGATTCAGCTATTAAAACAGCAACATCGGAAGTTTAACCGATGTCGCTGTTTTATTTATTAACGATATACTGCTTAAAACATTTTCAGTCAAGATTTCAGGAGGATGTCATGGATAGAGTAAAAGATAAAGTAGCAATAGTAACCGGAAGTGCTTCAGGAATAGGAAAAGCATCGGCTCTACTTCTGGCTGAAGAAGGTGCGTCAGTGGCTATA
>CP070800.1:594651-598117 GCA_020343555.1 Dehalococcoidales bacterium
AGTATGCTGGGAATGGGATGCAATGTACCAGCTATCCTTGCAACCCGTATTCTTGAAAGTAAAAGAGAACGATTCATTGCCTCCACTTTGATATCCATCGCTATACCATGCTCTGCCTTGCAGGCAATGATAGTCGGTCTGTTGGGGCAACATGGTATTCAATATGTCATCATAGTCTACGTAACACTGTTCATTGTATGGATTATACTCGGTTTTCTGTTAAATCGTTTTGCTAAAGGATTCAGTCCGGAACTGCTGATTGAAATTCCACCCTATCGCCTGCCACCGACAAAGATAGTGATGCAGAAATTATGGATGCGTATTATGGGGTTTCTGAAAGAAGCCATTCCACTGATACTCATCACGATATTGATTATTAATGTGTTATATTTTCTGGGTGTTTTCGACGCAATAGCAAACGTTACTGCACCTGTTGTTACTGGATTGCTGGGTTTGCCTAAAGAAGCTGTTACGGCGATAGTCATAGGATTTCTGAGGAAAGACGTGGCTCTCGGCATGCTGGCACCGCTGGCACTTTCAGCCGGTCAACTGGTTGTCGGCAGCGTGGTTCTGGCTATGTTCTTTCCCTGTATTGCTACTTTTGCGGTATTGCTCAGAGAACTGGGCTTGAAAACCCTAATCAAGTCAGCCGCTATTATGATTGTCGCATCAATACTTGTAGGCAGTTTGTTGAACCTGATTTTCTAATATTAGTAAACTACCTTTTTCTTTGAAGTACCTCTTCTATCTTTACCTTATTCAGGAGTTTTTCCACATCGGTTCTCCTGCATAGTTCGGTGCCTGGAGTCAATACAGCGGCGGCTCCCATAGCACCTCCAAGCCTGCACGCTTCTATTAAAGGTTCATTACGTGATAACCTTAAAGCAAATCCAGCCACCGTGCAGTCACCGGCTCCTACGGCACTTTTTACTTTTACCTTTGGCGGGATTACTTTGTATGTATATTCTTTACTTGCTGCGATCAGTCCTTCACTTCCCCTGGATATAAGTACGACCTCTATTCCCGTGTCTAATAATTCGTGTGCAGCATCGATAGTAGATCCTTCGTCAGGTAACCTTCGACCAAGCAGTTTTTCAGCTTCGTGTACATTGGGCTTTATCATGTATGGTTTAGCTTTGATTCCTTCTATCAGCCAGTTATCCGCAACATCCAGAACAGTTTTAATACCTTGATTTTTCGCGTCTGTCACTATACGATAATAAATATCTCCAGGTGACCCGGGAGGAGCGCTCCCGCCGATTACAAGCATATCCGGATTCGGTCTGATCTCTTTCAGTTTTTTGCATAATCTTTCAAGTTCTTTTTTTGATATCCGGGGACCCGGTGCGCCAATAAGAGTCTGATATTTGGTCTGTTTGTCTACGATAATGAAATTAGTACGGGTTTCATTTTTTATCGGTGTGAAGCTGAAAAGTACGCCTTCTTCATCCAGGAGTATCTCTACTCGTCGACCGTTATCTCCACCGATGAATCCATAGGCAGTAGTCACTCCATCCATTTCCTTTATCGCCCGAGACACGTCGATAGCCTTTCCTCCTGCGTATTGAACACGTTTTGTCCATCGATTCGTCTCATCAACAAGAAGACCGTCTACGATAATATATTCATCCAGGCACGGATTGAGTGTCAGCGTTGCTATCATCATTTGACTCCGATATCTCAGATAGTGATTTGAGACATTATGTATTATTTTGTTCATTTATTCAAGGACACTGTATATTAGAGTGGCAACATACCGTTTGTCTTTCACATACACATATTTTATAATTAGCAAACATCAAACAGATTTACACACGAGGAAAAAATGATACGCTGGTATTATTTCATAGCCAGGTTCGCTGTAATCCTTTTTTTTAAGGTATTTACCAGGTGGGAAGTAGTCGGGCTGGATAATGTTCCTTCCGATGAATCCCTTCTTATAGTGTCAAACCATCTCAGTAATGCTGATCCTCCAATTCTCAGTGTTACACTCAAGCGAGATGCTATCTTTATGGCTAAAGAAGAACTGTTTCGCAATCCGATACTCGGGTATATTATGTACGGATTCGGTGCCTTCCCGGTACATCGCGGTCAACTTGATCGCAAGGCACTGCGTCATGCTGAAAAGGTACTCTCGGATAATAAAGTATTGGTGATATTCCCTGAAGCTTCAAGAAGCAAAGAAGCTCAATTGAAAAAAGCATTCCCGGGATCCGCTATGATAGCCGTCAGGACTAATGCTCCGATTGTACCGGTGGCGATCACAGGAACGGAAAAAATAGTGGGTCTAAAATGGTTACTCCAACGCCCTGGAATCCAGGTACGTTTTGGTAAACCCTTTTATCTTCCGCCGAAAAACGGCAAGAAGAACAGGGATGTCCTCGATGAATCAACAGGTATTGTTATGCGACGTATCGCCGATTTACTCCCGGCAGAATATCGCGGTATCTACTCCGGTGAGGGAAAAACCAATGAATCTTCGAATTGAAAAAGCTCCCAGGACTGGATTTTGTTTTGGTGTGAAACGAGCTATTGATGCTCTTGAAAAGGTGGTTAAGGAGAATGGACAAATTGAAACATTGGGAGCTGTTGTTCATAACCACCAGGTGATGCATAGATTGGTTGATATAGGTGTACGAGTTGCTGATAGTGTTGAAGAGATCCAAGGGAAAACAGTGGCTATCAGCGCTCACGGCGTTGGTCCGCAGGTAGAGGATGAAATCCGTCAACGAAATATCGAAATAGTAAATTTCACATGTTCATTCGTAAAGCGTGCCCAGACTGCAGCTCGTAGATTGGCGAGAGCTGGATTTTTCGTAATCGTTCATGGAGATGTCAATCATCCGGAAGTGAAGGGCATTCTGGGGTGGGCTGATGGGAAAGGTATCGCCACGATGGATATCGATTCACTGTCTACTCTGGATAACCTTCCTAGACGTATAGGCGTGTTGTCACAGACAACGCAGATTCCAGCCTTTTTTACCGCATTTGTTAAAAACCTTGTTGATCGAGCGTTGAAGAAAGATACGGAGATCAGGATCATCGATACTATCTGTCATGATATCAGGGAACGCCAGCAGGCAACGCTTGATCTGGCTGGTAAGGTTGATATAATGCTGGTCATAGGAAGCAACACCAGTGCTAATACCAACCATCTGGCAAAAATGTGTGCAACTGCGACAAAAACGTACCAGGTTGAGACTGCAGACGAGATTTTGGCATCCTGGTTCAAGGGTAACGAACTTGTAGGTGTGACCAGCGGAACATCAGCTTCCGAAGAAACCATAAATGAGGTTGTATCCAGACTTGAGTGGTTGTGACGCTATCAATAAAAGAAATGTGTACATCCTTAAACGAAATACGATGATCACTGTGTCGTGGTAGCTGTTTCTGTCATATAATCGACAGTCCGATTGCATATTTTCTGCAGGCTTTCAATCAGCAATTCGCGTTCCCCTTCATTCAA
>CP070800.1:598217-601653 GCA_020343555.1 Dehalococcoidales bacterium
ACCACCAGATAGCGATTACCTGTGACCAGCCTCCCAGGTCACTGCCGTCATTTCAGAAAAGACTTCGTTCCCGGTTCGAAGGCGGCTTGGTAACGGATATCCAGGAACCAGACTTCAACACACGCCTGGCTATTCTCCGTGCTAAAGCTTCTCAGAAAGACCTGGAATTATCAACTGAGGTACTGGAGATTATAGCTCTCCAGATCAAGCAGAGTATCCGGGCTCTCGAGGGTTCTTTGAATCGGGTTATCGCCTATTCCAGCCTGATACGGGAAATGATTACCCCGGAACTGGCTACCCGAGCCCTTAAGAACATCTCAAGTAACGATCTTCCTTCAACTCCTGCTACCCCCCAACTGATAATAGAAGCCGTTGTCGATAACTTTCAACTCACTCCTTCCGATCTCAAGGGTCGCAAAAGAGACGAGATGACAGCGCTTGCTCGGCAGGTCGCGATGTACCTCATTCGTCAGGAAACCGAATGCTCTCTTTCTGAAATCGGTAAGGAACTCGGCGGAAGAACACCTGCGACAGTAAGTCATGCTTATCAAAAAATAGCCGATGATATCAATTACGATCCGTCACTGAAACGGAAAGTGTTCGATATCCAGCGGGAAATCCACTCAGCAACCAAGACACAAGTTTAAACACCGGTTTTGATTATTTTCACATTTCCTTAATATTTTTAATAACACTCCCTGGTGTTTGATAACCTTCTCGCCATCTGTTCGTAAATTAGGATGCTTTTGCAGTACACTCACTGAATTTTACACATGCTGATTTCGTGTTACTATTATTAATAATGATCCTTACTTAACACCATAAATACATGATACTTAAAGAGGTAACAGTAATTGTACGACAGGGTTGAGATAAGAGTTAAAGCAGGTGATGGTGGAGATGGTGTGGTGAGTTTTCGCCGTGAAAAATACGTGCCCTTCGGCGGACCTGACGGCGGGGATGGCGGGAATGGTGGGAATGTTGTGATAAAAGCTGATCCTGGCATTACCGACCTGAAAATGTACCGACCCAACAAGCTATATAAGGCTGCGAAAGGCGAGAACGGTAAAGGTCAGAAGAAACACGGTAAAAGTGGTAAGGACCTGGTATTGCTTGTGCCGGTTGGTACGATAGCTCTCGGAATCAGCGGTACCGCTGAAGAAATGCTTATAGCTGATTGTGAGGAATCGGGACAGCAGGAGATAGTCGCACTGGGAGGAAGAGGTGGGCAAGGTAATGTTCACTTTACCACCTCTACGAACCAGGCGCCGCGGATAGCTCAGAAAGGTGAAAAAGGAGAAGAGCGTATCCTGGTATTGGAGATGCGATTGATAGCAGATGTGGGGATAATAGGTTTCCCTAATGCCGGAAAATCTACTCTGCTGTCAAAGGTCTCTGCTGCCAACCCGAAAATAGCCGGTTATCCCTTTACAACACTGGAGCCGATCCTTGGGGTAGTTGAAACAGGGATGAAAGAATTTATTATAGCTGAAATACCGGGCTTGATAGAAGGCGCCCACCTGGGTAAAGGACTTGGCCATGATTTCCTGAGACATATCGTACGCACTAGGGTATTGGTTCACCTTGTCGATGGCACTTCCGAATCACCCGTAGAAGATATGATCAGAGTCAACAATGAATTAAACCTGTATGATCCGGAACTGGCCAGGAAACCCCAGGTGGTCGTGGTGAACAAGATAGACAGACCCGGAATGAAAGAGCGCCTGGATGAGATCAGGGAGGAATTCAGGCAGGGAGGTGTACCTGTATTATTCATCTCGGCAGAAACCGGGGAAGGTATTCAATATCTGGTGGAAGAGACCATGGATTTGCTGGAGAAAGCCGGAAAACGAGTCATGGCAGGTAAAAAAGTACCCGCGGCAGTGTTCCGTCCTCAGCCGAAGCAAACTGAAGTTACGATAAATAAAGATGGGGATACCTACGTTATAAACTCACCTGACCTGGAAAGGATAATTGCAGGGGTGGACATGACGAGTGACGAGATACGTCGGCAGTTACAACGTCCTATGGTAAGGTATGGCGTCACCAGGGCGCTTCAGAAGGCAGGAGTCCGACCCGGTGATAAAGTCCGATGCGGTGATTACGAGTGGGAATGGTAGCGTTCATTATGAGGTATATTAAATGAAAACGGGGATACTTGGCGGAACGTTCGATCCCGTACATAATGCCCATTTGATGATAGCCGCAGAAGCTTTAAATCGGCTTAAACTGGATGAGGTTCTTTTTATCCCGACATCCCATACTCCTCTGAAAGAAGACGCCGTCATCACACCGGTTGAACACCGGGTGAAGATGTTGGAACTTGCCATCGTTGACAATCCTGCCTTTAGACTGTCCAGCATTGAAATAGACCGGGCTGGGATATCCTACACGGTCGATACCATTGTCGGACTGAAACAGACGCTTGGTGACGAATCTGTATTGTATTTCATCACCGGGCTCGACAGTCTAGAGACACTGCCGCAATGGAAAGATCCGGGGAAGATCGTGAAAATGTGCCGCCTGGTAACCGTCACCAGACCCGGTTATTATGTCCCGGATGTTAATGAACTTGAGAAGGATGTACCCGGAATATCGGAAAACCTTGTTATAATTGATGATCCGGCGCCGGATATAAGCGCAACTGATATCAGGAAACGAGTTGCTGCCGGTATGTCGATCAGCGACCTTGTCCCGGCAGCGGTTGAAGAATATATTATGCAGAAGGGATTATATACGTAAAGATAATTATAACCGTAATCAGGAGGAAGTATGAACGCCATAGGTATAGTTGGAAGCCCGAGGAGAAACGGAAATACCGAGATAATAACGAAACACACTCTCCAGGCTATCGCTGAAGAAGGTGTGGACACAGAGTTAATAACACTGGCGGGTATGGATATCGGTCATTGCGACGGCTGCCAGTTCTGCAAAGAAGAACAGAACGAGAGGTGTCGGATAGATGACGACCTTATGACGATATATGAAAAACTGAAAGCAGCAGATGCGATAATACTGGCGTCTCCGGTATACTACGGTTCGGCAACATCGCTAATTAAGGCATTAATGGACCGGATCGGATACATAGGAGGACAGCGTCGAGTGTTTGCCGGAAAAGTCGGCGGACCACTGGTAGTAGCAAGGCGGGCCGGTCAGAATTTCACCCACGCCCAGCTGCTTTTCTGGTTCCATATACTCGGTTTCTACGTACCGGGTTCCACCTACTGGAATATATCGTTCGGACGGGAAAAAGGCGAGGTAGACAATGACGAAGAAGGCCTGCAGACAGCCTGGAACTTCGGTAAGAACATCGCCCACCTGGTAAAGAAACTCAAGGCGTAGCAGAAAAGTCCCAGAGTAGTCATTGCGAGTGTGGTGAAGCAATCCGTCCTATATTTACCCACCGGAGCCTTGGCGTAGGAGTGTCATTGCGAGA
>CP070800.1:601753-607796 GCA_020343555.1 Dehalococcoidales bacterium
GCCTCGCAAGACGGGGAGGAAGGTGGGGACGACGTCAAGTCAGCACGGCCCTTATGCTTTGGGCAACACACACGCTACAATGGATGGTACAGAGGGTAGCCAAAGAGTGATCTGGAGCCAATCTCACAAAGCCATCCTCAGTTCCTATTGCAGGCTGAAATTTGCCTGAATGAAGTCGGAGTTGCTAGTATCCGCATGTCAGCATATTGCGGTGAATACGTTCTCGGGCCTTGTACACACCGCCCGTCACGTCATGAAAGTTGGCAACACTTGAAGTCAATGGGCTAACCTATTTATAGGGGGCAGTTGCCGAAGGTGGGGCTAGCGATTGGGACGAAGTCGTAACAAGGTAGCTGTAGCGGAAGCTGTGGCTGGATCACCTCCTTTCTAGGGAGTATAACAGGTGTGTAACCTATCTCCTAGGTCGGTCACCGGTCCTATGAAACCGGTGCTATACCTCCTCTCACTATCCAATCGTTAAGGTTTTTTATTTCCAGTTTATTCCTTAATTTCATATTGGGATGATATGATAGTTAAGGTATGAATAAACATTCTAGTAATCAGGAATTATTCGAGTACTACAACGCAAGAGCTTCGGAATACGAAGAATTCTACTGGGGAAGATCTGGGGCGAGGATACATGATCCCGAGTTGTATACACGTGAAACTCTGACTGTCCGGAATTTGCTGCCTGATTTGATTTCCGGGAACTGCTTAGACATAGCCTGCGGGACGGGTTTCTGGTTGCCCGTGTATGAAAAGAACTGCACTAACATTACTCTTATAGACCAGTCAGAGAATGTCCTGGTCGAGTGTGAAAAAAAGGTAAACCTGCTTAGGATTAAGGACAAGGTTGAGATAGTTCAAGATAATTTGTTTACGCATGATTTTAAAAAGAAAACGTATGATTGCGTATTAACAGGTTTCCTCATCAGTCATTTCAGATTTTCCGAATTGACTGAATTTTTACACCTGGCAGATAACCTGCTAATATCACGCGGTCGTCTGATAATAATTGACAGTACCTGGAATGAAGAAGTAGCTAGTTCAGGCAGGACTAAAATTGGCACAATGAGCCGTATGTTAAGTGATGGCCAGGAATTTAGTGTATACAAAAGATATTTTGACCAGGATGATATTGATAGAATGTCGGACGAACATGGCCTTACAGTAGAGTTTACTTTCTGGGGAAAAGTGTTCTTCCTGGTTTCAGCCAAGTTCTCTCGGATTCGATAGTAGTAGTCCGGTAGAAGACGATTATTTTTCCTAATTACCCCCGCTTTCCTCTTTCTTTAAGCCGTTCCCTTATTGCGTCGAAAACAGAACGCCTGGCTCTCATAAGCCGCCAGGTCATCGACTCCGATTGGTCGGAACTGCTTTCAGGTCCGTATCGCCTGGAAAGGAATGCGTCGAGGATGTGTTGTATAGAGTCTTTCTCCAGCGGGAATTCCGAAACAAGCCGGGCGCAATACTCGAGAGGTGTCTGGTAAGGTAAAGGCCCCAGGTTAGCTGCTTTAGCTAATTCGCACATACCGGCGTATACCTCGGATTCGTATTCGGTTCCGCTCAGGCGTTTGTCACGCGGTGTCCTTCTCCGGAAGAACACAAAGTGCAGGATCACAGCTACAGGTATACCAATTATCAGAAACAGGAACGGCCAGAACAGAGCGACGGAAGTTGTATCCAGAGATGATGCTCTCGATGATGACTGATAACCGGAAGAAGAAGATACGGTCGATGGCGTCATGTACTGATCCAGGTACATATATGGATCCCAGTATTCAGTTGTCCCACCACCTCCGGTAAACGCTTCAACCCCTACTATACCTCTTGGTGAACCGCTTCCTGGCGTTGCCTCGAATTCTACCCATCCATACCCCGGGAAATATACTTCCGCCCAGGCATGACGGTTGCTAACGAGAACGACATACTTACCTGAATCAGGATCTACTTCACCATACCTGTAACCGGTACTAAACCTTGACGGTACGCCCGCAGACCGGAGCAGTACCACCATTGCCGTTGCGAAATCACCACAAGCTCCTGATTGTTCGTCGAAACAGAAAAATTCAACGGCATCCACTCCTTCAGGGGGAGTATCTGCTTTCAGGTCGTAGGTGAATTGCGATAAATTGGCACCGATAGCAAGAACTTTTTCGTATGGAGTAGTCGCGTTCGCGGTTATATTAGCGCTGAGTATCCTGACCCGTTCCGGTAAACTCTCAGGTAGTTGCAGGTAATACTCTTTAATGTCATCCGGATAATCATCTCCGGCTTCTGCGAGCTCCTGGGGGGTAGCAGATATAACACTTGAAGTAACTTGGTATTTTTGCCCGATGTCGAGGGTATATGGAGTAACGGCAGCGATAATATTCTCTGATGCTGGTTGATCATCCGTAGAATCGGATTCTACTGGTGCAAGACTGTGAAGCGTAACCGGGATATCAGACGAGACGAAATGGCCGGTAGCAAGCAGGATATCCGTTTTCAGTAGCACTTCTACGTCGAATGTTATCTCTTTCCTGCCGGTCAGGTATTCGTCTTCGTTTTCAAGTAATTCCTGGCCTTGTGCGTATTCAATAACCTCACTGTTTGTCCATCCCGAGGATTTGTAGATATCATATACCCATGTTCGCCAGTATTGGGGAGAGTCGGAGGTTACGACGAAGCGCACATCATCACCAAAGCGTTCATAGTTCCCGTTGAACAGGTATTCACCCTGGTCCTCTGCCGCTATAAACGGCTGTTTTCGCGGTACTTTTGCCAGAAAATTGGTCAGGTATTCCTCGACGTTCTCAAGGATTGGAGTTTCATCAGCATCAATGTTGGCGATCCTCCCGAGTGTGATATCCGGTGTAAGCCAGGTTATCGTGGCAGCCAGGATACTGATACTGAGTAACGAAGATACGAAAAACCGGGTGATTCCGTATGACGAAGTCGTGCTGCTGGTAACTACCAGGGAGCTGTTTTTTACCAGCCTGACCTGACCGATGAGGAGCATGGCAAATATCAGGAAGAATATGAGAAAACCGTGATAATTCGACGGGAGGTTGCTTAGGTTGATAAGGAGGACGACCACTCCCGAAATGACTACACCCCAGGCGTTCTTCCTGCGTAAGACGAACCAGGTGGACACGTAACCGAGGAACCATGTGAAAAGGACCAGGAATATGACAAAATGTATTGAGCTCTCATCTGTCCGATTCATACTGACTACACCCCAGAATGATTCCAGGGCGGTACCGAGTCGTTCATACCACGGCAGTTCTGACGGGGGCAGGACGCTGAGTGTCTGCCAGGCAGTCACCAGCAGGCCGCCGGCAATTACTATGGACCAGTTGACCAGGCGGTGGAATTGTCTTTTTGCTAATATATATCCTGTAACTACGGATAGAATTAAAACAAAAGTCAATGAAGGCTGACTCTGCAGCCAGTTAGCCCGTTCTATCGATAATATAGCTATCTCAAGGGTGATAAACGCTAACAGGACGCTCATCCATTCCTGTTGCAGCCATACCCAGAGGTGGGAACGCTTTGTTCGATTTATACTTGATGGTCTTCCCCCAAACCTGTAGGTCATTTCCGACTATTCTCCATACATAAGCGGTGATGATACGTGCCTGCTGTCCAGTATCCTGGCAATATCATCATCTTTCTTAACTATATAAACCTGGACACCACCTGCCGAGAGATCTCTCGCTATTTTCAGATTGCTGGATCTCCCTCCGAAACTGGCTGAGTCCAGTATTATTGTCACTACCAGGCATCCTCTGGCGCGAAGAGTACGTACATGTAAAAGAAGGTCTTCTTCGATATATGGAGTGATGATGATAACGACAGAATCCCTGTCAAATCGATCCATCTCCTCTGATATGAGATGGCTAACCGACTCTTTCCCTATGGCTTTTACCCGGGCAAGGGCTTCGTCTGCCCTGTACCTGAACTCGTCATCGGCTCCGGGCGTGAACACATACCGTCGATCTCCGGCCATCAGCAAACCGGTCTCTTTTCCCATATCCAGGTATTTGTTGAGCAATGAGGAAGTAATTGTGACGGCACAATCTTCGGTTGATTCTTCCCGGGTCAATTTGTGATCTTCACCGCGCATGTTCAGAACGAGCCATACATTCTGTGACTGGTATCTCATCTGATCATTTTCGAAGACCTTTACCATGAGTGTACCCATGTGCGCGGTACTTGGCCAGTGGACATGGTTTAAGGTATCGCCATTGGTGTACTCGCGGACCTGGCCTATAGTGGAACTCGTTTCGCTTCTCAGCAATCGACCTATTCCGTATTCGGTCCCGACAAATGTCTCCGGCTCAAAAAACGGCAGAACAAGTGTTTCCGGAAACACCAGAAGTTTTCGGGTCTCTCCTGATACTCTTTTCAGGGTAATGAGACCGAGCGGATCTGAAGCCATAATGTTCACCGCTCCCAGAGAGTATAGTCCTCTATGCAGGCAGTTGATTCTCGCTTTCAACGACTGCGAATCCTCCCGGGAAAGGTCCAGAAAGACTGAATGTTCGTATCCGGGTAAATCCGATACACCACTGACGCGTAGACCGGATTTAGGAATGATACTGTTGTTCGATACAATGAATTCTTCTTCGAACCAGTCGCCAACCCGTGAACGTTCAGGGAGATCTTTTATCCTGACTTCGATTCCGCGTATGTTTATAAGCAGCCAAAGAGAACCGAATCCGAGTATGAGGACAGAAAAAATGAAAAGTTGCCATAGCAGAGAAGAACCAGTGATGAAACCCAGGAGGGCAATCAGGACCGGTATTATAATCATAACAGGTTTTACCTTCATATTGTTACATCCAAAGCGGGAATTTCTGAGTGGGAATCGGCGTGTTATGCACGTTGCCGGTCATGAGGTACGCCCGGAATCGGGACTGTTTGGAGTATCTCGGAAAGAATAGCTTTAGCGTCGCCGCTTCGGGTATTCGATGAGGTTATAGGTTTAATACGATGTGATAGAACGGGTACGACCAGCGCCTTAACATCATCGGGGAGAACGTAGTCTCGATTTTCCATCAGTGCATGTGCCTGGGAGGCGCGAAAGAGAGCAAGTGAACCTCGTGGAGAAGCCCCAAGATACAACGAGGAGTGATCACGAGTAGCTCCGGTTATGGCAACGATATATTCCTTAATGGTGGTGTCTGCATGAATTTGACTGACTATTTTCTGTATCGATATCACCTCTTCGGCGGTTGTTACCGGTTCCAGGTTCTCAATCGGGTGTGTAAACTGCTGCTTGTCCAGGATATCTACCTCGCTCGGAGCGGACGGGTAACCAATATTGATGGACATCAGGAACCTGTCGAGTTGCGTTTCCGGAAGCGGAAAGGTGCTTTCATACTCAACCGGATTTTCTGTTGCTAACACATGGAACGGTGCGGGTATGTTATAGGTGGTCCCGTCTACACTAACCTGTTTTTCTCCCATGCATTCGAGTAATGCTGATTGCACCCTGGGATTAGCCCTGTTTATTTCGTCAGCCAGGATTATATTTGACATGACCGGTCCCGGACGGTATTCAAAATCGGCAGTTTTCTGGTTGTAGACGGATACTCCGGTCACATCGCCGGGAAGCATGTCGGGTGTAAACTGGATTCTCTTGAATGTGCAGTCGATGGATTTTGCTAAACTCCTGGCGAGCATTGTCTTCCCTACGCCGGGGGGATCGGCAACAAGCAGGTGCCCCTGGCTGATCACTGTCATTACTGCGAGTTCAACAGTCTGACGTTTACCAATTATTATTTGTTCAACATTATCTATTATCTTTTCTATTGTCTTCTGAGCTTCGGTGATGACGTTGTCCATTCCATTCCTCCCTGAACTGATCACAAACGTGGCTAATAGCCCTTATATATATTATAACAGCCACGTACTATTTTCCCCTAACTTATCCTAAAAAACACATGATATCAATATAAAAAAGACTCAACAATGAAATATCCGTGCGTTATTGTCGATGTTTTTAGTTACGACAATCGATGAATCTGGATTCCAAAATACATTTGTCAGTACACAC
>CP070800.1:607896-615797 GCA_020343555.1 Dehalococcoidales bacterium
AGAAGACTGGCTAAGGAACTGGTCGAAGAAGCCAGGATAGGCAGCACCATAGAGATAAACGGTCACCAGGTTCCGTACAGACCGGCATGTGTCGTCGGATACAAGGGTTTAAATACCCACACAAACGGTCTCCACCAGTATGCCGCTATGACCCTGATAAACTCGTTGCTGGGAAACCAGGACGTTTGCGGAGGTATAGTAGGTTCGGGAACTGTGAGAGGTTTTGGACATCCTGAGACAGGTCGTCCCAGTTTCCAGCCTTATGCGGGGTATGATGGAATGCTTACACCGGGTGTCTGGTTCTCCAAAGCTCCATGGCCACCGCCGGAGTCAGCCGGACCCGGGCTATTAAATTTTACGGATATTTTCCCCCATGCAGGAAGAAATCCTTACCCTTACTGCGAAGACTGGAATGAGATATGGAGTAATGCCGGAAGGCCGTATGAGCCCCAGGCACTGGGACTCTACGGCGCTAACACGGTTATGAGTGCCGGCAGTCCCAAACCGGCTGAAGACTTCCTGAAAATGGTGCCTTTCATATTTTCGCTTAACACAGTCCATAATGAAACAACCGAAGGCTTTGCCGATATCGTCCTGCCCGAATGTCATTCTCTGGAAAACCTGGACCCGAGTTCATCACAGGGATATTTCTTTAATTATCCCATCGGTATGGACAAGTGGAGTTTTCACGTGGGCATGCCGGTATGCGAACCGAAATATGAGAGAAGGTGCACGACGGATATCCTTTTCGACCTGGCGGAAAGAGTTGGTATAAGAGAGCAGTACAATACTTTCCTTGAAAACTGGTTTTCAAACAAACTTATGAAATGGGAACAGACCGATAATCCACCAACAAGCTTCGACATTATAAAACCGGGCGATAATATCAGGACATACGAGTTTGTCGACCGATCGTTGAAGTTTTATTTCGGCGAAGAACGTGGACTGGAATGGTTCATGGAAAATGGTGTGATGACATGGGACAAGAAACCGGAGGAGTGCTACTGGAGGTATCATGTCGATGCCCGGATTCCTGTATATTATGAGATTCATGAACATGACCGTGAAGTAGTGAAGGAAAAAGCCGAGAAAATCGGATTGCACATGGAATGGGAGCAGTATACCGCCCTGCTCAGTTATTTCCCCGCAAAATTTTATACCGATGTGGATCCTGACTCTGAATATAATCTTGTCGGTGTTTCAACCCGTGATGTCCTGCACACTCAGCGTTTTTCAGCGGAAAATCCGTATGTAGATGAACTTAGCCAGATAAATCCATATACCTATAACATCGTTATGCACGAAGAAACAGGTAATGAACGAGGTATCTTCGATGGCGACATGGTCTGCCTGGAAAACTTCCGCGGTAATAAAGCTACCGGGCGTGTAAAACTTTCGAGGCTCATTCATCGACAGGCTGTCGCGGTCGTTGGACTCGGCGGTTGGGCAAAAGGACGTCCCGTTGCTCTCGGTAAAGGTACGAACTTCAATGAGTTACTAGTTGCTGATCATAAGCATATCGACCCTCTCTGCGGCGCTTTCGAAATATGCGTAAAAGTCAAAGCTTATAAGGTGGAATCCCAACAATGAGATACGGTATGGTCATAAACCTGCACAAGTGTGTCGGTTGTTATAGTTGTGTTATCAAGTGCAAGCAGGAACATTTCCTGCCACCGGACATGACCTGGGGGAAACTCATGATAGCCGAAACGGGGACGTATCCGGACGTGATTAAGCACACTTATCCTGTACTGTGTAATCATTGCCAGGAGCCTGCCTGCCTGGAATCCTGCCCGACTGGTGCTACTCAGCAGCGTGAAGATGGCATTGTCTGGGTCGATCAGGAAAAGTGTACCGGTTGTAAGAACTGTGTCGATGCCTGCCCTTACCAGATACGAACATTCTACTCAGACAGGCGTGATTACTTCCCCAACCAGGGGCCTACTGAGTATGAAAAACTGGCAGAGAAAATGTTCCCTCTTAAGAATGATATAGTCATCAAGTGTGATTTCTGCATGGAGAGAGTGGACGACGGGATCAGTAAGGGACTAACTCCGGGTGTGGACAGGGATGCTACGCCAGCTTGTGTAAATATCTGCCCGGCAAAGGCAAGGTACTTCGGTGATCTGGACGATCCTGAAAGTGAAGTATCGAAGCTGATCGAAGAAAAAGATGCAGTGCAACTGCATCCCGGATTCGGTACTGAACCGTCCGTATATTACACCTATTCAGGAGTCATGCCGGAAGACAGGCTCATATCTCTATCGTCTTATCCGGGTTCAGCCAGGTATTCGATGTCCCTGTTCCTGATGACAGCCAAACAGGTACACGAGGATAATGGCAGGGATAGTCAAACGGAAGATTCTGCAAAAGCGGACAGTAAAGAAAACTAAACCTTTGCCCTGGTGCCACCATGTTCAGGCGTTCTGATGAGTATATAGACTCCAGTTCCGGGTAATACTCCCCTCGAAATCGAATGATTCGCCTTCGACGAGTTTTTTTGCTGCATCATAGGTAATCCGGCGACAGGTATCGATGTCCTTCTTCAGGTTGGCAAGATATTCCTCGTTATGCTGTTTGATATCGTCGGGTATACCGGATTCCAACCTGGTCATGAAATCTTCTTCTGAATCTCTATATAACCTCTCACCAGCCCCAAGCATCTGTGAAGCCATCATTACCTCTGCGATCTGCAATGACCGAGATAGAGGTGCCCAGCCATTATCCAGTTCACCGAGGATTGTGTCTGCTGATGCCCTGATATTATCGAAAATTACTTCGCACTGATTATCACCGGGAATAGTGGTAAGTTGTGTAATATTCAAACCCGGACTGTTTGCGTCAACAAGAAAAAGTGTTATACCATCCTGTGCGTCATTGCCGGAGTTCGTCCTCGCGGGAACGAGAAAGTAATCTGCAATACTGGCATTATGGATAAATAATCTTCCCCCATTGAGGAGAAAATCTTCTCCATCAGCGGTAGCTGAAATGGTCACATCGTCCGGGCGTAACTCAGTACCTTCCAAGCCCGGATCGGATGCGCCTATGGCTGCTGCAATAATTACTTCGCCTTCTATCATCTTGGGTAGTATATCGGACTTCTGACCATTGCTACCGACTTCCAGAATCGTCAAGCCACCGAGTACTATCGTGGAGGTATATGGACTCGCGAAAGATGCTCTGCCGAATTCCTCATAAAGTACGGCAAGATCGACCAGGTTCATTTCACTACCGTCGTACTGTTCCGGGAAAACCAGTCCAAGCCATCCCAGTTCGGTTATTTTATTCCATAGATCCGGCGAATAACCAAGTCTCCCTGCTTCCACCTCGGCGATAATATCTTCGGTGCATTCCTTTTCAAGGAAATCACGGGCTGAAGATCTCAGCATCTCCTGCTCTTCAGTGAAGTTTACATCCATATCGTTCTCCATATCATTAGTGTTATACAGGATAATTATTATACAGGGCAGTCTCCAACACATCAAATAGCATTCGTACGTTTACCTGTGTAAAAATTGACGCACAGTAGTTTCATATATACAATAAGCAAAATAATGAATCAACTTATTAATTAGTCTGAAAGGAGGTCCTGACAATTGGATTCACTTGAAGGCATCAGAGTTCTTGACCTGTCCCGGTTTCAGGCATGCCCTCTTTGCGGTATGGTACTTGCTGATATGGGAGCAGAGGTGATCAGGATCGAGGAGCCGCGAGGGGCTCCGGACAGGAGCTGGGGGCAGCTTGGTCCGGATGGCGAGACACTGCTCTATAAGGTGATCGGACGCAGCAAGAAATGTGCTACTTTAAAGATTAATACCCCCGCCGGCAGGGAAATATTCCATGAACTGGTAAAGAAGTCTGACGTAATTCTTCATAATTACACTCCGGGTGCTCCTATTGCCGCTGAAGTCGATTATAACCTGCTTAAAGGAATTAATGAGGGTATCATACTTGCAGCTCTTTCCGGTTACGGTCAGGAAGGACCTGA
The DNA here is from genome assembly GCA_020343555.1 of Dehalococcoidales bacterium. Next base: position 611,885 of record CP070800.1, read on the forward strand.
CGCTCGGAGACCTGGTTTTGACGGAACGGCTCAGGCCAGGTCCGGAGGTATGGTCCTGACGGGATTTCCCGGAAACGATCCCATAAAAACAGGTATCCCTTTCATCGATGTTACCGCCGGGCTTTTTACCACCGTAGGTGTACTCAATGCTCTTTACCACAGAGAAAAGACAGGTAAAGGACAGACGATCGACGTGTCTCTCTACGATACGGCAACATTTGTTTCCCAATCGATGGGTACGTTATTGCTTTACCACTTCTACGGTGAAATACGGAAGCAGATCGGCAACCGCGGATTTCACTCATATAACACCTGTCTTGAAGCTAAAGACGGCTGGGTTGTTCTTTCCATAGTGACTAACAGTATCTGGAAGAGGTTTACTGAGAAGATAGGCAAACCGGAAATGGCGGATGACCCCAGATTCGGGAGTGACATGGATCGTTTCCACAATGCAGACGCCATCAATGAAGTAGTCGGGAAGTGGGTCGCTGAGCATACAGTCGAGGAACTGGTGAAACTCTGTGAAGAAGCTCGTGTTCCCTGCGAACCGGTACAGACAATAGACCAGCTGTTAAACGATTCTCAAGTTCAGGAACGTGAAATGGTGCAGCAGATCGATTTTCCCGGACTGGGTGAAATCCCCATCCCTGGTTTTCCTGTGAAGATGTCCCTGACACCGGGAAGTATCAGGAGTCATGCCCCTGGACTTGGTGAACATAACGATTACGTATATAAAGATCTTCTTAACCTCAACGATGAAAAGTTAGCATCTTTGAAAGAAGAAGGGGTAATCTAACCGAAGGTATATAGAGCAGGTGTAAAAGATGATCATCGACATGTTCTGTCACATATTGACTCCCAAATACAAGGAAGAATTTTACAGGATTACTTCTGATAATTTTTACCTGAAAAACGTCATCGACAGCCTTCCGACACTGTTTGACCTCGAACACAGATTCAAGATCATGGATAAGTATCAAAACCTGGCGCACGTGCTGACGCTGGGTTTACCACCGATAGAAGCAATCGCCACTGGCGATAAAGCCATCGAGCTGGCACAACTGGCCAATGATGAACTGGCCGAACTCGTCCGGAAATACCCGGACAAGTTCCCAGCCGCAGCTGCTTCACTCCCGATGGATAACGTGGACGCTGCCCTGGAAGAAATAGACAGAGCGATTAATGAGTTGGGTTTGAAAGGGATACAACTGCTTACGCCCGTAATCGATAAACCTCTCGACCTCCCGGAGTATATGCCCATATTCCAGAAGATGTCGGAGTATGATCTGCCGATATGGGTTCATCCCACACGTGCTGCCGATTATACCGATTACCACTCCGAGTCCAGGTCACGATACATGATATTCAGTAACCTCGGCTGGCCATATGAGACAGCCACCTTTATGACACGGATGGTATTCAGCGGGATTCTGGAAAAGTTTCCCAACCTGAAGATAATAACCCATCACTGCGGCGGGATGATTCCTTTCTTAGAACGGAGAATGGAAGGTTCGTACGACCATGCCGTGATACTACGCGGAGCAAAATACACCAGGGACTTGACGAAACCGCACATAGACTACTTCAAGATGTTCTATTACGATACTGCCATTTACGGCAGTACACCCGGTCTGATGTGTGGCTATGAATTCTGCGGTATCGACCAGATGGTATTCGCGACCGATTTTCCGTTCGACAGCGAATATGGCGACAGGTATACACGTGAAACGATTCGCTCCGTTGAAGAGATGCCGATAAGTGACGACGACAAGTATAAGATATTCGAGGGCAATGCCAGGCGACTGCTGCACCTGTAGTTGCCCCGGAATCGTGTAATATTTATTTTGCTTTCAGGTCTAACTTTGTAAGGGCTACAATCAGGTTGAATCGTTCATCGACCATATCCTGAATATGGTCGATATCTTCTTTCTTCAGATGGCTGAAGCGCCCCATTGTGCCCGTGAATTCTTCTATCGGCAGTCGGTTTTTCGGTTGATAATTCAGGGTGTATTTTCCGTCTTCACATTCCCAGAGTGGAAAATAGTTGGTCTCCACTGCCATCCTGCTGATTTCGACAGAACTGTTTTCAGGAGATCTCCATCCCGTATAGCATGGAGAGAACAGGTGAAGATATGTCATCCCGTCTTTAACCTTCTTTGCTTTCTCCAGCTTGAGAGCATAGTCTTCCAGGTGACTCAGTGTAGCGGTGGCAGTATATGGAATACCGTGATCCGCCATTATCAAAGGCATATATTTGGAGTTATTACGCTTTCCATCTCTATACTCCCCGACAGGAGAAGTGAACGTCCATGCAGCGAATGGGGTTGTTCCTGAACTCTGGATACCGGTAGCCATATACGCCTCATTATCAATACAAATGTAGATTATATTCTCTCCTCGTTCAGCTGCCCCGGAAAGACCGGCCAAGCCAACATCGGCGGTAGCGCCATCGCCAACCATTACTACGCACATTATATCCTGGCTTGTTTTCTGGTAGTAACGTTTTGCTCCAGCCGCGGTAGATGTCGGATTGGTCATCAAAGCAAAATAACATGGAACTCGAGCGCTTGCCTGCATCCCGATACCCTGTGTAATCCTTGAACAGCAACCGGGAGTACCGAAGAAAGCAACGTTATCTCCAAGGATCTTGCCTGTAATTCGCGATATCGTCTCGATGGGGCATCCTGAACACAATCCGACACCCGAGGTAAAAAGGTCCTCGGTTATGAAATGACTTCGCACTTTCTCGCTATCACCCACAAGTTCAAGGACTTCATGCGGACAGGCTTTCACGCATTCTGGATCCCCATTACACATCTCGCACTTGAAAGCAACCTGACTATCCTCATCGAGGAACATGTTGCCGTAGGTACACGCATCTACGCAACTTCCGCAGCCGATACAGTTGTCGCTTATAACACGAACGACTCCGGCTTCTTCACTTTTTACTATGGCGTCTGACGGACAGGCATCCATGCATAGTGGTTGAGAACACTGATAGCAGGTGATGTTTTTAGACCTGGCAACCTGATGAACATCACCTGCCTTGATAACCGAGCCAGCTGCTCCATCTCTCGCTTCACAGGCTTCTTCACAGGCAGTGCAATCGGGTGGGCAGTCTCTTCTTTTCACCAGCGTATCGTAAAATCTTGCCATTTTCATATTCCCTTTCCGGTTATATTGATCCAGGTTAAAGTATGTGTTACTCGATGTTAAGCCACGTTATTTCCTGGTGTGATTTACCTTCGGCAGCCAGTTGAGTTATATCCACAGCCCGTTCGACCATCTCGAGGCTGCAGTCTGTTCCGCCGATGCCGGCTATGAACCCGGTTACCGGTATATTCTCAGGTAAGTCCTGCATTGCTGCCTTAATCTCAAAAAAGTTTACCCCGGATTGCCATCCGAAAATGACATTCCTGTCAACAACACCGACAGCCTTTTTCCCTTTGAGTGCTGCAAGCAGTCTTTCTCTTGGGTAAGGTCTGAAAAGTCTTATTCTTATAGCGCCTATTTTCTCGCCTTTCTCCCGCCTGCTGTCGACAACATCTTTAATCGCTCCTGTCTGACTGCCCATGCTGACCATTACTATCTCGGCATCATCCGTACGGTATTCTTCTATCTGTCCGCCGTAACTCCTGCCGAAACCTTCCTGGTATTCATTTTCGATATCTTCAAGTTTTTTCTTGGTTTTCTGATGAGCAACCGCGTGTTTATGACGCCATTCTGCGAATAGTTCCTCCCTGGTATTGGTCGGTACAGTTAACGGATCTTCCAGACAGAGTTTGGGACGATTGTACTGTGCCAGGGGAGCAAGAAATGCGTTCACATCCTCCTCGTAAGGGAGTTCTACTCTCTCTGTCAGGTAAGACAGGTAGTAACCGTCAAAACATACGTTAACCGGGAGAAGTATTTC
>CP070800.1:615897-618949 GCA_020343555.1 Dehalococcoidales bacterium
ATACCGGAGCCGGCAATAATCATTTTCGTGCCTTCCATACGATTCAATTCTTTGGATTCCTCGGTCGTTTGCGTCATTTTTAGTCCGGGAAAATCAAAAGGCGACTTCCTTTCACTCACTAACTGCATCATCTCCTGGTCATATAATTCTCTGTGTTTTTTAAATACCTCTGTTACCCTGATTGCCATAGGACTGTCCAGGAAAACCGGGATATCCGGTATACGATCTTCTATTACGAGTTCATTCATATAGTATAGAATTTCCTGGGCTCGCTGGAGAGCGAAGCTGGGGACGATAATATTACCTCCCTTTTCATAGGTTGAATTAATGATCTCGGCTAGACTATCGCTGATGTCTTTCGGTTCGTCGTGTACGCGGTTTCCGTAAGTCGACTCTATCACCGCATAATCGATATCCTTATGCTCGTACGGATCCTCGAGAATGGGCTTGTCATCTCTGCCGACATCGCCGGAGAACAAAACACTCCTGGTTTCTCCCTCTCCTGTGATTGATACCTTTATCGTTGAGGAACCCAATACATGACCGGCATCATGGAAAGTAGCGGAAATCCCATTTCCGAGATCAATTGTCTCGCGATAGTTTACCCCGGCAAAATGTGAAAAGGATGCTTCAGCGTCAGCTGTCGTATAGAGAGGTGCTTCGGGATAAGGTCCCTTTCTGTTTTCTCTTTCGTGGCGTTTTTTCTTATATGCCGCGTCTTCTTCCTGTAAATGAGCTGAATCAAGGAGTATTATCTTTGCAATTTCAGAAGTGGCTACAGTGCAAAATATCTTTCCTCTGAATCCATCTCTGACCAGTTTGGGGATTAAACCGCAATGATCGGCATGAGCATGAGTAAGGAGCATAGCATCGACGGAAGCAGGATCGAATGGAAATGGTTCCCAGTTTCTGTTTTTGAATTTTCTTTCCTGGTAAAGACCACAGTCCACAAGTATCCGGGTATTACTCGCTTCCAGGAGAAATCGTGAACCGGTTACGTTCTGGGCTGCACCGTAAAAAGATAACCTTGCCTGCATTAGTTTCCTCCCGAAAGATTTTGGACGGTACTATAATAACACCTCGTCAACTTAACTGCCAGAGACAAGGTTATTCTATCAACAAAACTGGCCAGAAAAAGAAGAAAATGATACAGTATGTGAGATATATCGGAGTAACTATTGACTCAGGTGTATTATGACTGTTTTTCTGGCGATAGTCGGGTTTGTTCTGATCGGAATCGGTTTTCTCGGCATATTTCTTCCCATCCTGCCCGGAATACCACTGGCATGGCTCGGCCTGTTCATTTTTGCGATCGGTACCGGTTTTGAAAAAATATCGATACTGGCAACAGTCATATTCTTTATACTGATGCTGGTTACTCTGGCGCTCGATTTTCTCGCCCCTATGCTGGGTGCCGGAAAATACAAAGCCAGTAAAATAGGTATTGCCGGTACCTTTATCGGTTTTCTGATAGGAATTTTTGCATTCGGAATCTTCGGAATCTGGGGAGTCATCTTCGGGCCTTTAATCGGAGCGTTCGTCGGAGAAATAATCGCCAGACGACCTGCCAGCCAGGCATTAAGATCAGCAACGGGAGCGTTCATTGGTTTTCTTGCCGGATCATTGATAAGGGTCATCTATATTTTCGTGCTGCTGGGATATTTTATATACTCATTAATATAACAAGAAAAGTGGGAGGTAATTAATGGCAGTAAAGGCAATCACACAGAAAGAGTACGAAGAGGAAGGTAAACGACTCAAGGAAGAAGTAGAAAAACGGACGGGGAAATCTGCCGAAGAGCTGTACGAAGAAAAAGAAAAAAGGTTGAGGGATGTAATCGAACTTAAGGTTCCCGATCGCGTTCCTGTCATTCTTCCAACAAGCTATCTACCCTCAAGGTGGGTAGGCGGGGGAATGACCGCTGCTGATTCATACAGAAATCCGATGGCATGGAAAGCTGCTTCCAGGAAAATGGTATTCGACCTCGATCCGGATATCCACCAGGCACAGGCAGGAGGTTCAGGAGCGGCAGCTACAATCCTGGGGCCGAAGCTTTTCAAGTATCCCGGCGATGGGGTCGGAGAGGAATCGTCACACCAGCTAATTGAAGGTGAAAACCTGAAAGTGGAAGAATATCCGATGTTCCTGAATGATCCCGGAGATTTTACCCTTAGATATTTTCTGCCCCGGGTCTGGAAAGAACTTGAACCACTGGCAAAGCTTCCACCATTGAACTCACTCTGGGGACCTTCGAATGTTTCTCCTGCGTTTGGTGATCCCGAAGTTATGAAAGCATTTGAATCTCTTCATAAAGCAGGACAAAAACAACAGGAATATTTCGGTCTTGCGTTCGGACTTGATACCGACCTGGTCGAACTGGGTTTCCCGCCGATGACACATGGTATGGCACCGGCCCCATTCGATATCATATCGGATTACCTGAGAGGTATGGCTGGTACGATGCTGGACCTGTACCGACATCCGGAAGAGCTTCTCCAGGCCTGTGATATGATGCTCGAAAGGTCGATTGCTACCGGACAGCGAACACTCGAGAGTAAGTTGGGAAATCCGAAAAGAGTATTCTCTGCCTTGCATCGCGGCTCGGATGGATTTTTAAACCTGAAGCATTTTGAGAAGTACTACTGGTCTTATCTGAAGAAGGTAATCCTTTCCGTGACCGATGCAGACATGATCTTCATCGCGTTTTATGAAGGTAACTGGGAACAGCGCCTTGAATATATGCTTGAACTCCCCAAAGGCAAGACTATCGCCAGGTTTGCATTCACCGACCTGAAGAAAGCCAAAGAAATTCTGAATGGACACACCGCCATCATGGGTGGCGTGCCGCACTCTCTACTCCAGACCGGCACGCCCAACGACGTGGATAAGTTCTGCAAGGAACTCATCGAAACCGTCGGTAAAGACGGGGGATTCATGTTGTCACCCAGCACCGGGATCACCAACGAGGCAAAACCGGAGAACGTCAAGGCAATGGTCGAAGCCGTAAAGAAGTACGGCAATTATTAATAATTTACGTAACTTCTGATAAAC
>CP070800.1:619049-621653 GCA_020343555.1 Dehalococcoidales bacterium
GACATTTGGGCTATTCTGTTCGCTCCTAATGGTCACATCGATTCTGCTGGTGGTGCGTATATCCAGGGTGCAGCGATAGGTAAATCTGTAAGAATTCAGGGTAATTCTCCTCTGAATTATCCATTTCCGGCTCAACATGACGATAGCGAGAGAGAAACAGACATATTATCCTATATTATAAAATAAGATTCTTCTTACCTGTGCATACAATCACGCCTGGTTATCAGGCGTGATTTTTCATATGACATACTTTTCTATAAAGCTTGTGATCAAGTTTCCACAGAAATTATTAAAATTGTCATACCGAGAAAGCGGCTACCTGTTACTTCGTCTGTAAAGACTACAGATGCCCGTTATCTATAAAAATGGATTACCATGTCATTCTGAGGGAATGAAGTCCACCTCAGGCGGAAAGAAACTCATAGATTGGGGAAAGGAGATCCTTCTTGTTTCATAGTGGGAGTATTGCAGAGGAATATGAACATAATACGAATAAAGTGTTAAAGGAATTATTGCCTGAACATTACCTCTTTTCTCTGTTTAGAGAATTTGTTGATCTGAACCGCAGAAGAAGGGATTATTATGTCATTTAAGCAGTCCGGATGAAGTGGCTAACGATACCGCTTTCGTACGATTATTGACCTGGAGTTTTTTCATAATATTGCGAAGATGGGATTTCACCGTGGCCAGGCTGATATAGCACCTCTCGGCAATTTCCTGGTTTGAATAACCCTGGCTGGCATAATTAAGAATTTCTCTTTCTCTTTTAGTTAGTAAAAAGGCATACTTCACTTCTTCACTATGCGTCGCTTCGGCAACTAATTTTCCCATAAGTGACGAAGATAACACTGAATTTCCTGCCAGTACCAGCCGGATACAGTTGGCAAGTTCGTCCAGATTGACTGTCTTTAACAGATAGGCAAAGGCACCTGCCTTAATAACCTCGTATAACTCGTCCTGTGCATTTGAGTCACTCAACACTAATGGTTTAGTTTGTGGGTAATTGTTTCTTATAAACCGGACGAAATCGATACCGTTTCCATCCCTCATATTTACATCCATAATAACCAAATCCGGCTTAAGCTTTTTCAATGAAGTTATCGCTTCATCCATACCAGCAACATCACCGACAACTTCAAATTCTTTACTAATGGCACCCAGCAATGACGCTAAACCCTGGCGAAACACTGGCTGGTCATCAACGATTAATATTTTTATACTCTTCATTTAATTTGAACTTCCGTAGTCATATCTTCTCGAATCAGTATATGAATATAAATTAGATTATGGGTGTTCAGGGCTGTAATAAACCTCCGTATTCTGCCCTAATTACCTATCTTTCATTCGTATTATAAAAATAAATAGTCCTTATGGCTTGCATCAAAAGAAGCACTTTGTTTAATCCTTTCGGATGATGAATTGAATATTGTCAAATGTAAAAATTAAACCATAAGAATGAGAAGGCAGAGGATAATACATTGGCGTCAAATGATTTTCAATCAAGAGAATATGTTGATCTAAATACGTATGCTATGCAGCCCGAGGCTTTACGCCTGATTCCAGTCTCAATTGCTGCAAAGTACCTTGTTATCCCTCTGGCTATCGAAGAGGGCACCCTGCTGGTAGCGATGGCCGATATTAATAATATCCAGGCTATCCAGGAGATGGCTGCAGTCAGTAAAAAACGGATTGTCCCGGTACCGGCTGAACTTACTCAGATACGTCAGGCAATTGATTACAATTATAAGTCTTATGACGAAGTAGAAAAACAGTTAAGCAAGATGGCTCCTGCACGAACTGTAGTGGAAGAATTTTCTCAAGATGTCTCTGATGCACCAGTAGTCCGAGCTTTGGATATGATAATGAACGAGGCTGTAAAAGCGAGAGCATCCGATATACACATTGAGCCACAGGTCAATCGGTTACGGGTGAGATACCGTATTGACGGAGTCCTTCACGACACTATGTCTTTACCGTTGAGTGCGCAGGCTGCTCTGATATCCAGAATAAAAATAATGGCCAGGATGAATATTGCCGATAGCCGTCCTCAAGACGGGCAACTCTCACTTAGAGTCGGAAGCCAGGATATCGATATGAGGGTTGCTACAATTAATACGATATATGGTGAGATGGGCACTTTACGAATATTGGACAAGTCACTTGCTGCTCGTAACCTTCCTGAGCTTGGTTTCTCGGCGGAAACTCTTGAACGATACCAGAGAATGCTCAAGTCACCACAAGGAATGATTCTTGTCTGTGGTCCTACCGGCTCAGGTAAGACAACTACTCTTTATGCATCGATAAACAGCCTGGATCGGCAAGAACGAAAAATTATAACGATTGAAGACCCGGTCGAATACCGATTTTCGGATATTGATCAGACCCAGGTTAATCCAAAAGCCGGTCTTACTTTTGCCGGTGGTGTACGATCCTTTATGAGGCACGATCCTGACGTAATCATGATCGGTGAAGTCCGTGATGCGGATACGGTATCGATAGCAACGCAGGCAGCCTTGACCGGGCAACTTGTTCTCTCCTCTGTACACGCCAGCGATGCTGCTGGTTCGATATCCCGATTACTCGATCTCGGCACCAGTCCGTATA
>CP070800.1:621753-627864 GCA_020343555.1 Dehalococcoidales bacterium
AATTTTGCTATCCACTGCAAATATTCGGGTAGCTGCTCAACCGGCCATAAAAGACCGCAGAGGAAGAACTGGGGCAGTATGAATATCGGTATAAACTGAGCTATCTGAAACTCATTACGGGCGAAGGTGGAAGCAAATGTTCCCAGGCAGACTGCTCCGATGCCGACGATTGCCTGGAATATGATAATCTGCCATATCTCGCCCTGGTGAGTAATATCAAGTACGTAAACCATGTAAAAAAATATGATCAGGGTCTGGGCAAGGGCGAAGAGCAGGAAACCGAAAAGGTATCCACCGACTATATCGAATCTTGATACTGGTGCCGCAAGCAGGCGTTCAAGTGTACCCTGCGAACGTTCTCTCTGAAAACTGATACCTGTCAGTAGAAACCCGAAAAACAGTATCAGCATACCCAGCATCGCAGGGGTTGTGTAATCCAGCATCCGCTTTTCGGGAGTAGATACACCGACGATACTGGCTATCAGGAGAGGAGCAAATACCAGTAATCCAAGTGTACGTCGGTCGCGTATTAACTGGTTTATGATCCTATTGGCGATACTGAATGAATTACTGAGCATCTTGCACCTCCTCGGTTTTTCGTATGAAGTAGAGGAATGCGTCTTCCAGACTGGCGTTTGTATCGCCGGTAGCTGCCCTGAGTTCGCCAGGCGTTCCCATGGCTATTACCATTCCCTGTCTCAGAAACACAAGCTTGTCGCAATGGGCTGCGTCATCCATGGTATGACTTGATATAACGATTGTCACTCCTGCACTCGTAAGAGTCCGGAAATACTCCCAGAAATTAACGCGTACATCGGGATCGAGACCAACAGTCGGCTCATCGAGAAATATCAGCGGCGGACTATGAACGATCGCACAACCGAGACTGACACGCTGTTTCATTCCACCACTGAGATGCATAACCTGGGTATTTCTCTTGTCCCACAGGTCGACCAGTTTAATTACTTCGTCGACTCTTTCTCCCCTTTCCTTCCGGTTCTTAAGTCCGTAGATACGTGCGAAAAAGTCGATATTATGCCTGACGGTAAGTTCCGAGTACAGTGAAGGTAGCTGCGGCATATAGCCGCGCATCTTGGCGTTCGAGGAAGAAGGATGCCGTCCCAGGCACCTGATATCCCCATAGCCAGGTTTCAACAGCCCGACCAGCAGCTTGATAAGGGTAGTCTTCCCCGATCCGTTCGGACCCAGCAATCCGAAACTTGTACCGGAGGGAATTTCGAGCGTCAGATCATTTAAAACCTTGAGCTTGCCATAGCTAAATCCAAGACCGTCAACCAGTATCGCTTTATCGTTCATTCTCATTCCTCGAGGTTTTTTACCGGATGCCAGACCGGACAACTCGGTATTGGTCTATATCTATTTCCTCCGCGGATTTTTGACCCCAAACGTAAGCTTATTGTGGACTTCTCTCTTCACCAGCGCCGGTAACTCATCTTTGTGTTCTTCAACAAATTTTTCCACGGCTGTACGATCTCGCTTACTCAGATCTCTCAGTGCCCAGGACATTCCCTTGGCAACCATGTCATCCTTATCGGATGCCAGCACTTCACATACCATCAACGTACGTGGCGCATCACCCCTACCTCCTTTTGTCTTCCTGTTCAGAAAAACCGTGCAAACCAGTGCCGCTCTTCGCCACCACCGGCTTTCCGACCGTGTCCAACTCATCACGGTCTCATCGCTGATATATCCTTCACGCCATGCAGGACCGGCGATCACAGAAAAGGCGTCTACCAGTCCCCAGGTGTCCATCCTGTCACCCAGGGGTTCCAGGTATTCAGCGGTTATTTTCGTTCTAGCAGTCGTGTGTATCTCAAAAATAATCGCGGATGGCAGGTAATATCGCCACTCGGTCTGCATGAAAAGTCGGGCAGCCAGTTCCATCGCTTCTTCATCAGGAAGGTTTTTGACACCTTCGATAAAATCGTTTGGAACGTCCCTCGGATGAGTATATTCACGGTCATCGAAGAGTCGTTTTTCAAGCTTCAACATAACTTCACTTGTCATGGGATCTCACCTCCCTAGACCTGTTCGATATCGATGTCATATCTACTGTCTGCAAAACAGTATCCCCTGTTGCACCTTTCTTCCTGCGCTTCAAGCCAAGCGTCGATACCTATCTCTTTCAGTTTCTGTCCTTCTCCAAGTAGAGTTGGATATCGTTTAGCAAGCAAATCAAACTTCGGACAGGGATAGTTTTCGCAGTACATGCAGACTTCCTGATTCTTCTCGCTGGCACATATTCTAATCTGGCACTGAGGATCACCACATCCACCCCTCCGGCATCCTTCCAGGACTTTGTCCAGTTGGGTGAGTTTTTTCAAGTAGTCCCAGAAATCGTTGAATTTTTCATCTTCGTAAGGTCCGAAATATTCGAAACCTTCTCTCTTCAAAGTGTCGTATAAAGTTCTTGCCTGTTGGGGAATCCGGATGAAATTAACACAACTCTTGCAATACAGTCCGCAATAAGTAACGTATTGTAAATCTGCCATTCTTATCCTCGCTTTTATTCTTTTTTCAGTAGATTTATTCCTATTCTGGTTCCGTAATATGTCAACCAGTCATCTTCGATCAGGTGATGCAGTCGGTATTTAGCTACCGGAGCATTCATATAATCCTGTCTAAACCTGTATGATCCTATCGGCTTTCCTTGATAGTGAAAATGCCCTTTCGTTTCGTCATACATCGTCATCAGCCATTCGAGTATCGATCTGACGGGTCTTTCATCCAAACCGATTTCATATTCGGAAAGCATCAACAATTCGTGAACCGTACTGTGACCATGATAGAAGAATCGTTGAATCTCGCTGTCCTTCTTCAGGTTAAAATGCCAGACAAGGAACTCGAGTCCCCGAATCAGGGCATCCCTGTTTGCAGGATCTTTCGAATGGTACATAGCAGCCGTAGCATGGTAGGAAGCCCACGGGCAGCTTCTGGTCCAGTTTTTCTCTAACCTGTGTCGCTCAAGCACCCAGCCGCCATCTTCTCTCTGGAAGTCCTTCAGTAGACCGTATGACTTATTAAGCTGAGAGATGTCGGTGTTATTTACTTTACCGAGTCCAACTAGAAATACTCCGAGTTCGCATGGTGCATTATCAGGTTCATCTCCAAGCAGTTTCTGCTGGCTCTTTTGAGGATATTTGAACCTACTGAAGAGTCCGTTTTCCCACTGGTATGTCAGCGTATAATCGACTGCTTTTCTTACACGTGGGTCATCAACGGTAAATCCCATGTCGCCGAGGACAGAAAGGACCCAGACAATCGTATTATATTTCGGTGTAAAGGCAGAGTATCCGGCTTTAGGTATGCTTTTAGGATCAGATGCCCACGAACCGCCGGCACACCATGAACCATCCTGTTCCTGTTTTCCGAATATTTCCACGGCTTCCGGACACTCCGGCACCGGCTGCCACAATTTATTCAACTCGCTTTCACCTGTCCTTAAGAGGTGTTTATGCGTCAGGTACAGCACCGGTGGACTGCCGTTCTTCAACAGCCAATTTATATTACTTTCGATTTGTACTCTGTTAAGCATAATTGTTTCTCTTATAGGTTAAGGAAACACATTCTATCTTCCGTTCTGAATTCATAGCCCAATTCTTCCTCGCTCATTATAAACCCGAATTTCCGAAACGGCAGAAAAGATATCGGTTCAACCCATTCTCTCCCGGCTACTCTATTGCAGGTACTCACCTCGATTCGTTTATATCCCTTTGATTTACAGAAATCGATCACTTTCTTAATCATCATACTCGCATATCCATTGTTTCTTTGATCACTATGTATAAACAGGCACTGGATTAATAAAGTATCATCCAGAAGGTCATTAGAGCGACAGGTAGAAAGTCCTATCTTCCTTGCATACTTCTTGGGCAAAAATATCAATTGACCTACCAATCTATTCTCCTCATAAACCAGGTACCCAATCGAACCAATTTCGTCATAAATCTGTTCCCACATGTCACAATTTAGAGCGCGGTTGGCTGTGTCGAACATACAGCAGGCAACAGGCTGCCCTAATCCGTTCAGTATGAGTTCTTTATCAATCTCTTTTATCATGTTTTTATATTTTTCGATACCACTCGCAATCTCTCTTCGATATCGTCGAAACTTTTTAGCCAGTTATTAATCGGGATGCGTTCTCCGTTTATAAACAGATTGCTGTAAACACTGCCTGGCTTTTCGCCGCTTCTCCATTCACGAACCAAACAGGATATATATTCGGGTAAAGAGTCGACTTCCTCATCATCAATATCCCAGAGATTGTACATAATCAAGGATAGTCCATATTGCCGACATTTTTCTGAAATCACCCGGTAATCTCTATCACCCAGACAGAAAGGATTAATCAGTAACTCTATACTCATAAACGTTATAATTCAAACCTCATTCAGTATTCAATACCTATATGTAACCAGTCGTCCACAGCTTCCGATGAGGTTGAAAATCGTACTCCATAATCCGATGCCATATTCTGCAATATCATCACAGCTCGATCCAGTCGCCATTCATCCAGACCTTCAGGCGATAGAAATTCATACAGGTGAAAATGGATTTGAAATATGTCTATTTCACCCGGAGAGAGTGTCCGTATCCTTTGATTGAATAAACGTATCATCGTTTTAGCTTCATCTTTTGAAGCAATCGGAGAAAAGTGCTCGAATCGTCCAGATTTATTCGAGATCCAGTAATCGCCGAATCCACCGCTGACCGGCAATTCAACCACTGCAGAATCTCCGTTAATGCAATGACCGGATATACTCATCCGATATGGTTTACCGGAAATCCTGTTCCTGCTGTCGGCAAGGAGAAATCCGTCCGGAAGGTAATGAATCCCACCGTAACATACGCTGCAGTCGATATTGATCCCTACCTCGGAAAGTACCTGCGTCATGGCATCTCGATAGGCGAACATCCAGGCCACGTGGGTTCGAGGTGATGGAAAACCAGCGTCTGTTAACGTTCGGCATAATTCCGGCAGCCATTCTCCGAATTTATCCAGGCTGTTCTTATTGATCTCCTGCCGGTGCTCCAGTTTACCGTCATCCCCGGGATAATGACTGTGAATACCGATTTCATGTCCAAGATCCAGCAGTTCCAGGAACGGTTCAGGACGCTGTTTTACCACCTGCGATGTCAGACACCAAGTAATTTTCGGTGTATTACCTCTATGATCATGCACTTCTTCTATTCTGTCCATGAATACAGGAAGCACGACATCGATAGATTTGAATCCCCCGTCCCATACGTCCGGTTCGGTATGGCAAACCAGGCATACATGCATCCGGCTGTCATCCATTTATCCCTGCTTTCCCGTATAAAGCCAGTCATACATGTTCACGAACTGGGGCGGTTTGTGACCGAGGATCTGCCGTATAGAACTGATCTCTCCCAGGTGACACCATGTATGAAAGATACACCGTACCGTTAACGCTCCCATATTCTCGCTTTCAGGCGACGCTGTAACCGGTAGAGCCTTCATATCCTCTTCTGTTGCCGTTTGCAGCCAAACATCAGCATCCCTGCAAGCATCATCCCATAAGTTTAACGCTTCATCCAGCGGTGGTTCCGAAGGAGGTTTGCCGTATCCATATGGGAGGTATCTGGATTCGATTTCCTTACCACGTGCCCATTCGACGAAAAAAGTATAGTGCTGATGGGCGACGTGGGCTATTATCCAGCTGATGCAGTTCATCGGTTCGACACGTTTTCGCGCATCCTCGTCGGTCAGGCCTTTCAGGTTCCGGTTAAATTCTTTACGGCTGATATCCAGCATATCTACCAGTGTATGCATATTTCACCTCCTGTAACTGATAATTCCATCTCATGCAGTCAGGTCAGGAAAATTTTTCCGGATCCACCTCCCAGGGGCAGGTTTCTATATCCGGACAATATTTACAACTGGTTATCTCTCGTGATTTGTTACAGCCGCGAATGGGACACCGCTTGAAGGTAAAGAAGTCATCCTCTCCTTCATAGCGGCAACCATGACATTTTAGTTGTTCGGGTTCTACTGACTCGACACCGTGGTATTTCATAATCTCTTCCTGCCACCTTTTTATTACCTCAGGTTGAAGTGATTCTCCGAAC
>CP070800.1:627964-631699 GCA_020343555.1 Dehalococcoidales bacterium
AAACTTTGGTGTCGTCCTTGGCGCTCTCCATGCAAGGTCTGTCAAACAGACGGCGAGACTTGCATGGAGTAAAATAAGATAATTTCGCCGTAATCGTTTGTCTGACCTTGCACCTTGAAATAACGAATTTTAAGGAGCGAGAGAGATGACAAACAAAATTAAAGCATATAAAAAAAATTACAATTATTCATACTCCTCAGGTGCATGTGCGACCATTGAACTTATCAAAGCACGTCCGGAGATCGTAGATGCAGTACATTTTCATTCGTCATACCGAGAAAATGACGAACTGAAATTTCTGTGCGAATCTAATAGTATACGCTGTATATACTCAGACAGGGCATTCAACTCAATTAATCGAAAAGAAAACAGCTATGTTTTCGGTATTTTTCACAAATATGCAAGCACCCTTGATCCCGATCAACCTCACATCGTAGTTGTTAATCCGTCCGACATGGGTAATCTGGGCACGATTATTCGCACCATAGCCGGATTGGGCATAAAAAACCTCGCTGTAATTGAACCTGCAGCAGATATCTGGAATCCTAAAACCATACGGGCAAGTATGGGCGCATTATTCCATATTCAGCATGAGTGTTTTCCCAGTTTTGACGATTATACTACACGGCATCCTGATCACAGATTATTTATGTTTGTGTTAGACGGCACACTCACACTCGATAATTGTCCGTTCTGTCCTCGATTTTCACTCGTTTTCGGGAATGAGGGGGGTGGTTTGGATGAGCGTTATACATATATAGGTCAAAGTGTCAAAATACCATTGATAGGACATACAGATTCTTACAATCTAGCCGTGGCGGTCGGTATTGGGGCATATGCATTCGCAAGGAAAAACGGGTTAGTGTAAACGTCGACAGTGAGTAAGGGGAAAAAGGGGAAGGTCTTTACCTTCCCCTTCTAATTATCTATTAATATAAGACTAAGCTTTCAGCTTTTTAAACTCCTCGATAAGTGCCGGGACAACCTCTTTATAATCGGCAACAATCGCGTAATCGGCCGCTTTCATAATCGGAGCTTCGGCGTCACGGTTGATAGCAACGATCTTCTTCGAGTCTTGGATTCCGATCAGGTGATGGATAATTCCGGATATACCCACGCCTATATAAAGGTTCGGATGAACGGTCTTTCCACTTTGCCCGATCATCTGCTCGTCCTGGGCAGCCCAGCCTTCATCACATGCGGGGCGGGTCGCACCAACACTGCCACCAAGTGACGCGGCGAGATCTTCCACCATTTGCCAGTTCTCTTTGCTGCCGATACCGTAACCTCCGGCGATAACCACCTCAGCAGACTCAAGAGGTTTAACCTTTGATTCTTCAGTCTTTATTTCGAGTACCTTGGTACGGAGATCCTGCTCGATAATCTTTACCTCGACATTCACGATCTCTGCCTTATTGCCTTCTTGTTTTTCTGGTTTCTTCAGGAATCCGGGAGGGATCGTTGCCATCTGGGGACGGTGAACAGCACAGGTGATCGATGCCATAATACTGCCACCAAAGGAAGGCACAAAGGCTTTCAGGCATCCGTTATCGTCCACGTCGAGTCCTACCGCATGAGCAGCCAGTCCTGTATTAACCTTTGCTGCAACCCTTGGGGCAAGGTCCATTCCTAAGTTACTTCCACCGATAACGAAAACCTCCGGCTTATACTGGTTTATCATACCTTCGAGTACCGGAGCGTAGGCTTCACACAGGTAATTTTCAAGCACTGGAGAATCGGCAATATAAACCTTATCAGCTCCGTATGTTGCCAGCTCATCGGCAAGACCGCTGATTTTACTTCCCAGTATTACCGCCGCCAGTTCCTGACCGCGTTTATCAGCTATCTTACGGGCTTCACCAAGCAGTTCCGCTCCGGAATCAAGTAACGTACCGTTTCGCTGCTCCGCGTAAACCCAAATTCCACTATACGTATCAGTCATAATATCCTCCAGATATTCTATACCTCAGGAAGCACTCCGTCGGTTTTTAATTTTTCTACCAGCTGCCTTGCTATGTCAGCAGGATCACCGCTGATCACCTCACCCATACGCTGCGTTTCTATGTTCGAAACCTCGGGAACGTATGAAGGCGAACCGGTGAGACCAATCTTTTCTTCGTCAACATCCATGTCGTTTGCCGTGTATTTGGTGCTTTCTTTCTCCGTAGCCCACAAAGCACCGTGAACCGGCGGTATCCTGGGATCGTTTATCTCACTGTTGACCGCCAGCGTAACCGGCAGTTTTGATTCCACCAGCATATGGCCACCCTCGATTTTACACCTGGCATGGACGGTATCATCATCCACAAAGTTGATTTCTTCCACGTTTGTCAGATGAGGTATTCCGAGGAATTCGGCTACTTGTGGCCCGACCTGCGCAGTACTTCCGTCCAGGCTTTCATTACCGAGGATCACCATGTCAACACCACCGATCTTCTTGATACCGGTAGCTATTACGTAGGCTGTAGCCAGCGTGTCGGCACCCGCAAACGCTCTATCCGAAAGAAGTATTGCGTCATCGACTCCCATTGCGTATGCCCAGGCAAGAACATCGAATGTGTTGTCCGGCCCCATACTGATAACGGTCACTTCACCGCCGCGTTCTTCCTTTATCTTCAATGCTTCTTCGATGGCGTTTTTATCCAGCGGATTCATTATTATAGGAATACCTTCACGTCGAAGTAGTTTTGTATTCGGATCAAGGCTAAGCCTATCCCAGTAACGGGAGTCAGGGACAGGCTTAACACAAACAACAATATTTAATGGCTTCATGCTATTCCTCCTCGCCTATTAATAATCCTTACCATTCCAGGCGTCCCCACCAGCCGGCATTTTCCATCGAGGTACGACTGAGATCGGGATTAGCCTCGTTGCGGAATGCGGCATTGGCAATCATTATACCAAGGGATTCTTCGGTACCACCGGCACCGAATCTGAGAGGAACATGCCTGTAATAATGATGCGGCATATAATCATCCAGAACGCCGTAGGCGCCATGTATCTTGACACAGTGTTCAGCACACCTGATAGCTGCCTGCTCAGCAAAATTCTTGGCTGTTGCCTGCTCGGTATCTGCCCTGATTCCTTTTGTACGAAGCCAGGCAGCCCGGTAGGTTAGTGCACGTGAAGCTTCAAGGTCAACGACCATCTTCGCTATTCGAGATTGAATCATCTGCAATTCAGAAATCGGTCGTCCGTAAAGGTTTCTCTCCTTTGCGTACATCATCGCGGTACGATAGGCACCCAGTGAAATACCAGTAAGCATTCCGCAGATGGTCAAACGACCGATATCGCCCACAGCTGCGAAGACAGGGCCTAAACCGCGTCCTACCCCTGCTTCTCCCCCGACAACATAATTGTCAGGGACAAAACAGTTATCAAATATATACTCGGTCAGGTCTCCTTTTCTACCAAGGGTGTTCTCGAGCCTGCCGATACGGAAACCATCCATCCCACTTTCCACGATAAAAGCGGTCAGGGATCGTGCTCCGGGTGTTTTCGGATCATTAGGATCACCCGTTTTGACAAGCGTCATGACGAAATCGCAATAATGACCTTCACTCCCGAAGACTTTTCTCCCATTCAGTACCCAGCCACCGTCGACCTTCTTGGCATTAGCCTGCAGACCCAGCATATCAGATCCGCCACTCGGCTCCGTGATAGCCGGACTGGCCAAGATATCGCCGCTGATGATTCCCGGCAGGAATTTTTCCTCCACTACTCCACCGGTGGCTT
>CP070800.1:631799-643202 GCA_020343555.1 Dehalococcoidales bacterium
CAAGGGGTGGCCGAAGCCGTGAGAAACTATATTCTGTGAACCTTTATGTCAGAATACAAACCTGGCATTGACGGAGGTAATATGAAAATACTGGCAGCGGTACAGGGAGAGTACGGTAAACGCATTGCTGAATATATTTCTGAAAGAATGCCTGATGACTGGCAACTTGAGACGAGTACTCTTCCACGGGCTTTGCCGGTACTGATCGATGAGCCGGAAGAATTCCTGCCCTCCAATATACCATCTGCCGATCTTTTACTTGGACTCATCGAATCTGACGGAGCTGCTCAACTTGTACCAGCCCTGGCGCGTATCAGCGGAGTAAAGTCGGCGATAGTGCCGGTGGATAACCCCGCCTGGCTGCCGCTTGGCCTTCAGAACCAGATAGAGCAGGAGATGGTAAGGGATGGTATAAAGAGTGTTTACCCCAGGACTTTCTGCACGTTGACGGAAAATAGTGCGGGATTCCGAAGTAATGTGACATCCTATGATGATGAGATGATCTCCATGTTTACCCGTTTTTTCGGTCGACCTAAAATCAAGATTACCCTGGATGACAGCGCTGAAAAGGTGATTACTGCTGTTGTCGAGCGTGGTTCTCCGTGCGGCTCTACGCATCATGCGGCCGAAAAGATGATTGGGATGTCTATCAATGAAGTGGTGCCCCATGCCGGACTTGTAGTCCACCAGTTTCCCTGCCTGGCATCCATGCAACAAGAAGAGATAGACAGGGGAGTTTTCGAACCTCTGATGAATATATCCGGCTATGTGATAAACGAAGAGATCGAAGTTAAGCTGAAATCGTCCGATTGAGGGTCCGTTACCGCGATTCTAGGCAGTACCTTTAGTCGAACTTCTGCGGCGCACGATCAGGATAACGACAAGGAATACTATTAATACAAGACCACCGATAGATGTACCGATAAACCGCCAATCGACTTTAAAACTTGCGGTAATATTTTTGGTACAGTCAATAACGATTAATGCCGGATTATCCATGGTCGTAAGTTGTTCTCCCCAGCCATTAAACGTGTATCCGAAAGAAGGGATTGCCTTAAGTTCAACGACAGTTCCCTGGCTATAATTTCTCGTATACGGGAAAGACCAGGGTTCGATAGAATCGACCTTCACAGTACCCCCACCGGTGCCGACGTTCACGGTCAGACTGAAAGAATCTCCCGGTCAGCCTGCTTTTGCTGATCCAGGTGCGGTTATCATAACTGCCGTTAGCGCTAAAACAGGCACTAAGGTGAATACTGCAAGCATCCTGATGATGTTTCTATTGATACGCGTCTTTATATTCATTGCATATTATCTCTTAAACAGTTTTTTCCACCAGGGTATATTATCGTCGTATCCCTGTATGACGAAAGTATGTTCACACTTGCCGCAACGCCATGTCCCGTATTGCTTGTTGTAATACGTGTTTGAACTTCCACAGCGCGGGCAGGTAGACCTGATCTTTTTCGCTGTTTCTTTATCCATCTGGTCCCAGTATTCGTCGTGCCAGCCGGGACGTCCGGGCATGATAGCCTCCTGGTGGAGTTTGAATTCATTATAACATTAATCAGTAATTTCGTGATTATATTCTTACATATGAAGTTCTATGATGTCGCCGTCCTGGAGGACATGATCCCTCTTTGCCATCACACCGTCGTGTTTCCCCGATCCCCAGATACGGGCAAATTTCAGGTTGGCGGCGAAATCCTTGTGAACTTCGATAGCAGCGTCCGACAATGTGCTGCCTATCGGGAGTACGATAGGGTCGTCCATGTCAGGTTTCTGCCCAGGTGTCTTGGTGTAGACACGGATAATCTCCAGGAGTTGGAATATAGAAAATTTTAGTTCCTCCAGGCCTGTCCCCCTGGATGCTGAAATGGCATGTATCGGGAAATCTTCATGATACAACTCTTCCAGCACCTGGTAATTTTCAACTGATCCTTCAATATCGATCTTGTTGCCGATTATCATCGCTTTTTTCTTATGCCGGATCAATTCTTCTTCATCGTTTTCACTTGCCGATTTGCCGATGCCTATACGCATACCCCCCAGTTCGTAAGTCACAGCTTCTATCTGCGAAAGCGGATCTTCAGAAAGGTCGACCACTATTAAAAGAGCATCCGCCCTGACCAGGTTGGGTGGTAGGAGAGCCAGAGTAGACCCGGATACCAGCGGGGGAGTATCGAGCAGCTGTATCTGTATATTTTCATACTCCATCATCCCGGGTACTATAGTGTAGGTTGCGAACGGGTATTCCGCGACTGTCGGGGAAGCGTTTGTCAGGACATCCACTAACTGAGATTTACCGGAATTCGGAGTGCCGATGACCGGAACCTGGGCTGCGCCTTCTTTCTGGACAGTCATCGCTGCTCTCTGGGCTGCCGCTTTTTTTCCACCGGACTGCATGAGCTTGGCGATTCTACGCCTCAGGTCGGCTTTAAGGTGGTCGGTACCCTTATGCTTGGGCATAATAGCCAGCATTTCTTCGAGCGCGGCAATTTTATCAGGCGCGGTTTTCGCCTCGCGGTACCGTTTTTCGGCATCGAAATAATGCGGGGGCAGATTGGTCGGCATCTTTCTGAATCAACTCCGCTGCATTTCTTTACTTTTAGATTATACCTTATCGTATCTGTTTTAATGAACCCTTGTGATAAACCTGTCGTGAAGTTTTTATTGTACTGACTGACTTGGGGTGATACTATAAAACGGACATGAAAGAAAAACTCAAGAAGATACTTTCAGAGAGAGACAGGCTGGAGATAGAAGATGATTCCCTGATATCGGCTGCTGTTCTAATACCGTTACTGGAAAAAGATGGGGGATATCATCTTCTGTTTACAAAAAGGACCGATACGCTGAGGGACCACAAGGGGCAGGTATCCTTTCCCGGCGGGAGATGTGAGAAGAGTGACATGACACCACTGGACACCGCTCTAAGGGAGTCTTATGAAGAAATCGGGCTTTGTTCCGATACAATTGAAATCCTGGGGGCGCTCGATGACAGACCGACCATGCATACGGATTACCTGATTACACCCTACGTAGGCGTAATACCGTGGCCGTGCGAATTAGATATCGATCCGGTAGAAGTCGATGAGGTATTTACCGTTCCCGTTTCTACACTCATGGATAAGGACACTTTACGGCAGGAAGATGATCCTGCGAACGACGGCACAAGCGAAGGCTATTTCTACTATTGTGATAACCGCATAATCTGGGGAGCAACCGCCCGGATTATCACTCAATTCCTGGATATCTGGTCAAAGGCAGCGAAAAAAGACTGATATTCTGTGGCGAAGAAGCTCATTTCCTGTTGACCGTTCACACGTTTCACTGTATTCTGTTGAATACATTTTGTGATTGAGGATTATTCTTTTGGAGTTTATTGATGAAAGCAGCGGTAATAATGGATATGTACGGGTGTCCGAACCGGTGCAGGCATTGCTGGCTAAAGCACGATAAAAATGCGAATACACCAGTGGATGAATTCATCTGGTTAGCCGAACAATTCAAGAGCTACGAGAGGGACGGTAAACCGTTATTTGAAGAACTGGTATTCAACACATGGTACCGCGAACCTGATTTTCCGGACAATTACCGGGAATTATGGGAACTGGAGAATCAATTGAGCACCGGTAAAGTCCCGCGATTCGAACTGGCAAGTGTCTGGCGTCTGGTCAGAGATAAGGATTACGCTCCATGGCTAAAGGAACTGGGAGTGGATTGTGTTCAGTTATCCCTTTTCGGCACCGAAGAGAACACGGACTACTTCAGGGGAAGAAAAGGTGCCTACAGAGAACATATGCAGGCAATCGATATACTTCTTGAAAACGGAATCGTTCCCAGGATACAGATTTTCCCTTTCTCCACTAATATAGACGATATTAACAGACTGTACCAGGTGCTGAAGGATATCAGACTCGAGGAGCGGGTGAACGATATAGGAAAGGAATTTTCCTGTTTTCTCAATACTACTTCACCAATAGGTGAGGGGTTTAATCTGGAAGACATCAGGCTCAGGAGAAGTGATATACCGAAACTGCCGGAGTATCTTATTGAGAAGACACTGAAGCACTATAATGCTGAGAGTACTGAAGTACACTGGCGTACTGAAGCGGAACTGCTGCCTGAGCTTATGGAGGAAAACAGTCCTCTGAACGAAGAATCTGAAATACTCGCCTTCATGGTAGATGCAGATTTCAATGTGTATCCCAACTTCGGTGAGATTGCCGTATGGTGGTGCCTGGGTAATGCGAAGAAAGATGGAGTTGGGAAAATTATCGATACTTTCATCAGCCGGAACAATCTGGGGATGAAAATGAATTTCGAGATATTGGTCAAATACTTTGCAGAAAAGTACGGCAAACAGGATAACGAACGACTCTGGGTAAAGGTTGACCTTGTCCAGAAGTGGCATCGGCTTGAAGCTATGAACAACAAGGGAGAGTATCTATGGTAACAATTTCGCTGGTTGAATTTGGATGATGATAAGTTGTCATCCTGAAGAGGACGAAGGAGGACAAAGGATCCCGTGGTAACAAGAAACAATGTCCACGAAAAAATAAATGCGATAGCTTTACAACGCCGAGATGAGATTCTTCGCTACACTCAGAATGACACGGCACTCCCATTTCCGAAGGAGTATAATATAACAATTAAATTAGAGCTGCTGTTTGTTAGAGTATTGACAGGGAGTATTCTCAGATATATAATATCAAGTAAAATTGATATTATACAAGTAAAATAGATTAAACAGATACCGTACAAGTGCAGGTTTGATGATATATGGCGAAGAAATCAGCTCAAAAAAAGAATGAAGAAGAATCCGAAAAAAATCATGGTCTGGTGATGATTAATACCGGAAACGGTAAAGGGAAAACCACTGCCGCTATGGGGTTGATGCTTCGTGCCTGGGGACATGACAAGAAAGTTATTATGCTTCAGTTCGTTAAGAATACCAAGGCGAATTTCGGGGAACACCGGGCTGCCAAACAGATAGGTATCGAAATAATTGCCGGCGGTGCCGGATTTGTAGTGCCCGGGGTTACCGGCGATGTTGAAAAAAGCGCTCGATTATCGAGGGAATTGTGGAGTCGAGCAGCAAACATAATCACTTCCGGCGAATATGATATGGTCGTCCTGGATGAATTAAGCTATCCGTTGAAATACGAATGGCTTGATGTGCAGGAAGTTATCAGTGCATTACGAAACAGACCGGATAAAGAGCATGTGGTGATCACCGGTCGAGATATGCCCGATGAGTTGATCGAGTTTGCCGATATGGTGACCGAGTTTAACCCGATAAAACATCATTTCTATGACGGTATCGAAGCTCAACCGGGAATAGAATTTTAGAAATTAGCGTTCACTCATTCCATTCACCTCGCTTCCCTTCCCGGTCGTCTCGGGAAGGGAAGGTACGGGGTGAGGGTATGTACTTCATATTTTGATCGAATACCAACCCTGATTGTTGCTTTCATGCCACAATTGTTATAATTATGGAAAATCTACCAGACTTGTAGTTCAATCAAGCGTGGTGAATTATGATAGAAGTGTTACGCAATAAAAACCTGACGACCAAGTTCCAGATTCTTGCCGAGATAGCGGATCGAGGACCCGAAATCCAGCAGAGAGAGATTGCCAGGAAACTCGATATTACACCGCAGGCTGTATCGGACTACATTGCCCAGCTTATTAAGGATGACATGCTTATATCGAGAGGTCGTTCAAGCTACAAGGTTACCAATGAAGGCATAAACTGGGTAATCAAGGAACTGAAAGAGCTGAACAATTACAGCATCTCGATACAGAGGGCGGTAAACAGCATATCTGTCAGTGCCGCGATAGCAGCGGATGACCTGAAGAAAGATCAGCAGGTAGGACTCAGGATGAGAGACGGATTATTATTCGCCACTACCGATACCGACGCGAGTGCAACAGGTATAGCAACGACCGCTGCGAAGACAGGTGATGATATCGGTATATCGGATATCAGGGGTATTGTTTCTCTTGAAATAGGAAAAGTGGTGATTGCGATAGTTCCAGGAATTGAGAAGGGCGGTTCCGGGAAAGTGGATTACGATGCCTTGAAACGGCACATTAAGGGAAGTCAGTTCATAGTTTCGATGGGACTTGAATCTTATTCAGCTTTGAAAAAAACAGTCGTGGATTTTTACCAGTTCGGTGCGATCGAAGCAGCGATCGAGGCATCGAAGTGCGGACTCAAACCACTTGTCGTCTGTGTTGAGAATGAAGCATCCAGACTTATCTCAAGACTGGAGCAGGAACGTATTAACTACGAATTGAAAGAAGTTACAAAAAAATAGCCGCCTCTGTAATACCTGACCAATTTCGGACAGCATAAGTGATCGACTCATCGAGGCTATTGTCAAGGAACATCCTTATATGCTTGAGTATCTATATATTTTACCCCTGGCACTGGTGATCGACTGGCTAATAGGAGAATATCCTGCCTTCCTGCACCCGGTGACCTGGGTAGGAAACGTCATTTCACTTCTATTGAAAGCGGCACCCAGGAAAGGATCGGTACTGCAGTTTGTATACGGTATATTTATCGTTATTTTTACCGCTGCCCTATTTACTGTCCCTGTGTTTTTTCTGCTTGATTTTCTCAGAGAGTGGTCGAGTGTAGCGTTCATCATAGTCGGTGCTTTATTACTGAAATCCACGTTCTCCATCAGCACGCTGTACCGCCTGTCGAACAATGTGAAACAACTCCTGGATGAAGGTAAAATATCAGATGCAAGGAAAGAGACTTCATATTTGGTCAGCCGCGATACAACCAGGCTGAACCAGGAACAGATAACATCGGCAATCGTGGAAATGGAGACAGAAAGCATCACAGACAGCCTGGTAGCGCCATTGTTTTGGTGGTTAATTTTCGGTGTACCGGGAGCAATTGCCTATCGCGTGATAAACACGTTTGATTCGAGGATAGGGTATCATGGAGAGTATGAATATACAGGAAAATTCACAGCTCGACTGGATGATATCCTGAACTATATTCCGGCACGTCTGGCGGGACTGCTTCTCGTGTTGTCCGCGTATATTGCGAGAAAAAATGGGAGAAAAGCCTGGAGGATATTACTTTCCGACCACGGTAAAACATCCAGCCCTAACGCCGGATGGACAATGTCTGCATCAGCAGGAGCCCTGGATATCCGACTTGAAAAACCAGGTCATTACAGGCTGGGGAACACAGGCAGAGAACCTGGTCCGTCGTCGATATCCGGTGGTTTACAACTCATGGTACTTACCTGTCTGTTGTGGTGCTGTATCTGCATAGGAATCATGGGAGTGCGATATGCAATTACAGCCTAGAAAAGCTGTCTCGAATCTGACGCCCGGCGTTCATGGCGGGATTGACCAAGCGGAGTTGGAGACGTTTGGAATAGCACCTGGTGAGATAATCGATTTCAGTGTATGTACCAATCCTGCCGGGGTACCGCCCGGAATACTACGACAGGTTTGGGTGAAGGATATATTACGATACCCCGATTCACAATCTACTCTCCTGGGGAGTGAGATTGCCCATGTCAACGGAGTTTCTGAAAATAATGTGCTGGTATCCAGTGGTTCAACCGAGATAATCCGCCTTTCAGCGTTAGCTTATCTCGAGGACACGGACAGGGTACTGGTAGTAGAGCCAACCTATGGAGAGTATCGTTTAGCTTGCGAGATCGCAGGCGCCGAAGTAATAACGTTTCGCACATCAGCAGAGGATGATTTCAGACCGAATATCGATGCACTGGCAGATCGAATAAAGACTGAAAAACCTAAAGTGATATTTCTCTGCAATCCGAACAATCCGACCGGCAATTACCTGAAACAAGATGAGTTCGAGAAAATACTCTCTGCATCATCAGGATCCCTGGTCGTTCTTGATGAAGCGTATATTTCTTTCGTCGATCAGACATGGTCAGCTACCGACTATATTAATAAAGCGAACCTGCTGATAATGCGTTCCATGACAAAGGATTACTCTCTTGCCGGTCTGCGTCTCGGCTATGCAATTGCCAACGAACAGATAATCGAGATATTAAGCCGGATTTGCCCTCCATGGAGTGTAAACGCGATAGCGCAGAAAGCAGGTATTAAGGTTTTACAGGATAAGGAATATCTCGAAAAGAGCCGGGAGTTGGTGGTCAGGGAGAAGGACTACCTGGTAACCAGCTTGGAAAAACTGGGATTCGAATGCATACCCTCCGACGCAAATTATTTCCTGGTAAAGGTTACCAATGCTGCTGAGTTCAGAAAACGACTCCTGATGAACAAGAAAATTCTCGTCAGAGACTGTACTTCATTCGGACTGCCGGAATACATTCGTGTTGCTCCTCGTTCTCGCAGTCAAAATCGTAAACTAATCGTTGCCGTAAAGGAACTTGTCGATGATAAGTAAAGGAAGCAAAGCAAAGGTAATTATGGTGCAGGGAACGGCATCTTCGGCAGGGAAAAGCATACTCGTAACTGCCTTATGCCGAATCCTGAAACAGGATGGGTATAAGGTAGCTCCGTTCAAATCACAGAACATGTCGCTGAATTCATTCGTAACTAAAGAAGGCGGAGAGATCGGACGAGCCCAGGTAGTCCAGGCTGAAGCCGCCGGGATCGAGCCTACGGTCGATATGAATCCGATACTTCTGAAACCTGAAGCCGACAGCAAGTCACAGGTTATCGTTATGGGCAAGGTAATGGAAACCCTACAGGCGAGGAAATACTATGAACATAAATCCGACCTGCTGAAAATAGTCTCGGAAGCGCTGGATCGTCTAAGGTCTTCCTATGATGTAGTGGTTATAGAAGGAGCTGGAAGTGCGGCTGAAATAAATCTCAAAGACCGTGAAATCGTTAACATGCGGATAGCGAAACTGGCTAACTCACCGGTACTGCTTGTCGGCGATATCGACAGGGGAGGAATATTCGCTTCGCTTATCGGTACCATCGATCTACTTGAACCTGACGAGAAGAACCTGGTAAAAGGCCTGGTGATCAACAAGTTCAGGGGAGACATTTCGCTGTTCGAGTCCGGTATCAGGTTTATCGAGGACAGGTCCGGAGTACCTTGCGTAGGAGTTGTTCCGTATTTTCGTGATATCGCGATAGCCCAGGAAGATTCAGTCTACCTGGACGAGAGACAGGAGAACGGGACGGGTGGAAATCTAGATATAGCGGTGGTCAGGCTGCCGCATATATCGAACTACGACGATTTCGATCCCTTGGAGAGAGAAAGCTGTAGTGTGCGTTATATTACGAACCGAAGACAGCTGGGGAATCCGGAGTTGATCATTATTCCCGGCAGTAAAAGCACTGTCGCGGATCTTCATTTCCTGCGTGATACGGAGCTGGCTGATGAAATAATCCGGTTGAATAGCGGCGGTACTCCGGTGATGGGAATATGTGGCGGATACCAGATGCTGGGCAGGCAGTTAGACGATCCCTACGGAGTAGAATCCTCAGAAGATTCAACACGGGGGCTTCAACTCCTGGATATGGTAACTGTATTTAACCGTGAAAAAACCACCACCCAGGTGAAAGGAACTGTAAGTACCGATACGGGTATACTAGCCGAAGCTCAGGGAAAAGAGATCGAAGGCTATGAGATACACATGGGTGAATCGGTTGAAAACAGTGAAGAGAGTCCTTTCCTCATAACACAGACACCGGATGGAAAAGCCTCTTATACCGATGGTGCTATCAACACTGAAGGTACCGTCCTGGGTACCTATATTCACGGTATATTCAATAAAGATGGTTTCAGGGCAGGTTTCCTGAATTCCCTTCGGAAATATCACCGACTGCCGATACATGAAGCATATAATGTCGAACGAAAAGACCAGGAATATGATAAACTGGCCGACCTGGTACGCAGCAGCCTCGATATGCAGTTAGTAAACCGGATAATCGAGGACGGTATTTAGTAATTATCTATTCTTCAATGATCAATCCGGGCGTAGACGAAATTGCGTGACGGTGCTACTAAAACTTATAATAAAATATGCAGGTATATCAGAGGGTATTAAAATGAGTCATCTTGAACACAAGGAATTATCACCGCAGGCCGTGTCCTGTGCCGTCCTGATAATATCTGACAGCAGAACGGAAAAAACTGATGAGTCAGGGAAGTATTTGACCGAGAAGCTGGAAGATACAGGACACACAGTTGTTGATTATGCATTGCTGAAAAATGATCCGGAAGCAATAAAGAAAAAGCTAGAGGAATTGCTGAATCAGGATATACAGGTAATCATAGCCAGCGGCGGAACAGGTGTCAGTATGCGTGATGTTACCGTAGAAACCGTCACACCGATGCTCGATAAAATGCTGGATGGATTCGGAGAACTGTTTCGAACACTGTCTTACACGGAGATAGGTACTGCCAGTATTATGAGTCGGGCAATTGCAGGAGTAATTAGCGGAAAGATTATAGTATGTGTTCCGGGATCACTTGCTGCGGTCAAGCTGGCCCTGGATAAAATAATCCTGCCCGAGGTCGGGCATATGGTAAGGGAGGCTACGAGATGAGACCTTTAGTTTCGCTTTTACCTTTCGACGAAGCGCTGGAAGTTGTTGAGAAGAATATCCAACCGTTAGATGGGACAGAAGTAGTAACGATCGATACCGCGGTGGGGAGAGTCCTGGCAGAAGATATAATCGCTACCCAATATACTCCTCCTTTCGACCGCGGCGCTATGGATGGATACGCAGTGATAGCAGAAGATACCTCAGAAGCGAGTAAAGAAAATCCGGCTATACTCGAAATGGTAGAGATAATCCATGCCGGAGATGTTCCTGACGGAAGCGTAAGTACAGGACAGTGTATGCAGATTGCCACCGGCGCGATGATGCCGGAAGGAGCCGATGCCGTGGTGATGGTAGAAGATACGAGTATAGCTGATGGTAAGGTATCGATATATAAGGAAGCTGCAGCTTTATCACATGTTGGATTAAAGGGAGAGGACATCAAGGCAGGTGAGACGGTTTTGAACACTGGCACTTACCTTGATCCCGGAAAAATAGGTGTGCTCGCTTCACAGGGACTTGAAAAAGTAAGAGTTTACATAAAACCAAGAATTGCTGTGATGCCCTCCGGTGAAGAAGTGATAGAACTCGGTAAGGAACTGGAGCCGGGTCAATTGTATGACATTAACTCATATACTATTCTATCTGTCGTTAATGAAAACGGTGGAGTACCCTTCAGACCGGGTATAATCGGGGATAATATTGATGATATCAGGGCAAAACTGACGGAAGCGGTAGAGAAAAGCGACTGCCTTGTCTTTTCGGGTGGTTCATCGGCAGGAGAAAAGGACCTGATATCGACGGTAGCGGAAGAACTTGGTGTTATCCTTTTCCATGGTGTGGAGATTAAACCAGGGAAACCGA
>CP070800.1:643302-648502 GCA_020343555.1 Dehalococcoidales bacterium
CGATATGCCTGCTTTATATCTTTTTCGGTGGCATCACGATTTACGCCTAATACTTTATAATAATCTTTCCCTGCCATCATACTCCTCAGGTGTTATTATAATTATAAATCTATTATGCAGATATGTCAATATTATTTATCATTATTCTTAACAATACATTATTAACTTACTATCTTAAATCAAGTGTCAAACATAGTTTACTTTCTACCCTCGTACACGTATTATATTAAGGAAATTCAAATCAGTTTAAGAAGGAGCATCATATTCATGAAAATGAAAGCCGCCGTATGTAATGAGAATGGCAAACCTCTTGATATCGAGGAAATTGAGATTATCGATCCCCGACCGGGTGAAGTTCTGGTAAAAGTTGACGCGACGGCAGTATGCCAGAGTGATCTCCATGGTATTGATGGCGACGTACAAGGGAGGTTACCTGGAATCGCAGGTCATGAGACAGTAGGCCATGCATATAAACTCGGTGAAGGAGTAACCCTGATCAAGGAAGGGGATTATGTATGCTGCACTACCACAACGGTGGGATGTGGATTCTGTGATGAATGTCTTGCCGGGCGCCGTTCAAACTGCACGGTAAAATCGATGATGGGACTGATGATGAGAGAACCAAGTCATACCAACAGTAAAGGAGAACCGGTATCTGCTTTAGCAGGATTTGTTGGCGGATTTGCCGAGTACGTTCTTCTTGATGAATACTCATTAGTTAAAATCGACGAGTCGATGCCGATTGATAAGGCATGCCTTATTTCATGTGCCGTCATCAGTGGTTTCGGCTCAGCGATTACTGCCGGAGTCAAACCTTTCTCCAGTGCTGCGATTATCGGGACCGGCAGCGTAGGCATTAATGCCATCCAGGGTTCCACTTTCCTCGGAGCTTGTCCCGTCATAGCCATAGATATGCTTGACAGCAGACTCAAAGCAGCCAAGCAGTTCGGCGCGACTCACACGATCAACGCCGAAGAGGTACCGGATACGATTCAAGCAGTAAAGGACATCACCGGCGGTAAAGGAGCTGATTATGTCTTCATTACAGCGACCACCTCGAGCAATACACTTTCCCAACAGGCAATCGAGATGTCCAGCCCCACTGGTGTTATTTGTAGAATATCTCTCGGAGGAATGACTCCTGAATCGATGCAGGATATCGAATGGATGCGAGGTCTGGCAGGTTTCGGGACAGCAAGGAAATTCATCAGTCCTATGATGGGCGGTTCGAACATTATCCAGGATATCCCTAATTATGTAAAATTGTACCAGGCAGGACGGCTGCAGTTGGACAGTCTGGTCACTGGTCACTATCTTCTGGATCAGATAAACGAAGCGATAGCAAAACTGAGAACCGGTGAAGCTCTTCGCAGCATCATTATGATGGAATCCGGGATCAATTAAAACAGCAGGTCGGCCCATACAAAGTCCGGCCTTCTCTAACGTGTTATTTCAGGCTTTCCAGCCGGGCATAGTTTCAGGCATAGATCGCACAATATTGAACGGCCTTCTTCAGTTTTAGGTGTTATATAGGAAAGGCACATTTCCGGATCAGGCATGTGGTAGGGTACGAGAGCATTTACCGGGCATGAATCAATGCATATGTTACAATCACTGCAGACAGGATTTTCTTCCTCTCTCCAAGAGGTATCAGGTACATCACAAGGTATATCGGATATTACACCCATAAACCGTAATCTTGGGCCATACTCCGGGTGGAGTACGACTGTATTCTTCCCACGTTTCCCTATTCCGATACGTATGGCGGCTTCCTTCAGGTTTATTTCTCCTTCCAGAGGATAACCGATTCGACCAATCGCTTCAGCGGCAAATCCGGCGTTATAAATAAACAAGAGTAACTCATCAAGTCTGTGCTGAACGTGTTTCTCAAATCCGTACATCTGAAAATTCCCGTTCTCATGACCGAAATCATCAAGATTTCTGTCGGAAGTAGATTCAAGACCCAGGACAATTAGTGTTTTATTCTCAAGAGGGATAATTCCTGCAACATCGAACAGTTTCCTTGCTTTATCCAGGATATCGGTAATTATTGTCATATCTTGACTCCTCAAGCATCGTTATCATTGTAGCAAATCACTTCAATCTGTGCAGTAATACTTAAGTGTTGATAAATATTGGTTGATAACATATAGTGTTCATACTTATTCAGGAAGAGAAAATGTCGACAATCCGTAACATATTTACAAACATGGCTGTACCGATGCAGTTACACAGGAAGCTACGCCTGTTGTTACGTAATAATATGATCAAAGTGATAAAGAGACAGGGATGCTGCGGTCATCCCGGCGAACCTGGATGCTGACAGGTGCAAGACTCCCCGGAGGGGATACAAGTCGGTCATAATCATAAACATTGAACCGCAATATAGGATACTGCGACTCTTCAACTTTTCAACGGATTACCTTCTTCTTGCCAAGGTAGTCTAAATGTTCCTGCTCAATAATGACTTCTCACTGCAGCACTGAGACCGGGATAACAGGAAAAATCCGGCAGACTGTGTCATAATATTACTCGGCAGAAAAACTCTAACAATACTTAATAGCGAGGTGAAGGATGTTTACTGCTGAGGATACGACTCTGATTATCATAGATATTCAGGAAAAACTGTTCAGGATAATGCACGAAAAGGACGACCTTTCTGCTAATACGCTGAAACTTGTTAAAGGAATCAGAGTACTCGAGATTCCAATAATAGTAACCGAGCAGAATCCTGCCGGGCTCGGACCAACGATACCGGAACTATCATCGCTTCTGCTGGATATCAAACCGATCACGAAATTTGATTTCAGTTGCTGTAACGAAGAAATCTTTCTCCGGAAACTCGATGAACTGAAACGTAATCAGGTAATATTGTGTGGAATAGAAACGCATATCTGCGTTTACCAGACAGCTATCGACCTTTCTGATATGGGATATGAAGTACAGGTAGTTACCGACTGCGTATCATCAAGGACACCTGCCAATCGTGATACTGCTCTCACCAGGATGGAACTTGAGGGCGTTATGCCCACTTCTACTGAAATGGTTCTGTTCGAGATACTCGGAACCGCTAAACATGATAAATTCAAGGAAATCAGTGCAATTATAAAATGACGCTATGAATGAAGAACAGGCGAAGCTTAACGTCCATGTGCATCCCGGCTCAAGTAAAAACATTATAACCAGCTATGTCCATGGCATCCTGAATGTAAAAATTACGACTCGACCTGAAAAAGGCAAAGCCAATGAAGCCCTTGTCACGTTCATTGGAGATCTTCTCGGTATTGCTAAAAGCAGGA
Organism: Dehalococcoidales bacterium; assembly: GCA_020343555.1. Next base: position 646,602 of record CP070800.1, read on the forward strand.
TAAAAATACAAAAAGGGATCGTATCCCGTAAGAAAGTCCTATTAATCGACGGATTGAATACTGAGGAAATCTCGTCCAGAATAATCGAGCATATGAATGAGTAAAATACTCAGATTGTAATTTATTCTTTCTTTTCGACGAACACTATTACACCGGTTTTCACTCCATGTAACTCGGTAGCATCTCCCAACACCTTGCCGAAGATAGTTACGGGAGAAGCCGGTACTGGTCTTTCGTCCATACTGGCAGGTGTTGGTCCGTAAAAGATACAGAAAGCATTGCCGACCGGCCAGTATCCGAGGTCGCCTATTTCAACCACATCCGTGGCATTTTCCAGCTCAATTTCGAGTTCTTCCGGAATTCTAAAATAAACTTCGTCTCCCCACACACTCCCCTGGACTTCATACGGTAAAGTACTCCATACAGCGTCAGCGGTAAAAGTATCGTTAAACTCCGCTTCCAGTTTAATATTATCGATACTGATCGTGATTATCCGTGCCATTTGTTCCATGATACCTAATCAGGCAATGATATTACAATAACACGAATACTGGTATAATAAATAATATCGGAAATTCTGACATGGCAACTGAACAGAAAATAGACAAAGACACTGAAAAGAAAATAATTAACGCGCAAAAGACGGAAATAACCGAGTATTATATATACGACAGGCTCTCACATTCCGTTAAAAGCGAACGTAACCGAGAGATACTCCAGCGTATCTCAAAGGACGAACTTAAACATCACAACCTCTGCAACTACTATACCTGCATTGAGGTAAAACCAAGCAGGTTCAAGATATGGCTCTACTATGCCATCTCAAGGATATTCGGAATCACTTTCGGACTGAAGTTAATGGAACGTGGTGAAGACAAGGCCCATACCGCCTATCAGCAACTGGCGGAAGCTATTCCGGAAGTAGAAGAGGTCATCCGTGATGAAGAAAGACATGGAAACGAACTTATAGACCTGATTGACGATGAAAGACTCGAATACAGTAGCGATATTGTGCGAGGATTAAATGTCGCCCTGGTGGAAATCACCGGCGCGCTTGCCGGCTTTACGTTCGCTCTCCAGGACAAGAATCTGGTATTGACAGCCGGGTTGATTATCGGTGTAACAGTCTCGCTCTCAACGACAAGCACTGAGTATATCGCCACGAAATCCAGTACCAGTCTAAAAAGCCCTCTAAAATCAGCCTTTTATGCGTGGCTGGCAAATATCGTCGCTATTGCTTTTCTCCTATTACCCTATCTAATATTCAACGATCTATACCTGGCACTGGGCATAATGATACTGAATGCAGTGATAATAATTTTTATACTGACGTTCTATCTCTCGGTAGCCAGGGAAGCATCTATTATGAAGATGTTCCTTGAAATGATTGCTATCAGTCTTGGAATTGCAGCTCTCGCTTTTGGGATAGGATTCCTGGCAAGAGAGTTTCTCCACATCCACGTTTGAAGCAGGGCGCCGCCCTACCTGGCGACACTTCAGGTAGATCCGGAGGAAGTCGGTAAACAATCCACCCCCGAGGACTTACTGCCGAATACTGAAAAAATTCTTTCCGGATATTCTTCGTCACATTCAGGGCACTTAATATCTTCATCGTTATCGAACATGCCGCGCAGCATTTCGAACTTACCATCACAATTTTTACACTTGTATTCATATAAAGGCATAGGATCCTCCGCTTTTCTAGTTTCTAACAACTTCAATAGCCCCGGCTGGACAGGCCCTCGCGCAATCACCGCACCCCTTGCATAAAGAAGGATCTGGCATCGGTGGTTCGTATGGGGCTTCCTGGATCAGTAATTTCTTTTCACAGGCCTTCACCGCCGGACAAATACCGTCCTCACAATCTCCGGGCTTGCATTTATTATAATTGATTAACGCCA
>CP070800.1:648602-656990 GCA_020343555.1 Dehalococcoidales bacterium
ACCGATAAAGAATCATCCTTAAAACTGGAGAAGAAAAAGACGAAAGCCGAGATAAAAAGAGCCAAAAAAGCTGAGAAATAACTGTCAAACGTTCTCCGTCATTGCGAGATTAGTCGTCAACAGGCGAACCGTAGCAATCTCAATAAAACGACAGGTTGTCATCCTGAGAACCTGACGGAGTCAGGGCGAAGGATCCCGCCCGATATTCGAAGGAGATTCTTCGGTCGTTTCTCTCCCTCAGAATGACCTTCTATCATTGTTATTGCTGGTCTTTATCCGCTGAAAGAGTATAGGTCTGCTTATACAAACCCCGATGCGTCCGTACCAGCAGATCATTCATCCTTCCGGCTTCTCTCTTCTTCTGAACATTCTCACTCAATACTACCATAAACGTGTCTATGTCATCGGTCTCTATCTCATAGATTGCGACGAATTTAGCATCCCCTTCAGCCGGATCAGTGTTTTCATACCGGGTCGCCCGGACGACACCTTCAGTTTCCAGCACATCCGGCAGATGGATAGTGTTGTACCAGTCGTTGTATTCCGCTTCTTTTTGCGGATCACTGCAGTTTGTCCTTACCTCGAGAATATATCTTACCATGTTGTATACCTCCTCATTAGTAATAATAGCCGTTATACTATCCCCTTTACCACTTTCTCCAGCGTTTCCCGCCAGTCAATACCGGGTTGGCGTGTGTCAATACGTATCTGAAATCGACCGGTAGCAACTCCGACGAAGTACAATTGATCGAGTTTCTCCCTTTCGAACCGCATTCCCTCGAACGGGGTTATCACTATCTCACTCCGTTCGGTAGAAATAGCTCCTATTCCCGTCCCTGAACCAAGTATCTTAATCCTGACCGCGTAAAGCAGATTCTCAACCTCTTCCGGCAGTTCACCGAACCTGTCTCTGAATTCAGCGACTATGGTTTCTATTTCATCGGCATTGTCCAGATTCGCCAGCTTCTGGTACATGTCCAGCCTGGTCAGCAGGTCGGTCACGTAGTCCTGGGGGATAAAAGCAGGTACCGGCAAGTCGATCGACGGTGGTGGCAGCCTTGAAGAGATGATATCATTCTCCGAAACACCGGCCTGTCTTGCTTTCTGCTCTTCTATCGCCTGCGAGAGAAGTTGAGTATACAGGTTGAATCCAACCGCTGAGATATGACCACTCTGCCTCATCCCCAATAGCGTGCCGGCGCCCCGTATCTCCAGGTCTTTCATCGCTATGGAGAATCCGGCTCCAAGCTCGGATGCTTCAACAATCGTCCTCAAACGCGTTTCAGCAACAGGAGAAAGACGCTGTCCCTTATCGTAGAGGAAATAGGCGTAGGCAGTTTCCGTACCCCGACCTACCCTGCCACGAAGCTGGTGAAGCTGTGTCAGACCGAATTTATCGGCACGGTTCACTATCAGTGTATTAACGTTGGGCATATCGAGTCCCGATTGGATGATACTCGTGCAGACCAGGATATCGCTGTTACCCTGGATAAAATTAGCCATGACCGCTTCGAGTTCACCTTCGGCCATTTGTCCGTGCCCTATTGTAATCCTGGCTTCCGGAACTAGCTCCTGCAGCTTTTCAGTAATGAGTACTATACTCTGAACCCTGTTGTGAACAAAGAACACCTGTCCGTTCCTTTCAAGCTCTCTGAGTATGGCTTCCCTGACAAGGTGTTCGTTAAATTCAGCTACATAGGTTTTGATAGGCAGACGTTCCTCCGGAGGTGTTTCCATCACGCTCATATCCCGTACTCCAACCAGCGACATATGAAGAGTCCGGGGAATAGGAGTGGCGCTTAGTGTAAGAACGTCCACTTCCTTTCTCATCTGTTTCAGGAATTCCTTGTGAGTGACGCCAAATCTTTGCTCCTCGTCGATTATCAATAAGCCGAGTTCCTTGAACTCAATATCCTTCTGGATGATCCGGTGAGTGCCGATACATATATCAACCCTCCCCGCCGCCAGGTCTTTCACGATCCTCCGTTGTTCAGAATGAGAACGAAATCGACTGAGAACCTCGATGGTCACCGGGAACGCACTCAATCTCTGGCGGAAGGTAGAGTAATGCTGTTCTGCCAGTACCGTAGTCGGCACCAGTACCGCGACCTGCTTACCGTCCATCACAGCCTTGAAAGCAGCACGAATTGCTACTTCCGTCTTGCCGTAGCCGACATCTCCACACACCAGCCTGTCCATAGGCTTGACGTTTTCCATGTCTTCCTTTACCTGGCGCTGGACCATTATCTGGTCGGGTGTCTCCACATATGGGAAAGCTGCTTCTACTTCCTGCTGCCATACAGTATCTTTCGAGAAAGAAAATCCTGGAACCACCTCACGGCTGGCATACAGCGTTATCAGTTCATCGGCAATATCTTCTACGGCTTCCCTCACTTTACGCTTGGTCCGCGACCATTCCTGTGTGCCTAACCGGCTTAATACTGGCTCCTGTTCACCTGAACCGACATACCTCCCAATCCTGTCTATCTGGTCCGTCGGAACGTAGAGTCTGTCACCGGATGCGTACTCGATGACCATATACTCTTTCTCGCCCCGACCGGAATCGGCTTTCATCTTTGTCACACCGGCGAACCTGCCGATACCATGCTCGATATGCACAACGTAGTCACCCGGGTTCACATCGGTAAATACACGATGATGCGACACCGGGCGTTTTTTAAGAAGGCGTCGCTGTTTAATAAAGCCGAATATCTCGGTATCCGTATAAATACAAGTCTCATCATTAGCAGTCCAGCCATCGGATAGAAGTCCCTGTACCAGGGTCAGTGAACCCGGAGGAGGTAACTCCCTTATGTCATCTACTGGCGTGGCAATGATATCTTCATCAGCGAGAAGTTCTGATAAACGGCTTGCCTGGTGACTGATAAAGACGAGTCGTTTACTGTCATTGAGCATATCCCGTGTTTTCTCAATCAGGAGAGGAAGTTGACCAGCGTAGCTTGGTGCCGGCAGGAAATCCAATTCCTGCCAGCTTTCGCCTTCAGTCACTCCGAAAGACGTAAGTCTTAAGTTACGATGGCTGGTGATCCTGGTATTTATTGCATCCCAGGTGAAATAGGGCACGGGATAATTTTCCGGTAGTTCTTCCTGCTCCAGCTTCTCACCGCGAAGTGCTTCAGCCCTCGATTGATAATCTTCCGCCGCAATCTTTATATATGACGGTTCATTAAGAACGACCAGTCCATTTTGAGGCAGGTAATCCAACAGGTTTCCGTCGTTGAATAAAGGAGCGTAGAACTGCAGGTCTCCCGGCATCTCCTTTTCAAGGAGCATCGCTATTTCGTGGGCATACTGGTCTTTCGCATCCGGACTCAGTCCCGAAAGGTCCAACGATTTAAGTAGTTTTTCGGTCTCTTCCCGATCATCGGACAAAGGTTTCAGGAGTTCAGTCGTCGGGCTAACCGTGAGTGATTCTACCTCACGAATCGAACGTTGCGTTGATGGATCGAACAATCGAATGCTTTCTATTGTATTACCGAAAAACTCCAGCCTGGCCGGATTCTCACTTATCGGTGGATATATATCGAGAATTCCACCGCGATGGCTTATCGTTCCGGGAATATCAACTACCTCTTCGAGCCTGTATCCAATGGACTGCCAGAGTGAGATCAAGCGAAATGGATCCAGTTCCGTTTCCTTCCTGATGATATGCCCGGCTGAAAAGAATTCCTTTATATCTGGTAGTTTCTGTAAAAAAACGGCGGTAGAAGCAATAATAATCGGTGCTTGTTTTTCCTGTGGATTATTTGTAATACCTGCCAGTGATGATAGTACCTGGATTCGCTCCAGTGACGTGGTGATATCAGACGTAATTCTTTCATATGGGAGTGTATCCGGTTCGGGAAATAACCTGACATCAGCATTCGGATGCCAGGCTGTGAGCAGTTCATATATTTTCCTGCTATTTTCCGGCTGTGACGTCACAACAATTACCGGCGATCTGAAACGGTTATAAAGAGAAGCAATAATGAATGGCTTGGCAGCGTCCAGAATTGCCGCACCGGGGCTGGCAGAATCACTCTCCAGTTCTCGAACCAGATTTTGATATGCAGGCATCTCCTCGGCCAGTGCCAGCAAGCCTGTTAAGTCCACAATTTCTCCTTAATCACTAACGCCTTTTAGGGCTAGTCGGTACCGACTAGCCCTTTTCCAGTTCCAGTGTAACACAGATTCACCTGTGATAATAGTCTGCCGATTATACGCATGATATAATTAATCTAACCTGATTCAGAGTAGTTATTATGGCTATCAAGAAGGATTCCCTAGAGGATCAAAAACCGTATAACCGGATCATAGTGAAACTTGGTACCAGCCTGCTTACGGGCGGCACAGATCACCTTGACCGGGAGATAATGTCGGAGTTGGTAAACCAGATGGCAAAACTCCACGGTCAGGGAGTTGAAATACTGGTGGTATCTTCCGGAGCTATTGCCGCCGGAAGCCATAAACTCGGTCATGGCGGAGATCGAAGGGGTATTCCATATAAACAGGTACTGGCATCTATCGGCCAGGGACAGCTGATGAACGTATACGACCAGCTCTTCTCGGAATCAGGAATCACCATTGCCCAGGCGCTTCTTTCAAAGTCGGATCTCACCGACAGGGCTGGATACTTGAATGCCCGAAATACCCTCCTCGCGCTTCTGGAATTAAAAGTCATTTGTATTGTTAATGAAAACGATGTTGTTGCTGTTGATGAAATCAAGGAAGAAAAATTCGGTGATAACGACAATCTGTCCGCAATGGTAGCAAACCTTGTAGATGCAGACCTGCTGTTGATTCTCAGCGATATAGCCGGATTATATACCTCTGACCCGCACCAGGATCCCGGCGCCAGTCTCATTCCACAGGTTGATAACATAGATTCCGGTATTACAGAAATCGTTAAAGGCGCGGCCGGAACTCTCGGTACAGGGGGGATGTTAACAAAAATAGAAGCTGCGAGACTGGCTACCTCCTCGGGAGTAGCGGTTGTGATAGCCGACGGTCGAGAACCTGACGTCATTTCCAGGATTGTTGCCAGAGAGAGAATCGGGACTCTCTTTACACCTGCTGCCGGGAGTCTTGAAAGCCGGAAACGCTGGATGATGAGTGGTCTGTCCACCAAGGGGAAATTGATAGTAGACACAGGAGCGGTCGAAGCTTTGAAAAAGCAGAGTCGAAGCCTCCTGGCTGCGGGAATTACGCAGACTGAAGGTAAATTTCAGCGTGGCGATATCGTGAATATATATGATTCTGAAGGTAATCACATCGGTTGCGGTATCACAAACTATGATACATCAGATATCACTGCAATAAAGGGTAGACATTCTACTAGTATCGCCGACACGCTTGGATATGATTACGGTTCAGAGGTAATCCACCGTAACAATCTGGTAATTTTGTAAAGTAAAGGAGAATCCAATTTCCCCCTAGAAAAAGGGGGAGTAAGGGGGATTTTTAAATCCCTCTCAATCTCCCTTTACAAAAGGGAGACGTAACCATTTTTGAATAATACTTATCTGGAGAACAATTAAAATAGAAACTTTACACCACAATACCTTATACCATGGTGATAACCTCGAAATAATGAGCAGGGATATTCCCACTGAGACCGTTGACCTGGTATACCTGGATCCACCTTTTAACAGCAATCGCGATTATAATTTTTCATACCAGGAAAGAGACCGTAGATCAACAAGCAACAAAAAAGCGTTTTCCGATACGTGGAGATGGGATGAAACCTCCCCACTTACTCTTACTCAAATTAGAGAATCATCACCTGAACTGTATTCGCTGGTTAAAGGACTGGTAAAAAGTCTGGAAAATACACCGTTGGCAGCCTACCTGGTAATGATGACTCCCCGCCTGCTGGAAATTCACCGCGTATTGAATGATACCGGATCGATTTACCTTCATTGTGATCCTACTTCCAGTCACTACCTGAAGATATTACTCGACCAGATATTCGGGGCAACACATTTCAGAAACGAAATTGCATGGTCATATAAGGGCGGAGGAAGATCCAAAAAACACTTCGCTCGGAAGCACGATACAATACTCTTCTATACAAAAAGCGACGAGTGGACATTTAACTACCAGGATATCCTGGTAGATAGAACAAACAGGACTTACTTCACCGATGAGAACGGGGATCGGTATTGGTTAAAATACGGAAAACGATACTACCTCAAACATGACGGGAAAGTACCTGAAGACTGGTGGGCTGATATCGACCCGCTTCATGGGCCATACAAAGAACGGCTTGGTTACCCTACTCAGAAACCCCTGGCACTCCTGGAACGGATCATCAGAGCGAGTACAAACGAGGGGGATATCGTCCTGGATCCGTTCTGTGGATGCGGGACAACCCTGGTAGCGGCAGAAAACCTGGGAAGAAGATGGATCGGGATTGATATCTCAAAGGATGGGATAGAAATTACCGAAAAACGTCTCAGGGAAACTTTTCCAGGCACTACGTTTGATAAAACTTAACCCAAAGAATTACTGCTACTCTACCTCCAGAAGCTTGAACTGACTGGCTTCGTCATAAATGCGTGTTACTTTTATATCCAGGATTTCGTAGATGACGGCTTCGGCTACCAGCCAGGTGGTGACTCCGGGACGGAGGCAACCTGTCAAAGTTTTTCCTGAACGTCCCAGTGCTCCGTGAATATGAAGAACAGGTTTTCCTGCTTCATCAGGCGCCAGCACTCCAACACCGGCAACTTCATGTGCTCCGTCGACCGGCAGCAGAACCGGATCCGGTGGCATATCGTCGGAGTGACGCGGTCCGACGACAACCTCACCACCTCCTATCCCACCTACAAGAACAACCTGGCCGACCGAAATTCCGTTATCTTCTGCGAACTTTTCTATGCACTCGGGTACAACGTCACCATCCTCTAAACGGATAACGAAGACCCGACCGATTCGTCCTTCACTTACTTTCATATCTACATTCTCCTGAATGGGAAATACTCCCTGTTTTTTTAACATTGATAGTAACACAATATGGAATACCTCTTCATATCTCTCCGATTATGGAGTAAAATGATGACTCGATATTCTTTTATCAAGGTTTTTCAATGGATATTGAATTATACGATATAAACAGGCACGATGTTGATGCAATAAAAATAATCCTGTCCATGGCAATGGGTAATCCAAATCCTGAAGACCTTAACTCACTACTCTTCGATTTCTATACTCGCAACGATCAAATGATGTTCATTGCATCGGAAAATGATACTGTTTCAGGGATAATCGGTATAGACTGTTCCGGGAAACCGTCAGGTTATATCAACCACCTTGCCGTTTTACCGGCAAACAGACGACGTGGTATCGGCAGAAGTCTGATTGTTGAAACAGCTAAAGTACTCGGATTATCTACCATGGAACTCGAGACCGACCAGGATGCCGTGGAATTTTATAATGCCTGTGGTTTTAACTCAAAGGAAATTGAGAGTAACTATCCGGGAATACGCCGGTTCAGGTGTGTTAAGAATATGATAGAATGATACAACCACAAAATTGATGTCTCCAGACTAGTGAGAGGAAAAGAATGACTCTTGAACAATACCAGAGTGATATGGAAACCTGCTGCCGTTGTTCGGCGTGCAAGTTCATACCGCTTGAAAAAGTAAAGGGATACGAACCGGTCAACATCTGCCCAAGTATTACCTATAATGATTTTCACGCCTATTCAGGTGGCGGGAGAATGGGAATAGGGGTCGCCCTTCTGGAAAACAGGCTCGAATATACTGATAAGCTGCTTGACGTGGTTTACAACTGCATGACCTGCGGCGGCTGCGATATCTCCTGTAAATACGCGATGGACATGGAGGTATTAAAGCCAATACTCGAGACAAGGATCAAATGTGTTGAAAACGGTCACTCTTTACCTGTACTTGACTGCTTAGCCACCAGTCTGAGAACACACGGGCATATGGTTCCCGGAACGAAGGCCAAACGTGGAGACTGGCTGGAAGGAAGAGATGGAAAAGATTACACGTCCGAGAAGTGCGAGGTTATTTTCCACGCCGGATGCCGCACCTGCCTTAATAAAGACATGTGGAAAGTGGCTCAAAATACCGTCGACCTGTTGAAAAAAGCGGGAGTGGATATCGGTATCGCCGGAGATAATGAGTCCTGCTGCGGCGGACGCGTCTACCAGATGGGATACAAGGAAGACGCCCTCAAACAGGCAGAGAAAAACATGGCTGTATATAAAAAAGCAGGAGTAAAAATTCTTGTTACCGGGTGTGCCGACTGCTATCATTCCTTCAAGGTTCTATACGATGAGTTCGGTATCAAGGGGGACCTTGAGGTCCTGCACACAACGGAATATCTCGCCAGGTTGATTCAGCAAGGTAAGTTAACACCGGA
>CP070800.1:657090-670041 GCA_020343555.1 Dehalococcoidales bacterium
ATTCCGGCGCGTTCCGAAGAGCTCCGACGAGCTTTTTTACAGGTAAAACAGCCACACGTTTTTATCCGCCTGTTAATGTGCCAGTAATGACAGCATTTGGCGTAATCAGCTTTGAAGCCAACAACTTTAGTGTATACAAGTGGTGATAGCATGGTATTATCATGAGGGCATACACCTCCCGAACTCTAATCGACAAAGCCGGTTTTTATATAGCTACTTTCCGTCTGCAATGTGTATCGATCTTATATGGGGTAGTCGTGTAGGTTAGTTTCAGTATTTATATAGATATTCTAGGTATTGACATTAATTCATAATAGAATTACAATCATATCCCAATATTTGAAATCGAGTATACAACAAAATAGGAACACCTCACGTACCCCAGGAGCAAGGTTGTGACACAGGGTATCAAAAGAGGGAAAAGAGCACCGAGTCCGCTGATCGCAGCGTGTCTGGTGCTCATTTAAATCTCAAAGGAGGTGATGCCTATATCTAACTTTAAGCGTCTTTCAGCGCCGTGACGGGAGTTTCAGGATAAGATTCTTGTACTAAATACGCAATTTCTCATTAAAAAGGAGGGTATTCATGGCAGAAAAGATCGGAAATATAGAACTCTACATGGGACCATCAGAAGTAGGCGGTAAGGATAACCTGCTGGAAACAATAGTAGAATTTATAAACGGGGCAAAGAAACGATTATTCATAGCGGCTCAGGAACTGGACTCGGAACCAATTGCCAAAGCGATAATAAAGGCCAGACAGAGAAAGGTTCTAGTAAAACTGGTACTAGAGGGGGACTACCTAGTAGCCAAGACTGCTCTAGCGAACCCATTCGTAGCTGGCGGACCACATGAGGTTAATAGAACACTCCACGATGCGATTCTTCGTACTAAAATAAAAGTAAACACAGATTTTAACAGCAGCATCTTCCACCAGAAGTTTATCATCCGTGACAGCCAATCGGTCCTGACAGGATCGACTAATTTTACTGATACAGGTACCTCGGAGAACCTCAATCATATAGTGATAATACACGATGAGGACATAGCCAGAATCTATAACAGAGAGTTCACTGAAATTCAGCAAGGGCACTTCGGTAAATTGAATGAGGGACACGACCCTAAGCCACCGGATGAGAAGGTTTCCGGCGTTCGGGTGAAAACTCTTTTTGCGCCGGACCATAACCCCGAAATGGAAATAATGAAGCAAATTGCTAAGGCTAGGAAGCGTATCGATTTCGCCATTTTCACTTTTTCCAAATCTTCGGGAATTGATGACCAACTTGTCTTGGCAAAGGAAGCTGGCATTAAAGTCAGGGGAGCACTGTTCAGGTCGCAGGCAAACCAAATATGGTCGGTAAAAAAGACGTTGATGAATGCCGGAGTGGAACTTCATCTTGTCCCGAGAACAGGTCTTCGTGGAATAAGACCGCGAAAGTTACACCATAAGTTAATGGTTATCGACGAGAAACTGATTATAGCGGGAAGTTTCAACTACACCGGACCCGCAAATCAGCTAAATGATGAGAACATAATGGTAATCGGGAATCTGGCGGAGGAAGACCCGAGTTCAAAACAAAAACAGGCGAAACTTGCCGGATACGCATTAGAAGAAATCGACCGGATAATCGAAAAATTCGGTATACAGATTTCCTGAAACGGTGTAGCTTTTAAAATTCAGACAATGGTGGCGTTTGGTTCACTTTTTATTTGGATTAACTAAGTAATCGAGAGGAGGGAATTGGCATGAAGGATGCGTCGATTGAGGTTATACAGGGTTTGGCTGTAGGATCTCCAGAACATACAGCATTAACGCAGAATCAGATTAGCAGTTTGAATAAGCTCTCAAAGTTGGAAGTCCTAGGATTGACCATTACTTCGGAGGTATCCATCTCAAAGTTGCTGAGCTTTCAGGCTGCTGCTGAGAGTGTAGTCAACACATTCAGTTCTTTACAGCGAGAATTACAGCGTCGTTCATGCGCAGAATGTGGTGGTGACGGTTGGCAGCTACATGTTATAAGCGAGCAATGCATTGCATGCGAGGGGAGTGGTACATTTTCAATGATCGAAGAAGACCTATGTCGGTTGTGTGGTGGAGATGGGAAAATTGTCACCGGTGCGTAAATCATACCTTGCCCTCTATGCAAAGGAGAGGGGAATTTGCCAGGGCAACCATCTATAACTTGTCCGAGATGTAACGGTACGAAGAGTGTTTTAAGTGAAACGACAAGAGAATGTGCCATGTGCCGTGGGACAGGAATAGCGAAAGAAATGCACCAGTTTAAATGTGCATCATGTGGGGGTGAAGGTTCAATCGAGGAAGAAGGATTTATAAGGTGTGAATTCTGTGGAGGGAAAGGCTGGAAGGATGCCGAGAACGTTCTGGGTGCATGGAAAATGGTCGATTTCATAAAAACACCCACAGTCGAACTCAACAACATGACCAATCTATCACAACATCGCATTGAGATTATTAGACATCACATTGGTGTCCTCTGTGGATTCATGGATGATGCTTATCTAGAGAATCAAACGTTGGAGGTAATTCAATGAGTGGAACAATAGGACAGTTGCCAGTCGAAGCAATCGATGGAATCGGCAGCACATTCGGATCTGAATTCCGAGGAGTTGGAATCAACAATGTATCTCAATTAACGTCAGTATCTTTAGACGACCTGTCTGTAAAGATGTCAGCTTATCCCTTCATGAGGCTGGTGGAACATAGATACCGTGCTAACCTGGCAATGTCAGTAGACACAGCCGCAGTCGATGTCACTCAGAAGATCACCTGTGATAATTGTAATGGTCGAGGAGTGATCTTAAAGGAAGGTACGTGCAACAAGTGCGCGGGTTCGGGTCGAATCCGATTGATAGATGAGGACCCGTGTCCGGAGTGCGGTGGTGATGGAATGGAATCCGGATATGAACTCAGCACTTGCAACCCATGTAAGGGAACGGGAAGTATCTCGGTCACTACTCAAAAGCTGTGCGTTACTTGTGGTGGTAGTGGAAGGCAGATTGTATGGTCTGAACAAGAGAAGTGGCTGCGATGTGCGAAATGTGGTGGAACAGGCGAGATATGGTGGGCTATGACTTGGCAGTTTTGGGTATGGGTTTTCATTATACCTTTCTATTTCCTGACGGCAATATATAAACTTGATTGCGACAGATGCAGAGGTGAGGGTGGGTGGTGGCAGGGAGGTTATGTCTCTAGGAATTGTACAATATGTGGTGGCAAAGGTCATGTATCACAAACGCTGAAGAAATCCTGCCTTAGATGTCAACGCTTAGGACAGGTAATAATCCGGTACACACGTGAGTGTTCGAATTGTAATCACACGGGAAAGATTGTCGAAACACACGAGACAGATTGCTATGTCTGCGGCGGGAGTGGCGTGTTCAAAGCCAAAACCGAAGCAAAATGCCCTGAATGTAATAGTTCCGGATCTACATTCGGACTAATACAGGCCTTTAAGGGAATGGCCTTTGCAGAGTTCGTAAGAACGCCGACTACGGATCTCATGACCAGTTCAGGGCTAAGTGAGGAATCCATCCAATACACTAAGCAAGCAATAGGCACGCTATATTTCGTATTAGACAACAAGTACGTAGATGAAATGGCATTCTAGTATAGGTGGTGTACAAGTCATCTTGGTATTATTGCGGACTCGGAATATATATCAGATTTTAACGTGGTAGTAAGAACGGTAAGTATTAGACCACACCTACCGGACTTAACTCTCAATGCATTTCTCTAAATATGACTAAGCCGACGTCGGCGTGCTGAAACATACCGTCGCAGGATCGAAAAAGGCGTACTACGACAAAGGCGTGAAAAGGATTTTACTTTTTGAATAAGAATCAAACTTACCGCGACTTAGTGAGAAAAGTTGTAGTCTACGTTATGTCGTAGCATGGTATAAAACTTGAAAAGACTTGTCTGCCTGTTGTACCTGGATCCGACATACATCTCGATAATTTAAGTTACAGTAAGACGATGTCATAGTAATTAAATTCTGTTGGAGTTTCGACTATTCGCCATATATTAGTGATATAACTGAAATCCGATCTAGAAGACGGAGGGTAGTCTGTTTTGTCGGTAAGATTCTCGCATATATTTGTACAGCTCATTGATGTTAATTATGAAGTCTTTAAACATCTTTCTCGACACCTGTAAGATTGACAGATTCGCATACGAGTGTTAGACTCAAATCCCAACGTTATTAAACTGGAGGTGAATGATATGACATCCATTTATGTTAGTCTGGGTATCCTGTGCGGAGTTGCGCTGTTGATTCTCGGTATAACAATGTGGAGAACTCGGAATTGGGCACAAGGACAGGATAATCCACCCTTGAAAGGTCTGGCATTACCAGAGGGATCTGTTAGAGCTTTGGTTGCCTTTCTGCTCATAGGTTCCTTTATTATCTTTATATTCTTGGGCAAGGAAGCCGTCGTAATTGAATGGAATGAAACGAAACAATTGGAGAATGGAACTACGGAGATAGTACCAACTCAAGATACTACTCTTTATAACACTATCTTAACTGCTTTCGGGACATTAACGGGTACCGTGACTGGATTTTACTTTGCTAAGAAAAACTAAAAAGGTGGTTAAGTAAATTCGTCGTTAAGATCAGATTATAACGTGGTAGTAGGCACGGTTAGTTTCAAATTGTACTTACCGAGCTAAACTCACGATGCATCTCTCTTATCGCCTTTTCGTTAACGTGATGATAGACTCTCAGAGTAATCCCGACATCAGTGTGTCCAAGCATCTCGCTAACCGCTTTCACATCAGCACCATTTGATAACGCATGAGTCGCAAAGTAGTGTTGTAATTGGTGGGGCGTTATCTGTGTAATACTGGCTTTGTCACAAAGATCGAATTAACATCTAAAAAGCTAGATTACTAGTGCGTATATAGTAATTCGGCTACCGCGAAAAAGAGTACGAATAAGCCGATGATAGTTGCGAAAATAACCAGTAATGAACGATCTCTTTTAAAGACGATGCCAACGATACCTGTAAAAAATGCTGCTATACCGGAAATACCGGCAATTACCATCGGTAACGATAACGCGAGATTACTGAAAAAGGTATCCCCACCTCGTTGTCCGGTAGCAACAAGTATGAAGAATACCGCCAGCATTACCAGTAACGAAACGATCAGCCATGTCGACCATTTTCCTGGTCGCGTTTTCGGAAATACCATTAAATTCATACGATGATGATATTGCTCTTTTCGATGTTTGTCAACGACGACTACCCGAGTTAGTCGTAATGTAGCCTTATAATGAGTGTGGCATGGAAGACGAGTCATTGTATTGGCAGTATAAACATATCACAAAAGAAGGATATATTGTGCTATAATATTCAGCACATGTAAGGGTAGCAACATGGAACAAGAATCGACTCAATCCGAGAGATTATCCAGAATAACCTCTACAATATTGCACCCGTACGTTATCCTGGTCCCAGCGGTAGCAATAGCAGTGATTAACGCGCTGGATGAGCCTGTAGATCGAATAACGTGGACGATATATACCCTTATTCCCGTATTCGTTATTACGTTGTTATATGCAAAAATTTGGGCAATGATGAAAGTCTCGGATAAAAGCGCCAGGATATCCAGATCTCTGTTTCGCGATGACCCTTTACAGTTACTGATAATGACTTTTCTCTTTGCCGTACCTCCTGCGTTGATCTTATATTTACTCGATGGACCACGAGACGTTTTTTGGATTATGTTTTCACTCGGTTTAACGATGTTGATGATTACATTGGTGAACACCTTTTTTCGTGCCAGCTATCATATGGCTATGATTACTTCGATGTTTACCTCACTCGGACTTATTTGCGGCACAGTCATTTTTATCACAGTACCGTTAGTAGTAATTCTTGGGCTTTCACGATTTAAGCTGAAAGCGCATACGCCACTGCAAATAATTACCGGTTTTGTTATTGGTTTGTCTGCGAGCTTACTCTCTTTTCAATTGGTAAGTACACTCATATAGTTGATGGGAAGTCTTTTCGAGCATTACTCAACTCAGTCGATATCGACGATAACTGGTTAAGCGGTGGAGCACAAAAACTCTGTATTACCGCGTAATTGTGTCTGTTCCTGGTCTTATTATGAAGGAGAGGATTGAGACGACCAGGCTGTCGTGGGTTTACCGGTTACTGCTTCTAAAAGTAAGGTACCAAGCATCAGTACCTTTTGACCTTCCTCATCCAGGTTACGGCGGCATTCCAGGCAGGGAGTTACGATATAGTCAAGGTTATTTCCCGCGGCAAATTTTTTAACACTTTCTCTCCCTTCACGCGTAGCCTGACAGCAGATGTTGCTAGGAACGTCTATTACCTCCAGGCCTTCAATACGGTCGACCCATGATCGGTAGGTATCAAAGTCGAAACTGAAATCAGGATTCATTGCTTTCTTGAGACCAAGGCAACCGCGATAATAGCCCACCTTAGCCGGCTCCACTACCTTGAGTGTTTTAACTTTCTTCAAAGGCTCAGTCAGGATATCAAGTCCGTATCCTGTAGTCATGCCGGTACCCCCGGTATCTGCATACTGGGCCAGGGCGGCGCACATATGGCAAAACTGGTATACATTCCTGGCTCCCAGCTGCCTGGCTCCTTCTACGTTTTTCTCCGCTAAACTTTTAACCTTCGACACCGCATCGTCCCATTCATCGGGAGTCGCCCTGCCTAATATTGTCCAACCACAACAGTATCTAACCGGCAGCAGGTTGTATTCTATTCCCAGTGCTTCCAGTAGCTGAAAATAAGGGCCAAGCGCTATAGGTCCTGATGCACCAGAGTTGGCACAACCGTCGACTATTACATTGTCTGCCCCGGAGGTTGGTTTAGCGCCGATTCTCTGAAGATTCATAGCTCGTGTACGGTGGACAGAATAAGGGAGTTCTCCCTGACTTATTTGCTCCCATACTCTTTCCGAAGACCAGGAATCGATCGACTCACCAAACCACTTCTCTTCGAACCATCTACTCCATCCCCACTTGTACATCGGTGTTTTTGATAACCTTTCTTCCATTTCACCCCCCTTTTTACCAGGTATTCTATCGGATTATGATAACGAATAACGAGGAATACTAAACATTTAACCTTTCGGTTCTTGGGCAAGTTCTATATATGCCCCGCAGGTCGATTCCGGGTCAAGAAATGCAATTCTCGGACCATCGGTTCTCGTTGGCAGTATGAAACGGGGATCTTCAACCGTAACACCTTTCTCTCTTAATGACTTCACCGATGCATCGATATCATCGACTTTGCATGACAGGTGAAACAGGCCTTCGCCATGCTTATCGAGGAATTTGCCGACACGATGCTCGGAATCAGTCGGCTCAATCAGTTCGATGGCATTATCACCAACGGTGATCATAAAAGCCTTGCCGCCGGGAAGCAGCATTATATCGGAAGACCTGGCCTTCAACCCGAATATTTTCGTGTATAATTCTATGCCCTTGTTAATATCTTTTACTATGTGCCCGACATGACTATAGGAATTAAATATCATACTTCTTCTCCTTTCTACTGTTCATTTATTTCCTAATATAACCTTTATTGTACCTCTGTGAAACCTTAACGGTAAAAATACGCGTAATGAATCAAAACATTCCTTAATAAAGAGATTGACATCAATCTTTAAGATTGATATTATCAATATTCAATTTGATCTTCTGTACCTGTGAATAACCGAAAAACAATTCGTTTTAAAAAATAAATGAATGTATAAGGAGAAAAGCCATGCCTATGATCAAGGACGTATTTATGCTTAACTCCCATGATTTACCCAATGAGTTACCCGCATTCGAGAGGTGGTACCTCAGGTATCACGCACCGGAAGTGATATCCAACCGGGGGCCCCTGCTGGTACGAATGATAGGATATCGACCGCTGCCTGTTATTCCGGAAGCGCTCGAATACGGGTATTATAACCAGCGCGTCACCGAATCCTGGTTTCGCAGTGTTGAAGAGAGACCGGCGATGGTTGTGGGCCAACCTAGCGGTATCCTGAATTATCGATGGCAGGCACCCTGGGCGAAACAGTCAGCGTTGCAGGAAGGGCCAAACCCTACACCCAGTGTAGGGATAACCTGTCATACTCAACCTGATAACGTTTTCCTTGGTGGCAAATACACCGCCGATGAAAAGGCTATCCTTCGCTGGTACACGATTACCAAATATCCGGAAGGAGTATCTATCGATGAAGGAGAGGACTGGTTCCTCAACGTTCATTCTAAAGAGGTCCTCGAACAACCGGGACTTACTGCCTACTTCAGCAGCCGCGCGATCGATATGCCGGGACGACCGGCAGTCTGGGTACGATTAACTGAACAGTGGTATGAGGACTTCTATGGCTGGAAAGAGTCGGTAATAGATTCACCTCCTAGTTACACCAAACCTCCCTGGGCGAAATATGATAAATATCCATTCCTGGAACCATATGTTGATTTTGCGAGTACCTTCTTGATGGAGCGTCCTGATCACGATTACCTGAAAGAGGCTACCCCATACCCCTAAAATGATGAACGAATAATCCGGACGACCTGTAAGCATAATTGTTACCTTATAACGGAACTTGATCTGAATTACTTAAATATGGAGTATGACCTGCCGGCATGTCCGTTAGGTAAATCAAGGCGAGTTATTTTTGAATAAACCTCGGCATGTCTATCACACCATCGGTACAGCCATTGTACTCTCAGGTAAATTATTCAGTTTTCTCTTTCAAGTCTTCCCGGGAAGTCATTTCCGATACTAGATCCAAAAACTCCTTTATTGAACCAGATTGATCCTTTAGTTGTCTTAACTCGATCCCAATAGGACTGACGGATGATGGTTCATCCGCATAAGTACCATGCCAGGCAAAATATGCCTGATTCAACTTCCGGATGTAATAGCCTTTTAAGACCAGTTGTTGACGCTGTTGCTCCATATATTCTTCAGCCTGATTAATTTGACCTTCAGCAAGTAAATCATCGACCTTTACTCTGATTTTTCTCATCTCCAGATCAAATTCCGAAGGTTGTTTTTCAGGTTTTCGATATTCCGGGTAGTACCGGTCTAAGATCATGGCGGTGATTTCGTCACTTACGATACCTGCAACTGTCTCGTTCATAGTGGCAATCTCATAGTCTCGTGTTACACCAAGAAGGTCAAGTACGTATCGAAATCCCAGTGGCCGGAGGGTCAGGTATTGATGTACCCATTCCTCTGCTGCGGTACTTATTGTGTACTGCAAACTGGCGTCATTGGCGACAAAACTCGGATAGGCTCCTCCATAACCACCGATCTTGACTACCAATGAAGAAACTCCCAGATCATCAGTCTGGGATTCAATATCTTCCATTTCCCGGATAGTCAGGTCATGGTCCAGCATAATTTCTCTAATACTCTCGATTCGGCCTCGAGGTGAAATTACCAGCAAATTAGGCATTATATCCAACTTCAAGTTTACCGGTGGGAAACTGTATATATCCTGTTCAACCAATACTTCTTCCAGCTGCTTTTCTAGTATCAATTCTGCGGTATTTGCTATAGTTCTTGAACGTTTATCAATGTCAGAGAAGTATTCAGCAACTAGATTATCTGTATCATCGGCAGTTTTATCGTTATCCCGAAACAACTGATTTACTTCGTGTGGAATTGTCTTGAACTCCCATGCCGTAATACTAAACCGATATGGTCTTACAATTGAGTTTACCTGACTGTCAAAGTTACCAAACGCAATACCATACCCATCGATAAAGACCGCTGATATCAGGGTGCTGATCAATATTCCTGCTAGCAGGCAGGCAAACCAACTGGCTAAGCCGTTCAAAATAGCACGAGTCGTACTGAAATTCATTACCTGTCTTACGGCAACTACTACTGCTATAAGAGCCCAGACTAAAGCGACAAACCACAGGTAGGAGCCAATTATGGGTATAAACAGGAAAAATCCCAATATCAAAGGGGAGGCTGAAAAACCAATAGTACGGAGCATTATCTTAAAGGTTACCGACGTCCGTCTGCTATTCGATAGCCTTGTACCGATAAAGTATGCAAGGAGTGAGAAGATAACCCAGACGATGATTGAACTGATTATGACTATCAGTAATAACCATATAGACCATTCCCCAGCCCACTGGAATATGCCAGCGATACCCGCACCAACGCCCGTTGCCAAGCCCACCATTATGACGACGAGAAATGCCTGAATGGTGGCTGTTGTGTCGGACTTAACCTCATCATAAAGGCTACTATCGAGTTTGGCCGCTCGAATCATTCTAACAACAAGTTTTTGTATCATCATCTCTTATTTCGATTTCGCTATTGACCTGGAATTACAGGTCATGAGCGGTTTAATTCTGTTTAATCTTTTTCGTTAACGGAAGAAGACGAGTTACCCATAGAGTCATAACTGGAAATCAGTTCGCGTACCAATGAAAGCATTAAGCTGAGCGAGTTTTCGTTGATGTTATCAGAAGTATCGGCAATGCTATGGATAATATTCAGTGGTTTAGGTAATGTTGGTCGTTGACCGGTTAGGAGTTTTAAGAGACTCACCCTTGACAATGACTTCTCCAGGACGCCGACCTGATCTTTTGGTATTAATGACAGGGTTAACGCATTCTTTAAACCTTTTAGCCTGAAAGGCAAGTGATCGCTGCTAAGAAATAACCATGGAATCTGTGCAGTCTTGAGTGGTAATTCTAATCGTAAGGCTGCCATCTCAACCTGATGGAGTGCAGACAACTTCATTTGCCTGTTTTTTATCGGCCAGATAGCCAGAGAGTCTCCCAATCCGCAAAATTCCAGATTGTAAACAGCCGAAATGTTTTGCATGCTGTTTTTCGAGATGTAGAACAATGAACCGAGAAGTCCCAATTTGATTACAGGAGTTCGAAACCAGGTTTCTTCACGGTCGAAGAATATTATCTTTACCGGTGCTTTTTCATGCCGTAATTCGTGACAAAGTCCCAATAGTACCGCAACTCCTGAAGCGTTGTCGTTAGCTCCGGGACTTCCCTTAATCACATCATAGTGGGCTGTAAACAAGATTTGCTGTGTGTCTGGCACGGTTGAAAAATCTACAATTATATTGGTAATTCGTGGCCACGGGCATTTCTGAAAGGTTGGTTGTATACCTAGCCCAGAAAGCGTTGTAATTATTTGTTCACCCCTGGCCCGGCTGTTTTTGCCCTCCAGGATTTTTACGTGTTCTTTCAACGGTTGCATTTCTCGATATTGATAATCCATTCTTCATCCAGTGCGACTACCCTCTTTATTATCTCATTATTTAAAGTTAAACATTACCCAGAGAAATATCTCTATCAAGTAAAATGTTGTCATACCTGTGAGTAATGATTATAAAAGAGAGCTAATAGCGTGTCACTCAGAGTTGACGAACGGCAGTTCTTAGTAAACCAGTCGCAAATTATATGCATGTCGTGATGAGCAGATAATTAAGATCGATTACCCTTGAAAGTAAATGAACCGAAATCACCGATTTGTACATCTCCTGAGACAATATCACCGTTAACAGACCCCTGAATATTCAGTTTTATTTCACCCATCGGGGTACCAGCACGTACGTTAAACGAAAATTCATTATCAGAAACTTTTCCGTCCTCTAATATATGTTCTCCTTGTTCCTCAAATAAAGTGCCGTTTAGAGAGTTTCCATCGGTTCTGAGTAAGAGACTGGCGGTCCGAGTCCCGACAGGAGAGTTTATTTCTACGGTGTAATTACCATCAACACCCATTTTGGACCTCCTCTGTTTTACTCAAAAAGTTGAGATTTTAGTCTAGTTTATATACTGTACATTGTCAATGAATCAGGTATTAAATAAATAGACTTTTCGGATTTTGAAATACGCGAACCTTCTGTCCTAAAATCGAAAAAGGCGCTGTTTTCCGGAATCATTGAGTGATCATGGCATATGGTGAGATTTGTAACTTAACGATTTCGCGAGAAACGTTGATTATTACGACCAGAAACTCGATGGCGGTGATTCTTTATCAGCATCTATCCAGAAGTCTACGACCGATATACTCTGTCCTGGCGTTTTGACGATAAAATTCTCATCCCATGAACCGCAGGCGATTTTTTCGATCAGTGTCGTTGATCCCATGATCTCGTCGTAATCAAGCCCCAGACTATTTGCCCGGTTGCGAGCAATCGTTTTGAACTCATCGAGGTTTGTTTCACTTGATGTCGATATAAATGCAAGTCGTTTATAATGACGTAACGGTTGTTTTTCTTCATAGACCTGCATTATTCGTTTTGCACGCTCGATGCCGTATTTCTCAGATAATCGTTCGAATATCTGTATGACCGGGGAAGTGTCATCGATTCTGCCGTCAATCCACCCTTTAGACAGGAATAGAGAGCCGGGGTGATTGCGTTGCTCTTTAAGGTAAGTATCTCTAGAACCAAGAAATATAGCTATGCAATCATCTACTCTTGGCACGATAAGATTGGAAGTGTCGGATTTAAGTCCTGTAATTGCCATGCCGCATAGACCGTAGGCTAAAACGATGTTTTCGTATTCCGTCGATTCATCGATGTATTCCTGTAGCTTCGTTCTCAGTTGTTCGGGAGATCGATGTAATCCAAAATCCAGAGTTTCACAGTCGATACTATCATCGAGTTGAGAGCGTAGTTCTTCAATTACGACCGCACATGCGAGAATCTTTGTCTGTTTAGTATGCAAATGGACTAACTTTCTGTGATAACGTTATATATTCATAATACACTAGATAGTTGGAATATGCATTGACATACCCTCTTAAACTATACCAGATATATTCATACCAAAGGGGAAAACATCGCTAAAATGGGAGTACTCAGCTGAACAGATCATCTTGTATACCTTTTGCTTATGCCTGTACAAATGTTCGTTATACATCAATTTTGTCGTTCGTTTAATCACGTTGG
>CP070800.1:670141-674129 GCA_020343555.1 Dehalococcoidales bacterium
AAGCTCGGTATGTCCATAAAGCTGACTCTGCCTTTAAGGAACAGGTCAACCGCAACTTCATCAGCAGCGCATAATGCTGCAGGATACGTCCCTCCCTCCCTGATGGCATCGATCGCCAGTTTCAGACAGGGAAATGAATCGTAATCTGGCTTCTCGAATGTAAAATCTTTCATGTCTTCCCAGTTCATCCTGCTAAAGTTTTCATTCGTTAGACGATCCGGATATGTTATCGCATACTGGATCGGCAAACACATGTCCGGATAGCTTAACTGAGCTTTAGTAGATCCATCCGCGAATTCAACCATCGAGTGTATTATACTCTGGGGATGAATAACGACGCTAATTTTATCTACCGGGATATCGAAGAGCCAATGGGCTTCAATGATTTCCAATCCTTTATTCATCAGCGTGGCGGAATCGATCGTTACCTTTTCACCCATCTGCCAGGAAGGATGTCTGAGTGCCTGTTCAGCCGTAACTTTTTCGAGTTGATTACGAGTATATCCCCTGAACGGTCCGCCGGATGCTGTCAGAACAATTCGTTCTGGTGCTACTTCACCCTTGAGACACTGCCAGATTGCACTATGTTCGCTGTCAATGGGCAGTATATCAGCGTTACTACGTTTTGCTTCGGTCATAATAATCTGTCCTGCCATTACCAGTGATTCCTTATTGGCCAGGGCAATATTTTTTCCAGCTTTCGCAGCAGCTAACGTTGCCTTTAATCCTGCTTTGCCTGAAGTGGCGACGACAACGGTATCTATATCCGGATGGCTGGCGATGTCTTCTAGCGGTATGAATTCGTAATCGATACCGGATTTTTCGAGGGGTGTTTTGTCTCCCTGGTAAAATACAAGTTGCGGCTTAAATTCGTGTATCTGTTCTGCAAGAAGAGTTGTGTTATTCCCGGCAGCCAGGGCTATGATCCTGAAATGGTCGGGTAGTGCACGGACTACCTCGAGTGTCTGCCGCCCGATCGATCCCGTGGAACCAAGGACGGCTATTGTCTTTACTGAATCACCCATATAACATAATAGTATACTACCAGACCAGTAAAGACAATGCTGTCAATCCTGTCCAGGAACCCGCCGTGGCCGGGAAGAACGTTTCCGGAATCTTTCACTCCGGTATAACGCTTGAAAGCCGATTCCAGGAGGTCACCAAGCTGACCGAAGAAACTCACCAGAAGACCGAGAATAATGGCGTGTCCCCAGGTTATCGGCAGTCCTAAAGGAGTATCCAGAGTAAAGAAAAGACTGATCAGGACAGCTCCTATGACTCCGCCTGCCGCACCTTCCCATGTTTTACCAGGACTGATGCGGGTAGCCATCTTATGCCTGCCGATGGATCTTCCTGTAAAATAGGCTGCCGTATCATAGGCAAACGTGACAAAAAGCGCCAGGAATACCCAGTTCCTTCCGTCTTCCAATCCCCTGAGTGCTACCAGGTGTCCAAGGGCCCAGCCCAGATAAATGATTCCGATAATCGTCCATACGCCACCCCTCCAGGTCGAGCCTTCACCCCTGAATCGTACAGGAAGCCACGACCAGAGCAAAGGCAGGACGAGGGCTGCCAGCAGTAAAGGAGGAATGTAATCCACATTGAAAGCGGTATCGATTATATCAAGCAGGTTCACATCACGGAGCAGTATATAGAAGAAGGTCATACATGCCCCGTAAAACACAAAGGTTTGTGCTCTGGAGACGTTTACCAGACGTGAAAATTCCAGGGATGCCAGCACTCCCAGCAGTGCAATCAGCATGGTGAACCAGGGTAAAAATTCCTCGAACCATACGGCGGCAACCAGTACCGGGATACCAACGATTGAAGTTATGACTCGTTTTTTCAGCATAATTATGAATAAATTCTATAAGCCGCCGAAACGCCTTTTTCTTCGTCTGTAAAACTCCAGGGCT
The DNA here is from genome assembly GCA_020343555.1 of Dehalococcoidales bacterium. The sequence continues at coordinate 672,058 of CP070800.1, forward strand.
TTATCGATGTCTTCCTTGCCGAAATCCGGCCAGAGCACGCTGGTGAAGTAATATTCACTGTATGATGTTTGCCATATCAGGAAATTGCTAAGGCGCCGTTCATCGCCGGTGCGAATTAGAAGGTCGACACTCGGTATTCCTGCAGTATAAAGATACCTTTCTATCAACTCCTCGGTTATTTTCTCAGAAGGAATACCGTCATCGACAATTCGGCGCACGGCGTCGGTTATTTCGGCACGACCACCGTAATTAAAGGCAATGTTCAGAGTCATACCGGTATTATTTTCCGTCAGTTTTACCGTGTCTTCTATGGATTCGCGGAACTCTTCCGGCAATTCTGAAAGTCTGCCGATATGGTTTATCTTAATACCACGACGATGAACATCGGGCGAGGTTTTCGTAATAAACTCGGTAAGTGAGGAAAACAGTCCGAGCACTTCTTCTTCAGGTCGATTCCAGTTTTCGGTAGAGAATCCGTACAGCGTAAGGTATGGTATGTTATATTGATCCACGTATTCTACCAGGCGGTACATGTTTTCCATACCTTCCCGGTGACCTTCGAGTCGGGACAAACCACGCTTTTCAGCCCATCTGCCGTTACCGTCCGGTACTATGGCGATGTGAGCAGGGAGTAGAGAATATTTACCGGATTCAGACGATGAGGAAGCCGTCATAATTTCTACTCCGCTTTGGTGGATTAAACTTGTTTGAGTTCCTCTTCTTTGTCCTGGCCTGTTTTTTCAACGACTGCAATGAAACCGTCGGTTAGTTGCTGGAGTTGATCCTGGGCGCGCTTGTTTTCATCCTGAGAGATTTCTTTGTTCTTTTCCAGTTCTTTTAGTTCGTTAAGGGCGTCACGCCTCAGGTTTCTGATGGTTACTTTTCTTTCTTCAACCCGTTTATGTACCACCTTGATCAGTTCCTGCCTGCGTTCCTCGGAAAGAGGAGGGATGGTTATCCTGATTACCTTGCCGTCGCTGGTCGGATTCAGTCCCAGATCCGAAGACAGAATGGCTTTTTCGATATCGCGGATACTGTTTCTATCCCAGGGTTGAATTACGAGAAGCCGGGCGTCCGGAACGGATATTCCTGCCATGTGGTTGAGTTGTGTCGACACACCGGCGTAATCTACTTTTACATTATCCAGGATATTCGGTGTAGCCCTACCGGTGCGAATGGTAGCAAGATCTTTTGCCAGTCCATCGCTGGCTTTGTGCATTTTATCTTCAATGGCTTTTAATGTATCGTTAGACATCTTTCTTCTCACTGGTAACTATTGTGCCGATCGATTCGCCCTTGATAACTCGTTCCAGGCTGTTTTCTTCCTGCAGATCAAAAACGATTATCGGCATTTTTTCTTCAAGGCACAACGAAAGAGCCGTGGCGTCCATAACATCAAGTCGAAGATTGAGAGCTTCGAGATGAGTCAGCCTGTCGAATTTTTTCGCCTTCGGGTTTTTATGGGGATCTTCGCTGTATATGCCATCGACCTCATTCTTGGTCATTAGCAGGACTTCTGCTTCTATTTCTATAGCCCTGAGTGCGGCTGCCGTGTCCGTTGTCATATATGGATTACCCGTACCCGCGGCAAAGATTACCAGTCTGTCTTTTTCCAGATGTCGTATAGCCCTGCGCCTGATATATGGTTCGGCTACCTGCTGGATATCGATTGCGGTCTGCGTTCTGGTGGTTACTCCCTCCCGTTCGAGTATGTCCTGAAGAGCGAGAGCATTGATTACTGTTGCCAGCATACCGGCATAGTCTGCGGTTACCCTGTCAATACCGTCTTTTTCTGCCTGGGTCCCACGCCATATGTTACCGCCACCTACCACAATAGCGACATTTACACCCATTTCCATTACGTGCTTGATCTGAATAGCGGCATTTTTTAATGTGGGAATATCAATACCGAAGTCCGAATCACCGCTAAAAGCCTCACCGCTGAGCTTTAGTAAGACACGCTTGTACTTGGTAGTAGCCATATCGCTAACGCCTTCTTAGCAGTATTACTATAATCCTAGCTCGAACCTGGCAATTTTACTTACTCTGATATTTTCTCCCACTTTACCGAT
>CP070800.1:674229-677838 GCA_020343555.1 Dehalococcoidales bacterium
ATCAGGATACCGCTGTCCTGCGGTATACGACCGTCTGTGATGTATATAGAGAACTTTTTACCGTCATTTTTCGTGATTTTTATTCCCTACAGGATATATTATAAAGCGAACTATTATTATGTCAAGTATTCCATATGCCAGGAAACTCTAAAAATGTTTCCTCTCCCCATCGCGGGAGAGGGTCAGGGTGAGGGGGTTACGCGTAAATCGATACTTTTCACCCTCACCTAGCCTTTCCCGTCAAGGGAGAGGAATGTTCTGTCGATATAAAGTCATGTTAATCAGAGTTTCCTTAGATGTCATTACGAACATACCTGGTGTAATCAGGATGCTTAGTAATCTATTTGATTTTTAGAGATTGCCACGGTTCGCCTATTGACGGCGAATCTCGCAATGACAGAGAGGTTTGTCATTCTGAGCGCAGCGAAGAATCCCGTTCGAATATCGTAGGAGATCCTTCGTCCTCCTGCGTCGTCCTCAGGATGACAGCTGATCGATTTGGTGATAATTGTGGTGGAAATTGGAAAGTTTATCCGGCTACTTGTACTTTTCCTCCGACCACTGTCTTTCAACGATCGCGCCGTCGAACAAGGGAGCCCGTTTCTCCAGGTACGATGCTATGCCTTCATTAACCTGGTCGCGATACCTGGTTAGAAGCACGCCGTCGGCCTGCATTTCAGCGCGTCCTGTGGCTTCGATACTCATACTCATACCGTCGTTTACCAGCCTTTTCATCAGGCCGATCACCTGTGCCGGTCCCTGCGCCAGCTTCTCGGCGAATTCTCTTACCCTGTCTTCGAACTCGTCCGCCGGGTATACATGGTTGACCAGTCCCCATTCTTTTGCCTGTTCGGCATCGATAAGCTCTCCGAGCATCAGCATTTCCTTGGCGCGGTGCATTCCTATCAACCTCGGCAGCAGCCACTGGCCGAGTCCCGATGAGACGACCCCACGCCTGATAAAGAACGCACCGAAAGTTGCATTTTTAGACGCAAGTATTATATCACTCTCCAGCACGATACTCAGACCACCACCGACGGCGACACCGTTCACTGCGGCAATGATCGGTTTCTGCATATTCCACATCTCAAGTCCAATTTCCCAGGGATTGCCACTTGGTTTATCATCGCCGGTACCGAATGACCTGAATTCACCGGTCAGACCTTCAGCCTGTTCCTCCATGTCTCTTCCGGCGGCAAAACCCCGGCCTACACCGGTAATAACCATTACTCGTGCTTCGGGATCGTTCTTTACCTGCCTGACAGCCTGGTGCAGTTCGACGTGGAGGTCCTGGGTCAAGGCGTTCAGCACCTGGGGGCGATTGAACCTTACCCAAGCAACTGCGTTCTCAACGCTGTAGAGTAGGTCTTTATATTCCTGTGTCATTGTTCCTTCCTCTTGGTTTTAGCAACTCCACTACTTGGAATTCAAGTCTAGAGAAAACCGGAACTGTTTGTCAATTTTTAATGAGAGGAATATTCCTGGATGCGAGCCTTCGCTGGTACGACATATTTGTGCGTAGGAGTGAGAAAAATTCCTGAAGGAGCCGAAAGCAAGGGGCGGTAATGTCAGAGCTTGTGTAAAAACGAAAAAATGTCATCCTGAGGACGACGAAGGAGGACGAAGGATCTCCTTTCTTAATGAGTTGGGATTCTTCGGTCGCAAACTCCCTCAGAATGACACAGCGAGAAGGAACCTTTGAGCTACTTCTTCACTGCTGTCATGACAAAGTGGCTATCTGACCAGTCGGTATACTCGAATGATGTGAAACCGGAGTCGGTCAACAGCTGTTCCATCCGGTTTCTGTCGATACGTTCATTACGCGGAGGGCGGGGTGAATCGAAATCCATACGCCATTCCAGGGTGACTACCTTGCCTTCCGTTTTCAGCAATCTGTACGCTTCCGCAAGCACCCCTTCCGGAAGAACCTCGTGCAGCAGCAGTATCATAAAGCAACAATCAGCTATACTTGCGTCAAGTCCGGTATCAGCAGCGCTTCTTTACAGAGCTACCAGGTTAGAAGGAGGATTCTTTCCTTTGATTACCTGCAGTACGTCGGGATTCGTGTCTATAGCGTAGACTTTCCCGGTATCACCGACTTGTTCAGCCAATGGCAATGACAACGTTCCGGCGCCGCAACCAAGGTCCACGCAGACCATTCCGAGGGAGACTCCTGCTTTTTCGATAATTCCATCGATCTTCAGCCATTCGGCGCGTCTGTCACTGCCGAGTATCCTTGCCCTGTTATTCGGGTCATCGTATGCTTCCATTTTTGGCTTTCCATCCACTTTTTACGTGAAAATTCAACTGTTTGTCGTATTCTTCAAAATACGCGAAAAATAATGCAAAATAGCGGCGTAATCAGGCCAACCTGAGGATTTATGCATGAAAACTATTTCAGGGGTCTAATTTTCGATTTCAGAGCGTCATTTGGGGGGGTTACCGGCAGGGACTGATTTTTCTGCTAAAAACAGACCGATTTTTTCCATCAAGCCGGTCAATCCCCATTTTTTTTCGGCAGATACCATCACCGCGTCTTCATTTTCCGGCAGATCTCTGCCAGACAGATATTCCAGGGCTTCCTGTTCTTTCCATTCCCTGTCATAATCCAGCAGAAGGTCTATTTTATTGAGAACCGTTATCGTCGGTTTACCGGTTAACTCCAGGGATGCCAGGATCTCCTCGACTGCCTGGCACTGTTCGGCAGCATCAGGCGATGAAAGGTCTACAACATGTAACAATAGTTCAGCTTCGTCCAGTTCTTCCAGTGTCGCCCTGAACGCAGCAACAATTGCCGGTGGCAGTTTTCTTATAAAACCCACCGTGTCCGTCATCAATACCGGGCTGCTGTCCGGGAGTGCCAATCTCCTGGTTGTCGGGTCAAGGGTGACAAACAGTTTATCATCGGCAACAACATCGGACTTACTCAGAATATTCAGCAGCGTGCTTTTTCCGGCGTTGGTGTATCCCACCAGGGCGACAACAGGTATACCGCTTTTACTTCTTTTCCTGCGGTGGATCATCCGCTGCTTTCTCACCTGTTCTATCTGCGATTTCAACCGGCCGATTTTTTTCTGTATGATACGTCGATCCGTTTCAAGCTGTGACTCACCGGGCCCTCTTGTACCGATACCACCTCCAAGCCTCTCCAGGTGGCTCCACTGTCCGGCAAGACGAGGAGACAGGTACTGGTGCTGGGCAAGTTCGACCTGCAGTTGTCCTTCCCGGGTTCGAGCCCTCTTGGCGAAGATATCCAGGATAAGGGCGACACGGTCCAGTACTTTTACGCCAAGGGCGTCTTCAAGGTTTCGCTGCTGTAATGGTGACAATTCGTCATCGAAAATTACTACATTGTAATTCGTAGTATCTTTCTCAGCGGTTAATTCGGTTAGTTTTCCTTCGCCGATATAGTATGACTTGGATGGAACCGGCAGACGTTGTATCATACTTCCGACAATCCTGGCTCCGGCCGTTCCGGCAAGTCGTGAAAGTTCACCCATCGAATTCTCGGCGGTCAATCTGCTGTTATTCTTGGTAGCGAGTCCTACAAGGAAGGCCCGTTCATCCAGTTCCTTTGTAATGTCTATACCTTTTTTCATTATCTCTTTA
>CP070800.1:677938-684460 GCA_020343555.1 Dehalococcoidales bacterium
GGTAGCATCGCTGCCCTGGCTGCGGCGGAATGCTCTTTTGAGCAGGGAAGATACCAAAAATCTTGACTTCAACCAGATAAATGAAAAGATGCAGCAGGCGCTATATAATATTATCAGGATTCACGCGTCGAAACTCGATCCTTCACTTCCGTCGATACTGGCAGCCCACGTCGGAGTTGCCAGTGCGATGATAGGTTCGGAAAGACTTATGGCAATAGGGCAGGAGCATTTCCTGCTGATAAGCAATATTGCTGATCCAGCTTTCGACTATATAGCACTGGGGCATATTCATAAGCACCAGGTACTGTCTGAAAATCCTCCTGTTGTTTATTCCGGCAGCCTGGAAAGAGTGGACTTTGGTGAGGAGAAGGATGAGAAAGGTTATTATGTGGTAGATATCGAGCAGGAACCGGTTTCGGCCAAACGGAAAGTATCGTATGCATTCCACCAGATTACAGGCCGTTCTTTCCGCACGATAGAAGTGGATATCAAACCTGAGGACGAAGATCCTACCGAAACTATCCTCAAAGAAATACACGAAGTTGAAACAGAGGTAGACAATGCTGTCATCAGGCTCCAGATAAATCTCCCTGAAGAATCTGAGAGCCAGATCAGGGACAGTGAAATCCGGGAAGCGTTAAAAAGTGCTTATTATTCAACAGTGTCTAAAGATGTATCCCGTGAAAGTCGCATTAGACTGGGTGCAGCAACAGTTGAAGAGGTTGCTCCTATAGAAGCACTCAAAACATATCTCGAAGCAAATTATTCTCCCGAACGAGCTGAAATACTACTTGAATACGGTGAGAGACTGATAACTGGGGAATTCGAATAACTCTATTCTCACTTAATTCTACATATTCAGACTATACTGATTACGAGTGGATAATGATCCCGATGTGTGACCAGTATAGCCACACGATTCTAGTAGGATTTTGCAAAGACAGCCTGCTCTATACCAGGTTTTCCACACATGATACAACGGGGATGTGCTTCATTTTTATTTAAACTTTGCAGGACACAACGGTTAGTAACCTTAAGATCTTTGATCGCAACCTCACATTCAGGGGAACCACAATGATAAGCCATGGCAAATCCCCGTTCCACGGCACTCTTAAATGCTTCCCAGTCGGTCGGTTCGAAGGTATTGCTGTTTCTAAACTTTAAAGCTTTCTCAAACATATTGCGCTGGATTGTTTTTAATAAATGACGAATTTCCCGCTTGATGTCATTGATGGGTATTGCCGTTTTATTCTCTTTACCCGGTTTGTCTCTTCTGGCGATAGTCACTTTTCGGTTTGCTACATCTCTCGGACCGATTTCGATACGAACCGGAACTCCGCGTAATTCCCATTCGTTAAACTTCCAGCCGGGAGCATATTGATCCCGTTTATCCATGTGACATCGTATCGATTTACCAAGACTTTTCATCATGTTTGCAGCATATTGCATCACCATCGATTTTTCATCGTCACTCTTGTAGATGGGAACAATCACTACCTGTATAGGTGCCAGTCGAGGAGGGAGAACAAGTCCATGTTCATCCCCGTGAACCATAATGATAGCCCCGATCATACGCGTACTTATCCCCCAACTCGTCATCCAGCACCATTGCAGCTTGTTGTTATCATCCAGGTACTGGATATCAAAGGACTTGGCAAAATTCTGGCCTAGGTTGTGGCAAGTTCCCATCTGCAATGCTTTTCCGTCTTTCATCATGCCTTCAATAGTATAGGTAACCTCTGCTCCGGGGAATTTTTCACTCTCACACTTTTTACCGCTTATCACTGGGATCGCAGCCTCATCTTGTGCGAATTTGATATACACGGACAACATTCTCTCTGCTTCCTCGATGGCTTCAGACGAACTGGCATGGGCAGTATGTCCTTCCTGCCATAAAAATTCGGAAGTGCGGAGAAAAGGCCTGGTACGCAACTCCCATCTGACGACGTTACACCATTGATTTACCAGTAAGGGAAGGTCTCGATATGACTGGATCCATTTTGAAAAAGTATCACCAATAATCGTTTCTGAGGTTGGGCGGATAACCAGGTTTTCCTCCAGTTTTTTCCCACCTGCGTGGGTGACCGTTGCCAGTTGAGGGGAAAAACCCTCCAGGTGTTCTACCTCTTTTTCTATAAAACTGCTCGGGATGAGAAGAGGGAAATAAGCATTCTGGTGTCCGGTTTCTTTAAAACTTTTATCCAGAGTATTCTGGATGTTTTCCCATATCGCGTAACCATAGGGGCGAATAACCATGCATCCTCGAACCGGAGAATAATCTGCCAATTCGGCTTTTTGAACAACATCAAGATACCATTGGGAGAAATCCTCTTCGTATGTTTGATTTAGATCGGACATATTAATAACACCGTATTTATGATTTTATACATTATATTTCAAAACGGATGAATTGAGAAGAACGATGAAGCTGAACGGAATCAAATGGCTATACGCATCACTGGACAGACATTCCCATGTGCGTGTAGTATTGAGGAAATTTTACGGATGGTTTGTCAACAAAGCGGGGACCTGACAATATTTAGAATTCGGTATGATTTAAACGATTTAAACACTTTGAACCGCCTGCCTACTATGTTCCCGATGGTAACTCTATTACAGTAAGAGAAAAAGGCTGAAATAGGCTTTCACAGTTGCTCCTTAGTTAGATATAATTACAGGGCTGCAATAAATTAAACCAGATGGAGGTAACCATGCCGGAGAACAAAGCTTATGCCATGACCTTTTCACCCCATATGCATGACTCCGAAGGCGGAGTGGGGGGATCCATTGTTCGCTGGGGGCGTGAAGGGAAAAAAGTTGTCATGGTCGCTGTCACCGACGGGTCTTGCGGAAGCAGTAATCCGAATATAAAACCTGAAGACTTGATCAAGAGACGTGAAGCAGAACAGCGGGAAGCAGCCAAGATACTGGGAGTTGAGGATGTCATCTTTATGCGCCAGCCTGACCTGAGACTGGCAGACACGTACGAGACGCGCCGGGAAATATGCAGACTTATCTTGACCTACCGTCCGGAGATAATCTGTACGCATGATCCCCATACGACAAAATACATGAATAATCCCGATCACAGAACTCTGGCGAGGATGGTCATGGAAGTGTCCTGGCCGATGGCAATAGCGCCCAATGCCTTTCCAGAACTGTTGGAGGAAGGTTTGCTGCCGCATCATGTCAAGGAAGTCTGGTACTGGAATGCGGAAAACCCTAATTACACGGTGGATATATCTGATTACTGGGATGAAAAATGGAAAGCCTGGCAGTGCCATCGATCGCAGATCGAGGACTGGCTGACACATGAAAATCCGCCGGCCAGCTATGAGGAAGCTGTGGAGGGCAACCTGAATTTTGTAAAAGGCTTCGCTCTTAGGGCTGCCGAAGGCACCGAGTTCGACCTGGCCGAGGATTTTATGCGGGTTGTTTTACCGCCCGGACTCTAAATACTGCTAAAGGTTGATTATAAGCTTCCGGACACCTGTCAGGATATTCACTAATACTCCGGCAGGTTTGCTGGCAATCCAGATATACGCTCTTAATTACCTCATCCCTATTACGAATAGTCCCTTCTCCTATGTTAGGAGAAGGGACTTTCGAAAATGCCATATTTTGTTACCGAACTGGTTTTCTAAAGAATTGGATTATATATGGTAGAGGATTTCCATTGGAAACGTATTGCATATTATTTTACGACACGCGAGAATGAAAATATTTGAGCCAGTAAGCTATTTGTTTGTATCCGTTTTTCACTTCAGACAAAGTACTTGCGTGATATACTTGTATTAGTCGAGTCTATCGGAGGAATACCTATGAAAATTAAAAATGCCGTTTTGATTTGCTTGGCACTGGCTCTAATGCTGATCCCGGCAACCAGCTGCAATGAAAGCGTAACATACGAAGCCATTGACCTTGTTCCGGAAGGTATCAATATGCTTGCAGGGGTGAAGGTCAGCGAGATGTTACGGAACTGGCAGATTTACTCAGAACTTGAAGGAAATGAAACTATCGAAGAACAATTCGATGAAATGAGCGGTAGTTTTGTCGAGGAGATAGGTATCGATGTGGACGATATATCCAACGCAGTGATATTTGCCCAAGAAGCATCTATGGAAACGATGGGATATACCGGAATTATATTAGAAGGCAACTTCGCTGATCAGGATCTGATTGACAATATTGAGAAAGAGACCGGCAACGTATTCGAGGAAGGGAAACATGGAGATTTCACACTCTATACTGACAAGGATTCTGATGCGGCAGTACTTCCTCTGAATAATTCGATGATCGTTATGGGCTCGATCCAGGCTGTTAAGGACTGCATCGATGTTATAGAAGGAAAAATAAACCTGGAGACCGGAGTAGTGCTGGATACGTATGATGATATGGGAGATGTGATGCTTAAGTTGGCAATGATCATTCCCCAGGAAGCGAAAGAATCATTTGCTGATCAACCTGAAGAAGAGATGATGCCGATCGGATTGGAAGCATTTGAAGATATGCAGTCACTTGGACTGGCAGCTGATCTGGGGACACAGACATTGACAATTAACATGAATATAGATTTCTCTCCTGCCGATTCTGCTGCTAAAGCTGGGGAATCTCTTGGCACTATGATCGATTTTATCGCAATGATGAGCCAGGACGAGGAGTCGGCGGAACTTCTGGAACGCATCGAGATAACGACCGGGAATTCCCGTGTGTATATAAATTATGAGATATCTCTGGCAGAACTGGCGGAAATGGCTGAGTCGTTCGAAGACGGTGGAGGTTTTCCCATGATTCCATCCGGACCTCCAGGTATGGAACTACCGGAGGATTTCGAGATTCCCGGATGGTCGGAGGATGATTTCGAATTCCCCGATGACTTCGAGTTACCGGAAATTCCTGAGAACTAAGAATACCTGTTAAATCTTATGGTAGAATCAGGGGGAGGGTTTTACCCTCCCCCTTACTTTTAGAATCGATTAACCGGCCATATAATCTTGTCGGTTTTGGTGTCGGGAGGTTTTTCTTCTGTGCCTGTCAGGTTAAAAAACGGAATATTCTACGGCTGGATAATCGTTGCTGTCTTTTTAGTCATCCAGGCGGTGATGATGGGAATAGCATCGTCTTTCACCATCTTCTTCAAGTCGATCGAAGCTGAGTTCGAATTAACCCGCATGGCGACATCCGCAATTTCATCGGTATCGATGGTATTGATACCAATATCAGGATTTATCGGCGGGTGGGCATTGGACAGATATGGTCCGAGGATTGTTCTCTTTGTGATGGGACTCATTACCGGATTGAGCCTTGTACTTACAAGCAGGACTGGCGCGGCCTGGCAGGTGTTTCTTACCTATAGCGTTTTACTGGCTATCGGAATGGGGCCCGTCTACGTGGTTGCTACATCTACCGTTTCACGGTGGTTCAATAAAAAGCGCGGTCTTGCGGTGGGAATTGCCGGCTCAGGTGAAGGACTTGGGACGATTACGATGGCACCGCTGTCTAACTTTCTTATAACAAAATTTAGCTGGAAAACAGCCTATCTTATCATAGGATTGATAACGTGGGCTGTAGTGATTCCTCTCTCCCGTTTGCTTAAAAAAGAACCGGGAGAAATCGGTGCTTTACCGGACGGCGTGGAACCAGAGGAAGATGACATGCCCGAAGCGAATTCGGACGTGGATATACAGGGATCTGGTCTCACTCTTGCTGAAACCCTTAAAACCAGGGGATTCTGGGCTGTCGCAGGTATCTGGTTTTTCTTTTCATTCTGTATGTCGATGTTGTTTACTCATATAGTCCCACATGTTACGGATATCGGGATCACTGCCACCGAAGGAGCTATGATCATCAGTGTTATGGGAGCAGCACGAGTAGGTGGAATGATAGGACTCGGAATAGTAGCTGACCGAATCGGCAGGAAGAAAGTTGCGATTGTGTCGACACTGGTCATGGCAGGTGCGATGCTGTGGCTGGTATGGGTGCAAGACCTCTGGATGTTTTTTGTATTCGCAGTTATCTACGGACTGGGAAATGGTGGATTATTTTCCGGAGTTACTGCCCTGCTTGGCGATACATTCGGCCTTGACCGTCTCGGATCGATACTGGGATTGCTGGAGATTGGATGGGGGATAGGCGCAGCTACCGGTCCGTTGATTGGTGGATTTATTTTCGATACCAGCGCCAGTTATTCACTTGCCTTTATTCTCGGCGCAGGTTCAATGGCAGCCATCACGTTTCTTGTGATAATGCTTCGGCCGGTTTCGTCTCGTCAGTATGAACAGGCAGGTAACAAGGGTCAAGCCAGATAACCGGCATCTTTTAAGATAAAAGGGTTAGTAGGAGGAACAGAATCCCGTATCTATTACGGGAACAAACCGGATTATGATATGACTGAACTTTTTTCCAACCTGGTCTGAATTCGTGCAACAAGGGTATTTATTTTAATCGGTTTTCTGATTAAGTCATCTGCTCCGCAGTTCAATGTATTTTCGAGAATCATTTGATTACGCTCATTGGTAATGA
>CP070800.1:684560-691854 GCA_020343555.1 Dehalococcoidales bacterium
ACCAAGATAAGGGAGATAATCTGCAAACCAAGGGAATTTTAGGGGAAGTATTTTATAAAGTCTATTGTTGAGTAGCTAGCAGAATGCTAGCTACTCTATTCTATCTCTTTTTTCTAGATTATGTTGCGCACATAATAATTGGATGTTCTCTGCAACTAAAGAAGAGCCACCTTTCGAGTAGGGGATAATATGATCGAAATGGAGATTCTCGGCTTTACCACATATTACACATTTCCCTTTATCTCGTTTCCAAACAGCTAGTTTTACCTGAGGTGGAATTATTCTAGTGTGTTCGAGTACATGTTGATTGCTTAAGGTACTATTTTCTTCATCTAAACTTTCCGTCAATTCTAGTCGGAATTTATAAACTTGTCTTGCATTACTGTTTTCTGTCCATGCATCTACTAAGAGAAATACCCCGTTAAATACCCATATTCCTCGATGTAATTTCTCATAAACTCTAACTATTTCGGCTTTTTGTTTACCTTGTTTATATAACTCTGCGGCATTAAAGAAGAATCCATTTTGAGTCAGAGTACCTTATGGGTTAAACCTTGGTTGATCAACAATCTTGGGAATAGTGCTAACCGGAGTCTTAGGGACGTCATGTCCTTCATATATTAAAATTTTTCCGTCATTTTCAACCCTATCCGCGTATGGAGCATTCTGCCTTAAACTCATTGGAATAACACTCACATTGCCATGAAGGTGATAATTCATACCACGCTGTAAATTAACTCCTTCTTCATTACACATTTGAAGATAAGAAATTACATCACCTGGTTTCACATCAATCTCCTTTTACTACTTTTTGACTAAAAATACATCGAACCAGGACCGGCAGTGAAGTAGAATATCGACTTGTCGACGCGATTGAACTTCAACGGGCAATGATCAAGGCCTGCCGGGACGAATACCATGCATGATTTATCGATTATGTGCTTCTCATCACCCAGCCATAGTTCGACTTCCCCACAGAGGTCATGTATGTCATCCGGATCGGTACCGAAGAAAGCGATCACTTCATCGAAGTCATGCAAGTGTTTTTCCACCGGATCGCCGCCGGGAAAAACAGTATCTGCAGAACCACCTGGCAGGGAAGTGACCCAGACCGTCTCGACGTAAAAGGCGCCGGGAACAACCTCGCTGTCGAGGTACAGGAGTCGTCCGCCCTTTCCGTTTCTGGCCTGTTTCGGTCCGGCACTCCATGGTGCGGTAGCGATGTCATCCTTAAGTCCTTTGACCACATGTTTTCTCACATCCCATTCCGGTTTCGCGGTATTCGTGGCGGTGGATTCCTGCCTGGTATATTCCTTGCCGGGACCGAGGGTGAAATGAAACACTCGCCTGTCCTGGGAGATGTGCTTTAACGGACAGTGCTTCATTCCGGCGGGAACATAAGCCAGGAAACTGTTTTTCAGTTCGAATTTCTCGTCCTCGAGCCAGAGTTCGATCTCCCCGCCGAGGTCATAGGGATCGGTAAGATCGATACCGAAAAAACCGATTACTTCATCGAAGGGGTGGGTATGTGCCCCCAGCCCTTCCCGTTTCCTCATTTCTTCCGGCGAGTCCAGGAAGCCGGGTGAGAACCAGACGCATTCCGAGTACATGGCTCCTGGTATTACCTCGCTGTCCATCCATATTACGTGCTCCTTCATCCGGTCGGAGCCCTCCAGGTTCAGGTCTTTCTGTCGTGCTTCCTCAGCAAGTTCGGTGCAGATTAAGTGCCCGTATTTTGATGTTGTCATTTCACTATCTCTTTCTATATTGATTTCAGTTGGAGTGGATTTCAAAATCCCTCTCTATCTCCCTTTACAAAGAGAGACGCCGGATTCGCTGTATACTTCGTAAGTAGTCTCCCCCTTTGAAAAAGGGGTATTAAGGGAGATTTGCCTAATCTAATTTACTCAGAATTCTTTCCAAAACTCCTTCAATATTTTCAGTCACATCCTTATTTTTTTCGCATACCTATCATTACACGAATAAATAAAACTATACCAACGACAAAACACAATGATGCAATGATCCAGATTATCAAAAATGGTGTCATGATTATTTCATACTGTCTATTATTTAAATATTCGTTATTGTTTAGTATTCAGGAAACCTCTGAAAAAGTTCCCTCTCCCCACCGTGGGAGAGGGTTAGGGTGAGGGGGCCACAAGAAAATCGTTACTTTTCACCCTCACCTGACTACTCCCGTCGAGGGAGAGGAATGTCCTGATCGATATTTAGTATTGTTAATCAGAGTTTCCCTAATATTTGTATTAGTACTTATCTCGGGACATAGATATTCATGAAGGCTATCCGGTTATCGACCTTCCTGATATTGATATCCTGTCCCGGCATATCCGCAGGTTTATGGAACACGGTCGTGGAGTCGATCACCTGCGTCTCATTTTCCGTTCCCATGCTAATCTCCGCTTCAGCGGTGAAATCGGGAATCTTCTTCGGATCCCCGCCCATCAGGATGCCGAACCGGTTGTATCCTTTCGTTTCTTCAGGCTGAGGGATGACGGAAGGCTTTTTCACCATATAGAAGAATATATCAGCGTCCATGGCGTCATGGTCTTTGCCGATGAATACCAGTTCGGTTCCGTAGTCGGCCTTTTTAAATACCGGATGCTTGACGACTTCACCGTATTCAACTTCAGTTGTAGTTTTCTCATTTTCACCGGGCTCATCTGCTTTGGCGTAGCTGGATGACTGCATAACGTGCCCGAAATAGAAAGGTCTGTCAACCTTTTTTACGTAGACGGGAGCGTGCTGAAGTCCTGCTCTGAAAAAGAGAACGGCAGTCTTATCGAAGGTAAGTTTCTGCCATTCCTCACCGATGCCGATCTCTACCACCGCGCCGAGATCTTCCGGGTTGTCAGGATCGCTGCCGATGAAGTAAAGGAACTCACCGAACGGATGTGAGTGTGGCAGGTCGGGCATGACATAGGGTGAGTGAACGCAGCTGCAGGCGAAGTTGCAGTTAACCTCAAGGTCTTTCCACTGTTCCTTCTCGACATGGACGAACGGGTACTGCTCTCTCCTGGGAAGGTCCAGTTCCGTTCGTGTAGCGTTCTGTAATACATACTTGCCGTATTTCAGTTCTGGCATGATTATACTCCTTCCTGAATTTAGAAATGGTGAGAGGATTGTAGCACCAGGAGTGCAGCGTTTCAACAGGATGCGTGGTAGTATATACATTTTATATAGATTGCCACGGTTCGCCTGTTGACGGCGAATCTCGCAATGACACTCCAACTGCCATTACGAGGAGTCTCGATAAAGTCGGGACGACGTGGTAATCTCTAAAAATCGATACGCTGTTATCCTGAATCCGTCTTGCCGGATGAAAGATTCTCCTCGATATTCGCAGGAGGACCTGTCCTCATCTCTCCTGTAAACGAATGCGTCTTCTTGCCTGGGCTTCGGTATTTCTTCGTTTATCTTCCTCTGTCTCAAGGATCAAAGGTGGGACAGGCGCGGGTTTTCCGTTTTCATCGAGTGCTACATAGGTAAGATAGGCGGACACACCATGGCTTATCTTGCCGGTCTTCAGATTTTCCGAATCCACGCGGACACCTATCTCCATCGATGTTTTCCCGACAAGGTTTAAACTGGCTTTGAGGGATACGAGATCGCCAACGTAGATAGGATTATGAAAATCCATGCGGTCGATCGAAGCGGTTACGGTGTTACACCGGCAATGCCGTGTTGCCACGACATAGGCAGCGTCATCAATCAAACGCATGATCACACCGCCGTGTACATTACCAGCGAGATTTGCGTCCTGAGGTGTCATTTTCTGGACGAGAACTACACTCGTTTCACGTACTGTCTTTCCTTGCAAAGCTTTCTCCTTGCACAAAGTCTCGCTTGTTAGTGGGAGTTAGCGAATCCTTGAATTATCCTCTAGAGGTTTAACAATATCACCGTAAAATTCAGGACGACGACCGAGAATCAAATCCAATTCAAATTGTCCTGGAACGAAGGTATGATGCTTTTGCCTGGCAACCTTTGGATCGACTTCGAAATGAAAAATACCTTCCTGATTCTCTGGTGCTTGACCAACGAGGTTTCCCATTGGATCTACTTCTATGCTACTCCCAAAAAAATCCCAACCTCTTTCATGACCCACTCGATTCACAGCAATATAGTAGATGGTATTTTCACTTGCCCTAACATTGACGAAATGCAAAAAATTCGGGTCAATAGTTTTCCCTGGCCAGTTGGTTATATTCACTACGACGTCTGCATCCTGAAGAGCTAATACGCGTGAGTGTTCTGGGAATGCCATATCTATGCAAATCCCCATTCCTATTCGACCAATCTCTGTATCGCACACGGTTAATGGTTGATCACCATAATTAAGATAACGATCAATCCCAAGATAAGGCAAATGTAGTTTACGGTATCTACCGATCAAGCCTTCAGGTCCAAGAAATGCTGCTGCGTTGTAATATTTATCATTTTCCTTTTCGATAAGTCCAACAATTACATAAGTGTTAAGTTCTTTGCACAGAGAAATAATCGCTTCTGTACTTGGTCCTGGTATGGTCTCTGCTACAGGAATTGCTTCTTCCAAGCTACTGTAACAGTAGCCAGTAAGAGCTGCTTCGGGGAAGATGACTAGTTTTGCGCCTTGGTTTGTTGCTTTTTTTGTAAAATCAAGGCACTTGTTAAGGTTACCATTAACATCAAGGATAATTGGATTAATCTGAGCCCCTGCTATTTTAACGTTATCACCCATTATTTATGCTCTTCCTCCATGGTCCTGATCTCTTTAATAACAGGATTTCTACAATATACTAAATGCCGATCTTCCTTTTTCCTTTGAACTTGAGTTTCAACGCCATCCACATCAGTTTAAGTTTTCTTAGCATCGATAACACCTCCCATCGTTTATTATTAATGAATAGAACATACCATTCTTTTTATCTGGTTGATATTATTCACTCTCACGCACCACGTCGAGAAAAGATTTAATATAGGGGACGACATAGTTACTTTGCGTAATCGCTGTTATGTGGTTAAAGCCATCCATAGAGATGAATACACTCTTGGGTATATGTTCCACGCTTTCCTTAGCTCCGGGATAGAACGGGTCCTGGTCACCGCAATAAATAAGACACGGTACCGGTATCCGCGACAGGTCTTCATTAGTCAAAGGCGGTGTATCGAGGAGACCCGACTGCATACTGGCCGACGATTCTGCGTTCCGGGACAGCAAATCACTCTTTTCTTCGGGTGATAGCGTTCTTTTTAACAAATTTTCCATCCACTCAATATAGGCATCAGGATCGGTTTGAAGTAATTTATATCCTTCTATTGAAATGTTGATCGCCCGGATCATTTCCTCGGGCCACTCGTACGGGGTCATGCCGCCGAGAATGAAGCTGTTAAACCGTGAAACATGTAGCGAGGTAGCGAGGGAAAAACCTGCCATGGCTCCCATCGAGTAGCCGAAGTAGCCGGTTTTCTCAATCCCGATATCATCAAGCACGGCTATCACGTCGTCTGCCATACCGCTGCCGGATCCAGGCTCCTGTTTTGGCTTATCACTCCGCCCGTGTCCCCTGAAATCGAGGAGAATCAACTGGAAGTCGTTTTTCAGGCTATCCGTGTAACCCCAGTCTTTCCACATATCAAGGGTGTAGCTGCCGCCATGTCCCAGTACCAGGGGCGGACCTTGTCCTACTATTTCATAGTAAATATTAATATCATCGCATTTGGCGTACGGCACTTTTTTCTCCTTGTATGCCCATTTTACCTTCTTTAACTGTTAAATTCT
Organism: Dehalococcoidales bacterium; assembly: GCA_020343555.1. The sequence goes on from CP070800.1 coordinate 690,343, forward strand.
CCGAAGTTATTTAGAGCTTTTGATTCGAGTGATTTTTTTCGCCTTGTTTATTGAGGATCCCGGAACCCGGAATTTACTGTTATCAACCGGAGCTACCGGGCGTTCCTCTGGTTTATCCGCCTGGGGAATCCAGGAGTAAGGAAGCCTGTAGGCGCGGTACACCATATTCCGGTTTTTCCCCTTTCCGAAATACGGGCTGATATATTCCCAGACAATCGCATGATCCGAGGTGACTTCGAAAAGTCGACCGCCGGCACCTTCGGTTATCAACGTGTTACCATTAGCCAGGCGCTGGGCGGCACTGATATAGTGGCTGTAAAACCGGTACATGTCCATAGCAAATCCGGCTTCGCGTGCCGTATACTGCCAGACTATTTCAAGGGTAATCGGGTCGAATTCCAGCACCCGGGAATACCCACGTATGGCATTGTTATTGCCTGTCAGAGCGCCGGGATTAGGAATTCCATATCCGGCCTGTCCACCGTTGTCAAAGGCAAGGATATTGCCCTCTCCAGGCAGCCCTCTTGGAATCATGTGTACATGGTGCTGACCGATAACCTGCCCCAGTTTTCGCAATGCTTCGGTGGCTGTATAATCGGGTCCTACCTGCCAGACAATCTTCCCGGTCTTCTTGTCAGTGATAGCCATTATATTGGTCTGACGACCGTCCCATATCAGATTATCCGGATGAAACCGTTCATCTCCCGATTCAAACCACCTGTTCGGTCCGAGCATTGAAACGGAGTTTATATGCATCCAGTCGCCGGCTCCCCTGTTTCCCATGACACTCGGATTTCTTGCCAAGGTGTTTTTCGCTTCTTCACTGAATCCCATTTCATCGAAGTGATCGCTGCATATCCACTCCCAGATAATTTTTCCTTCCCAGGTTACCTCGATTATCGTGTCATCCAGGATCATTTTTTCCGATATCGCGGGATTATGCAGGTTTTTATGACTGAGGATGATGGTATTACCTCCATGAGTTTTTGGATCCATGTCCGGAACATAGTACCCCACCGGATTACCCTCTCTCTGGTAATCATGGTGCTGCCTTACCATCCAGGCAGGCTTCTGGTGAGGATCTTTTACCTGCTCATATCTATCAAATTTCCCGACAATATTGCCTTCCCAGTCGACCTGGACCAGGTCAGTCGCGTCCTGGACACCGTACTTAGGATTACGAATTCCGGTATTCCCCATGACATAACCGCCGGGGAGTATCTTTTTAGGTGAGAATTCGGCGGTCATGCCCCTCCACTGGTTGATCACCGTGCCGTTCATGTCGATAACCGTGGCGCCTACGTCATTTGCTTGGAAAACGGTAAAACCATTCCAGCATTTGTCCGGGTTATAGATGGTCATCCCGGTGGGATATATACTTGGCGGCATTAATTTACTCCTTTTTCACTTCACAGTCTGTATTGTTTATAAAGGTCGGTTAGCTATTTCATCCAACTTTTCTTCGATAAAAAATTGAGCTTTCAACAGATCTCTCTCATCAGGTCTATCACG
>CP070800.1:691954-694848 GCA_020343555.1 Dehalococcoidales bacterium
CTTCCTTCATTGCCTGTTCTATGACAGGTATTATGGCAAGGATATGCTGACGCGAAGCTACTTCGGGGACGATACCACCATAACGGGCGTGAATTTCCACCTGTGAGGCAACTTGGTTCGAAAGAATATTTATGCCTTCCTCAACTACCGCTGCGGCAGTCTCATCACAGGACGTTTCAATACCAAGGATTTTCATACCCTCAAATTATAACATAAAATATATGGAACAAAGCTGATATCGGCTGATGGTATTACTCGGTTTGTAGGTTATCCGGAGAGACGCTTGACGTGTCCGTACTTTGAATGTAGTATAGGGGTATTTTACTGAACTGATACAAGGAGATACTATGCAGCAGGATTCCTTTGAGTTTCTCAAGAAACTTGTCGATACCCCAGGTCCTTCCGGTTATGAGCAGCCGGTTCAACGTGTGTTCCGCGACCGTGTTGCCGTTTACACTTCCGAGGTACGTACGGATGTTATGGGTAACGTATTCGCAACAGTTAATCCGGATGGATTTCCGAGGATAATGCTTGCCGGGCATGCTGACGAGATAGGGTTCCAGGTCCGTTATATTAGCGAAGAAGGAATGCTCTATTTCGGATCCATCGGCGGACATGATGCCGTGGTTACCGTAGGACAGCGCGTTACCGTTCATACAGCCACAGGTCCGATCCCAGGTGTACTCGGACGCACCGCGATACACCTGATCGATGCTGATGACAGGAAAAAGACTCCAAAGCTGGATGATCTCTGGATAGATATCGGCGCAAAAGACAGGGAAGATGCCGAGTCGATTGTGGCTATCGGAGATTGCGTGACGTACTCCCACGAACTTCAACGGTTGCGGGGAAGCCTGTGCGCAGCGCGGAGTTTCGATGACAAGATGGGAGTTTTTGTCGTGGCAGAAGCGTTAAGGCTGCTGGCAGAGAAATCCCGTAAAGCTGCAGTTATCGGAGTTTCCACGGTCCAGGAAGAACTGGGTCTCCGTGGAGCGCGTACCAGTGCGTTTGGTATCGATCCGCAAATTGGGATAGCGACTGATGTAGGACATGCGACCGATTATCCAACCAGCGATAAAAAGAAGGTAGGCGACATAAAGCTGGGGCGTGGTCCGAAGATTACACGAGGAGCAAATATTAATCCGATTGTTTTCGATATGCTGGTTCAGTCAGCGAAGGATCTTGAAATACCGTACCAGATTGTAGCAGAACCTGGAGGAACGGGTACAGATGCGAATGTGATGCAGCTTAATCGTGCCGGCGTCGCTACCGGGCTTGTCTCGGTACCGCTACGGTATATGCATACGCCGAATGAGATCATGGATCTGGATGATATCGAAAACGCCGCAAAATTGATAGCCGCATTCTGCGAACGCGTAACAGAGGAGATCGACTGGACACCTGTATAAAAGCGTCGGGTTGTTTATGTTTCCCGCGGAGTCATTACGATAAACACTATTATACCGAGACCCAGGACGGCGAACATCCCGTAGGTTAAAAGGCCTTCAATCCAGGCTAATGAGGATACCTGGTAGTTAATCCATGTGAGGACAACTCCTACGCAACCGCCGACGAAGAGCATTATCCCGACTATCGTACTGATGACTATCACCGCCAACCTCCTCAAAGCAATTTTTACATAGTATTTAAGAGAGTATTCTAGATGACATACCATACTCTTGTCCAGTAGCTTGGCCGGTCTGTAAATCCGTTCAAGGTATCTTTTCAGATTTACCCTTAAGAATAAATATTACTTTGACAATATACTCGCCCGATGATAGTATGTAGAATACTATTTATGCTAACGTACGCCCTGATAGGCAGGTGATGGTATTTGTCTAGCACCGAAGCACTGTATATGGTGCTTCTTGTGGCCTGTATAATTTTATCAGCTTTCTTTTCCGGCTCAGAGACGGCGTTTATTTCTCTGCAGAAAATCCGACTTGAACACCTAGTGAGTACGAAAGTAAGAGGAGCTACTCGTGTCGCCCGGATGCTGGAGCGACCGGAAAAATTCCTTTCGACGGTACTACTCAGCAATACAGTTGTCAACACTGCAGCGGCAGCTCTTGCTACCGCATTGGCTATCGATCGCTGGCCTGAATACGGAGTACTAATATCCACGGCTGCGATAACTGTGATACTGCTGATATTTGCCGAAACCACACCGAAGACGATCGCGGCACATCATAGTGAGCGGATTTCACTTCTTGCTGTACGACCACTCGAGATTATTTCGTGGCTGCTAACTCCATTTGTGGCTGGACTAAGCTGGATCACAACTGGTCTTGCCAAACTTACAGGAGGTGAGATGGCATCACAATCTCTGGCGACAGCTGATGAGATACGGAATATGATATCTGTCGGGCACAAAGAAGGAACGGTCGAAGAAAATGAAGCCAAGATGCTGGCAAAAGTTTTCGATTTCGGCGACAGACCGGTACGGGAAGTTACTATACCCCGTCCTGAAGTAATAGCGATCGAACTGGATTCGCTTATTTCCGATTTTCTTGCTTTGTATGCAGAATCACCGATTTCACGTTTTCCCGTTTTTCAGGAAAACATGGATAATGTCGTCGGTATACTTTCTATCAAGGATGTTCTGATGGGATTAGCCAGAGGTGAAATTACCCGAGAGTCACTGGTCAATGACCTGGTGCGTCCTGCCTATTTTACTCCTGAATCCAAGCTGGTTAACGAGCTTTTTGCCGAAATGCGAGATAACAATTACCGGGTAGCTGTCGTCATCGATGAGTTCGGTGGAACCGCCGGTATTGTAAGCCTCAGCCGCCTGGTCGAGGAAATAGTCGGCCCGGTCGGTGACGAACTCGCGGCTGCGGAAAAAGATTACGAAAAGATTAATTCTTATACCTTCCAGGTCGATGGAGGTATGC
>CP070800.1:694948-698010 GCA_020343555.1 Dehalococcoidales bacterium
CGGTAATCTTTTCAATGATAATCCCCAGGAACACATATCCCCCATTCGAGTAAGAGTAACGTTCACCGGCAGGAAACTTTGGCTGCTTATCTTCGAACAGGGGTAGGTAGTCCAAGGGAGTTTCAAGCTGAAACCACGGAATATCAACAAAGAAATTCTCGCAGTCAATATCCAGTTCTTCGTCATAATAATCGTATATACCTGACGCATGGCAGAGTAGATAGGCGATGGTAGCCTGGGAATCTATGTACGACAAATCCCTGCCAAATTTCTCTTTGATGGTGGTGTCCAGTGACAATTTTCCTTTATCGATCAGCGTACCGATACCCAGAGTGGTGAAGAATTTCGTCCCCGATGCGATAGCAAACCTGGTATTTATATTGTTCAACCTCTTCTCCGCCATATCCGCATATCCGAACGCTTCTTCGTACAGCGGCTCATCGCCATGGAAAATCGATACCCCACCCGAAAAAGAAGACTCTTCAGCTTGTTTTCTCACCTTTTCGATCAGTCTGTCTATGTTAATCATATTTCCCCACCGGTACAATCAGGATAAATCCCTGCCGATTATATCACAGAGTTTTAATAAGTGGTTCATCTGAATTCTTCCTGTATGGTACTATTTTATGAATGAGTAAAGAAGATGACAGATAAAAGAGGTAACTACGCAAGACATGCCATGATCTGGGATCTGGAAGGGAAAGACCGTTCCGAAGTAATTGGTTATTATTCAGAACTCGCGGAAAAGTACGGTCGGAAGGTCTTGTGCTTGATGTGTGCCGTCGGAACCGTCGCCTGCAGTATGGCTGAAAAAGGCTTTTCAGTCACCGCGGTTGATATCGAGCCTGAAATGATAGCAATCGCGAAGAAGAATAATCCCAATTCAAGGAATCCTCTTTTTCTGGTTTGTGATGTAACAGACCTTCACCTTCCTCATAATGACTATGATTTCGCATTCATTGGAGGAAGCGCCGACTTTCATCACCTGCTTTCGGAAAAAGAAATGCTCCGGGCGTTGTCCGGCATTTATAACCATCTTGCCGATGAAGGATGCCTGATGCTGGAACTCGAATATCCGGCAGACGAATCCTGGCATTCACCCGGGCGGAGATTCGACCTGGAAATTCCACCGGATACCGGTCTCAAGGTATGGAAATACGGCGAGACTTCCTATGATGCCGACACGATGCTCATGCATATCAAGCAGGAGGTTTTCATCGAGGAAGCTGGTCGAACAGAAAGCTTTATCCACGAATTCGATTTTCAGCTTATCAGTCGGGATACGATGGAAAACCTGATGCAACAAGTCGGATTCCAGGTCATTTACGAGTACGGCGGTTATGATTTCAAGAAGTGGCAGCCCGGATCAGACAGGTGGGTAATAGAATGCGTGAAGTTATCGTACGTAACAGGTAATAAATAACCAAATGCCATGATGATTTAGTCAGGAAGCAGGCTTGAAAAATACCCGGGGGTATTCCGAAGGATAAATAAGGCACTCCGATATTGATCGGAGTGCCTTATACCTTTATTTTACCATTATTTGAAGGTTAGAAACAGACTTGTTCATACAATTACTTCTGTCTAGAATAAGATATATTTTAGTGTAAAAGGAGTAATGAATGGGTGAGTATGATGTGTACCGGGAATTCATGAAGTCCAGGATCACGGATTTCGACTGGAAGCAAAAAGCGGATATTACTAAAGGTGTTCCGCAACCGGCTTTCCAGAAGCCCATCCCTGAGACAGCGAAAAAGATAGATTTACCCGAAATCAACTCCAAGACAGCCCCAAAAAGAGATTTCTTTGAATGTACCTGTAACCGTATGAGTAGAAGGATTTACACCCGGGAGTCTTTAACACTCTTAGAGCTGTCATTTTTACTCTGGTGCACACAAGGCGTTAAAAAAGTAATCGGGGGCTATCGGAAATATTTACCGGATGGTTCGGGTAGAAATTATTTACGTCCGGTTGCCGCAGGCGGTTGTATGTACGCCTTCGAGACATATCTTGCCGTAATGAACGTAAGTGGAGTTGAACCTGGTATATGGCGATACCTGCCGTTAACACACCAGATAGGATTGATAAAAAAAGTGGACAACCTGACCGACAGGATCAATGAAACATTTACTAATCCTAGCCAGGATCAGAGTTACGCTACTAAAACCGGGGTTGTATTTTTCTGGGCATGCATTCCCTATCGTGGCGAATGGCTGGGTAACGGCGCTTCTCACAAAGGTTTACTGCTTGACCTGGGGCATATTTCCCACCAGCTATACCTGGCTACCGAAGTCCTGGGATGCGGCTGCTGTGCGATCGGTGGTTACTACCAGGAAACGGCAGATAACCTGATCGGCGTCGATGGGGAAGATGAATTTACGGTGTTATGTGCATCGGTAGGGCACGTCACCGACGAGGAAAAAACTTTTATCGACGGAATGCCTGACAAGCGAAATGAAGAGTGAGAAGAACCAGAGTCTTCTACCCGGACTTATAACTCGAAACAGATTACCAGGATATTTATTCATGATCATCGCTTTTACTACGATCTCTATGTTCTCTTTTTCCCTTTTCCCCCGCCTGCCAAAGTCTTGTACGACGGGCAGGCCGGTTTACCTCAACCAGTATTATTGAGTGGATTCCCGGGCAGTATCTCAGTTTAACTGTGAGTATCCTCTACTAACAGTCCTCTCCTTCAGAAAACAAATCCAACCTTAGACGGTGGTATTTTCGAGCGTCTCCCTTTCCATCTGGAGAGGGAGACAGCTCGTAACAGAGAGAGAGGGAAAAAGAAAATAAGGGAAAGAAACTTACTCCGTGTAAAACCAGGTACCATAATTACCCAATTCAAATTCAAATTATGGAACGTTATCGAGTGAATGAAGATTGTAACGAGTCATGTTATTACCTGGAAATATATTTGGCTGGGGAAGAAGGATTCGAACCTTCACTGACGGATCCAGAGTCCGCTGTCCTACCGTTAGACTATTCCCCAGCGCATTACGATTATAGCTAAAATATGATTCTGTGGCAAGATTCAGAGGTTGGTAACCGTTGCTTAA
>CP070800.1:698110-701668 GCA_020343555.1 Dehalococcoidales bacterium
ATCATAGATGCCCCATTCGAAGATTGGATGGAGTGGCAGGCAAGTTATGCCTGCGGAGCTTTCCTGACGCCGTTGACTCTATTAAAAAGACTGGCTGAAGATTTTCTGAAAAGATCCTCGGATCGATACTGGCTTCTGGAAGATACCGATGAAGCAACGCAATTGATTGGAATAGTTGCGGAATCATTCGATGTATCAATCGCTGCGGCAAAAGTTCGCCTGCAGAAACTGGGTTTTCTCCAGAATTTTACTTTCGATAATCGACACGCGTTGTACCGATCGGTATAAGCACTCTGTATATCCTGAATTCGAAAAGGATGATGTTACTGTTATGTCCATGTAGTCATCCCGATGACTGCGATACATTATTGAGTACTTGAATATATATTTTCTGTATCCTTGACTTATTCATCTATGATGACGTAACATTTTAACGTTAAGGAACTATTCATAAAAAAGGGGGCTCAGATATGAATATGTTATTTGCTTTTATGTCTCTGCACCCCGGGAAGGAACTGGTCAGCTAGTTATTATTCTGGTCTAAAGCTATTACCGCTCCTCCGGGAGCGGTTTTTGTTGGAACTATAACCGATAATTACTTATGCCGTGGGTGTAGCACATTCACGGCTTTCTTTTTAAAGATCGTATGAAATTATTAAAGGAGAATAAAAGGAAGAAAAAATGGATTATAAAGAAATAATTAATGATATCAAAAGCAGTCTGCACCTCATCAGCATGACACCGATTGAAAAGATTGTCGATATCGGGTACACGGCAGGAATGAATTCAAATTCGGGTGTTCTCGATCTTTGCTGCGGTTACGGTGAAATGCTGAAAATCTGGAATGAAGCTTTCGGTATTAAAGGCACCGGAGTTGATATATCCAGAGAATTCATAGATGAAGGGGAAAGACGTCTTGAAGGAGCAGAGATCAAAGATATTTCACTAATTTGTGCGGATGTGCTTGGTTGGGAGACGGACAATAAATACGATTTTGCCTGTTTATCCGGCGAAGATTTCGGAGGTATCGAAGATACGATCCACCGACTTGAGAAATACGTCAAATCTGACGGGAAGCTGATTATCGGCACTCGCTATTCAAAGGTCGATAACCCGCCGGCAGAGCTTATCGAATTTGAAGGAGAAACACTCCCGCTGAAACATATTTACGACATATTTTACGCTAATGGTTATTTTATCACTTCAATGGCAACCGATACACAAAACGAATGGGAACGGTACATCATGTGGAGTGCGCGTAGAAACTTGGCTGCTTGTAAGGGTAATTCGGATGATCCGAGTTATTATGAATGGTGTAAAAAGTGGTTTGAAACGTATTTTGGATTTCGAAGAGAATATGAAGGCTACGGCACGTTTGTGATCGAGAAGTATTAATGTTACAGGTAAAACTCAACGGTAGCAGATAGTAAAACAGTTGACCAAACATCCTGATTCTTGTACGTCGGTGAGTGGACTTGAGGTAAATAGCCTTTGACTTACAGTTAAAAAGCAGATATGCTGATTAGCGTACCTGCTAAATGGGAATCGTCGGGGAACGCGTTTGGAGGTAATTGAACCGTGAACAGAATAGAAGTTTTGAGAACAATAATCGATGAAGTATTGTTGAATATGAAAGATGTTGAAGAACGAAGGCATGGTTATGTACATTTATACGGTGTAGCCCAGGCGTGTGCATTAATTGCATTAAAGCGAGGACAAGATGTTGAGCTTGCGACAATGACAGGTATGTTACATGATATATATTCTTACGCTAATATGGACATGAAAGACCATGCCCACAAAGGTGCTATCCTGGCGAGAGAAATCATGGCATCATTACGAATAACCAATGATGATGAGACAGAAATGATCTGCAACGCGATTTATACCCATAGCGATAAGAAAACCGTGCATTCTGAATTTAATGAAGTCTTGAAGGATGCGGATGTATTTCAACATTGCTTATATAATCCAGTTATTGAAATCCAGTCACCTGAAAGAAAGAACAGGTTTGAAGCACTTAAGCGTGAGTTTGGCATTGCATAAGAAACGTCTTCTTCTACTAAAGTTTGAAATTTAGCGGTATCAGGTAGATACAGGCATAAGGTATTACACTTCTCGATTAGTATCCTCTGCAATGTGTGAAATCGTAACGATTACTTTACTCCTCCTGTTCTTCGTGAATTCAGCATCCATATCCCGATGTTGAGATACATCGCTATACTGACCCAGAGGATGTACGGTAGCAGTAATATACCTGCGATTGTCGAGACAGGAAATGATGTGATTATCGTCGCCAGTATCAATGCCCAGAGGATGACGATATTGATGATGCCACCGATAATCCATCGCCTGGCGAAGAAAACGTAAGACCAGATGGCGTTAGCAGTAAGTTGTATCCAGAAAACCGTAAAAGCAGTTGTTACACCAGGTGCGGCTAGACCTTCCTGCCAGACGAGAAATACTGAGATAGCCATCAGGATATATAAGACGGTCCACACGGGACCGAATACCCAGTTCGGCGGAGTGTAACGTGGTTTTTTCAGTCCCTCATACCAGTCAGGAATAGATCTTGAAGTGAAAATACCGCCAAAACCGGCAGCGGCAAAACAGGCAAGTATACACACAACAAGTTTGACTATCATGTTACCGTCCATGAAAATAATCTCGATTCAAACCTTAAGATAGAACACACAATTTCCAAAGTAATATAAAGGTAAAGGTAATCCTACCATAAATTGAGTGGTAATGACGAAATCATGACTAGACGGATACACCAATATCAATAATCTGTGAGATACCCTCTTTAAATTTGACATTTTCCCGGATACATGTTACGCTAATATGCTTATCTGCATATTTCAGTATTGCCTTTAAGGGGATAGCTATGTCTCAAATTGCTGTCGAAAACCTGTATAAGTTTTTCAGAGTGCCTGTGAGGAAGGGCGGCTTATTCGGTTCTTTCAAAAGCTTCGTAAAGCGTGAACACAGGGAAATACAGGCACTCAGGGATATTTCGTTCAAACTGAAAGAAGGCGAACTTGTCGGGTACATCGGTCCGAACGGTGCCGGTAAGTCGACCACGGTAAAGATAATGAGCGGTATCCTCGTCCCTGATTCCGGAATATGCGAGGTACTGGGAAGGACTCCCTGGAAACAGCGGAAAGAACACGTCAGGAATATCGGCGTGGTTTTCGGACAGCGAACCCAGCTCTGGTGGGACGTGGCTGTCATCGAATCGTTCGATCTCCTGAAAGACATATACCGCGTCCCCCGGAATGAATACCTGAAAATGAAAGATGAACTGGTAGAGGTACTTTCACTGCACTCCCTGCTGAATATGCCCGTCAGGCAGTTGAGTCTCGGCCAGAGGATGAGGTGCGAACTGGCAGCGTCTTTATTGCATCAGCCGCCCGTCCTGTTTCTGGATGAACCGACCATCGGTCTGGATGCCGTTTCTAAGATAGCCGTCCGTGATTTCATCAGGAAGATTAACCGGGACAGAAACGTTACGGTCATACTTACCACTCATGACATGGATGATATCGAAGCATTGTG
>CP070800.1:701768-705182 GCA_020343555.1 Dehalococcoidales bacterium
GAGACTCATCAACTTTTAACAGGTAGGGGTCTGTCGTTTCGCTTTTTATTGCGGAATTTTCAAGTGTTTCAATCTTGATCGAATTTTCGGTGGTTTCTTCTATTTCCGCACCCTGACTTTCTTGTTTATTGTCAAGCTTATCAGATTCATCTATTTCCAGCATTTGGGTATTCGAGTCAATTACCTCTTCCAAGCCAGTTTCTTCAATGGTATCAGTTTCCTCAACTATATCCTGGCTTTCTTGTTTGTCAACGAGATTGTCAGATTCATCTGTTTCCAGCATCTGGTTATCCGAGTCGATTACCTCTCCCAAGCCAGTTTCTTCAATGGTATCGGTTTCCTCTACTGTATCCTGGCTTTCTTTTTTGATATCGAAGCTGTCAGATTCATCTGTTTCCAGCATCTGGTTATCCGAGTCGATTACCTCTTCCAAGCCAGTTTCTTCAATAGTATCGGTTTCCTCTACTGTATCCTGGCTTTCTTGTTTGATATCGAAGCGGTCAGATTCATCGGTTTCCAGCATTTGGTTATACGAGTCAATTACCTCTTCCAACCCAGTATCATTATCGGTATCAGTTTCATCAACAATTTCTGTAAGAATTTCGGTCGTATTCGATGATGCTGCTTCATCTATTTCTATATTTTCATCGTTGGATGTTTCCAAATCCATAGCATCCTGGTTGTCATCTTGGGCTGGTATGTCAGATTCCTCAGAGGGTTCATCAAGTAAGACGGTTTCATCTAAAGGGGTATTTAATATTTCTCTCAGTGACTCTATAGTTTCAGTAACGGATTGACCCGATGATTCGGCATCGTTTTCAGTATAGTGATACAGAAGGTCGGGCTTCTTAGTCGACTCATCGGATGAATCACTTTCATCTACAGGGGTATTCAGCGCTTCTCGCAGAGATTCTATTTGCCCTGAGACATCTTCCCATATTGATATCGAAGAAGATTTTTCCTTTGACATATTTAACCTTTAAATTAATCCGTAAATTAGGGTGAGTAAGATAATTGAACCTGCATCATGCAGGAAAGGATTCACTGTAACACATTTTTCGAATTGTTCATATGGTGGTACTTTGAGATTATCAAGAACAAACGGATAAAAATAGTACTAAACGTCTTATTAATGTGATACCTTCGGCTAAAATGAGATAGGAAAAAGTATTTAAAATCTTCACATATTACCTGATTATTAACAGACTTTTGTGAATAATCTTTCCTTCACGGCAGTTCCTGGTATTGGGTGGGGTATCCTTGAAATCCTGTCGGTAGTCACCTGATACATGAAATCGGTTAACCGGTGTATTGAGATTACCGATACTATACTCTTTTTATAATCGCCTGTTATAGTTGTTTTGACTATTCAAGATTTGCTATCATGTCCTGTACAAGCTCGGACAGTGAGGGGTGTATGTGTATTGCGTGACGGATTTCATTACTACCTCCACCCGACGTCATGGCATTAACAACTTCCTGAATAAGTTCCGGAGCGTATGGTCCTATAATGTGGAATCCAAGCATCTTTCCGGTATCTTTTTCCGTGATGACCTTGGCGAAACCTTCCATTTCCAGCATTGCTTCACCTTTTGCGGTATCGAAATACCTGGTAGTAGCAACGGAAATATCGTATCTTTCTTTCGCCTGAGACTCGGTCAGACCTACCGAAGCTATTTGGGGATATGAATATACTGCATGTGGCAGATAAGTATAATCTATCTTCACACCGGCATTATAGAAAACGTTATTTGCCACCAATATTGCTTCCCTGTTTGCCATGTGCCGGAACATGCCCTGACCGTTAGCATCGCCCACTGCATAGATATTAGGTCTCGTCGTTTCGAGATATTCGTTAGTTTTGATAAAACCTCTGGCATCAATTTCTACTCCGGTTTTTTCAAGCTGCAGTGTATCAGCATTAGATTTTCGACCGACGGCTACTAATATATTATCGGCTGTAAATTCCCGTGTTTCTCCATTGTTCTTGTCTTTTGTAATTACCGAGACGCTCGAATCGGTCTGGTGTACTTCCTCGGCGGAATGACCGGTGTATACTTTCATTCGTTGACTTAACGCATTCCGGAGGATTTCAGCCATTTCCGGTTCCTCGGCAAGGACGAGTCGGTCTGCCATTTCTACCATAGTAATATCAGTTCCCACGGCAGCTAAGAAATGTCCAAATTCTACCGCAATATAACCACCACCAATAACGATCAGATTCTCCGGCTTTTCCTTGAGTTCCAGTACTGATTCATTGGTAAGGTAATCCACTTTGTCCAGTCCGGGAATAGGGGGTACAAACGGGCGTGCACCGGATGCTATACAGATTTTATTCCCCTTTAACTCCTGATCATTTACTTCGATAATGTAGTCATCGATAAACTTTGCCCGTCCTTCATAGAAATCAAGATGGTCGTTTCCCTGCAGTCCCTGACGCAATTCTTCCTGAGTCCTCTGCCGGCTGGTTCTCATGCGTTCCATAATTTCGGAGAAATGAATGTTCTCAATGGTTGTCTGTATTCCCAGCTTCTCAGCTTCCCGGATATCCACCAGTCGATCTGCCGTGTAGATTAACTGTTTTGAAGGGATACAGCCCCAGTTTGGGCATGTTCCGCCGATCATTGGTCCCTGGTCGATTAATGCTGCCATTAATCCGTTCGATGCAGCTTCATTGGCAATTATTGCTCCTGATCCGGAACCGATAACTATTACGTCGTAATCCTTCATATGAAATCACCTCATTTAACTTTAAATAATTTCAGATAATACATATATTCTGAATAATTTCATTGAGAAATACTAAAGAGTGTAGTTAAGGAGGGAAGAGAAGTCAATACCTTTTTATACACACCTGGTTATATTACACGTGATCAAGAGTGAGTTTCAATAAACTACCACTTTTCACGCGTGTATATATTGAAGAAATTTTATTCCTGACAGTCTGCAATGCATTTCATAATCCTGGGTTGTAACAATATTCTCGTTCTTTCGTTATTATATTTAGTGCATCTATTTCATTGATGTACTACAAATAACGTAAAAAATTGATTAAACGGAGGAAATTATGAAAAAGATAATATCAATACTGATACTCGTAATAGTTGCCGTAACTCTGCTGGCTGCACCAGCTATTGCTAAAGAAGGTACGGGGAATAACCAGAATCAATCTCAGTCTCCGTCTCCGAACCAGCACCAGAATCAGGGTGAGGGAAATCATCATCATTATCAACAAAGATCAGGCTACGCATACCAGGAGCGTCACCGGAATTGTGCTGATGAGTTGTTACTGGTAGAGAAGAATCCTGCTGGTGATTGGGACATTATTCCGGACGGTGATAATGGGACTCTTTCTTATGTACTGTCCAATAGCGGTCATGTTGTTGGTACGTTCGAGAGTAGTGATCTTGATCC
>CP070800.1:705282-710264 GCA_020343555.1 Dehalococcoidales bacterium
CAGAGGAACGGGTAGCAGAGATGCTGAAGGGTACCAGCCACAAACCCGATGAGCTTATCACCTACCAGGCAGATCACCAGGGATTTGCTTTTCAGACCACTGGGAAAACTCAACAGAAAGGAAATCCGGTACTTTTCCGCCCGGTAGACCGAACAGCGACTGTTGAGCAGGTTGCGGTAAATGCGGTGATGGCCGGATGCACACCGGAAATGTTCCCGGTTGTTCTGGCAATCGCCGAAGCAGGCAGTGTCGGCGGTGGCGACGGACGCGGCAGCGTCAGTTTCTGCGTCAGCGGACCTATCGCCAAGGAAATCGGCATGAATTTCGATGTCGGTCTCATGGGTCCCGGTAATCCGGCAAACAGGAGTATGGCACGAGCTGGCGAACTGATGTGGCGTAATTTCGGCGGAAACATTCCTAACGTTACCAACTGCGGTGTTATGGGAGCACCTCTCTTCAATGTTATTCCCGAAGACCTGGATTCTCTCCCGCCCGGATGGAAGGGACTGAACGAGGAATATGACTACAAGAGAGATGAAAGCGTCCTCTACACCTTTAATTTCGGCAGAGGTGGTTCGACTAATATCCACCGAACCGAATTCTCTCCCGGCGGCTACCGCGCCTTCGTAAAAAGCGGTCACGGCGGCGTAGCCAGGCGACTCGGCGTCAAGGGAGTACCCGGTCCGAAGAACTGGCTGGAATACTTCATTCCCGGAATCTGGCATGACAGGGAAGGCGGCATTACCTTCTTCATGCTGCCGCAGATGGCACAGGCTCTCTATGATGCCGGATTCAAGACCAAAGACGCGGTTTACGAGTGGATTTACAAAGCCAGTTTCACAACTTTGGCGAACTATAGAACTCACTCGTGGGTCGATGTAAACACAAATTCGTGGCTCGGCATAGAACCGAGATCGGGTAAACCATACAAAGAACTTCCCGATGATTATGACCAGATATCTTTCGTTAGAGATCCGTATGAGAGCTGCATTATCGTTACCGGCAGCGGTGAGGAATATCCCCAATGGATAAGCGGTCGCAGACCCGGTTCCGATCCCGCCTACAGCATCGATGCATGGCGGTAAGTTATCGATTTTATATGGAAAAGATAACGGGTGCGGAAATATCCGCACCCGTTTCCTATTTATATTACGTGTCTCACTTGATAAATCAGATAGCAGTTACATAAGTAAAATACGGTTATATATGCTGATTAATGATCACATTTTGTACCTGCATATCATCTAAGAAGCCTCTGATCAACATCGCTTAATATTGATCGTATATTCCTCTCCCTTGACGGGAGAGGCTAGGTGAGGGTGAAAAGTAACACTTTGCGCGTTGCCCCCTCACCCTAACCCTCTCCCGCGGTGGGGAGAGGGGACTTTTTCAGAGGTTTCCTAAGTAGGCAGTGAAATTCCGTATTCCTGCAATGCCCAGGCAACTCCCTCATCTTCATTAGTAGGGGCAACCGTTGTGGCCTGTTCGATCAATTCGGGATGTGCATTACCCATTGCCACCTTAATCTGTGCTCGGGAGAATAAAGAGAGATCATTAAGATCATCTCCGATCGCCATAACCTCGGATTGATTAATTCCCAAACGCTTCAACACAAAATCCAGAGCGTTCCCTTTGTCAGCGTGCTTTCCAAAAATACCCAGCGACATGGCATCCGGACCTGTGTAACGCTCAATTCGACACTCCTCTGGGAACATCGATTCACAAAAAGTCATTATCCCTCTGATAGCTTCAGGATCATGAACAAGGATTCTTGTTACGTCATTCGTGACAGCATCGCTATTGGTCGCAACTATCATTCTACCGGCAGCGAATTGTCCGAGTTCCTGACCGGAACGTTGTTTATAACACGTTGTTGATCCGACAGTTATGCTGAGTTCCCAGTTGTTGGTGTCGGCGAATCGGGCTATCGCCAGGCCTGTCTCTCTGGGAAAGGTAATGGATTTCAACAACGCCCCATCGATCGTTTCGAATATCTGAGCTCCATTCGTACATATCACTGGACTTTCTATCATTAAAGATCGGCACAATTCACGGACAGAATTGATAACACGCGATGTCGCCACGATAACATGAATCCCGTTTTGAGCAGCAGCTTTCAGCATTCTCGCTCCTTCGGGTGCCATGAATAACGGTGTAGTTTCGGATGTTCCATTGTTCCCGGTAATCAGCAGAGTCCCATCGAGGTCAACAGCTACCAGCTTTATACTATTTCTACTCATAAAATCCTTATTTGTCCTTAACAGCTTTAACTACCAGAATCCTCGGAAATATCGTTTCCAGTCTCTCCTCTTCGTTCATTATTTCTTCGTGTGGAACGGTCAACTCATGCATTCTGTCAATTCTATATCCGCAGGCTGATAATTGATTTATGTAAAATTCAACCGGGTGAGGGAATGTGGTAAATGAAAAATCATCCTGTCCGGAATCACCCCATTTCCATGTCTCTTGTTTTTCATCGTGATAATGAGTTTTTTCTTTTTCATCTTTCCAGATAGTAGCGTATGCTGCTGTATAAAATGCCGGGTGACTGGTGCTGAAGATGAATTCGCCCCCAAAAGTCAGGTGTTCATATATTTTCCTGAACACTCTCTCCAGGTTATCGACATACTGAAAGGCACAGACAGATATTACCAGGTCGTATTTCCCTCGAAATACATAATCCTCGATCGATGATACCTCAAGCTGAATCTCAACTCCTTCGCGTATTGATTCCTCCTTCGCGAAGGCGATTTGCTTTTCAGAAATATCTATCCCGGTAACCAGCCCTCCCCTTTTTGCCAGGCTAATTCCTGCATTTGCACCACCACATCCGAGTTCAAGGATCTTCTTGTTTCGGACATCACCGATCAGGTACAGTTCTTCGTCCGTCAGGCAGCGAGGATCACCAAAATCCAGGATATCATTGCTGAAACCTGCTTCCTTCAGGTATCTTTTTGATTGTTTGTTCCAGGCATCTTTATTTGATTCAAGATAATCCATGCTACTTACTTTCTTAACGATTTATTTTTTACTAACACGTGAACAAACAAGTTTCATTTAACCAGTTGTTGAACCTGACCGCAAGTTCCTTTAATGATCAAATACTTTGTTAGAATATCGTCAAAATCAGCCGTAGAATTGTTACATTCTTTGGAGTATAATCTCACAATACCGGATAGATCCGAATTAATACAATCAGGAGATAATGAAATGGATTTGAGTGGAAAAACAGCATTGGTCACCGGTGGTGGTACAGGGATCGGAGCGGCAATAACCAGGAGACTTGTGAATGACGCGGCAAAGGTCTGTATCGCAGGTCGCCGTCCCGAAAAGCTGCAGGAAACCGTCGCGTCACTCCCCGAAGGTTCGGTTGTCGCATGTACGGGTGATGTATCGAAAAGTGAGGATATCAAACGTTTGGTCGCTACAACTCTGGAAATCGACGGGAAACTGGACATCCTGGTTAACAATGCCGCTATCGAAGCGATGGGGCCTGTGACTGACCTGGACCCCAATGACTGGCAACAGGCTCTCGATATAAATCTCACCGGACCGTTCATGCTGATGAAAGAAGTGATTCCTCACATGATAGAGAACGGTGGCGGCTCGATAATCAACATTTCTTCTCTCGGAGGTTTACGGTGCCTGCCGGGTATGCCTGCATACTGCACCACCAAAGCCGCTCTCATAATGCTGACAAAACAGGTCGCTATGGACTACGGTCCCCAGAAGATACGCTGCAACGTGATATGTCCCGGAGGTACCAGGACAGAGATGAACAAGAACCTGGTAACGCCGATCGCTGAAAAACTCGGAACCGACATCGAAGGCGGCTACAAGTACTTCACCAAGAACGTGCCGTTACGGCGTGCAGCCCAGCCTGACGAGATTGCCGGACTATGCAGCTACCTCGCCAGTGATGACTCCGCCTTCATGACCGGTTCAGAACTGCTGATAGACGGCGGAGCCGCCGTTGTCGACCTCCAGGGAGCCGCCCTGGGTGAGATGTTGGGAGGATAAATAACAAACAATCGTTAGTTCACGATGAAGGTTTTAACATGAAAAAGCCGAAGATAATCATGGCTAATTCTATCACCCTGGACGGGGCGTTCGATGGATTCAAAGCTGATATAAGACAACATCTTGGCGTTAACAGCGATAATTGGAAATATATGACATTTAACGGATCCAGAAGCGTGGTCAAGGGAACGACAGATGAAGATCCCGTACCTGAAGAAGCGTCAGATTTTATTAAACCGGACAAAGGTCCCGGTGCTCCCTACTTTGTTATACCTGATTCCGGAGGAATTACACAGGGTCTGCTTCATGGACTACGGAAGGTCGACTATTGCCGCGACGCTATACTCCTGGTCTCGGAAAAGACGGAACAAACATTCATCGACTACCTGGAAGAAAGAGATTACGACTATTTTATAACCGGGAAGGACAAGGTTAACTTACCCAAAGCGCTAGACTGGCTTGTTGAGAAATACGGTGTCGAAATAATGATGGTCGATGCCGGTCCGACACTCAATCGTGTACTTATTGAGCAGGGACTTCTCGATGAGATCAGCCTGCTTGTATATCCCATCCTGGCAGGAGGTAGTTGCGGTAAGTTACTCTATCAAATCACAGAATCTGTCGAAGGTGTAAAACTTGAGTTATTGAAAAGCACTGAAGTCAAGAATGGCCTGGTGCATCTTCTCTATAAAGTTATTTATGAATAACACTCAATTTTATACAACTTAAGGAAATTTCTGACATCCCGCGCAGAAATATATACTGCCACCCATATACGCCTGTTTGACTATCATCTTCCCGCATACCGTACAGGGCATGCTGACGGTGTTTTTACTTAATTTCGTACGGTATCCTCCCGGTTCGCCGAATAGGTTCTTCTCCGTATCTCTTCCTCCCCGGTCGGTCATTTCCTTGAGGGTAGCCTTCACCGAGTTAAAAAGAGAATCTCTTTCAACATCGTC
>CP070800.1:710364-713873 GCA_020343555.1 Dehalococcoidales bacterium
AGTATTTCAATCCCTTATTACATTTTTTCGCTTTACTACAATATGGGAAGGTATTTATTGAGTTCGTATTCAGTTACTTGAGTTCGATACTCATCCCACTCGATCTTTTTGTTAGCGACAAAGTTTTCGAAAACGTGGTCACCCAGGGCTTTCCTTACCAGTTCGCTCTTTTCAGTCAATTGAACAGCTTCAAGTAGACTTGCTGGAAGAGTTCCTATACCTCTGCTGGCTCGTTCCTCTTCGCTCATTTCGTAAACATTTTCCTCAACCGGCGTAGGTGGTTCCAGTCCTTCTTCAATGCCTGCAAGTCCGGCAGCCAGCATGACACTGAACGCCAGGTAAGGGTTACAGGCAGGATCGGGTGACCTGAATTCAATCCTGGTAGAATTCTCTCTGCCTGGACGATACTCCGGTACGCGTACAAGATCAGACCTGTTACGTCTTGCCCATGACAGGTATACGGGTGCCTCATACCCCGGAACGAGTCTCTTGTATGAGTTCACCCACTGGTTGGCAACGCAAGTAAGTTCAGGCGCATACTTCAGGAGACCGGCAATATAACTCCTGGCTGTCTTTGACAGAAAATATGGATCGTCGGCATCGAAGAAAGCGTTCTTGCTACCTTTGAATAATGACTGGTGAACATGCATACCGCTACCGTTAATACCAAATACCGGTTTCGGCATGAAAGTGGCATATACTCCATGATTCAGAGCAACCTGTTTTACCACCAATCGGTACGTCATCACGTTATCAGCCATTGTGAGGGCATCCGTGTACCGCATATCGATTTCGTGTTGACTCGCCGCTACTTCATGGTGAGAATATTCCACATCGATTCCGAGCTCTTCAAGCGCAAGGACACTGTCCCGCCTGAGATCGGTCGCCGTATCCAGAGGAGTCATATCGAAGTAACCACCTCTATCCAGTCCTTCTGTATTATCATCACCCTTGAAATAGAAGAATTCCAGTTCGGGTCCAACATAGAATGTATAACCCATGTCGGCAGCTTTTTTCAGGTTTCTCTTGAGAATGTACCGTGGATCACCCTCGAAAGGTTCACCACCCGGTTTGAGGACATCACAGAACATCCTGCCTACAGCGCGATGTTCTCGAGGTCTCCAGGGCAAGAGTTTAAAGGTATCCGGATCCGGCATAGCGACCATATCGCTTTCATCGATACGGGCAAAACCTTCTATTGATGAACCGTCGAATCCCATACCGTTCTCCATAGCGCCCTCAAGTTCTTCAACTGTGATAGCAAAACTCTTCAGTACTCCCAGGATATCCGTAAACCATAGCCTTATGAATTTTACGTCGTGTTCCTTCGCCATCTTTAGGACATAAGCTTTTGCTTCTTCTCTGCTGTCGCTCAATTCAGTTACCTCCAATATTATTTGTTTATTCGCAGAATTCGCTCTGTATCTAATATTACCTGTTAATTGTTACAATCATGTTACATACTCGGATTTTTTTATATAGCATTTTCATCCTGGTCACCTGTCCGGATACGTACTACGCCTTCCACGGGCAGGATGAATATCTTGCCGTCACCTACTTCGCCGGTTCTCGATTTTCTTATGATCGCATCTACCGCTGCCATCACATCCTCATCGAGAACCACAAGCTCGATCTTGATTTTCGGCATCAAATCTACCCAGTATTCACCAACTCTACGCTGGACAGGAATTGCTTTTTGTCTTCCTCTACCGATTACTTCGCTGACCGTCATACCGAAATAGCTTTCCTCCTCAAGAGCTGCCTTTACTTCTTCGAAATTGTCTTCGCGAATTACAGCCTCGATCTTTTTCATTGTAGCAATCCTCCATAGGCACGTTCACCATGCTGGGCGATATCCAGTCCGAGTGTTTCCTCTTCTTCGGTTACTCTCAATCCGATCGTTTTATCGATAAGTTTTCCGATAATCAGTGTCAATACAAAGGAAAATGCTCCGACAACCAGTATACTTATTACCTGGGTGCCTAATTGACCGATATTTCCTTCAATCAACCCGGATACTCCACCGATTGATTCACTGGCGAAAATCCCCGTCGCCAGAGCTCCCCAGATTCCTCCTACGCCATGTACGGCAAAGACATCCAGAGAATCATCGAATCCGAGTTTTTCTTTCATCAGCATCACTGCGTAATAACTGATAACAGACACAAGAATACCTATGGGTATTGCTGCCATCGGAGCAACGAAACCTGCCGCCGGAGTAATAGCTACCAGTCCGGCAACCGCACCCGTGACTGTCCCAAGCAGGCTGGGTCGACGATGTATCCAGCTCAATATCATCCAGGTAAGTCCTGCAGCCGCCGCTGAAATATTGGTTGTAACAAAAGCATTTGCAGCGAGTCCGTCGGCTGCCAGGGAGCTACCTGCATTAAAACCAAACCATCCGAACCAGAGCAGTCCAGCACCAATCGTTACCATGGGTATGTTATTTGCCGCCATGACAGTCCCGGGAAAGCCTCTTCTTCGTCCCAGCAAGAGTACCAGTGCCAGAGCTGAAACTCCGGCATTAATATGAACAACGGCACCGCCGGCAAAGTCAAGAGCGCCGATACCCCCGAGCCACCCGCCGTCACCCCAGACCCAGTGGCAGACCGGGCTGTATACCACCGTGACCCAGATAGCCGAGAAAATAAGAAGGGCACTGAACTTGATTCTTTCTACGACGGCACCTGTTATCAGCGCAACCGTGATTATAGCGAACATACCCTGGAATGCCATAAATGCCAGATGAGGTACCGACGTGGCATAAACTTCCGAGGGCAGCATGCCAACCCCACTCAAACCGAAAAAGTCCAGGCTTCCGAATAACCCTCCGACATCGGAACCAAATCCGATACTATATCCCCAGAGTACCCAGATGAGACCTACAAGGCACATCATGGCGAAACTCATCATTATCGTTGACAGCAGGTTCTTTCGCCTTGCCATTCCGCCATAGAACAGCGAAAGTCCGGGCGTCATTAGCAAAACAAGTGCGGATGAAACCAGGATCCACGCAGTATCACCAGAATTAACGGGCATAGCCATCCTCCTTTTTTTAAGGATAGTCTAGCCCGTTAATGTTTCCTGTATATTTCAGTAATGTTAAATCTATGTTAACTGCAACAATAAGTTAACCTGGAATTCACTTAATCTTCATCTTTTCGGAATCTATACCCGATGTTTCTCACTGTCTCGATGAATGATTGCCCGTGTTTTTCGATCTTACTCCTTAATCGCCTTATATGAACGTCTACAGTCCTGTCTCCACCGAAATAGTCCATACCCCAGATTTTATCAAGTAATGCTTCCCGAGTGAAAACTCGGCCGCTGTTACCGGCAAGAAATTTAAGAAGTTCATATTCCTTGAATGTTAATACGACTTTTTTCCCTTCGACAGACACCTCGCAACTCGCCAGGTCGATCAGCAGATCTTCACAGCTGATGGTCTCATGGTCATCTGGTACTACCTCTCGCCTGAGTATTCGTTTAATCCTTAACGCAAGTTCATC
>CP070800.1:713973-716659 GCA_020343555.1 Dehalococcoidales bacterium
GAGTCGAAACAGCGGGGTGAAGGATCGATGGGAGGGACCGGCGGAGGTGCCAGGGTCAGGCCGGTAGCTCTGGTGGTGATTGACAAAGAAGGAAACGTCAGGGTGGAGCCGGTCAAGAGGGGTATATCAACTTTCGTCGAAAAAATATCCGATTCAGTTCCGAAAGTAGTCGAAAAAATTGTTGACAGATATCAAGATAAAGAAAAGGAACCTAAAGAGGAAACCTAATTGCTGGCGTTATACATTGTAGCTGGACTGATTTTTTTCGTAGTCCTGCTCCTGTGTATACCGGTTGAGACCACTGCGGCGTTGGATACAGGATCCGGCAAGAAATTTACCTTGATCGTGTCTTGGTTATTTGGGATTATAAATAAAGATATCGGGAATAGAAAACAAAAACAGATCAAGAAAAGAACAATATCTGTAAAGAAGAAACGATTGCCTTCAATGTCAGATATTGATGTTGCATCCCAGATTGTAAATGCAGGCGGATTACTCAAGCGACTCAAAGACCTTATTATTGGTATATACAGGCAAATAAAGATAGCGGAAATAACAGGAGACCTTGTTGTCGGCCTTGAAGACCCTGCACACACAGGTATGCTTTTTGCATTTATCGGTCCGACCAACGCTTTGTTGAATTTACACCCGAAATATAATGTCAGTATCAGGCCGTTTTTCGATGATGCGAATATCCTGGAAGGTACCCTAAACGGTAACGTTAAATTCCAACCGATTCGGCTTGTCGGTCCCGTATTGAAAATAGCTGCTTCTAAAGAAGTTCGCCGAATCGGGCAAGATTACATAAAGAAAAAATGGCGGAGTAAAAGGAAGAAAGCCTAGTTATTTACCTTTGGTTATCTCTACGAGCTCGATTTCGAAGGTAAGATCTTTGCCGGCCAATTCATGGTTAGCATCAACGACTACCACCTTGTCGGTTACCTCTATTACCACAACACGTACTTGTCTTCCATTAGATTGAGTTAGAGCCAGCTGATCATCGACCTTCGGATCCATACCTTCGGGAAGTTCATCTTTGGTGAAGGTTAAAATAAGTTCGTCATCATGCGGCCCATATGCGTCTTCAGCCGGTATCGTAACGGTTTTTTCTTCACCTACTTTCATACCGATAACAGCCGCATCAAATCCTTTGATCATCTGACCTGCTCCGGCAGTGAACGCGAGAGGGTCTCTTCCCTCCGAAGAGTCGAATACGCTTCCGTCATCAAGCGTTCCCGTGTAATGGACCTTAACGTAATCACCGGCTTCGACAACCTTCTCTTCACCGCATCCGGATAATGGTATAACCAGTAATGAAAGCAGGATGAGTGATATAAGTGATAATTTTTTCAATTTATTCATCTCCTGAGCATACGAGTATGCTTAATCTTACCATACTGCTATGAACGCAGGCTATGATACCTAGATAACCTTACGCTTCCATCTTCCTGATTTGAAATAGATAACAAACAGAAATGCCCTGAAAACAAGCGCGATTGAGATCGCCCATTGCACCCCGTTTACGCCAAGGATTGTATATTTGGGGAGAAACCATGCAAGCGGAATCTGAATTACCCACATGGTCAGAAGAGTGACAATCATTGTTACCAGCGTATCACCGACACCTTCAACGCACAGACTGATGACAATCGTCGGTCCGAAAACGAGATATCCAACGATCTGAATTCGCATAAAGGTTGATGCTATATCGACCAGTTCAGCGTCGGTACTGAATATTCTGACGATATTATCCGCGAAAAACCAGATAAGTATGCAGCAGACAACCATTAGTCCTGTGAACAAAGCAACCGCTATCCATCCCCCTTTTTCGGCACGGTCAGGTTTTCCTGCACCCAGATTTTGTCCTGCAAGCACGCCAGCGGCATTTCCAAGGGAACCGGCGGGCATCCTGATAAAGGTGTCTATTCTCTGCATTAGTGAATGAGCGCCTACTGCTGCCGTTCCGAAAGGCGAAACGAACCAAACAAGGACGAGATAGGGAAGGAATCTCTGGACGCCTGTGATCGATGCCGGGATACCTATTTTAGTCATTCGCCAGATGATATCCTTATCAAGCTTGAAATTTTTTAAGGTCAGTTTCAGGCGTGTTCGTCCGGTAAAAAGGTACCATATGCCGAGTATCGCTCCTAGTAATTGCGAGATCACATTCGCCCATGCAGCCCCACGTACACCCATCTCAGGGCATATCCATACACCAAAAACCAGTAACGGGCATATTACGATATGAAACAACCTGAAAAATACCGATATACGCATGGGGTAACAGTATCACCGGAAGCCTGCATAACAGACTGTGATACCATAACCAGTGCCATTGTTATGGAACCGGCAAGCAGGATCCGCATGTATGCGGCACCTTCGGCTACGACATCAGGTTCGACACCAAATATCGACAGGAGAGGTTCGGCCAGGAAAATACCGATTGCAGCCATTATCACAGAGAATATGGCGCCGATAACCAGGGCTTGTTGGGCGATATTATTAGCGCCGTCTGTATCGCCGGAACCGACATAACGAGCGATCATCGCTCTCAACCCGGTATAGAGCCCCATCATAATTGAGTTGACCGCCATTACAACCATTCCGGAGACACCGACCCCGGCAATTGGTGCCGCGCCGAGTTTTCCTACCCATATCATATCTACCGTAGGGCCCAGAACAGTAA
>CP070800.1:716759-719310 GCA_020343555.1 Dehalococcoidales bacterium
CTGCACAAAAGGCAACCCCGATACAATTTCGGGGCTGCGTTTCATTTTTTTAGCGGAACACGCCCGCTCCTTCTGAGTTATCAGGCCTTGCATGTTAACACACGACCCGGGTTCCAACCTTTTACGATGGGATAGTCCATGCAGTCTTTTTCTTCATCATAGCGAGTAAAATCTCGGATACCATCTTCGGATTTCAGCGACCAGCCACTCATACCCCATTTGAGATTGACCGCATCATACCCCAGCACGTTGAGTAAAGCGGTAATATGAGCGCTGGTATGTCCGGTTTCACTGCATACAACGATACGCCGGTCGGCAGGAATCTTCCGTAGATTTTCTTTCTGGAAGACGTCAAACCAGGGAATATTAATACTTCCCGGAATATGACCGTTTACGTATATGTTAGACTCTCTTATATCAAGGATAAAAGGCCAGTCAAACCATTCTTCATTCTCACTCGGTCGATATCCGAAAGGTATCACCAGCATATCTTTGCCATCTTCTTCATACGGTGAAACCGCAAAAGGACCGAAATATTCGAATAGAGGATCATATAACGCCGTCGCCGATATGTTAGCCGGTCTGTATCCATCAAGATAATCGTCAGCAGCAGACCAGATAACTGCGGACGGTGTTTTGCCATCGGTATGAAGGTCCGGCAATGGGTAGGCTTTATCCCATTCATGCGTAGTAGTAACGGTATTTCGGTATGACCGGTTTTGCCATATAATCTCCTTTTCTTGAACGTAACGATCAGGTGCGGCTTTACGATCGCCTGTCCAGGAAGTCATACCCCATTTCAGGTTAACGACATCATATCCCATAATGCTGAGAATGGCAGCTGCCTGCCCACCGGTTTGCCCGATATTACTATAAACAACTATCTTTCTATCTCTTGGTAAAGAGGTGAGTGTTTTTAATTGTGTGATCTTTCGCCAGGGAATGTGAATTGCACCTGGGATATGCCCGTGATAGTAGAGTTCCGGCATTTCTGAATCGGGACTACGGAGGTCGACAATAACGGGCCCTTCATGAAAGTCCGGATTGTATGTTTCCATTTCCAGTCTGGCCATGTAACCGGTCTCAACTATGCTGCCACAAAGGTCTTTTGCTGTGATATAGAGTGGTTTATCTGAGGTAATATAGTCATCGGCAGCTTGACGAATTGTCTCAAAAGCCGAACTCTTCTCCTCAGTTTCCTGCGGTGCATGTGTCTTTATTGTCATATTAATACCCTCAACCATATGTTTCCTAGCACGGTACAGATTAATAGATATAGTAACATAAAGGTGTTATCTCAGGAAAACGGTTGCTAGAAAGCAGTCGATTTGGTATAGTTGATTATTATGATAAGTAATGTCAACAATTTAGATATGCTGAGTAGAGTTTATCTCGATTATGCTGCAACAACTCCGACTCATCCCGATGTGGTCACCGAGATGATCCCGTATTTTTACAACCAGTTCGGCAATCCTTCAAGTCTCTACTCCTATGGGCAAGAGTCTAAACAGGCGATCGAATCTGCAAGAGAAAAGGTCGCCGGATTGATTTCGGCAAATAAGGATGAAATTATCTTTACCAGCGGTGGAACCGAATCGGATAATACTGCGATCAAAGGTGTAACTGGATTCGGAAACAGTAAAAAGAATCACATTATAACTA
Organism: Dehalococcoidales bacterium; assembly: GCA_020343555.1. The sequence continues at coordinate 718,422 of CP070800.1, forward strand.
CTATGATCGAACACCATGCCGTGCTTGAAACATGTAAATTTCTGGAAAAGTCAGGCTTTTCTATTACCTATATACCCGTAGACCAATACGGATTGGTTGATCCTGACGATGTCAAAAATGCCATTACCGGGGAGACTGGTCTCATCTCAGTGATTCACGCCAACAACGAAATCGGAACAATGCAGCCTATCTCCGATATATCCCGAATCGCCCAGGAACGTGATATTCTGTTTCATTCTGACGCAGTGCAAACGGTAGGGCATATTCCGGTAGATGTCAATGAGCTTGGGGTCGATCTGCTTTCTATCTCAGCCCACAAATTCTACGGACCAAAAGGTATCGGAGTATTATACGTCAGAAAAGGCACCAAAATATCCAGTCTTCTTCACGGAGGAGAGCAAGAAAAGGCACGTCGTGCCGGTACGGAAAATGTTCCTGGAATCGTGGGGATTGGGAAAGCAGCAGCAATAGCGAAAGATGTTTTAAAAGCAGAATCTGAAATACAAACAAATCTGCGAGATCGATTGATCAAAGGCTTATTATCGAGTATTGATCATTCACATCTCAACGGTCATCCGGAAAAACGTTTGCCGAATAACGTAAACATTACATTTGAATATGTTGAGGGTGAATCGATCATCTTGAGCCTGGATATGGAAGGAATATGCGCATCGACCGGGTCAGCCTGCAGTTCAGCCAACCTGGAACCCTCGCATGTTTTACTGGCACTCGGATTATCACATGAACAATCACATGGCTCATGTCGTTTTTCTCTGGGCAAGTGGACAACAGTTGAAGATATTGACCGTGTCGTTGACGTTATGCCGAAAATTATTACACGGTTACGCATGATGTCACCTTTATCTACCGGCAGCAAGTGACAGGAGGA
>CP070800.1:719410-723381 GCA_020343555.1 Dehalococcoidales bacterium
AACCGGCTGATTAAGAGTCAGCTGCTCTGCCAGTTGAGCTAGCGGCCCGTGCACAATCTCCAGTTTAACAAACCTTCGGTCTTCCCTGCAAGATTGACGTTGTTTTTTGTACGTGTTTTCAGTGTGAATTTCTAACCCTGGCGGAGGACGGCCTTAGCCAGATCCCATGAATAATCGTAAAGATGCAGTCCTTTACTTGCGGCGACTATCTCTCCGTCTCCGACACCTATCTCGCTTGCCATGTATTCCTTGAGAATCTGGATCCCTCCCAGGTTGGCGGGAAATCCTCCCCAGAGATCCCACGACCTGAAATACACGAAGAAGTGCAGCTTGTCATTCCTGATCTTGGTATCGATCCCTCTCAGACACTGAGGATCTTCGAGGAATATCGATGCGCTGCTGCCGACAGCCATATACCCCTGGTTCGTGTTATGACCGTCTTCCCTGTACATCTTGATCACTTCCGGGATCTGTTTTTCCAGGTCTTCACCATACGTATACTGCTCGTTATCTTCTTTGTGACCGGTCATCAGGTAGGGCAGGTATCCGTCTATGTATTCCTGGGTAACGGGAGCAGGTACGCCGGGAGGTACATCGGGAATCAGCGGACGGGTGCCGGGATACTCAATCCTGATCACCGCGTAATCGAACTCTTTCCTTTTCATGCCTTCATAGCTGCCACGTTCGATAGTGTAGTCCGAGCCTTCCTTCTGGATACGGTAGAGAGCCTGGAACCAGGCTTCCGATAGTGTTTTTGCTTCGATTACGGTAATATTCACTTACATTCCTGTGAAGAAGTTATTTTCTGAAAAGATTGAAGAACCTGTCTTCATATTCATCGAAGATTCCCCATCGTTCCAGTTCGTCTTTTAACTCACCCGGCTCGCGTTCGCCGTTTGCAACCTGTTCGAACATTTCATTTATTTTATCTTTCGCGCCTGACGGTGTTCCGCGCGAGTCCATTTCCAACAACCCCCTGGTTTCAAGCTGTTTGTAATTGTGTGGCGCCGAGGTACGTGTAACCTCGAAGATGAATTTCATAAGGGATACATCCCAGAGAGTGTCCTCTCCTTTAATGATCGCTGCCAGTTTATCCTCTTGCCTGTCTATTTTTTCGTTCAGCTTATCAACCACCAGACGCATATCGTCGGTGACTATGTTGAGTTCCTTGGGCTCATTCCGGTAGGAATAGACCAGCCCGTGAATACTTCTTTCCCCGAATTGCTCTATCAATGTCTGGAAGTATCTCCTGGCTTCATCGCTGAAGCCTTCGAGGTTTGACAGGTAATACGGAGTTACGATCTTGGGTCTTTCGGCGATTACCCTGCCCTCTCTTATAACAGTTTCAGATGTGTCGTCCATTATCTCCGAATAAGCAGGTTCGGTTAACAGGTAATAATAGATATTCGTTGTACCGAAGGTATACAGATTCTGCTTCGGAGTCCGAATTATCTCGGTGTTCCTTACCGCTTGTTCTATTCTCTTATCTATTTCCATTCAATCTTACTCAACTGTTTTTAGAGACTTTTAAGGTATATCTATCAACTCACGGATGTATTCGTTCAGGTGATTGATATACTGATCATCAATTTGTTGTTGAAGCTTTCGCCATTCCTGCTGGAACTGGGGCTGTTTTTCTACATCAATCTTGGCACCCATCATAGGACTCATCTGCTGCTGTAGTGCCTGCTGAATTTTTTCACCCAGGTCAGCTTTCAACGATTCATAAGCCTGCTTTTTCTGCTGTTCTCCCTGCTCGTCGTAGTGATTGAATATATACCTGATCTTGCTGAAGACGTTTTCAACCGCCACTTTATCTTTCTTGATTATCTTCAGTCCGTCCATAGCCTTTTTATTGTTTTGTTTGACGTAATCATTTATCGGCAGGCTGATGTTTCTTGCCAATATCCCGGAAGCGCCGTTAACAATGAATTTTCTGATTTCCTCATCATAATCATTCAGTTCAGCGAGTAAGTTAACTTTTTCCTTGAGATAGCGACCGGCAAGTTTTTCTCCTTCCGGAACGTATTTCCACTGAAGTTTTTCTTCTTCAGTCGCCTCCTCCATCTGGTTTACCTTTTCCATGGCTATCTCGAAAGCGCTTTTAATTTCACCCATAATTATTCACCCTTAGAATTCATACTCCGTACCAGTATTAATTATACAATATGGCTGGAAAGGCAAAAAGGCTTCTATTCATTGGGAGAGTTGCAGACGGCATTCTTAGTCAGGTTCGATCGCGCTGAGAGTTTCGAACATGTGGTAGTACAGGCCTTTATTGGCTAGTAATTCCTTGTGAGTGCCCATTTCTACTATTTTACCGTTCTCCAGCGCCAGGATGCGGTCGGCGCTCGTAACCGTGGATAACCTGTGCGCGATAATAAGACACGTTCGTCCTTCAGCCAGGCGACGGAGAGCTTCTTGCATTATACGCTCGGTGTTGGTGTCTACATTAGAAGTAGCTTCATCCATTATGAGTATGGGAGGATCAGCCAGGATAGCCCGAGCAAGACAGGTTAGCTGGCGTTGACCGGCGCTAAGGTTGCCGCCTCTCTCACCTACCGGTGTATCATATCCCTTATCCATGCGTGAAATGGCTTCGTGGACACCGGCAGCTTCCGCAGCCCTGATGACATCTTCACGGGTTGCTTCAAGACGTCCGTAGCGGATGTTGTCTTCTATTGTTCCGGAGAACAGGAATGCTTCCTGTGGAACGATACCCACCTGTCTCCGCAGTGATTCCTGTGACACCGAGCCTATATCGTATCCGTCGAGGATGACCTGACCCTCATCGATCTCGTAAAGTCGTGAAACCAGGTTCATAAGACTACTCTTACCGGCTCCGGTGCGTCCGACGATAGCGATCGTTTCACCCGAATTCACTTCAAGGTTGATATCATGAAGGACTTCCACACCCGGCTCATAAGAGAAATTAATATGATCGAAGATGATATGACCATTGATATCCGGCATATCTATCGCGTCTTTAACGTCCTGTATCTCGGGTTCGACATCCAGAAGCTCGAATATGCGCTGTCCTGAAGCCATGGCTCTCTGAAGCATCGTGTACTGCATGGTAAGTTGCATGATCGGCTCGAAGAAACGCTGGATGTATAGGATAAATCCAAGGAGGACACCAACACCCAATACTCCATCCATGACCTGGTAACCGCCGTAAACAATCAGCAAAGCATAGGCAATGGCTGTCATTATCTGGACGGTCGGCATCATGAAAGCCTGAAGTCTTGCTGCCTGTATGTTTGCATCAAGGTGCTCTCTATTCGCATCATCGAACTGGTTAAGATTAACATCTTCGCGTGAAAGACTCTGAACCGCCCTGACTCCCGATATGCTTTCCTGTAACTGGTCGTTTACCTCGGCAATTGCCTGGCGTACCCGAATGAACGCTCTCCGGGCAAATCTCTGCCAGATGTACACTATTAAACCTAATACAGGAACGACTGTAAGAGTAAGCAGTGCCAGTTTCCAGTTCATTGTGATCATGACGATAGCGATACCGATTAAGGTCAGAAGACTTGTAACCATGTTCAGGATACCGTTAGTAAGTACTTCCTGGAGCTGGTTGATATCGTTCTGGACACGTGACATCAACTTACCGACCTTATTATGGTCAAAGAACGCAAGAGACAGTTCATGAAGGTGGTTGAACATCTGGTTACGCATCGTATACAGAACGGTCTGTCCTGCGTAGGCAAGGTAACGGTGCGCCAGGAATTCTCCTATCCACATTGAGCCTGCTATTGCAATGAGGATGAGAGCTATAATACCCAATCCGCCAACGTCGCCTGTCTGTATAAAGTCATCGGTTGCAACAGCTATAATATACGGAGTTGCTAATTGGGCAAACGTACGCATGAGCGTGCCGATCGCACCGATTATCATCCATCCTTTAACCGGTTTGATATACTTGAACATACGGGCGTATATCTTGGTATCGTATACGTTACCTA
>CP070800.1:723481-726164 GCA_020343555.1 Dehalococcoidales bacterium
GTGCTGAATGGCTGAGGTATATGTCTCAACTGGTTTTCAACAGTTTCACTACTCTTCACCCGGTCATTCCCGCAATAACTGCGTCGGTTTACCTGTGCTGGCGTGGAATGAGTATCGCCAGTTCACCCACGTTTTCGAGCGATATTTACCGCTCCTTTCTATTTGGTCTTATCGGTGCAATTCTACTGATAATAATCTGGGCAGCAGGCCTGGGTACCGAATCAAGCATGATTTCTCTTGCGGGACTCTATATAGCCGGATTTTTCTTTTTCGGGCTCCTGGCGCTTGCTCTAGGTAATTTCCTGAGTGTACGCCAGAAGCTTCTTAAAGAACAATCGGCACCGCTCTCCAGCAGGCGATGGCTGACTATACAGTTTTCGGTAATAGGCGGAATGGTACTGGTTGGCTTCGGGATTGCCAGCCTGTTCTCTCCGGAAATCATCGATCGTGCCACCAGTGCTGTCGGAGATATCGTCTATTACCTGAATTACGGACTGGAATACCTGTTCTTCATAGTTGGATATATCTTTCAGGCGGTCTGGTATGTGATGGCGTTCTTTGTGAACCTTCTCCGTTCAAAGAACACATTTGCTGATTTCGAATTCCCCGGTCTTGAGGAGATCGAAGGTTTCGAAGAAGCACCACCTCCACCGGCAGATGGTTTTGACTTTATGATAATCGCCAAATGGGCGGTAGTGATACTCCTGATTGCTGTGGTACTATTCTTTCTCTACAAAGCTGCCAAACGATTCCAGTCGAAAATCTCCGATTCAGATATCGAGGAATACAGTGAATCGTTATGGAGCTGGCTCGGATTTACAGCCGATATCCGTATGTTTTTCGCCAGGCTCTTCGAGAGCTTGTTCGGCAGCAGGATAAAACGCCTGAGAAGCAGGATAACATCCGCCGGCCGTACTGAAAAAACACATTCTGACGATATGGACATACGTGAAATCTATCGCCACGTACTGGAAGAATCAGGAAACGCAGGATTCAAACATCAATCTTACGAAACTCCCTACGAGTACGCGGGAAGGCTGGATGCCAGTATACCCGGGATCAACGAACAGGTGGATGATATCACCGAACTGTATGTCAATGCCCGTTACGGAGAATCCAGGCTGAAAGAATGGGAAGAAGAGCACGCTAACGTCCTTTTCCGCCTGTTACGGAGGGTACTCAATAAACCTGAAAGGAAACCCGGAGATCCCTTCATTTCCTGAATGCACGGTTACCACGCTTTTCTAAACCGATTTAATTATATGTTATACTGTGAAAATTAATCATCTCTATTCCCCATTGTATGAAACCTTGGGATAAAGTATGAGATCAACACGTAAGCAAGTGTGGGGCTTGATAACTATACTGGGGACAGCGTTCCTTGTCATACTACCGCTATTCCTGACTGGGTGCGCCGGAGCATGGCCAAGTGACGTTTCCGCCGAAGAAAAAAGTCCCTTCTACCGGGATAAGGTTGCCACGCTGAAAATCGAAATGGCTCCGGAAGGCTGGGATTATTGCCTGGACCACGCTTTCGAAGAGGAATACGTCAGGGCTGATTTCTGGTTTGATGATGAACTCATACCGGATGTAGGCGTGAGACCGAAAGGCAACTCATCCCTGGGACAAGCCGTCAGCTTTGACAGTCCCCGCATCCCTCTGGCTATAGATTTCAATCTGTTTAACAGAGCCCGGACTTTCTACGGAGTCAAGAAAGTTTTTCTTAATAACGGATGGAGTGATCCTACGTTAATACGCGAAGTACTTGCTTATGAATTATTCGCCAAAATGGATATTCCGACCCCGCGCGCCAGCCTCGTCGATGTCTGGGTGAATGATACTCACCTTGGTGTCTATACGATGGCTGAAGCGGTCGACGCTTCCTTCGTTGCCCGTCACTTCGATAATCCTAATGGCAATCTCTATAAACCGGAACTGGTAGCAGCAAGACTCGACTGGACGGAAGCGGATGCTTATAGGAATATAAATACAGGTCCTTTCGCCGCAGATATCGAGCGGCATGATCCCGTTTTGTATACTAATATCGGTGGCGCTCCTCTGATAGACCTGCTTCGGGCAACAGGACAGGAAGAGTCTGTAGCTGCATATGAAGCAATAGCAAAACCTGAAAATAATTTTACCCGCGGATTACCTCCCACACGCATGCCTGAAACGTTACTCGAAGCAGTCGCGCTAAAAACAAATGAAAACAAGGCTGATTATTCCGCTCTTTTCAGATTCCTGGAAGTCCTGAACAATGAACCTGATGAAACATTCGTAGAAGAAATTGAAAAAGTGCTGGATGTCGACCAGACACTGAGATATATCGCAGTCTCGGCTGTTATCCTTCACTTGGACAACTATATAGGTGTCGGTCATAATAATTACCTCTACGAAGAGAACGGTATCTTTACCGTCATCCCCTGGGATCTGAATATGGCATTCGGTACTTTTAACTGCGGAATCAATAAAGAAGGACTAATTAACTATTATATCGATGAACCAACCAGTTCCCGTATGGACAGGTTTCCGCTTGTCGACCGTCTTCTTACTCAACCGCAATACCTGAAAAAGTATCGCGAATATGTCCGGGAGTTCAATGAAAAGCACTTCAGTCCGGAAATCATGCTTGCCCGGATCGATGAAGCAGGCGAACTGATACGCCCTTACGCGGCAGCCGATA
>CP070800.1:726264-734125 GCA_020343555.1 Dehalococcoidales bacterium
CCCAGGTGGGCATAGAAAAGAGAGGAGTAATATCAAATGAACTTTGAACTTGATGAAGAGCAAGTAATGCTGAAAACTTCAGCCCGTGATTTTCTCGAGAAAGAGTGCCCTAAGGAACTGGTCAGAGAAATAATGGAAGACGAGGAGAAGGCGTATTCTCCCGAGCTCTGGAAGAAGATGGCTGGACTGGGATGGCTGGGCCTGTCCTTCCCCGAGGAGTACGGTGGAGCCGATTTTTCTTTCTTGGACCTGGCGGTACTACTGGAGGAGTGCGGACGCGCCCTGGTTCCCGGTCCGCTGGTTCCGACAGTCGTACATGTCGGGCATACTATTCTTGCTGCAGGCACCGAAGAACAGAAACAGGACATACTTCCCAGGATGATAAACGGCGAGTTGATACTTACGCTGGCTTTCCAGGAGGAAAATGGAAGTCTGGAAGCATCCGGTATGACGGTTAAAGCGGAAAAATCCGGTGACAACTATATCATCAACGGCACCAAGCTGTTTGTACCGGATGCCCATATAGCCGATTATCTGCTCTGTATCACCAGGACAACCGACGGCGCGGACAAGGAAGAAGGAATCACCCTTTTTCTTGTAGATTCGAAAGCAGACGGTGTCCAGGTGGAAATTCTCAAGACAATGACAGGGGAAAAGCTTTGCGAAGTTGTTTTCAATAACGTTTCAGTTCCAGCGAAAAGCATAATAGGCGAAGTCGACAAGGGATGGCCGGTTGTTGTGAAGATGAAGCATGAAGCGGAGGTTGCCGAGGCAGCCTGGATGACAGGTGGAGCTCGCTGGGCACTCGATACAACGATAGATTATGCCAAGGAGAGAATCGCCTTCGAGAGACCGATAGGCAGTTTCCAGGCAATACAGCATAAACTCGCCGAGATAGCACTCGAGGTTGAAGGCTCAACGTCAATAATATATTACGCAGCATGGACGATAATGGAGAACGCTCCGGATATTGCCATGGCTGCGTCGATGGCGAAGGCCTGGTGCGGTGAATCCTACAAGCGTGCTGTATTCGATGGTGTCCAGATTCATGGCGGTATCGGTTTTACCTGGGATCATGATATGCATCTCTACTTCAAGAGAGCCAAAGCATGTGAAGTGAATTTCGGTGATAGTGACTATCATCGTGAAAAAGTAGCAAAATTACTGGAAATCTAATAGATGTTGATATCCGGAGATTGACTTCATTTATAACAAGTTATAAAATCAGCCCACACTGAAATGAAATATCCTGGATTTGAAGGAGGTGATAATCTGCCCTTCATGGTTGATTCAAATACCTGCGGCAGTAAAACAGAAAATAGACCCGTGCGAATCGATAAATAATAATCAACGTGGTCATTTTTTCCACGAATAACTTCAGGAGAACGAAAAATGCCGATAGAATATGTTAAAGAAGGTCATGTAGCCACATTTACCATCAACAATCCGGAAGTGATGAATGCTCTGACTCCGACCCAGGTGGCGGAATGGACGGATGCGTTGATAGACTTTCGTGATGACAAGGATATGTGGGTGGGAATTGTGACTGGAGCCGGCGAAAGGGCTTTTTGCACAGGCTTAAATCTCAGGAGTGCCGGTCAGACAGCCAGTGGTGAAGCGAGGCCTATCCCAAAGGAAACACTCGTTCGAGGTCTCAAGCTGTACAAACCCCTCATCGCGGCTATTAATGGGTACGCTCTGGGCGGAGGTCTTGAAATAGCTCTTGCCTGTGATATCAGGATAGCTTCGGAAAATGCTCAACTGGGACTTACGGAAGTGACCTTGGGCCTGCTGCCTGGCTGGGGAGGTACTCAAAGATTACCGCGTCTCGTTCCATTCAGTGTGGCTGCGGAGATGATGATAATGGGCAGGCGAGTGAAAGCCGATGAAGCTCTTGCGATAAGGCTTGTACATGAAGTGGTACCGCTGGAAAATCTGATGGAAGCAGCCAGAGTGCGTGCCGAGAAGATAGCCGAATCGGCACCTCTTGCGGTACAGGGCGTCAAAGAGGCTATGCTAAGAGGTATTGAAATGACCCTGGAGGATGGTCTCGCTCTCGAAAGTGAACTGGGCCGGAGAGTAAATTCCTCTAAAGATTTTGCCGAAGGAATGAAGGCTTTCGCGGAAAAAAGGAAACCGAATTATACAGGTGAATAAGTCTATTTCAAAATATAAGAAAGAAGGTATATGAAATGGATTATGGATTAAAAGGCAGGAATGCAGTAGTCACAGGTACCGGACGCCAGGGAGCGATGGGACATACTATTGCTAAAACTCTGGCCGGTGAAGGCGCGAATATCGCCTGTGTCGACGTCAATATCGAGGGTGCCGAAGCGATCGCTGAGGAACTCCGGGGAATGGGAGTTAACGCCAAAGCCTACAATATTGACCAGAGCGAATACGAGCAGGTTCAAGAAGGAGCAGCAAAGATACTGGCCGAGATGGGGCCGGTTGATATACTGGTCAATAACGCAGCTCTTCTTCGTGGCGGTGGACGTATCCAGAAAACGTCCGTCGAAGACTGGAAAAACCTTTTGAAGATCGATCTGGACGGCCCATGGTACTGGATAAGGGAACTCTGGGACCAGATGGTTGAACGAGAGTATGGACGCATTGTTAATATATCCTCTATTGCCGGCGTCCAGGGTGGTTTCGGCCAAGCTAACTACTCGGCCGCTAAAGCCGGTGTTGTCGCACTGGCAAAAACAGCCGCACTTGAAGGTGCCAGGCATGGCATCACTGCCAATACCGTAACTCTTGGCGTAGTCGATACCAGTGGAGGAAGAATACTTGAATCCGAAACCTTCCAGCGGATCGTAGCGCAGGTAGCCATGCGGAAAATGGGAGAGCCGATTGATGTAGCGACCCTCATAGCGTTCCTGGTTTCTGAACAGTGCAAATACATAACCGGTCAGAACATACATGTAATGGGCGGTCTCGACCTGTTCACATATTAAAACAGAAAAAGATGATAATAGCTGCGGAATAAAATACTCCGCAGCTATTTCACGGTATATGATTTTCGGTGATGTGCAATCACCTGGATTTCATATACCGCTTTCAGGTCATATCTTTATCATTTAAGTTCAGCGAAGAGTTGAAGGGAGTCCACCATATGGCAGAGGAAGACAATGTTTCAGGCATGCTGAGTCCTTACCGGATTCTGGATCTGACCGATGAGAAGGGATTTCTCTGTGGGAAGATGCTCGGAGATCTCGGGGCAGACATAATAAAAATAGAAAAGCCGGATGGAGATTCCTCGCGGAACATCGGTCCGTATTACCACGATGAGATCGATCCTGAGAAAAGCCTTTACTGGTTTTCCTATAACGCAAACAAGCGTGGAATCACCCTGGATATCGAGAATCCTCAAGGCAAAGATATATTCAAAGAGCTGGTAAAAACCGCAGACGTAGTAGTCGAATCATTTCCTCCCGGTTATATGAATGAACTCGGACTCGGATACGAGGAACTGGAGAAGATAAATAAAGAAATAATCCTGACATCTATCACTCCATATGGCCAGACCGGACCTTACAGGGACTTCAAATACTCCGATATCACTCTCTATGCTATGGGAGGATATATGTCTTCCGTCGGAGATGCGGACAGACCACCCGTTCGGATAAGCCATCATTTTCAGACGTATCTCCATGGTGGTGGTCAAGCCGCTCAGGGTGTACTGTTCTCCCTTTACCATCGTGAGATGACAGGTGAAGGCCAGTACATCGATGTCTCGATCCACGACTCAACCTCGAGAATCACTCCGGAAAGAGTGACGGCGTTCTGGGATTTCAGTAAAAGAATCCAGCACCGCGGTGGAGGAAGGGCAATTTTAGGACGGATATGGGAATGTAAGGACGGATACGTGTATGCGATGTACTGGGGAGGTACTGCAGGTAAGCGATGGAATGGTCCAATCGTAAAGTGGATGGAGAGCGAAGGAGTTGCCACCGACTTTATTAAAGAGTTTAACTGGGAAGAATTGAATTTGATGCATACCTCACCGGAAATTTTAAGGAAAATTGCCGAACCGACACGGGAACTTTTCATGCGGCATACCAAGGCGGAGCTGCTGGAAGCCGCGCTTGAACATAATGCCCAGGTCTATCCTCTCAACAGTACCGCTGAGATAGCCGGTAATCGACAACTTGCGGCAAGGGATTACTGGGTCAAGCTGGATCAACCCGAACTGGGAACTACGATAACCTACCCCGGATCTTTTGCCAAGACAACAGAAGCGCCCCCACGCGTGACACGACGTGCTCCGCTTGTCGGCGAACACAACGAAGAAATTTATATTGATGAATTGAGATATTCGGAAGAAAAGCTCCAAGAACTGAAACGGGACGGAATCATTTAATGAAGCCAGATGCAGGAGAAGAGAAATGCCGAAGAAGCTGTTAGATGGAGTGAAGATCTGTGATTTTTCACGGGTAATCGTCGGACCGTTGACGACCAAACCATTGTCAGATTACGGTGCCACGGTGGTCAGGATAGAAGGCAGGACAAATCTTGAAATATTCAGAACACAGGCAGCTGATCCCGACCTGGCAACGCAATTTACGCAGTGGAATACCGGGAAGTTAGGCGTAACCCTTAAACTTAATGATCCCAGAGGAAGAGACATAGCTTTGAAGATAGCTGCCTGGGCTGATATCGTGGTCGAAAACTTCGCCGGTGGCGTGATTGAAAAACTGAGTCTTGGATATGAAGAAATTAAAAAAGTAAATCCGAACGTGATAATGTTGAGTTCCTGCATGCAGGGCCAGACCGGACCGTTTTCCCGGCACCCGGGATGGGGATTCCAGCTTTCGGCTCTTTCCGGTTTCAGCCATATCGCTGGCTGGCTGGATAGACCTCCGCCTGAACTCGGAGTGTATACCGATTTCATTACACCACATTATAATGTCTGCCTTCTTCTGGGAGCACTGATATACCGAAAACGTACCGGAAAGGGTATGTATATCGATACCGCTCAATTCGAGACCGGTCTGCACTTTATCTCGCCACTGATCCTGGATTATTTTGTAAACGACCGCAATGCCGAGAGAATGGGAAATCGTTCCGATACGGCGTCACCGCATAATGCCTTCCGTTGTAAAGATGAAGCAAGGTACTGCGTAATCAATATTTCCAATGATGAAGAATGGGAAAAATTCTGTGGAGTTCTGGAAAATCCGAAATGGACAAAAGAAGAGAGATTTAGTACTCAGGAATTGAGAGAAGCGAATAGAGAAGAACTCAGGAAACTGGTTGAACAGTGGACGGCTGACCTCTGGGTAGAAGAAGTGATAAACAGGATGCAGCCTGTAACGATAACTGCTGAAAGGCTCCTAAATGATAACGACTCTCAGAAAGTTAATAATTCCTACCGCTGTAAGAATGAAGACAGGTGGTGTGCTATCGCTGTGACCACCGATGAAGAGTGGAGGAATTTTTGTGAAGCTATCGGTAATCCCGAATGGAAGAATGACCAGCGGTTCAGCACCCTCGCGGCAAGAAAAGCAAACGAGGACGAACTGGAGAGCCTGGTAGAGAAATGGACGACTCAACATTTGGCTTTCGATGTAATGAATATTATGCAGGATGCCGGTGTGCCTGCCGGAGTAGTAGAGACCGGAGAAGACCAGCTTGAACACGACCTACAGACCCGGCACAGGAATTTCTTCCAGGAACTCGACCATCCGAGACTCGGAAAACACCATGCTGCGGCTTCGCCATTTCAGATGTCGAAAGCGCCATGCGAACTCGAACGGGCACCGCTGCTGGGAGAACATAACGAGTATGTATTAAAAGAGATACTCGGGTTTACTGACGAAGAGATTATCGACCTGGTAGTGAATGGCATCCTTGAATAGTAGCGATACCCTGGTTCTGTGATAATATCGATCCTTGACTGCTACATCATACCTGGAATTCCAACTCAGGTTATTTTTCAGGTTTTGTGAGTATGTTTGTTGAGTATTAAGAACGGTGAATAATTCGTTGAATGACCGGCAAATATTACCTGTGAACAGGACAAAGGAACAGGCCAGACGGTCCTATGACCGTATGAGTGGCGCCTATGACTATATCTCAGGTCCGTTCGAGCGAAAATATGCTCTCAGAGTCCTGGAGTTATTGGGCGTAAAAGAAGGTGAAACAATACTAGAAATCGGCTTCGGTACCGGGCATTGTCTGAAAAAGATAGCAGTCTCCGTCGGAGAAACAGGAAAAGTATATGGTATAGATATCTCTTCGGGTATGCTGGAGGTAACAAGACGACGACTGAAAAAAGCACGATTACTCGATAGAGTCGAGTTGCATTGTGGCGATGCCTTAAGTCTTCCCTATGACAGTAATAGTATGGACGGTGTGTTCATGGCTTTTACCCTGGAGTTGTTCGATACTCCTGAAATCCCGCTATTACTCGAGGAATCAAAGAGGGTACTCAAACCTGGAGGGAGAATAGGAGTTACCGCTTTATCAAAAAAAGATGGAGAATCCCTCATGGTACGCTTGTACGAGTGGGCACACAATAGATGGCCTGAATACGCGGATTGCAGACCGATATTCCTGGGAAACGTTTTACAGGATGCAGGATTTAAAATCACCTTCGGCGAAACGGTGAAATTGTTCGGGTTACCTGTTGAAATAATCACTGCACAAAAAATCTGATCTAACCACATTGCCGTTACCAGAATTACTTGTAATGACTCATTATCTGTGATTAAGACTGGGTTATCGAGAGTTGCTAAATTGAGTGATAAAAATAAACCTGAGCTGAGCGACGAAAAACTGACTGTAGATAACAGTAACAGGAATTTCCTGCGAAATATCAGTACATTCAGGTCACTGAAGAATCCCGTATACCGCCTTTATTTTACCGGAATTATGGGCCAACGGGCGTCTATGAACATGCAGATGATCGCCCGTTCATACCTGATTTATGAAATAACTGGATCTGCAGCCATTCTGGGAGTACTTTCTATTTGTAATGCGCTGCCTATTTTACTCTTTTCCGTTTTCGGGGGAGTGTTAGCAGATCGTATTCATAAAAAATACGTATTAACAATCGGCCTGGGAGGTTCGGCAATTATATCTCTCGGTGTCGCTGTTTTATTAAGTACAGGCTATATCAGCACGAACAACGAAGGTTCATGGTGGGTACTCGCTTTATCAGCCGTATTGCAGGGATGCATTATGGGATTAATGATCCCGTCCCGGCAGGCAATTATCCCGGAAATTGTCGATGAAGAAGATATCATGAATGCCGTATCACTCGACAGCACGGGCATGAATATCCTCAGGCTGGTATCTCCCGCACTATCTGGCTTTTTAGTAGATTTCTTTGGTTATGGTTCCGTTTACTATGTTATGACTGGAATGTATGTATTTGGTACGGTATGCATCATGTTCATGCCTTTAACAGGAAAACTTGTCAGTGGTGCCAGTAACGTCATTCAGGATATCAAGGAAGGATTCCTGTATATAAGACGCGAATCTACAATCTTAATCCTCCTGATTTTCACCCTTTTTGTGGTTGTCCTGTCTATGCCTTATATGACCTTGCTCCCGGTGTTTGCTGAAGATGTACTTGATGTTGGTGCCAGCGGAATGGGTATTCTTGTCAGCGTATCAGGAGTAGGTGCGATGATTACTTCTCTGATTCTTGCCTCTTTACCGAATAAGAGAAGGGGGATCATGCTGCTGACAAGCGGTTTACTGCTTGGCCTGGCTTTAACTGTATTTTCCTTTTCAAAATCCTGGGCGCTTTCTTTGACAATCATAATCTTTGTGGGTATGGGGCAAGCCGGGAGAATGGCTCTCGGGAACACACTTGTGCAATATTACGTCGATCCAAATTTCAGAGGACGCG
>CP070800.1:734225-737098 GCA_020343555.1 Dehalococcoidales bacterium
GGAGTAGCAGGATGATATTTCATCGTATCAAGTCGGAAGGTATTGCGCATAATTCGTATTTTATCGGATCGGGAAGAGAAGCTGCTGTGATCGATCCACGTCGGGATTGTGAGGTATATCTTGAACTTGCCAGTCAGCATGGCATGAATATCCGGTGGATTTTCGAGACGCACCGTAACGAGGATTATGCTATTGGCTCTATAGAACTCAGGCAACGAACCGGCGCTGAAATAGATCACGGTCCGGGACTTCAATGGAAGTACGGCAATACGCTGGAAGACGGTCAGGACTTCGGAATCGGGAGTTTACGTCTGAAGGCTCTTCACACACCGGGTCATACTGACGAGAGCATGTCCTATGTCGTTACCGACGATCCTTCTTCTGCAATCCCTCTGATGGTTTTTACCGGGGATGCCCTGTTCGTCAATGATGTCGGTCGCAGTGACGTGTACGGGATTGAAGAAGCCCCAAGGATGGCGGGGTGCCTGTATGACAGCATATTTGGCAAACTTCTTCCTCTTGGTGACGGCGTTATCATTTGTCCAGCCCATGGAGCCGGAAGTGTTTGCGGGAAGAGTATCGCAGACCGTGATGGAAGCACCATCGGGATAGAGAAAGTCCGGAATCCATGGCTACAGATAAGGAGTCGGGAGGAGTTTATCAATCTGAAAACAGCGGAAAAACTCGAACAACCGCACTATTTCCGCCAGATGGAAAAGTACAACCTTGAAGGTCCACTGCTGCTTGGTAATCTTCCTTTTCCGGAACCTTTAACACCCGAACAGTTCAGAGAGAAGATGGAGAGTGGCGCTATAGTGGTGGATACCAGTCTTCCCAACGCGTTTGGCGGAGCCCATATCAAGGGTACTTACAGTATCTGGCTCGAAGGATTGCCGGTTTTCGGCGGATGGGTACTGCCTTATGATAAACCGATATTGCTGGTACCGGAGAGTAACAACGATGTCGATGCAGCTGTCAGGTACCTGGTGAGAGCAGGATATGACCGTATCGAGGGTTACCTGCATGGCGGTACCGAAGAGTGGTACAGCAGTGGCTATCCCGTTGAACAATTACCATTATTATCCGTGGATAAGTTGCATGAAAGGCTTTCGAAAGGTGACGATATCGTTGTTCTCGATGTAAGAGAAGAGGATGAATGGGATGAAGGTCATCTTGAAGGAGCGATGCGTATATATGTTTGGCACCTGGAAGAAATGCTGGATGAAATTCCAAGCGACAAAGAGATAGCTGTAATGTGCACTGTCGGACACCGGGGAGGTCTTGCCGCCAGTATTCTGCTCAGGGAAGGTTTTAAAGGAATCTATAACGTTCTCGGTGGATTCGAAGCCTGGACTAATGCCGGATATCCGGTAACTGGAAAGTTACAAACAGAGAGGTAGGAGAGGAAAGATAGGGGGAGAACAGGAGTAATCAAATGTCATCACATATCAATATCATGATCGGGGGTGAAGCCGGACAGGGCGTACAGTCAACCGGTTTCATCCTGGCGAAGACTTTCTCACGTGCAGGTTATAATGTGTTCGCCGACCAGGACTATGAGTCCAGGGTCAGGGGAGGACATAATTTTTACCGGGTAAGAGCGGCAGACTCCGAAGTTGCGGCGGTTAGCGAATCAATCGACATTCTGGTGGCGCTGAATGAGGAGAGCATCGATCTCCATCTTGACAAACTGACCCCTGACGGGATGGCGATAGTCAACACTGATGAAGTTAAAGGAAGGATCGGCAGGAATATATTCGCTGTTCCATTCAACCAGCTGACAAACGAAAGGATAATGGTCAATACGGTTGCTCTGGGATCGGCTCTCGGTCTGATCGAATTCGATATCACCGTACTGGAGAGAGTGCTGGAAGACCAGTATGGGACAGGAGAATCCGCGAAATCGAATATTGAAGCTGCCCGTGCAGGGTACGATTACAGCAGAGATAATAAGAATGACCCGAACCTGCATCCTTTAAAGCCGATAAACCGGGAGAAGAAGATGCTCATCAATGGTAATGAAGCTATCGCACTTGGTGCTATGGCTGCCGGTTGCAGGTATGTTTCTTCCTATCCGATGACGCCCTCGACATCTATCATGGAATATATCGCGGCACGGGCGGATGAGTACGGTATCGTGGTCATGCAGGCTGAAGATGAAGTGGCGGCGATAAATAATATCGTCGGCGCCGGTTACGCGGGAGCACGATCAATGACAACGACATCGGGCAGCGGTTTCTGCCTGATGGTGGAAGGACTGGGACTGGCTGGAATCACCGAAACCCCGGTGGTGATCGTCGATGCTCAGCGTCCCGGTCCGGCAGTCGGGTTGCCTACCAGGACGGAACAGGGTGACCTGCAGTTTGCTCTTACTGCTCATCACGGTGAGTTTCACCGGTTCGTACTTACGCCTGCGACTATCGAAGACTGTTTCTGGTTGACCGTCGAAGCGTTTAATCTTGCTGATATTTACCAGACTCCCGTGATTATTCTGACTGACCAGTATCTCGCCAGTTCTTATGCGACCGTTGATAAATTCGACCTTTCGAAGGTTTTTATCGACCGTGGGGAACTTTATTCGGGAAATCCAAAGGAGTACAGGCGACATGCGATAACGGAATCGGGTATTTCACCCCGAGCATTTCCTGGTATGAGTGAAGCCTTGGTGGTAACAGATTCCGACGAACATGATGAAGCCGGACACCTCGCAGAAGATGCGGAGACCAGGCAAAAGATAGTCCTGAAACGATTAAGGAAACTGAACGATCTTGACAGGAATATCATTAAACCACGGAGATACGGTAGCGAAAAACCAGAAATACTGCTAGTTGGGTGGGGCAGTTCATATGGTGCCATTCTTGAAGCTGTCGATA
>CP070800.1:737198-741237 GCA_020343555.1 Dehalococcoidales bacterium
CCAGGCATCCATTCAAAGGTTATTCATTATGAGTTAGCCAATGAAATAGGATTAAACGTTGTTAAAGATGATGAGATGAAAGAAGTGTGGGATGCAATGAGAACGTGGCTTAGACAGTACCTTTATAATCCAGCAGGTACAAATTTTATAAAATTTGTTATCCCACAATACTCCACAATGAACAGTGGAGAAAGGAGGTCGTATGATGCCAGCCACCAAGAGACAAATGAGACCAGAGAGGAGAACAACGATAGAGATTAATCAAGATCCTGACTTGAGAGCTACTTTTGATTTTTGGGTACGTAGTATATATTTGAAAAAAACTAACACGACCAGTATTCAGTCATGTGAAACTCTGTCTAATGATGACACAGAAAATCACAAAGATTCGGATATTAAGTAATCCGTATATTTTGCGGATTAATATGACATTGATGTCAAAGTAATAAACATATTTGATTAAGGACTGATATTAATCGTTACTTCTTGATAGAACATCTCATCGAAACTTTTTGCGGCTGCTTCCTGTAATCCTGGGGTAACATGGGAGTAAACATCCAAGGTCATTGTAATGCTGGAATGTCCAAATGCTTCCGTAGATAGAGATTTGACAAGCCCGAGCTAAGTATGAACCGTTTACACCTGGTATTTGATACTTCCGGTACTATTCATTCATTAAACCTGGATGTGAAAATAAGCCATTCACTTTTTACTCCTTTTGGAGAGTGCGGAATATCTCTAAGAGAACCGCTCACAAGTTAGAACCGGGGAGACGGACACTTCCCGGTTCTCTCGTTCCTGGAATTTCAGGATTTCCTCAGCACTGTTATTTCGCAATACTTAGGAATATTCAACTAAAATTTGTTCTGCTTCCAATAATACTTTAGCTGTATTCGAGTTCAACTCGCTTATATATTTATTGGCTTTCTCATCGCTAAGTTTTCTTGTTTCTTCCTCGCTTAGCTTGATTTCAAATTCTTGTCCATCTTTGAATCCCGATATATAGGCGTTCCTTACCAATTCGTTAAAACCTGCCAGAATTGTGAGTAACATTTCATTTGGATTATCAGTATAATTACTATCCATATCATCATCCCTTAATATATCTTCGACATATTCAGATAAAAACTAGGTTAGAGTCTGAGTTTATTACAAGTTCAACACACTGATAATTTTAGATATTCTTTCGTTGCTTATCTGATTTATCAAATCTTCGTTCTTATGCTTTAATTCCTTACCATCGTGTAATCCTGACAGGTAAACATACTTAATAACTTCGTTTAAAGACTCCTGTAAATCCGATAAAATTTGAGTTGGACTCTCCTTAACTTTACTCACCATCTCATCATACCTCTATTTCTGTTCGGTTTAATTAAAGTATAATTCGGCATAATTTATAATAAAATGCCGAATTCATTAGTATACGGTGCGGGTAAGTACGGATTCAGTAGAGAATTAGCAAAATTACCAGGCTGACATTTTACGGAGAAATATGAAGAGAGACTCTACGGTTAACTGATACGTAGATGTCTGTCGCAATCGGCACATCAGGATAGTGGAAAACTATAACTATGCTAGTGAAGTGTTCTACTCACCATGAATTATTTTCATAATCTCGTGCATGCTGTTAACATCAGCATCTCGTGGAATTTCCCATTCCGAGGAGAGGAAAAAACCTGACTCACCGGACCTGACGGCATGTTCAATAAGATCGGTATTTTTAGGATTAGTTTGAATAAATTCAGAATCAGGGATGGTCATAGAATAACGACAATTTTCATCACGGGCTTTTTCCCGTAAATGGTCCATATTTACGTTTCCGGATATAGACACGGCATCTGCGCCCAGGCCACATAGCGAAACAGCTTGATTATCGTCGTTTACCTTACCAATAAGCACAGAATTAACTTCGAAAAACCTTGTAACATTGAAAATACTCTTCAAAGGTGATGCCAGCACTGAGGATACGTCCGGGATATTTATATCCTGCATATCTTCGGCTATCACAATGATATCGACACCCAACTCGCAGTAAACCCGACATAACTTCAGGCATATGCTTCCGGCATCCTCGACAAGATCTAACGCTTCGTAATCTTCCGATTCGATTTGCCTAGTAAATTCTTTTCCTTTCAAATGTTTTGCCAGGGTAAAAGGACCTGTTATCATCGCGGCAACAGGTACATCTTTCCCTTTCGTGAGTATCAGTCTTTTCGTGGCTTCAATAATTACCGGAATTCGCCCGTTATTTTGGATGCCTTCCGTGTCAAGATCATAGAAATCCGTCCCATCCTCAAGGGGATGCCCCGTGACTACCGATGGCCAATTGTTATCATTCCACTCAATCCCACACCCGAGGGCTTCTGCTTCAAGACTAGTATCAAAATGATTGAGAATCACATCATATCCGAAAAGCTTATGAGCATTAGAGAGAGCCCTGGACAGGACACCCGGATCGGAAAGCATGGACTGAACTGGTACTTGCTCCAGTTTCGCTGCAAAACTGCAAACCCAGGGTAAAAACGGAGGTCGTTCGATGGGTTTCCCTTCAAAGAATCCCTTTACCAGTTCTCTTGAATTTTGCACCATGAACTTGTCCTTTCAACACAGCTAGTTTTAATCAACTGAATGATCCGTCTCACCCTCGTAGAGTGCCTTCGTATTCCGGTTCAATTCCTCTAAGAATGGCAGAACTTCTTTAAGTTCTTTCGTCTCGGTTTTTTCACGCATAAAGTTGATTCCGTTCCAGAGAATTTCCTGGCCATCGGCGTATGCTTTTTTCCCTTTTTCGGTCAGGCATATTCTCTTGATTCTTCTGTCGTTCTCATGCGTGACACGATTTATCCAGCCTCGTTTTTCAAGCGAGTCGCAGATTACCATCATATTTGTGGTATCCGTTTCGTTGAGATCGGCCAACTCACGCTGGCTTATTCCATCCATTCGATGTAAAAGCATTAACACTGCCATTTGCGGATAGGTCATATTCAGTGGCTTTAAGTGTCTTTCAACATGCCTGCGGTTATAAGCAGAGATCGAGTCAATCAGCTGGATCACTCTGAAATAAAGGTCATCTTCCAGAAATACATGCATTAGTAAATATCATCCTTTTCAGTACATATACCATAATTATGTTCTGTGAAGGTTATAGTCTAATGATCCTGTTAATCATCTTTGCTTCCGGCCAGGAACCGTATAGATCCAGTTGATCTTCGGGAGGTTTTTGTTTAAGCCATTCCTTTTCGAATTCTTCGTATCTCATTCCACGTTGAAGACGATTTTCACGTTCCTTTTTCCTTAATTCGGCGGTCTTTTCCTCATCAGCAGTCCACGTTTCGGTATCATAGGCCACGTGGTATACATTCATGGCTGTCCATTCGGAAATAATATCAGCTCTGATATCATCAACTACTGACTGTGCTTCTCGTTCCAGGACATCACCGTAGCCCTGTCCGCCGGGAGTGCCGAATCCTGCCAGAGAACCTGCATACACCGTTCTTGCCGGACGGTGAATTCTCCTGGATGGTAGAAAATAATCACCCTCAAGTGCTTGTTCCGAGATTATTTCCCGGAATGAGGTGGGGACGTTCTTTTCTCCTTTTGCCATGAGTTCAAGAATATTACTGTTTTCAATGCTTATACCAGGGCCGGCAACAGCGGGATATCCGCCGAATAGACCATTCCCGACTATCATAGGTTTTAATGGTCGGCCTGGATTTGACTCGGTTCGATCAGTAGAAGGCACTGCGTAGAAAACGGTTCCCACGTGGCCACTTACACCGCCACGGTATTTACCGTTTCCACCGGTGTCCTTATAGTGCTTCTGCCAGAGATGCAGAGTCGGATTATCAACCTCGGCTTCTTCTCCGTCACTGCCGGTAGCAAAAACGGCTGATCTGAATAAGGCGCTGTCCATACCATCCGAATCCACGCGTGCTCCCTGTCCCATTGTGTTCCTGCTCCAGCCGCCACCACCACCGACAATAGATACGCCCCACTGGTTAACCGCAGAACCGAATCCCAGTCCTCCACCTCCACCGAA
>CP070800.1:741337-745679 GCA_020343555.1 Dehalococcoidales bacterium
GCTGAAAAAGAGATTGATACAAAGATTATTGCCCTTCGTAGTGAAGGTTTCGGGGGTGATTTCCGTAGTGGTTTTGAGGATGCATTTAAAGCCGTTATGGACCTGATGGAACCTCCAAAGAAGAAACAGAAAAAAGGTATAAACATTTTAGGTGCTCGTGTAGGCCCTTAATATAAAGAATGGCTGGAAGATTTGGATGAAATCAAGAGATTGGTAACCGCAATCGGGGTGGAAACAAATGCCGTACTCTGTGGCGGCTGTACTATTGAGGAAATCCGTCGGGCTCGAGAAGTAGCTATAAATGCTTCTTGGTGCTATGACTGGGGGCAAAAACTCGGTGACCTTATGCAGGAGAGATTCGGCATACCCTATAGCCGTACCGGCCAGCCTTATGGTCTACGAGCTACCGAAGAATGGGTTATGGGAGTAGCCGAACCCCTGGGTCTTGAGAAGAAAGCCCGAGAATTATTTCAGGAAGAAGCCAAACAGGTAAAAGATGAGACCGAATCATTACGAAAGAACCTCGATGGAAAGACGGTTCTTGTAGAGGTAGCCGAGTTTCCGGGACCTATCCGGGCACTTTCCATTGCCAGAATGGCCGAAGAGTTCGGAGCCAAGCCGGTAATCATTAATATCCACCCCTATACGATAAAAGAAAGAATGCCGAGTATAAAGTTTTTACTTGAGACAGGCCAAAACCCAGAGATAGTCCTCACCGAAGGGCTCTTTTCCTTGGGTACTTTCCGTTCTACCCGACAATCGGAACTTGAGTTGGAAGATCTTGTCACAGATTTTGATAATGCTATCTTTTTTGGTACTCCACAGAGACAGCCGGGAATACCCCAGGTGAACCTGACTACTCGAACAGGATTCCCTCAATATGGGTACCCCGGAATTCGTAATATCGCCCGTCTTGTTGAATCGGCAGTGGCAAACGCTGACCGTCCCCGTTCCAAACTCTTTCGACAAGTTTTATATGGAGGTTAATAACGTGACGACTATCAGGGAGTATCTGGATGCGACTGCTGAGAAATGCCGCGATCCATATCTCCGGTGCGCTCTCTACGGTGCAGCGCAGGTTACCTTTGGCATCACTGGTTGTTGTGTTATATCCCATGCTCCGCAGGGATGCAATTTACTTGTAAACGCTGCCTTCGGCTGGCAGGACGCAGACTATACCGAAACTTTCAGCTTGACTACTAAGCTATGTGAAGATGAGATAGTCCACGGTGGCGAGGAATTACTGACACGTACGATCCTAGAAGCCAGTGAATTCAATATCCCCATTACTTTTGTCTTGAGCTCCTGCGGACCAGAGATAGTAGGTGACGATATTGATGCCGTTTGTGAAGATGTAAAAAATAAGGTTAACTTCGATATCGTGCCTATCCAGTGCGCCGGCTTTCGCGGTTCTCAATACGACGGTGCCGATATCGCCCTAGACGCGCTACTCAGGAAGCTGGTTACAGGCGGGAAACAGAAGATGGCAAAATCAGTCTGTCTTGTTGCTCCTTTTGCTAATGCCAACCCTAGCTGGATGGGTGACCTTGAATGGACAAAGAATGTACTTGAGGAAATGGGTGTGAAGGTAACCGCCAGTATAACCCACCAGACACCCCTTGGCGATTTTCAGAATGTGTCGGCTAGTGAAACCTTATTATTATTAAGTCATGACTGTGGTCAGAAGGCGGCAGATTATCTGACCGCTGAATTCGGCGTCGAACAGCTATGCAAGGATATTCCCTTACCGATAGGCTTCACTAATACCCGCCGATGGCTAAACGAACTTGGAGAAAGGTTCGATGCTCAAGAGGTGGCCGGTAGATTAGCCGATGAAGGGGAGAAGATGGTGGTGGAAGTATGCCGCCGGAAAGGTCTTGAGCAGTTCTTTATGCACCGAGCTCCGGTAGCCATTATCGCTGATGCCACGGTGGGTATTCCCCTTATTCACTTCATATGCGAGGACCTTGAGATGGTCCCGCAGCTTGTTTGTCTCCGCTCCTCTCAGGAAGCTGCTAGAAAGCTACTAACCAGAGAACTGGAGGAATTGAAGTTCAATCCTCAGGTAATCTATGGTGCCGATGTTTACCAGTCAAAGATGGCGTTGGCCAAGCATAAACCGGAGGTCGTTCTCGGGAGTAACCTGGAAAAACATGCCATCGAGGACCTTGATATACCTTTTGTCTCGCAGTTGGTTACTCCTACTTTGCATTTCCGAATGACAAATCGTGAGTACCTCGGCTACAAGGGCATGTTGAACCTGATAGAGTCTATCCAGAATGACTGGAGTGACCAGTATCGTTCAAAGCATCGAAGATATAAGGCAAGGTGGTAGAAGATGAGACAAATCGCAATATACGGCAAAGGTGGTATCGGTAAGAGTACGGTTTCGTCTAATCTTTCCGGTGCTCTCAATGAAAAAGGCATGAAGGTAATGCAGATAGGTTGTGATCCAAAACGGGACTCCACTCGCAATCTGACCGGTGGAACCCTTATCCCAACCGTACTGGAGACTTATCGCGAATACCTGAGGAAAGGGCGCGATGAATACGCCATATCCCTTGAAGACATAGTTGTTAAGGGAACGAATGGGGTCTTTTGTGTGGAGGCAGGTGGGCCTGAGCCAGGGATAGGCTGTGCTGGGAGGGGTGTACTGACAGCTATTCAAATTCTCAGCGATTTGAAAGCGTATGAAACTTATGATATCGATGTTGTCATTTATGACGTTCTTGGCGATGTTGTCTGCGGAGGATTCGCCCAACCGATTCGTCAGGGTTACGCTGAGGAAATTTATCTTCTCTGTTCCGGTGCTTTTATGAGCCTCTACGCAGCCAATAACATTGCTAAAGGCATCCAGCGCCTGTCAAGAAGAGGTAAGACAGGGCTCGCCGGCGTAATATGTAACAGTAATGGGGAGGGACAATTCGAGGCTGAGGTTATCGCCGATTTTGCTGAACGACTGGGAACTCAGCTTGTTTATTTCGTACCTCGCAGCCCCGTCATCCAAACATGTGAAGTAGAAAGTAAGACTGTTTTTGAACATGCGCCAAATTCAGAAGAGACCAGGAAATTCCAGGAGCTGGCTGAAAAAGTGATGAAGAACGATTCTCCTGTAATTCCGACACCACTTGAGGAGTTGTCTGAATTAGAGGCATTGTATCGGAAACACCTGAAGAAATACTGACACATTAAAGTAGGAATCATGGTGATACTAGATAGTGAATTAAAGACAAAGAATATGATTGAGCAGCATCCTTGCTTCAACGATAAGGTTCATAGCCGTGTAGGAAGGATTCATTTGCCGGTGGCTCCTCACTGTAATATCCGGTGTAACTTCTGTGAGCACAGAATGTGTGCCGGAATTAAGCACCCGGGGTGGTCAGAGAAGCTGCTATCGGTGGATGAGGCAGCTGACTTTATTCAGTCGGTTGTTGATGAGAGACAAGCAGTTGATTTTGTTGTCGGAGTTGCCGGCCCCGGTGATGCATTGGCTAATGAGCAGACTCTCCAGACGCTGGCAATAGTCAAACGAAAATATCCTCAGATTGTTACCTGTCTGTGTACAAATGGTTTACTTCTTAAAGATAGCCTGGAGGCGATGTTGGATGCTGGACTCAGCAGCCTGACAGTTACCATAAATGCAGCCGACGAAAGGATAGGGAAGGAGATTTATTCCTGGGTAAAGTACCGGGGAACTATCTATCGAGGAGAAGAAGCAGCGGCTTTACTAATCAGTAAGCAATTCTGCGGTATTAGGAAAGCTGTTGCCGCTGGATTTTCAGTTAAAGTTAATTCGGTACTTATACCTGGTGTTAACGATGACCACATGGTGGAGTTAGCCGGGCGTTTAAAGGAAATGGGGATCGGATTAATGAACATAATGCCACTAATCCCAGCTGGAAAGATGAAAGGTATTTCTGCTCCCGATTGTGATGAAATGGCAAAAGCACGCGAGGATTGTGAAAGGATAATCCCCCAGTTTTACAGTTGTGAGCAATGTCGCTCTGATGTTGTGTCCCTTCCCGATAAAGTTTGACTTGGAGATAAAATAAGCTTCTTCTTAAACTTGCCATCTTTAACCTCCCTGGTGCCGGGAGAGGGACTCGAACCCACAAGGAAAAAATTCCGGCGGATTTTAAGTCGTCCCAGAGGTTAAAGACTTCCCTATTTACTTTACTACTTATTTACGATTAACTTCTTCCAGATAAGATATTTGGTATTATATCATTTTGAAACCATTGAGTGTTAACAATGTCTAAGAGAAAGTAATATTAAAAGTGCAAAACATACTACGTAGTGGTAGGTATTACACCTTGACAATAACATCAATATCGGTATATCA
>CP070800.1:745779-756317 GCA_020343555.1 Dehalococcoidales bacterium
GTCAGAATATACTTCGCCCGTGCCGCCAGCGACACAAATCCCGTCGGATTTTCAAACCAGGTTGCGCCGACGTCCGGAATTATCACGCTCAATCCCGATGGGAAAACCGCCCAGGGCAGATGGTATGTGTTTGGTGGAGTATTCACATCCGATGGTGGAAAGGTCGATGGCGGAGCACTGGTCAGCGGAATCTATGAGATGACCTATATCAAGGAAGACGGAATCTGGAAAATTCTCCAGATATACTGGTTCATACCCTACAGCGCCAGAATTCAGGGCGAATGGGGAACTCCGGAAGCACTCGGTGAACGCCTTCTTAACCCTCCCGAAGAAAGGAGAGAAAACACTGAAGGGATTCCGTTCCCTGTACCTGATATACCCATCGATCCGGATGACCTGCGTTATGTATCCGGATTCATTCTTCCGCACCATTTCAAACATCCTGTAACCGGAAAACCGTCTACTGAAGGCAAGCACAACGCCAGGCTGAAACCTCTGAAACTTGATTAAGCCACTCATCAATATTGAAACCAGATTTCTCCTCGTCAAATATGGCAAGGAGAAATTTCAATATATTTATGAAATCGGTACGGGCTGTCGGACGGTTATTTGTTCGTCCTTTACTTGCCGATTTCCCGATAGTAAACTGAAACATGATTATGACGTAAAGGCAGTGGAGACGTGATACACCTGAAATCATTAACAGTACGCGACTGGGATGATGTTGAAAAAGATCAATTCCCGTTCTCACTTGGTGTTATCCAGTCGTTGAAGAAAATGAATTTCGACTCGCCGGTTACATTATTCGTAGGTGAGAACGGTTCCGGTAAATCTACGGTACTTGAAGCCCTGGCCTGTGCTATAGGTTCTATTACTATAGGCAGCGAAAGTGTCAAGACCGATCCATCACTTACCTCGATTCGAAAGCTATCTCAATATTTTCAGCTTGTCTGGTCAAAAAGAACTCACAAAGGTTTCTTTCTAAGAGCCGAGGACTTCTTCGGCTATGCAAAAACCATACGCCAGACACAGCAACAGCTTGAAACGGACCTTGCCCGAATGGAAAAAGAAGCTCGCAGCAGGTCCCAGCTGGCAGTTGACATGACACGAACGCCATTTATGAAGGAACTGTCTGCGATAAAGAGCCGTTATGGAGATGGTCTGGATTCGCAGTCGCACGGTGAGAGTTTCCTGACACTGTTTCAGAACCGTTTCATCCCCGGGGGACTCTACCTGCTTGATGAACCCGAAGCTGCTCTTTCGCCATCGCGTCAACTCAGTTTTATCGCTGCGATGAAGGCCATGGTAGAGAAAGATTCGCAGTTCATCATTACTACGCATTCTCCGATAATAATGGCCTGCCCTGATGCAACTATCTTAACCTTCGACGGCGGTATTATCCAGCAGGCTACTTATGATGAACTAGAGCACGTAGCTCTGATGCGGGATTTCCTCAGTAATCCTGACGCTTTCCTTCGTCATCTCTAGAGAAATCAAGTATAAACTTCAAGAATTTGTACACAAGCATAGAAAACATGCAGGAAATAACTCTCAGAAAAGTAAAGCCTGATGAAAGAGACGTTGTCTTTCAATTGCTGAAGGAATCGGGAGAATGGTTACTTGATAAGGGTATCGATTACTGGCAGGTATATATAGATCTGCCGCCATTCCTCATGAACTGGATTCAGCCGGGTTTTGATAATGATGAATTCTTCTTCGCTGAAAGTAATAAAGGTGAAATTGTAGGTTGTTTCCGCCTCCAGGATGAAGATACTATGTTCTGGGGAGAACGCAATGACAAAGCAGGATATATCCATTCTTTCGCCACATCAAGAAAACTTGCAGGTCGTAGAACCGGATATAAAGTCCTGGAAGCTATCGAATCGTACTGCCGCGAAAACGGTAAAGGATACCTGAGGTTGGATTGCGGAACACATTTGGATACTCTCCGGGCTTATTATGAAGGATTTGGCTTCAATTTTATCGCCGACGTGCACCTGATGAACTCTTACCTTACTCTCTACGAGAAACGGATCACATAAAAAAACGTCCCGGCGAACCGGGACGGTAATAATTATCCACTTGATCAGGTATTTACTCAAGGTAATCCTTGAGCTTGCGGCTGCGTGAGGGATGGCGCAGTTTCCGCAGCGCCTTGGCTTCTATCTGACGGATACGCTCCCTGGTTACATTAAATTCCTGGCCTACTTCCTCCAATGTCCTGCTTCGCCCATCTTCGAGCCCAAACCTGAGTCTGAGTACTCTTTGTTCACGGGGAGTAAGTGCCATTAAAACTTCCTCTATCTGCTCTTTCAGCAGTTGTTTCGAGGCTGCGTCTACCGGCGGCAGGGCATCTCTGTCCTCGATGAAATCACCGAGATGACTATCCTCTTCCTCACCGATAGGCGCTTCGAGGGATACCGGAAGCTGGGCAACCTTGACGATTTCCCTCACCTTGGCTGTCGGCAGGTCCATCCTGGCGCCAATTTCTTTTGCGTTCGGTTCTCTGCCATACTCCTGGGCAAGTCGCCTGCTTACCCTGAGCAGTTTGTTGATTGTTTCTATCATGTGTACCGGTACGCGGATGGTACGCGCCTGGTCAGCAATAGCTCTTGTAATCGCCTGGCGTATCCACCAGGTAGCATACGTGCTGAACTTGTAACCGCGGTGATGATCGAACTTCTCTACTGCCCTGATAAGACCGATATTCCCTTCCTGGACAAGATCAAGGAGAGACATGCCGCGCCCTATATGTTTCTTAGCTACACTGACTACTAGTCTTAAATTAGCTTCAATGAGGTGCTTTTCAGCCTTTCCAGACTCCCGGGTAATTTCGTCCAGGTGTTCTTTTATCTGTCTTTCGTATCCTAGAAGCGTTTCTATAAAATCGTCATCCGTTACCAGGCTCTCGATATTTTCCAGAAGACTGTCATCTGGAATGTTGTTTACTACCACCTTCGGAAGCAGCGAACAGTTAAGCGAAAGGTTGATAATCCTCTGCTCGGTTTCCGGAAGATACTCTCCAATCTCACGAGATACAGCCTGCACCAGTTGCTGATCGATTACCCCTTCAACACTTTCTTTGAAAACGGGATCGCATAAGGCTTCTTTCAGGTTATCAGTTAGCGGTAACTCCAGCTGCTCACGCAGAACACGGATGATATTCGTATCACGACCTACTTCCTTAAGCATTGTAAGTACGATCTCTACCGGAGTGGGAGATCTGCCATACTTTGCCGTGTGTTCCTGTCTGATTTCTTTGACACGCTTCGATGCTTCGATCTTCTCCGCCAGGACTCTTTCATCCTTGGCTGTAAGCAGGTCAACCTTACCGATTTCATGCAGGTACAACCGTACGGGGTCATCGGCTACTTCCTGCTCTTCTACATTATCAATGGGAATATCGACGTCGATATCTTTTGGAGTCTCAAGTTTAACATCAAGGTTATCCGTCGATATAGATTCTTCTTCATTTTCATCGGATGGTGAGAAATCATCTGAAGGATCATAGCGTTCCAGGGTCATTTCCTATCTCCTTTACCTCCTTCACGCCTTGCCCTGATATTGAATATTTCGCGTAAATTATCGGTCAGTTCAATATCTTTTTCTCCGGGGAATTCGCCAGCCGTTTTGATTGTCTCC
The DNA here is from genome assembly GCA_020343555.1 of Dehalococcoidales bacterium. The sequence goes on from CP070800.1 coordinate 749,422, forward strand.
CCTTTTCTGGCCAGGCTCCTGAGGTGTTCCTCCTTTAAACGGAGTACATATTCATTATACCTTTGATTCACTTTTGTTGCCAATACGTTCTTTGCAGTAAGTGTATCAAGATAGTCGCATAAAACATCATCCAGCTTCTCTTTCAACGGTTCTTCATCGGTAGACTGCTGCCAGGCTAAGAATATTTCACGATTTTCGCTATTTTCAAAGTATTCGGCCGGTACATCTGCGCTTTTTTCCTTAAATTCCGGATGTTTCAACAGCAATGCAAGGAACTGCTCTTCAATCGGCCTGGAAAGCAGAGATCTCGGAGAACGCGAAGAACGAATGGATTTCATTCTTTTTTGCTTTGATGATACTGGAGTCTGTCTTTTTAATCCCAGTGTATCTTCCACCGTCCGTTCATCTGTTCCAACAAGCCGTGCCAGTTTTTGCACAAAATGAGCCCGGCGCACCGGATTGGGAATAGCTACTACATGGGGACCTATTTTCTCCACCGCTTCTCGTTTACCGCTTGCCCGTGTAAGATCCAGATTATTCCCTATTACAGAAAAAATGTAATCCATTACCGGAAGAGATTTATCTAACAGGTCATTCCAGTTACCGGTATCTTCCCTGATTACGCTGTCAGGATCCTCGCCTTCCGGCAGTACAACAACCTTTAACTCTATATCCAGGCTATTCTCATAATCGACACATCTTAGCATGGCTTCCTCACCGGCAGTATCCGCATCCATGGCTAAAACAATATTTTTTGTTAGTTTTTTCAGATCGTTTAGCTGCCTTTCAGTGACTGCGGTGCCCATTGATGCAACCACGTTCGTAATCCCGTTCTGATGAGCCGTGATTACATCCGTGTATCCTTCTACCATAACCACCTGGTTCTTCTGCCTTATCGCCTGTGCTGCCAGATTTATTCCATAGAGCGTACCACTTTTATCAAATATCAGGGTCTGGGGAGAATTTACGTACTTTGGCAACGAATCATCAAGAACCCTCGCCCCGAAACCGGTAATCCGTCCCCTTGTATTGCAGATCGTGAAAATCAGCCGATTTCTGAATCTGTCATGCGTTTTACCGTCAATCGATTCCACTAGGAGACCAGCCTCAAGTATCTCTTTTTCCGTATATTCTTTCTCAAGGTGTTCCTTCAATCCTTCCCAGCTGTTCAGGGCATACCCAAGTTGAAAATCAGAAATGGTTTTTTCTTTCAGTCCTCGTGTTTCGAGATATTTTCTCGCATTTTCAGCGCCTGGAGAATTCAAAAGAAGATTATGAAAATATAACGCCGCGGCGCTGTTGACCTGGAATATCCTGTCTTTTTCGTCCTTCCTGGTATCCGGAAGTACTCTTATCGGCATCTCAATACCAGCTCTTGCAGCAAGAAGACGCAGGGCTTCACCGAAATCCATATTTTCTTTTTTCATCACGAATGACAGGACATCTCCGCCCGTATTACAGGCGCCAAAACAATGCCAGCTCTGTCTTTCCGGGTACACGAAGAAAGAAGGGTTCCTTTCACTATGAAACGGACACGGAGCCGAAAAGTTACGGCCTGACTTTTTTAAAGTCACGTACTGGCTGACAACCTCGATAATATCCGTTTTCTGTTTTACGTCGTCGATAATGGTCATTATTCTATGATATTTGTATTAATAATTTATTGTATTGTCAATATATCTCAATGAAAAATAAAGGTAAGGATCAAAATGTTTGTTCCAGAACTTACCTCCGTAATAATTTGCGGTCCCGTGTTCCACAAACAGGTCAACCGCCGATTCGAGAAATTCCCGCCTGAACGGTACGATCTCGTTTCTCACTTCCATCAATACTAACCTAATTCCGCAGTTTTTCCGCCAGGTTGGTCGCGTACTGGTCTGTCATGCCGGATATATAATCTACCACCCTTTGTTCAGGTTCATCACTATATACCAGATATTCATGAGGTAGTTTATCACCATTATCTCGAAAATAATCGTAAAGAAATTTGACTGTTTGCCTGGCTGTTTGCGATTCTTCACAGTCATCATTGGGAATATATACCTTACTAAAAAGAAAATCCCGAAGGGTATTCGTCGCTTGTCGTACCGGTTCACTCATCGATATTGCCGGTTCACCTTTAGTTTTTCCGCTGACAGTCCAGGACTGTTCAATAATGTCCAGAACCATTGTGTTTATTCTCTTTCTTCTCGAATTTCCCAGTATAACCGAAGCCGATTCCGGCAATTCTTCTCCTTTTATGATACCCGCTCTTAACGCATCGTCTATATCGTGGTTTATATAGGCAATACTGTCGGCAATCCGGCAGATCTCACCCTCGAACGTTCCCATTTTCGCCCAGCTTTCGAGTATCTTCTCGGTTGACTTTGAGTGATTAACGATACCGTTACGTACTTCCTCACTCAAGTTAAGGCCTTCTCCCTCATTTTCAAGTGAATCGACCACTCTCAAACTCTGCTCGTTATGCCTGAATCCTTTGTTAAATAAATCGTTCAGCACTTCCTCACCGATATGCCCGAACGGAGTATGCCCCAGGTCGTGGCCCATCGCTATTGCTTCAGACAGGTCTTCATTGAGATTTAATGACCGTGCGAGTGTTCGTGCTACCTGGGAAACTTCAAGAGTGTGAGTCAATCGGGTAACATAATGGTCACCCCGGGGTGCGATAAATACCTGGGTTTTGTGCTTCAACCGTCGGAAAGCCTTCGAGTGGATAATCCGGTCACGGTCGCGTTGAAAGGCTGTGCGTATCGGATCAGGATCTTCATTCTTCTTCCGGCCGAGGGAGTTTTTACTCCTGACAGCATAAGGAGAGAGACTTTCCTCTCTCTCCTCTATATTCTCGCGTATATTAAATTCTTCTATCACTTAACGCCCAGTTTTGCTTCAACGTCGGCTATAATTTCTCTTGTCTGGTCTATCATATCGGGACTTACCGATACCGATGTTATACCCCACTCCACTAGTTTTTCCGTCAGGTCCGGGAAGAAAGAAGGAGCCTGTCCACATATCGAGCAGGTTACTCCCATACTCTTCGTGGTCTTGACTATTTTTTCAAGAGATGCCATTACCGCGTCGTCTCTCTCATCAAAGGTATCGGCAAGCTTGGATGAATCACGGTCGACTCCAAGGGTTAGTTGCGTAAGGTCATTTGAACCAATGGAAACACCATCAATCCCTGTTTCAATAAATTTGTCCAATAGTATTACATTAGACGGAACTTCAACCATCATCCAAATTTTGAAATCATCGGTTTGTAAAAGGCCTTCACCGTGTATTATCTCCAGGGTTTTCTTCAACTCAGGTACAGTACGAACGAACGGGATCATTATCCAGAGGTTATTATAGTTCTTCCTGACTTTCTTGATAGCTTCGAGTTCCAATTTGAAAGTCTCGATGTCGCTTATATACCTGGAAGCTCCTCTGTACCCCAGCATGGGATTTTCTTCTATATCTTCGTACTCTTCTCCGCCGATAAGCGCCCTGTATTCGTTGGACTTAAAATCATTCGTTCTGTAAACAACCTGGCGAGGATGGAATGCCTTTGCAAATATCGTGAGTCCGTCAGCCAGCTTGTCAACGAACTCGTTACCACGATTCTGGGCTATCATGTAATTCGGATGTTCACCTATAGACGCTCTCATGAATTCTGCGCGAAGAAGTCCGATACCGTCAACATCTCTTGAAGAGACCCTGTCGACGATATCAGGTTGAGCAAGATTGGCCAGTAATTTGGTTTTTGTCTTTATCCTTTTCCCCGATGTCTTTTTCTTTATTGTGGCAACTTTGATAATTCCGTCGTAGACATTACCATTGGAACCATCTACGGTAATATCCTGTCCGTCTTTCAGAAGAGACATTGCTTCGCCGGTCCCGACAACACAAGGAATTCCTAACTCTCTACTCACAATAGCTGCATGGGCAGTGCGACCGCCACGGTCCGTCACGATAGCTACAGCGCGTTTCATCGCCGGTACGAAATCAGGCGTTGTCATTCCAGCTACGAGGATATCACCGGTCAAGACCTTGTCGATTTCCGAAGGATCTTTTACCAGTTTCACCGGACCCGATGCGACACCTGGACTCGCCGGTGCCCCGGAAAGAAGTACAGGAGCTATTATCTCTTGTACCTCTCCAACTTCTTCTTTAATAGTAGTTATGGGACGAGTTTGGACGATATAAATCTCACCTTTCTCTTGCGCCCACTCTATATCCTGGGGAAAGGCATAGTGATCTTCCAGTCTTTTCCCTATTTCAGCAAGCTTGATGATATCAGCATCGGTAATTTTCTGCATCGCCTGTTCTTCCGGGGTAAGTTCAACTTTCGTATTATCTTCTTTACCGGTTTTTCCTTCTCTCTTTACGAGTTTCCATTCCTGTTTTTTGATCTCTTTGCTGAGTATATCCAAGTCGGACTTGCCTACCTCGTAATGATCAGGAGTCACATCACCGGAAACGATCATCTCACCCAGACCCAAGACTGCTTCTATGGTAATTTTATCCTTGCTATTGTTGGTCGGTTCTACCGTGAACATAACGCCTGAAGCCTCTGACTGGATCATCTGCTGTACAGGCACGGCAATTCCTACCTTGAAATGATCGAATCCCTGTTCCTGCCTGTAGAATATTGCTCTCGCTCCGAATAATGAAGCCCAGCATTCTTTTACTGCATTAACTACATTCTTATCACCCATGATGTTAAGGAATGTAGCCTGCTGTCCGGCAAAGGAAGCTTCCGGCAGATCTTCCGCTGTAGCGGATGATCGTACGGCAACCAGCCCTCTACCCATTTTTACGTAAGCACGTTCTATTTCTTCTACTATTTCGGCGGGTATCTCCGCCCGTTTAATAATATCTTGAACCTTAGTCGCGATTATTTGAAGTTGTTTGCTATCGTGGACATCCAATGGTTCGAGAGTAACAGCTATTTCATTTTGAATTCCTGCTGTTTCAATAAAGTGAAAATAAGCGTTAGCAGTAACGATAAATCCTTGGGGAACCGGTATTCCAGCGCGTGTCATTTCGCCTAGGTTGGCTCCTTTTCCTCCTACAACAGCTATATCATTTTTCGTTACGTCCTGGAACCAGACAACGGCTTTCTGGCCTTCCTGCATGAAAATCCTCCATGTGTGTTCTTTGGGTAAAAAGTAACATAATTATAACATAATAGCATACTGGAAACTAATAAATAGTCAAGGAAATTTCCAATGATTTATATTTGACAGTGCTATATACGTGAGTTAGAATTGTAGTTGCTGGTGGATGAACGGAGGAGAGTTGATTATGGTTGAAATGGTAATTGACAGCATACGCGTAAGTTTAATGAATTACCAGCGAGTGGTAATCTTGAAAGAAAAGAATTCCGACCGTTACCTGCCTATCTGGATAGGACCCAACGAGGCAGATGCTATAGCAGTAAAACTCCAGGGAGTAAGTATTCCAAGACCTTTGACTCATGACCTGCTATTATCTGTTATCGGTACACTAGGAGCCCGGATTGATTCAATAACCGTTACCGAACTGAAAAATGATACATTTTACGCCACGATAGCTCTTGTCGTAGAAGGCAACCAGATCGAGGTTGATTCCAGACCGAGTGATGCTCTCGCCCTATCGGTAAGAGTTGAAGCTCCAATCTTCGTTGATGAATCCGTACTTGATAAAGCCGGGATTCTTCTCGATAAGGATACCGGAAAACCCATATTCGATGAGACACAGAAGATCGACACTCAAGGCAAGCAAGTCAGCGATGAGGAATTAAAAAAACTTTCTGCTTTCAGCGACTTTATAGACACATTGGACTGGGAAGATTTCGATAAGAGAAAATCCTGATACCGGTCTTTATCAAAACCGGGAATATCCTGATGATATTCAGGATTTTTTGTTTCCAGATATTCTATACTTGACCAATACCGTTAGTTTTTGTTATGCTTCCGGTGGTATGAAAAGCTGGGTCCCGGCTCTCGGGCTTATAGGGGTAGGGTTTTTCATCGCAGGTTGTATCATCGGCGGGATTCTGGGCGGTCAGTGGCTGGATGAAAAGTTGGATACTGAACCTGCATTCTTAATAACGGGACTTGTTCTGGGGATGGTAATTGTCTTTTTTGGTGTTTATAACATGATCAAACCTATCATGGACGACATACGAAAAGGAGGGAAATATAGCTAGTGCCTAGAAAAGGATGTCTCGGATGTTCATTCCCTTTAACGGTCGGTATTCTAGTCATTGTAATTGCTCTTTTCGTAATAGGTCTTATAAGCGGCGCTCTCGGGCAGTCCATAGTAGGTGAAACATCTATAGGTGAAGCGGTAAGTATTGAGCAACCGCACATCCAATTACCTCCTGAGACCATTTTTCATATCGGTAGCTTTGAGATTACCAACACTCTCATCACCTCATGGATTAGTATCATCGTACTGACACTAATATTCTGGGCAGTAACCCGTAAGATCAAACTAATACCCTCCAGAATGCAAGCTCTTCTTGAGTCAGCTCTTGAATGGATGTTGAATTTCTGCGTCGAGGTTGCCGGTGAGAAGAACGGACGTCGCTTCTTCCCGTTAGTGACAACGATATTTCTCTTCGTCCTGATGAACGCATGGATGAATCTGATTCCCGGATATGGTACGATACTCGTAGATATAGGTCACGGCCATTCGGCACATCTCCTGAGAGGTGCCAACACAGACATCAATCTACCCCTTGCACTAGCGTTAATATCATTCTTTTTCGTAATTTATCATGGTGTTAGATCTCTTGGCGGTAGTTTCTTCAAAGTATGGTTTAATTTCGGTCGATTCTTCCAGGGTCACAAGAAACTCTTTACCGGTAAAGTAAAGGGAGGTTTCGGAGATATCGGGATGGGTGCGATCGATATATTCGTCGGATTACTCGA
>CP070800.1:756417-759483 GCA_020343555.1 Dehalococcoidales bacterium
ACCTTGGACTGCATGAGATCAGATTCTTAACCAATAATCCGAAGAAAATTATTGGATTTGAAGGTTACGGACTGAAGGTTGTTGAACAGGTGCCGGTAGTTGTCTCTCCCAATCCTCACAACATTGGTTACCTTGAAACAAAGAAGAATAAAATGGGTCATCTCCTGGAGATCCCGGGAGTTGACGACTAGTATATAATAAACCTCATAACAAGGAGGAACATATGGGAGAATTATTTGAAGGCTCACTGGTAGGAAAAGGCTTAAAATTCGGGGTAGTTGTATCCCGTTTTAACGAGTTTATCACGAATAAACTGCTTTCCGGAGCACAGGATGCGCTGAAACGACACGATGTTGCTGATGAAGATACGGATATTGCCTGGGTGCCGGGAGCATTCGAGATACCGGTAGTGGCAAAGAAGATGGCGCAGAGTAATAAATACAACGCCGTGATCTGCCTTGGGGCGGTGGTACGTGGCTCGACACCGCACTTCGAGTACGTGGCTTCAGAAGTATCCAAGGGTATTGCTAAGATCAGTCTTGAGACCGGACTGCCGGTTACTTACGGCGTTGTTACCGCTGATACTCTGGAACAGGCTATAGAGCGTGCCGGAACCAAAGCCGGGAACAGGGGCTTTGACGCTGCTGTCGACGCTATTGAAATGGCTAACCTGATGAAGAACATCGGTTAGGTTGAGTTAAAGACAAGTATACGGAGATACCGGCAAAAAGATCAATCTACTTTGTAGACGGTATCTCCCCTTCTTACCCTGTCGGAAACTTTCACCCCTACCGAAATACCTGCTCCTGCTTCCTCTACATTTGCGTTGTCTATCTGCATCGATTCAATAGTCATTACCAGGTCTGTAGTATGCCCCTTGATATGGATGGTATCCCCTTTTTTAATAGCTCCGGTCAGGTCTATACCGGCAACGACCGGCCTGGCGAAGAAGTCAGATACTTTACCTATCTCTACCTCTGCCATCTGAGCACCTCCCTTGTATTCGGTTGATACTGGTTAGTCCTTGTGTGTATGCCAGTATATGCTAACTTCATTCGCAAATCAAGAGTACGAGTTCCTAGTTATACATGTGTTTTTGACATCGCATGTCCCCTCGCCTATAATGAAACCGATTTACACACACGAGGTATTGTTAGTTGGATGAACCCGATGTCTCCGAGATGGAGAAAGAGATACAGCGTCTTCGCCAACAGCTGGATATGCTGGATAACCGTCTGGATAATATAGATTCCACGGTCTCCGCTGTTACCGAGCGTGTTATGAGTCAACTCGTTACTCTCTATCTTTCCTGCCCTCACTGCGGAAAAGATATTGAAATAGCTGTCGTTGGCAACCAGAGACCAACCCGGTAATTTATATAAATCGGACAACCTTAAGAGAGAGCCACTGATGTTTTTACAGGAACCAGGTGGCTGTTTTCTTTACTCGGAAAATCAGACGGGAGCAGGAACTGATGCTTGAAACGGTAATCATAGCGATATATTTTATTGTAATGATCGCTATCGGCGTCTACAGCCGAAGAAGAGCTAAAGAAGCCGATGATTTCTTTGTTGCCGGTAGAAAAGGTTCAACGCTGTTCATTACCGGCTCACTGCTGGCTACGATAATCGGTGGTTCGGCAATCATGGTGACGTCGAAACTGGGTTTTGTACAGGGTTTGACCGGAATTTGGTGGCTGTTAGTAGGCAGTATCGGGCTGATAGTACTGGGAATCTTTCTTGCCAGGAAGGTGAGGGAACTTGGTCTGTATACCTTACCGGAACTGGTAGAGACGCAGTATAACGCACGATCAGGTCTTGTGGCATCGATTCTGATAGTCATAGCCTGGATAGGGGTTATCGGAGCCCAGATCATCGCCGCCGGTACGATCATGGATGCCCTGGGAATTGGTAATACCCAGCTATGGATAGCCGTCTTCGCTGTCGTGTTCGTGGTCTATACGATAATAGGCGGCCAGCATGCGATAATCCGTACCGACTCGATCCAGTCCCTCATAATTTTTTCCGGTATTATCATCGGGGCTGTAATGGTGTTGGTGAAAGCGGGTGGAATCGGTGGACTCTATGAAGCGCTTCCGGAGAGTCAATTCAGGTTTCCTCTGAGTCCACAGTTCGATGGTTATGAGCTGGTAAAACTGCTGCTGGTAGTCGGCCTGGCGTATGTTGTCGGACCCGATATGTACTCACGATTATTCTGCGCCAAAGATGCCGGGACAGCCAGGAGATCAGTGTTCTGGACAGCGTTGCTTATCATACCGGTTGCCCTGGGAATAGTATTGATTGGTATGGGGGCTTCCGCCCTGTATCCCGATATAGCGGCGGGGCAGTCTTTTCCGGCGGTTATCAGGGATGTATTGCCGCCGTTTCTCGGTGGGATAGTCCTTGCGGCTCTACTATGCGCCTTTATGTCTTCAGCCGATACCACGCTGATCACCGCCGGGACGATCCTTTCGGTGGATATTGTCGGTAAGTTGAAACCAGGCCTGGGTAAGCAGAAACTGCTGGTCATTTCCCGCTGGAGTATCGTGGTAATGGGAGTAGCAGCATTGCTGCTTGCCCTTTATCTGCAGGATATAGTAAATACGATACTCTTTGCTTATACCGTGTATACTGGAGGTGTCATAATACCGGTGCTGGCTGGATTTTACAAAGACAGGCTTAAATTAACGCCGACAGGTGCGATAGCGGCGATTATCGGCGGGGGAGTCGCAGCATTGATCAGCAAATTGTTTGACATAAAGTACCTCGACGTGATCAGTCTCGGGATATCTGCAGGATTGCTTTTCTTAGTCAGTTTCCTGGAGACGAAGTTGAGGAAGAGTTAATTTTAATAACAGGTTTGAAGTACCGTATCTGAGATACATAAATTACCTTGATCGATCATAGAGATTGCCACGGTTGGCCTGTTGACGGCGAAACTCGTAATGACGAGTAGATGTTTACTGTTATTTCATTGACTGTACAGGGGACATTTGGTAGAATAATCGTGCCGCATGGGCGGTTAGCTCAGTTGGTTAGAGCACTGCGTTGACATCGCAGAGGTCAC
>CP070800.1:759583-764230 GCA_020343555.1 Dehalococcoidales bacterium
ACAGACCACCGAGTCGAACATCTCTTCATATATCGGAATATCCATAATATCAGCGTGAAGATATTCAACATTATTAACAGGAAATTTTGCCCTGGCTTTGGCCAGCATTTCTTCAGCCAGATCAATTGCGACGATCTTTCCGCTTTCACCGATATTTTTCAGCAGGTAGGGTAAAAAGATACCGGTACCCGTACCGACATCGAGAATGTCCGAACCCGACTTTAATTCAAGTCTCTCAGCCATTCTCGTCAACTTGTTCGTATCTTTTTCGGCAATATTCTCATCCCAGACGTCTGCCCTGCTGTTAAAATATTCTCTCAACACCTTGTCCATCTCCCCGGAATATCACTAACCACCTTCTCGAAAATCGTTTTCATCGATCCTGGACTGTTTGTTAATTGGCAGCATACCTCTCCATCCTTTGACCTTCCTTTTTGGTGAAAAAATCGCGGCTATAAGAAAAATAACCGATGAAGAAATTACTATAGTAGCCCCGCTGGGTATATCGAAGAGGTAGGAGAAAAAAAGACCTGCCCAGCTGGAGAGTACCCCGAAAGCAGCCGCCAGCAGGAACATTTTCTTCATACTGTACGTCAACTGGTAGGCAGCTGCCGCCGGATTGAGTATAAGACTGAAGATCAGCAGACCACCGATAGATCGTAAACTCGCGGTAACGGTCGCTCCCGTCAAAAAGAGGATTCCGTAAAGGATCAGTGTCGCCGGTAGTCCAACGGACAGCGCAATATTCCGGTTAAACACAGTCGCCTGTATCTCCTTGTAGAACACGACCACAAGCCCGACAACTACCACGGTTACGATTACCAGTATTACGATATCGCCGGTAGTGTTCGTCAGGATGCTTCCCCAGAGTAGTTGCATTGCCCCTGCCCTGGCATACGGCATCAGTCCCATGAAAAGGAATGCCAGACCGAGCATCAAGGAGAAAATAACGCCAAGAGAAGTCTCAGGGCTTAGTTCCCCCCGGTCGGCAAGCGGACCGACAACCGCTGCCGCCAGCAAACTTAAAATAAGAGCCGTTACCAGTGGATTGATACCGATCCACAGTCCAATCAGCGCTCCGGCAAAAGCTGCGTGTGACATTGCTACCCCGATAAACGGCATATGCATCAGCACCACGAACACTCCGATAACCGAACAGGCGATACCGCCCAGAAATGCCGACAATATCGCATTCTGCATGAACTGGTACCCAAATATTGAAAAGTCCAATCTATGGCTCCTTTTCGTGCATATGGCTATCTTTATGTATATGCGGTTGGCGTTCCGTGATGATAGTCTTCGTAATTCCGAACAGTTCACTCATTCTTTCAGTCGATATCATTTCTTCGGGAGAACCGTCACCAACGATCAGACCGTCTTTCATCAGCACTACCCGGTCGCAGGTATGTGGCATCGCATCCAGGTCATGAGTTACGAAAAGAGTGGTCAGTTTACGAGTATCATGGATCTGTTTTACCAGATCGAGTATCTCGGTCTGGGCTTTCCAGTCCAATGAAGCGGTAGGCTCATCAAGTAGAAACAATTCCGGTTCCTGTACCAGGCACCTGGCAATGGCAACACGTTGCTGCTCCCCACCGGAAAGATGGCCTATCGGCCTGTCGGCAAGGTGGGACATTCCCACGAGTTCCAGAATCTCGTCGACTATTTTCCAGTCATCTCTGCCCGGTCTTTTAAACAAGCCGAGAATGCCATATCTGCCTATCATTGCCACTTCACGGACATGCATCGGCATTCTCGGATCGATATTTTCAAGCTGAGCGACATACCCTACCCTTTTCCTGAGGGCATGTCCGTTACCGGATGAAACCGGGTTACCCAGTACCCTCACTTTGCCGCTGACGAGTTTACCGAGTCCGTTGACAATTGTCAGGAGCGTGGTCTTTCCGGCACCGTTCGGACCGATGACACCGACGAATTCTCCCGGGTATATGTCGATCGATACGCCGCGGAGAGCGACATCTTCGCGATAAGAAACCACGGCATTTTCGATTTTAATTACAGCATCTGCCATTGATTTCCTGCAGCTTTACCCTGGTTTATTCAGATATTGCTTTAAGTACCAAATCAACGTTTGTCTTGAACGTTTCTATCCAGGTTTCCGTAGACTCATCAACACCCGGAAAGTTATATAATATCACTCTTCTACACCCTAGTTCGGTAGCTATTGGTTTTCCCGCATCAGGGTTATCATGCAGATTATCGATAACAAGACTTACTCCGGCTTCTATACCCAGACCGATCAGTTCCTCGATCTCACCAAGTGTCGGCGGTACCGGCAATCCGTATGTTTTTACCACGTTGAATCCGCACCAGCCGACAAAACCGGCCTGCCACCCGGCACAAAGTACGTTAACCTCCGACAGGGACTCTTCAGACAAAATGGCTTTAACTTCTTCCTCAGCAGCCTGTACTTCCTCTTTGTATGATTCGGCATTGTTTTCATAGTCAGCCGCATTTTCGGCATCGACCTGGCTTAATGCTGCAGTTACTTTGTCGATTGCCTGGAGTTGTACCGGTGGCGTCATCCAGCTTCCTTGGATCTCGATAGTTATAACTTCCATATCTGGATTATCTGCCGACTCGATTAAAGCGGGAACGTACACCTCTCCCGGCCAGTTATGCCAGAGGAACAGGTCGGCATCAGCCAGTTTTTTTATATCTCCCGGACTGGCGTCGAAATCTCCCGGATGCGAAGCCGGAGGTACGATGTTTATTACATCGACCGATTCTCCACCTATGGCTTCTACAAGCTGTTCGAGGTGTGAAGTACTGGTAACCACCTTCAGGCGTGTGGTATCTGAATCAGCACAGCCTGGTATTATCATTATAATTAGAAGAAATACCGAGGCTATAACAGGCAGTAACTTTCTCCAGTTCATTATCACCTTCCACGAACAATTGATTTGTCTTAATTGCAAATAATTGCATTTAGGACAGGAAAAAATTATGCTTCTCTGCACCTCTCACACAGTCCAAACAAAGCAAGATGTTTCAAATCCGCGTCGAATTCGAAAGCTTGCAGTAAAACTGCCTTGACCGAAGAGAGGGCTGACTCATTGATATCGATTACGCTGTTGCACTTCCGGCAGACAAGGTGATGGTGATGTCCCTTTCCCTCGGGATGATACCCTACTTTCCCTTCTCCAAGATCGATCTCGTAGATCAGCCCAAGTTCTTTAAGCAGATCGAGTGTTCTATAAACAGTAGATATATTAACCCTGGGATATTTACTAATAACCTGGGCGTAGATGTTCTCAGCGGTGATATGCGTATTACTGTCTTCGATACTGGAGAGTATCATCATCCTTTGAGGAGTTATCCTGTATCCCTTTTGACTTAACTGACCGGCTATATCCTGAATGCTTTCCATAATTTACTATCCTTTTCAAAATAGCGTGAACACTATACCAAAAGCGAAGACTAAATGCAAATTGTTGCAATAAACAAATTTCACACTCCTTTGCGGTCGGAGTATTCGGAGGTATCATTAAATATTTCGCTTCAGTCTACTATTATACCTGTAGATTTACCTGAGGTATACTGCACTGTCTCAGTCAGAAACTACTCTTAATTCATTATTACTCTAGCGGATTACTCAGGAATTCCGTTACTCCTCGGACGTTTTTTTACCTGTCACCGGGTGCGGGTAATGGAAGGGAAGTACACGACCTGACGGATAACTGTAATCGACTGGATCCGGACCACCATCGGGGTGCCATGACTCGGGGAATCCCCTGCTGTTAATAGGGGCAGATCTGCCTTTTGATCTACGTTCCGGTTTCACCCACCCTTCTTCAAGTGTCCCACTGTAAGCCGGTACCCATTTTATTTTCAGGATTTTCCACACGCCATTTTCACGAATATATTCCATTTCATAGATACCGCAGCCGATCGATTGGCTGACTCCTTCTCCTCCCGGTACCTCCATCGATCCGGCAGGAATTGCCATGGCGCCGAATCCCCACCATCTTCCCTTGGCAGTATCCCCATCCGCTTCAATGTCAATAATACCGGATATCTGCATCATCTGGTGCATAAACTCGGGATCTTTCCCGGTATTGATGTTGCCAAAGAAACGACGAGGTCCGTCAGCCCCGATGAAAGTGCCCTGCGGCCATTCGAGTGTAGTATTCGGACTGGTCGAAAAACAGTCGATCAACTCCTCGTGCAACCAGTTCATTAAGTAATAACCGTAAGCATATTGCAGCTTCTTTATCACTTCAATATCCTGTAATCGTTGCAGTGACTCAATCTTTGCCTCGAGTTCTTCTACCTTCGCTTCCAATTCTTCGGTATTCATTGATTCTCTCCCTCCCTTTTTATTTATGGAGTTTTATATTGTCTTCAAACCTGCTGTAGTAGTTCGGCGTTAACGCTATCGGATGGAAGAGAACTGGTTTATCGACTCGTTTGAATGTCAGTGGAGTATGGACAAATCCTTTCGGGATATGGACTATTACAGGCTGCTCGATCAGGTATAATTCTTCTTCCTCACCCATCGATAATTCTATCGTAGCGTCGAAATCGAAGATATTCTCCAGGTTTCCTCCCAGGAAACAAAGGAACTCGTCGAAATCATGGGAATGTGGGATCCGATCGAAGAGCATGGGTTCCTTGATATATCTC
>CP070800.1:764330-768599 GCA_020343555.1 Dehalococcoidales bacterium
AACAAATGGCTCTGATAGTAAGGAAATACGGCGGGTCATCAGTAGCAGACGCTGAAAAGATCAGAAGTGTAGCCAGGCAGATAGCCACCGTGAAAGATGAAGGTAACGACGTGGTGGTGGTCGTTTCGGCAATGGGAGATTCCACCGATGAATTATTGGAACTTGCCAACCAGGTTGCCACTCATCCTGACAACCGTGAACTGGATGCCCTGATATCTACCGGTGAAATAGTATCGGCAACCTTGATGACGATGGCTCTTCATGATATGGGATATAACGCCATCAGTCTAACCGGAGCTCAAGCCGGAATACACACCACTTCGACCTACCGGCAGGCTCGCATAATCCAGGTCGATACTGAACGAGTGAAAAAAGAACTCGAGAAAGATAATATTATTATTGTTGCCGGTTTCCAGGGGGTAACCGAGGATATGGATGTTACCACACTTGGTAGGGGAGCGTCGGATACCAGCGCAGTAGCGCTCGCCGCCAGCCTTGGAGCAAAGGTTTGCGAGCGTTATACGGATGTTAAAGGAATATACACTGCCGATCCCAGGATCGTTCCGGAAGCAAGGCCGCTTGCGGAAATAAGTTATGAAGAAATGCTGGAACTCGCCCAGTACGGCTCGATGCATTCAAGGGCAATTGAGCTTGCAGAGTTATATAATATTCCCATACTGGTAACATCCAGTTTTACTGACAGCCCGGGAACATTAATTCATGGAGGGGAGTCAATGGAAGTCAGAAATAAAGTCAGCAGTGTGGCATATGACATTGATGTTGCCAAGATAACGATAGTGGGAGTTCCCGACCGACCGGGTATTGCCGGAGCCATATTCGAACCGCTGGCAAATGCAAATATCAGTGTCGATACGATCGTACAAAACGCGAGTATCGAGAATATTACCGATCTCACATTTACAGTGGCGAAAGGGAATCTGGAAAAAGCTCTCGAAGTCGTCAAACCGATTTGCGAATCTATCGGTGCAAAGGATTGTGTCAGCGATTCGAAATTGGGAAAGATAAGTATTATTGGCACCGGAATGCAGAATGCTCCCGGGTATGCTTCCCGTATGTTCAAAACTCTCAGTGATGAGGGAATAAATATACAGTTGATAGCTACATCGGAGATAAGAATCACGTGTATCGTGGAAGAATCGAAGGTTAAAGATGCAGTACGCGCTCTGCACAAGGCATTTGAGCTTGAGAAAGATGATTGAAGAACAACGGGAAAAGCGTAAAAACAACCGATACGGTAACCAATTAACAGAGAGGGTTTCGTCCCTCTCTGTTCTTAATAAACAATATGGAAATTAATGTTAAAAAAGTTGCTTTTTACGGCTGTTAGTGATAGATTACATATCCGTTTTTGAGATATAATTAAGGCATATATTCAAGGATAGAATATGACATATCAAGACAGTGATCAAACCAAGCAGAGAAGGCAATCCAGTAAACATGCCGTCGCTCTTGCTATGGAAGGCCGGTGGAAGGAAGCGGTCGAGGTTAATAAAAGCCTGATAGAAAATTTTCCCAACGACGTGGATTCCTACAATCGTCTGGGAAGAGCGTACATGGAATTGGGTGAATACGCTCAAGCGCGGGAAGCCTATGAAAAGGCCCTGGAACTGGACTCATATAACACTATTGCCAAGAGAAACCTTCAGCGACTTTCATTGCTGGGCGAATCAGGCACCAGTGGTGAAGCAAGTTACCAGAAGGTAGATCCGCAAAGTTTCATCGAGGAAGTTGGTAAGGCCGGAGTCGTGAGTCTTGAACGACTTGCGCAACCGCCGGTGCTTGCCAAGACTGTCGATGGCAGCAGTGCTAATCTGCGTGTCAACGGTCCGGCTCTTGTTGTAGAAAATAATTACGGCGAATACCTCGGACAGGTGGAGGCAAGACACGGACAAAGACTGATAAAACTGATGGAAGGCGGTAACCGTTATTCTGCGGCTGTGATAAGTTCAACGGAAGAAGCAGTCAGTATTATAATCAAAGAGGTTTACCAGGATCCTTCCCAGGCAGGTAATCTTTCATTCCCGCCGAAGGGAAATGACGCGACACGACCTAGCGTCGATGACAGGATCGACGACAGGCTGATAAGGCGGCAGCTTGAGGAAGAGGAATCCGCTTCTGAAGAGTCGGGGTATGCTATAGTTGGGGGAGATATCGATCTGTCCGATGGTGACGACGATGGAGATGGTGACGACGATTAACAGGAGGAATAGACGAGAATGGTTTTAGGTAAGACGAGACCGGTAAATATCGCGGATGAAATGCGTAATTCCTACCTGGATTACGCGATGAGTGTTATCGTATCGCGTGCTTTACCGGATGTCAGGGATGGTTTGAAGCCTGTACAGCGGCGTATCCTTTACGCCATGAACGATATGGGAGTGAGGTACAACACCTCCTACAAAAAGAGCGCGACGGTTGTCGGTGAAGTCATGGGAAAGTATCATCCCCACGGCGACTCATCGATTTATGATGCCATGGTTCGTCTTGCTCAGGATTTCTCGATGCGTTACCGTCTCGTTGACGGACAGGGTAATTTCGGCAGTATGGATAACGATCCTCCGGCAGCGATGCGTTATACGGAAGCACGGCTGACGGAACTTGCCGGAGAGATGCTTGCCGATATCGATAAAGATACGGTCAATTTCGTCGGGAATTTCGATGAAAGCCTCCAGGAACCTTCCGTTCTGCCCTCGAAAGTACCTAACCTGTTACTCAACGGCGGCTCCGGAATTGCCGTCGGGATGGCAACGAATATTCCACCCCATAACCTGAGAGAAGTCTGTGATGCTGTCGTGCATCTTATAGATAATCCGAATGCGTCGGTCGATGACCTGATGGAACATATAAAGGGTCCAGATTTCCCAACAGCCGGGATAATCCAGGGAGTTGAAGGTATCCGCAGCGCCTATGCGACCGGTCATGGAAAAATCGTTATCCAGGCTAAAGCATACATTGCTGAAGCGACCGAAGCGACTCGGCGACAGATCATCGTCCTGGAACTTCCTTACCAGACGAACAAGGCTGCGTTGGTTGAGAAGATAGCCGAACTTGTCTCAAGCAAGAGGATATCCGATATCAGCGAGTTACGTGATGAATCCGACCGTAACGGCGTACGCGTCGTAATCGAACTGAAGAGAGACGCCCAGCCCCAGAAAGTGCTTAACAGTCTTTATAAACATACCGCAATGCAGTCATCATTCTTCGTCAATATGGTAGCGCTTGTTGACGGTCAGCCCCAGGTTCTCAGTCTGAAGAAAGCTCTGCAGAGCTTCATAGAATTCCGACGTACGGTCATCACCCGGCGCTCCAGGTACGATCTCAAGGGCGCGAAAGCGAGAGCACATATACTTGAAGGACTGAAAATCGCCCTCGACCAGATTGATAAAGTGATTGCTACGATCAGGAAATCGGAAACCGCTGAGAAAGCCCGGCAGGCTCTCATGGATGAATTTGGTATGACACAGCAGCAGGCTCAGGCGATACTCGATATGCAGCTTAGGCGTCTGGCTAATCTTGAGAGAAAGAAAATTACCGATGAATATGCCGAAGTACTGAAAACGATATCCTACCTGGAAGACCTGCTGGCTAATCCTAAGCGTATCCTACAGGTTATCAAGGAAGAAACAGCTGCGATAAAAGATAAGTACGGCGACGACCGCCGGACCGAGATAAGTGCCGAAGGTCTTGTCGAGTTCAACGAAGAGGATCTCATTCCCCACCAGAGAGTTGTGGTTACTCTCAGTAACCGCGGTTTCATCAAGCGGGTCCCTTCCAACCTGTACACACTTCAGCACCGCGGTGGTAAAGGTATTACCGCCCATCCCTCCAGGGAGAATGACGCGGTACGACTACTTACTGTTGCAGATACTCATGATAATCTACTCATTTTCACAAATCGCGGAAAGGTGTACCGCCTGAAATGCTATGAAATACCATCGGGTAGCTCCCGGACGGCGAAGGGCCTGGCTATCATCAACCTGATACCTATCGCTGAAGGAGAAAGGGTAACGGATATCGTTGCCGTGACGAACCTCGTGCCGGATACTTTCCTGCTGATGGCAACTCTTAAGGGAGAGGTGAAGAAGACTTCTTCCGACCAGTTCGCCGTCGTTCGAAGTAACGGGCTTATTGCGATGGACGTGGAGAAAGACGATGAACTGGTAGAAGCCCGTCTCTGCAATGACAAAGATGATGTCATGATAGTAACCCGGAAAGGACAGTCAATCCGCTTCACGGTAAACAGTCTGC
>CP070800.1:768699-773494 GCA_020343555.1 Dehalococcoidales bacterium
ATGCTCATGCAGTGGGGGCACATCGGTGTCGGCGGGTAGAACAGTTTTTCGCACTCCAGGCATTTCTGGACCCGGAATTCATGCTGTTTCATGTAATCCCAGAAGGGCTTGTTTTCTTCGGATATTCCCGGTAAAGGCTTGCTCATTTCCTGGTTTCTCATCATGTTACTGCCCTCTCCTTAAAATTACGGTGCCGTGGGTCTGCAGAATACCGCCGTTGCCACTCACCAGAATATAATTCAAATTTTCAACCTGCCTTTCACCGCACTGTCCCCTGAGCTGCATCACGCCCTCGGTAAGAGGAGTGAATCCCATGTAATATACCTCTGACAGTAGTCCGCCGGAGGTATTCACCGGGAACTCTCCTCCCGGTCCGGTTCGACCGTCCTTGAAGAAGTCGTATCCTTCACCCGGCTGGAAGAAACCGTAACTCTGCATGGTCACCTCGACCGTATAGGTGAAGCAGTCGTAGATCTCGCAGGCGTCGATGTCGGAAATCTTTACATCGGCCATCTTCATAGCCATCGCCCCGGATGCCTTGGCTCCGGTAGGTCCTGTCATGTGGTGGGACTGTTCGATATCCGGTGTATGGTGACTCTGTCCCACACCTGCGATGTATACCGGTGGCTGCTTAAGGTCTTTAGCTCTCTCGGCGGTGGTGACGATATATGCCCGACCACCGTCGCTTACCAGGCAGCAGTCTGCCCTGCGGAAAGGCTCGGCAATCCATGGTTCTGCCAGGTAGTCTTCCTTGCTCATTGTCCTGTCATAAAAAGTAGCCCGTGGATTGAGATTCGCCCATTTCCGCTGTGACATCGCAATCTCAGCCCAGGTCTCTGGTCCGGTATTATACTCGTGCATTGCCCGGCGAGCTGCCAGTCCGTACTCCATGTTTGCTCCGAACACTCCGTAGGCTGGTCCGGGAGGCATTACTCCGCCACCTCCCATCATGCCGAATCTTCCGGATTTGCTTGCTGTCCCGTAAAGGCACAGTACATAATTCGCCTGCCCTGTCGCCACTGCGAACATCGCGTGGGCGGTGATGCACGGGGCGGTAGCTCCCATTACGTCTTCGTTGGCAAGCAGTTTGAGATTATTTAATCCCAGTTTGGCGGCAACTGAATATGATTGTTGTCCTATCGTTGGCTGGATAAGCAGGCCGTCGATGTCGTCTTTCTTTAATCCGGCATCCTCAATAGCTGCCCTGGCAGCTTCCTGCGCGAAACTCAATGCGCTTCTGCCCGGCACTGTCCCCTGCTTTTCCGTATATCCCACGCCGACAATCGCCGCCTTGTCCCTGAAATCTCCTAGTTCCATGAAAAAACCTCCAAGTATTTTGTGAACAACACTATTATATATCTGAATGGACTCACGACTCCAGTTTTCCACTCTGGATACATTATAAAGTATCATTTTTTGATATTGACAAACGTTATCTTAAGAACTAAACTCCAGTGTACTCGAAAGATAACGGTAGAGAAAGGAGTACAAAAATGGCGAAACAAATTATCCTGTACAACCTGGCCGATCATGTAACCGATGAAGAATACAGGGAATATGTCACGAAAGAAAAGGGCCCTCTGTTGGACTCGCTTTCATCGGTTAAGAAATTCGAACTGGTAAAAATAAACGGTTCAACCTTAGCCGAAAGTCCCTGTCAATACGCAGGCATCATGCACATGACCAGCCTGGAAGAGTTCTCTCAGAAGGATGCACCTTCACAGGAGTTCCAGGACTTCATGAAGAAATGGCAGACAATGGTGAAAGACGTAACAATGCTCGCCGGAGAAGAGGTTTATCAGTAAGAATGCCCTATAAAGTAATCGATTGGTACTTTTATGGTGGTTCTGTTTAGTTTTGGAGGTATAGACAACTCACTCCGTTTTTCTTCCTTCAATTCAATACCTTGATTTTGTGAAAAATATTCAGTTGGTGTGAGAGGGGGGAGAGAAATAGGTGACGGGGCTTAGCCCCCTCACCACTATGCTTCCCCTTTCCGACTTGAAAGTCTTCTAATAACTTCGATGGTTCTGGTCGGAAAGGGGATACAGGGGATAGGTAAAGTAAAAGCAGCCAGATAAAAACAGAATCTAAATAATCATAAATGCAGGAGGAAGCAAATGCTGGACCAGACAAGTCAGTGGTACAAATTACAGTATCCCGAGTGTTTCGTCGACGAAGAAGCCCGCATGATGCAGAAGACACTGGCTGATTTCGTTGACCAGGAAATCATGCCGGTACGGGACAAGATCGATGATGACATTACACACGAGGAAATAATCAATCCCATACTGAAAAAGCTGCAGGTAGACCTCGGCTGCCAGAAGAACATGATACCGAAAGACTATGGCGGCAACGAACTGCTCTCTATAGTTATCGGTGCCTTGAAACAGGAACAGGTAGCCAGGGGTGATTACGGCATAAGCATGCACAGCGCCGTTACGGACTGGGGCTGGACGCCGGCTACCCTTGCTTATCTCATGGAACCATCTCCTGAGGCTAAAGCGTGGGGTAAAGCCGTTCTCGACGAGTTTTCATCCATGTTCACCGGTGATGAACATCGGGCGGCCTGCTTTAACATGAGTGAAGCTGAGTCAGCCTGCGACATAGAGAACCTTACCAACGAAGGCAAGACGATCGGAGTGAGAGCGAGACTTGAAGGTGATGAGTGGGTCATCAACGGCAACAAGTTCTGGGCTTCCAATGCCGGTGTAGCCGACCTTAATTGCGTGATCTGTAATATCGATCCCAGGCTCGGTAAAGACGCGTTCGCTTTAATTTATGTGCCTGAACCCTGGCCCGGAGTGTCTCATGGAAAATTCGAGGTGAAATGCGGGATGCAGGCTGACAGAAACACCGCCACCTACTTCGATGACGTTAGAGTACCCAAAGCCTGGGGATTACAGGGGCCGGTAGCCTGGTCTATTTTCGAAACGACGGTCTCCGCTCCCATGCCCCTGAATTCCGGTCATACCATAGGTATCCTGCAGGGAGCCTTCGATGTACTGAACGAATATACCGCCCAGCGGGTAGCCGGCGGCAGGCCGATTAACCAGCACCTTTCTGCAGCAATGATTCTCGGCGAAATGGCTTCATTCATTACGGTGGGAAGAGCCGCCTTCCTCGAACTCGCCCATGAATATGACCGTATGGATATCTATGGCGCCTGGGATACGAGAAGTATGGTGGCCAAAGGACATGCCGTCCATGCTTATATCACCAGGACCGTGCCCGATCTTATCCTGAAAGGTATGGAATTGATGGGCTCGTACGGCTATGTCCGCGAGAACCATTATGAGAAGTATTACCGCGATGCGCCGATCGCCAAGCTGGTATTGGGCGGAAGCCACCTTGGGTATTTTGCCGTATGCCGGGAATTCTACGATCTCGATTACTCCTCTTTCGGACCTGGCAAACTCCCTGATCCGACTGGAGATGATCCCTCATAGGAATAACGATTTTTTATATTTACCGGCTACAGTTATTGGGAGTTTAAAAGATAAATCTTGAGAAGGTTTTTATGAAGCTTAGATTATTTGTTTTCTTATTGTTGGTTGTGATTATAGCAAATTTACCGGGCTGTAGTAATGACGACGATAAATCACTAATAAAAGATGGCGTGCTGTTCAATGATAGTACCCTGGAACGACTCATCAGAGAAGCTGTCAATCAGCCGGAGGGAACGCTTGATCCTGAAAAACTAAAAAACCTGACACGTCTAGAACTTGGTGGATGGCTAATCAGGGATATCACCGGTCTGGAATATTGTACGAATCTTATATATCTCGACTTGAACACAAATGAAATTACAGATATTTCCGCTCTCGGAGGTATGTTCAGGATGAAAGAACTGGTCTTACACAATAACAATATCAGTAACATCAATCCTTTATCTTCAATGGCGGAACTTGAAATACTAAGTTTGATGAGTAATCCGATTTCGGATTTATCCCCGCTTGCCGGATGTACCATGATCGCCAAACTCTATCTTTGGGATAATCAGGTGTCAGATATATCACCGTTAGCCGGTATGACAGGAATGACCGGACTTACTCTCTCAATGAACCCGATAGAAGATATATCTCCACTATCATCACTGGTAAATATAGAAGTACTCGGCATGAGATACAACTCCATAAGTAGTCTTTCCGGGATCGAAAAAATGGTCAATCTGACATATCTTGATGCAGCAGAAAATAAAATCACTGATATTTCCACACTCGTAAATCTGGAATATCTAACTTGGGTTGATCTGTCTTCTAATGATATTAACGACCTGGAAGCGTGGTCACACTATATTCCTGCTGAAGGTCAGTCACTTTCAATTCTTATCAGGGACAATCCCTTAAGTGACATGTCTATATCCAAATATATACCGGCTATGCAGGATAATGGAATAACTGTCGAATGGCAGTCACTGGAAGATATGCTCAAATAACACTCAACGGAACGTCATTCGTTACACTTAAAAACGAAAAGTTATCCGAATTCGGGATAGAAACACTATAGGCTGGATTATGAGTATATACGGTGCCTGGGATTCGAATTACACGGTGGAATTATATCACGATTTATATCGATTCTTCGGATTATTACGCTCGAATTCAGTCTGCTTAAATTCATTTACAGTAGCAAGGTATGAAAAAAATAAAATTCCGGCAAAATAGGATAATCCCATTTTCGAAAATCCCCTCTCTTTTTCAAGGAGAGGGGATAATTCGTAACAGGGGTGAGGTTAAATAATTATTAGTGTAAGGAAAGATAGTACTTCGTAACAGGCGAGAGGATCGAGAGG
>CP070800.1:773594-777884 GCA_020343555.1 Dehalococcoidales bacterium
CGCCGGATCAATAACATCATCGATATGCAAGTGTTCGGCGGCACGGTAAGGGATGGCATCTTTCTCCCTGTACTCCTGTATTTTTTCCTGCAGAAGCATTTCCTGGTCGTCTGCCTGTTCGAGCTCTCTCCTGTAAATCACAGGAGCCGCAGCTTCCGGCCCCATCACGGCAAGTTCGGTACTGGGCCATGAATACTCGAAATCAGCACCCAGTTCACGGCAACACATTCCTATGTAAGAACCACCGATAGCCTTCCTGATTGTCAAGGTAAGTTTGGGAACAGTAGCTTCCGAATAAGCAAAAAGCATTTTCGCTCCATGCCTGATGATACCGCCCCATTCCTGCTCAGTCCCGGGAAGATATCCCGGCACATCGACCAGCGTTACCAGCGGAATGTTAAATGCATCGCAAAATCTGATAAACCGTGAAGCCTTATCACTTGCATCTATATCCAGTACTCCGGCTTTCGACATCGGCTGGTTGGCAATAATCCCGACCGAATATCCGTTCAGTCTTGAAAAACATGTGATAATATTGGGAGCGAACATAGGGAATAACTCGAAGAAATTGGGTGCGTCTTCTCTCTGGTCAAACACTCTTTGTATGATTTTGTGCATGTCATATGGTCGGTTTGATGCGGCTGGAACGATATCGTACAAAGTATCATCGGTACGATCCAGTTTATCTCCCCAGTCGACTCTCGGTGGTTTTTCTCTGTTGTTCAAAGGTAAATAACCAAGAAGTTCTTTGATATTATCAAAACATTTTTCTTCACTTTCCTCAGTTCGCGAAACAACCCCGGCCTTCTTCTGGGCAACAACCGCACCGCCAAGTTCTTCGTCGGTCACTTCTTGCCCCATAACCGATTTCACGACCCTCGGACCGGTAATATAGGCGTAACTGATGCCTTTCACCATAAAGATGAAATCCATCAGCGCCGGAGAGTAAACTGCACCACCGGCATTTGGTCCGAGAATGGCACATATCTGTGGAATGACTCCGGATGCCATGGTGTTCCGGTAAAATATCTTACCAAAACCGGCAAGTGCATCTACACCGTCCTGTATCCTGGCACCGCCCGAATCGTTCAAGCCTATTACCGGGCAGCCGCTTTTCAAGGCTGAATCCAGTATGTTCGCTATTTTCTGGGCATGCACTTCGGCGAGTGTACCCCCGCTGCTGGTAAAGTCCTGGGAATAAATACAGACCTTTCTCCCGTTTACCTTCCCGTATCCGGTAATTACGCCATCGGCAGCAATATCGGTAACCGCACCCCGGCTTTTCGCGAACATGCCTGATTCCTGGAAAGTCCCTTCATCCAGAAGTATATCGATCCGCTGCCTGGCAGTAAGTTTACCTTTCTTTCTTTGCGTCTCGATTCGATCAGATCCGCCCATCCCGATTATCTTATTCCGGCGTTGCTCTAGTTCTTCAAGCTGTTTTTTCTTTACGTCGGTATCTGCCATCGCGCTCCACCAGTTACTTCCTTTATTTTTCTTCCTCTTCTTCGCTGGACCAGTTCTGCATCATGTGTTTGACCTTCTGTGCAAGTTTCGGATTCGACCGCAAACGATCGATAAATACCGGGCAACCTTCCACCAGAGAATTCTGTGCTGCGGAAGCCATGCTGGATAAAAGGTTCTCCATGCCAAGATTGCTCTGCGCTGCACCCATTCCCGGAGTCGACTCCATCTGACGACGAATGTCCTCCGTAGTGAACCTCATCGGTACAACACATGATTTATACCAGGGACATTCTTTACACTGGACTATCCCATATGCTTCATTGAAAGCATCTCCCATAAACTTTCTCCTTATTAATCAGGTCGATCTGTTCCTTATTGAAACAGCTTCACTACGTATCTCTCGACACTTTCCCGATCAGGAAATGCGCCGACAATCCTGTCCTGAATTATACCATCCTCGTCGATAAAGTAGGTAGTCGGAATTCCCGATACACCATATCTACGTGATACAGTCTTGGAGTTATCCAACAGCACAGGCATGTTGAATCCGAAATAATCCATAAAAGAAGTCACATCGGCTGAGCTTTCTCCAACATTTACCGCAAAGAACGTCAGATCATTGTCTTTCCATTCTTCGTATACTCCCTCAAGAAGCGGCATCTCGCTTCGGCACGGACCACACCAGGTAGCCCAGAAGTTCAGGAGAACCGGATTACCTTTGTAATCGCTGAGTTTATGGATATTTCCTTCAAGATCATATAACTCAAAATTTGGTGCTTTACTGCCAATCGATAGATCGGAGGTGTTCTCTCCCATACAACCTGTAAAAACGATTAATCCGAATATCAGAATGAAAAACCGCACCGTCTTTACCACACTTTTTCGTAATATAGTTTTTTTCATCCTCACCTAAAAACCTCCCAGGAACCAGTTCATATTGTCGGTCAATATTAATATACCTACCGTGATAAGCATTAGACCGGCAATGATATATATCCATTTCGAATATCGGTTAATTTTTCTCAGTAATGGGTTGATATAATCGAAAGCAGCTCCGAGTATCAGGAAAGGCAGACCGAGTCCAAGAGAATAAATAACCAGCAAATACGTACCGCGTGCCACTGTTCCCGAACTACCAGCCAGCGATAATATCCCGGTAATCTGCCAGCTCAGGCATGGAGTCCAGGCAAAACAGAAAATAGCTCCTGTCAGGAAAGAGCGCAGGTAACCTGTGGTGGATCCAAGCGATGGTTTTAACCGTCTCTCATAGTTCAACCACGGAACCTTTAACGCGACCAGCATAAGGAGGCCAAACACGATAAGGATAATCCCTACTGCTTTCTGGATCGTATAGGTATAAGCGACAAGAGTGGAACCTATCAAACCGGCACCGGCTCCCCATAGACTGAAGATAATTGAAAATCCGATTACGAAACTCAAAGAATGTAGAAAGATCGGAAGACGTCGCTTTTTCCCGCCTTCGTCAAGTATACCAGGCCCGGCAAGACTTGCTAGATATACGGGCGCGAGAGGTAGTACACAGGGAGACAGGAAACTTGCCAGCCCGGCAGCGAAAGCAATGCCGGTCGCACCCCACAATGAAGCTTCCTCTATCATCAGGAACAACCTCCTTGATTAAGGATAATGCATACGAAACCAAATATAAAGGATAAAAGTCACCCTATTGTGTGCTAACCGACAAAATATGGGATATGCCATCAATCATATCCCATACTCCTCGGCAATCTTTAGTGCTTTATCCAGATCTGTCTGGTAGTTAATGTTGAAGAATGATGTAAGTTCGGGATCAATATTCCTGCTTTCCACTTCTTCCAGGTACCTGACGTTAACTTCGTCGAGAAAAGCATGGATACTCAGTTTTCTCGCTGCCAGCCGTTCATCGATTCTCGATAAACAATTTTTCGCGTAAACTGCATGCAGCGGTTCGATCATTTCATTCGCCAACCGTGGGACGACGGCATCATACTCAGCCAGTATTTCAGACATATATTCTAACAAATTGGTATTAAGAAAAGGCATATCGCATGCTGCTATTATATTCACATCTGATTTTGATGCCGTCAGACCGGTATATATACCTCCAAGCGGTCCCATATTTGGGTAAATATCGGCGATTATATCTGCATCAAGATTCAACTCGATATCGAATTGCGCCCATGATGTCACAACAACTATTTGACTGGAGATGGGTTCGAGTCGTTCGAATACACGGTCGATGATTGTTTTACCTCTGATGATTTCAAAAGCCTTGTTACGCCCGAGACGGAGGTTTTTCCCCCCAGCGAGTATTATGGATGTGATTTCTCTGGGCATACTTAAACAACTCTCCCCAGTGTAGTTTACCGCTCTTATGATTTTACATGATTAAGACATGATTGGGCTAATTTACACACATCGATCTGAGGAAGTAAAACGACCAAAGAATCTATTACGAATACATGAGAGATTATTTTATCATCCTGAAATAGATCAGGAATCACTGACTATTAATAAGGATTCCACCTATTTCTGGTATAACTTACGCACCAGCTTCCAGGTTATAACTTCGGACACAACAGTTACATCTTCAGTAGTAAGATAATCCCTGACATTTGCATCGAACAGAACACTACCTTCGGGAGGAAATTCCTCATCGCCCTTCCAGATAGCGATCGTTACCGGTACACGGCTGAACGCAGGTATTACTATGGAAGTATCGCCTAAATCGGCAGGAACTCCCCCGAAATCTTTTCCGACATCCAGTAGTCTAACAGGATCATTTCCGAAGTTCTCTACAAGAGGTTGAATAGTCCTCTTGGAAAA
>CP070800.1:777984-780996 GCA_020343555.1 Dehalococcoidales bacterium
CATGAGACGCACATCCTGTTTCATGAAGCAGTCGCCAGGGGTGGTGCCGGTCTCATCGTGATAGGCGAAGTAGACGTCACGCCGGATTCGAAAGGAGCTGTTCAAGCTGCCGCCGGTGGTGAGAGGAGACCAACAAAAGGTATCTGGAGTGATGATACCATCCCGGGATGGGCTAGATTGATCGACGCATGCCATAAATGGGGATCGAAGGTTGTACCGCAGTTATCCTCTTATGCAGATTGGCGACCGCAGCACCGGGCTGTCCGAAGCGAAGGCAAAATGGCTCTCATTGTTCCATCCTGGGATAAGATCGGAATGACCCCGGAACGACTCGAAGAAGAAATACAGAATTTCGTTGACGCCGCGGTCAGAGCACAAAAAGCCGGGGCGGATGGAGTGGAAATAGCCGGAACCAGGGAGAGTCTTGTGGCATCTCTCATATCGCCGGTCAGAAATCCCGGCGCGCCGGGTTTCAGTGAAGGACTTAAAGAAAGAGTACGCTTCCCGACCGAATGTATCCGGAGGATAAAGGAAACCTGCGGTCCGGATTTTCCCGTGTTTATCAGGATGACGGCAGTTGAGTATTATACCGCCGGTTATGATATCGACTATGCGAAACAGGTAGCGAAAGAATACGCAAAAGCCGGAATAGATGCAATCGATGTTGTCCAGGCAGGATTTTCGACGCAACTTCCCCAGCTCCAGATGGTAGCTCCTCCCGGATTATACGGGCATAACTCCCGGGCTGTAAAAAGCTACCTCTCTTCATTGGGAACGCCTTATAGTAACGTAACGATCATGAATGCCTGCAGGATTCAGAATCCATGGCTGGCAGCTTCTCTAATCAGGAATGGAGACTGCGATATAGTCAGTATCTGCCGCCAGCTTATTATAGACACTGAATGGCCTGAGAAAGTCAGGGATAAGCGCATAGAGGATATTATTCCCTGTATAGGATGCGCATGGTGCATGAGAAGCCATACCTGCGCTGTCAATCCTCAATCACCTTTCTATAAATCGGCAGAACTGACAAAAAAACTGAAAATGACCGGAGCGGAAAGAAAAAAGAAAGTAATGGTCGCAGGCGGCGGGATGGCAGGAATGGGAACGGCGCGAGCTCTCGCGTTGAGAGGACACGATGTTACTCTGTATGAAAAAGAAAAGGAACTTGGAAGGAAACTATACATCCAGAGTCTGCCGCCGTTCAGGGAGGACATGGATCTTCTTAGGATTTACCTTTCAAAACAGATAAGGAAACTCGGTGTAGACATACGGTGTAGCCAGGAACTCACTCCGGCATTGGTTGATCGGGAAAAACCTGATGCGGTTGTCGTGGCTACTGGATGTCGTCCTGTGCTGCCAGAAATTCCCGGTATCGAAAAGCATCCGAACGTGGTATTTGCCGAAGACGTCCTGCTTGAAAAGGTAGATATCGGTAAAAACGTGGTCGTTATCGACGCAGATCCCCATAAGGACCTGGGCAGCCTCGGCAGTTTCACGGCTGATTACGTGGCAAGATCCGCCTGTGTTCGGGATGATGTCGCGATGCACATCATGCGCTGGAGCCCCCAGCATACTCCGGAGCAGGTAAAGGAGATGGCAGATACTCCAGTTGGACGACAAGTAACGATAGTGACGACCAGGGACAGGATAGGTGACGTCGAATATCACCATTACACTACGGTGGAAGAATTGCGAAGGCTGGGAGTAGAGGTGATCGTGGAATGCCGGTATAAGGAAATTACCGAGAAAGGACTGGTGGTAATCAAAGACGGTAAAGAGGAATTACTCGAATCCGACATGATAATAACTGCCAACTATGAGTCTGATGATACACTTTACACGGAGTTGGAGGGTAAAGTGCCCGAACTTTACCTTACAGGAGATGCCCGGGCAGTCCAGGTACAATTCATCGGGAACATACACGGACCATATCGACTGGCGTTGACGATATAAAGCCAAGAATAGTAAAC
The DNA here is from genome assembly GCA_020343555.1 of Dehalococcoidales bacterium. The sequence continues at coordinate 779,958 of CP070800.1, forward strand.
ACTCTGTAACACGTTTACTTGAATCGTCATTTCCTTTTTCCCGCTCCCCTTAACACGCCTTGATTTAACGTTCTTCAATCCTGTAAGATGTCGAAAAAGGAAGTAGATTATTATCGCAGAGAGAATTATCGCGGGGAGCTTGTTCCTCCTCATCATTATAGTAAACTTTGCAGCCGGTGGCTACGGTTACGAGACGTTCAGCAAGCTGAATCCCGAAGGAAAATTCAAACAGATACATGATAATCCCCGACGATTCAAAACAGCTTTCTGGCTGATCGTTATCGAACACATATTCCTTATCGGTCTGGCAATAGCGTTATTCATAGCCTTCAACCAGTATAATACAACTCTTGCAATCACCTGCCTGGTCTTCAGGACAGCCGAAGGCTTGATACAGATATACTATAAGAAAGAATACTATGAATTCCTCGACCTGTCAGAGCAGTTCTCAACCGCTGATGACAACGGTAAAGAATCGCTCGTAAAGACAGGGCTGCAAATCCTGGAAACCAAGAACAGGATATTCACGATAACCCAGGTGTTATTTTCTATCGGCACGCTTGCGTATTCGGTACTTTTCGTTGTCTACACCATTCTCCCGCTGTATATCGGGTGGTTCGGGATCGCGGCGGCTGTTATCTATGGAGCGGGAAGCGGCATTAAACTGAAAACCGGATCGCAGGCAGTCTGGAATATATGCGGGTTGCTTATCCTGGTCTATGAGCTTGTTCTCGGCGGATGGCTGGTCATCAACACCATAATCACCTCATGATAAAGCCACGTACCGGTATTTCTACAAAATATAATGAAAAGGAGTTACTTTGGACAAGGATAGATTGTTAACAACAAGATGGAATAATATAATTTCCCTGGCACTGGGTTTACCGGCACTGGTATACGTGTTGATCGTACTGACCTCTTCAGTGACATCTGACTTTACCGACTTTATCGTACTGGTGGTGTGGGGAGTCGTCTACTGAATAATCGTAGAACAGCATACAAACATGCGGTTCGCATGGATAAGGCAGAAAGAAAACCG
>CP070800.1:781096-786882 GCA_020343555.1 Dehalococcoidales bacterium
AAAGGAAGTCGAAAAGTAGAGGTTGCTGATGAACAAGAGGTTATGGATCTGCGAAACCGGTATATAAACGGAATGAAGGAACCTCGGCCCGATGGCAATTCCTTCTATTATATCTGGCATAGATACGGCACATCTTCGATGACTGCCAGATCAGCCCATAGCGGTGACAGCCCGGTCAAGAACTGGAAAGGCGTCGGCGTTATCGATTTGCCTGAAATAGAAGAATTGCGAATGGATGCAGCTATCAGAAACATGGACAGGCAAGCCGGTTGCTGGCACTGTCCTCTCGGCTGTGAGAGTCGCTTGAAAGCGGGTGAAGGTGAGTATAAATACCCGGCGGGAATCCGTCGACCTGAATACGAAACAGAAGCTTCATTCGGCGCTCTCGTCCTTAATAATAATCGTGAAGCCATCAATATGGCCAACCATATCTGCAATGATTACGGTATCGATACTATCTCAGCCGGATCCATCGTGGCTTTCGCAATGGAATGCTATGAGAACGGGATCATCACTAAACAGGATGCCGGCGGACTGGACCTTTCCTGGGGCAATCACAAGGCAATGATAGCCCTGACTGAAATGATTGCCAGGCGTGAAGGAATAGGAGATATACTTGCCGACGGAGTTAAAACGGCTGCAGAGAAAATCGGCAAAGGTTCGGAGGAATACGCCGTTCATATAGGCGGCCAGGAACTTGGCATGCATGATCCCAAATTAATGATGTTCGGTACCCGTCCGACAGCGGCCAGATACTGGCTGGAACCAACTCCTGGCAGGCATATGCAGAGTTTCGGCCCCAGCAGTTTCCAGGGACATGTTCTCAACGCTTCCGGTCTCTGTATTCTCGGCAACAGGGTTGCCAGTATTGAAAATTACTTTCTCAAAATCATGAACGCGGTCACAGGATATGGTTTCTCTCTCGAAGAGATGCTGCAGACCGGTGAAAGAATACTGACAATGAGGCATCTCTACAACCTTAGAGAAGGTATCAATCCGCTGAACTGGAAAGTACACCCCCGGATAATAGGAGATCCGCCCCAGGAGGAAGGGCCCCTGGCAGGAGTTCGAGCGAACATAGAAGCCCAGGCATACTGGAACCTCGGAGCTCTCGACTGGGACGCGGAGACAACGAAGCCAAGTAAAGCCAAGTTGCTGAAACTCGGGCTTGTAAAAGAAGTGGATGAATTATGGCCGGAACAGTAACAAAAGCCGGTAAAAAGGGATATCAGCGAATATCATGATAACCTGTACGATCGAATTATACGGATTATCAGCAGAAATTGCCGGCACGAATGAACTGGTTCTTGAACTGCCTGGTGAAAACGCCGATATGCAGGAACTCGTTACGGTTTTGAAAAACCGGTTACCTGAACTCGATGGTATAGTTTTCAAAAAAGATGAAAACGTCCTGGCAGACGACCAGGCGTTTAACATGAATGGACATTTTTATTCCGGCAGTGATGGAATTACCGTTCATGATGGTGACAGGATTCGTCTACTGACTGCTGCAATCGGCGGCTAAAACAGTTGAGAGTAACATCGTTGTTTATTTTACAGCAACCACTTAAACCTGCTTTCATATATACAAGTATGGTTGGATAAGGAGTTGATTATGCAATACCGGAATTTCCAGGGCCTTGACTGGAAACCTTCAGCTCTCGGAATCGGCGCCATGCGTCTCCCTGTCATCGGTGACAACCAGTCGGCAGTCGATGTCCCGGAAGCTTCAAAGATGATCCGCTATGCAATCGATAACGGTGTCAATTACCTGGATACGGCCTACTTCTACCACGGTGGCAACTCCGAGACAGCGGTAGGCGAAGCATTAAAAGATGGATACCGCGAAAGGATAAAACTGGCTACCAAGTTTCCTTACTGGGAAGTAAAATCGATCGATGATTTCGATCCTGCCTTCGAACGCCAGTTGAAACGTCTTAATACCGATAAGATTGACTTCTACCTCCTCCACGGACTTCGCCGTCCCGTCTGGGAAACCTTGAGAGATATGGGAGTTATCCCATGGCTCGAAAATAAAGTTGCCGAAGGCCGCCTGGAATACCTGGGGTTTTCGTTTCATGACGAATATGATTACTTCACCGAGGTAGTCGATGCCTACGATAACTGGGCATTCTGCCAGGTACATTTCAACTATATGGACGTCGATTACCAGGCAGGGCGTCGCGGTGTGGAATACGCCTCTAACAAGGGACTCGGTGTAATCATAATGGAACCGCTACGTGGTGGGCAGTTAGCCTGGCAACATGAGAGTGTTGCTTCTGTCTGGAAAAAATCAGAAAAAAATTGGAGTCCGGTCGAATGGGCGTTCAGGTGGCTCTGGGACTATCCTGAAATATCGCTCGTTTTAAGCGGTATGAGCACCTTCGACCAGGTGGTGGAAAACGTGGAAATTGCAGAGCGTGCCGGAAACAGTAAACTGTCCGATGATGAAATACCGCTGTTCGATGAAATTCGTCAGGCATATAAAGACCTTATTCCTATTCCCTGTACCGGCTGCCGCTACTGTATGCCCTGCCCGAATGGAGTAGAAATCCCCGCTGTATTCAGAATCTACGGTGACTACAAGATGTACGGGAATGAGCGTATCTCCAGGATAAGGTATAACGGTGGACCCTGGGGATTGAAGCCGGAACAAAACGGGGGTGCCTGCATCGAGTGCGGACAGTGTCTGGAGCTTTGTCCCCAGCACATTGTTATTCCCGAATGGCTGAAAACAGTGCATGCCGAACTTGCATCATAATACTCGTTTGAATTGTTAAGAAAAAGAGGAGAAAAGTATGGAACTAAAAGAAGCAATCAACAAGAGAAAAACAACCAGGGGTTTTACGGACAAACCGGTACCGAAGGAAATCCTCGAAGAGATAATGAAACAGGCTCTACGGGCTCCTTCGTGGGGAAATACCCAGCCGTGGGAATTTGTGATCGCCGGAGGTAATGTACTTTCTGAAATCAAGCAGGCTTATCTTGATAAAGCTGAGGAAAATCCCTCGCCTGACCTTCCTTTCCCCCAGCAATTCCCGGAATTTATCCGTGAAAGGTTGCCGTATGCCAGGAGACAGCAGCCACCCGATAACCGCGATCCAAAGGAAATACTCAAGGAACGTCAGGTTATGGGTTCCAGGATGTATGAAGCTCCTGCTGTAATCTATATGCTGACCGACCGTGAAATGTATGAACAAGATGGTAATAACAAGAACACGTACGCAATCTTCGACTGCGGTCTGATCGCCCAGACCATAATGCTACTGGCTGTGGAACACGGGCTGGGTACCGTTGCTGCAGCCCAGTCCGTAAGATGTCCTGAGGTACTGAGAGAAAAACTGGAAATTCCGGAGTCAAAGGTAGTCGTTCTCGGATTAATTATCGGTTATCCTGATACCGAAAATCCGCAATACAACGTGTACTCGGATAGAGTACCCCTGGAAGAGATTACCAGGTGGTATGGATTCGAATAATAATACGATGCTCTACTTATTATTAAGATGGAGGGATGTAGATGGCGAGTCTCTTTGATCCCATCGTTATCAACGGACTTGAACTGAAAAACCGAATAGTGATGGCTCCCATGGCTACTAATATGGCCACGCCTGAGGGAAGGATTACTGAAAGACATATCAGACATTATACTGCCCGAGCCGAGGGCGGCGTTGGCCTGGTTATACTGGAGCATACCTATGTTGCTGTTGAAGGAAAACTAGCCAGGAACCAGACCGGACTGTACGATGACAGCCTTATTCCGGATTTAAAACAGCTGGTGGATGCCATCCACAAAGCAGGCGCGAAGGTAATAATTCAGCTTACTCACGCCGGCGCCCGAACCACGAGAGAAACGATTGGAAGTCAGCCTCTTGGGCCTTCCGCCATCGTCCTGCCGGATGGAATTGAAACACCGAAGGCTTTAACCGTTCCGGAAATCAAATCTATAGTGACGGCTTTCATTGCAGCATCACGCAGGGCGATCGAAGCCGGATGTGACGGTGTGGAATTGCACGGCGCTCACGGATTCCTGCTCAACCAGTTTATCTCTCCGTATACCAATCACCGCGATGATGAATATGGCGGCAACCTGGAGAATAGAGTTCGCTTCGCCACGGAAAGTATCGGAGGAGTCAAGGACACCCTCGGTGGTAAACCTTTCTTCTATCGTTTTGGAGCTGATGACATGATAGAAGGAGGGATGACACCTGAAGAAGGGCAAGAAGTTGCACCACTCCTGGAAAAAGCGGGAGTAAACGTTCTCGATATTTCGGGTGGTCTTGGTGTAGGAGACAGCTATGGTTTTACCGAACAGGGTTTCTTCGTCCCCCTTGCCGAGGGCATCAAGAGTGTTGTGAATGTACCTGTGATAGGTGTCGGTAATATTACCGAACCTGAGTTTGCTGACAGAATCGTACGTGAGAGTAGAGTAGATCTGGTCGCAATTGGGCGTAAACTTCTCGCGGATCCCTACTTTCCACGTCAGGCAGCCGAAAAACTGGGTAAAGATCTCGATAAATAAACTGTAACAAAGGTCATGATGAAATAACACGGTCGTTATTTGACTATAGCGACCGTTTCTTTTGCAGGAAGGATCAGAATACTGGAATTGGATGAGGAAGAGAGTTCTCAAGAAAGCCAAATCAGGGTAGATAGAGACTGGACTAAAGGCAGCATTATCGGCAGCCTTTTGGGGTTATCGTGGCCGATGATGATAACCCATCTGGTAACCACACTCGGTCCTACTATCGACATGATATGGGTCGGGAAGCTGGGAAGCGCGTCAGTTGCCGGAGTCGGCATATCAGGGATGGTGGTTATGCTGATGAACACGGCAAGAATGGGACTGCAGATGGGTACCCGGGCATTGATAGCCCGTTTCATTGGCCAGGGAGACAAAGAGCAGGCAAATCATGTCGCTCAACAGACTTTCGTCATAAGTATTGCCTTTGCCATTGTTACCGCTATCATCGGCATATTCCTGGCTGAACGCATAATGGAAGCATTTGGGGTTACTCCCGATGTCGTAGATCAAGGGGCGGCGTACATGCGTATCCAGCTGGTGGGGATGATATCGATGTCTCTCCAAATGATGTCCCAGAGTGTTATGCAAGCCTCGGGCGATGCCGTTACACCGATGAAGATAGGTGTGGGTGGCAGACTCCTGCATATTGTTCTCTGCCCGTTCCTCGTCTTCGGATGGTGGATATTCCCGGAAATGGGTGTCAGTGGTGCCGCAATGACCGGTGTCATTTCCCAGGGACTTGCCGGCTTGCTGGGGCTCTGGTTCCTCTACACTGGAAGGACCAGGTTAAAACTCACCTTCAGTAATTTCCGGTTCGACGGCAGCATGATTTGGAGAATTGTTAAAATTGGCCTTCCAGGAAGTATAAACGGCATGGGCAGGACGGCATCGACGCTGTTATTGACAGTATTCATAGTCCCCTTCGGTACCTATGCCATAGCCGCCCAGTCGTTGATGGAAAGGCTGGATCGTTTTATACAGATGCCTGCCATGTCCCTGGGACAGACAGCAGGTGTCCTTGCAGGTCAAAACCTCGGTGCTGGTCAGCCTGAACGTGCCGAGAAAACGGCATGGCTGGCAGTTTGGATTTTTACTGGTTTTATTTCCGTTGTGTCGATTTTTATCTGGTTCTTCGCAGACAACATTATCATGCTATTTAACAACGAGCCGGGAATGATCGAAGTTGCCGGTAATTTTCTTAGGATAACCATAGTCACTTACATGTTTTTCGGTCTGGTAATGGTGCTGATGCATTGCATCAACG
>CP070800.1:786982-793061 GCA_020343555.1 Dehalococcoidales bacterium
CGGGTCGTCAGCTTCTTCCCCGATGTCGCTCGTGAATACGCACCGGTATTCCTTGTGCTGGCGGTGATCAGCATATTATATGGCGCTGCCATTACTCTGAGACAGACCGACATCAAACGATTGATCGCATATAGTTCGGTCAGTCATATGGGCCTTGTCATGCTGGGTGTTTTCGCTCTCGGCGAAGCCAGTATGACAGGTGCCGCCCTGCAGATGGTCAGTCACGGTCTGCTGACCGGTCTGTTATTTGCCATGGCAGGTCTTACCATACACAACACCGAAGAACGTGACCTTCGGAAACTTGGCGGTCTGGCAAGACAGGTGCCTGTCATAGCAATAATATTCTCGATAGCCGGTCTCGGGTCACTCGGACTCCCATTGACCAGCGGATTTGCTGCTGAATTCATTACCTTCGCCGGCAGCTTTTCAAGCGGCGTAGTGAACGGTGTCCAGGTGTACACCATACTCTCGGTTATTGGAGTGGTTTTGGCTGCCGGTTACATCCTCTGGATGATACAGCGGACATTCTATGGCCCTCCGCAGGAGAAATTCGACGGTGTCAAGGACGCAGACAGGCTGGAAAAAGTCTATATGTTCGCCTTTGTTGCTTTGATTATGCTTGTCGGAATTTACCCGGCAATCATGACCGATATGATGAAGATTGGAATTTCGCCGATAACGGCGTTAATAGGTGGATAAAGCGAGGGATTTAATTTGAATCTGGGACTGTTTTTACCGGAAATATGTCTGGCAGCCACCGCACTGGTAGTTGTCCTGGTCGATCTCTTTACCGAGCGTAAAGGTATCCTGGCTGTGTTAAGTATAATCGGTCTTATCGTGTCTGGAGCCTTTGCTATATCCATGAGAGGGACATTCGAAGGTACCTTTGGGAATATGCTGGCTGTCGACGGCTTTGCTATCTTCTTCAAGCTGCTGTTTGTCGGTATAGCTGCTCTTATCATCCTCGCTTCCACGGATTATGTGTCGAAACTCAGCAAGTTCCGTGGTGAATATTATGCTCTTATCCTGCTTTCTACCCTGGGGATGATGCTGATGGCAGCCGCCAGGGAACTTATAACCCTTTACGTATCCCTGGAACTCGCCAGTATCTCGTTATATGTCCTGGCCGGTTTCCTCAAGGATCAAAAATCCACCGAGTCTTCGCTGAAATACATGCTGCTTGGCGCGATATCATCAGCGGTGTTGCTGTACGGAATGGCTCTGGTATTCGGTACTACCGGAGAAACCCAGTTGACACGGATAGCCGTCGCGATACAGGCTATTGCCCCTGATGCGGTTTCCTCCAGCCCGGCACTGATTGTCGGCATAGTTCTGATGATAGCCGGATTCGGCTTCAAGATCGCCGCCGTACCATTCCAGATGTGGGTACCCGATGTCTATGAAGGCGCTCCAACACCCGTCACAGCCTTCCTTTCTGTAGCCAGTAAGTCCGCTGGATTCGCGATTATCCTCCGCATCTTCTACTCTGCATTCGGAATGCCTGACTGGTTTAGTACCAACTGGGGCCTGGTTTTCGCATGGCTCGCTGTTATCAGCATGTTCGTCGGTAATTTAACTGCCATAAAGCAAACAAATATTAAGCGTATGCTTGGTTACTCCAGTATAGCTCAGGCAGGATACCTGATGGTTGGACTTGCTGCAATGGGAACGTCCGCCGCCCTCGATAGAACCGGACAGAGTGGTGTTATGTTCTTCCTTGCCGCTTACACACTTACCAACCTTGGAGTATTTTCAGCGGTGATAGCTATCACAAACAAAGTCGGCACCGACATGATCCAGGACTTCTCCGGAATGCTGAAACGCGCTCCTCTCCTGACGTTAGCTATGACCCTCTGCCTGTTCTCACTTATCGGAATGCCGCCGGCAGTTGGTTTTATGGCGAAGTTCTACATATTCCGTAGCGCGGTCGAAAATGGTCTGCTGTGGCTCGTTCTCGTTGCTGTACTGAACAGCGTCATATCCGCGTTCTACTATCTACGGGTTGTCAAGGTAATGTGGTTTGGACAACCTGATTCCGAGGATAAAGTACCTTCTTCCGCTGCTCTGAGACTCACACTCGCTGTGTGCTGTATCGGTGTCCTTGTACTCGGTGTAGCTCCCGGCTGGGTAATGGACATCGCCGAATCCGCCGCCCGAATGTTTACCGGCGGTTAATCCATTCGCGGTTGTTCTATCCGTACTTGCACATTCGAACTATCAGTTTCATGTGATTCTTTAATAGCAGATAGCACCAACTCTATATTATCAACTCTGGTTACACTTCCAATATCAGTGATACATTCGTTGAGTTTATCACGAAGTTTCTCTGACAATACGGTTACTCTCATGAACTGCAACTTCGCACTCATTGGTAGCTCATTTTCCGATTTATAGCGTCGTACCTGGGTAGCAATCTCTACTAAGACTTTACCGACAGATCCCGCATATCCGTCTTCCAGTTCAGGATTAACAACGGGCCATTTTGCCAGGTGAATCGAATTCACATCTTCATGCTTTGTAAACAGTACCTGGTATATCTCTTCGGTAATATATGGCATTACGGAAGCCAGCAGCTTAAGCACGGTGTTTAACACCTTGTACAATGTATAACGCGCCGATTCTTTCTGAATACTGCCGTCAGGCTGGTCGTACAGCCGGCTCTTTACCATCTCCAGGTAATTATCGGCTACGGTATTCCAGAAATACCCCTCTATCCTGTTTTTCGCCGTCAGGTGATCGTACTTTCTGTACGAGACTGAAACATCACTTATTAACTGCTGCAATTCCGAGAGTACCCATTTGTCTGTAGGCAGAAGCAGTGGGACAGTTTCCGGTGGTTTGAAATCCAATATGAATGAACTGGAAAAACGGGCGACATTCCACAGCTTGGTTACCAGCTTCTGCCCGGCTGCTATCTTGTCCTCGTTGATGATGGAATCCTCTCCCAGCCTGCTGCTTGCTGCCCAGTATCGGACTGCATCAGCAGAATACTTCTCCATCATTACCAGGGGATCTGAAACATTGACAGCCCGGGATTTACTCAATTTGTGGCCTTCGGGCGAGAGTCCGTGACCCGATATCCCGATATCCGCCCAGGGAATTTCATCGAAATGATAGAACGATTTCACTATAGTAGTGAACGCCCAGGTGCGTATAATGTCATGAGACTGCGGTCGTAGTGACATCGGGAATACATGGCTGAAAGTGTCGCTGTTATCCAGCCATTTCCCCGCTATTTGCGGCGTCATCGAGGAGGTCATCCATGTGTCCATGATGGCGGGTTCAGGCACAAAATCGTTACTGCCGCACTCACAACGTTTCGTCGGGGATTGAACACCCGGATTGACGGGCAGTGCCGAATCCTCAGCCAGTATTACTCTGCCGCAGTCCGAACAATACCAGAGGGGAAAAGGAACGCCGTGATATCGTTGCCTTGAGATACACCAGTCCCATTCCAGGTTGTTTACCCAGTCTTCATACCTGGACAGCATATAACCCGGATGCCATCGAATTTTTCTTCCCGCTTCAAGTAGTTCGTCCTTCCTGTCCATCACTTTTACAAACCATTGCTTTGTCTCGACATACTCAACAGGAGTATCACACCGCTCGTGGACGCTTACGGTCTGTGAAACGGCTGTTTCGTTCATTACCAGGTCTTGATTCTGTAATTCTTCGATAATTTTCCTTCTTGCCGATTTTATATCCAGTCCGGCAAGGAACCCGGCTTGGTCATTTAGAGTCCCTTCTGCTCCGATAATACCCAGCAGCGGAAGATCATGTTCGCGCCACCATTTTATATCGGTTGTATCTCCGAAGGTACAGCACATCACGATGCCAGTGCCTTTTTCAGGGTCTGCCTTTTTATCTGCCAGTATAGGAACCTCTTTATTGAAGAGAGGGGTAGTGGCTGTTTTCCCGATTAGGTTCCTGTACCTGTTGTCATCAGGATTAACGAATACCGCCACACAGGCGGGAAGCAGTTCCGGTCGGGTAGTAGCGATCGGTATAGTCTCACTATTATTGATACCGAACCGTATGGTGATCATCGTTGTTTCTCGGTTCAGATCATCCACCTCTGCCTGAGCGATTGCGGTCCTGCAGGCAGGACACCATAACGACGGCGAAGATGAACGGTAAATCCGTTCTTTCCGATACAGATCGATAAAGGAATACTGCGCTGCTTTTCGGGATCTAGGGCTGATCGTGGTATAGACCTGTTCCCAGTCTACACTCAGACCCATCATTTTCCAGAGTTGTTCGTAATTCTCCTCCAGTTTTCTGCTGATATTGATTATTTCCCGTATAAAGGTTTCGGTTCCGACTCCATCGGGTGTAATACCAAGTCGATCTTCTACAAGTCGTTCGGTAGGCAGCCCGTTATCATCGAATCCCATCGGATAAAAAACATTGTATCCATTCATGCGATAGAACCTGGCATAAAAATCAGGCTGGCTGTAGGAATAACAATGCCCCATATGCAGATCGCCGGAAACGGTCGGGGGCGGAGTATCTATCGAGTAAACGGGATTGTCACTATTCAGATTCCATCTGTAAACCTGTTGATCTTCCCAGTATTGTTGCCATTTCTTTTCGCTTTCCGCCGGGTCATACCGTTTCGATAAATTCACCATTTCCATCACCTCGCGTTTTAGTCAATAAAAAAGCCCGGGATTTTTCCTTCCCGGGCTTGTGCGTCTCTCTTAACTTTGAATATTTTAGGTCGTTGTCAGGCTTGAGACACGCCAAGCCCCGGTAACAACGACGACAATACTGGTAGCGTCTTTTAATAGATCTGCCGATTTAGTTATATGTAACGTAAAGCTACTCATAAAAAATATCCTGTGTAATGAATTATATTATGTTAATAAGCGAATGTCAATAACCCGGATTGGTTAGAAGGTAAAGGTTATTTAGGAAACCTCTAGTTAACATCACTTAAAATCGATCAAAACATTCCTCTCCCTTGACGGGAGAGGTTAGAGCCTGCCCCGTACTTGATACGGGGTGAGGGTGAACAGTAACGATTTACCCGTAGCTCTCTCACACTAACCCTCTCCCGCGGTGCGGAGAGGGAACTCTTTCAAAGGTTATTTAGCTACTGAAAACGGCGGCAATTACCTCTTCTTGTATTTTCCTGACGTCTTCCTCTGATAGTTGAGTACTCCTATTATAAGCTTCCTGGGCTTGATGTTGTGCTTCCTCGATTTCTTTTACGATACTCTCCACACCTTTTCGTTCGGTTAATACTCCGGCTGTCGACGGGATATCTACTCCGGTGCGTTCAAGGACATCTTCTGCAACAAATATCGGAGTGCCAGTGAGTACAGCAAGGGCAATGGCATCGCTGGGACGTGCGTCCACCTCACTCACGTTTTTTCCGCAACGTATCTTGACGATGCCATAGTAGGTCATTCCCTTCAGAGCTTCGACACGTACCTCTTCCACTTCAGCATCGATAGTTTGAAGAAGATTGATGAAAAAGTTCATTGTCAATGGTCTGCGGTGTGGAAATGAAAATTCTTTTAAGCCCATAGCGATAATATCACCTTCATGGGAACCTATCCACATCGGTAGAGCGCGTTTTCCAACCTCGTCCTGCAGTACAATCACACACTGCGCTTGAGTTATACCTTCTTCGTCCTTTCGTTCTTTCTTGATTACGTCAGCGACAGTAACCTTGATCATGACTTTCCTCCTTTTCTCTCGTGGTACAATTTCCGGATGGTTCAACATTAAGTTTGCTTTAAGCCGTTGACGGGCGCGGTGAATACGTACCTTGACAGCGCCCACTGAACTATCCATAAGCATGGCAATTTCCTGCAGGCTCAATTGAGCATAATAGAAAAGCAGTATCACGTCTCTATCTTTGGATGTGAGTATATTAATAGCATCCATCACAATTCGACGTAACTCACGCTCTTCGGCTAGCTTTTCAGGAGTGGCAGGCACGCTGAAAAGAGGAAGAGAGTAAAATGGCAGACCGTCCATTATCGCCTCCAAGGAGAAAAAGGTTATTTCTCTATCTCGAAGATGACTCCGGCAGATATTCAGTACGATACCATATAGCCCGCTCTTGAAC
>CP070800.1:793161-796386 GCA_020343555.1 Dehalococcoidales bacterium
GATATATCCAGGATATACCGTCAGATAATCTCGATGGCGAAAAGTGTCGAGGGGACTGTGATCGCATTTCAGGGTGAATCAGGTGCATATAGTGAGCAGGCTGCCTACAATTATTTCAGTTCTTCTGTTCTGGTAAAACCATGTGAAAATCTCGATGGTGTCTTTAAAGCAGTGGAGAATGATGAAGCACAAAGCGGTATCATACCTGTAGAAAATTCTCTGGAAGGCAACGTAGGACAATCCTACGACCTGCTGCTGGATTCAAACTTGAACGTATGTGGAGAGACGGAACTGCGTGTTGTACATTGCCTGATTGGTCATCCCGGAATCAGTCTGGATTCCGTTAAAAAAGTGTATTCCCATCCCCAGGCTCTCGGTCAATGCCGGACATACCTGAAACATCTCAATTGTGAACAGATACCCACCTACGACACCGCCGGTAGCGTGAAAATGATAAAAGAAAAGGGTATTAAAGATGGAGCCGCTATTGCTAGCGCAAGAGCGGCTGAAATCTACCGTATGGAGATTCTGGCAACCGAAATAGAAGACAATCCTGATAATTACACCCGGTTCTTCATACTCTCTAAACAGGTGTCTCCGCCATCGGGCAAAGATAAAACATCGATTGTATTCTCAGTTAAACATAAGCCAGGAGCGTTATTCGAGTTCCTGAAGATACTTTCGGCTGGAAATCTAAACATGACGAAGATAGAATCCAGACCGACAAGAAAGAAACCTTGGGACTATAACATGTACCTGGACTTCGAAGGTCATCGCGACGACGATGCTGTTAAACAGACACTGGAATCCCTGGAAAACAATGCGTTGTATATGAAAGTACTTGGCTCATATCCCAGGATGAGTTAACCACTCATTTTCTCGCTGTTAATTCTTATCGAGTGTGACGAAAACTGTTTTCCTGATCCTGTTATTCACTTTTGGCACTGCTTGCGTTTTCTCGAGGAGTTTAGGACTTATGGCAGACACGGGTGGTTCTTCACTGACCCTTTGAACCTCTGGAATGCTCTGAAGTATTTCAAGAATATCTGGCAAAGTTGATATCGTGTCCAGCGCGATAGTCATTATCGTTCCTTCTTCCCAGGAACCGATGACTTGAAGTACTCTCGAATTTAAAGAGTGCTCGATTTTCCCGGATAGTCTCATTAACTGGTTAGCTTCAACCGGCGGCGGGATAATCATCTGCAATTCTTCCAGCGAATTAGTACTGATCGCTTCATCATTAACCTGCTCTGCCTCTGGCAAAAAACGATCATTTTGACTCATACTTTGACTGATCACTATCTGCCCGTTGTTTACCTGCCTGATCGCATTTGCTAGTTCCTTAGACTTGATATCCTTTAATAGATATCCACTCGCCCCTGCCTCCATCGCTTGGTTAAAATACTGGTCAAACAAAGTTAGCATTATAATATTGCAGGCAGGATATTTTCGTTTGACCTGACGCGTAAGTTCGATTCCGTCGATACCAGGCATCTTTATATCCATTAAAATTACGTCGGGTCTGAGTTTATCAATCTGCCTGAATGTTTCCTCACTATCAGCTCCCTGGCCAATCACTTCAAGACCGTTTTCCTGTTCAAGCATATGTTGAAGTCCGTCGCGCACAACCTGATGGTCGTCAACCAGTAGGACCCGAATATTCTCTTCAGCTTTCGATTCTATCACCAATTCAGTTATTCCTTTCAAAGTGATTGTGATAATCCACCGGTATACGAATCATGTAGTCACTCAGACAATAGATAAACCTGAGGATTGTCACTGTACACACTAATTGATGAGCTTTCTCTTATATGCTTCCGATACTGCTTCTGAACGATTTCGTACACCCAGTTTTTCGAATATCAGGCTTATGCTCCTTTTTACGGAAGCCTGACTCAAAAACATCTGGTCTGATATTTCCGATGTAGTAACTCCATCAGCAATAAGGTGAAGTATAGTTGACTCACGGTCAGAAAGAGAAAATTTTCGTTTCCCATCTGCAACCGAAGTTAATTCGTTCAGGTGATCACGGGTGAGAGATAGTGCCAGCGGCGAACGTCCATCTCGAACAGATCGTATTGCCCGTACGAGTTCTTCGCGTTTGATGTCTTTGAGTAGGTAACCTACTGCGCCGGCCTCAATAGCCTGGGTCAGGTATTCATCATATAACGTGAGCATGATGACATTTATATCAGGATGTTTCTGTCTGAGTCTGCGAGTAAGTTCTATCCCGTCGACTCCACCCATCTTAATGTCCATCAGTACGATTTCAGGTGAAAGTGATTCTACCTGTGGCAAAGCTTCGCTGGCATCAGAGGCTTCTCCTACAACGTTCAGATCATTCTCCAGTTCCAGCATTCGCCTGAGTCCTTCTCGAACTACCTGCTGATCATCGACCAATAAGATTTTAATTTCCTCCATCTGAATCCTCCTCTATTTGAGAGTTTACTGGGAAGTTAAACAAAACTGTCGTTCCAGTTCCTTCACTTGTCTTGATATTCATATTACCACCAAGCATTTCTGCCCTTTGTTTCATGCCCAATAAACCGAGATGCCCGACGGAAATTGCACTGTCAAGTGTCTGTACAAGATCAAATCCCTGACCGTTATCACGTATTTCAAGGTTCACCTCATCGGGATTATACTCGACACTCAATGCTACTTTCGTTGCTTTTGCATGTTTCCTGATATTAAATAATGACTCCTGGACTACCCGGTACACAGCTATTTCAATACTGGAAGGCAATCTGAACGGTTTTCCAGCCTGGTTATAGTCACCTTCGATTCCATCAACCATCAGATCATCGAGACTCTTCCTGATAGCTTCTGAAAGACCTAGTTCATCCAGGGCAGGGGGGCGAAGGCCTACAACCACCCTGCGAAGTTCCTTTAGACTTTTAGTAATGGTACCTTCCATATCACTAAGCTCACTGTGTGCTTCCTCTACTTCCTTGTCAGGTAATCCACGCCTGAACGTCTGAATTCCGTATGACACTGCAACCAGCCATTGGGCAACACTATCGTGAAGCTCGATCGATATGCGATTTCTTTCTTCTTCCTGTGCTAAAACTACTTGCCCAAGAAGCTGTTCTACCTGCAACTGCTGGATTTTCAAATTATCAAGCATTCTGGCATTCTCGATAGCGGCAGCGGCTTCATTGGACATTGTTTTCAGGAGATCCGCTTCTTCATCGGAATAAGAAGTTCCCGATTGTTTCTCACCCA
>CP070800.1:796486-806862 GCA_020343555.1 Dehalococcoidales bacterium
ATAAGCGTGCTTTTATCTAGGATATACTTCTCATCCTCAATCCAGAATTCCACCTCTCCATGGAGATTATACGGATTATCCGGGTCACTACCGAAAAAGGCGATCACCTCGTCGTAATCGTGGGTATGAGCTTGTGCAGGCTTTTCGTTCGGCTTCCTATACCAGGAACAGTTGATCTGGAAAGAACCGGGCACTACGTCCTCATCCAGCCAGAGTATTCGCGTTGCCCATTTCGCGTAATCACCGGCGCCAGCCTGCATCTCTTTCGGTATTTTAAGGTCAGTGACAATATGTTTCGCGTATTTTCGCTCAGCCATCGGTACCGTTCCTCCTACCTTTTGGGATAATCGACTCAGTCTATATTATTTAGGAACCAGCCCGATTGTACCACCAGTCTGGTAATTACACAATTTTCATTTTAATTCCGATCTATCTCAATATTATAAAGAACTTTATACTCACATTATTCGACTTTCTGTTTATGTTCGGTCGGTGGTATTTACCTCACCCCTTGCCCCTCTCCAGCCAGAACCACTGCTAGTTGTTGTTAGTCGTTCTCGGCTGGAGAGGGGAGTTATATGAGAGGGGGCTTCGCCCCCTCTCAGTTACTTATTCCCCCTTTCATGCAGTCTAATCATTGATGGTAAAACAAGGTACTACGTAAGAGGGGGATACAGGGGGTGAGTTTAAACCAAACAGAATAGAATCCTGCTAACCAAATTTTAACCGTTTTATCCAGAGAAACAAGTAAATACGTTTCTAAGTTGTTACCCGGATTTACTAAAAGTATACCTTATTGATAAAATGTTCTAACAGTTAATCAGGCAAGACTGAATAAATCAATTCAAACTAGGAAACGAATCAATGAATCAACCAGGTATCACCAGGTGTGGAAACATAGAGTTCCATTGGGGAAAACGCACCTATGTTATGGGTATTATCAACATGTCGCTGGAGTCATTTTCCAGTGACGGCTTGCCGAATGCCGACTCCGCCCTGGAACAGGCACGACGCTTCGTCAACGAGGGAGCCGATATCCTCGATGTCGGCGGTGAATCAACACGTCCCGGCCTTGCATCGATTTCCGTCGACGATGAACTTAACCGGGTGATTCCCGTTATCGAGCGTCTATCCCGCGAAATCAGTGTACCGATAAGTATTGATACCACAAAGATGATCGTAGCCGAACAGGCACTCAAAGCCGGCGCTGTAATGCTTAACGACCAGTGGGGTCTCAAGACGGAACCTCGGCTGGCAGAGCTGGCAGCAATAGAGGGCGTGCCGATTGTCCTGATGAGTAACCAGAGAGACAAGGGTGAATATGATGTTGATACCGGTCGCGACACATCACGTTATGAAGACGTAATGGGCGAGGTGAAATCCACGCTTCGTCAGAGTGTTGAATCAGCTATTGACGCCGGTGTCCCTCCGGAGAATATTATTATCGATCCCGGTATCGGTTTCGGTAAAGCATGGCAACAGGACCTGGAAATAATGCGTCGATTAAGTGAGTTGAGAGAACTGGGCAAACCAATCCTGATTGGAACATCGCGTAAATCCCTTATCAAACAGGTACTTAATCTTCCTGCCGGAGAGAGAGTCGAAGGCACTGCCGCCACAGTAGCCATCGGTATTGCCAATGGTGCTGACATTGTACGCGTACATGATGTCAGGGAGATGGTGCGCGTATGCCGGATGTCAGACGCTATCGTCAGGGTCGCTCCCAGATAAAAGATCAACCGTAAAACCTTGCCTGATAGTGTCTCAAGCACTATACTTACTTGATGTGTAGCTCTTTTCAACAAGAGTTACTATGTATACGTTTTCAGTGTTCTGGTTTCCCTGCCTGTTTGCCCATAGTCTTTTAATTATGGCGCAGGAATGCGGGTATCTTTACGTAAATGAGATGCGAGACCGGTAGTTATGGATAAAGAAACAGAAGAATTAATGAGTCCCCCAACCACCAGGGTAGAGCGTGACTGGACTCAGGGCAACATATTCAAAAACCTGTTGTCGCTGTCATGGCCAATGATAATCAACGAATTCCTCTGGGGTGTGGGATCGATTATCGACATGATATGGGTCGGTAAACTCGGTTCGGAATCGATTGCCGGGGTTGGCGTAGCCGGTATCATTATGATGCTGCTGATGTCTTCACTGTTCGGACTGACTACCGGTACCTCGGCACTCGTTGCCCGTGCTGTCGGTGCGGGAGACATGGCAGGTGCCAACCACGCCGCCCAGCAGTCATACATTATCGGAGGTGTCTATACGGTTACTTTAGCTTTGTTAGGTATCATCCTTGCTGAGCCGTTGATGATTCTGTTCGGACTGGAACCCGATGTCGTTCACGAAGGAGCAGCATACCTTCGCATTCTGCTTGCCGGTTCGATACTTATGGCATTCTGGATAATCGGCGAGTTTACCATGTATGCTTCCGGCGACGGTAAGACACCCATGAAGATAAGTATTATCGCCCGGATTCTTCACTTGATATTCGCGCCTTTGCTAGTCCTGGGCTGGGGTATATTCCCAAAACTCGGAGTCAGTGGGGCAGCTCTAGCGAATATAATCGCATATACCGGTGGAGTGATCCTTGCATTCTGGGCGTTGTTCGGTGGCAGAACCCGTCTTAAATTGACCATGAAGAATTTCAGTGTCGACTTCAATATCATCCGGCGTACGATAAAGATAGGCATTCCTTCCAGCGTCAGTAATATTCAAAGATCTCTCAGTAACATGATTCTATTATGGCTGATTGCTCCCTTTGGCACTCTTGCGGTTGCCGGTCATTCGCTGTGCCAGCGAATAGAGGGGATTCTTTTTCTGCCAGGTATGGGACTGGGTTTGGCTTCGGGGACGCTCGTAGGACAGAACCTGGGAGCTCGACGACCGGAACGAGCGGAAAAGAGTGGCTGGATGGCTTCAGGAGTTGTAACAGGTATCATGGTTCTCGGTTCACTGGTAATACTGCTGTGGGCGGAGGAGATAATCGGAATATTTACCTCCGAGGCTGATCTTATAGAAATGGCTGCAGTATTTATGAGGATCGCTACGGCAGGCTATCTGGTAATGGGATTCAGTTCGGTCCTCATGCAGAGCATATCTCATGCCGGAGATACTCTGCCACCGATGATTTTCAATATAATAATGATGTGGCTTGTACAAATACCCCTGGCCTGGGCATTACCGAAATTTACCGGCCTGGAGGTACTCGGAGTACGCTGGGCTATCGTGATCGGTCGGTACGTAGCAGGAATTGCCTACATCACATATTTCAAGCTGGGACGCTGGAAACGTAAAAAAGTGTAAGTGCGGGTAATTCCGAATCTAGCTCCGGTTTCAACTGTCAGTATCACCAGTAACAATCTGCCTGATTTTCCAGTCTCCGTTCATAAACAGTCCTATAACCCGGATACCAGGTTTCCATGATCGAACCGTCTTGATAGCCTTCGTTATCTGTTCCTGTTTTGTTTTACTGTCTACAGGATTCCCGGCACAGTCTATGTGACCTGCCACGGCTAAAAGGTACGAATTATGCCTGGATATAGATATTTCTACCTTCCTTTGTATAGACTTGATAGTGAATTTATCCGAGTTTTCCGCCAGAACCAGTTCAGGACCAGGTTCTGTGATAGTATCTATATAATCCAGGTCATACTGATTTTTCAGCCAATCATTAACCGGTAGCTGTACTCTTCCGTCCATGCAGTTAATCACTGTTCCAAATGTATGAGAATTCATGTATACTGCTCCTTATAACGATATCACGGAGTCTCTGAGTCAAGAGATTCCGTGATTGGCTATATAAAGTCATCGTTTCTTTAATTGTAGTTATTCCGATTGCGGGGGACTTTTACCGGGCAGATGTCCTGCTACTACCGCAGCTGCTATCGCTGCAATTCTCTTTTTTTCATCGAATATCTGAGAAAGCCTTTCTTCCATCGATTTGTCTCTCTCGATGATCATCTTCATATTCTCAAGGAGTGAGGTTTCGTTCTCAATAAAATGAGTAGTCAGTTCACCACTAACAAAGCGCTCGTTCTCCATAACAGCTTTGTGGAAAGGAATGTTCGTTTTCAGACCCAGTATAATATACTCATAAAGTGCCCGTCGCATCCTCTGTATAGCTTCATTTCTATCTCTCCCCCAGACT
This sequence comes from Dehalococcoidales bacterium, assembly GCA_020343555.1. The sequence goes on from CP070800.1 coordinate 800,643, forward strand.
ATAAGCTTTGATATCATCGGATCATATATCGGCGGTATCGTATACCTGGTATACACGCTGCTGTCGATACGCACACCGATACCGCCGGGTGACCGATAACCGCTGAGTTTACCCGGTGAAGGGACAAACCTGTTCAGAGGATCTTCGGCGTTGATCCTGCATTCAATCGCCCAACCTCTCGCTCTGACATCCTCCTGCATGAAACTCAGGGGATTTCCGGCAGCTATTGAGATCTGCTCCTTGACAATATCGATCCCGTATACCATCTCGGTAACCGGATGTTCAACCTGGACGCGGGTATTCGCTTCCAAGAAATAAAACTCCCCATTCGAATACAGAAATTCTATTGTACCGGCACCTTCGTAGTTAACCCAGCGTCCAGCCTTGACAGCGGTCTCACCCATACGATCTCGAAGCTCCGGAGTGATTACCGGTGAGGGTGCTTCTTCTATCAGTTTCTGATGGCGACGCTGTATGGAGCACTCCCTCTCGCCAAGATGAACCACATTACCATGAGTATCTGCCATGATCTGGATTTCGATATGTCGGGGATTCTCCAGGTATTTTTCCATGTAAATATCGGCCAGTCCAAAAGTGGATGAAGCGATGGCTTGGGAAGACTCAAGAGCATCAAACAGTTCTTCATCATTCTTAACTATCACCATCCCGATTCCGCCACCACCACCGGCTGGTTTGCAGATTATCGGATAACCTATCTTTTCAGCGGTTTCCCTGGCATGTTCGTATCCGGCTATTTTTTCCTCGGTACCCGGCACCACCGGCACTCCGGCTTTAGCCATTTCCTGCCGGGCAGCTATCTTGTTTCCCATTAACTCCAGCAGTTTGCTCGAAGGTCCGATGAACTTGATGCCTGCTTTTTCGCAGGCATAAGCGAAATTGGGATTCTCAGCCAGGAATCCATATCCGGGATGGATGGCATCAGCTCCGCATTCACCAGCTACCTCGATTATCTTATTTATGTTCAGGTAACTCTCGATCGCCGGCGCGCTGCCTATGAAAATGGACTCGTCGGCGTATTTAGCAAAGAGCGCATCCTTGTCTGCTTCAGAGTAGACAGATACAGAGGTGATACCGAGTTCACGGCAGGCTCTCATTATGCGGATGGCTATTTCACCACGGTTGGCAACGAGTACTTTCTTAATCAACGGCTTCCACCACCATCAATATATCTCCGGCATTTACTACCTCGCCCTGGAAAGTGAAGAGTTCCTTTACAGTTCCATCATATTCAGCCACAATGTTGTTCTGCATCTTCATGGCTTCGATGGTCAGCAGGATGTCACCCTCCTTTACCTTATCACCGGCTTTTACCTTCACCGCCAGGATCATACCCTGCATTTTTGATACAATCGCCCCATCAGGAACCTCCTGTGGCTTCTGAGGACTGTCTACGCTGATTGTCTTACTCATGACTGAGGACACTTTTACATTAAATACTTCGCCGTCAACATCCACGGAAAATTCCGCGGGAAGATCGGCTGATCCCGAACTTTTCGATGTTGCTTCGAGAGGTGAAGGCATGGCTTCTTCCTTCAGTTCTCCTCGCAGGAATTTCACTGCTACCTGAGGATAAAGAGCGTACGTCATCAGGTCTTCTTCACTGTGAATAATTCCGAGGTTATGACCTTCTTCAGACAGTTTTTCAAGTTCCGGTTCGAGCATTTCTGCAGGACGATCTTCCATGACCGGTTCATCTCCTATAACCTGATTTCTGATTTCTTCGTTCACCGGTCCGGGCGGTCGTCCGTAGAGACCGAGTAAGTAATTCTTTACCTCCTGAGTCACCTGTTTATACCGTTCACCAAGCAGAACATTAAGTACTGCCTGGATACCAACTACCTGGCTTGTCGGTGTTACCAGCGGGGGATAGCCTAGATCCGCCCTGACCCGGGGGACTTCTTCGAGTACGTCGCCGTATTTGTCGAGGGCGTTCTGTTCCCTTAACTGGCTGACAAGATTCGAAAGCATTCCACCGGGAATCTGGTGCAGGAGTACATTTACGCTCGGGCGCGTGGTCTCAGCAGTAAAGAGCATCCGATATTTACCAGCCAAAGAAGCAAAGTATTCGCCAATTTCATACATCAGTTCAAGGTCAATGCCGGTATCATATGGAGTTTCCTGCAGAGTAGCCACCATACTTTCGGTGGGTGGCTGTGAAGTACCCCACCCGAAAGCTGAAAAAGCTGTATCCAGGATATCAACTCCGGCTTCGGCTGCCGCAAAGTAACTCGCCGGAGCCATTCCGCTTGAGCAGTGTGAATGAAGGCTTATCGGCACATTCGTCCGGCTTTTTATCGTCTTGACCAGGTCCGTAGCGAGAGCCGGAGAAATAAGTCCTGCCATATCCTTGACGCATATGGAGTCGCAGCCGAGATCCTCCAGGTCTTTAGCCATTTCGGCAAACTTTTCATTATTATGAACCGGGCTTGTAGTGTAGCATATGGTCCCCTGTACGTGTCCTTTGTATTTACTGACAGCTCTGATAGCTGGTTCCATGTTCCTCAGGTCATTCAATGCATCGAATATACGAAAAACATCGATGCCGTTCTTGACCGAGAGCCTGACAAATTCATCCAGCACATCGTCAGCATAATGACGATAACCGACAAGGTTCTGTCCCCGGAGAAGCATTTGCAGACGTGTGTTCTTCACGATGTTGCGAAGGCTTCGAAGTCGTTCCCACGGATCTTCGTTGAGGAAGCGGATACATGAATCAAAGGTAGCTCCTCCCCAGACTTCGAGTGAAAAAAATCCCGCTTTATCGAGTTGCTCAGCAATCGGGAGCATATCTCGTGTCCGCATCCTCGTTGCTATCAATGACTGGTGTCCGTCCCTGAGAGTTGTTTCTGTTATCTGTACGCCCATCTCGTCCCTGTACCACCTGCTTTCCAGAATATTTGTGAGAAGTTAATCTCTTGCTCTATTCATATTTTACGCAATTTCGATCGGTAAATACCTGTAATAATACGAATCTCAAAGCCTATCAGATTTATCAACGGATCGGAGATTTTCATATCATACGAATAATCGTATGTGTCGTTATGCTTGTAATAATATTATCACAGGTTAATCACGTTGAAAAATAGAGCAATTTCAGCTAACGAGATCCAGTTCTTTTTGAAGTATGTCTGAAATTTCGTTCAGATATCCGAAAGCCTTTTCAACCAGGATTTCTTCTACAGAGAGGTCTACCTCTACGACTTTATCCGGTCGTACATCATCACTCGCTCCTACCTGCCCGATGTTCTTCAGACAGCATCGAGCCGGAGCCAGAAGCGCCTGGCTGGCAATCGTCTTCAGTGATAAACCTGTATTATCGGATATCACTTGCCAGTATTCGAGCAGCAGATCGGCAAGACTCTGCGGTGTATGTACGCTTAGATTGTCGGAATCGGTCGGTACAATTCCCCAGCAGATAATTCCTCCCTTATCAATAAACCTGGATACTGAATCGGCATATCCCTTAGGCATCAATTGCATCTGGTAGGCATCGAAAGAAAGCAGGTCGACTCCAATCTCAAGGAGGTATGTCAGATTCACGTTGGCACACAGGTGCAATGCCCGGATACTCTCCAGACCGGTTAAAAAGCCTTGGTAGTCCTTTCCTGCCTGAACATCGCTGTATCCGGACAGACCACTGAAAACCCAGCTCAATCCCGGTTCGTCCAGCCAGACGAATGCATTTTCATTTTTTCCTTTTAACTCACGATTTTGGATGTTGATTTTCCTCATTATGAAATCGTACAGTATTGTCTTGACACTATCGTTATAAATAATAGGTCGTTTGTTTTCGTCGACTACCTTGAAACCAAAACTGACCGGTCCGATCAGCTGACCTCTTATGGCACTAAACTCATCCAGTTTTTCTTCGAGAAAACGGTGATAGACCACGGAATACATTTCACTCAATGAGAAAGCTTTCGGATCTTCCATTTTCAGCGAATAGTCTTCCAGTTCTTTTTCAAACCTTGAAGTCTCGAAAATCAGCCGGCTTTTTTCTTCATCGACGATAATACCGGGAAAATGCTGGGAAAACTGGGCATACATATCTTCGTAATAACTCACGTGGGGCAGTTGAGGCCAGAATGGAATATCCAGGCTTAACGTGAGTTGTAAAGCTCGTTCTATATCACGATGTGGCATTATCCCCATAGCCGTTGTTTTACAGTTCCCTTTAAACACTTTCGTCATCAATCCTAACAAGTTTTGAGTTCCATTATACATAAAAGTGAACCATAGCAGGTGAAACATTCTTCGAATGACATGCGGCTTAAATTGACCACTATTTATCCAACCTGTATTATTTCAATAGATCCATTCATAATGTCTATTATCAAGCGCCTGCAAACCAGAACCGGTATTACCGGAGAAATGACGGCCGTCCTGGCTGTCATGGGACTTACTACCCTGGCAATGAGCCTGCCCAACCCGGTATTACCGCTGTATCTGACTTCCATTGGTATCGGACCGGCACTGCTGGGAACGATGCTTTCGGTATCCATGTTCGGTATGGCAATCGGCGAGGCTGGGTGGGGATGGCTGGCAGACAGGACAGGGATAAGACTCGCCATGATTACCGGCACTTTTTTCACCGGTCTTTCCGTCCTGATGTTCGTCTTCACACAGAATGTTCCCGTTATCTTCGGCATATTCTTTGTCTGGGGATTCCTGCGTTCTGCGGTATTCGGTCCCATACGCGGCTATATTGGAACGGCTGCTCCTCCCGATAAAAAAGCCACCTTCATGGCTCTTTCAGCCGTAATGCTGTCGGCTTCCGGCAGCCTGGGAGCCCTTCCCAGTGGTTTCCTTGTCTATTCCCTTGGTTACCATTCCGTTTTTTATACCTCGCTTGGTGTGTCGATTATCGCGGGAGTAATAGTGCTGACCGGACTGAAAACCACTAAGATCTCTTCTGAAGACATGATCGAGGAAGAGACGTCGGAAGATAAACCTTCAAAAGAAAAATTCAACTTGTTTTCTCTGACACCGATGTGCGTGGTAACAGCACTGAGATTTTTCGGGCTGGGCTGCATGATGACATTCCTCCCGCTCTTCGCCACCGAGGAAGCTGGTGTTGACATCACGCTGGTGGGGGTACTTTTTACCATAGGAGGACTGGCTAACGTCGCCTTGACCGTTCCCACCGGGATCCTGGCCGACCGGCTGGGCAAGAAGAACATCATGATAGCAGGTATGATAGTATCGGCTGGAGCCATGGCGGGAATCGCGTACTCAGGGAATTTTTCACTACTGGTTATATTCATGATCCTCAACAGCCTCGGGATGGCGCTCTTCAGCCCGGCAGCACTCGGACTGCTTTCGGATTCGGTTCCCCGGAACAGGCAGAGTACCGCGATGGGCTTCTACGGCGGCATCTGCGAGAATGTGGGGATCCTGGCAGGTTCGGCGCTGGGAGGAGTTATCTGGGACACCCTCAATCCGCAATCTACCTTTATTACCGGAGCGATAGCCTGCGGACTGGGCGCGGTACTCTGTATTACCTTTGTAAAAAATGTACGGGTAAGAAGATAGGGCTTTCGTTAAACAAATGAAGGCTAAGACAGTTTCAGTATGACTCACGCACAATCATCGAGAGATGACGATTTATATAGATTGCTTCGGTTCGCCTGTTGACGGCGAATCTCGCAATGACACTTCGATTGTCATTACGAGGAGACTCGCCTAAAGCGAGTCGACGTGGTAATCTCTACAAATCAATAAGCCGTCATCCTGAGTCCCGGTATAATTGGGACGAAGGATCTCGTCGTAGTATGGAATAATGCCAACGTACAGGCATAAACAGGAGTTTTACAGCATCGAGACGAGGTATTTCGTTTCGCTCAGAATGACACAGCTCTTCAGTTTCGAAGGAATAACCTTTTCTTGAAAAAAATAATCCCGCCTTCGTTAGGCGGGATTATCTTAAAGGAGGACTGAAGATTACCTCAGGCTATTCCTTTATTGTTAATGTTTAGGGGCAACCCGATTGAGTAACGGTGCCATTTGCGGATATGGTATATGAACACCCGGTCTTGGTTGTGTTGTCGCTTTCGAGACCAACCATGAAATCGGAGAGATAAGCTGTTCCATCGACCGAGTCATCAGAATCATCTGAACTCCACTCAGACATAATATCCGATGTTCCACCAATCGGAAAGTAATCTATCTGATTTGAATCAGCTTTAACCATCACAGCCAT
>CP070800.1:806962-811111 GCA_020343555.1 Dehalococcoidales bacterium
AGGTTCAGTCTGGGAGGCAGCGAACACTGCCGGTTCCTATAAACTGGGCAATCTTATCGGCATTGTCGATAAGAACAGCCAACTTATGACCAGTTTCGCTAATGAGTCGATGAGCTTCGAACATTACAAGGAACGATGGGAAGCGTTCGGCTGGAATGCCGTAGAGATAGACGGCCATGACATGAATCAGATTGTCGATACACTCGATAATCTACCGCCTATTACGAGCGATAAACCTACCGTAATTATTGCCAACACGGTAAAAGGGAAAGGCGTATCCTTCATGGAAGGAGTGATCGGCTGGCATGCCGGTGCTCTCAGTACGGAGGACATGGAAAAAGCGATGGCAGAAGTTGATGCTGCCTGCGAAATTGAAGGGAGTGCAGCATAATGAGAATTTCGATGAATTTCGGAAGCTTCGCTTCTGCGCGTTCGATCATTGGAGACACTCTTCACGAACTGGGTGAAAAGTACGATAACGTATGGGCACTAACCGCCGACACCGGTGGCTGGATTTCCGCATTCAGAAAAGATTTCCCGAACAGGTTTGTTGATGTGGGAATCGCTGAGCCAAACCTTGCCGGTATAGCCGCAGGCCTGGCTCTCGAAGGAAATATACCATTTATTGCCGGTATGATCCCTTTCATGACCATGCGTGCCTGCGAACAGAACCGAACCGACATCGCCTACCAGGATCTTCCGGTACGCCTGATCGGTACCGGCGGCGGTCTTTCATCAGGCGGCGGGTCCACTCACAACGCAATGGAAGATATCGCGATAATGAAATCGATGGTCAATATGACAGTCATGTCTATCGGCGATCACAACATGATCCGGGACATCATGTACCTGAGTATCGATTATCCGCATCCAATCTACATACGACTTGCCCAGGGAAAACAGGACAGGATTCTCTACGAACCAGGTTCAATTGAATTCAAAATCGGAATGGGTCTTGTTGCCCGGGAAGGTAACGACGCGGCGATAATATCCCACGGCGATACGGTATTCCAAGCTATCGAAGCATCTAATGAACTCGAGGAAGAAGACGGTATCAGTGTTCGAGTTGTCGATATGTACTCCATCAAGCCGGTCGATACCGATCTTATCATCCAGACAACGAAAGAAGTCGGGAAAATACTTGTTCTCGAAGACCACCTTATGGACTGTGGCTTGGCAAGTGTAGTCGCTGATGTTTTCGCTGACAATGGAGTATATCCTGAGAAATTCAAGCGTCTGGGTATACCGCAAATATACGCGGGTTTCGGCAGTGGTGCTGAACAGCGAGCTAAATACGGCTATGACAAAGTCGCTACGAAGAACGCCATTAAGGAAATGGTGAAGTAGCGTCTTAGTCAATACAGAAAAATCTGCAACAATGACGTATAAAAGGAGGAGTTATTGTACTCCTCCTTTTTTTCATATGGGTTATTACCCCGTAATCACTAGATTCTGTGCTTCGGCTATTTCATTCTCAGGCAGATTCCTATACAATAGCCGGTAAACATATAAGAGGAGATTGAACATGAGTAAAGGACCAGTCTACGCAATGGCTATTTCACCTCATCCGGCTGACAATGACTTCGGTGTTGGCGGAACCGTAGCCAAGTGGATAAAAGAAGGGAAAGAAGTCGTTTACGTTATCGCCACCAATGGTGACAAAGCGTCCAGCGACCCGAATGTCCCTGCCGACGAACTGGCGAGTATAAGAGCTAATGAACAGAGAGAAGCGGCAAAAATACTCGGTGTCACAGAAGTGGTCTTCATGGGACATCCTGATCTTGGTCTTATAAATGTCCCCGGTCTGCAGAAAGAAATACTCAGGCTGTTCCTGACGTTCCGCCCGGAGGTTGTCATTACCTGTGATCCAAACAATCCTCCTTATTTCTCCAATCCCGACCATCGCGCTATCGGAAGGGCAGTACTGGATGCGGTTTGGCCGATGGCTCTGGCAGTAAATTATTATCGCGACCTGATGGCGGAAGGTCTTGAAATCCACCGGGCCAAGGAAATGTATCTCTGGATGAGCAGCCAACCTAATTACTACAATGATATATCCGATGTTTTCGACCTCAAAATGAAAGCGGTTGATATTCACCAGAGTCAGATTGGTCCGAATGGGACAGCACCCGATTTCCGGAATTTCCTGATGGAAGGAAACCAGAATGCCGGGAAACAGGCCGGCTGCGCATGGGCGGAAGCGTTCCACAGGCTCGAAGTTCTTCAAAGACTATAAGTCAAACGTCTCCGGTAAATTAAATTCACTGTTATGGAGCTGTAAGGATAGCTATGCCCTTAATCGACCTGATCAAGCAGAGAAGGAGTGTTAGAAACTTCCTTGATAAACCTATCGAGAGAGAAAAAATAATGGCGTGCCTGGAAGCAGCCAGACTGGCTCCATCGGCAAGCAACTCTCAGCCGTGGAGTTTCCTGGTAGTGGATGATCCAGCATTAAGAGACAGAGTCTGCAAAAATGCTTTCAGAGGCCCGTATTTTATAAATTCTTTCTGCAAGAAAGCGCCGGTTATACTCGTAGTCATTTCTGAACGGTCGAAATTTCTTACAAGGATCGCCGCTGTTTTTCGAGGAACTCAATTTTATCTAATAGACATCGGCATTTCTGTCGAGCATTTCGTCCTCCAGGCCGAGGAGTCAGGGCTTGGAACGTGCTGGATAGGATGGTTTAACGAAAAAGAAGTCAAGAAAACGCTCTCCATACCAGAGAGCAAAAAGGTAGATATACTCGTAGCGGTCGGTTACCGTGACACATCGATACCTTTCAATGAATATAATCGTGAAAAACCGGAAGATATCATAATGTTCAACAGGTATAATACCAGATAGACAAAGGAGGTTTCATGCCCGAAATCAGAGTAAACGACATTAATATGTATTATGAAATCCACGGTGAAGGAGAACCTCTTGTCCTTATCATGGGACTTGGCGGTGATAACTTTCGATGGTTCAGGATACTTCCGCTATTTGCGGAGAATTTCCAGGTTTTAACGTTTGATAATCGCGGTGTCGGCAAAACCGACAAACCCGACATTCCTTATACGATGGGGATGATGTCGGATGATGTTGCCGGACTTATGGATGGCATCGGCATTGAAAAAGCTCATGTATTCGGAATATCCCTGGGAGGAATGATTGCCCAGAACTTTGCATTATTGCATCCCGACAGGATCATCAGCCTTATGCTTGGATGCACCTTCTGCGGGGGGAAGCACACAGTATCGAATGAAGGTACAGGTCCTGGAGTACTCGATCCTTCATTAATCGAGACAATGCTTCCCGAAGAGAGAGCCATTGAGATGATGCCGGCACTTTACAGTCAGGAATTCATCGAAAACAACCAGGACTTCGTTGATATCCAGATAGAGTACGCTAAAAACAATCCAATCGATATTGTCGGATATCGCAGGCAGATGGGAGCAGTCGGCACTCACGATACGTATGACAGGCTGCCCGAAATTAAGCTACCGACCATGGTTATTGGCGGTGACACAGATGTTCTCATAAACATCGAAAATTCCAGGATAATTTCTTCTCAAATACCGAATTCAAAACTGGTTATACTCGAAGGAATGGGGCACGGATTCTATACTGAAGCTAACGAAGAAACCGCCCGGATTTTAACAGATTTCATGAAACGTCATAGTCGCAGATGATCAAGATCCCATTTACCAGGGATTACTCATATCCGGCACCGGCAGTTCAATCACAACCGGTTTAGGTTCCGTAATAGCGGATGTTAAAGCATCCGCTAACTCTTCGGCATCCTGTAACTTGATACCGATCGTTCCGAATGATTCCGCAAATCTGGCGAAATCAGGGTTATGGAGATGCGTACCGATCAGCCTGTTATCAAAACGACTCCGCTGTATCTTTTCACAGGTGCCATACGCATTATTATTGAGTACAAGAGTGATTATGTTTATACCTTCCTGGACTGCCGTAGCAAGTTCAGTTGCAGCGTAGAGAAAACCGCCGTCACCGCATAAAGCAATAACCGGTTTATCCGGATTACCCACTTTTGCACCCAGGGCGGCAGGAAAAGCGTATCCCAGTGTACTATAATATGATGAAGACAGGTAAGTACGCGGTTCATAGACAGGATATGTCATCTGGCACCAGTATCCTAATGTA
>CP070800.1:811211-814278 GCA_020343555.1 Dehalococcoidales bacterium
CACTCTAATGGATGCTCTTATCTCTATTTTAACCTTCCTGGCCATCATCATTGTGCTGATTCTCGCCCACGAGATCGGTCACCTGGTTACGGCTAAATCAACCGGCGTTACCGTTGAAGAATTCGGCCTGTTTTACCCCCCACGCCTGGTTTCTATCATGTGGAGGGGGACGCGGTACTCAATAAACACAATCCCCCTTGGCGGATTCTGTAAAATGGCGGGAGAGGAAGACCCGGATGTGCCGGGAAGCCTTGCCAGCAAGAATACCGCAGTCAAACTGCTGGTGCTGGCTTCCGGCTCGTTGATGAACTTCCTCCTCCCGATAATTCTATTCTCGATAGCGTATATGATACCCCATAATGAGATAACAGAGGGCAGTGTAAAAATACTCGAGGTATCAGAAGGTTCTCCTGCTGCCATAGCCGGTATTTTACCCGGCGACACAGTTATCAGCGTGGACGGCAAAAATGTTGTCAGCAGGAATGACGTTAGTCGGTACATCCAGATGAACCTTGGCACAGACATGGAGATGACGGTTCTCCATGAAAATGGAGTTACGGAAACCGTTTCCCTCGTTCCGCGATGGAAACCCCCTGAAGGTGAAGGTTCCGCCGGGATATTACCGGTTACTGAAAATGCCGTTATCGATGAGGTGAGTTACCCCTTCTGGGAAGCTATCCCAAAAGGATTCAACTCCTCTTTCGAAACTTTCGTATTGTTTAAAAACGGGATACTCGGTATGATTACCGGTGCCGTACCTTTCCAGGTTGCCGGACCTGTCGGCATTGCTCAGGTGACCGGCGAGATTGCCCGGGCAGGAATGAGCCCCCTGCTTGAGTTCGCCGCTTTTCTCAGCATGAATCTGGCTATAGTAAACCTGTTCCCCCTCCCAGCCCTTGACGGCGGACGGATAGCCTTTGTCCTTCTCCAGTGGATTCGCAGAGGAAAACGTATATCACCAAAAACGGAGGGATGGGTGCATGTTATCGGCTTCGTTCTGCTGATGATCTTTTTCCTGGCGATTACCTTCCAGGATATCCTGCGCATCATCAGGGGCGACAGCCTGCTGCCTTAATCAAAACACGTCATTCTGAGTCCGCTAACGGCGGACGAAGAATCTCAACCGAAATTTGAAAAAGATTCTTCGGTCATCCACCTCCAGTGGACTTCCTCAGAATGACGATTATACGGAGTTAAAATCAGAAACATCGTTTATATTCGGGGAGTAGAAGAGAGATAGAGTCAAACAACATGAATCCACGCAGAAAATCGATACCAATTAACATCGGTTATGTAACCATCGGCGGCGACGCTCCGGTAGTCGTCCAGTCGATGACCAATACCGATACTCGTGATGTTATGTCAACAATCAACCAGGTCAGGGAGCTGGAAGAATGTGACTGTGAGATCATTCGGGTTGCCGTGCCTGATATGCAGGCGGCAGAAGCTCTCAAATCTATTAAGAAAGGTATCTCGATACCCCTGATTGCCGACATACACTTCGATCACCGGCTGGCACTGGCTGCGCTTGAAGCCGGAGTGGACGGACTGCGCTTGAATCCGGGAAACATCGGTGATCCGGAAATCGTGAAAGCAGTGGTGAAAGCCGCCGCTGAGAGAAGTGTTCCAATCCGCATCGGTGTCAATGCTGGAAGCCTTCCGAAAAAAGCCACTCCCGGTTTGTCTGTACCCCAGCGCATGGTGGAAGCGGCAATGGAACACATCGATATACTGGAAAGCCTGGATTTCAACCTGATAAAGGTTTCCTTAAAAGCGTTCGATGTACCCACCACCATCGAAGCCTACCGGGAAATTGCTGAGAGAATCCCTTACCCGTTGCATATCGGCATCACCGAAGCAGGTCCGCCGCGGACAGGAGTGATCCGCAGTGCGGTTGGTATCAGTACACTGCTTTACTTAGGTATCGGCGATACCATCCGCGTCTCGCTGACTGCCCATCCCCGTGAGGAAGTAATCGCCGGATACGAGATACTGAAAAGCCTGAACCTCCGCCAGCATGGTCCGGTTCTGGTTAGCTGCCCGACCTGTGGTCGCACCGAGGTTGAACTGGTCAGGTTAGCCGAAGCCGTTGAAAAAGAACTCCTTAAATTAGACAAGCCGGTCAAGGTAGCCGTGATGGGCTGTATCGTCAACGGTCCCGGCGAAGCTAAAGATGCCGATGTGGGTATCGCCTGCGGCAAAGGCCGGGCAGTCCTATTCAGAAAAGGCGAACAGGTACGCACAATCGAAGAAAAAGACTTCCTCAAAGCTCTCATGGAAGAGGTAGAGAAATTATAAAAAACGAATCGTCATTGCGAGTTTCGCCGTCAACAGGCGAACCGTGGCAATCTCAATAAATCTATACGGATCGCCGTGTCGTCTCAATAACATCGGAACTCTTCGTAATGACGATTATTATTGATCAATCCCGATTGGATAGACTTGTATTATGATATATAATGTGTAACCAATCCTGCACCCTCACGAGGTATTAAATGCCAAAGTTGAAAATAACCACCGGCTATTCCAGTAATAACCTCCCCTATATGAAAATGGGTGACGGCTCAGGTATTCTCGTAATCTTTGATGGTCTGAATTTCGACCATAAACCGCTCTCAGGTTTGGCCCTCAGGATGAACTCCATGATGTTCAAGGTTATCGCCCAAAACTACACTGTATACCTGGTCGGCAGAAAACCGGGTCTTTCTGAAGACTGCACGATGCGGGACATGTCTAACGATTACGCGGAAATGATACGACATGATATCGGCAGCATAGTAGATATAGCTGGTGTTTCTACCGGAGGACCCATGGCACAGTGGTTCGCCGTCGATTATCCCGAACTGGTCCGCAAGTTGGTACTTATCTCGACGGGCTACCGCCTGAGTGATTTTGGAAAGCAGGCACAACGTAAAATACTCGAAGCTGCCCGTACCGGAAGCAGGAGAGCTACCGCTGCCGCGATGACAGGTCTTATATCCGGGGGAATGATCAGAACAATCTTTAGAGCCCTGTTCTGGCTGATGGGGCCAATGATGTACGGTCGTAATATGTCCGACGGCATAGC
>CP070800.1:814378-821906 GCA_020343555.1 Dehalococcoidales bacterium
CAGGAAAATCGGACAAAAAATCCCAGCTGTCTATGACCGTACCGAGAAAATTCAACTCATAAGCAGCTTCATTCCAGCAGTATTGACGGGCAACCCGGACATATCCGTCGACTACGGAAACGCCAGTGGCATGGCATTAATGGATTACCGACGGAAAGAATGGTCGGAAGAGCTAGTAAGGGCTGTTTCCGATGGATTACCCGGTGGTGAAGAAGGATTGAAGAAAAAACTTCCGGTGATTGTCTCACCGGATTCGGTTGTTGGAATCATATCTGCCTATTTCATAGCGAAATACGGATTTTCACCGGAGTGCAAAATCATCGCTGGTTCGGGAGATAATCCGCAGTCGAAGGTACTTGTGAACGGCGATCTACTGAGTCTAGGTACCAGCATCGTGAATATGGTTTCCACCGATGGGAAAACTCTCGATATGAATGGCTATGCCAGCGCCATGTACGACGGTATAGGCAGGCCGTTTATGTTCGGCACGCGTACAAACGGAGTGATGGTATGGGATAATCTCCGGGCGAGGTACGGGCTCGGAAAAAATGAATATGCACCTGCCGAAGAAGCTTTGGTAAAAGCACCGATCGGTGAAAATTTTCTGTTCTGGCAACCCAGGAATGAGTCTTTCCCCCCATCAGGTAGTGTTGATATTATCAGGATTGGAGATTATGTTCCCAGCTTGGGATATGACTATGCCGCTCTCATCGAGACTACACTGGCTGCCGTTTATACTCATTCAAGGGGATTTTCCAGGCAAACCAGCGAGACATTACATGTTACCGGCGGCGCCAGGAACAGTCATGAAATCTTGAGAAGAATAGCCGCTATATGGAACAGACCGGTAACACCCATTGAAGCAGGCGGCGCGGCTCTCGGAGCGGCGATTGCCGGTGCGATTGGATATTCTAGGTTACAGGGCAAAGAGATCGAGGTTGGAAAAAACACCGATTTACTTAAAGCGGGAGAGACAATCCGACCCCGGCAGGATGATGTCGAAGCCTTTCATAGACCTGACGGCTTCCTCGAACGCTATACCTCCGAAGAAGCGAAAATCCTGTCTCTATAGAAAAAATACTCCGAGTATATCAATAACACTTCAAGATTTTCATACCGTGTTTTACCGATGGTATAATATTTAATATAAACAATAGTTATAGTAAATTGATATATAGCTTATAAGAGGATAAACTATGAACTTTGACCATTTAAAAACCTATATCGAGGTAGTGACAACCGGCAATTTTTCAGAGGTGGCAAAGAAACTGGGAATAAGCCAGCCGGCGGTATCTTTTCAAATACAGAAACTCGAGCAGGACCTGGGAGTGCGGCTTATCGACCGTAAACAGAAGAAACTGACTCTCACCGAACCCGGAAAACGGCTTCTTTCTTTCGCCCAGAGGGTCCAGGGTGAATACAGCAGTATGCTGGAAGATATGAATCAGCTACGTGAAGATGTAATCGGCAACCTGTTTATATCGGCAAGTACCATTCCCGGTGACTTTATCCTTCCACCTCTTCTGAGTGAGTTTAAAACACTGCACCCTTCCGTACAGATCCAGGTTGTTGTCAGCGATTCCGGACAGGTGATAGAAGATGTAGAGAGCGGAACGTACGATGTTGGATTTTGCGGTGTTATGCCCGAAAACAAGGAGATCGAAGCTGTTAGAATAGCCGAAGATGAAATAGTGCTTATTGTTGCGGCAGGACATCCGCTTGCCGGTCGAAAAAATGTTTCGTTCATGGAAATTGCCGAGGAGCCATTCATCGTGAGAGAGGAAAGCTCCGGTACTCAGAAAAACGTAGCATCATTTTTAAAGAAAGCCGGTTATAATATCAGTCTGTTGAAACCATCGCTTATTCTAGGCACTACCGAAGCGGTTGTCTCGGCAGTTGAATCACAATCAGGCATCGCTTTCGTCTCGAATTATGCTATAAAAAAGAGTCTTTCACTTGGTATGGTCGAGACCGTTACTGTTGAAGGATTGACCTTGAAACGCGATTTCTACTGTATCTACCGTAAAGAGAGGATTGTTTCACGATTACTGGATGAATTTATCTCATTTATCAAAGAGATTAAAACCTAGGTTCGTTATTAATCCCTGATCTTCGGATGATACTTTCCTATACTGTAAAGATTCGGGGCGGCCGCTTTCCGGATTTCTTCGAGAATAAATAAACCTCCTGCAGCGGCTATTACAATCCCCCAGTCACGGAGTGAAAGAGGATATGTTTTGAAGGCAGTCTGGAGGAAGGGTACATAGACCACCGCTATCTGCAGCAATACAGCCAGCCCGATGGAAAATACAAGAGCCTTGTTCTTGAAAATCCCTAGCTGCAATATGGTATGTTCATCCGAACGGGCGCTGAATGCCATGAGCCACTCGAAAGCGACTATGGCGCAGAAGGCCAGGGTTCGCGCTTCCTCGATACTCATTCGCGGTTCAGCCCATCGGAAAATCAGGAACGTGCCCAGTCCTATCAGTATTGCCATTACCGCTATCCGCATGAATAAACCGGGATACATTAAACCTACACTTGGATGTCTTGGTGGTTGAGACAATTCATTGCCTGTTTTAGGTTCCACTCCAAGAGGGATATCGCCTGCAGTATCCGTGACAAGGTTTACCCACAGGATCTGTACCGCCAGCAACGGAGATTGCCCGACGAACACTAGGGCAAGAATCAGTGCAACAAGTTCGCTGAGGTTGGTATTCAGCGTATAGAAAAGAACATTTCTAAGCCGATTGAATATCGCGCGTCCTTCGTCAACCGCTGAAACAACTGAAGCGAAGTTGTCGTCGGCCAGCACCATATCGGATGCTTCCTTGGCGACATCGGTTCCGGTTATCCCCATTGATACTCCGATATCGGCGGCTTTTAAAGCAGGCGCATCGTTTACGCCGTCACCGGTCATAGCCACTATCTCTCCGTTCGCTTTTAGGGCGTTGACAATTCTTAACTTGTGAAGGGGTTCAATACGGGCAAAGACCGATACTTCCTCGATCTGTGCAGCCAGTTCCTCATCGGTCATTTTCTGAATTTCTGCGCCTGTTAATGCTTTCCCGGAGGAGAGGTTTATTTGCCGAGCCACTGATTCTGCTGTGATCTTGTTGTCTCCCGTGATCATCTTGACGACGATTCCTGCCTTTTTACATAACTCGATCGCCCTTTTCGCTTCTTCACGCGGGGGATCTGCCATACCCATTAAACCGATAAATGTCAGGTCGTTCTGGATTTCCTCATCGGTCAGTTTATCGTCTTTCCGGGGAAAATCGCGGTAGGCAATGGCGATCACACGTAGAGCATCTTCTCCCATGGCCGATGCTGCTTCGGATATTTGCGATTTGTCCACTTCCGTTAGCGACGTAACCTGGTTGTTTTTAATGATAGATGTACAGTAGTCAGTTATTTTTTCAACCGAACCCTTGATATAGGCGGTCTTTTTCTCCTCCTGTGAATGTAGGGTGGCCATATAGTGCAAGGTAACCATATATTGTTTTTCACTGGCGAAAGGGAGTTCATCTTCACGGGGATATTTTGTCTCGAGCTCCTCTTTATCAAGACCAGCTTTCGCGGCGGCGACTACAAGCGCTCCTTCGGTAGGATCCCCGAATATGTCCGAAACACCTTCGTTTTCAGTCAATGATGCATCATTACACAGTACTCCAGCCCGTAAGAGGTGGAGTAATTGTTCGTCGTCGGCAGGATCGATCTTGCTGTTACTCTCCAGAAATTCTCCTTCAGGTACATATCCTTCGCCTGTGATTTCAATCAATTTCCCATCTGTGTAGATATTTCGTACTGTCATCTGGTTCAACGTCAGAGTTCCGGTCTTGTCCGAGCAGATTACTGTTGCCGATCCCAATGTCTCCACGGCCACAAGTCTTCGGACAATAGAGTTTCGCCGCGCCATGGATCGCATCCCGATTGCCAGTACTACGGTCACGACAGCCGGTAATCCCTCAGGGATCGATGCCACTGCGGCAGCAACTGCCAGCATGAATAATTCGAAAGGTTCCAATCCCTGGATTAGACCGATGACTACGAGAAGTACACTGACTCCCAGAAATACCCAGATCAGATACTGGCTAAGTTTCTTGATGTTTTTCTGGAGAGGAGTATCTTCCTGCTCCACTTCCGACAGACCGGTGGCGATTTTTCCGATCTCGGTATCCATACCGGTCGTTACCGCAACCCCTGTTGCTCTACCGTTTGTGACAATAGTACTCATAAACAACATATCGACACGTTCGGTAATAATTGCGTCTTCAGGAACTGCTGACGTTTGTTTTTCTACTGGTATCGACTCGCCGGTAAGTGCAGACTCGTCAACTCTCAGGTTAGCGCTTTCTATCAACCTGGTATCCGCCGGTACCTTATCACCGGCTTCAAAAAGGATTATATCTCCGGGAACTATCTCCCGTGCTGGTATTGTCTGTATTTTTCCGTCTCTTTTTACATTCGCGGTTGGGGCTGCCATTTCCTGCAAGGCTTCCATCGCCTTTTCAGCCTGGCTTTCCTGGAATGTCCCTATAATAGCATTGAGTATAATGACTCCAAAAACGACGATTGCATCAATATAATGTTTTTCATCAGCAAAGAACTGTGATACAAGGGATATAACTCCAGCGGCAAGAAGAACATAGATTAAAGGGCTGAGAAACTGTCGAAAAAATACCTTGACCAGTGGAATTTTCTTGTGTTCCAGTAACTCATTGGATCCATATAGCTCCTGGCGTTTTTGGACTTCGGAATCACTCAGCCCGTCAATTCCAGAGTTGATTTCAGACAGGGCGTCCTCCGGCGACAGGTTATGCCAGTGAATCGTTGGTTGTTCCATATCAATTACTTTATCGTAATTAGAAGTTACCTTCAATAACTAAACTGGTAAGTAGCGGTATAATGGATTGCCTTAGGAGGTTAAGGAATTGAACTATGAAATCCCAGAAACCTGTGTCTTCATCGTGTTAATAATAACCATCTATTAGTTCACGTGTGCAATATAGAAGTCGATGTGGCATAATATCAGTGATGTATTAAAACGAAGAGTAGTTTGTTTTACTTTTGGTGTATTCGGAGAACATAAATCCAGGAGAGTTTAGAAGGTGAAAAATCGATATAAAATACTCGGTGTAGGATTATGCAGTGCCGGGTTAATTCTTATACCGGTTTCCTACTTCGTTATCGATTCAGTACCATTCGCAGCGGTAGGAATATCCGCGATAATGATTGGAATGACCTGCCTGATATTAGCCTGTTCCCATCCTTCTTTTTCACCGGAAATTTACCAGCTTCTGCTGAAAACCGGTTTAGAAAACACTTCAACTCTACTTGAAGGACTTGGTTTATCGAATAAAGCAGTCTACCTACCTTCTATCTTGGGAGACGGACACCAGCAATCCCTCATACCTCTTGTGGGTGATGGTGAGTTCCACTTGGTGCAAGAAATAATCCTTGAGAAATTGATCGTACCATATGGAAAGAATCCTGAAGGCAGGGCTATTTCTGTAACAACGCCCGGAAGTATCAACATAAACAGATTTGAATCGATTCCCGGACCAACTGCCGATGAAATAGAGATGGCAGTTAATGAAATCCTTTCGGAGATACTGGATATCGCAGATTCTGCATCGGTAATTCTCACTATCGATAGAGTTTATGTCACGGTAAGTAATCCGAAACTTATATTCGAAGATACCTGGTATTTTCGATGTATGGGAAGTCCGATTGCTTCAATAATCGCTGCCATTTCCAGTGAAGCTCTGGGGAGACCGATTATGATTTCTGACGAAAATCCTGAAAAGAAGTTAACCACGATCACTCTCGAGGTGTTACCTTGAAAATCGATAACAGGTACGTATTTTTTCTCGTACTGATCTCATGCCTGGTAAACACTCTGTTAGCTTTCTTCGGGCACGAGGAACTTAGTACATATCTAATTATCAATATTATCAGCTTTCTTGTGTTAACCTTTATTTTTACACCAACTAATCCGAAGGCAAGGATGACTTTTAACGCTCTGAGTATGATTTTCTTTATCAGTTTTCTCGTAATAGTAATCATGGATTTGCCGGATATTTTCAAAGGTAAGTAGGAGCAGATAGGCTATCAACATATATATTCGTTTTAGGCGTAAATTTTTTTCTTCAATACAAGGGACATTCTTAAAGTGGAATCATGGATACGTTGAGCCCGATTATTGAATTATTCAACTGGGCAGTCCCGGTTCTGGATTATGTGCCCGTTATCAGAGCTATTCTGGGTATCGTCCTGGTTTTCTTCGCTCCCGGTTTTGCCTGGACTCTTGTTTTGTTCAAACAGATCAACCATATTGAAAGGCTGGTTCTGTCATTTGCACTGTCTTTGACTCTCGTCACGCTCAGTATACTCGGATTGAACGCAGTTATTGATATGCGGATAACAGGTCTCAATGCTTTGTTGACAATACTTCTGCTAACTTTTATTCCTCTGATCATACATTTCATTCGAAAATACAGGCAGAAACGGAAAATGCCGCAAATAGAAGAAGAGTAACTGGTTCCTGTTACCGGAAATATATCTAAGAAAACTGACATAATCTATTAGTCTTATGACGTATGTTTCTACGCCTTGATTTTCATTTTTTAGGTGAAATATACTTGATAAAAAGTAACTTTGCCTTCTTGAGAATAACTTGATTTCGACAAATATAGAATGGGGATTTTCGCATTGAAAAAGATATCAGGACAAACCAGGATAGTATGTTATCTTTCTATGGTACTGATTTCCTTATTATCTTTATTAATTTTTCCTTCCTGTGGTGAGTCTGGCACACGGATCCTTTACAGTGGCTCAAAAGTCGGTGATCAAATATCAGCTTCTTATGAGTTGTTTACTGGAATTGATAGAAAGACCTTCAATATCGATGTCGGAGATAAGATCTCTTTTTCATATGTTTCCAGCGTTGAAAAGGGAAAGCTGAAGATGGAGATTTATAATCCGGATGATATTTTGATAACATCCTTCACCTCAAACAAAACCGGAACTAAACAGTTGGTTATTGAGAAAACCGGAAAGCATACTGTCAAGATAACCGGTAACCAGACAAAAGGCCGATATCAGATACGCTGGAATATCCTCAACTGATACCTGTACGTAATATTATACAGTGTTACGGTTGGTGTTGGTGTAATTTGACAGTAAAATGATGATGTTTATACAATCTTCACAAGTAAAATAATCAAGGAGATGCGAGGATGGCAGTTTACATAATGTTATCAAACCTTACTGATGAAGGCAGAAAAACCTTGAAGAATGAGCCTGAAAGGATTCTTGAAGTCAATAAGGAAGTAGAAGAAATGGGCGGCAAGATACTTGCCCAATATTCGATTCTTGGTCCATATGATTTCATAACGATAATTGAAGCTGTCGGTAATACTACTATCAGTAAGATTGCATTCGAGCTGAGTTCGAGAGGTACGCTTCAGACCGTGACATTCGCCGCCATTTCTGTCGAAGATCTAATAGATTCCTGGAAATAATA
>CP070800.1:822006-829239 GCA_020343555.1 Dehalococcoidales bacterium
CCTGCATAACAGACTGTGATACCATAACCAGTGCCATTGTTATGGAACCGGCAAGCAGGATCCGCATGTATGCGGCACCTTCGGCTACGACATCAGGTTCGACACCAAAAATAGATAAAAGGGATTCAGCCAGGAAAATACCGATCGCTGCCATTATTACAGAGAATATGGTACCGATAACCAGGGCTTGCTGGGCGATATTATTTGCGCCATCCGTATCACCGGAACCGACATAACGAGCGATCATCGCTCTCAACCCGGTATAGAGCCCCATCATAATTGAATTGACCGCCATTACAACCATTCCGGAGACACCGACCCCGGCAATTGGTGCCGCGCCGAGTTTTCCTACCCATATCATATCTACCGTAGGGCCCAGAACAGTAAGAGTCTGGCTTATCATGATAGGCCAAGGAGAGTGACAACAGGTTACGTATTACACTGCCTTCTGTCCAGTTTCTTTCATATGTGGATCGTTTCATTAAAAAGCAGTTCTCCCGGAAACTGAAACGTGAACATTCACAAATATTAGATTTTATAATAATACAATGCTCAATAATTAGCGTAAATAACCGAACGATGTTTGCTATTCTAAGATATTCTTTATTCTGGTAGAATATACGGAAATGACAGAAGGCTCTACACCCATCAGGCAGCAATACCTCAGGATAAAGAGGAAATATCCTCAGGCGATTCTCCTCTTTCGCCTTGGGGATTTCTATGAAACGTTCGACGAAGACGCGAAAATCATTTCACGTGAACTCGATATCGTGCTGACGTCACGTGAGATGGGTAAAGGAAATAAAGTACCTCTTGCGGGGATACCGTATCACGCGCTTGAAAACTACCTTGCCAGACTTGTGAACAGAGGTTACAAGGTAGCCATATGCGAACAGGTCACCCGGCCCGGTGAAACAAAAGGACTTGTCGAAAGAGAAGTAGTCAGGGTTGTTACTCCCGGTACCGTGGTCGAATCGGGATTGCTGAACAGCAAGACCAATAATTACCTGGTGAGTATTATAACCGGCGATAAAGAAGCCGGTATCGCCTATATCGATATATCCACAAGCGAATTTGCTGTTACACAGATTCCTGTTGAAAGACTGATGCCCGAGGTTGAAAGGCTGGCACCTTCGGAAATTATCACCTCTGAAAGCACGATTTTCAATAATTCCCAGACAGATATTCCGGTAACGAGGCTGGACGAGTACTGGTTCGAGTACGAAATCGCCCATCAGACACTGATCGATCATTACCGGGTTTCATCACTTGAAGGATATGGTTGTGGTAACCTTCCATATGCTGTCAGGGCAGCCGGAGCAATTGTTCACTACCTTCAGGAGACACAGAAGAGTATCTCGGGGCAACTGTCGGGTCTTTCGACCTATTCCACCGAATCTTTTATGGCACTCGATGAACAGACATTAACGAATCTCGAGATATTCCGCAGTTCTAGCTCATGGACAGGAGTTACGACGTTACTGTCAGCCATAGACTTAACAAAAACAGCAATGGGTGGAAGACTTCTCAGGCGATGGCTTGGTAAACCTTTACTTGATATCGAAGAGATAAAAAGACGCCAGGTAGCTGTTAACTGGTTCTTTGAAAATACTCTGCCCCGTAACCAGGTGATTTCACTGTTGGACAAAACATCCGATATCGAAAGACTGATAAACAGAGTAAAGAATAATATCGCCAATCCTCGTGAACTCGTATCTCTGAAAAAGGGACTGGAACTGATACCTGAAATCGTGAAGGTAATAGAAGGGGGTACCAGTAACAGCCCCATAAACTGGTTGAAAAGCGAATTAAAACCGCGGCAGGATGTAGTCGACCTGGTAACGGAATCGATAATGGATGAACCGGCTACGAATCCGGGAGACGGTGATGTTATAAGACAGGGATTTTCCGAAGAACTGGATAACCTGCGAAATATCTCAAAAAACGCCCGGCAATACCTCGCGAATCTTGAGAAAGAAGAACAGGAAAAAACCGGTATTAAATCTCTTAAGGTTGGGTATAACAAGGTTTTTGGATACTACATAGAGGTTACGAATTCATATCTTGCTCAAGTACCTGATTACTTTATCAGGAAACAGACTCTCGTCGGAGGAGAGAGATTCTTTACTCCGGAGTTAAAAGAATACGAATCAACTATCCTGAATGCAAAAGATCGAGTAGCCGAACTCGAAACCAATCTGTTCCAGAGGGTATGTCGCCAGGTTTCTACAGCCAGTGAAAGAATACTAGCTGTAGCCGATGCACTGGCTAACACAGACGTGTTTTCCGCGCTGGCGGAAGTATCGGTCAGGTATAACTATCACTGCCCCGCATTGAATACCGGGAATACTATTACGATCGCTAACGGAAGACATCCCGTGGTGGAAAGGAATCTCGATGACAGTGACTTCGTTCCCAATGATGCTGTTTTATCGAACGAAGATTCCCAGATCATCATTCTCACCGGTCCTAATATGGCCGGGAAATCGACCTACCTGAAACAGGTAGCACTGATCGTGCTTCTCGCCCAGACAGGCTGTTTCGTGCCTGCCGATTCTGCCGAGATTGGTATTGTGGACCGTGTTTTTACGCGAATAGGTGCCAGGGAGGATCTTGCTGCCGGACAGTCAACTTTCATGGCAGAAATGGTTGAGACGGCAAATATCCTGAATAACGCAACGTCAAAGTCGCTTCTAATACTTGACGAGATAGGTCGCGGTACCAGTACCTATGATGGTATGTCCATTGCCAGAGCTGTGGCTGAGTATATACACAATCACACCGGACTTGGAGCGAAAACACTTTTTGCTACCCATTACCATGAGATGGTGGAACTGGCTGATTTCCTGCCGCGAGTAAAGAATTATAATGTAGCGGTAACCGAGGAAAAAGGAAAGGTGATTTTTCTCAGGAAGATACTTCCCGGCGGTGTTGACAAGAGTTACGGTATCCATGTTGCTCAGCTGGCAGGACTGCCTAAGCAGGTAGTAAACCGGGCAAATGAAGTTCTGGATGAGCTTGAGACTTCAGGATCGCAGAAAACTCCATCGATCCGGAAAGGAACGGCGAGCAAGGAAGTGGTTGAACAGATTTCATTTTTCGGGATGAAATCACCCCTTATCGATGAGATACAAAACCTTGATATCGAATCACTTACACCGCTTGAAGCTTTGAACAAGCTGTACGAACTACAGAAGAAAGCCGGAAATCAGTAGAATTCTTTATTACGACGCTATTGATTTTTCCCAGTGTTTTATTGTTAAATAGTTAACGATATATCGCTATGAAGATTATCCTGAGACTCCTGGTATTCGTTAAAAAACGCTGGCCAACTTTATTACTCGGCTTTATTTGTATCACAGTCAGCACGGTTGGCGGCCTGGTAATCCCTCGACTCCTTGGTGAGGGTATTGATACCGCACTCACTTCAGGAAGTAAGACGACCATAGTTACGCTTGCTTTGATCATTCTCGGAACCACACTGTTACGCAGCGCCGGGCGTTTCGGCGATACCTACATCACCCAGCTTGTCTCCCAGCAGGCTTCCTATGATGTAAGGAATGCATTATACGACCATCTTCATAAACTCGGATTTGCATACTATGATAAGGCACAGACAGGGCAAATAATGTCGCGCTGTACGGCCGATATCGAAGCGGCCAGGATGTTTCTCAGCGCCGGACTCCTGAATCTCATCCAGATGTTTATCGTGATTATTGGTGTAAGTACCCTTATACTAATCCTCAACTGGCAGCTAGCATTGATGACGCTTGCTTTCATGCCGGTGATATTCTGGCAGACTCTATTCATCAGCGGAAAACTTCAGCCAATATGGGCCCGGGTTCAGCAGACTATTGGCATCCTGGGCGTAACATTGCAGGAAAGTCTCTTCGGAGTGAAGGTAGTGAAAGCCTTTACCTTGCAGGAGAGAGAAAATGCAAAATTCTACGGTCAGGCGAACGAACTGTACAGCGAACAGATTGCCGCTGCCCGTATACAGGCGATATATACACCGGTCATGACGGTACTGATTGCATTACCGTCCGTACTCGTATTATGGTTTGGCGGTCAACAGGTAATAGAAGGAAACCTAACCATCGGAGGAATCACCCAGTTTATCCTGTATCTCGGGATGATGGCAGGTTTTGTTTCGAGACTCGGTCAATTGGCAAATATGATCTCAAGGACAATCTCGGCAGGACGCAGAATCTTCGAGATCCTGGATACGGAACCGGCAGTGAAGGATAAGCCGGACGCAATACAACTGGGAAAGGTGAATGGACAGGTAACGTTCAATAACGTCGGATTTACTTACGGGACGACGGCTGCGGTACTGGAAGGTATAAATTTCAGCGTAGAACCGGGACAGATGGTAGCCTTAATTGGGGGTTCCGGCAGCGGTAAAACGACTATTATCAACCTGATATCAAGATTCTATGACGTAACCGGGGGTAGTGTGACAGTCGATAGTATCGATATTCGGGATGTTACTCTGTCTTCTTTAAGGAAGAATGTTGTCGTAACCCAGCAGGACATATTCCTTTTCTCGTCGACTATAAGAGATAACATAGCCTACGGCGCTCCCGGTGCCAGTAACGACCAGGTGGAAGCAGCTGCCAGGGCAGCTCAGATACATGATTTTATTATCAGTCTGCCTAAAGGATATGACACCTGGGTGGGAGAACGAGGTGTTACTCTCTCCGGCGGTGAGAAGCAGCGTGTCGCTATCGCCCGTTCGCTTCTGGTAGATCCGAGTATTTTAATACTGGACGACTCTACGTCCAGTGTTGATGCGGAAACGGAACACCTTATACTCAAGGCGCTGGATAAACTTATCGAAGGCAGGACAACATTCGTAATTACCCATCGTCTCCCGATTATACGAAATGCCGATCTGATTCTTGTACTTGAAGATGGAAAGATAACGGAAAGAGGTACCCACAATGAACTTATGGTAGCAAACGGACTTTACCGGCAGACCTATGAAAGCCAGCTTGAAGCTAATCGGGACGCCGGTATAGATCCTGAAGGAGATAACAAACATGGCTAGCAGTACTGCACCTGCTGGACAGCAATTACGTGGAGCTCTTGATGCTGGCGATACCGATGAGATTCTCGGGAAGATATATGATGCGGGAATTCTAAAGCGTATCATAGGATATCTTGCCGATGTAAAATGGCATCTGGCAATTGGTGCCGTCGGGATCATACTGCGAACTGCAGCTAACCTGGTTACGCCACTCCTCGTTGCTATGGCAACGAACCGCATTTTCGAGGGAAATATTGACGGTCTGACCATTGCAGTACTGCTGTATCTTGGAGTGTTAGCCCTGGTATGGTTCGCGCAGTACCTGGAAACGCTCCATCTTTCCTATACAGCCCAGGGAATCCTGTTCAAGATGCGTACGGGTATGTTCAAACATCTCCACGAGTTGTCGTTGAGCTTCTTCGATCACAACAAGGTCGGTAAATTGATGTCCCGGGTGCAGAATGATGTAGACCAGCTCCAGATGCTGGTTTCACAGAATATCATAATGGTCGGCGTGAATTCCATTACTCTCATCGGGATTTTCGTTATAATGCTGACGATGAACTGGCAGCTCGCTTTGCTGTCGCTTTCAACGATTCCAGTACTTGTGACAATCGTCATCATCTGGCAGAGGTATGCCAGGAAAGCATTTATCCTGGCACGAAGGGCCATAGCTATGGTAAACGATAACCTGCAGGAAAGTATATCAGGAGTAAGAGTTACCCAGAACCTTTCCCGTGAAAAGGAGAATGTAAAGCTATTCGATGAAGTTAACAAGGCCAATCTTGAGGCAAATAAAAAGGCAGCGCTGTTGCAGGCTTTAATAAACCCACTTACCCAGATACTTACCGACGGTTCCTACGTAATCGTACTTATATTCGGTGGATTCCAGGTGCTGGAAGGGAGTATGCCGGTCGGTTTCCTTTTGGCTTTTCTGCTGTATATACAGAGAATAGGCCAGCCGATACAGCAGCTTGCCACCATGTATACGGAAATACAGAGGGCTATGGCATCCGGAGCCAGGATATTCGAACTAATAGATGTCCAACCGGAAATCGAAGACTCAGTTGCTGCTAAAAAGATAGTAGAAGCAAAAGGTGAAATAGAGTTTAAAGACGTTAACTTTGAATACATACCGGGTTCTGAGATTATACACTCACTCAACTTAAAGATAAATTCCGGAGAAATAGTTGCTATTGCCGGCAGAACCGGAGCGGGGAAAAGTAGCATTGCCAGCTTGATCAACCGTTTCTATGAAGTAACCAGCGGAGAAATTACGCTCGACGGTACCAATATATCTAATATTACACAGGATTCCTTACGGAAACAGATAGCTTTAGTTCCTCAGGATCCATTCCTTTTTTCCGGAACTATAGAAGACAATATACTCGATGGTAAATTAGACGCCAGCCATGATGAAATGACCAACGCGGCGAAAATCGCCGGAGCTCATGATATCATATCGAAAATGGAAAAAGGTTACCAGACAGAAGTTGGTGAAAGAGGTGGTAACCTGAGTCCCGGTCAGCGCCAGCTGGTATGTCTGGCAAGGGCGATTCTTTCCGATCCGGCAATTTTGATTCTCGATGAAGCTACCGCCAATATTGACACGAATACCGAAAAAATAATCCAGCAGTCACTATATCAACTGGCTAAAGGACGTACCTGCATCATAATCGCCCACAGGCTTTCGACCATCACCAATGTTGACCGCATTATCGTCCTTGAACACGGAAACATCGTGGAAACTGGAAATCACAGGGAACTGATGGCGAGAAAAGGTCTTTACTACAATATGTTCGAAACTCTCAGTAGAACAGGAGAAGATGACGATCAATGACCCAAAAACCGGAAGTGGCTATCACAGTGACATTATATTCAATTGCTGAACAATTGAAGGCGATTGGAAACGAAGGACTCCAGCATTATGTGAATGAGTGGAATAAATTACAGCACGAAACACTGGTCGAGTTAGGTTCCAAGCTGTATGATATTCTGGATACAGCGTCTATTACCGGATCGAGTACCTCAGGCGAAACGGAAATCACCAGCCTTGATTTTTCAAAGAAGCTTGGAATGATTGCAAATGATTTGGTAAGTATTACCGAAACAGGAAGGAAGAATTATATTAATCCGTATGTTGAACGGCATTACGACGCAACACAGAAATTATGCACAGAAATATACGGTATCCTGGAAATCAA
>CP070800.1:829339-840780 GCA_020343555.1 Dehalococcoidales bacterium
GAGGTTGAGTGTAGGCCGTGCAGGTCTCGAACCTGCGACACCCTGATTAAAAGTCAGGTGCTCTGCCAACTGAGCTAACGGCCCACGTACTTAGTCAGTTTAACAAATTTGGATTCGTTAAGCAAGGTTTTCTGATTATCAAGACTAGTTATTATCCATTCCTTTTACGCGTAGATTTTCGCCTGCGCGGGAATGTCGGGAGTGGTTTGGTCAGGTAAGGTTTATTTTATAACTGTGGATTATTTATTTATGCGGTGATATAGATTTATATGGATTGCCACGGTTCGCCTGTGGACCCACCTGCCAGAGTTCAGGAGGAACGTCGGGCAGGCGGCGAAACTCGCAATGACACGAAAGATGTTAGTCAGGTAAGGACGATAATATAGATTCCCGCCTTCGCGGGAATGACAGTAAGAAAACATATGACATACATATGTCTTTACAAGGAAGGGACTAATCCTGTATTCTTAGCCTGTAAAAGACTACCGACAGGAGAGTATTTTGTACCAGTCGCCACGCGGAACAGCCGACATTTTGCCCGAAGACCAGGATTACTGGTTTTTCCTTGAAGAGAAGATTGCCGAGATCACTCGCTTGTATGGATATGAACGCATCGAGACTCCGGTATTCGAAGATTCATCGCTATTTACACGTACTACCGGTGAATACACCGATATCGTCCAGAAGGAGATGTACACCTTCGAAGACCAGGGTGGTAACAGTTTGAGTCTCAGGCCGGAAGGAACTCCGTCGGTGTGCCGCGCCTATCTACAGCACGGACTTCAAAATAAACCTCAGCCAGTAAAGTTATACTATATAACCCCCATATTCCGCTACGAACGTCCCCAGGCAGGACGGTATCGACAATCTCACCAGTTTGGATGCGAAGCCATTGGCGATGCCGATTCCGCACTGGATGTAGAAATAATCGATATCGCCTGGCGATTGTACCAGGCCGCCGGATTGCAGAATATTTCCATTCTGATAAACAGTATCGGTTGCCGGGAATGCCGTCCTAAGTACCTGGAAGCGCTTAAAAAACACTATTCAGGAAAAGAAGAAGATCTTTGTACAGACTGCAAAATACGCCTGGTAAATAATCCCTTACGACTACTGGACTGTAAACAACCTCGGTGCCAGGATATTGCAGATTCCGCTCCTAGAAATATCGACCACTTGTGTAATGAGTGCAGCGAACACATTGAACAGGTCAAAAAATACCTTGGATTACTCGAACTCCCTTATCAAATTAACCACCGCCTGGTGAGAGGACTTGACTATTACAGCCGTACGGTATACGAAGTGCAACCGGAAGATGAACGCGCCCAGGCGACACTCGGTGGCGGCGGCAGATACGACTATTTGATCGAGGAACTGGGCGGTAAGCCTACTCCGGGAGTTGGTTATGCGACCGGTATCGAGCGGATTATTCTAAACATGAAAAAGCAGGGAGTGGAAGTACCCTCACTTCCTTCACCACAGGTACTTATTGCTTATCTTGGCGATGAAGCAAAGGAACTGGCTTTACGACTTACCTCTAGCCTCAGGCATTCGGGTATTTCTACGGTTAATGCTGCAAGCGGGAAGAGTTTAAAAGCTCAGCTTAAACAGGCTAACACGCTCGGTGTTGCGTATACCGTGATCCTGGGTGAAGATGAATTAAAAAACGGCACGGTGATGCTGCGAAATATGTCGACCGCCAGGCAGGAAACCGTGCCCTTAAATACCCTGAAAGACCTGCTGAGATAACCATGCGTTATGCAATAATTGCAGATATTCACTCTAATTTAGCCGCTTTCCAGGCGGTTCTCGAGGACATCGAGACGCAGGATAAAGTAGATAAAATATGGTGCCTGGGAGACATCGTTGGCTATGGACCCGACCCGCATGAATGCATCAAATTACTCAGGGAAACCGATCATATCTGTGTTGCCGGGAATCACGATCGTGCAGTAACCGGAAAACTGGATATGGCGAGCTTTAATCCGTACGCAGCTGAAGCCGTAAGCTGGACTGCAGAGAAATTGAGCATCGGTGACATCACGTATCTTAACAACCTGCCGGAAAGTGTTGAAGACGGCGGATTTATACTCGTGCATGGGAGTCCAAGAGAACCGGTTATGGAGTATGTAATATCGATGAGTGTAGCCAGGCAGAATTTCGACTGGTTTAAAACTAAATACTGTCTTGTCGGGCATACTCATATACCGCAAGTATATGGCCTTGATGAAGATGATAATTGCACTGCGACCAGGTTCATGCCTACGGTTAAGCTTTATACCGGTGAAACCAGGTTGATAATTAATCCCGGAGCGGTTGGGCAGCCGAGGGATCGGATTCCCGAAGCGAGTTATGCTATATATGATAATCAAACGAAGATTATCCGGTTACGGCGTGTACCCTACGATGTTAAACATACTCAAGACAGGATAATGGAATCAGGATTACCCCCTCGCCTGGCTGCCAGGCTGGAGACAGGCGAATGAAGGACAGTGGTGTCGGGAGGATATCTTAACCCAATCCTTTCTCACAGTCACTACAGATGACTACAGCTGGGAAGTACCTGGTGACGACCACCATATTACGGATCGGTTTGGTCTTTTTACAATAATTGCACTTGAAATTTATTTTCTTTTCTTTAGAACCGCTGGTTTTTTTTTCTTCGGTCGTCACGAAAAGCCCCCTGACATAGTTTTAGTATCACTGATGATGTTGTACTATAAATTCTTATCATCAGAAGTGGTGGTTGCAGTCGTTGTATCTTGTGATTCGGATGGCTTCGATTCTTCACTGGTCGGTGTCGGCGCGGAATGTCCGTGATTACCCCTGTGGTCAGTTACATAGAAACCCGATCCCTTGAAAATAATTGGGACGGGTGAAAAAATCCGCGTCGCGGTACACTTACAGTCCGGACATAATACTTCACTCTCGTCGTTAAAACTTCTCCGTAATTCAAATCTGGTTGAACACTCCGGACATTCGTACTCGTATATGGGCAACCCTATCACCTCCAGAAAACCCCTAAAGGCTTAGCAATCCGGGGCATTGACTGCTAATTGTATTGTACTCCAGCCGTGATTGGTCGTCAAGATTATTACATAAGTTATAACAGAACTTTGCCTAGTCAGTTATATTATCCCCCAGTCTTTATATCCCTGCTGAATAGTTGTCAGGTATTCTTGTGCCGGTTTAGCTTCCTGCGGCTGACCACTCTTGATATACGTGATTACCTCCATAGATTCGCCGTCTTCGTTGAATACAACTACCTTCGTCCGGTTGTATGATGCTTCATATTTATCCAGCCGATTTAAACATTGATCGGATACCTCGTAAACAGCGCCTAGGACTTTTTCTCCCCTGAATAGGATGATTGTCGCTTTTCCCCCTCGTAACTGTCTCGACCAATCGGCGAAAATAAGTCTGTAATTAGGTAAGGTTGCTTTGAAGAGCGGTTTACTCTCAGGGCATCTTTCATTCATTTGTTTCTTGTTCAGGTTTGACGCGTAGGCAAAATAATAGGACATAATATTCTCCGTGGATTAAGTGCTTATTATAAGATAGATTTAATGCCGTGACAACTGTTATTTGCTATTTTTCTTTAAACAATATACATTCGATTTCTCGGAGTCTTTCCAATCCCTTTATTTCATAGGGAAACATGGGCAATTCGACGATTTCTATATCAGAATAACTTCTGTGGATTCTTTCTAAATATCCCTGCTGCTGGGTGTATTTTGTTGACATAAAAACAGATTCATCATTCATGGCGACGTTATTTATGATTATCCTTTTAACCTTAAGTTCATATTCATCCAGTTCACAGAATATATCTTCGAGTTGCTCGACCGCGAGAGCTTCGGGAATGGTGACGAGTGTAAAATCGACGATATCCTTTAAAAAGTCCATATTGATTGCTGATAGTTTTTCCCAACGCCTGAGAATGTCAAGGATAGGCTCTCGCGTCGTGCGTCCAACCTTAAGCTTGGAGTATATCCTCGGCGCCATTTTCAGATGTTCTCTGAGAAGAGCCGGAGTTTCAAGAAGAGCGAGTGTCTGACCAAGAGGAGCAGTATCCCATACCACAGCACTAAATTCGCCATTTAGAGGAAGCTCTCTAATATAATCGATCATAAACTCATCAGCGAGACCAGGTAGCACGGAAGTCATGAATTCTACGAATTCGGGATATTCTATATCAACGAAAGATGAAAACACACCGTACACATCCCGACCGAATTTCCTGTCCCACATTTCTTTGACTTCAACGTGACCGAGTTCATTAACAAAAAGAGAATCAGTTACCATGGCAGGTTTAGACTTTCCTGATAATTCGTATATGTGAGATAACGAAGGGGTAGCATCGGTCGATATTGCCAGAGTTTTATTACCTGTCTCTGAATAGTGTAGAGCAGTAGCGGCAGCGCAGGTAGTTTTTCCGACGCCGCCTTTACCGGTGAACATAATTATCTTGGAGTTTTTTATACCGGAATAATTTGTCATAATTAACAATCCCGTCGTATCTGTAATCTGTATAATACCAAATTATTCTACACTATATTCATGCATTACTAAAAATTCTTATACATAACATTTGCTTTTTTGATTTTACTGCGTGTAAACTAATTGCTATCAAGGGGATTTTCTTCCTTACTCTATCATATAGCGGATTAACATTTTGGATCAGATAGGCAGCGGATTCAGCGGCGGAGGCCGCATGACACCATCTCAACCCGGTGAAAGACCACCCGGGTTTTCATTCCGTAATCTTAAAACATTCAGTTCATTCAAAAACCGGGTATTTGTAATATACTTTGGCGGACTACTCGGGCAAATGGTCGGTATGAACATGCAGATGATGGCCCGATCCTATCTTATTTACGTGCTTACAGATTCAGCATTGATACTCGGGGCGATGTCACTATTTCATGCTGTACCCATGGTTCTACTTTCTTTATATGGTGGAGTTATTGCCGATAGGGTGCAAAAAAAATACGTAATGCTTTTCGGGCAATTAGCATCAGCATTAGTATCAGGCGGAGTTGGTCTTGCATTACTTGTAGGATATCTTAATTCTGAGAATCCCGGTTCCTGGTGGGTTCTTGCCGCGTCTTCGGTGTGCCAGGGGACTATTATGGCACTAATGATGCCGTCGAGACAAGCAATACTGCCTGAAATAGTCGAAGGCGAACAACTGATGAATGCCATTTCACTTAATACAATGGGCATGAACACATTACGCCTGTTCGCTCCTGCAATTGCCGGTCTGATGATAGCAAATATCGGGTATGAATCCGTCTATTTCACCGTGGGGGCAATGTATCTTGTATCAACCGTATTCGTATGGTTCCTGCCACTTACCAGCAAGATTACCAAGTCAAGAGTAAATGCGTTAGAGTCAATGAAAGAAGGATTTAAATATCTCAAGAGCGAAAGAACCATTCTATTAATCCTTGTGTTTACTCTAGCTATTACAATACTTGCCATGCCGTTCCAGCAGTTGCTGCCGATATTTACCGAAAAAGTCCTTAATGTCGGGCCTGATGGTATGGGTTGGCTGATGAGTGTATCAGGTATCGGATCAATTATTAGTTCACTGGTACTTGCTTCGCTACCCAATAAAAAGCGGGGATTTATGATGCTGGGAGGAAATGTCATTCTCGGTGTCGCTCTTGCAGGATTCTCATTCTCTACCAACTATAGCCTCTCCCTTGTTTTAATAGCGTTTGTCGGTCTTGGACAAATGGTCCAGATGGCGTTGGGAAGCACACTCATACAGTATTATATAGATCAGGCTTATCTCGGCAGAGTCATGAGTATAATGATGATGCAATTCGGTCTGATGAGTTTTAGTACGTTTCTAGCCGCAGCTCTATCAGAAGCGATAGGGATTCAATGGTCTATCGGCAGTCTGGCGCTTTGTATGGTTCTTCTATCGTTTATCGCTCTGACTTTTTTCAAGAGAATTAGAACCCTGGAATAAAATATATTCTATTTATCCAGTCCTCGCTGGAGACCTCTTACATAGGTTATATGTCCGGTATGGAGTGCCAGTTCACCAATCAACATGGTAAGAATCATACTGACAGCCATTTCACCAAACAAGGTAGTTTTTACCTCATCGAAATCTGATGGTGTGAGTCCTGCGATATAATGTTCTGTTTCGGTACGGACTGCTTTCCCATAGGATATAATTTCTTCCAGTTTTGGTACTACGAAGGACGAGACCTGTTCGGCTGTATAACCCCAGCCGTTATCCCTGAAATCATCGTCGAATTTCATTCTGGCCGCCCATTTGCCCGTTTCCCATTCCTCCGGTTTATCCATCAACGTAGCAACAACCATCATATCTTCGGCGCGTATCTGATGCCATAGGATAAAACCGATGGAATTTGATTCCTGGTCAGGCTGATATGATATTTCTTCCTGAGTCAGTCCATCTAATGCCCTTGTTAATGCTTCTTGAAGATTGGTTAAAATACCGAGAGTGTATTGTGCCGCGTCCATTTCTGACCGTCCTTTTTATATTATTTACGAACTCTGCATTTTTCAGCAGTAATAATTGACCTTATCTCGGAAACGGCTTTGTCAATTTCACCGCTTTTATTTATTACTGCGTAATCGAATTCAGGGAGTTTCTCCATTTCCTCCGAAGCGGTCTTTATTCTAAGTTCCAGAGCATCAAGCGATTCCGTGCGGCGTTGTTTTAAACGTTGCGAAATTTCTGAAAGAGAAGATGGCATAAGAAAAATCGATATTGAATCAGGTTTAATACGTTTTATATTATCTACTCCCTGGACATCGACCTTCACTATCACGTCCTGTCCTTTATCCAGGGCTTCTTCTACCTGAACTCTGGGTACTCCGTACATGTTACCGTAGACGTTTGCGTATTCCAATAAACCATCGTTGTTGATAAGTTCCTGGAAATATTCCCTGGAAACGAAGATATAGTCGACATTGTTTCGTTCTCTTTCGCGGCGTGGTCTTGTAGTCATTGTAACCACGAATTTCAACGGGAGAGAAGTTCCTTTGAGTTTGTTGAGGACTGCGTCTTTTCCTACTCCGGATGGCCCGGAGAGAATAAATAAAGATGGCTTCCTGTTGAGTGGGAAGAAGGATTTCTCACGGCTGACCGTATTATCCATTACGTCCTAGTCAATTAATTGGGATTCTTCTATCTGAAGTGACCTTGGTTCAAGCTGGCGGTACCTGCTGACGATTGTCTCAGGGGTGAGAGCGGAAAGTATAACATGACCGCTGTCATTAATAATGACGGCTTTGGTTCTTCTCCCATTGGTCAGATCGATCAATAAGCCCTTGGTTTTACTTTCCTGGACTGTCCTTTTGGTAGGAGCTGAGTTAGGCGAAGCAATTGCGATTACGTTATTCATTACGATGATGTTATTGAACCCGACATGAACCAGTTCTATACTCATATTTATGCACCTCGATAGACCGTAATGGGAGTATGACTTAATATATTACACCTTGAAGAATCAATAGGCAAACCAATAATTAGAATCGTTGATGAAAATATAGCAGTTTTGATACTTATTAGCAAGTAAAGACAGAGAAAGAATTGAATACTTATAAGAAAAAACAGGCATCACTTTACGTGAATTGATATTGAGCGTTATACTGAGGAGTAGGATTTGACGTAATTGATGAAGACTATAGGTATTTTATATCACCCGAAAAAAGAAGCTGCCGGTATTCTAGCGGAAAAACTCAAACTATCACTTGAGTCCAGGGGTATAAATGTCTGGAAATCATCGGCGTGGGAAGTAGGGGCAGCCAGAAAGCAGGTAAATGGCACGGAACTGATTCTGACAATTGGCGGAGACGGTACCATTCTAAGGGCAGTACAGACGGTCGTTCCGGAGCCAATTCCCATAACTGGAATAAATCTTGGAAATTTAGGGTTTATGACGGAATTAAATGTCGATGAGGTTGAAGACAGACTGAATGAATTGATTGACGGAAAAGGTTGGATCGACGAAAGGTACCTTCTTGAAGCCGAAGTTGTCTTAGATGATAAACAAAAATCACAGAAATTTTATGCACTGAATGACGTAGTTCTGGCTCGTGGTTCAGTAGCTCGTGTGATCCACATTGAAACCCGAATAAATGATGAGTTACTCACTACCTATAAAGCCGATGGTGTTATAGTGGCGACGGCAACCGGAAGTACCGGATACTCACTCGCGGCTCAAGGACCGATATTATATCCGCAATCCAGGGAGTTATTACTTGTACCAATCGTACCGCACCTAAGCTCATCATATCCACTGGTATTACCTGATTCGGCGGTTATCAAACTCAACTTAACAACCTATCATTCAGCAACAATCAGTATCGACGGACATATAAATTCAACACTATTTGATAGTGTTGAAATTACGGTGCAACATAGTGTGAATACCGTAAAATTTTTAAGAATACACCCTCAGAACAAATTTTACAGCTACCTTGAACGTAAGTTAAGAGGAAAGGACTAGATTGGGAAAGATAGAAAAAGCCAAAATTAACGATGCTATACAGATGCACAGGATAATAAACCTGTTTGCCGACCGGGGTGAGATGCTTCCTCGCTCATTAAGCGATATTTATGAAAATATACGGGATTACTTCATCTGCAGAGAGAACAATAAAGTAATAGCCTGTGCCGCGCTCCATATAAGCTGGTCGGAACTGGCGGAAATCAAGTCGGTTGCTGTTGCCGAAGAATACCAGGGAAAAGGATACGGTAATTTACTTATAAAAGCCTGCCTTGAAGAAGCGAAGGAGCTGGGAATACCTACGGTATTCTGCCTGACATACAGAACTGGATTTTTCAGTCGGTTTGGTTTCACCGAAGTCGATAAAATGGAACTTCCTCAGAAAGTCTGGAGTGAGTGTTATCGTTGCCCGAAATTTCCTAGCTGCGATGAAATTGCCATGATCTTTCATTTAGAGAATGACAGGGGAAATGACTGAAGAAGAGGTATTATCTTCTGAATTTATTTACGAAGGTCGCGCTTTTACCGTACGTGTCGA
Organism: Dehalococcoidales bacterium; assembly: GCA_020343555.1. The sequence continues at coordinate 838,376 of CP070800.1, forward strand.
CACGATAAAAACAGCAGATGGTCGAGAAACTACACGTGACATCATCGAACACAGCGAATGCGTGGCAATAGTGGCTATAGATCCTGATGACAAGATACTCATGGTCAACCAGTACCGTCCTCCTGTTGGCAAACAATTGCTGGAGATACCGGCTGGTGGTATCGATGGTGACGAAACACCTATTGATGCTGTTCGTCGTGAAATGCAGGAAGAAACGGGTTATCTTCCGGGAAGAATTGAAAAACTGGGCGGATTTTACTCTGCACCGGGATTCTGCACGGAATACCTCCACCTTTACCTGGCTACAGAACTGGTGCCAAGTAGGCTGATTGCCGAAGATACCGACAGCATAACCCTGGCCAGAATCAGCCCCGGGGAAATTACAGAACTAATCAAATCCGGCGAAATATGTGACGCAAAAAGTATTGCAGGATTACTTACATGGCTGGATACCCGTAAATCAAACTGAACGGGAACTTTCCCTTCATCCGAGTGTACTGCTTAGCTGCCGACCACCAATAAGATGCATGTGAAGATGCTCGACTACCTGACCACCCTGTTCACCGCAGTTGATTACTAGTCTATAGCCGTTTTCAGCTATACCTTCCTGATTTGCCAGTCGGTTAGCAGTTCGGAACATCTTCATTGCAAGTGACGTATTATCATCAGGTATTTCTTGTGTGGTGGACAGATGTTCGACGGGGATTATTAAAATATGGGTAGGGGCAACCGGATTTACATCACGAAACGCTATAACCTCTTCATCACGGTAAAGAATATCCGAGGGGATATCTCCGGCGATAATTTTGCAGAAAATACAGTCGTCCATTTCTCACTCCCGTAACAAAGCTAATTATTAACAACCCAATGCTATCATACTTGAATATTGCAGGCAATATACTCGATGAGAGTCCGTATCCCTGTGATATAATATTTGAATATATTGTAATACCTCGTAGTAGGAGGTAGATTGGTTATGGATAGTGTAACAGTATTTCTTGGACTTGGATCAAACCTTGGAAATCGTCAGAAAAATCTGGACCTGGCGCTTGACCTTCTATCACAAAGAATGCAGATAAAAAAGGTTTCCTCGATTTATGAAACCGATCCTGTAGGAAACACCGAACAGCCAAGATTCCTTAACCTGGTCTGCCAGGTAAACACTCTCCTGGCTCCGAAGGAATTACTTACCCTGGCAAAAGGTATTGAACTGAAACTGGGAAGAGTTCCTGCTAAAACTATAAATGCGCCGCGAATTATCGATATTGATATTCTTCTCTACGGCGACAAAATTATGAAACTGAAAAAATTGACAATTCCGCACCCCAGGCTTGTTGAAAGGGCTTTCGTTCTCGTCCCGCTGGCAGAAATCGCTCCGGAAGCTGTTCACCCCGTGTCCGGGAAAACGGTAAGGGAAATATTGACCGAGGTTACCGAGAAGCAGGGTGTATTTAAATGGGAAGATGACGGTGAAGGTGAATGATGTATAGAGTATCAATTGAACGGCATTTCGATGCAGCTCATTATCTTAGAGAATACGAAGGAAAATGCGAGAATCTTCACGGTCATCGCTATAAAGTTGTAGCGAATTTGAAAACTGAAACGCTAGACGAAATCGGATTGGCATTTGATTTTACGAGTCTGAAGAAAAGTATCGATAAAATCCTGGAAAGGTTCGACCACACATGCCTGAACGATATCGTGCCTTTCACCTCGATAAATCCGTCATCGGAGAATATAGCGTCGACAATATACAGTGAATTAAAGCCGCAATTAGAGGGGCAGACCGCTGAAATCGAGAGTATAGAAGTATGGGAATCACCCGACGCCTGGGTTACTTATTTCCCGGACTGATTTTCCTCCTCAGGCGGTAATAAGTTGGGTATTGTATCCTCGATCGGATATGTGTGACTGCATTTCCGGCACGTAAGTGAACCACTGATGATTTCTCCGTCTTTTTCATCTGCAATCTCTAGTTCCAATTCACTCTTGCACACCGGGCATACGATAATATCCATTAATTCTTTCTTCATACAGCGATTATATCACATCTGGATGATCTTTATTGATTTTTACCAATATTGGTATTAGTATGGAAATAGAAGCTTGAATATTCATCGGAGGTTTGGAAATGGAAGTAGTATCTGAAATTACAAAGACAACTCTTGGTGAGATAGAAAAGATTTTGACCACGAGAACCGTGGTTGGCGAACCTATGACAGTTGAAGGTGCAACTATCATTCCCTTGATTAGTATCGGTTTTGGTTTCGGGGCAGGAGGAGGAGCCGGTAAAGGCGAGTCGAAACAGCGGGGTGAAGGATCGATGGGAGGGACCGGCGGAGGTGCCAGGGTCAGGCCGGTAGCTCTGGTGGTGATTGACAAAGAAGGAAACGTCAGGGTGGAGC
>CP070800.1:840880-845788 GCA_020343555.1 Dehalococcoidales bacterium
ATGCGCGGCAACTTCGAGGCAGCTAAGAGAGTGACTCTAGCCCTGGACGGGCTGATCAGAAGTCAGTACCCGAAAGACAGCCTGCACATAGTGGGTTTTTCAAGTTATGCCAGAGAGCTCAAGAAAGAAGACCTGACCTACATGAGCTGGGATGAATTCGATCCTTACACGAATCTCCAGCACGGACTGCATGTTGCCAGAAAGCTGCTGGACAGGGAACGAAGCAGCAACAAGCAGATAATCCTGGTATCCGATGGCGAACCGACAGCTCATTTCGATGACAACCAGCTTTATTTTCAGATACCGCCGTCGATTCGCACACTCCAGATGACGCTCAGGGAAGTCCGTTTCTGCACTCGGAAGGGAATTACGATCAATACCTTCATGCTGGAAGATCCCTACGGCGGTGGGTACGGTCGGGGTTTCCGAGGCGGACGTGGACGAGGATCCAGGAGTGAAATCGGTGGAGAGTTCGTTACCAGAATGACCCGTCTTAATAAGGGCAGGATTTTCTATACCAGCCCGGACAGGCTGGGTGAATATATGCTGGTGGACTACATCTCTCACAAGAGGAAGAAGCTGTAATATCTGACCGGGAGTGGTGCAAAGTTTACTGAGGGTCTTCGCGGAATCGTCTGTCCATCTCGGCGAGGAATTGTTCCACTTCGGGTGAGAGTTCGGTCGCAGGATGGTCTTCAGTATTCTCGCTTCGGTTATCATAGAGGTTTTCGAGCTGATTGACGATGGATTTCAACTGAGGATTGCTCTCCAATGCGGTGTTTATCTGTTCCATCTGACGTAATGCGTTGTTTTCAATCGACTGGTCGACCGGGATGTTGTAAATAGAAGACAATATATGCATCAGTCTCACCGCTCCGTTAAAATCTTCTTTCATCTGAGTGTATTGCGGCAGGTGGGCTATTAGACTCATCGTCTCCATTCCGATGTCGGGAGCTCTCTGGGATATGAGGAAACATATCGATGTCGGACCCCGGTACTCTATGGACGTAACACCATTTTCTTCCAGCTGTCTGCTGGTATTTTTACCGATTGCTTCTCCCGTAACAGTCAATGGTCGTGTGTGAGGAACAAAATCGTGCATGCTGCCAACGATGGTATAACGCTTCACACCGAACTTCTGCATGAGATCAAGAACCGATTCGACATACTCTTCTCCATGATGATGTGGTTCAAGCAGTCGCAGGAAGATAAAGTCATTCCCCGATTGCTGTTTGGAATATGTTACATAGGTGTTGGGAATAGTCATCCTGCGGCGACCGGCGGAAACGAAGCTGGTAGGTCGATGACGGGTGAAGTCGAAGAAATCACCCGGCCTGTCAAGTTTAGCAAGGTCCTTCACACCAAGCTGGTTTTCCATCCAGGCGATAACAATAGAGCCGGCTCGCCCTACGTCTACCCAGGGTTTGAGCATGACGACGGCATGGGGATCTCTTAATTCCGGGACAGGTTCATCAAGTTCAAAAGCACGCAGTCTCATGCTTCAATCTTAGCAAAGCAGCGATGTCAAGGCAAACGGGGAGAATAATAAATTGAGATTGCTTCGGTTCCGCTATAGACGCGGAATCTCGCAATGACAAGTAAAGATTCGGCAGTTAACGCCGAGTCATGCAATGAAGGAAGTGAATTCGTCCTTCGACAAGCTCAGGACGAACGGGAGAAAGCGGTATCTCGTAATGAATCGCCTGGTTGGAAAAAGATGGAGCGGAAGACGAGATTCGAACTCGCGACCTCCTCCTTGGCAAGGAGGCGTTCTAGCCACTGAACTACTTCCGCTCGGGGATACCTTATTCAGTTATATGGTGCCGAGGACCAGAATCGAACTGGTGACACCTTGATTTTCAGTCAAGTGCTCTACCGCCTGAGCTACCTCGGCATACACTCACACAAAGGATATTGTATCTATTAGCCATTTGGGTGTCAAGTGAAGATAGTATGTTCGTAACCGGTATTCCACTAAAGTATACTCCCCGTGTACGCATGCTCTAAACCTCTCTTTCAACCACCTACTATGAGAGATGATCGTTTCTCATCGCAGAGCAGATCACAGAGGAACCGGGTGTATCAGGCGAAATTATATGGTTATCGCTGTCGGACCTTATAATACGCAATTAACAGAATAACCAGGAGAACGACGAGAACTACTGTCAACCATGTCGGCATGGTAACTCCTCCGATGTCCACATCAAAACGTATTCGGTACTCGAGTTATGTTAATTGTACAGAAGATGATAATATACGGAAAACGAATAGTCAACAGTGAATCTTTCGAGTGGCGCAATAATTGGTAGGGATCGTATGCCGCTATCTTACGGCTTCTCCTGCAAGCCTGTCGGCTTCCTTGTTCAGATTCCTGGGGATGTGGGTGATAGAAAAGCTCTTCAACCGGTCTTTGAGTTCGATGACATTCTGGTAGAGTGGTTTTAAGGCAGCGTTTTTCACCCGGTACCTGCCGCTTATCTGCCTGACGATGAGTTCGGAGTCGGCATACATTTCCACCTCGTCGATTCCGAGCGAAATAGCTTTTTCCAGGGCGGCGATCACTGCCATGTATTCAGCCTGGTTATTGGTAACTCTGCCTACCGCCTTGGAAATAGTGGCGATAGTCTTGCCCTGCTGGTCTTGAATTACGACGCCAATCGCTCCCGGACCGGGATTGGGCTCTGCTCCTCCATCGGTATAAATCAACGCTTTGTTACTCAACTTGCTAAGCCAGGAAAAGTATGCGCCCGCAGCTGCTGCATCTTACCATGCTGCTGCTTCTGACCTGCTGAAGTTCGTTGACGGGTAGAGAAATACGGCAGCCACGGCAGATACCCTGTTCTACCTTCGCTACGGATGTGCCTTTCTGTTTTTTTAATTCTTCATACACTGTCAGCACCTGAGGATCTATCTCAGATGCCAGTGTCTGTCGTTTTTCTTTGAGACCGGAAATAGTATGTTCAAGTTCTTTCAATTCGGCAGTAAAGTGTTTTTGCTGTTCCTGCCATTCCGTTTCCAGCCTTTCCAGTTTGCTATGGAGTTCCGATATCGAAGTGTTCAAGTTCTCAATGGTTTCCATAATTTCCAGATCCTGGTCTTCCAGTTTCCTCCGATTTTTTTTAAGGTTTTCGATTTCCTGTTGAAGGCTGGTTAGTTCCTTGGGATTTGTCGTTTTTCCACTGTATAGTTCTTCTTCGAATTTGGATAGTTTGGCTGTTAGATCTTCTATTTCCCATTCGATCGTGTGCTGGGTGTGAGTTATTTCTTCGAGTTGCTTTTTTTCAACCTCCAGTTTAGCCCGGGTATCCAGCACGTCTTTGCTTTCGCCCAGTTGCGCGGATATACGGATGTACGCCTGCTCATTCGACGCGAGTTCTTGGTCGACTTCCTGCAGATTGAACAGCTGTCTGGATACGTTCATTTTGATTGAGCTTATTTTATAACGATGAAGGATTATTAGCAACACGAACGAAATGTTTGAACCGGCGACATAAGTATATAGCCATAAATAGAACAAATGTGCTAGTATCACTGCAGTAGTAACGTATAGAGCGCACTATCGTAGAAAGATTGCAGGGAATGATGAAAAAGGGAGAAATGAAAAAGAAACCGGGTGCTCAAAAAGGGAACCAGAACGCGAGGAAACACGGGTTCTATTCCAAGGTTCTGGATGAAAAAGAGCAGGCTGCCTACGATCAAGCTATCTTTGTGGAAGGTATCGACGAGGAGATCGCGTTGCTGAGAGTTAAGATGATATCGTTGCTGGAGCGCGATCCAGAAAACATAAGACTTATTACTCAGGCTGCAAATACACTCATAAAGCTGATACTTATCAAACACGATGTGGGCAGGAATGATGTTAAATCTATGAAAGATGCGATAGGTACTGTTCTCAAGGATGTGGCACTACCGTTAGGCATCAAAATTGGTTCCAGATTTTTATAGCAAATATGAACGAGTCAGAACAAACACGCCTGAACAGGTTACGTCCCTACCAGAGAGAAGCAGCCGCTGCCATTGTAGACAGTGTCCTTACCAGAAAAGGCCTTACCTTTTGTGTGGAGATCGCCCGGCAGGGCGGTAAGAACGAGCTTTCAGCACAGATAGAACTTCTTCTCCTGACGCTTTTTATGGCGGGATCACGGACCCTGGTGAAGTGTTCACCTACCTTCAAACCCCAGACTGTTATTTCCATGGACAGGTTAAAAGAGAGGTTGAATGATGCCGGTTTCGAGGACTTCTGGAGATCGCAAAAAGGCTATATCATCAGGCTGGGGTATGCCAGAGCACTGTTTCTTTCTGCCGATAAATCAGCAAATGTAGTAGGGCACACGGCGGATTTACTCCTGGAGGTGGATGAAGCCCAGGACGTGCGTATCGAGAAATATACCAAAGAATTTAAACCGATGGGTGCAATCAGTAATACGACAACAGTCCTGTACGGGACTACCTGGGATGATACGACATTGCTTGAGACGGTAAAACAGACCGCTTATGAACTCGAAGAAAAAGATGGTATAAAGCGATGTTTTCGTTATGACTGGCAGGAAGTAGCGAACTATAATCCGGACTATTTGGCCTATGTAGAGAGCGAAAAAGAACGACTGGGTGAAGATCACCCGTTATTCCTGACGCAGTATCGACTGCTGCCGGTTCGTGCCGGGGGTGGTTTTTTGTCACAACAGCAGAGAGCGCAACTCCAGGGCGAACATTCGAGGAAACACAAACCTGAAAAAGGGAAAATATACATTGCCGGAATTGATCTTGCAGGAGAAGCGGAAGAAGGTGATGAAGAGAGAATATCAGTTAAAAATCCACGGCAGGATTCCACGGTAATAACTATTGGTGAACTGGATTTTTCACGTTGCAGTGATATTCAAAAACAACCTGTTATAAAAATAGTGGAAC
>CP070800.1:845888-851086 GCA_020343555.1 Dehalococcoidales bacterium
GTACGATCTTGAGAACCACTGGCGAATTTACTTGCAGCCAGCACCTCGGTTCACCGTCTATCAACCATGGCTGAAAGGCATTTCTGGTGAAAATTTGCACGCTGACTTCCTTAGGGTTTTCGTGCTTCACTGGTGGGTAGACCAGGATATGAAGGAAGCTATGGGAGAATAATCCCCCACATCTGGTATTTGAAACAATAGAGGACTACATATTAGAAAGTGGGAGATGCTTAAGCATCTCCCACAACCTCAGACCCAACAAACGAGATCGTAAATTATGGCTGAAACAAAATATGGTAAGTATATTTACAAGTATGACTCCGAATTTCAACACCCTCTTGGCCCAATGTTAGCCCGTATGGACAATAACACATTCCAGGGATGTCAATTCTATATGGTGCACTGGATAATGCCGGGAACAGATACTCATTTTGAAGATAGACCTTATGCAGGCCACCCACCACATATACATAGGGATGCTGAATTATTATTCCACATTGGCACAGATCCGGATAATCCAATGGATCTTGGTGGGGATGCGATCCTATATTTAGGACCGGAACTTGAGAAACATGTGATTAGCGAGACATGTGTAGTATGGATTCCGCCTAATTTCATTCACGCACCCTGGAGACCAATAAATACAAAAAGACCATGGATATTTATTGAAGTGAATCAGGGTCCGCTTCATACCGAAAAATCTTTCAGGCAGTTATTACCTAAAGAAGAACGAGAAAGAACGGACTGGGCAAACCGATGGAAGGACGAAGGTTACGATTAGTTGTATGTAATGCCGATTAATATGCCAAGGAGGTCATTATGGCGTATACAATAAATGAAGAAAAGTGTTTAAAATGTGGTATATGTGTAAAAGGGTGTCCTGAAGGAGCGATAATTGTTGTTGATCAGGTTACGGAACCAGATGGATTATTGCTTTATACGACGAGAATTGACGAGACGAAATGCACGGATTGTGGAGTCTGTGTTTCTGAAGAATGGTGGTGCCCTGCTCAAGCGATAACGAACGCGGATACAACAGAGAAAGTTAATGTATAGTCAATAATGTCGAAAACATCAAGTAATGCAGGTTTCGTTACGCTCATAAAAGTATAATAATTGGCAATAATCGCAGGCATGTCCAAAGGTTATGTGAATTGGAAAGACCGAAATTGAAGGGGTTTATTATGTCGGAAAATGATATATATGAGAAGATAACAGAAATATTCGAATACCCGGGATCGCAGAATCTTATCAAGTATTTGAAGATACTCTTCAAACCCGAAGAGGGAGAACTCTTGCTTGAATTCCTCGAACCTTCTACCTGCGAACAGGTAGCCAAACGACTGAATATGGACGAGAAAGTCCTAGCCGAAAAACTTGCTGATTTCAAACGCAGGAGGCTGCTGTTCAACAAATACGATGAATACCTGTTCCACATGGCAATGCATGGATTTTTTGCCCGTATTGCTAAAGCTAAAAAGGAAGACATTCCCGAAGGATTCTGGAAGGCCTGGGATGATTTCATGCCTGAAGTAGAAGAGAAGATGATAACCCGCAGTATTAGAGTGGCTCAGGAAGTACCCGTGGGTGGAGTAATGAGTAGGATAGTCCCCGCCCGGCTAGCTATCGACTCCAATCCCAATATCAAACCTGAGGACATTCTACCGGAAGAAGATATACATGCAATGATACGAAAGAAAGGCAGCCAGGAGGTTATCGCCGTAAGTGATTGCGACTGCCGTGTAAGAGCACAAAGGTGCGATAGACCGGTGTACAATTGCTTTGAGTTTGGCAAATATGCGGAATTCAACCTCAACCAGTCATCCAGCCTGAAAGTGATATCCATAGAAGAAGCCATAGCTATCTCGGACGAAGCTGAGAGAGGGGGGCTTCTCAAGAGTGGTGGAATAAGGATGGAGAACGGGGGAGTACTCTGTCATTGTTGCGACTGCTGCTGTAATGTGATGGGAGCAACAATACGGCATGGTGTTGCCCACCAGTTACGAAATCCGAGTCGCTACCGGGCCAGAGTAGAAAGTGAGTCCTGCGTTGGTTGTCAGGAGTGCGTTGAGCGTTGTTTCTTCGATGCTATCGAGATGAAGAAGGTTCCTGAATCTAAAAAACTGAAGGCATTTGTCGACGAAGCAAAGTGCATGGGATGCGGACTCTGCGTTCTTGGGTGTGAATCGAAGGCGATGATCTTCGACCTTGTGAAGCCGCCCGAGTATCTTCTAGATGAACATGAGCAAAGGATGTCTGTTTTTAGTGATGAGGCAGCACCTGTATGGCGGAACTTCACTTCTGCACCCTAGAGGTTCTGGAAAAATCCTTTGATACGAACAGCTAGATCTAATTTAAAATCATGCATGAGCAGAACATATGCGAGTCCATGTTAGCCCTGGCAATTAAGCATGCCGAACAAGCGAATGCTGCCAGGATTCTCAGGATATATCTTGTCGTTGGTGAATACTCCGGTGTGGTAGATGAGTCTGTTCAATTCTATTTCAGTTTACTCAGCAAAGGTACGATCGCCGAAGGTGCCGATATCGACTTCTCGCATATACCGGCAAAGCTACGCTGCTGCAACTGTGATTCGGTTTTTACTCCCGAACAACTCAACCTTCACCGTCCCAACTGTAACGAACATCAGTTAGAGATTGCCTCGGGAAAGGAGATGTACATTGAAAGCCTGGAGGTGGAATAGCCAGCTATATTAGCCGAAAATAACATAGCGTGGAATATTTTATCGTCGATTCCCGCTAAAATAACGACTAGAGAAGACATGAAAAAAAGGAGGATTATTATGGCGGAAAATGATATATATACCGAACTGGCTGAGAAACTCGGTGCACCAACATCGGAGCGTTTCCTCGCCATCCTGCATGAGATGTTTACCCCGGAAGAGGCAAGCGTATGTCTGGAATTGATCATTCCCGGCACCGTTGAGGATCTTAAGACCGCTCTTGGCTATGACGAAGCTATCCTGATTATAATACTTGATAACCTTGTCGACCGTGGCGTACTTACCCGTGGGGAAACACTGTTCGCTTTCCATTCCAGACTGCTGGGTTTCCACCATGATCTCGCTGACACTGGTGTCCACACCGGTCCGAATGCACTTCCCCAGAAGGTAAAGGACCTGTGGGCAGACTTCTTCTATAATGAATGGTCTGACATCTGGGTCAAATCTGCCAGTGACAGGAAAGCTGCTGGAGGGCAAGGTATTATGCTGACACCTGCCATCGGCGCTATCGAGATCAGCAATATCTCCGACGATGACCTTGTTCCCCAGGAAAACTGGAAGATGCAGATAAAGCTTGCCAAGAGAAGGATCATCGCTCCGTGTGGCTGCCGGGTGCTCTGGGGTAAGTGCGATCACCCTCTGATGACCTGTTTTGCAGTGTTCGATAACTCCCGCGGTACGTATTACCTAGATAAGCCGGGACGATTACTCAAGGAATATACCGAGGAAGAAACTCTCGAAATTGTCCGTCAGAATGAAGAAGCCGGTCTTATCCACTGGGGTGTCTGCTACTGCTGCGCCGATGCCTGTGAAATGCTCCATTCGTACACCAAGCATGACAGACTCGACCTCGTAGAACCCAATCGTTTCCAGGCATCGGTGGATGAAGAGACCTGCGTCGGCTGCCAGGACTGTGTCGAGAAATGCCCATTCAACGCGGTGGATATGGTGAAGGTTCCCGGTTCCAAGAAACTCAAGGCATCTATTATCGCTGAGAATTGCAAGGGGTGCGGAGTCTGTGTTGTAGGCTGTAAAAGCAAAGCGTTACAACTCGAAATAGTCAAGCCGAAGGAATACATGAAGACCCGTGAATTCAGGTTCCCGACTCCGGAACCGAGTAAGTCGGGCCGACGTATTCCGGTTAACGCTCCGATTGGACCTTACGGCGGATTCTACGAGCTTGGATAAGCTTTTAATACTTAAAGATTGGATAAGGAATTTCAAACCGACAAAATTGAACAATACCCAAATATTTTCTAAGTAGCACTTAGACTAAAAGGAGGTGTTTTTTCAGTTTGGAATTTGTATGCCGGTAACAATAAGGCAGAATGTTAGGTAACAATCGTTTGAACTGGGACCTCTAAAGGTGTAAGAAACTTCGACAGTGATTGATCACAGAATACTGATCAGGTTTGTACTGGTGTCAATTCTCGTGCCCTGACCATGGTCAACGATCCGGTGGCACAGACATAAGCGCACAGTCCGCAGCCAATGCACTTTTCCGCTTCAAGATGGATGAAATCGTCGGAAAGATCTGGTTTTAGTGGCCAGTGATGCCAGCGTGCTTTTACAGGGCATATTTTTACACACGCTTCACACAAAGTACATTTTTCCTGGACACACTCAGGCAAGAATTCTGGAAGCTTCCCTACATCGCCAAATTCAACATAGCGTGACAATCCTTCACAACAGCAAGAACAACACAGACATATCCCTGTAATAGATTGAAAGACGGACTCCTCATCCTGTTCCTTGGAAGGAATATTTGTCATAACCTGTGCCACCAGCCCTTGCTTAAATGATTCCTCAAGACACTCAAGAGCTTCCTCTCCCGAAACATAACGATTGGGGCGTGCCCCTGGTGTCGTCTCCGATACTGGGACATAGAAATCTGCCATCTGTCCGAACACGATGCAGTTGTCAGCTTTGCGGTCACACTTCTGGCGATAGATCCTGCAATTACACCATATCAAAGCAATTGGTACTTCATTCTTCGCCTTCCATTTTATGACTTCGCTGGCTATTTCATACGGTAGTATCCTGGTCTCAGCATTGATGGTTTTGTTTATCATGAGAGTACGAGGTTTGGTTTTAGGAACACGGGCACCCTGTGTGTCGAGGACTCTATTTATAAGTTCAATGAATTTCTTGCCTTCGGCATCGTTTTTGCCAATATGTCCCCAGGCATTCTTAAGTCCAAGACTGCCTGTGTTGTAATACTCAACAACTCCCGGTTCTTCCTCACGTTCTCGCCATTTAATGATAATCTTAGTCTTTATCTTTTCAATAATCTCGCCAACAATCTTTCTATCATATCCTGTTTCCTCCGCCAATTCATCTACTGTCTTTGGTTTACCTCCGGTATAGAGATTCTCCAGGTGTTGACCGATATTTGCTTCCTCCAGAGTAGGGAAAAAGAATTCGAGTAGTTCCATCATAGCCGGCGACCTTTGAA
>CP070800.1:851186-854273 GCA_020343555.1 Dehalococcoidales bacterium
CGCCGAAATCCCTTATGTCTTCGGCATTCCCGCCGGTAAAGCCGATGATCTGATCGTAATCATGCGACTGAGAACTCGGAATCATTGTGAAAGGCTCTGTTAAACATGACCATCCGGCTGAAAACGGATAACCATCCAGGTGTTGTGCACCGCTTATCAGCCACTGGGGAGCCGGGACTTCCTTGAATACTGATTTTGTGATCCACTCCTGCTTTACGTACTTGCTGTATTTACTTTCCGGCACTGAAAAATACCTCCTCCTTTTTATGCTGAGACAACGATTTAACCACGGAATCAACGCAAGTATATTAGTATCAGGCTGTGAAGTAAAGGATAATCAGAGAAAACTCCTTGGAAGTATTCGTTGATATTATCGAATATGGTTGATAATAATATCGCGAATATATTGACATCAGCAGTGAATAAATATACAATCCGCCTATTACCTTAAGGGAGGTAAATACCATGGAATGGACAGGAGACCCATCCGAACTCGGAGCCTGCGGCATAAACTGCGGAAATTGCGACATACGGCTGGCGACCGAAGATAAAGAAATAGCCGAACGCCTGGCGAAGGGATTCAGCGAAAAAGGGATTATCCCGGATGCGACACCGGATATGTTCAGGTGCGACGGTTGCCGGGGGGATCGTGCGATGCACTGGTCAGCTAACTGTGAGTTACTGGCATGCTGTGTAGATGACAGAGGTCTGGAGAACTGCAGCCAATGCCCTGACTTTCTCTGTTCAAAACTTGAAGAGTGGTCAGCCCGTGATGAGAAAACCGAAAAGGCTGTGAATCGCCTAAAAAGCCTTTAGATTTCCCTCGATAAAACATATTAGCTGCAGGATTTACTACTGAATATCGGCATGGTAATCCTGGATCGATTTAACTTTTGAATATCCTTTCTGATATTCTCCTATTCCCCTGGCGGCGGCTTTCGCGGCGGCAAGAGTAGTAATATACGGCACTTTATATTTGATTGCCGTCTTCCGGATATATGAGTCGTCATACTGGCTGAGTTTACCGCTTGGGGTATTCACCACCAGTTGAATTTCTCCGTTAGTGATAGCATCGACGATGTTTGGTCGTCCTTCTTGAAGTTTAAGTATTAACTCAGTTTCTATTCCTTTTTCCGTGAGGAATTGTTGAGTTCCCTCGGTAGCCACTATTTTAAATCCGAGTGATGAAAAATCCCTGGCTACTTCAGCTACTTCGTTTCTGTCCGAAGGTGATACCGTCAATAAAATGGTGCATTCTACCGGTAGGAACTGTTGTGCAGCTACTTCTGCTTTGAAAAACGCTACCCCATAAGAATCAGCAATACCAAGTACTTCACCTGTAGAACGCATTTCCGGTCCGAGTAGAGGATCGACTTCAGGGAACATATTGAACGGGAATACCGACTCTTTAACCCCGAAGTGCGGTATGACCTTTCGTTTGAGGTTGATATCATCAAGGTTCTTTCCGAGCATCAATTGTGTAGCAATCCTTGCCATGGATACGTTACACACCTTCGATACCAGGGGTACAGTTCTTGAAGCCCGTGGATTGGCTTCAAGTACGTAGACAATATTATCGGCGATGGCATACTGCATATTCATCAAGCCGACTACATTAAGCTCCCTGGCGATTGTTTCCGTGTACCTGATAATAGTATCGATTTGTTCGGCGGTAAGACTAACGGGAGGAATCACACAGGCTGAATCTCCAGAGTGTATTCCGGCAAGTTCGATGTGTTCCATGATTGCCGGTACAAAAGCGCTTTTCCCATCGGAAATCGCGTCAGCTTCGGTTTCGGTAGCGTTTTCCAGGAATTTGTCGATCAGTATAGGCCTGTCTGGAGTAACATCCACTGCTGCCGCCATGTATTTCGTCAGCATTTCATCATCGTAGACTACTTCCATTCCACGTCCGCCAAGGACGTACGAAGGTCTTACCATAAGAGGATAGCCAGTACGTTCTGCAACGACTCTGGCTTCATCGAGGTTACTTGCCATTCCCGATTCCGACATCGGGATATTCAATTTATCCATCATATTGCGGAAACGATCTCTGTCCTCAGCAAGGTCGATCGTTTCAGGAGTCGTACCAATAATTCTAACACCGGCTTCTGCAAGTTCGTTGGCGATATTCAACGGTGTCTGACCGCCGAACTGGACGATGATACCTTCGGGCTGTTCTTTCTCATAAATGCTGAGTACATCCTCTACGGTTAGGGATTCGAAGTATAGTTTATCTGAGGTATCGTAGTCGGTAGAGACCGTTTCCGGGTTGCAGTTTATCATTATGGTTTCATATCCTTCATCCCGAAGGGTAAAGGCTGCGTGCACGCAGCAGTAATCGAACTCGATACCCTGTCCAATCCTGTTGGGTCCGCCGCCCAGCACCATGATTTTCTTTCGGCTGCTGCTGTCCGTTTTATCCGGGGCATTGTAGGTCGAGAAATAATAGGCGGCATCTTCTACGCCGCTGACCGGAACCGGTTCCCAGCTTTCTTTCAGCCCGAGTGAATATCGTCTCTCTCTTATCTCCTTTTCAGGTACATCGAGGATTTTCGAGAGGTATTTATCGGCAAATCCGTCTTTCTTAGCTTGGATGAACAGGTCGTCAGGCAGCGTTTTCTCTTTGTACTGCAGGATCTGCTCTTCGAGTTCGACGAGTTCCTTCATCTGCTGGATAAACCAGTGTTTTATATACGTTTTTGCGAACAGTTCATCAACGGAAACTCCTTTACGCAGGGCTTCGTACATTATGAACTGCCGCTCGCTGGTAGGTTCGGACAACATGTCCATCAGTTCATCAAGCGAGAGTGAGTTAAAATTTTTCGCAAAACCAAGACCATGACGACCACTTTCCAGCGAACGTATGGCTTTGAGGAGAGCTTCCTTATAATTTTTTCCGATACTCATCACTTCGCCTACAGCTCTCATCTGAGTTCCCAGTTTGTCTTCAGCGTCACGGAATTTTTCGAATCCCCACCTGGCAAATTTAACTACAACATAATCTCCCGACGGAGTGTATTTTTCAAGCGTTCCGTCCCGCCAGTAAGGTATTTCATCCAAGGTGAGACCGGCAGCGAGTTTAGC
>CP070800.1:854373-857273 GCA_020343555.1 Dehalococcoidales bacterium
ACGTACCCTTTCCCTGGCTTTTTCAACCCGCTCGGAACGGACGGGTTTGAGAATCTCCTGCCATGTCCCAACATCTTCAACTTTATCCTTACCGCTATCAACTGCCATATCCACCTCCCTAAGAACTAATTTCCATCCATTATCCTTTTCTAATTATCCCATCTTCGACTTTGGACCAGCACCGTTCATTGATCCCGACCACAATAATATTATAGAACATGCACATATAGATTTTAGAATTTAAACCTGGCACCCTTTTCGTAATTCAATCTTCCGATGTAGAATTCTTCTTCAGGTTCTCGTGGAGTGATACCGGCAGCTTTTAAACCGGCTCTCATAACATCTTTCTGGTGTTGAGTCAGGACACCTGTCGGCTGTCTGTACATCCCTCCGTTTCCACCGGTCAGCCACTGCATGTATTTTACCGCCAGCATTCCACCGGAAAACATTGCATTCCTGGCGCTTATCGTTATCGGCGCTAATTCCCAGTACAACTCCATTGCCTTTGAAAAATCACCTTCCCGGAACATGTTGAACAATCTCAGTATGCGAGGATTATCCGGTTTTTCATCGAATATGACGTAATCGGCCGGTCCGGCCCACTGCTGCTTGTAGTTACCGACCGTAACAGGCCACTCTTCCACTTCTGCAGACTGCAGCAAAACCTTGTCTCCGACACGGTGTTGTATATCAGCCCATTTACCGATTCCATCGTTTATATAGGCTTTTATCGCTACCACATTAGGAATTTCTGTTATTCTTTCTACAAGCTCGGGATTAAACTGGCTGGGATGAAATCTACCAAAATCGAACTTTGGCTTAGGCCACAGGTCTATGGCAATATTGGTAGAATCGCAGACCTTTTTCGTTGCCCGGTAGATATCTTCCTCCGACTTGGCATAAAAAGTACCTGGCCAGCCGAATAGGGTATGAGTACCGCCCACCTTTTCGAAATGCTGTAATAATTCAATATCCTGTTCGATAGTATCGATGCCTGTGAACATCGAGACAAGAATCTTATCCTTTGCTTCATCACAGGCAATCTCCAGGAATTTTTTTCGTTCTTCGAAGGTCATGGCACATACTTCGGTCTGGCAGAGAACGCTGAACATTCCTTTGCGTATATTATGCTGGACATCGTACCTGATACCCTCTTCATCCAACTCTTTCAGGTCCGGAGTGAACGAGGGGCTCAATACTCCGTCGAGTCCTTTATAGTGTTCTTTCGCCCATTGTTTCGCTTCTGACCTCGTAAACTCTAAAGTCATCATATTCTCCTTCAACCAGTACGAATTTCATCGTGTGTTATCGGGAACAGGTAAACCCATTTTTTAACTTCTAAGATTTACTTCAACAGGAAACACTGTTTAATATTGTTTTAACCTTACTCCTTTAGAATAATTTACCCTGCCGACGAAAAACTCTTCCTCATTCTCACGTAACGGAACGCCAAGCCCACTTAACCGGGCTCTAATCCCGTCTTTCTGGTAGTCATACAGTCTTTGACCCATCGGCTGTCTTACCATCCCGCCATTACCACCGAGTAGCCACTGTGCGTACTTATCAGGCAGAGTACCGACAATTCCCGTATTAAAATAGGAATCTGCACTTCCTCCAAGGTTCACCCCGGCTGGTATAGCACTCATGAAATCCCAGTACATTTCCATCGCTTCATCCATCTTACCTTCGACGAAAAGGTTGAACATACGCACCATTCTAGGATTGTCAGGAGTTTGAGATATGTCATAGGGTCCGGCGCCTGCCCACTGCTGTCCGTATTGCGGGATGGTGATAGGCCAGTTGGTCTGCACAGGATCGTTAACAAGCACTCTGTCACCCACAAGCCGGAAAGCCTCGACCATAAAGCCAATAGGTCCGCCACCGCAAAGTTTCATTCCTACCACATTCGGGATATCGGCAATCTGTTCGAGGGTACTAAGAGGGAAATAACTCGGGTGCATATGTCTGAGATGTAGTCTACCGGCATAAAAATTTACGGATAAATTGGTTGCATCACACATTAACTTGTACTGTCGATAGAGTTCGTCTTCAGACCTGGGATAGAATTGAACCGGATGCCCGATTAACACAAACGTACCACCTGCCTTCTCGAAATGTGTCAGCATTTCCAGGTCTTCTTCAACAGTATTTTGAAGGACTGTCATCGATACATGGATCTTATCCCTGGCTTCATCGCAGACTATTTCAACAAATCGTTTACGTTCTTCAAAGGTCATCGCACTCGCTTCAACGGCACAGAGAATACAACTCAACTTGTTAGCTATCAGATAGTTAACATCCCATCTGATACCTTCTTCGTCCAGTCCTGAAAGGTCCGGTGTATAAGACGCGTGAATAACGCCTTCCAGTCCCTTTAGATTTAACTTGGCCCATTCCTTGGCTTCAGCTTTTGAAAATTCCATGTCGGTCTCCTTTTTATATCAGCCCTTCTGCTCGTAATTCATCCAGTGGTCTCGCCCTCTTCACCTCTTCTATTAGCTGTGGTGAAGGTTCCGGATAGACTACCGGGCCATTATCACGAGAAGGAAGAATCACTGTAGATATGTTTGGGGGCATCGTTACTTCTCCGATCTGGTTCTTTGCCCACGCTTCTATATCCACAAAACAAATGGTTCCCTCAACAAATTTCTTAACCACTTTGCCCTCTAAAATCGTGGTATCTCCCATCATGTTGAAAGCCCTTTCATCACCACTCATCTTATACAGGAAACCATCGTCACCCATCCAGTTGGTAAACAGGTTACAAAGCCAGCTCATTCTCTGGTTACCGTAATCATACGCCCTCTCAACACCTATTGCCCTGGCGAACTGGTCCAAATAATGCACCAGTTCCGGTGCATCTTCTTCGCCGGTTTCCCCCACGTACTCAAGAAACCTCG
>CP070800.1:857373-866435 GCA_020343555.1 Dehalococcoidales bacterium
CAACCTTGGCGATGCTGTCCTTGACGTATATCTTCAGGGGCACCAGTGTCAGACCTTTTTCGGCAAGTTTACTTACTAACCCGGCGATCTCTTTCCGATGCAGCAGCAGCTTCCTCGGCCTGGTAGGTTCATGACTCATATAGCTGGCATTGTCATACCTGGCAATATGGGCATTTAAAAGCCACAGTTCGCCCTTTTCCGGCCTGACATAGGCATCGGATAAACTCGTCTTGCCGGCACGGATCGATTTTATCTCGGTGCCGGTAAGTACTATTCCCGCTTCCATACTCTCCAGGATATGGTAGTTATGGAAAGCTTTCCTGTTGGTTGCTATTGTCTTGATCGCCATCACTATAATTATATCACAGGTGTTTTTCAGAATAGATATAGTTGATCTGAGATCGATATCCGGCAGCAGGAAACACTCTGGTTTTATCACGGTCTTAATGGATTGATCCGAAAAAGAAGTACTACGTCGTTCCGAGCCCACCTTGTCATTCTGAGGGAGCTTGCGACCGAAGAATCCCGTCTGATCCGGAAAGGAGATCCTTCGCCCTGATTACATAAGGCTCAGGATGACATCTTTTCGTTTTCGGGCAACCTGTCGTATTAACACGTAAAAAATACATTACGAAACTCGGTGTCTACAGGCGAGATTCGGCAATCTGTATAAATAATCAATAAAAGGGGATCGTATGCTAATACAATCCCCCTCATCCTCTCTTTACCGAAGAGAATTTATAAATATTTACCCGGGTAATGGATCTATTTATTTCTTTTCAATTGTTTCGAGTTTTTCCAGTACTTCATCAACGATACCGTATTCCGCTGCCTGGTTTGCATCGAGGTAATAATCGCGATCGGTATCCTGTGTGATCTTCTCCAGGTTCTGTCCGGTATGCTTTACCAGTATGTCCTTGAGTCTATCGTTCAAACGTGTGATTTCACGGGCGGCAATCTGGATATCGGAGGCCTGTCCCTGAGCGCCGCTTAGAGCCTGGTGCATATGTATGGTGGAGTTCGGTAGAGCATAACGCTTTCCCTTTGCTCCGGCAGCAAGAAGAACCGTTGCCATACTGGCAGCCATTCCCACGCAAATCGTTGAGACATCAGGACGGATGAACTGCATCGTATCGTAGATAGCCATCCCCGCATGGATCGAGCCGCCGGGACTCTGTATGTACATGCTTATATCCTTGTCCGGATCCTCCCGCTCAAGGTAAAGAAGCTGGGCGATCAGTGCGTTCGCTACCGGATCGGTTATCGGCGTGAAAAGCATAATGATACGTTCTTTGAGCAACAGGGAATAGATGTCCCAGTACCTGTCACCCCTCGGGCCACTCTCAAGTACTCCGGGTATCACATTCATCGGATTTAAGCTATCAGGTTTGTAAGTCATCGGATCGAAGTTCATTTCTCCTCCTCCTTTTTCTTTTTCCTTGTTCCGGTTGTTTTCTTTTTCTTTTCGGGTTTAGCCACCGCCGTATATTCCGTCAGTTTCTCCATTGTCTTACGGGTCATCATATTCTGGCCAATCGAATCCCGTATCTGCGGATCGCTAAAGAATTTCTTCAGTTCCTCTTTTTTATCAGTAGAATCTTTTACCATATTCTCGATCTCTTCATCTAATTCTTCATCACTGACCTCGATCTCCTCAACCTCAGCAACTTTACTCAAGACCAGGGAATGAACGATCCTGTGTTCGGCCGATGGTCTCAGGTCCTCGCGTATTTCTTCCTCGGTCTTGCCCACTGTCGCAAGGTAGTCCTCGAGTGACTGGCTGCTTCTCTGAAACTGCTGGTCGAGAATACGGTTGATCTCGGATTCCACGAGTACAGGTGGGTACTCAACCTTAGATAGATCGGCAATGCCGTGAATTATCTCTTCTTCGAAATTCATGGTTGCCTGTTGTTCAGCGCGTTCTTTCATATCGGATTCCGCCTTCTCGCGGAGAACGGACATTGTCTCGTATTCCGCGCCTACTGTCCTGGCGAATTCATCGGAAACCTCGGGTAATACTTCCTTTTTTATCTCTATCGCATTGATCTTGAAATTCACCTTGTTTCCAGCCAGTTCTTCATCCCCGTAATCCTCGGGATATTCAAGTTCGAATTCCTTCTCGTCGCCCGGATTCATCCCTACGAGTTGTTCCGCGAATCCCAGGACGGGGAAGGTCTGTCCGGCTACCACCTGGTACTGGGCACCCTTCTGTTCGATAACGTTGTTTTCACCCATCGTGCCGACGATATCCATAATTAAAAGGTCATCGAACTCAACGGCTCGACCCTCTACCGGCTCCCACGTTGCGTGCTGGTGGCGTAGTTGCTCGATAACCTCGTCAACCTTCTCTTTGGTAACCTCTATGGTTTCCTTTTCCACCTTCAGGCTTTTGTAGTCACCCAGTTCAACCGTCGGTTTCAGGGGAACAGTCGCCTTCATAATCAGCGGCTCCATCTGTTCAATCTCGATCTGCGGCTGAGCGATAGCCTCGATATTCTGCTCCTCGACTGCCCTGGCATACACCGTAGGGATAAGATCATTGAGAGCTTCTTCCATCAGGTATTCCTTACCCAGATACCGTTCGAATATATCTCTCGGTGCTTTCCCCTTGCGGAAACCGGGAATCCTGGCTTTCTTATTAAGCCGTTTGAAAGCAACCTGCATGGACTCTTCTACCTCTTCCGGCTCCATTTCAATAGTCAGGAACACCTGACTATTTTCAGTCTTGTCGTTGGTTATCTTCATCCTTCCTCCAGAAGTTTTAAATGCAGTTCGGTCAATTGTTCATCAGAAACTGGTGATGGAGCGCCCAGGGTAAGGTCCATAGCAGCCTGGTTCTTGGGAAAAGCCATTACTTCTCTGATATTTTCCTCTCCTGCCAGAAGCATCACCAGGCGATCGATTCCCGGGGCAATACCCCCATGCGGAGGAGCTCCATACTCGAATGCGTCAAGCAGGTGTCCGAAACGTGCTCTTATCTCTTCATCCTTATATCCCAGTATATTAAAAACCTTGTTCTGAATTTCACGTTGATGGATCCTGATGCTGCCGCTGGCCAGCTCATAGCCATTGCATATCAGGTCATATTGCTTGCCTGTCACCTTCTCAGGTGCAGTATCCAGATAAGGTATATCTTCATCTTTCGGTGCGCTGAATGGATTATGAAGCGAGTCCCACCTGCCCTGCTTCTCATCATACTCGAACAGCGGAAAATCAACGATAAAGGCGAATGCCAATTCATTCTCCGGTATCAGGTTCAGCCGCTTTCCCATTTCATTCCGGAGAGAATCCAGTACCATGTTTACCATCTTGATGTCGCCGGCTGCGATAAGCATCAGGTCACCGGGTCCGGCACCCATTCGTTGGGCTATCGACTTTACCTGTTCGACAGTTATGTATTTTGATGCTACCGACTTAACGTTTTCGATTGTTATGTCATCTAAACTTCCAGCGGCTGAGTCGAGGGCGATCGTCAGGATTCCGGCAGCCCCGAGTGTCCTGACCAGCTTGTTCAATTCCTCAAGCTGGCTCCGTGAATAGTCAGCACAGCCCGAAGCGTAGATTCCCTTTACCTTACCGCCTTCCGAGACAGCCCTGCTGAATACACCGAATTCAGTTTCCGCTGCAATATCTGACAGATCGGCCAGTTCCATACCGAACCGAAGATCAGGCTTGTCCGAACCGAATCGTTCCATAACATCGACACATGACAAACGGGGGAACGGTTTCAGTAATTGAAATTCAGGTTTCAATTTCTCGATCATGGAGGTATATAATTCTTCGATGAGGTTAAAAATATCTTCCTCTTCGACGAAACTTATCTCTATATCAAGCTGCGTATGTTCCGGCTGGCGATCAGCGCGATTATCCTCGTCACGGAAACACTTAGCTATCTGGTAGTATTTCTCCACGCCAGCCACCATTAAAATCTGTTTTATCATCTGCGGCGACTGAGGTAAGGCGTAGAATTCACCTGGATGGATACGACTAGGCACAAGGTAATCCCTTGCTCCTTCAGGCGTACTCTTTATAAGTATCGGTGTTTCCACCTCGATAAATCCCCGTTCATCCAGGAATTCACGCATATACTTGATAACCTTGTGCCTAAGCACTAGGTTATCCCGCATCCTTTCTCGACGAATGTCGAGGTAACGATACTTGAGTCTTACATTTTCATCGACCTCTACGTCCTCGTTGATATAGAACGGCGGTGTCAGAGACGGATTCAGTATTTTCGTCTCCTCGGCAATAATCTCGATCTCACCGGTCGGCAGTTTCAGATTTTCGGTCCCCTCGGGTCTCAGAGAAACCTCGCCGGTAACACTGACCACGTACTCGTTCCTCATCTCACTGGCTATCCGGTGGCATTCTTCGGCCAGTTCCGGGTTATACACCACCTGGACTATTCCCTCGCGGTCGCGTAGATCGATAAAAGTCAGACCGCCGTGATCGCGGCGCCGGTGTACCCAGCCGGCAAGTGTTACCTTATTGCCGACATGATTCCTGTTCAGTTCTCCACAATTATGACTCTTAAGCAAATGAAATTCTCCGGAAAAAATGTGAGGAATCCCTATAGCGATTATATCTTATGTACAGCCCGTTCAGCAACACGTCGAGCCTGAAATGGTTTAATTTGACACTTCATTACCGATACTATACAATCAAACTAACCTGATTAAGGCATTTATCAACTGGAGGTTATCAGTGCCGAACTGGAAAGGTGAGTCTGGTCACACGATAGGGACATTTCATATGATGATGCCCCGGGCTTGGCATGCCGCCAGTTCGGGGACCATGTAAACTCCAGTCCCGAACAGCCAGAAAGCCAAGCTCGGAAGCGTGTTGTTTCCGGGCTTTTTTATTTGTGAAAATCCATTGACACTTCGAATAACAGTAACTACTATCAAGTGGAGGTAAAAATGGCAAAAACCATTGAAGAGATAAACGAGAAAATAAAAACAGGTAAAGCGGTGGTGTTCACCGCTGAGGAAATAATCGACTACGCGAAAGAGAACGGGATAAAGAAATCAGCCCGGGACGTGGATGTAGTCACCACCGGTACTTTTAGCGCCATGTGTTCATCCAGCGCCTACCTTAACATCGGGCATGCAAGCCCCCGTATAAAACTCGGCGGCGGCAGAACGTACCTGAATGATGTCCCCGCTTATACAGGAGTGGCGGCGGTCGACCTGATAATCGGCGCTACCGCTATGCCCGACGACGATCCCAGGAATAGGATCCATCCCGGTGAGTTCAACTACGGCGGGGGTCACGTTATCGAAGAACTGGTAGCAGGGAAAGACGTCAGGCTGTCAGCAACTGCCTACGGTACCGACTGCTATCCACGCAGAAAGCTGGAAACATGGATAAATATCGATGACCTGAACGAAGCGGTGCTGTACAACCTGAGGAATGCCTACCAGAACTATAATGTGGCGGTGAATCTATCCGACAAAACGATTTATACCTACATGGGGATGTTGAAATCAAACCTAGGTAACGTAAACTATTGCAGCGCCGGCCGGTTATCTCCCCTTTTCAATGATCCGTATTATAAGACGATCGGAATCGGCACAAGGATATTCCTTGGCGGCGGAACTGGCTATGTCGCCTGGCAGGGCACCCAGCATAATCCTACTGTTCCGCGAAACGAGAAAGGCATACCGAAAGGCGGTGCCGGCACACTGGCTTTAATTGGCGACCTTAAAGAAATGAATCCCAGGTGGTTGGTGGGTACAAGTATGCTCGGATACGGGCCGACTCTCAGTGTCGGTGTTGGTATTCCTATTCCGATCCTGTCGGAAGAGATTCTGGAGTATACCACAGTAGATGACGATGATTTGGTTGCCACAGTTATAGATTACTCATCTGCTTATCCCCAGCGAAAATCCGATACCGTGGCGGAAGTAACCTACGGGGAACTGAGAAGCGGACACGTGAAAATCCGTAACAAGAAGATTCCTACTGCTTCGCTGTCCAGTTATTCCCGCGCTGTAGAGGTTGCAACGGCTCTTAAAGACTGGATACAGAAAGGAGAATTCCTCCTGACATCACCGGTAGCACCGCTGCCGGGAGTTGAATCCGGATTATCCTTTAATTCGTTAAACGAACGTCCGGTGGAAGAAGAAATTCAATAAACTGATTACCGGGTTGAGTTAGTACTTAATTCAACCCGGATTCATCCAAAATGAAAGGGGTAAAAGTAATGGCTGCGTCAAAAAGAATAGTAATGCATTTCCCAAAACGGCTGGTAGACAGACCGATCGTCAGCCGCCTGGTAAAGGATTATGATCTGGATTTTAACATCCTGAAGGCCTCGGTAACCCCGGAAGAGGAAGGCCTCCTGGTGCTTGAAATAACAGGAAAACAGGATGACTACGACAGAGGTATTGAGTATCTTACCAAAGCAGGAGTTCGGATTCAGTCGCTGAGTCAGGATGTCACACGCAACGAAGAAAGATGTACTCACTGCGGTTCCTGTATCACCGTCTGCCCTGCCGATGCATTCGAGTTGGAATCATCTACAAAAAAAGTTCTGTTCCAGGATGAAAAGTGCATTGCCTGCGGGATATGCATCAAGACCTGCCCTCCGAGAGCGATGGAGCTGCATTTCTAGGGGGTATTGGAGTGACCATGCTGGAAACCGACCGTCTCATAGTAAGACCGTTCCGCGAAAGTGACTATAAAGACCTGTATGAGTACTTGTCCCTGGAGGAAACCTACCAATACGAACCCGGAGAACCTGTTTCGCTGGAAGAAGCGAGGGAATATGCCTTGAAAAGATCGAACAGTGTTAACTGGTGGGCGGTCACCTTAAAGGACGATATCAAGGACAAACTTATCGGTCATATATCGTTGTTCCAGACTGATATGGAGATTTTCAAGACATGGGAGATAGGGTATATATTCAACCCGGATTATCACAACCAGGGGTACGCCACCGAAGCATGTCAGGCAGTAATCAACTATGCTTTCACTCAATTGAATGCCCACAGGATAGTGGCAAACTGCAGTCCCGCAAACCGTGCTTCCTGGAGAGTATTGGAGAAATGCGGTCTGACAAGAGAAGCAACGCGAAGGAAAAACGCTTTCTTCAGGACTGATGACAACGGTGATCCCATCTGGTTCGACTCTTTTGAGTATGCTATTTTGGATACTGATGAAAGATGAGTGACTATATATATGAGCCGAGAACGTATCGCAACCAGGTCGGTGGTACAGACCTGGTATCGTTCGGTGTAACCGTCAAGGAAACGGATTTATATATACGCGCCCGGAAAAACCTCAGGAGTAAAGCTGAAAGACTGGTAGAAAAATACCGTAACATACTGGAGAAATATATCGAACGTTACCCGGATTTCGTCGCTTCATTGGAGCCTTTTTCCCCCGGTGATAAAGCACCGCTGATCGTCAAGGAAATGGCAGAATCCGCCGCTGCCGCAGGTGTCGGGCCGATGGCTTCGGTAGCCGGTGCTATCGCCGAATACGTCGGCAGGGAACTGCTTGAATATTCACCTGAAGTGATTGTAGAAAATGGCGGTGATATCTTTATGAAAAGCCTTTCTCCCAGGACGGTCAGCATATACGCCGGTGAATCTCCCCTCAGCAATCGAATATCCATAGAGATATCTCCGGAAGATACACCGCTTGGGATATGCACATCGTCTGGAACAGTCGGTCATTCACTCAGTTACGGAAAAGCCGATGCGGTAGTCATAGTATCTCACTCTACTTCGCTTGCAGACGCGGTTGCTACCGCCACCGGGAACCTGGTCAAGAACGAAGACGATATCCGGGCTGGACTGGAATTTTCGGAAAAGATATCCGGCGTGAAAGGCGCGTTGATAATCATTAATGATAAAATGGGTGTGCATGGTGAAATCAAACTCAACCGGATGGACTGATATCTGTCTGGAAAGGAGTGCCCTGAATGCTGAACAGTAACGAACTGGAACGATACGACCGCCAGATAATAATGAGAGGATTTGGCGAGGAAGGCCAGAAAAAACTCAAGAAAGCAAAGGCATTTATTGCCGGTTGCGGCGGACTAGGCTCGCCGATTGCCATTTACCTTGGCGAAGCCGGTATCGGCACTCTCAGGATAGTCGACCAAGATACGGTCGATACCAGCAACCTGAATCGCCAGATCCTTCACTGGGATTCCGACGTCGGCGGATCCAAAGTCGATTCGGCAAACACCAAACTTGGCAGTATGAACGCAAATATCAAGATAGAAACTCTCAAGGAAACCATTGACGAAAATAATGTAGAAGAATTAACCGGAGACTGCGATTTTATAATGGACGCCATGGACAACCTGGCAACGCGTTTTCTGCTCAACCAGGCAGCAATTAAGCACAATATCCCCTATTTCCACGGAGCGGTACACGGTCTCGAAGGCAGAGTAATGACGATAATCCCCGGTGAAACCGCTTGCATCAGGTGTATATACCGGGGAGACATCCCCAGGGAAAAATTTCCTGTGGTTGGAGTAACCCCGGGAGTGGTAGGTTGCCTCCAGGCAAGCGAAGCCATAAAATATCTCACCGGCATCGGCAAGTTATTGGTCGACCGGCTGCTGATTTATGACGGCCTTGGTATGAAATTCCTGGAGTTATCGGTTAAAAGGGATCCTGAGTGTCCTCACTGCGGTCACCTTCCGTTTAAGCATTAAGAATGAGTGTCGATAGATATTTAAAAGATTGATAGAGGATTTCATCCTATCTAACATACCTTATATGACAAGGAGAATTAATGAACTTCAACCTGACCGAAGGGCAACTGGCTATTCAGAAACTGGCCAAAGATTTCTCGGACCGTGAAATAGAGCCGGTGGCCGAGAAACTGGATAAAGAAGGAAGACTGCCGGACGACCTGATAAAGAAATTCGCCGGACTGGGATTCCTTGGTATGACAATACCGAAAAACTACGGAGGAACGGAAGCGGGCAACCTTGACTGTGTCCTGGTTGTCGAGCAGCTTGCCTATTCAGGTACAGGTGCCTGGTGGCTTGTTGCGTTCAATAACAGCATCCCACTATCGATCGCCAGGTACGGCTCCGA
>CP070800.1:866535-870409 GCA_020343555.1 Dehalococcoidales bacterium
CCGATGGAATTCGTTGCCCTTCACCGGTACGCAGAATCAGGTCCACCTCCGGAACTGCTTGAGAAATACGGCCTGACAGCCGCCGATATCGAAACAGCGGTGAAAAAGGTGCTGAAAAGAAAGGTGAGTGAATAATGAGCATGGAATTCTCTATCGAAGAAGCCAAAACACGTGCCGATAAATACATGGGATTGGACTATCACTGAGGTCCCAGCGTCCTGCAGGTCATGTGGGAAGCGAATGGGGAAAGTGACGACGCCATGCTCTGGGCAGGAACTAATTTCTTCGGCGGCTTGTCCCGCCACCGGGAAGGTGTCTGCGGAGTCGTATCGGCAATGGCCGTGTACCTGGGTTTCCGCTTCCGTTCAAGATCGGAAAATGAAGCTGAAGCCAGCAAAGCAAAGGAAACTGCCCGGGCGGAAGCAGCCAGGCTGGCGCAGGAATTTAAGGACAGCTATGGCTCGATAGTATGCGATGAACTGCTGGATGTCCCTTCGACCGGTGCAGAGGACGTGAAACGATATATGGAATCCGAAGCTCGCAAGGAACAGTGCAACGGCTACGTGCGTTTCATGGTTGAGCAATTATTCAATCTCGGTTAATAATAAGTGAAATGAAACTTAAACTGACCAAACAGGAAGCCGGAGAGCTGGCGGAAAAATTAATGTCTGAAGGCGCTCATTGAGGTCCGACAACCGTGCAGGTCATGCACAAGGCTTACGGACTCGATGACGACGCCATGCTCTGGGCAGGCACCACCTTCTTTGGTGGTATATCCGGTCACCAGGACGGGATCTGCGGAGCGGTATCCGGAGTCGGTATCGCTCTCGGATTACGTTACAGAGATACATCCGGTGACAAAGAAAAAGAACAGGAAGCCCGCGAACTGGCTATCCGGAAAACCGGTGAGATAGTAAAAGAGTTCAAGAAACGATTCGGCACTATCGTTTGCATCGATCTAGTTGGTGTCGACTTTTCTGACCCTGAAGCTGCAAAACGCCACTTCGAAAATCCACCCTGCGGTATTACCGATACCTGCCCCGACTTCGTCAGGTTCGTCGTTGAAAAGATGATCGAAATGGAGGAGCAGGCTGAGGAGTAAAATCGAACTCCAATCATACACCAGAGTTTTTGAAAATTACTTGAACCACGCGAGATGATTTATAACAAAAATCTCCTTCCCTCACCCCTCATCTACACATAGACACCTCTCTGCCCTGTTAATATGAAACCATTGACTTAATGTCCTTAGTGAACTACACTCAGGGTGATAAAATCACATTGCGATAAATGAGAGGAAACTGTATGAAAAAGGGTTTGATTCTTACTGCGCTTTTTATTTCTTGCATATTTATACTTTCCTGCCAGTCGACAGTAGAGGAAACAGAGGAAGTAACGGAAAACATAGTTCGAGAACAACCTCTACTAGATGTAGAAAAACCGGAGGTATACTTAACGGATAAAAGCAGCGCCATAGCCCAGGGCTACGTTCGCAATTCTGGAAACGTGACCGCGTATTCAATAACCGCTGAAGCAACGTTCTATGACAAGGAGGGAGCTATCCTTGATACCGGAGAAGATTATATCGACAAACTGGAAGTTGGTGAACAGTGGAAATGGGACGTCAAGTATCGCGGTCCCGCAACGGTGGGACTACCGGAAGCCAGGGTAAGTGTCACCTATTATGCTACCGACCAGAAAATTGACAGACCTATCATCACTTATAATTAAGGAGAAAGATCGAATATCTATTTACCGTTCTCAAGTTCGAAACAGATATCTAAATCTCCAGTAGCTTGGTTCGCCTTCGATCAGTCAGGTTCCAGTACGCCCGGTAACGGGAATTCTTCATGTCCAGAGCAAGCGACCATAGTGTCCGGACTCCCGGCATGTCCTCGAAGACATGTGAGCCAGGTTCGGTCAGCAGTTTTATTACGCTCGTATACCTGAACTTGTCCTTCTGCATGTTCAGTTTCTGGAGAGCTTCGTAGTATCTGAGATAGGTATCGGTGAAGGGCATATCCTGTAAAGCCATATCCTCTTCAGCAAGTTCGGGATCAACATAATGATTGGTCTGGATAAGGATATCGTTCTTCGGGTAGAGAACCTTGAATCGTTCCGAGGTATGCTCCACCAGCGCCATATCACCTTTCTTGTCGGCTACAAAATAATTCTTCGGGCAGCATAACGGTACTCGATTGAATACCGTCAGCGCTTCGTCTACCGTCGCGCAGGTCTCGGCAATAAGCCGGCAGACGTGAAGACTGGAAATACCATACGACCACCGGTGATTATCGGCAAAGGTCAGCCCGACATATAGCCCCTTGTCATTGATGGTATCTTCGGCTGTGTTGCTGCCGATTCCCTCGATTGTAAAGCCGGTAAACGAGTTCTTCTCCGAGTTCAACAGGGTATGTTGGGCGGTCTGGTTTTCCCATTCAGGTGCCCAGTCGTAGTTACGTCCGACGAAGAATCCGTTCCTGTTCCTGATGCCGAAGATGGTACAGCCCCTAGGAACTTTCAGCATATCGGTGAAAAAGATGATCTCACCGCAGATGAAACGAAAAATGAGTTCTTTTTCATCGAAACCTCCTCCCTCTGCCATGCCCTTCAATTCTTCCAGCAGATCCGGGTAATGCTCCCGATATATATCAAGCTGATCATGGTAAAGGTCTTCGTCAAACGGATCGCCGTAAAACTTATTGGGATTCTTGAGGAAGGCTGCTCCCTCCTGCCGACCAATCCCATAATGATTTCCCCGGAATACTGCAGATTTCATCGCATTTCTCCACGTTTATGTGGAATGATTGAGGAGATTATTCAAAAGAAAGGTTGGTGCCGGGAGAGGGACTCGAACCCACAAGCCTTGCGGCGGCGGATTTTAAGTCCGTTCACATGAAAACCCAAGTTCCCGTCCGGAAAGTTAAAGAATTATCGTTATTGAAAGAGACATTACCATTGTACAATTATCGGGATCATTGTCCAGTGATGCGTAAAGCTATGTGATACCATTTGAGTTTCAGTTTATACCAGGAAGAACTTAATAAAGAGGATCATTGCCGATTTAGCTGGCTAAACCTTTCGAATAATCTTATTGATTCAGTTAAAAATTAAAAAGTGATTGTTTCCAATGAATTTCTAACAAACAGATTATCGAAACAGTGGCGGTATATAGTCTAGGCCTAAAATATAACGAGTCTGTTTATCTAATTTATCTAGTATTGATACCAATGCTTCTTTTTCATCTGAGGACAGCTTGGAGAATATCATGTCAATCGAATTTAATGGCATTGTCTCGAACAATCTAATCCCTTTCTCCGTAATAATAATCTGATAACGATTAGAGGAGGCTATTTTTTCGCGTCTAACAAATCCAGCCTTTTCCATTCTCTTGATAATAAGTGATGTAGTGTTATGTCGTCTTAACGTAACTTCTGATATTTCAGTGATTGAGGAAGTACCACCCTTTTCGATCAATACTCGAATTATCTGAGACTGTTCGGGTGTTAATCCCTGCTTTTCAAGTTCAGATGAACGTGCTTTTGATATTAGATAATAAACTTCAGTAATTTTTCCCCAGATTGCGTAATCATTCATTGTTGTTAACCTGTTTGGCGTTAGCCCTTTCTTGATTTTTATCTTACCACTATATTATTTCTATATGCAATATCATATACTACATCATTATTGACATAGCATATTATGCGTGATATACTGCATACCTACAAAAGGAGATTCATATCCCGAAGGAGTACTTCTATGTGGATTTCTCCTTTTAGGCGCGTCTAGCCTTGTCGGGGGAAACCAGGGTGCTGAGTGCTGGCAGCTCACATCAGCTTAATTAACAACCATACCCCTCCCGTGTCCGGAGCCC
>CP070800.1:870509-873083 GCA_020343555.1 Dehalococcoidales bacterium
CAGGAATCTTTTATGGGTGAGTGGGACAGGAAAAAAGCTGCAGAAGAGATCGTACAACTAGAATCCGGAGATATAAACCTTGCGACAGGAAATCTTCCCCAGGAAATACTCTCCGGCTATCCCGAACTTGATGAAGTGATAAAACGTATGAAAAAAATCGGCCTGGAAAGGACCAACACAGAAATACAAGACATGCCCCCTGCTGCTCTTTATAACAATCTGGATGAAAATATATCCGGAGAATTGAATTACTCGGCCCTGGAGATGATCGCGAACATCCTCGTCCACGAAAAAGTTTTCAGCGAAATGAAGCTGAAACAGATTTTCTTCGCCGGTGAGTATGTATGAAAACCATAGAACTGGAAGTCTGTAATAGATGCAACTTCAACCGGGAAGATGAGTTTCTTCATGACCTGGCATATGATGAAGACCGTTATATACATGACCTGGTGAAAAAAGCCCGGGAAGAACCTGGAAGTCCCCTCGCACAGGAAGCCCTTAAACAACTCTCCCAGAGATTGGAAGACCAGGATGAAGAATGCGAAGAAGAACATGAAGGATTATTCAGCGAACCGAACCAGGAAGATGGTGATACGCCCGGCGTACCCGGCAGGAACGAGATACAGGAAGAGGACATTCTTAATGCATTAAAAGATCATGAAGAACGCGGCCTTGTCGATATCAAGGACGGGAAAGTCATCGTAACATCTCGTGGGGTCAAGAAACTAGCCGCCGATGCTCTGCAACGCATTCTCAGAAGTCTTCAGCACAGAAATTCCGGTGTTCATCGTGAAAAGCCGGAACTCGGTGTGGAATTATCCCTTCGCACCCGACGTTATGAAGCCGGTGACGATTACTCACTAGTCGATATTGAAAAAACAGCCTTGAACGCGTTGAAACGTTGTGGCGAATTTAAGTTTGAGCCGGAAGATTTTGAGATACGGGAAGAGGAACACCACGCCAAACTCTGTGCCGGAATAATAATTGATGAAAGCGGGTCGATGAGAGACTCCGGCAAACTCGAAGCGGCAATGGAAACATCACTGGTGCTTTCCAGACTGATAATGAGAGAACCGGACAATGTCCTCAAGGTGTTCGCCTTTTCTGATAAAGTACGCCGACTTGAACCATGGGCTATCATTAATGACGTTATCAGTGGCGGTGATACCGACATAAGAGGAGCTTTGGCTGCTTTTCGCAGAGAGTGCAGAAAAGAACAGGGAGATAAGCAGGCATACCTTATTACTGATACCGAGCCCAATAACGAAGACGGCAGACACCTTTCCTTTGAAAATGCAGCAAACGGTCTCATTGTGGAAGCATCCCGCTACCGCCAGGAGAAGATCGGTCTGAATATTATCATGCTCGATGAAGGTCCGGAACTGAAGAAACTTGCGTCGACCATTGCTAAAAAAGGTCTTGGTAGAGTGTTTTTCACAGTTCCGGAAACAATCGGCGAAGTTGTGGTAGAAGATTACCTTTCGGGCAGAATGTAATATAAATGAGCTTGATTTACACTGCACGAAGCAGTGATATGTCGATAGAAAATATAGACAGGTGCTAGTAGTAAAGAATGAAACGTATATATCTTGATTATGCCGCAACAACACCGATGCGTTCCGAAGTACTCGAAGAAATGCAGCCATATCTTACGGAATCTTTCGGCAATCCCTCCAGTATCTACTCATATGGTCATGAGGCTAAAGCAGGAATGGATAAAGCCAGGACAGCTGTCGCTCATCTCCTTGGAGCAAGAGAAGAAGAGATCGTTTTTACCGGTGGAGGCACCGAAGCTGATAATTTCGCCATTAAAGGAGTTGCTTTCGCCAACCGATCAAAGGGCAATCATATCATCACCAGTTCTATCGAACACCACGCCGTCCTCGAAACCTGCCAGTTCATGGAAACCCAGGGATTTACGGTAACCTATCTTCCGGTTGACGAATACGGAATGGTAAATCCTGATGAAGTAAAAAAAGCAATTACTCCCGAAACTATCCTTATCACAATCATGCACGCCAATAATGAGATTGGCACGATTCAACCGATAAGTGAGTTCGGAAGTATAGCCCGCGAAGCTGGAGTTTACTTCCACACTGACGCTGTTCAGACCGTTGGACATATACCTTCGGATGTTAACGAATTGAATGTCGATTTATTGTCAACATCCGCTCACAAACTCTACGGACCCAAGGGCGTTGGCGCCTTATATATCCGGAGGGGTACCAGGATCCTTCCCCTGATACATGGTGGCGAACAGGAAAATAATCGCCGCGCCAGTACCGAAAATGTTGCCGGTGTAGTCGGATTCGGGAAAGCAGCCGAACTGGCAAAACTGGAATTGGGAGAAGAGTTCAACCGGATTACTTCGATGCGTGACCGCCTGATAGACAACCTGGTAACGAAAGTCGATGAAATCCAGCTGAACGGTCATCCGACCCAGAGACTCCCCAACAACATAAACCTGACTGTGGCTTATACCGAAGGAGAATCCATTGTCTTGAATCTTGACCTTAAAGGAATCTGCGCTTCTACCGGTTCGGCCTGTACCTCTTCCAGCCTGGAGCCATCACA
>CP070800.1:873183-875747 GCA_020343555.1 Dehalococcoidales bacterium
GTATTCCTTGCAGAATTGCATGATGTTAACCCCGTGTTGACCGAGGGCCGATCCTACCGGGGGTGCCGGATTTGCTTTCCCTGCCGGGATCTGCAGTTTGATGATTGCTTGAACCTTTTTTGCCACTTTTCTCTCCTGGCTATATATAAATATTAATAATGCTTATAGTTTTTCTACCTGTAGGAAGTCGAGTTCTACCGGTGTCTCACGACCGAATAAGGAAAGAAGTACCTTTACTTTTCCTTTATCTGCTGCTATTTCATCTACTATACCAACGAAATCAGTGAAGGGACCATCGGTTACCCTGACACTCTGCCCCGGCTTGAAACCAACCTTTACTTTCGGAGTCTCGGTATCCATCTGTTTCAGAATCTGATTTACTTCATCTTCTTTCAGCGGGACCGGTTTATTCCCGCTGCCGACAAATCCTGTCACTCCGGGAGTGTTTAATACGGTATTAAGGCTTTGATCGCTCAGTTGCATCTGGACAAGAACATAGCCGGGGAGAATCTTTTTCGCCACAGTTCGTTTTTGTCCCGCCCGGACTTCAACCTCTTCCTCAGTAGGGACGACGACCTGGGTAATCTCCTCACCGGAATCAATAAGTTTGATGCGTTGTTCCAGGTTCTTTTTTACCCTGTCTTCATGACCGGAATAGGTATGAATGACAAACCATTTATTTTCTTCTTTACTTACCATTTATGTCTTCACTTGGAACTAATATGATACCTGCCCGGATTTACTTGATATGAAAATGCTTGATTGACCGGGATAATTCTTATACTTATCCACCACCGATAAATACTTCGTTAACAAGCTTAGTGAATCCGAAATCAAGCACACTCAGTAACAAAGCCATGACGACAGTCACTAGTAATACCAGACCGGTTAGGTATAGTAATTCACGCCTTGAAAGCCAGGTGACCTTTTTCATTTCAGCAATAATGTCGCTGACAATGTTCGTTCTGACTTTGGGAGTGGCGCCTTTCTTTCTTGCTGAGGAGCTGCTTCGTTGTTTCATTACAGTGGATTATTTCTCAGAAAATCAACCTTTTGGAGGTATTCTGAAAAACCTATCTTACCTCCCTGTGAAGCTGATGAGTACGACACCGGGGACAGAACTTGTTCAATTCCATCCTTTGTGTGTCGTTTCTTCGGTTCTTTGTGGATGAGTAGGTTCTCTCCTTACACTCAGTGCAGGCAAGATTGATAATTACCCGGGCTTCTGTTTTCTTTTTTGCCATCTTTACTCAAAGGACTGCTGAAACAGCCATAAGTAGGCCATTTCAGCAAGTCATTGTCTTCTCCCTGTATGTAACTATTTGATAATTAAACGGTTACCTTACTAACAGTTCCCGCACCGACGGTTCTGCCACCTTCACGGATAGCGAACCTGGTTCCGTTTTCGAGGGCGACCGGGTAAATCAGTTTGATCTTCATGGTTACGTAGTCGCCGGGCATGGCCATCTCTACACCTTCAGGTAACTGAATTTCACCCGTAACATCGGTTGTCCGGATGTAGAACTGCGGTTTGTATCCGTTAAAGAACGGAGTATGCCTGCCGCCTTCTTCCTTGCTCAGGATATACACCTCGGCTTCGGCTTCTGTATGGGGTTTAATCGATCCGGGCTTGGCAAGTACCTGACCTCTTTCGATTTCGTCACGGTCGACACCCCTGAGAAGGATACCTACGGCATCACCTGGTTCTGCATCATCGAGAATCTTGTGGAACATCTCAAGACTCGTTGCGACAACCTTCCTGGCTTCATGGTGAAGGCCGACAATCTCGATTTCTTCACCCGGTTTAATAACTCCTCTTTCAACTCTACCCGTCGGTACTGTACCCCTGCCCTTGATGCTGAAGACATCTTCGACGGGCATAAGGAACGGCTGATCTTTCGGTCTTTCAGGGGTTGGAATGTAGCTGTCTACCGCATCCATGAGTTTCCAGATCGGACCGCACCACTGGCATTCCTTTGATCCACAGCCACATTCAAGAGCTTTAAGTGCGCTGAGACGAATTACTGGAATTTCGTCACCGGGGAAGTTATACTCGATTAGCAGTTCCCTGACTTCTATTTCGACGTGTTCCAGGATTTGTTCGTCTTCCATCGCATCGACTTTATTCAGGGCGACGACGATGTAGGGTACTTCTACCTGTCTTGCCAGCAGGATATGTTCTCTGGTCTGGGGCATGACACCATCATCGGCAGCCACTACCAGGATCGCACCATCCATCTGGGCTGCACCGGTAATCATATTCTTAATAAAGTCCGCATGTCCGGGACAGTCGATATGAGCATAATGTCTGCTTTCTGTCTCATATTCGACATGAGCGATAGCGATGGTAACGCCACGCTCTCTCTCTTCCGGTGCGTTATCAATACTATCGAACGAACGGTAACCAACATTAGGGTTGTCTTTTGACATACAAAGTGTCATCGCTGCCGTAAGGGTAGTCTTGCCGTGGTCTACATGACCGATGGTACCCACGTTGCAGTGCGGTTTGGTGCGTTCGTATTTCTGTTTAGCCATTTCGTCCTCCCTTTAATCTAAGCCCACAA
>CP070800.1:875847-889740 GCA_020343555.1 Dehalococcoidales bacterium
CAGGATTAGCGGGGCTACCATCGCGCAACAGAGAAAAATTCTGGATCTGGTATCTCGATAAGTATTCATAACTACACTCCTGGAATGAGTATTGATAAAATTCAAACCACTTACGTATTCCAAAATCATTGTTACCGGCAGCATATGTGTTTGGAAATAAGACAAGTCTTATTTTCCTGTAAGACCTGTCTTACGTGGTATGAAAAAGCAGACCAAGAACGTGCTGTATAATAACGAATAGATAGTGTTAAAATAACCTGTCCAGCCGCGATGCGTAAGGAATAAAATATGCTAACCAATGGTGTCGACATCATAGAAATATCCAGGATCAGGAAGATGGTCAAACGCTGGGGAAAGCGTTTTCTGGACAGGATTTACACTGAGAAAGAACTACAGATATGCAAGGGGAGACCGGACAGGCTGGCTTCCCGGTTTGCCGGGAAAGAAGCGGTGATGAAAGCCCTGGGAACCGGTGCCAGGGGTATAAGCTGGCGGGAGATAGAGATAGATTCACAACCCAGCGGAAAGCCTGTGGTTAATTTGTATGGAAAAGCGCAGGAAAAAGCCCAAAGTCTTGGTTTGAATGAACTGGTAATCAGTCTCTCGGATTCAAAGGAGTATTCGGTGGCTTTCGTGGTTGGCGAAATGAAACCGGATTAAGTGAAGCGAGGGAAAGGAAGGTTCTCTACTTCCAGCAACCTCTCATATACCGCTTGTCTATAGTAATGACTTTATCCGCTACTTCTCTTAACGGACGGGACGTTTTTTCTTTTCCGAAAAGGGCAACCTCAATATTCTTACCGTTATCTTTCACCGCCTGGAGAGCGCCTACATAGTCGCTGTCACCGGCAACCAGGATACCGACATCATAGTTATTCTTGAAGCTATGGGTCAGGAGGTCAGTCGTAAGCTGTATGTCTACTCCCTTTTCATATGGAGGAGAATTCGGCCAGTTCTGGTAAACCAGCCTGCCAAGTCGTAATTCGCAATATGGAATCGCGGCTACACTCGCGAAAAATGCCTGCTGGTCGCGATAGCGTTCCGGTTCTTCTCTACGACCAACACTGGCGTTGTAGTAATAGATCCTTACCAGGCGTCTTTTCTCAATTATTTTCTTAACGAATTTCCCGATATCTATATCAGTCCTTTGAAAATTTCCTTTCAGAGAATGGTACAGGTTACTACCGTCGATAAATACCATCACTCTCTCAATATGACTTGTCATTAAAATCCCTGCTTAATAATAATTATTTATACCTTCTATCTACATTATATATTTCTGGTGAGAATTATGCGAATTTTATAGAAAAATTCTTCAAGCTTTAACCGTTATTTATATCCTCGAAATTCGGTGCCGATCGTGCTTGAAACTTGACATTTGCCATATTATTTGACAGAATATAATTAGAAGCGCATGTACCACTCGAATTAGCTTCGGGAGGTGTCCCATGAAGCTTCATGCTTTGTTTGGAGTTTGGCAAGTCGACTTTAAAAGCCCTGCTTTGGGCAGGGCAGCCGGAACTCGGATTTAGCTCGTTGGAGTAAGTTGAGGGCCGGTACAAAGGAACGTAGGCCTGCTGCGGTTGTTGTTACCGCATGTGAGTTGAGTTCGAGAGAATTGACTAGGATGGAGGGCATTTAAAAATGCCCTCCATTATTGTTTTGCTTATAATTGTTTCTAGTCATCTTTACCTTTCTCTTTTTATTAGTGTTGTGAGATTTTAATATAGATTACCTGCTTGTGACGCTTTACCTTGACTTCTCTTCGCTACCGAATTACACTCTATTATCGTATTCAAGATTTCTCCTATTATTTCGTATGGAGGTTATTATGAATGATTCATATCAATTTAAAATAGGATATTTCCAGTGTATTGCGGTGAGTGACGGCAGCCATACCTATGCTCCTCCCAACTTTCCTCCGCCACCTGTTTTCCTTTTCGCAAACGCCCCTGAAGACCAGCTTGATATTGTACTTCGTGAATACAACCTTGAATCCAAAACCTGGTCGGCATGGATGAGTCCTTATATATGTCTACTGATAGATACAGGCAAACAACTGATCCTGGTAGATACAGGCGCCAGTGACTTGAGTCCTGAAACAGGGAAACTTCCGGAGAACCTGAAAAAAGAAAGAATCGATGTTGGCGATATCGATATTATTGTTCACACTCACGGGCACCCAGACCATATCGGTGGTAACACTAACAGTGAAGGTAATCTGATTTTCCCGAATGCCAGGTATGTAATCTGTAAAGCCGAGTGGGATTTCTGGAATTCGGCAGAAGCAGTGCAGAAAATCGATGAGCATTCACGGGACATACTTGTCGGATATGCAAAGAAGAACCTACCTTCAATAAAAGATAGGGTGGATCTCGTAGAATACGATACTGAAATCGTGTCTGGAATACGAACGGTCGCAGCAACAGGCCATACGCCAGGACATATGGCACTCAGTATAAAATCTAGAGATGACCAATTATTATGCGTTTCCGATACTGTCCTTCACCCGATTCACCTTAAGTATCCCGGTTGGTGAGCAGCGGTTGATCTAGATCCTGCACAGGTAGAAACCTCAAGGAAAGACATTCTCAACAAGGCTTCTACGGAAGATGCATTGGTATTAGCTTTCCATTTCCCGTTTCCCGGCCTGGGGTACATTACCAGAGAAGAAGATACGTGGAAGTGGCGAGAGATAGATAACGAGAACTAAAAAGCCGTCATTCGTCGCAGCGAATTTGAACTCTGCATTACATACCCGTTATAATTTACTAAATCGGGTTCTTACCGAAAAAGAGCTGTTTCGAATGTACGATACCTTATACGACGATTTTCTTTCCAGCAAAGATACGCTCAGGGTTTACTCTGACGGAAACCTGTTGTTTGCATCGGAAAAAGACGGGCTGCTTCCACTGGTAGAATATCTCGATAACTCTGACAGTCCCGATAATGTGGTCATCATGGACAGAGTGACCGGTAATGCGGCCGCCCTGCTGTCCGTGCTCGCCGGTTGTACAGAGATCTACAGCACCCTGGGCAGCGAGATCGCAGCCAGGACACTAGATAATTACTCTATAGCCTACCACTTTGGAGAAACCGTAACTTACATCCAAAGGCCAAACAGCGAGGAAATGTGCCCTATGGAAAAACTTTCACTTGAGAAAAACCCGCAAGAGTTTTATCAAGCGTTTCTTGATATTCGAAAATAGGAGGAGGAACTTGGAAAAGATAAGGCTGGGCAAAACCGGATTGATGGTAACCAAAATAGGCTTCGGAGGAATACCTATCCAGAGACTTACTGAAGACGGAGCAGTTGAGGTGGTACGAAAATGTATCGACCTTGGGATCAACTTTATCGATACTGCTAACGGTTACACTACCAGTGAAGAAAGAATCGGCAAGGCGGTCAAGGGACAGCGTGAAAACCTGATCATTGCTACGAAAACAGGAGCCCGTGACCGAAAAGGAGCAGAAGAACACCTGGAACTGAGTCTTAAACGACTCCAGACAGATTACATTGACCTTTACCAGTTTCACGGCGTCAGCTCCGAAGAACACCTGAAACTGGTCCTGGAAGACGGTCCTTACGCTGTTGCGGAAGAGGCGAAAAAAGCCGGTAAAATCAGGCATATCGCCATCACTTCGCATTCCAAGGAAATCGCCATGAAATCGGTAGAAACAGATATGTTCGAATCGCTTATGTTTCCGTTCAATTTCATTGTTAATGAACCAATTGATGACCTGATACCACTCTGCCGGCAGCATGACGTCGGATTCATCGCAATGAAACCGATGGCAGGAGGAATGCTTGAAAACGCAACGATTGCGTTTAAATATCTCTTTACAATACCGGATATAGTACCGCTGGTGGGTATCGAGAAGGTGGAAGAGATAGAAGAGATCGTCGAACTGGTCGAAGGCCCGCAGGAGATGACCGAAGCTGAAGAAGCCGCCATGCAGCAGCTTATCGACGAACTCGGAACCAGGTTCTGTCGTCGCTGTGATTACTGCCGGCCATGTACGGTAGAAATACCCATATCGCTGGTAATGACGAGTAAGAGTTTCTTCAAGAGGATGCCACCGGAGAGATTCTTCGGGGGTATGGTTGACGGAGCCATGGAGAAAGCCGCCGAATGTACCGAATGCGGTGATTGTGAAGAACGATGCCCGTATAAACTACCTATAAGGGAAATGCTTTCCGAACACGTGCAGTGGTTCAAAGAAGAGAAAGAAAAGTACGACGCCGCAGCTAAGGCATAAACGGATAATCAGCGGTATATAATAATTAAGAAAAAAAATTCCTCTTTAACGAAGGGGAATTTTTTTTGATTCGCTGTCTTGCGACAAAGTTTATGCATACTCCTCGCTTAAGAAAGAGTGAGTCCGAACTTGATACGAGCAAGGACGTGAGGATTAATTCTGCATATATTTGCGGAAGAATTATCCCGTTCTTTATGATAATATACAGTTCATAACTTCCTGGATTGATTTGATCTGGAAAAGGAGATAGAAAATGCAGAAGGTCACTGATAATGTTTATGTGGAAACCGGCTTCGGCGGAAGTAACAATACCTTTGTGGTAACGAGCGAAGGAATCGTACTGATCGATACTCCACAGTCGCCCGACGATGCCGCAAAGTGGAAAGACGAAATAGCGAAGCACGGCACGGTGAAATATATCATAAATTCGGAACCGCATGGCGACCATGTCTCCGGAAATTACTTTTTCGATGGCATGGTAGTAGCGCACGACGGTGTAAGAGAAGCCATCCTGGCTTCGGATGTTGAACAATACAAACAACAGATGAAACAAATGGCACCTGATGCCACACCGATCCCCGATGATTTCTACTTTAAAGCTCCGGTCATTACCTTTTCTCAGAAATTGACCCTCCACCTTGGCAACCACACCTTCGAACTGACCAACCTGCCGGGGCATTCACCCTACCAGACGGCGATATACATACCCGAGGAGAAGGTTGTCTGCACATCAGACAATGTAGTCAACAGTGTCCAACCCTTCCTCCACCAGGCTTTACCGTATGGTTGGCTGGAATCGTTGAAACGTTACCAGGAATATGACGCTGATTACCTGGTGCCCGGTCACGGCGAGGTATGTAAACCGGATTACCTGCCGGAAATGACTAAGATGGTCCAGGCATGGATAGACGCTGCCAAAGAAGCGATCGAAAAAGGAATGACCGTCGAACAGGTACAGGAAGACACATCACTCCTGGAAAAACACGGTATTAAGGTGGGAACCGATCCATTCGCGAAACGCGTCGTCGGCATGAGTATGACGAACCTGTTAGAAAAGCTGAAGTAGACAATATTATGTCATCCTGAGTCCTGTGAAATCAAATACCTGTCATCCTGAGGACGACGAAGGAGGACGAAGGATCTCGCTCGATAATCAAAGGAGATTCTTCGCTATACTCAGAATGACCCACACTCTGTCATTGCGAGACTCGGCGTCAATCCACCTC
This sequence comes from Dehalococcoidales bacterium, assembly GCA_020343555.1. Next base: position 881,334 of record CP070800.1, read on the forward strand.
AGGCGGAAGACGTGGCAATCTCTACTAAATCGATTAGTTGTCATCCTGAGGACGACGAAGGAGGACGAAGGATCTCGCCCGATAATCAAAGGGGATTCTTCGCTACACTCAGAATGACCCACACTCTGTCATTGCGAGACTCGGCGTCAATCCACCTTAGGCGGAAGACGTGGCAATCTTTATAAATTATCTCCCCTGTCTCCAAACCTCTCAAGAAATTACCCTGATAACCGGCAACAACACCGGCTGCCAATCAGCTTATTTTCGAAACTCCCCCTTTCCATTTGGAGAGGGGGAGTATTCATAACAGGGGGAGAAGAAAAAAAGAAAAAACAATGGAGTTATGTCAAAAACAAAGGTTAGCTAATATATCAGGATTACCTATATATTCGCATTTAAAAACTCAGCCACCACCTTACCAACCTCTTCCTCATGACCGAAAAGACCATGGTCGCCGCCTGTTACGATATGGTATTTCCCAAAGTCAGACTCTTTCTCCATCTGCCTTCGGAAAAGGTCCATCGGCACCATATCATCATTTTCACCAGCCACCACCAGGTGCGGCTTTACTCATCCAGCTTATCCCAGTTGTCCTCAGACAGAGGAGCTGAAACAACCGCAAGGCATCTGATACGTTCGTCCCGCAAGGCGAACAAATTACACCTGACATACAAAGAAAAGCCTATTGGTTATACTGTCCGATACGTCTTGAAAAGCTTGTACTTTAATCTTTCCAAACAGTTTTTGTAATCCTTCATGTACCTTCTGCTGGGAGAAAGTGATTTCTTTTATATTGTCCTCTTTGAGTTCGTATATATTACCTTTTACTTTATTGAAGACCTTCAAGTTCCAATTCACTACACTTTCATTATCTTTGGTAATATTAGCAATCAAATAGGTATCGTCTACTTGAAGCACTTGCGCCGGTGATTGGGTCAGTCGGTCCAGTGCTTCCTGTGTAGTCATGTCAAATATGAAAATACTCCCGGAGTTCATATGATTCTTGACGCACTGGAAAGTGTTGATCCAATTTTGATACTCGAGGAGATGATTTATCGAATCATACATGCAAAGTATAATATCGTATCGTTTATTTAACTGGAAACTGGCCATATTCATTTCATAAAACGGCACATCAGGAAATTTCTCTTTAGCTCGTTCCAATAATGGAGCAGATATATCAAGACCAGAGATCTCGTACTTACCGACAAAATGCTCAAGAACAATTCCCGTCCCGCAAGCTAGTTCAAGAAGAGATTTTGGATTATGCCCATACTCCTGTAAAGTTGCTTCGATAAACTGAATACACCTGTTATAAAAAGCGTTATTTTCGAAAAATAAATCATAATACTTACTGAAATGTTCATACAGATATCTCAAAACTAAACCTCCTTATTTATCACATTTTCTCAAACATTTATAAATAAGAAAAAGCTCAGGCTTTTTCTTTCCTGAGCTTGGTTTTCCCTGTTGATTATCTGAGTTACTGTTTCATGTTTTCCAACTGGAAAAACACCAAGCCCTTCCGCCGATAATGATAATCGGAAGTTGATAACTCAGGCTCGATTGTTTGATCCAGTTTGACATCTTTTCTCTTTTTGGTATTTCTTAGTATTCTTATGTGTGTTGATTATATTTTGCTTGTCACCTCATGTCAATAGGTATGAAATGTTATTTGTTATTATTTTTACAAAAATTTTACACTTCCCCCATTTGGAGAGGGTGTACTCGTAACCGGGAGAGAGGAAAAAAATAATAGAGTTATGTCAAAAACAATAGTTAGCTAATATATCAGGATTACCTATATATTCCCAGAAAAGAACTCCGCTACTACCTTACCAATCTCTTCCTCATGACCAAAAAGCCCATGGTCACCGCCCGTAACGATATGGTATTTCCCGAAGTCAGATTCTTTCCCCATCTGCCTGCGGAAAAGGTCCATCGGCACCATATCATCTTTTTCACCAACTACCACAAGGTGCGGCTTCCCGTATTCATCCAGCTTATTCCAGTTATCCTCGGACAGGGGCGCTGAAACAACCGCAAGGCACCTGATACGTTCGTCCCGCAAGGCAACCGGCACCGACATCATGGCCCCGAACGAATATCCCGCCAGCCCGACCCGGTTTGCATCTATACCTTCGGTAGTAAAAGCAACTGCCAGCGCCGCCCTGACATCGTCTCTCTCGCCGACGCCTTCATTGAAACTACCTTCACTTTTCCCTGTTCCCCTGAAGTTGAACCGTAAAGCAGCTATCCCTCCGGACGCAAGCGACTGCCAGATAGCGGTTACCACCCCGTTATGCATGGTTCCACCCATTGGGGGAAACGGATGAGCGACAACAACCGCCGGAAAGAATCCTTCACCATCAGGAAAGAGCCATTCTCCCTCCAGAGTAATTTCACCGCACGGTATGTTTACCGGTATCATCTTCATTCCTGTTTATCGCTTTCTTTTTTAGGAGGTTTTATCGAGAGACCGGGCTTCGTTTTCGACTGCCACCAGTTCTTAAGGCGGTTCACCACCTGTTGTTCATACCCCTGTTCGCTGGGCGAATAATACTGTGTACCCTGAAGCGAATCGGGCAGGTTCTGTTGCTCGATAAAGTTGTCCTGGTAGTCATGGGCATACTTGTATCCTTCTCCATACCCCATTTGTTTCATGAGTGGGGTCACGGCGTTACGCAGATGCATCGGTACCGCTTCCAGAGCTCCTTTCTTGATCTCTTCCTGAACACGACTGTACGCTGCGTAGAGTGAATTACTTTTTGGTGCCGTTGCCATGTAAACCACAGCCTCGGCAAGTGCCAGGTTCCCTTCCGGCATGCCGATAAAATGGACCGCCTGCTGAGCTGCTACCGCGATTAATAGTGCCTGGGGATCAGCCATTCCCACATCCTCGGAAGCAAACCGGATGACCCGCCTTGCTATATAAAGTGGATCTTCTCCCGCTTCCAGCATTCTCCCCAGCCAGTACAGAGAAGCATCCGGGTCAGAACCTCTCATCGACTTATGCAGAGCCGAAATCAGGTCGTAGTGCTGATCTCCGTCTTTATCATACCGCAGAACTGGATGCTGGACAGCATCCTCGATTGTAGCCAGGGGAACTTTCCGTTTACCATCCTCACCTGGAGGTGTACTCATGACCGCCAGTTCAAGAGCGTTTAGAGCTACCCGTGCATCGCCATTTGCCATATCTATTAGGTGGTCGACCGCTTCAGAGCCGATTACTACATTTATCGAGCCAAGACCTTTCAGTCTGTCTCTTAAGGCTCGCATGATAATGACACGAATTTCGTCTTCAAGCAGGGGATTCATAGTAAGTACTTGGGCACGTGAAAGGAGGGGTGAGGTAACCTCGAAAGACGGATTTTCTGTGGTAGCCCCGATTAGTGTCACGGTGCCGTCCTCCACGAAAGGAAGAATAGCATCCTGCTGTGTCTTGTTGAAGCGATGAATTTCATCGATAAAAAGTATTGTATTCTGTCCTGAACTGCGACGCCGTTGTATAGCCTGCTCGACAGCGCGACGAAGTTCTGCCACGCCGGCACTGACTGCACTTACCATGGTAAAATGTGAATCGGTTACGTTGGCTATCACGTTAGCCAGAGTCGTCTTACCACTCCCGGGTGGACCCCACAGGACGATGGAAGGAATCCGTCCTGATTCTATCGCTTTCCTTAGAACCCGCCCTTCACCTATAAGATGCTCCTGTCCGACAAATTCATTAAAAGCAGTTGGTCTCATACGGGTAGCAAGCGGCGCCTGCTGTCCTCTCTGTTCCTCTACCTGACGTTCGAACATATCCATAATTTACACCCCCTGGTAAACCACACCATATACTATCACCGGGATCAAGAATTATTTACTTATATTTTAGCGTATCTACTTTACCTTGTCAGAAACGGATTGACAAGCCCTTAATGTCTGTTTACACTGCTGTATACGTGTATTAGTACCTCAGGAGGTTAACGATGTCACAGAATGCTACCGAATATATAAGGGAAGAAGCCAGGAACATACCGGTTTATAAAAATACAGAAGTCCTCGTGGCAGGCAGCGGCTCGGCGGGTCTGGCTGCTGCAGTATCCGCCGCCAGGAACGGCGCGAAGGTACTTCTTGTTGAACGTAATCCCTTCCTGGGAGGTCAGTCGACCGCTTCATACCAGGTCTGGTTCGGCGGAGCTACCGATATCCTGACCGGTTTTTCCAAGGAGTTTGCCGAAAGACTGGATGCGGTAGGCGCCGCTAAACTCCTTGATCGGTATAAAACTCAGACAGCGGAAACCGGAATCGTCCCTCTTAACTATCACATTTCAATCGACCCGGAAGAATGGAAAAACGTTGCGTTCGACATGATAGAAGAATGCGGAATAGATATCATCACTAATACGCTGGTAACTGACGCAATTCTAGAGGACGGAACTATCAAAGGAGTGTTTATCGAAAACAAATCAGGCAGGCAGGCGATACGTGCCGACGTGGTGATAGACGCCACCGGTGACGCGGATATTGCCGCCAGGGCAGGAGTACCGATAGCTCCGCTTCCTAAAAGCGGTTACCTGATGGCTATGGTGATGCTGTTCCGGGTAGGTGGTGTCGGTTATAAAAAAATTGCCGCATATGCCAGGGAACATCCTGACGACTTTAATCCCGGTTCGGGTGTTCCGCCGGGTGAATTCGACGGCGAAAACATGGCGTCCATCCAGGGCATGAGAGGATGGATCTCCCTGGTGAAAAAGGCAAAGGAAACAGGACTGTTGCCGGCTGAATGGCAGACCGGCTGGGGGCGGGAAGGTTTCAGCATCTGCGGAGTCAATCCTGAAGCAGTGAAACGTGGAATCTGCTTTTTCGATATAGTCCATGTATTCAAGCGTTTTTCCTGGGACGCAGATGACGTCTGTAAGGCTGAGCTTGAAGGAAGAAAACGGATCCGGACGTTCATGAAATTCCTGAAAACCGTTCCCGGATTCGAATCGAGTTATTTACTGGACGTGGCTCATAGTATCGGCCTGCAGGACTCCAGGCGTATCATCGGCGAATACGTGCTGACGCGCGATGATGTCTATGAAGGAAAGACGTCCGAAGACGATATCGCACTGTTAACGATTACCTGGCCGGATGTACCGGTAACCGATGAGGAAGGCTGGATCATGCATCCGGCGGACGGAAGCCAGGGCGATGAAAAATACCGCAACCAGGTTAAGGAGAATGCTTACTTCCAGACAATATTCGGAGTGCCCTACCGATGCCTGTTGCCAAGGAATGTTGACAGGCTTCTCGTTGCCGGCCAGACGATATCCATGACATACATGGCGCACGAACCAGGTCCTTGTCGTGGTATGGTGCCGTGCATGCACTGGGGGCAGGCTGCCGGCACAGCCGCTGCCCTTGCCCTGAAGCAGGGCGTGTCACCGGCAAAAGTGGACATCCCTGCTCTCAGGAAAACGCTGGAAGAACAGGGCGCTAACCTCAGAAAGGATGCAATCGATCTTTCACAGGTAACGGAAAATATAAAACGCAGGGGTGCCACTATAAGTCATATTGCCTGAAGCCACTGTGTTATGACTCCCAAAATGGAGTGTCATGTCACTCTTCCGTCACAATCGAACATTTTCAAACCGCCGCAAGCGAATGACACTCTTTATCAATCCATCCCGATGAAAATCGGTATCCAGAAATCTACTGGATACCTGTTAATGAATCTCTGATTAACATTACTTAACATCAATCAGAACATTCCTCTCCCTTGACGGGAGAGGTTAGGTGAGGGTGAAAAGTAACGATTTACGCGTATCCCCCTCACCCTGACCCTCTCCCTCGGTGGGGAGAGGGAACTTTTTCAGAGGTTTCTTAACCTACGATAATCTCGCTGAGGGGTCGCTTCGGTACGTGGTGGACTTCATTTTCATCCCTGTAGTAGGCAATATCACCTCCGGGTTCAGCGTCCTCCAGCACTACTTCCTCCTTCGGTTTTCCAAGCGAGATTACCAGTAAAATCTCGTACCGCGATGGGATGTTGAATATCTCCATTACCGCATCTTTCTTCACTCCGCCATGCATGCATCCGCCCAGGCCTTTTTCCCGTGCGCCCAGCAGGATACTCTGGGCAGCGATACCGTGGTCGCACCAGGGATTTTTGCTTATCTCCGTATCCAGCAGGATGATGATGTAGGCTGCCGGTCTCTCCCCTTCAACCGGACCCGGCCAGTCCGTCAATCTGCCGGCAAAACCAAGCTGCGGAAACATCCGGGCGTTCTTTTCAGGATCATTGACCAGGATGTATTTCAGCGGCTGGTTGTTCGCCGCGGATGCCGAACATCTCGCCAGGTCCGCCAACTCCTCAAGCGTTTCCCGTTCCACCGTGACGTCCTGGTAAAATCTCCTGAATGTCCTGTTGTTCATTATCAGATCTTTGATCATTTTTCTTCTCCAATTTTATTCCGGTATTTCTCAATTATATAAGAACCGCCATTTCAAGCAAAATTCTGACTATTCATCATTCCGGTCGTTGCGAGTTTCGCCGTCAACAGGCGAACCATGGCAATCTATAAAAATTTCAACATATTCTTCTTTCCAATAAACACCAATTTCCTCACCACATGGTCATTCCCGCACTCCCACCATCATTCCCGCGCAGGCGGGAATCTATTTATCTTTACTATAAAGAGAGATAAATTTTAGTTAGTGTATTGGTTATTAAAGTATTGTTACCGCATTGATTCTGTGGATAAAGATGTGTATATTATATAAGGACTAATTTTTCAACCCAACTGATTGACTCTACCGGGTGGAAAGGAAGTGAAAACAGCCGATGAATGGAATCACAGTGACGATCGATGGCAGGGAAATACAGACAACTGAAGGCAACACCGTTCTAAAAGCAGCCCAGGAAGCCGGGATTTATATCCCGGCACTTTGTGCCCACCCCGACCTTGTACCGGGAGGCTACTGCGGACTTTGCGTGGTGGAAGTAGGTGAAGAAGGCGATGTGCAGGCATGTAAAACAGAGGTTCGCGAGGGCATGGTGATAACCACCGAAACACCCACCATACGGGAAGCCCGTGAAGAAGCTCTTCAGAATATACTGAACGAACACCCCCATGCCTGTCTCGACTGCTGGCGCAAGGACAGGTGCAAGCCTTTCGACATATGCCTGCGCAGTGAAGCGGTCAACCAGCACTGCGTTACCTGCCCCAAGAACGGTCACTGTGAACTCCAGAAAGTGGTTGATTACATCGGCATCGAACCGGAAATCCCCTACAGACCAAAAGAATATCCTCTCGAGACTGACAATCCTTTCTTCCTGCGTGATTACAACCTCTGTATCGTCTGCGGTCGTTGCGTCCGCGTCTGCCGCGACGTACGAGGTGTCGGCGTCTATACCTTCGACGACGAGGAAAATCCCACCAAGATACTCACCGTAGAAGGTGGTTCGACGGTCGACTCCGGCTGCCGTTTCTGTTTTGCCTGTGTGGAGGTATGCCCTACCGGCGCCCTGATAGAGAGGGATGTAGAGAAAATGCGCGAGAATCCTGAAGCGTACATCGTGCCGTGCAGCGAGGCCTGCCCGGCCCATGTTAATATCCCCCGGTATGTGGAATACGTTCGCCAGAGCAAGTATACCGAAGCGCTTTCTGTTATCCGCGAAAAAGTCCCCTTCCCCGGAAGCCTTGGAAGAGTATGTTTCCACCCCTGCGAGCAGGCATGCCGCCGCGAGACGGTGAATGATCCCATTTCGGTCAAGGAACTGAAACGGGTTGCCGCCGATCATGGCGAGGATAAATGGAAAGAGAAATCGGCCATCAAGGAATCCACCGGCAAAAGAGTCGCCGTTGTCGGTGCCGGTCCTGCCGGGCTGACAGGAGCTTTTTACCTGGCTAAAGCCGGGCACAGTGTGACCGTATATGAGGAACTTCCGGAAGCGGGAGGAATGATGAGATACGGTATTCCGGAATACCGACTTCCCAGGAACATCCTCGCCGCAGAAGTTCAGTCAATAAAGGATGCCGGAGTAGAGCTGCTTACCAATACGAAGATAGAATCGATTAATTCGCTGAAAGAACAGGGATTCGATGCGATACTACTGGCTATAGGCGCCCACGAAGGCACCAAGCTCGGTGTTGAAGGTGAAGACCTCCCCGGTGTTATGGACGGCGCTTCCTTCCTCAGAGACGTCAACCTGGGTAACAAGGTTAAACTCGGAGAAAAGGTAGCCGTACTCGGCGGCGGAAACTCTGCCGTGGACAGTGCCCGCGTCGCCTTACGCATCGGCGCGAAAAGTGTGACCATGATATACCGCCGGACAAGGGCAGAAATGCCTGCAGCCGAGGAAGAGATCGAAGATGCGTTACAGGAAGGAGTTGAGATCAATTTCCTTCAGAATCCCACGAAGTTCACCAAAAAC
>CP070800.1:889840-893432 GCA_020343555.1 Dehalococcoidales bacterium
CCCGCGAAGGAGGGAATCCAGGGAGGTGGGGGTAATGGAAACAGGGAAGCTCGAAGGGGCGTCAGTCCCTTCGAAGACAAAAAAATCCCTCTCTCCGAGACCGGAGAGGGGGATACAGGGGGTGAGGGTGATAAAAAAATCTACGGCTCTATCCGCCTCGGCTTCATCCACGTCCAGGGACTGGGCAAGGCATCGGCGGAAGCCATAGAAACAGCTCAGAAAAAGGGCCCTTTCAGAAATATCGGCGATTTCCTGGAACGCACCGGCGTCCTGGAGGAAGTTGCCCTTAACCTTGCCTCGGCAGGAGCTTTCGACAGCATTGTGCCCAATCGGAGAGAAGCCAAGTGGGAGATAGGTCTGCGCTACCGGCCGGTGAATTCTCAGCTTGCCCTGCCGCTGCCGGTAGAGCAGGATTTGCCGGAGCTAGAAGCGCCGGGTGACCTGGAGAAGATGCGGGGAGAGTATGGCATCATGGGACTGTATCCGTCCGGACACGTGATGGCGAAGATGCGGCCTCGCCTTGGCAGGAAGCTGCAGTGCAGTCGTGATATTGCCGGGCTACCGGACGGCGCCGCGGTGACAACTGCCGGGCTGGTGATACGGCGGCAGCGTCCCCACGGCAAGGTGGTGTTCATGACGCTGGAGGACGAATTCGGCCTCATTCCGGCGATGGTCTTCCCGAAGACCTACGAGAAATATGAGTACCAGATGAAATCGGCATTTCTGATGGTGAAGGGCAGGGTCTCGAAGCGGGAAGGCACCCTAAACGTCGTCATCACTCACGCAAAACCCTTCAGCGTAATGGACAGGGTGCCCCAGGCGAAGAACTGGCAGTAGAAGATAGATATTTGCCTTATTTCGAAAAATAGTATATATAGTTGATTATTTTAGTAATCTATACTATCATCATAGCGGAGAGGTGTGCAGATGAAAATATCGACAAAAGGACGATACGGTACAAGGGCTCTGCTGGAACTTGCCATGCGTGATTCTACCGAACCTATGCTGCTCAGGAATATCGCCAAGAAGCAGGATATTTCACTCGCTTACCTTGAGCATGTCATCAGTCCGTTGATAGCCGGCGGTATATTAAGGAGTACAAAAGGACCCAAGGGAGGTATTTCCCTGAATAAAAAACCTGCTGATATTAAACTGAGCGAGGTTATTCGCCTGCTGGAAGGTTCTGTAGCTCCGACCGACTGCGTGGATAACCCGGATATTTGCGAACGGGCTGACACCTGTGTCACCAGGGATGTCTGGTGTGAACTGAAAGATGCTATGGATAATGTCCTTGATAGAACGACAATCCAAGGAATGGTCGACCGCCAGAAAGAAAAAGGTCTTCCGGATGCAGACCTGGAAACCATACTGGAATAATCGATAACGGATTCTGATGGAAAACAAAAAGGGGTGGACTCTTATGAGCCCACCCCCTGATTTTTTATCTTTCGGGAAATACGTAGTCTTTGCTTTCACCGATCGGTGGATGGGTATTAGGTGGTGGTGGATTCTTCATTCCACGGCGGTATAACTCACCGGTTTCCTTGCGTTTCCAGATTACTCTCTGGTTCAAGGGATGCTCCATTCGTATAGCGCCTTCTGCAGGGCATTCTTCGACACAGGTGCCGCAGAACCAGCATTCATCAGGATAAAGCACAAGCGGTGGTAAGTACTGGCTGCAGCGGAAACATCTTGTTGCCTCAGCGACCGCAAGTTCCTGGATAAATCCCTTGTTTACTTCATCCATCGATCCTGTACGTTCATCTCCGGCTATCATCTCCGGTATCATACGATTTCCAGGACCGTAGTAAGTCAAAGCCATATCTTCGGGTATACGGTTCACAGGTATCGCAGTACCATTCTCTATGTAAGAACGCATCGATGTGATACCGGTACCTGCTTCATTCAGGACGCCTTTACTGCTGTCAGTCAGGTAGATATCAATACTTATAGCAGCTCTCTTACCGGAAGCTATTGCCTGGACGATCGAACGATCTGCAGTACCGACATCACCACCGGCAAACACTCCTGCCACTGGTGTTCCCAGTGTAACCGGGTCGATTTTTAATCGGGAACCGTCCAGAATTTCTGCGTCTGCGAAAGACAGGTCGGTTCGCTGACCGATAGCCAGAATCATGGTATCGGCGGCTATGTCGCATGTATTGTTTTCATCATATGTCGGACTAAATCTACCTTGATCATCAAAAGCGGAAAGACATGATTTCAGTTCGATTCCGGATAGTTTGCCGTCGTTCAGGTTTATTTCTTTCACTCCCCAACTCGGAAGAATGTTTATACCCTCGGTGATGGCTTCTTCTATCTCAGTTTCATAAGCTGGCATAGTATCACGGGTTTCCAGACATACCATGGTCACTTCGTCGGCACCGAGTCGGCGTGCCAGTCGTGCGGAGTCGGTAGCAACGTTACCTCCACCGATGATGACAACTTTTTTGCCAACTTTAATGTTATTGTCGATCCTGGATTTGTAAAGGAATTCAAGCGCGCCTATAACGTTCGGATTATCTTCTCCGGGAACTCCTAATGTGACTGATAATGGTGCTCCGGTAGCGATAAAACAGGCGTCATAATCCTTTGTTAGTTCCGTGAATTTTTCTGCGTCCACCGGACTGTTCGTCCTGATGTCAACTCCAAGTTTGGTTACCTGGTCAATTTCGCTTTCAACTATTGCTGCCGGCAGCCTGAATTCCGGGATATTTATTCGCGGAATACCACCTGCAACCGGTTTGGCTTCATAAACGGTTACTTTGTGCCCGAGGATTGAGAGATAATAGGCACAGGTTAGACCAGCCGGTCCTCCACCTACAACGGCAACAGTTTTTCCGGTATCCGGACGTTTCTCCGGTTGTTTGGCGTTGGAAGTGCCGTAATCATAAGCGGCTCTTTCCAGTGTATTGGTTGCTATCCCCTGGTCAAGCGGGATACGCGCACAATCATCTTCGCAGGGATGGAAACACACTCGGCCACAAATGCCAGGGAAAGGATTCTCAAACTTGATGTTCTCAAGGGCTTTATCGAATTCTCCTCTGGCGATAAGATAAGTAGTCCACCTGATTGCTTCACCGGTAGGGCAGGCTTCCTCGCAACGAGCAAATCCACTTTCCTTCGGCAGGTTTCTTACCATGATATCGGTCCGGCACTGGTCTGCACACCTGTAGCAGCTGATACAAAGCTCAGGATCTATCCTTATCGGTTGACACGGAGTAGCCGGATTAGGTACCAGATATGCTTCGTTATTCATTAATTCACCCTCTCTTCACTCAGGCTTGCGTGCGCTTCGTAGTTATCTTTGAAATTTGATGCGTAAGGTTCGAGGAGGTAGTAACCCAGAGGTAGATCATCGGTAACAACCTCGCCGTCTACCTTTTTCAACGTGATGTATTTATCCCATTCTTCCGGATCTTTATCGGGGTAATCTACCCGGTTAAAATCAAGTGTTGTGTTACTAGCCTGACGAGCGAGGGAAGCATGAAGAATGATCTCACTTATGGTTAATCTCGAGAGACACTCGATGTATCGTTCCAGTTCGTGGGGATTTCTTACATAGGTACGTACCATCTCGCTTTCACGAATC
>CP070800.1:893532-899199 GCA_020343555.1 Dehalococcoidales bacterium
AATCCTTGAGTCGTATGATAAGGATGCCATGGATTTGCATCGTTTTCAGTAAATGTATAGAAAATGTGCGGGTTTACCCTGCCGGTTACCGCCATATCATTCAAACCGGGCCAGGTTCGACCTATATTTAGCGTCGCCAATCTTACCGCACGTCCAATGGAACTGTTAGCCCGCCAGCCATGCCCAAGGAAACCGATTCCGGAATTCATATTTATTTCTTTTCCCATCGGACCTGAAACCACGATCATGAAAGAAAAAGAACCTGCCGAAGTCAAAACGTGAAGGTGGTCGAAATCCGGGTCCAGGATTACTTCCATGGCGGTAATAATCACCGGCAGGTATTCAGGCCTTGCTCCTGCCATTACAGCATTAATGGCTATCTTTTCTACGGTAGCGTTGCCTAACTTCGGTTTCATCTTGCCGATAACTTCAACCGGAGAACGTGTCGTTCCGGAAAGCATCCATTTAACATGTTCGGGCGTAGGTGGTACCAGGGGTAATCCGTCACTCCAACCTTTAGAAAGGTAATCCTGGAAGAATTCTTCGCAAACCATCGGGTAAGATTCTGAGATATAGGCAAAAGTGGCAGGACCGTCTTCATCACGTTCCGGTTGAGGTACGTCCGTCTCTTCCGGTGTCAATGGCGCAGTCAAAGCATCGATAAGATCATCGAAGACTGCTTCTACCAATGGTCTTATAGTTTCAATTTCTCCCCGCATTTTATAAAACTCGGATGATTTTATTTGTCTATGACGAAAAGCAGGCATAGAATGATCACTGGCAGCAGAAACCGAATCATAATTAAAGGTATCACAGTTAATAAATACGCCCGGTTTGCCCATTCTTTCCAGCTTTACCGTACCGGCTACGCCGGTATACGTGCAAGAACCTCAGTCTCCAACTCCATATATAAACGTATCGATCTGAGAATCCCACTCGTTGGCGTCTTTATCATTTATCAGGTAATCACCTGATAGATAGATAGTCTTTGCAGTGGGATATTTACTCTTTAATAACTCCGCGAACACTGTATAAAATCTATCCATGCCATCTTTTCCATTTGAATATAGACCTACAGTTTTACCTGCCAGGTTATCGACACGCTGGGCAGGTGCATAAATTGGAGATGATTCGATTACGCCACGAGGATTACGTACTTCTATTTCTACTCGTTCACTCACTTTTAACCTCGATTTTTTCTTGAGTATATCACTAATTGTGAGGAAATGTGCTAATCAGTTCATGTGCATTATGTTAGAATGGCTTATACTACCGAAACATAACTTGAACCAGCCACAAGAGGAATCGAGCTGTTTTCATGTGCAATCGTAACGATAATAACTTATCGACATCTCTTTCTCATTTATCCCTTACTATTTTCAGTTTAAGAATCTAGTGACATATAATACTCTAATTAAAGGAGAACTAACTATGAGTCTGCCAGATTTATCATTGAGTGGAAAGGTAGCTCTCGTTATCGGAGCCGGAAGTATAAGAGGTATAGGAAGAGAAATAGCTGTAACCTTTGCTGAAGCCGGTGCTGACGTAGCAATTTCCGGTTTCAGTGCCAAATCTTCAAGCAGTGATCTGGATGGCACCGCAGATGCAATCACCAAGCTAGGACGCCGTACTTTGGCTAAGCGAACTGATGCTACCAAAGAGAGTGAAGTAAACACTCTTATAGACGCAGTAGTAAAAGAATTTGGTACTATCGATATTCTGGTAAACAATGCCGGTGCATCTGCCCATGAAACGCTTCTGGAAACAACCGAAGAATTGTGGGACAAGGCGATGAATCTCAATTTGAAAAGTGCCTATTTAGGCTGCCGAAGTGCCGCGAAAATAATGACAGAAAAGAATGCCGGGAATATTATCAATATGGCATCGATCGGAGGACTCAAGACTGGCAGTGCCTGCGTATACGGTATTGCGAAAGCTGGTGTAATTACATTGACTGAGTGGTTAGCCAACGAACTGGCTCCCTATAATATCAGGGTAAACAGTCTCGCCCCCGGACCTATCGATACCGATATCGGCTTAAACAGAATCGGACGTCCACCCTGGGAAGTAGCCAATGGTACTTATGAACAAATGATCCAGAAACGTGAAACTCCCCTGGGCGGGTTAGGAAAAACAAGTGATGTGGCGCATGCAGCGTTATTCCTGGCATCAAACGCTTCCCGTTTTATCACCGGGGAAACAATGGTGATCGATGGTGGTATGGTCCTGATGTAGGAAACAGCCAGAGGTAAATCTGGTGTCTGGTGTCCTATTATTGAATAACGAAAAGGTGTGGTAATCATTGGATTTCTTGCCAAACATTGCCACACCTTTTTGGTTTTACCGGTTACGATTATAGATCTATGTATTCTTTTGGATCGAAGTTCTTATCCCTGGTCCAGACGGTCGCTCTGCCTTTAAGACGGTAGAGCGCCACAACGTCGATGCCGTGTTCTTCGACCGTAGGTTTCATGAACGGACGGTCTTCGACCATTTTCTCTTTTGCATCAACATCATTTATAATCTCTGCCGCACCGCTGACTCTAACTTGAATCCCTCCCTTTAAATCGTTGAAACATAACTCCATCTTTGGATTATCAACCACCTGCTGGTGAATATCTTTAATCGTCCAGGTCTGGATAATGATACCGTTTTCATCGGCTTTCGGTATTCCCATGGCACGAACCCGTGGCTGGTTTCCTTCGACAGTTGCCATCCAAGCAATAGGATTTGCTTTAATGATTTCGAATATTTCTTCTTTTGTCATTTACTTCTCCTCCCCAATATTGATTCAATCTGATGAATTACCTTTGAACGCAGGTCGTTAACCGATGATTATGTCATCCAGTTCACGCTTAGGTACATGGTGTGCACCTTCTTCATCGTGCCAGTAACTGGTTTTCCCGTCGGATCCCACTTTTTCAATTATTATCTTCTCGTCAGGCTTTCCCAGAGATAATACATAAAGAATCTCATAGCGTACCGGTATATCCAGAGCTGGCCTCAAGTCATCTCTCTTCACCGACCAATGCATGCACCCGCCCAGACCTTTTTCTCTCGCACCAAGCATTATACTCTGAGTTGCTAATCCGGCGTCTACTTCACAAAACCTGTTATTCACCTTGGTATCGGCAAGCATAATAATATAGGCTGAAGGTCGTTCACCTTCAGCAGGTCCCGGCCAGTCTGCTATTTGCCCTGCCCAGCCAAGAGTTGGGAATATCAGGTCATTCTTCCGTGACTCATTAGACAGCATATATCGTAGAGGTTGAAGATTGCTCCCCGAAGCAGTAAACCTTGTCAGATCAACCAGTTCACGTAAGACTTCGAGATCAATACTGACCTCCTGTTTGAATCTCCTGCAGGTTCTGTTTTCGATTATCAGATCTCTTATCATTCCGAATCTCCTCTTATTAAAAGCGGCGGTTTACCTATTATCCTGAATCGAATTTTTTACACACTTATATACTTACCTTAACTATTTGCATATTTACCCGTCAGTTGCGGAGTGAATCCTTCAAGACCTTTCTGTTGCCGTTCGAACCTGGTTTCCCTCGCCCATGTTCGTTTCAGGTCATCCCTTACTTTGAAATTCAACCTACCCAATCCCTCTATCTCCATTTCTATCGAGTCGCCGTCCTGGAATGGATTAAGTCCACCGTGATTGGTACCGGTAGCCACAATATCTCCTGGCTCCAGGGTATGAATCGAGGAAATCCACTCTATACATTCCGGAATTTTGTTTGCCATATCGGATGTATTGAAATCCTGCATCAAAATCCCGTTATTCCATAATTTCACAGCAAGGTTGTGAGGATCGGAAATCTCATCTGCGGTGACTATACAGGGACCGATTGGAGCAAAGGTATCCCGTGATTTCATCTGGTAGAACACATTTATGGGTGATGGCAAACCCCTGGCTGATCCGTCAATAAAATTAATATAGCCAAAGACATAATTCATGGCATCCGCGGCTTTCACGTGGGATGCACGTTTGCCTATAACTACCCCTAACTCCGCTTCACCCTCGAAAATCGTGGCTGGTACGTCAGGTAGAATCATGGTGTCGCCATTACCTATGATACTGCCGGGAGATTTCTGGAAGGCATTAAATGGTGGTTTTTCTGTTAAAGTCCCGTTCTCCATGTAGTTGACGGCCATACAATCAATATTTGCAGGTCGCGGTAAGGGAGATCTGATTGATACCTGGTTGACCGATACCCCCGGGCTACTATCTATAATCCGTTGTAATTCTTCCCGATAATTTGCGTAACTTTCAATGAGTTTGCTTATCAACGTGTTGGGATCAGCGTGCGGGATTGCTTGAGCAAAATCAGATAAGTCAATGACGTTATCTTCCTTGAGTGCACCTAACCTGTAATTGTCGAAAAAAAGCAGCTTCATAATTCCTCCAGTATATTCATATTTTACGACCTCTCATCCAGTTTTTTTATCCTCGGAATTCTCCATTCGTTTCCTATAATCTTCTCTTAATGCTTGTTTATCAGCTTTGCCGATCGCGGTCAGCGGAATCACATCGATAATTTCTATTCTCTCCGGTAATTGAAGTACCGATGCTCCCTGGCTTCTCAAGTATGTAATAATATCTTCAAACGCAGGGGTAGTTTTTCCACTGGGTTGAATATACGCACAGACCCTTTCTCCCATTTCTTCATCCGGAATACCTATCACCGCAACATCAACGATATCCGGGTGTGTAATGATCATGGCTTCGATCTCACCTGGACTGATATTCTCACCACCTCTAATGATAATGTCTTTCTTTCTACCGGTTATTCTGACAACTCCATCATCATCTATTATGGCCAGGTCACCGGTGATAAAAAATCCATCACTGGTAAAGGCGCGTTTGTTCTCCTCCGGGTTGTTAAGGTAGCCTGAAAAAACTCCCGGTCCTCTCACTATCAGTTCGCCTTCTATTCCCCGTGGGAGTTCCCGACCGCGAGCATCCACGACTTTAAACTCATCATACGGGCAGCATGGTTTACCTATCGTGTTAAATATTGTGGCGTCGTTATCATCCGGTCTCGTCGTACAGGTAGCACCTTCCGACATCCCGAATGCGCTGACATATACTCTGCCGATTTTCTCATGAACGGCCTGTATAACATCGGTTGTAGTTTTGGCACCGCCTGTATAAAGTGCTTTCAGAGAGAATGTGTCATACTGGTTGATATCGGGATAATTGACCAGTCTTTGTAACAATGTCGGTACAAGCGGGGCGCAGGTTACCTTTTCCCGCTGAACTGTTTCATAGAAATCAACCGGCCTGGTCGAATCAAGAAAGACAATTTTGCCAAAACTATAGATAGTACTTGTCATTGTCGCAAGACCCAGGTTATGTTCGAGTGGTACTGTAATCAGACAAATATCATCGGTATCTTGTTTACGCGCTTCTGCTTTATACCGTGCTTCGCAGACAGCACTGTTATGAGTTCGAGGTACAACTTTAGGCAAGCCGGTAGTACCTCCGGTAGGTAAAACAAATGCGATATCATTCGCCCCCGGTTTTTGTCGAGATAATTCTCTCAACATCTGTTCGCCCGGATCCGTATTTGAAATTAGATCTTCAAGATTAATGTACTGCCCATTTTCGGTACTTCTCACTGTAATAATATGTTTCAGTTCGGGATTTTCTTTCACTAC
>CP070800.1:899299-904474 GCA_020343555.1 Dehalococcoidales bacterium
AACTATGATCTCGGTATCTGCGGACTGGACTGGGTGGAAGAGCTTAAATCCAAGTTTCCGAGCGTCGATATCATAGAATTGAGGAATCTGGGATATGGCGAAGGTACTTTGTATATAGCTGCCGGTCTATCCGGAAAATTGATTAACCGAAAGACCATGCGTGAAGCAGATAATATCATACGGATAGTCAGCGAATATCCGAATCTGGCAGAATCCTTTGCCCTGAAAAACAGGCTGCGTCGATTCAGCATATTTTCATTATGGGGCGCTGCCGGCGCTTATCCGCCGGAAAGTGCGGAACTGGCGCTTATCAGGGAAGGAGAAGAAGTGCCGGATTCAAACCTCATACCTGTTCAGAATATTCTGAATTTCAGTGCCTGTCTTATTGCCAACAGGAACAGCTGGGAAAAAGAAGATCTGAGTGAGCTGCTGGCTTCGATAGATAAAGCGTTACGTGCCGCAGGTAGTAGAAAGTCGTCCATCGAAACAAAGACAGAAAAAATCACCACCAGGTATTCCAGCCGGAATTCAGAAAATGGTTTTATTAAACTGGCTTTACCTGACGGACACGCACAGAAGCACACCGTTGAATTACTCTGCCGGGCAGGAGTTAACGTACTTGATTATCCTTCATCGACAGGGAACAGGAGGCCGGAAACGGACCTGGAAGGTGTGAGTATCAAGGTGATACGACCGCAGGATATGCCTCTTCAGGTTGCGAATGGTAATTTCGATCTGGCAATAACGGGAAAAGACTGGGTTCTCGATCACCTCTACCAGTTTCCGTCCAGCCCGGTAATGGATCTCCTCGACCTGAAATCAAGCCGGGTAAAGATGGTAGCCGTAATTGATGATAAACTGCCGGTGCACGATCTCAATGAGTTGAAAGATTACTTTGAGGAACAGTCTCTACCGATACGTGTGGCTTCCGAATACATAAATATTGCCGACAAGTGCGCGAGGGAAAACCACATGGGAATGTACCGGGTGATACCTACCTGGGGAGCGAGTGAGGTGTTTCTTCCCGAGGATGCTGATCTTCTCATAGAGAATACGGAGACCGGGGGGACGATAGCCAGACATAATCTCAGGATAATCGACACGCTATTCGAATCCACAGCAAGACTGATCGGTAATAAAAACAGTATTGGTGCTGTTGATAAGAGTGATAAAATTAAGTCCATAGTAAAGAAATTGAAAAAAGGTATCGAAGAATAATCCGGGAAAAAGATGAAGATAATAGAAAGATACGAAGCTTTAAAAAGTATACTGTCGCGGCAGGGACCTTCAAGCGGTTTTGAAACCGATGAACGGGAGCAGGCGGTCAGGGATATAATTACTGAAGTATCCCGCCGAGGAGATACTGCTTTATATGAATATACCCGGAGATTCGATGGGGTGATACTGGACACACTGGAGGTCAGTAAGGAACAAATTGTTGCGGCCAGTAACAGTGTTGATTCAGAACTTCTTACAGCCCTGAAAATAGCTGCTGACAGGATTTCCTCTTATCATACAGCTCAGAGGGATAGTTTACTGAATGAGAGCGTTAGAGATGGTCTCGGCTGGCTTGTCAGACCGCTGAAAAGGGTTGGGATTATTACACCGGGATTTACTTCTCCGCTGCCTTCGTCTTTGCTGATGGCGGCAGTCCCGGCAAAGGTAGCCGGAGTGAAAGAGATAATAGTGGTAACACCTCCACAGAAGAACGGTGCGGTGCATCCGGCGACACTTACTGCCGCGAATATCGCCGGTGTTGACAGGGTGTTTTCGGTAGGAGGAGCCCAGGCTGTGGCAGCGCTGGCATACGGGACGGAGACAATACCTGCTGTTGATAAAATATTCGGTCCTGGTAATATCTACGTGACGCTGGCAAAGAAACTGTTATACGGAGTTGTGGGTATCGACGGCCTGTTCGGTCCTTCCGAGGTGGTAATTATTGCAGATGACGGGGCGAATCCGGCGTATTGTGCTTCCGATCTCCTTGCCCAGGCAGAACACACTTCCGGTTCGGCGATCATGCTGACAACCTCATGGAAGATGGCGCACAATGTGAGGAATCAGGTTGAAGAGCAGCTAGAGGAGCTATCCAACAAGGAGGAAGCCGCCAAGAACATAGAAGAGTGGGGGATGATAGGCTTGGTGGAGAGTATCGATGATGCGATTGAACTGGCCAACTTATATGCCCCGGAGCACCTGCTGATGCTGGTTGAGAATGCCGGATCTTACCTGGAAAAGATCAACGCTGCCGGATGTGTTATCATCGGGGAAAAGAGTACCGTGGCACTGGGTGATTATAGCGCGGGGCCGGCTCACATACTGCCTACCGGCGGTACGGCACGGTTCGGTTCTCCACTGAACGTGACCGATTTCGTGAAGCTGACCAGCCTGATAGATACGGATAAGATCGATATCGAGGAAATCGGTAAAGCGGCACAGGTTATCGCAGAGACCGAAGGTCTTGATGCTCATGCGAAGGCGGTCAAGAATCGACTGGGAGGATAATGCTGACTTAAGTAACAAGAAATTCTCTTCCATCCTTTGAGCCCAATTCTATATTACGCTGTCATCCCGTGCTTGACACGGGATCCAGAAGATGAGAGTTGAGGTAAGATTCAACATTTTAAACATTAAGTGTTTCTTCCCAATATCTACTGGATTCCTGCCTTCGCGGGAATGAAAGAAGAGGATCACTGACTGGATTCCTGGATACCGATTTTCATCGGGATGTCTGATTTCTTGTGCATTCGATTGGCCAAGTAGGGAAGAGAATATTAGCGTCTTGCCTTGTTGAACTAACATCGGGATGTTTGTCAGTGGTTATTGCTGTTTATTCAAAAAAAAGGAAGGAGTAGTTACTACTCCTTCCTTTCGTGTCTGATAAAGAGGAAGGGTTATCCTTTCCCTATCCTAAACATCTTAGTGGCACAGACAGGGCAGACTCCCTGAGTGGCCGGTTTACCGTTCTTCATGGTAATAGCTTTGGGATCTTTCATTTCCCTCTTGACCCGGCACTTTACGCAATAAGCTTCCATTTTTCACTCTCCTAGTCGGTTAAATTTGATGATAATTCAGAACTAGTAACCCATTTTTTCCTTCATATCCTGATCAACCCAAACGAATTTTAGAAATATACCGGGGGTGAAATAACCTAGATTATGGGCACCAAAGTAATTCTGCATCCACGGCCACCAACCGTCGTAAAATATCGGTGCCGGTAAATAGACATAGGGAGCTTCCTCTAACATATGCGACGTTACGGTTTTCAGCTCTGCCATCCAGGCTGCATCGTCCTTGCCCAAGTGCAGGTTGAGGTTATTGTAGACTTCCCTTGTTTCGGGACTGCCCCAGAAACTTAAGTTATCCATACTCTCCGGCCGCACTTCGTGCATCTTCCATGAGAACATCCACATCTTGGTTTCCTTATACAGCATTTCTTCATGCTTACGACCACGGTTGATACCGACGAATACACCTGCTTCATGGAGATTCAGTGCCATATCGACGCCGATGGCTGCGAAGTACTCCTTGATGATAGAGAGGAAATCTGCGGATGCCGTCGACAGGTCAATCTGAGTCTTGAAACCATCAGGATAACCCGCTTCGGCCAGAAGTTCTCTAGCCTTTTGAGGATTATAGGTGTGGACTTCCTGAGCTCCTTCAGAGAGGTCCTCCAGTGGTTCATACAGCTGTGAATGGTCGGGGATGGGATAATAAGGCCAGCCCATCAGTTCCGCGTTTCCGTTGTAGTAATCCCTTACAAGTGCTTCGCGATCGATGGCTAAATTCATTGCTCGCCTTACCTTCACATCGTAGAAGGGTAACTCGGGTTTATCGCACCTCATAGCTATGATTGCACCATGTCCGAAAGAAGTGTCCCACATAATATCCGGTGAATCATTTACGATTTGTTCCTGGTCTTCCCAGGTCACTGCAACCATGTAATCTAATTTTCCGGTGCGGAATGCCGCCAATCGTGTTGAAAGATCCGCAATTATTAGACTGGTGACTCCGTCTATGTAAGGAAGTTGATTACCCGGATTAAGCGGATCTTCCTGCCAGTAGTTGGGGTGTTTTTCGTATGTAATGGAACTTGCCGGGATGTAGTCGGTCAGTATAAAAGGACCGGTGGAAACGATATTCTTCCAGTCACTGTAGTCACCGAATTGCTCTACAACCTCTGGTGCGTGAAGTCCGACGCGTTCGCCGTTCAGCAGCAAGTGCAGGCCCTGAACGTGAGGTGGTATCGTGAGTTCAACCGTGTATTTGTCTATGGCTTCAGCAGATATCAGGCGTTCCGGTGGAGCGTTGGTTCGAGGAAGAAAGGCCATTCCACCATCAGTCCATTGGCGTTCGATATTCCAGGCCACATCCTCGGCAGTCAACTCACGACCGTTTGCCGGTGGTTTATCCCAGAAATATACCCCGGGACGGATGTGGAAATGTATCTTATCATTACCTATAAACTCCCAGCTTTCTGCGGCATTTCCTGCCAGGACGTCCGTTCGACCGTTATTGCCGTATTTCCAGCTCATTTCTCCGGTACCGGCCGGTCCTTTGGCCCAGTCTCCGGACATGAGCTCATCCTCGCAAAATGAAGTACCAGTAAACATGGCTAGATAGTGATCCCAGCCCATCGGGTCTGCACCTATGTTGACGATTGTCCCGCCATACTTGGGCTGATCCGGGGGTAACAATCCTTCCGGCACCTCTTTCTCCGGTTTATCTTCTTTCCCTTCTTCCTCTCCTATGGTTACTGTCTGCCCGGTATCTTCTTGTTTTACTGTTCCACTAGAGTCTTCTGTTTCACCACAAGACATTACAACTAGCGACAATACCATTACAAAACTCATTACCAACCATACTATCCTTTTCATATCAATCTCTTCGCTCCTTTTGGTTTGAAAACTTTACACGGTCTGATGAGATGGGTTGCTTCTATGGTTTTAGTCATCTCAATTTCACACCTCCTGGATACCGGCCCTGCTGCTAACCCCGATTATCCCCAGGGCTCCGGACACGGGAGGGGCAGCAGCCAGATTGACGTGATTGTCATTATGCCCTAGTTTCCCCTGATAGGGCCAGGTTTACCCCTTTTGACCTTAACCATCATGCACGTGCCTAAAAATCTCTTCGCCATATGATACGCTGTTGACGCTCTTGGGCCTAGCTATT
>CP070800.1:904574-909633 GCA_020343555.1 Dehalococcoidales bacterium
GTATTACACTGAAATCAAACGGGAATATGATTGCGAGTGATCCTGATATGATAACGCCGATAATGGCGGACGATATATCGACCAGTTTATAAAACTTATAATTATAGTAAATGATCATTCCGATATATGCTGCTATTACCAGAATTGATCCCGTTATCATAATCGGCAGCCACACAAAATAGGCGTCGGTAAGCATCGACAAACGGATTATGCTTCCATCCTGACCGGTCATATTCCAGGCTATATATTCATGAAACCACGTAAAGAATATGAGCTGTGCTAACGTCACAAGGATAATGAAAATATGACTTGCTACGTCTCCGGATTTAACATTTGACGACTCTTCCATAGCGTTACCTCTTCTGTCACTTTTTTTTCATTTTCGTGTATTCGAGGTATTGAAACTCAGTGTACGGGAAAAACGAAAGTAATAACTTTTCGATACTCCTTAGTAGTCTTTTTTACCGTTAGAGATATTGCGGATCAGAGTATTGCCGCTGATCAGGAAGTCGAAACTCATTGAAACTATCGTTATAATCAAGGCAATCCTCAAACCCAGTTCGGCCCATCTTGATACTGAATCACCGGGAAAAACTGTAAAATTGAAGGGGAATAAGCTTAATAGAACTGCCGTTGAAGCTACGCCTAGTATAGCCAGGAAAACCAATATGCTCTCTCTTAATACATACCTCTCATAGACAAGGAAAACCGAATGGCTTATTAGAGTTAGAATAAGTAAAGGATTATGTATCCAGAGCCATTTTACAAACTCAGCAGTTACAAACACATCCCGAACTCCATCGTGATAATATGCCATATAATCCCGGAAAAAGTTGAAAAATAATAGAGTCGCTATACTCCACAAAATGGCAACAACAGACACAATGATCCTTGTTTTCCTGGTTCCGGAAGTTTTAGTTCCCAGTCTCAATAACTTAGTATTCATTTCTCATATCCTTCGAGTTTGATAATCAGGATACCGTGACTTTTCTCCTCGATCACACCCTTAGTTACCCACGGTAATTACTACTTTCCCGCGAGTCTTCCCCTGGGCATAATAAAGAAAAGCATCGGCTGTTTTCTCCAGAGGGTAGCTTCGGTCGATGACAGGTTTTACCTTGCCGGCTTCAATAAGCTCCTTCATGATTATAAGGTCTTTCTGATCCGGTCTGTGCATCAAATAGGTAAGTTTTCTACTCCCGATTTTCGACACGAGGGGGCCAACCATTCCCTGGAAAACCTGTTTCATCGCTCCCCCGGCACTAACATACATACCATTCGGACTTAAAGCCCGTTTATATTCGAAAATCGATCGGTAACCCGCTGTTGCCAGTACCAGATCGTACTTCTTCTCACTCCTGGTAAAATCTTCTTTTGTGTAGTCGATAATATAATCTGCCCCGAGAGATAAAACAAAGTCTGCGTTTCTCGTACTGCATACTCCGGTAACCTCGGTATCGTATGATTTGGCGATCTGGACAGCATAGGTGCCAATACCACCCGAAGAACCGTTTATCAATACTTTCATTCCCGGTTGAATATTACCTTTGTTTCGGAGTCCCTGGAGGGCGACTACTGCTGCCTGTGGTACCGCTGCTGCTTGTTCGAAAGTCAGGTTCACAGGTTTCAGTGCTAGGTTCTTTTCAGGAGCGGAGACGTACTCCGCGTACCCGCGAAAACCACTATCACCAAGATCTCCGTATACCTCATCTCCCGGTTGAAACTGAGTCACTTCGCTGCCGACAGCTTCCACTGTTCCGGTAATATCACCTCCGGGTATTTCGTATTTGGGTTTTCTTAAACCTCCGGATGTCATTCGAGCTGCAAATGGTGTTCCGATTGACATAGTCACATTGGCCCAGTTGATGCAAGATGCATGGACTTTCACCATGACTTCATCATTCCCAATGGTCGGTTTTGGAATATCAACCAGTTTCAGTACCTTATCTGGTTGTCCGTATTCGGTTTGCATTATTGCTTTCATAGTTCCTCCCGATATCCTGATTAATTAATGCTTGCTGGCGATATTATTGGTCAATTTAATTACGTTTAAAAGGATTCTTTTCAACGAACTTGTATCCAAAAGGGCAATAGATCGCTGCTACAAAGTGAATGATGAATCCCAGCCCCAGTATCACTTTTGCTACGTCATTTGAAATCCACTGAACCAGGAATCGTAACGACTCCGGTAACAGATCGGCGAAATATGTCATCTCAAAGGGAAATACGATAAATAACCATGCGAATCCGATGCAGACAAACAGTACTCCACCGAACGTATCGATAAGACGTGAAAGAAATCGTCTGTTGAATATCGCATCAAGGCTTGAGGTAATTATCCAGAAAACAAGTGATCCGTACAACAAAAACCGTTCAACGGTTCGGAATTCAGGAGTAAAGAAACCGGTTGACTGTAAATCATGGGCGATATAATACGATAACATCAGTATACTGAACACTCCGATAGACAGCCCGACAAAATGATCGGAGCGGGAGATGTCTTTCGCGGCTTCTGTTTTCGCTCTCATGTACCAGTTCTCTTCAGCCTTCATGGATTCTGTTCCGTTTGAATTTATACTTCTATCTCACTGTGGGCGATAGTAATTACTACATCTCCTTTCTTGTGTCCGGTCTCGACATACCTGTGAGCCTCAGCCATCTTTTCCAGCGGATAACTCCTGTCGATTACCGGGCGTATTTGACCGTCTTCAACGAGTCGTATGATATATTCCAGATCTCCGGCTTTGGTCAGTAAGCCACTGGCAACCCATTTCACTCTCTTGCCACAGGTCATTTTTGTCCATAATATCTGCCCGAAAACCTTAAATCCTGGATTCGTTGTAAGGTATATACCGTTTTCTTTCAGCAAGTGTTTACTCCTTGAAAAGCCTTTCCATCCCATAACATCAAAGATGATGTCGTAAGTTTGGCTGCTTTTTGTGAAGTCTTCCCTAGTATAGTCGATCACTTTATCTGCCCCTAATGATCGTACAAATTCCATGTTGCCAGTGCTGCATACACCGGTAACTTCCGTCTCAAAGTATTTCGCCAGTTGTACAGCAGCAGTTCCTACCGTTCCCGAAGCCCCGTTGATCAGAATTTTCTGTCCGTTCTGTATATTCGCACTGCGTAGAAAAAGTAACGCGGTTAATGCTCCGTTCGGGACAGCGACGGATTCTTCATAGGTTAGATTGTCTGGCTTTTTTGATATTGCATTGGCTTCAGATAAGCAGACATATTGTGCATAAGTGCCACCACCGGGCGTATTCCCGATAACCTGGTCGCCATTTCTGAAAAGTGTCACATTCTTACCTATTGAAACAACTTCTCCAGCGAAATAGAAACCGAGTATCTTCTGTCTTGGTTTAAAGATTCCAATCTGCAACCGTAACGGAAGCCAACCCCAGGCAGGGAAGTTAAAGCTGCGATATCTCGGATCTTCAGCCGCTACTGTAGTCGCATGTATTTTCACAAGAATTTCATCGTCCTTGGGTACCGGTTTCGACACTTCTTTAAGCTGAAATATCTCGGGTGGTCCGTATTTCTCATATATTATCGCTTTCATTCTGTTCCATCCCCATGATATTCTCGTCGATTTTCGTTATTTTTCACTTTTACGCCGAGTTATTTGATCCATTGTTCTGAGTTTACGATTTCATCGATCTTGTCTTCAAGGTTTGTAAGTTCTTCGGGAGCATTGAAATCTCCGTGGTAGTGTTCTATAGTTTTGGTCTTCCCGTTCCTCGTTATCGATGTTATAACCGAGGGAGCATCGGTGATTGTTTTCTCCGTATAGGTATCTTTGAGAGAATCGTAGTTTACCTTTTCGAATTCTGATATGAGTTGTTCAACCTTTTCCGTTGATATAACGGTTTCTACTCTTCCAACGGTTTCGACGAAATCCTTGCCTTCATAAATTACGGTACCGTCGCCGTGTATGGTCAGAGAATATATCGGGCAAAATCCGTAACAGGCGGTTCTTTCAAGAGTGATAATGACACCATCCAGATCCAGAGTTTCCTTTTCGGTGTTACAGGCGGCTAATCCCGTGAGCGTCAGACAAGCGACCAACAATACTAACAAATAATTTTTCATGTTCGTAATATCCTTCTATTTCCTGCTTACGGTCGAGCCGCCTGAAAGATCAAGATCTCCCAATTCCAGGTTGCCGGAGTATACAACTTTAGATCCTCCGGAAAGATTCGCATCGAGAATACCATCCATATGAATATCGGCAAAACCTCCGCCACTGATATTAATGTCCGCATCTTTTATCGGGAAATCTTCCAGGTTTACTCTGCTGCCGCCCGAACCGTCTATTTCAAGATTATCACCAGAACCTGATAAAGTGACTCTACTACCACCGGAAAGGTTTAAATCAGTATCACCGGCGGTGATCGTACCTTCCAGTCTACTGCCGCCCGAGAGTTTAGCTGAGAAATCATTTGATGAATTGAAACCTTCAATATCTCCCTGCGAACCACCTGATAACTGAATTCCTTCAATATCAGGCATTGTAATGACGGCTTCTTTTATAACATTAGTATATGACCGGTTCCATTCGTATTCGATCACCAAAGTATCGCCGTTTTTACTGACGTCAAGGTACTCCCAGACGTTGTCATCTGTGGTAACCTCGATGCTGAATGAGGATGACTCGGTAATTTCGACGTGGAAGCCGTTGTGGGCTTCGATCCTGGTAAAATCGGTGTAATCGAATGTCCTTGTTTCCGGATCACCCGAGCCGAAAACGACGCCCTGGCAAGCTGCCAGTAATCCCGCGCTTAGAAAAATTACTGCAAATACTGCAAAAGCTATATTCCTCATTTCTATTCCTCCTATTTATTATCTTTTTACTTTACTGGTAATCAGTTTCCTAACCTTTTTATCTTCGCTGCTTCTTTTTCTATGGCCGCTTTTCCGCCATCACTTGGAAATATGAACACTTCGAAATATTTGATAATCAGGAAAAATCCCCAACCTCCGACGGGATACCAGAACCACTGGTGACCACCGCCTGAAGGGAATGCCCATATACAGACGAGCATGATACTGATTA
>CP070800.1:909733-913624 GCA_020343555.1 Dehalococcoidales bacterium
ACGGCGCTATTTGGGGACAGTTGTTCCAGGTAGCGGAAGTCGAACAGGCAGGTATACCGACGGTTTCACTGCTGTACCAGGACCAGGATGAATGTTTCGTGCAGGCAGCCACGATGAGTGGTTCACCCTGCCTGCGCAGAGTCCATGTTTCAAGAACTCTGCCAGGTCCGGAAGATGTCGACGGATTTCTTCCAGACCTGCTTGATGCCCTTGTCAGACCTTTAACCGAGGAAGAGAGCTCAAGTGGAGTGCTTAAAGCATTGGGTGATGAAAGAATTCTTTTTGAGGGAACTCTCGAAGAAGCGGAAAAGGTCTATAGCGAACAAGAGACAATTACTTATCTTTGATATAGTCCGCCTATTACCAAGTACACCGACGGGCTGCCTGTGGTAATACCGACAGAAGAAAAAGTAAAAGAAATGCTGTCCAATACCAGCCATGCACCGGATGAATTAATACTCCATCAGAAGGACCATGGCAGAATGGTTCTGGGTATGGGTGAGGGTGCTAAAAAAGGTGATCCGGTACTGTTCCAGCCAGTGAAACGAACCGCTACAGTTGAACAGGTTGCAGTGAATGCTGTGATGGCCGGTTGTAAGCCTGAGTATTTCCCGGTAGTACTCACCATTGCAGAAGCGGGTGGTGGTGGTGGTTTTGACGGACGCGGCAGCCAGGGCTATGTTGTGAGTGGACCGATAGCCAGAGAAATTGGGATGAACTGCGACGTTGGCATATTCGGGCCTGGTAACCCGGCGAACAGGAGTATTGGTCGGGCAGCAGAACTAATGTGGCGTAATTTTGGTGGGAATGTACCGAATGTGACCAACTGCGGTGTTATGGGAGCACCTTTGTTTAACTGTATTCCTGAGGATGTGGACTCCCTTCCACCGAGCTGGAAAGGGCTGAACGAAGAGTATGATTACGACAAAGACGAGAGTATTATCTACGTAATGAACCTGGGAAGGGGTGGAACCACAAATATTCATCGAACAGAGTTTTCCCCCGGGGGTTATCGTGCTTTCCAGAAGAGTGGACATGGAGGAATTGCTAGGCGACTTGGTGTCAAGGGTATACCTGGACCCCATAATTTCTTCGAGTATATGCTTTCGGAATTATGGGCGGGTAGAGAAGGTGGTATTACCTTCCTGATGCTTCCACAGATGGCTAGACATATGTACGACCTTGGATTCAAGTCTAAGGACGAGATATACGAGTGGCTTCAGAAGAAGAGTTACGTAACCATGAAAGAATACCGGACTCACTCCTGGCCGGACGTCCAGACGAACGCATGGTTGGGTATCGAGCCAGCTTCAGGTAAACCTTACAAAGAACTCCCTGATGATTATATGGTTCCGATGATAGCAGATCCTTACGACAGCTGTATAATTGTCACTGGTGGCGGCGAAGAGTATCCGCAGTGGCTGGGTGCCAGACGAGGGTCTGGAAATCTCGCTTACAGCATCGATTACTGGAAATAAATATATCAGTTAGAATGAACTAGACCGGAGTCTATTCTCCGGTCTAGTTTTATTCTGCGATAACGAATGTTAGTAGGGTAGATCAATGAGTACACTTGTACCTTTAGAAGGTACGGAGTCGAAGCTGAGGGTAGCGCCGAGGAGCCTGGCCCGTTCCTGCATGCCGATGAGTCCTAATTTCCCCGTTTGCGCCAGGTCATCGATAGTATCGGATAATTCAAAACCGGTGCCGTTGTCGCTTATACTAACGTAAACTTGTTTCTCGGAAAACTGAATATCAATATGGGATTCTGTTGCCCGAGAATGTTTCAAGACATTATTCAAGGCTTCCTGGATGATACGGTAAAGCAGCATTTCTACTTCCGAAGGAAGACGTCTTTCTTCACCTGTCACCTCAAGGCTAATTTCGATTTCACTGTATTCCTGAGCTCTTTTAACCAATGATCTTACTGCTGCCATCAAACCAAGGTCATCAATAAGCGAAGGCCGCAAATCTTGCGCATAACGGTGTACAGACTGGACACCCCTGTTTACCTGTTCCTGAATATCTTTCAGGAAGGAAATGTGCTCACGGGAATAATTATCTTCATTCCTGATGAAGTTATCGAGCTGGCGTGAAAGAGAAAGAAGCAGTTGAGCGGTATCATCATGAAGTTCACGAGCAATACGTTTCCTCTCCTCTTCCTGAGCTCGTGTGATTTGCTGCAAATAGTACCTGAGGTTTTCTTCCATTCTCTTTTCATTAGTAACGTCCCGGGCAGTGTTTTGAAAAGCTTTCACGTCGTTTTCAACGTTGACCAGATTGGTAGTAATTATTGTGATCAGTTTGGTGCCGTCTTTTCTGACAAGATTCATTTCATATGGCGCGTCGATTCTACCACCACTCAACAGCTTTTTCTTAATCTCTCTTGCGAGTTCGATATCACTTTCATTTCCTATGAACTGTTTTACACTCATTCCTACAAGTTCATTAAGAGGATAACCACATAATACTGATAAAGCATCATTAGCGGTGAGGATAATACCGTCCATATCATGAACCCATATTGCATCATAGGCACTCTCAAATATCGCCCTGTAACTTTTTTCAGATTCGAGGAGTGCATCCTCTACCACGCGACGCTCTGTGATATCTTCAAGTGTCTCGATAGCCCCAATAATGGTCTCGGAAGCATCTTTAATCGGACTACCTGTGAAATGTAGCCATCGACCGTTACTTCCCATATCGGCGAAGAAGTTCTCCGCCTCATAGGCACCTTCTATAAGTCGCGATTGTTCATAACTATTCGGATAATACGACTCAATTTCTTTTGCAGATGCTTCATCGACAATTAAATCTGCCATCGTCGGACGTTTTTCTTTATAAAACGCTCTCCATTGTTCGTTTGTACCGATAATTTCTTCACGCTTAATTCCAGAAAGCGACTCGATAGCAGTATTCCAGTATATAACCTTATGTTCAAGGTTAATTACAAAGGACGGGATTGAGGAGCCGTCAATAATACGTGCAAGCATACTGGTATCTTGTAATGTCTCTGCCATAAATCACCTGCTGAGTATTAGAGCAGTTCCTCCAGGGTAAACCAACCTTTTTGAAGACCGTACAGGACAGCTTCTGTCCTTGAGCCTACTCCCAACTTATTGAATATAGTTCTCATATGGCCTTCAATGGTGCGGTTGCTGAGATGGAGTTTGAGTGCAATGTCTTTGTTAGTCATACCTGTCGCTGCCAGCTTGATAATTGCTGTTTCACGACTGCTGAGCTGTTTGGAGGGCTTCTCTGCTATCTGTATTTCTCCGGGTGTCGTAAAATAATTAATGACTTTCCTTGCAATCGTGGGATCAAGAACAGGTTCACCTTTACATACTGCTCTTACAGCACTTGTCAATTCATCCCCGCTAACGTTCTTTAATAAGTAACCGGCAGCTCCTGCTTTCAGAAGAGCAAATACGTATTCATCATCGTTATAAGCGCTAAGTATTAGAATAGCTATTCCGGGATGGGTTGCTTTAATCTGTTTGGTTGCTTCTATGCCATTGAGTTTCGGCATATTAATATCCATTATTATGAGATCCGGTTTTAACTCGTTAGCCAACCTTACAGCATCCTGTCCGTTGCCTGTTTCGCCAACAACGGTCAATCCGTCTTCTTCTTCGAGTAATTTTCGTATACCCTCACGTGTAATAACGTGATCTTCAGCCAGAAGAATATTTATATTGCTCATATACTCTCTAATACCAGCATAACAGAGTGATTCTCATCGTTCAAGAAAAATGAGCTCCGTTGATTCTATTTCTGGAGAGTGGATACACTCGAGTATATTTACCTGATTTCTAAATCCGTACTAAAATGAATATATGGAAATACACCTGTTTTAAAGTGGGAATTACCGAAGGTAAAAACAGTATGAAT
>CP070800.1:913724-921196 GCA_020343555.1 Dehalococcoidales bacterium
AGTAAAATCTAAGATTTCTGGTGTTGAAAACGAATCCAGTCCATATTCTCTGGCAACAGGAACTACAACGTCCCCTAAACCAGACTCACGTGAGTCCATCATCTGATAAATATCTTTGGCAGCACATTTATAAGTAATCTTTTGCCCGTCTTTAGTGGTAATTACGTTAGAGCAACTTTTAGGACAGCTATAACAACTGATTTCACGATCGACTTGTTTATCGGCGGTTGCCGGGAACACACTGGCTAGCCAATCTTCCCAGGTATGATCATTGTAAGCTATTTTCCTTAAGTCCAGACATGTTTCAAATAGATCATTCGGTCTTGCTATGTGTATGTCCTTCGTCCCTCGAACAGCAATTGCCTTGAGTTTTTTATCTCCCATGATCACACCGACCATCCGGGCCGCACTTGAGTGACCATGACTGATGGAAGCCATATAGACTCTGTTGTCACCGGCAAGCCCGATGGCAGCTACCTGGGCTTTTGCCTGATCCAACTCTTCCCGGACTATCCTCGTAGTTTCCTGACTTCCTTCCCCCTGGAGATGACTGGCATCACGTATCTCAACCTTATCGTTATTAATCCAGAGATAAACCATATCAGGGGATTTCCCGCGAATGATTATTCTATCATAACCGGCGAATTTCAGTTCCGATCCCCAGAATCCACCCATAGTCGAATGTGAAAAAAAGTTTGTTTGGGGACAGATACTATTAACAGAGGTTTTATTTACACCAGGAAAAGGAGCTCCGGTTAATAGACCCGTACTGAAAACCAGTACATTATCGGCAGAAAATGGCTCGATTTCAGGAGGAACTCTGTCCCACAATATTCTTGCTGCAGTACCTTGTCCTCCGAGATGAAGCTCAGTTATTCGAGAATCAGTCTCGACTTTCTCAATATTACCGCTGGACAGATCAACTTCTAACTGTTTCCCTGCTTCCCCATACCTTATCATTAAAGAATGATAAAACAGTTATTTCCTACAATTCAACAAAAAGTCATAAGGTAAAATTCCAAGAACTAGCTATTTTGTCGGCAATCCCTAGACTTTTTCTCATCATTAGGAGAGATGCTTAACGAGTATCTTAGGAATAATTTCATTTTTCTTTTACCAATTTTTCACTTACAATGACGTCAGAAATGACGAGAGGTGTGAGATGGAGAATATGCTTGACGGTGTAAGTGTAGTCTCACTTGAACATATGGAGGCGGCTCCAGCTGCTAGTGTCTGGCTGGCTGATTGGGGTGCCGAGGTAATAAAGGTGGAATCCTTGCAAGGAGAGAGATGGCGTGGTGGTAGCGAGGTAGCGGACAATTGGGCTTTTCAATTACTCAACAGGAATAAGAAATCTCTGTCATTGAACTTGGCAACCAATCAAGGCAGAGAGATCCTTTACAATCTCATAAAAAAATCGGATGTATTTATATCCAACTATCAACTTGATACCTTGAATAAACTGAAAGTAGACTATGACAGTCTCAACGAAGTTAACCATACGATTATATATGCACTTTTAACTGGTTATGGAACAAAGGGGCCTGAGAAAGATGAGAGAGCATATGACTTTACTGCAGCCTGGGCTCGGGCGGGTTTCCAGTACATAATGGGGGAACCGAATAGCCCTCCGGTCAGACAACGGGGAGGAATGATGGATAGAACTGCAGCTTCTCATCTCGTAGCTGGTATCTGCGCTGCCCTTCTTTATAAAGAAAGGACCGGCCAAGGCCAATTGGTGGAAGTTTCATTGTATCATTCGGCTGTATGGACTCTGGCCCTTGACATAGAGCTTTGTCTAATGGGTAGACCGGCGGTAAAAAGAAGCCGCACCAACCCGGTAACACCGATGATCAACAGCTATCGCGCTAAAGATAACCGCTGGTTCCAGATCGCGATGCCTTCGAACAATGATACCTGGTCTGATATCTTCCTAATAATAGAGAAACCTGAACTGGTGACAGATCCGAGATTTAACTCAAATAAAACGCGTAGGGAAAATACAGAAGAGTTAGTTCGTATACTTGACGAAGTTTTCGAGTCTAAGACTAGTGATGAATGGGAAAGGATCTTCAAAGAGTATAAGTTTATTTT
The DNA here is from genome assembly GCA_020343555.1 of Dehalococcoidales bacterium. The sequence continues at coordinate 915,819 of CP070800.1, forward strand.
CTCCATTATCAAGTCACCTGATGAAGTGATTACTGATCCCCAAGCTATCGCCAACGGCTTTTTTTCAGAAATTGACCATCAGGAAGGGAAAATCAAGCTGATCAACACTCCTGTCGGATTTGTTCAGAATCCGGCATTTGTGAAAAATCCCGCTCCTGAGATAGGTCAGAATAATGATGATATACTCCTCAATCTTGGATATAGCGTTGGAGATATTGCTGTGAAAAGAGAACAGGGGATTATCACTTAATGTGACAAAAGATATCGAAAACTTTTTCATTTAGAAGTGAAGAATAGAGAATAAAGTTCTGCTAGCGTCACAATCTGCGGTATTGTTACCTAACTTTATATATTTGCTTTCATATTTCATTCACTGGATGTCAGTTTACCGTAGTATCCACATGTACAAACAAGTAGCTATACCAACTGGTTGTTATTGACTTCTCCTTATCTCCCATCCTATACTCAATACCTTGGAGATATAATTTTACGGGCATTTTCTCACTAGAATTAACGGGGTAATACGAAAGATTCTGATCAAGATGATAATACTACTTAAATTTACACCTATTCTTGATACCAGTCTCAGGAGGTAAAGGCACATGACGGTAATTCACATTCAAGGAAAAAATTCTGGTAATATTATGCTTTATGCTCTGAGTACATGTGGTTGGTGCCAAAGAACAAAAAGTTTACTTAACGACTTAGGAGTGGAATACAACTATCTGGATATGGATAAGAGTGCAGGAGATGAAAAAGAAAAGGCGATAACAGAGATAAAAAAGTGGAATCCTGACGTTAATTTTCCCACAATTGTTATCGATGACAAAAAATGCATTATCGGGTTTAAAGAGGATGAAATAAGAGAGGTTCTAGCTGGTGGACAATAAAAAAGAGGTATACTCAGTTGAAGTGGACGGTCTTGTTCAAAGGCTGGAAAAACGAGCTCAAAAAACTGGATATCATTTGAATCCTGATGCTGAATTCACAAACTTTATTGTGAATAGCTTGATCATCAACGAAAAAAGGTATGGGTATTGGGCATGCCCTTGTAGACTCGCATCAGGAAACAGGCAGCAAGACCTGGATATCATATGTCCATGTTATTATCGAGATCCCGATTTAAGAGAATATGATCAATGCTATTGCGCCCTATATGTATCTCAAGCAATAGTCACGGGGAAAAAGCAAGCAGGTAGTATTCCTGAACGAAGGATTACTTCCAGTTCATAAGAATTTTTTTTAATGGATATCTGTCTGTTTACGATGATTCCTCGTGCGATCCCAATAAAACCAATCCTCTAGTCCCGTCAACTGTTACTGTTTGTCCATCTATTAGGCTTTGAGTGGCATTTAAAGTCCCTAGCACTGCCGGGATACCATTCTCACGGGCGACAATTGCTGCATGTGATAATACGCCACCACCATCGGTAATAACGGCACCTGCCTGGATAAAGAGAATAGACCATGATGGAGTAGTGATCGGGCAAACAAGGATATCGCCCGGCATAAGTCTGGCAAATTGAGACTCATCTCGGATAACTCGAACAGTCCCGGTATAATGACCCGGTGATCCCGGTACTCCGCGAAACTCATTATCCGTAGAAGTGTAAGAAGGTGTTTCAAAAGCGACGTTCATATACCAAAGCTCCGCTTTAATCCAGGTTCGCCATGGTTCAGGCATCGTGTTTGGATCTGGTGGTGGGCCGGGCTCCTTGCCGTATGACGACGGCCCGGGATGGGCTGCAACCCAAGCTTGCTCGCCTTTACGACGAACAATCAACGCTCGATAGTCTTGATGTTCCCCTCTAAGTGCGGAGCGAACCTCAGCGTTCGTGAGATAAAAAACGTCCAGGTAATCAGTAATAATGCCGCAATCAACAAGTCGATGTCCAATCTCAAGAACTGCATAACGTATGATGGCAGAAGGGACATTATCAGTATAGAAGACATTATCTTCACGTATAGGATTTGTTCTCTGTGCAGCCTTAAGAGTCTCCTCGAAGCGTTCACAATCTTCTTGAGACTTACTTACGAGTTCTGATCGGGCACGCTTTTCTGCATCTTCTCTAATCTCATCTGGATCACTGACATCAAATTGTGCCACGGAATTCAAACGGTCGCGAATCATGTTTACGAGTAATTCCGGTTTTTCGGCCAGTGTAGGACTGCCTGGCTCGTAGTTGGTCGTACGATGCCCATATTCTCCCAAATACTCATCAAACGCATAGGCAAATTTGGGCTCAACTTTACGCAGTCGGAGGAGTACATTGTTGCCTTCAGAGATGATTTCTTTGACCCTTGGATTTTGGTCTGCAAGGAAAGCCAATTCAGCAAGTCTTCGACCAGGTTCCGACGAAATCTTAGAAGTGCCTGAAAGCAACGACATTGCCTGTGTGGTGTCCCACCCTAGCAGTTCTTCGCATGTTTTAGCCAGTTCATAATTGCGAAGTACGTAAGGAAGCATAAGTCGGAAATGAACTGCCTCGCCATAGCGTAAGAAATCAATTGTCTCGTCAAGGTGATTGAGTAGCGTTTCATTATCAACGTTTTTCAAATCCACGGCAAGGAAGTTTCTGGCTTTTTGTCGAAATTCGTCACGCCATTCATTATCCCAGCGATCTATTACACGATCCATAAGGTTGGTCTGGAGAGCATGTTGGGCGATTCGGTAACGACGACGCATGGTAGGAATGAGACGGATAAGCAAAGAGAGAATCCAAGAGGGTGGAGTTGGTCCAGAGGGCTCTTTTCCACCAAGGGGAATGGTACGCATATAGATCTCTCCGCCAATTACCTTTTGCTCACTACCGTCAATAGGTAAGCCAAATTCGCGGAATGCGACTGCTGCTCCATAATCCACTGCCGGCAAATGCACTGAGGCTCCGAAGGGAGTGACAGGCGATGCACAGTGGGCAGTGTCTTTCATCCAAGATCCTTCACCAAAATCTGGTAACACCGGAGGTTGGGGAAGTGAGGTAATCGGACGTGCTTGGAGGAGAAATAATTCTCCATCTGTCAGAGCCCACTCAATGTCTTGCGGTGTACCGAAATGCCGCTCTACACGTTGTGCCAGTTCAGCCACAGACTTGACCTGATCAGCGTTGACAGCACTTTCTGGAGCCCTCTGGCAGGTGGTCTTGGATCCGTTGACTAACCATTCATCCGGTGAAGCCTCTCCGGACACCAGCCGTTCGCCAAGCCCCTTTACAGCGCTGACAATCACCTCATCGCGGTTACCTGTGACAGGATTTGCGCTGAAGGTAACACCGGCAACATCTGCATTAACCATCTTCTGCACAAGTACGGCCATTCCACTTATAGACTCTTGCCCGGTTGATTTTCTGTACGCAGAAACCCGTTCGCTGAAGGCTGATGCCCAGCACCTTCTGACTGCATCTATTACAGCTTTTTCACCACGGATACTCAGGAACGTCTCGTATTGTCCAGCAAATGAGGCTCCTGGTAAATCTTCAGCAGTCCCGGAAGAACGCACCGCCACTTCGACATCTCCAAGTGCAGTAACAGCTGATGATATCACCTTATTTACTTCCAGCGGTACAGTCGCCTTTATAATATCTTCCGGTGAACTATCACCGTTAATCCCGGTATCTTCTAGGAATTCCTCAAAGGCATGTGTCGTTATTACGAAACCGTCTGGAACTCTAAAACCATTCTGCGACAGTTCACCTAGATTGGCTGCCTTGATCCCCACCAGGTCTTTGGTTTCTGCAACTATCTCATTTAAATCAAGAATATAACCGTCATTTTTTGTGTCCTTCAAACCAGTTGTAGTCATTTTTATCCCCCTTTTCTATCGACATACAGACTTCCATCGCAAAGAGCCTTCATCATCTCTGCGTATTCTGAAATATTTATTTCCGGTTCGAATACCTTATGTACTACGAGACCGTCATGGAAAATGGTAAACAATCGCGCTAGAATGTGCGGATCCAGGTCGGGATTTATTTCGCCATTCTCCTGGCCTAACCGTATTATTTCCTCAAGATGATCTACCACGTCGTCGAAGGTTATACTGATAGCCTCTTTAATTCGCTCGTTTTTCAGGGATTCGGAAAACAACTGCACCCACAGCCTTGTGTACCTGATTCCTTCCGGCTCTTCTATTCGGTTTATAGATGACTCCATCGACTCGTTAATCGCCTCAATGGCACTTTCCTTTTGCTTTAAATTCTCGAACCTTTCAGCCCTCATTTCCCGGCTTCTCTGCACGCTTGCTTCAATTACGTCTTCCTTACTCGAAAAATACCTATAAATAGCTCCGTGACTGAGCCCGACAATCTGGCATATGTCGTCTACGGATGCTTCGTTAAAACCTTTTTTCGCGAAGCAGTCCAAAGCCGCTTCGAGAATTTTCTCTTGACGAGCTTTCAGGTAAGAACTCTTGACTTTCGGCATCGCTTAATTTTCCCCCTTGTTAAATCATAATGACTATACAGTCATTATGAACTACCACGATGTAGTACTTCAAGAGAACTTCTACCCATTTTCTCGATAATAGGTTCTTATATTATTCAGAAATAAATCCTGATAAAATGACTATACGGTCATTTATAAATGGCGAATCGCCCTTTACAATCCGCATGGCATGCAACGATATTGAGGAAGGAAAACTATTTTCTGAATATCGATACTAAATGGTCACTTTAGTATGTTTGTATAACTGGACAACCACCTCGATATTTGTTAAGTCAGAGGAGAATTCAGATTTTGACTTTTTCTTTAATAGCAGTTAATGCGAACCTTATTATTTTGGGAATAAGGTAAATATCTAATTCAGCGATATTATCATCTTCGTATCTTGTAAAATCAAGGAATCTCACACATAATAGTTCTATGATTATACAGAAAAAGGGGGCATTAAGTGATGCAGAACAGTGAGTTTAACTCGTTAATCAAATCCCGGCGCTCGATTAGAAACTGGCAGGATAAACCAGTGCCAGAACAAGTATTACTTGATGCAATCGAACTCGGAACATGGGCTCCAAATGGAGGTAATCAGCAAAACTGGCACTTTTACATTATCCTTAATAAGGATACGATTACGGCTATCGCTGATGCTGTACAGTCAGGAATGACTTACATGTCGTCCTGGCCGGAGATTGCGCAAGCCCGTCCTGCACCACCTCCCGGTTCTCCTCCACCTGCCCCGCGTATGCCTTTGAGTGCTGCCCCAGCTATAATTGCTATTGGTACTAACAAAGCAACCAACCCAATGAACGAAGCGATGATTAAGAGGGCGCAAACCGATTCTCGTGCTGCAGAAATGCTCAAATGGGCGACTATAGTTGACTCGCGTATTCAATCGGTATCGGCAGCAATCGCTTACTTACTGCTAGCTTTGCATCAAATGGGAC
>CP070800.1:921296-932410 GCA_020343555.1 Dehalococcoidales bacterium
ATTTCTCGTCGATAAGTGAAGTAGCCGGTATGAAAATACCTCCGAGGAATACAGCTATCAACATCAGGAAAGGAAGCAGTCTGACATTCCAGGGCAGTGTTTCTTCATCTCCGAGTGATATGGTATTTATATCTACAGGAGCTTCCTGACCGCCTATCTCTCTGATCATGTTATTCAGAGTTACGATGAGAATGGTGCGATTTTTTGCCTGACTCTCACCCCAGATATAGGCGTCTATCTCGATATACTCCCCGTTTTTAACGGCATTATCCAGTCCGACGGGAAGTATGATACCCATATCTACCGCGCCATCTTCCACTGCTTGTTTAATGGCCGGTTCATCGAAGTACTCATGGTATTTAATAGACTCATATTCTTCGAGCATTGTTACCAACTCGGATTCGCCATCCAGCTCACTAAGGTTTACTACACCGAGTTTAGGTTTTTCACCGGTAAGTGTTCCGAATACAGCCGCCAAAACAAAGGATATCAGGATAGGCATGATAATTGCCCAGACGAACATGAATCCCCTGGGACCCTGCAGTAGTTCTTTCTTAAACAGAATTCCAATGCGTCTCAAACTCATCGAATTTTCCTCCTGATCCCAAGGATTCCAATCCAGAACACCACAGCGTTGAATGCAAGGAGAATAAGTATGTTACTCCAGATATCCTCCCAGCCTGCGCCGAAGCCGGTAACAGTATGTACCATATCGACCAGATAATATGATGGTATGAATTTTATCCAGGTGGTAACTGCACCGGGAAACATTACTCCGAATCCGGGAATAGCCAGTATGATAAAACATATCATTCCCCAGGCAAGAACCGACATGAAGTCTTTTGCTAAAGAACCGATGAGGAATCCAACCGCTGTTGCCATAATGGAAGCCAACAGCAGAGCGAGAATGATTATTACAGGCTGTTGATTCAAACCTCCGACTATCCCCATAAAAACAACCGCCTGGAAAAAGGCAAGACCGATACCAAACAGTCCTTTCGCTATGAATAGTTCCTTTATCGACATCGGTGTTACCAGCAGTGCATGGACAGTTCCTCTTTCGCGTTCTTCGGCGATAAGATTAGCAAGACCGAATGTTTCGAACATGATAATGAATACCGCGAGTAGAGGACGCATCCTGTCACGTGGTGGTACCTGCATCCCTATCATGTCATTGCCGATAACCTCTTCGTTAATGCCGACAGTAAGAGGTTGACCGGCTAACTGGAATACCAGTTCTCGAATGATCGCAGTAATACTGTCTTTTATTTCCTGCGGAACATCGGAAGCAACATATAGATCGATTTCAGGGGTATCACCTGAGATTAAATCTTTCGTGAAATCAGGAGAAAGGACAATTCCGGCTGTGTAATTTCCTTCGATGACACCTTCACTGAGTACTTCATCCGATTCAACAGGCGTGAGTATAAGCCCTTCGGATTCAACCTGCGTAAATCCAGGAATATCCACCGGTGAATAAACACCGATTTTTAATGTCTCATCCACAGATTCAGGCATAAGGAAATAGATAAGAATATAGAACAGGATACCCATTACCGTCATTATCGCAATGAAACGGTTTCTGAAGAAGAGAGAAAAATCTTTACCGATAAGAGCTTTGATGCGTCCCCGGTTCATTCGACAAGCCCCCGCCCGGTTATTTGAATGAAGATATCTTCGAGAGTTGCTTCTTCGCTGTGAACGGTAATGACATTTTCTTTACTGAAGAGTTCTTGTATGGCATCGGGAGTACCAGGATTATCCAGTTCTATTTCCCTTTCTTCAAGGACGCCGCCTTCAACCGACACACTAGCCCTTAGTGCCCGTTTACCGTATTTTTGTTTCAGGTTTAGAGGAGTATCGAAAGCGACGATTTTACCCTGGTTCATGAAGGCGACACGATCGGACAGCTTATCGGCTTCGAGCATATCATGAGTAGTCAGGAATATGGTCGCTCCCCGATTACGTTCTTCGAGGATTACTTCTCGGATTGCTTCGGATGACGTTGGATCAAGGCCGGAAGTAGGCTCATCGAGGAAAAGTATCCTGGGTTTATTGACCATCGAACGGGCGACCATCAACCGTTGCTTCATACCTTTCGAGTATGTTTCTACCCTGTCTTTACCCCGCCCGCTAAGGCCTACTCTTTCGAGGGATTCTTCCGCGTCGAAGCCGTTCACACCGAAAAGTTTGGCGAACAGGTTCAGATTTTCAATGGCACTCATCTTCTCGTAAAGGTTTGTAATTTCAAAGCATACGCCTATATCACCCTGTATTTCTTCAACATGTTTTGCCACGTCTTTTCCCAGAATCCGGGCAATTCCTTCTCGGGGTTTTAATTGACCGGTCAGCATCTTTACCGTGGTGGTCTTCCCGGCGCCGTTCGGTCCGAGAAATCCTAATATATCCCCTTCATCGATGCTGAAATTTATATGGTCGACAGCTACGAGTTCGTCGTAAATATACGTTAAATTTTCAGCAACTATCGCTTTTTCTGCCATATTTACACCCTTTCTCTTAAATTACAATCATATTATATTACCAATATTGATAATTCCTTGAAAAATATCATACGAAGTTAATAAACGCAAGGCCATATAATCAACTTGCTTCACCGGCGTGAATCTTAGCATAGCTAGCACTACAGGTTATCAGAGTAATTATCTGCCAGCTGTCCATAAAACTTTGCCTAATAAGGTCGATATTCTTTTATGTTTAAGATCATGGGGGGAGGAAGGAAAATATGAAGGATATTATATTTAAAAATTGTAGTAAATGTATCCATATACTACATATCTTACAATCAAGGGTTGACTTTGTCAATACTTTTTGTATATAATTTATTCAAATCATACAAAAATCATAGGTAAATCATGAACGGATTTGAAAAAAGAAAAGAGCAAAAGAAAGAAAGTATTATCCGAGCAGCCCTTGATCTATTTATGCAATATGGCTTTAAAAAAGTGAGTGTAAATGATATAGCCGTTAAGGCGAATGTCTCACCGGTTACCATATATAATCATTACGGTAACAAGGATTCCCTTGTACATGAAGTGATCAGGTATCAATTAGGATCGATGATAGAAAATTACAGGAAGATTATTCATGGTGACGGCACCTTTCCTGAAAAATTAAAAGAGATAGTATTTAATAAAGTTGAAGTTGCGTCACAATTCAGGGGAGAACTTGCCTCTATAGCACTTCGGGATAACAGCGTTTACAGTCAACCCGTACACGAAGAATTTGAACAGGAAGCATTGAAAATGACATTAGACCTGTTTGAAGAAGGAAAAAAAGAAGGTTATATTGGTAAAGATATTTCAGAAAAAACACTGATCATATATTTCGATATCTTAAAAAGCGGTATTACTACCAGTACAAGGTTATACACCGATGAAGAGTCATATCCCAGGATCGTACGTGAGCTCAATGAACTTTTTCTTTACGGACTTGTGGATACAGGAGATAGACCTGAATTCAAAAACCAACAATAATCAGGTGCCATTCTCATAAGCTTTTCTTGTTTTTCGTTTGGTTATCACAGTTGTGACTACCGGTGTGTTTGTTATTTCAGGAATAATCCATTATAATTTCTGGTAATCCGTCCGGAAATTCTCGGTACTTTCGCACTGGTTTATATCAACAGCCTAACATTTTGCCATGCGATTTCCTGAAAGGATATTGCCATAATAGAAAAGAAAAAACGATCGTTTTTCTTTACTTCACTGCCGTTTTTTATCGTAGCGCACTGCGTCCATCATTTGTTAACGGCTTTACCTTCACCTCTCTTACCCTATATTCAGAAAGAATTCAGCCTGACCTATACCCGTGCATCATTTGTGACGACAGCTTTTGCGCTCGCGAATGGTGCAGGACAATTGCCGGCAGGTTTTCTAGCTGATCGTGTGGGACCGCGGATACTGATCACCATAGGTATTCTTGCCGTAGCAATAGCAGGTGTGTTTGTAGGCTTGACTCAGACATTCGTTATGCTGCTTGTGTGCCTGGTCATAATGGGATTACTGGCAGGCGGATATCACCCTGCGGCGACCCCGTTAATATCGGAGTCGATTCCAGAGCAGCAGCGAGGCAGGGCTCTCGGATTTCACCTGATAGGAGGGAATGCGAGTTTCTTTCTCACACCAATTATTGCCGGGGCAACAGCAAGTATCTGGGGATGGCGCGGCTCTTTCTTGTGGCTGGCAGTACCGACTGCTATATTCGGTTTGTTTTTCTATTGGTACCTGAGACGATACGATATAAAAAAACAGGTTGCTGAAGCTGAAAAGCCTGAAGTCGAGAAGATGAAATCAGATCCAGGAAACAAAAGGCGTATTGTAGCATTCCTGGTGATGAGTGTACTTGGCGGTGGGGCAGGGATGTCTATTATGGCGTTCCTTACCCTGTACGCGAGAGATATTCTAGGCGCCAGTGATCAGACGGCAGCTTCATTGCTTTCAATCGTCTTCTTCTCAGGGCTGTGGGCAGGTCCGGTTGGGGGGTATATTTCCGATAAAATAGGAAGTGTGCCAATTATTATAGCGACCAGTTTCTTGAGTGGCGTTCTTGTTTACCTGATACAGTTTCCTGCATTAGGATTCGGATTCTTTGCTATTCTCTTTGTCATAGGGGTAAATAATGCTTTCCGCATGCCTGTATCAGAGGTTTTTATAATGGGGCAAACATCGGCAAAACACCGGTCTACCATATACGGAGTCTATTATTTCACCATGCAGTACACCGGAGCGGTATTCGCACCCATAATGGGGTGGATTATCGATAATCATGGTTTTAATGTCTGCTTTAATATTGCGGCGGTAACCTCGATTGTTGTTACTTTAGCCTGCGCTTATTTCCTCAGAGGTGGGAAAAGGCAAACCACTTAAAAGTTATCCGAACAATAAAAAACATACATAGATCGAGTAGCTCAAACCTATGTATGTTTTTCTTTTTACCGATTATCTTACTCGGTTTTTATCTTGGTATAGCAGTCACTGCAATAGACAGGTCGACTCTCACGAGGCTCGAAGGGTACTTCGGTTTCAACCCCACATTGGGCACAAACAACCGGGAACATCTTTCTCGGTGCTCTGTATCCACCGCCGTATCCACCATCGCCATAACGCTGCGCTTTTCTTGCCCTGCGGCAGTCGGGACACCGTTTTGGCTCGTTCTGGAAGCCACGGGAGGCGTAGAACTCCTGCTCTCCGGCGGTGAAGGTGAAATCCTGACCGCAATCTGAGCATTGGAGTACTTTATCCTCGAAGCTCAATGGATGACCTCCTCTCTTCAAAAATTTGGTTAGAGTCTTGGCCATCCAATACCTGGAATATTCGCATGTATTGAAGCGTATTTGACAACCTGATACTAAACCTTAGAGCTATTATACGCAAAACATATTTATTATGCAATATACGAAAGTAGGTTTGTCAAAAGGACTTTCGACTCTATTCTAACTCTTTGGCAGTTGCTGGCCTTGAGACAATAACCATCGAGATTATGTCTTTCCCCCGGGAACTAACGCCACAATGGTTATATATGATGTCTTCGATAACAATATTATCCGGCTGTGCTTTTAACCAGGAGTTAACGCCTTCCTGGAAATCTACGACGTCATTGTTATATTCGGAACTGGTAAATAACATCACTTCGGTGTTGATCGCCTTTAATGGTTTGCTGAACATCATTCTCCTCCTGCATGCAGCAATTTACCCTTGAATTCTGAGTTTAAATTCTGCCGAAAGTAATGTCAAGTGACGAACAGTATATTCCCTAAATTAATTATCCTGACTTTCATTTATCGTTAAGGTCGAAAAAATCAAGATCCAAAAAAGAAACGGATTCCGGTTAAATCCGAAACCCGTAAGAGAATCACGAAGGAGGCGAACAAGTATGCAGTTGAACCTGATTAATTTTTATCAACGGGATTCAAAACACGTCCGATGAAGAGAATCGTACCTGTTTCGATATCACGAATGAAAAAGATGAAGGGGCGATCAACGGTTACTTTTACAGGTTCTGCAGGAGCTGATGTGAGTTTCATATCTACTGCGGTCGCTGCGGCTGCTTCCGTACCTGATTCATCTACGGAGACGAAAGCTTTGTGTATAACCTGGTCTATGTAAAGATCCTTTCCACCGGTCATGCCTGAGAAATCAGCACCTGAACTAAACGCAATCGGCATACCCATTGTAGAGAGTGTATCTTTCATTTGAAATTCCGATTCGAATTCAAATTTTGGCATCGCGAGTTCGACCTGGGTGTACCCCATATCGTTGATAATTTCATTAGCCTTTCTTGCTGTTAGTTGTTCCTCGAATGAATCATATTGTCCGGTATCGGCCAGTAGGATTACCATGGAGAGTTCACCGCCATCATATCGCAGTTCTATAGCCTGGTAGCCGTCTCCGCTGGTGTGACCAAAAGATTCCGTTTGTCTCATCATCGGAACTGTCACCTCCTGACCGTTCAGCAGATAAAACGGTGCATCTGAAGTCAGTCTCTCTTCGAACTGGTGCTGCCAGGCAGCATTGAAATAGATAGCGTTTGTGAGTACCAGTCGGGTAGCTGCGTTTAACTGACCTTGTGGAATCAGATCCTCTATACGCCCTTCAGTTTCATCGCTGACCCAGTCATTGATGGTGATACGCGACTTTTCTGTCTCGTTTATGAAATCAAGCACTCTCAGACCGGCTCCGTAGTTTTCCGCGAGAGTATCGAGGAATTCAGGAAGGAAGGTGAAATCTCTCTGTCCCCAGATAGCGTTAACGATATTGAGACGGAAACCTTCATCATCTTTTCCCTGGGCTCCTTCTCCTCGTTTATCAAGTTCTATATCGAGGTAATTGAACGCCGGATGGAGTTTGTCCTGTGACAGGTCGTAATGAAGAGTATCTGCCATTTGCTGTGCGGTCTCACCCCGGGCACCAGCGTAGGTCATCGCCAGCGCGAGAGAAATACTGTGCGGAGAATAGAAGACATTGCCGTTTTCATTCCGGAGAGTCTGGAATAGATCGAATGCAAAGGAAGTATTACCTTCAACAAGGGTATCTTTGTCAGTCGAACTGACATCAGGTGATTCTATTCTTTCTTTATCAGATTCAACCAATCCGGCTGATACTGTACCGGTACATCCTGTCAGTGGCAGTACCAGCGAGAGTAGTATCAGTATGGAGATCACTTCTTTTTTCATACTATCCCTCCTCGAGACAGATCTCATTTCGTACACAAATTATAACGTAAAAAACTGACACAGGTTAGGAATGAAAAGAAAAAAGCCGTTCATTATTACGAACGGCTTTTATATTCTGCAAAGAAGATTACTTACTTTTCTTCTTCTTTGATCCCAGCAAGTTTCTTGGCGTATTTCTTCTTTTCTTCGATATTAGAGTTATTAAGGATAGTCATGCGGTGTGTCTCGGGAGAACCGGCACCGTGAATGTTAGAGACGATATCACGGCTTTCAAAGGCGAGTTTTTCTATCAGTCTGAATATCCTGACTCTGTCCTCAGTCGATACACCGTCGACACCTTTAAGGTATTTGTGCAGGAGAGGGCCGATGTCGGGATTATCGAAATCTTTCTGTGAAGGGATACCAGTAACCATACCACCAGCAATCTCGATCATCATACGGATTACTTCAGCAAGTTCTTTCCCTTCGTAAAGTTTGGAAGTATTCGAGAGTACCGGATCTACAGTGTAAATACCGGATGGTGTTTTGGTTGATTCAACCGAGGCAGCGATAGAACAACCGTATATGGCTTCCGTCACTTTCAACATTTCGGCATACTTGGTTCTGATGTGGGATACATTGGGAATCCCGTTATAATCGGCAGCAGTTGCGGCAGCTCCGATAAGGACGTCACCTACCCCGCATTTGCATCCGCCGTGAGAATGGCGATGGTAGTTGCCGAAGCTCCTTACCATGTTTCCGGCGTATTCGTACTCGCCATCGAGGAAGACATATTTCCACGGTACAAATACGTCGTTGAAAAGCACCATCGGCGCGAATTTACTGAATTCGACGTTTCCCAGATCGCAGCCATCCATCGGCCTGGCTTCAAGAGTACCTCTGCCATAAACATGGACAACGCCTTCGGCGTCTGCCGGGAAGGCAAAGCAGACCGCGTAATCTTTGTCAGCTTCCCTCATTTCCCTGGCAGGGACTGCAATCCCCCAGTGAGCACAAAGAGAGCCTGTCTGGTGTATCTTGGCGCCCCTGACGACTATTCCGTCGGCGTTTCTATCGACAACGCGCAGGTACATATCAGGATCAGACTGCTCGGAAGGTCTCTTTGCCCGGTCACCTTTAACATCAGTTACACCACTGAAAAGAACATAATCATTCTTTTGCATGAATTTAATGAAATCGACCAGCCTGGTCCAGTACTCGGTGCCGTATTTTTCGTCGCAGTTATATACCTCGATACCGACGGAGCTGATTGCGTCCATCCCGGTACAGCGCATATAACAGCCACCGATGTTATGGGCGAGATATTTAAGCATTCTTACTTTAGCGATAAGATCATCGGGGCTTTCATAGAACTTGAGGAATCGGCTGACATCTTCATCTATCAATCCTGATTTCGTGACAAGGTATTCCCTGCCTTTAGGATCATTCTCGAGTTCGTATGTCTTGGCAACCGATGCAGTCATATGACTGATAAGTGGATGCTCGTGTATGTTCTCGACCTTTTCACCGAGTATATATGCGGTGTGGTGGAGATCTTTCAGGGAATCATAATACTGTTCTTTCGTCATTATACCCACAGCTAACCACCTCCTAATTAATATCATTGCGGGGAAGGTATTGCGGAATGAATACTGGTTTATTCTAGCATTTTCATCCCGATTTTGGCAAACATGCGGTAAATGATTACCGCATTGAATTGACGGATAATAATCCTTTATTGTATTCTGAAAACCAGCGAACATGAAATTATACGAATACGAAGGTGTAGAATTATTCAAACAGGGTGGTATCCCTGTGCCGGATTTTGCCATTGCAACTACCGCAGAAGAAGCACGGGAGAAAGCCAATGCCATTGGTGTTCCGCTTCTTATCAAGGCACAGGTACTTACCGGTGGAAGATACCTTGCCGGTGGTGTTAGGACAGTCGACTCGCTGGATAGGATTGAGGAGACAGCGAGGAGAATTTTATCGTCAAAGATACGAGGACTGCCGGTTAATAAAGTGATGCTTGCAGCAAGTGTCGACGTAACCAGAGAGTACTATTGCAGTATTACGATCGACGACTATCATGGCACGCCTTTGGTGATTTTCAGTGCCGAAGGTGGCGTGGACATAAACCAGATAGCCCAGGAGAGAGAAGAAGCGGTTGCCCAGAAAGCCGTGTCCATCAGCAGAGGACTTGAACTTACGGATGCGCGAAAGATGTGCCGTCAGGTCGGGCTGAAGGGGAAAGACCTTGATGAAATTCCCGGTATTTTGGTGAAACTGTACCAGGTATTCAGGAATAACGACGCTATCCTTGCTGAGATAAATCCACTGGTCAAGACAAAAAAAGGTGATTATGTTGCCCTGGATTCCAAAATAGAGCTTGATGATTCCAGTCTATATAGACATACCGATCTGGGATTCGATCAAATAGAGCGAATTACCAATCCACTAGAGAAAGCAGGGCGCGAAATTGGTGTAAGTTATCTGGAACTGGATGGGGATATTGCCATTATCGCCAGCGGTGCCGGGCTTGGAATGGCATCGATGGATATTGTTAGCAAGAGATTGAGCGCGGCGAATTTCCTCGAGACCGGCGGAGCAATAACAGAAGAATTACTGTACAACGTAATGGATCTAGTGCTTCAAAAAGAAGGTATCAGAGGTCTGTTTATAAACGTATACGGCGGGATAAATCCGATCCATGAGGGTGCCAAGGGTGTTGTTCGTTACCTGAAGGAGCATAATATCACAGTCCCGGTAGTGGCTAAAGCACTTGGTAATCACCAGGAAGAGACCTGGCAGATATTTAGAGAAAATGGTGTGCACGTAACTTCAGGCGTGTCTACGGAAGAAGGAGTAGAAATGCTTGCCGGATTACTAGAGGGAACAAGATGAGCATTCTGCTGAATAAGGACACGCGCGTACTGGTACAGGGAATTACTGGACGGATCGGTCGAGTTCAGACTCAGTGGATGCTGGAATATGGTACGAATATCGTAGCTGGTGTGACACCGGGCAAAGGCGGTGAGGAAGTCGAAGACATCCCGGTATTCAACACTGTCGATGAGGCTGTCAAAGAAACCGGTGCCGAAGCTGTTGTTTTTTTCGTTCCGGCGACCGCTTTAAAAAACGCAGTTGTCGAAAATATCGATGCAGGAATGAAATTACTTGTGGTTGTTACCGAGCATGTTCCGGTTCACGATGCAATGGAGATAAGGGAATATGCGCGTGGTAGAGATATTACGATACTTGGTCCTACCACACCAGGAATCATTACTGCGGGTGAAGCAAAGATAGGAATCATGCCGGCGAACATGTTCACTCCCGGACGGATAGGGATCATCTCACGAAGCGGTACCCTTTCTTATGAGACAAGCGTCAATCTATCAATGGCGGGATTTGGTCAGAGTACTGTTATCGGCATGGGTGCCGATCCTGTGGTATTCACCAGTATGCCGGATATCTTGAGACTTTTTGAAAGAGATCGCGACACGGATTTGGTTGTGATAGTTGGAGAAGTAGGTGGAATCCAGGAAGAAAGAGCCGCCGACTATATTGACCGCTGGGTAACGAAGCCTGTCGTAGCCTACATTGCAGGACTTAATGCACCGCAGGAGAAGAAGATGGGTCATGCTGGAGCGATTATCAGAGGTGACGGAAAAGGAACGCCGCAGAGTAAGATAGCGGCTCTTACAGAGGTGGGCGTGGATATTGCCAAGTATCCAGCTGAAATTGTTGATCTCGTCAGGGAACATCTCGATCCTGTTTAGCGCTTACCGAGGATTACAATTCTGATTCTTTAGAAATCACCCGTGTAATATTTTCATTTTACTGTTATAATACTATGCGTGTGGGGCTGTAGCTCAGCCGGGAGAGCGCCTCCTTTGCAAGGAGGAAGTCAGGGGTTCGAGTCCCCTCAGCTCCACCAAGGGTA
>CP070800.1:932510-935660 GCA_020343555.1 Dehalococcoidales bacterium
GACTGACGAGGTGGCTGAGGGAATTCAAGAGGTCCGAATTTATTCTGTAAAAACAAATGAAAAGTCTCATCCTCGAGTATCTCTTCAAGTTTATCGATATCTTCCTCGTCCAGGTCGACACCTAAGAGTTCATAAAGACTACTCACTCCAAAATTAGTGCGTAACGCAGAGGTTTCTTTGGAACCCAGGAAGAATGGCATCATCGGTGAAGGACCTCCTGCCTGCCAGCCTACGAAGATATCCGGCGGCCTTAAATCCTCGGTAAGACAACGTTCCCAGTCCTCATAGGAATAAAACATTTCGGTGTCTTTCCTGGCATATGGCTTGACCAGTTTCACCAGTTGATCAACTCGAGGAAGGATTACATCAAGAGAAAACGGACCATCCAACAGTTCCCGAATGTAACCACGATATTTTTCCAGATATGGCTCATATGATAACAGGCGTTCGACCAGGGGAAACCTGTTCATCGGACCGGCGGTAGGCTCGTCAATATAATAATTTATAATACCGTCTTTTCGTATCCCGCCGATGAACGTACCAAACGTCATATTGAGAACCCAGGGTATGAGTGAAAATTTGCTATTAACCTCGTAAAGGTATGTATTATGCCCGATGCCGATGTAGTTGTCCAGGTGTAAAATCCCCGCGGATACCGCAAAAAACCTTAGCGCTTCATCTACATCCAGGACTTTCTCAATTTCCTCCGGGAATGTCTCATCAGGTTCATTATTCAAAACATCAAGAAATCGATACAGAGCAGAATGATCCGGATTATTGGTGTTAGTTTTCAGTCCGGCACCTGTAATAAGGTTATGTGGCCTTTTCATCGGCGATGTGATTTCTTCACCCGATTCATCAACTGTTGCCAGCAATGGTATTGCATCTTCCATATCCATAGCCTTGAGAATGTCAATCAGGGGTCCCCCGCCCAGGTTCAGGTTGGCTATTGGATTCTGTTCCAACTCCGGCTGTTCCATGCCAAACACTATAACCTTTTTATACGCGTCTTCTTCTGTCCAGTCCAAACGGGCTGAGACAACCTCGGGCTTATAGAGGTTTCCATTAGGATTGTCGAAGTAACGCTGAAGGAACGATGTATCCACCGCTTCGGCCATGGTATACACGCCAAGATGCATATCATTCACCCAGAGATCAATCAGGGAAGCTCGTGGCGAAGGAACACCCATTTGAGAAAATATATCATAGGATATCACATCTCTAAGGAGGGTAGGATCACTCCAGCCGTTATTGAAATGTACCTTTTTCATCCCGTGAAAATTACGAGCTCGGTTGAAAAGGTTAAAGTCTACCGCCAGCGGAAAGCGAATGCTTTCCCACCGTACCGTCTCTAAAAGAGAAGCATTGCCTTTGGTTCTGACACCAACGTCCTGTACCAGCTCATCATCAAACCAGAAATCGGCTCTGTAATACTCTTTGGCATAGGCATTTGACTTTAATGATTCCCAATCTTCTTCGCTTATGATGATCCGCACCGTAGCGACAAGGTCGTCTGAGAAAGGATCGGCATCGGAATAAGGATTTCCGGTAGGTTGTACACTACCACATCCTGCTCCTGCCAAAACTAAGAGAGATAATAAAACTAAAACTATAAATACGGAACCTGTTTTACTCCGGATATTAATCATTATAGAAAACACCCGGGAAAATATATTCGAATTCTATGCGGTCACCCCTAGTTCCATTATATCAAATTTCTTCATCGTATCCTCTTGGTGAGAGTGTGGAAAACCAGAACTCCACGTGTTAATCGTTCGCTACTTAGTTAACGCCCACCATCAACATTCAGGCACACTCCGGTGATATAGGATGCAGCCTCCGAGGCAAGGAAAACGCATGCCCAGCCAATGTCCTCGGGTGATCCTAACCTACCAAGAGGAATCCCTTTTTCCACCGCAGCTCTAGTATCGGGGTCTTTGAAGTTCGAAAATTCCATACTTACAGGATGCAGTATCTGTCCCGGTATCACACAGTTAACACGGATTCCGTAAGGAGCTAACGCTTCAGCCCAGGACATTGTTATGCTGTTAACTCCGGCTTTGGCTGCCCCGTACGCCGGACTTCCTGCTCCTGCCATGATAACCGGACCTTTTGTGGCGCTGGAGATGTTGATAATGCTCCCTTTTATCTGCTTTTCCCTCATTATCTTCGATGCCATTTGCGTACCCAGGAAGGTGGTCTTCAGGTTTTCTCTAAACATGGCATCCCAGCCTTTTTCGGTCATATCGATGTTATCCCAGTGAGTAGGCGTACCGACATTGTTTACCCATATGTCTATTCTACCGAACTCCTCGAGTGCTTTCTCCGTCATGCTACTCACCTGCTCCGACTCTCTTGCATCGAATGGAACAGCAATAGCCTTCCTGCCGAGAGCCCGGATTTCAGAAGCTGTCTGCTCTATCTGTTCTACAGTGCGTGCCGTAACAACAATATCAGCACCTGCTTCAGCCATACAGAGGGCTATACCTTTACCAATATCCCTCCCGCTGCCTGTGATAAGAGCAACTTTATTATCGAGTGAAAATATATCTGAATACATCGGAATTTCTCCTCTTCTCAGCATTGTTCGTGCAATGATTATATGCCATATAACAGGAGATAGGAAATAAGTAACAATGTTGTTTCTGTTAGCGACGATGTTTGGGGATGACAATAGGGACACCGGTACTCGTTCGTTTTCTGGCTAGCGGTTATTTCACTTTTTTCTTTTTCTTCAGTATATCCTTGACCGTTGATCGCAACTCTTCTTCGTGGTACGGTTTACGCAGAACATCGCTGAAACAGTACTTCCTGTACTCTGACATTATTTGGTGGTCGAAATAATTAAATTAAACGATATCTCCGAACGCTCTATTTAACCTGTCGAGTAGTGGTTGCCAGTTATCTCCCAATAATGATGCAGCATATTCTCTGTGCTTACCTTGTTCCCAACATTTAGCAAATAGAAATTCGCGGAAGAATAAATCATCCTTTGGAAAAGATCGTCGGGCACTCTGGAGACGGCTGGCAGCCGGTCCGGGTAAATTATTAAGTAAATAAGCCTGCCCCTGTCCTAAGAACGTAGGAACAAGGTGAAAGTTTCTGTAATGATATGATTCAGGGATTAATCCCCAATGATCCAATAAATCA
>CP070800.1:935760-947775 GCA_020343555.1 Dehalococcoidales bacterium
GCTAATACAAAATAGGGTACTACGCTCCACCGCACTTAGAGGTGTTAGTAGTATCCTTCTGAAATCAGGTCATAACTGAGGTTATTGAGTATAGGATATGAGGGATTAAGAAGTCAATATTCGATAATAGGGAATATGATCACCGAAATAAGGAATCTACTACTCCGTTTTTTTATCGATGACAGTCAGAGTCAGGAGTTAACGACAACAGGTTCTTAATTTTCTACAACCTGTCTGCCACCGAAAGTGCTGTACCTTGTTGCCTCGGGGATTACCGGTACCAGAAGGTGAGAGTCGTATTTTCCTCCGGTATAGATCGAGTGCCTGCCTTTGTTTATCAGATTGTTGTAGCCCCTGAGGAGATCATCCTTTATTCCGTATTTTCCGGATATATCCAGGACTAATTTCTCGCCGGCGTGAAATACCGTACAAGAAGGCCATATCGCTATTTCACACGGGATCACCTCACCGGCCTTCACTTTTTGTACAGGTCCATCAGGTAAAACAGACTTCTGAATCGGCAGCCATGTCTTTGATAACTCTTCATCCAGTTCTCTTTTTGATAATCGCATCCATCCCACAGCTACGGGCATCCGTCCTGGAGCGCCATCGGAGTCGAAACACACCTGAAACCCATCCGCGTTATACTTTCTCACAGTAACAAAGATGTCCATGTCATTCGTGTCTTCCGGCGAAACCCAGAGCTTGAGTTTCATGAATCCGGTTATTTCTGTCTCCTCGTCGAACGCGATCTGAAATGACGCTTTTCCTTCAGGACCTACAACAGGCTCCTGGTGGATAACCTGACTTACCGGAGACACATCGGAATTATAAGAGACTTTAGCTGTTTCCTCTGGTTTTTCATGACTCAATACACCACCACGAGCATCGAGATAAAGGCTTGTATACACCGTCCTGCGGAGAGGAAAATCTTTCTCATAACGGACTTTGAAATCCAGCAGCTTGTCCTGTACCGATAAGCGGACTCTGGGTATCTCCATTATGTCGTTATCAATGCCCTTAAGGAAATAATCAAGGAATTTCCTCTGCATGTCCCTGGCTTCAATCGGGGTATAGAGTCCCTGCCACTTTCGCAGGCTATAGGTATACAGCCATTTGTGTTGTGAGGAAGCTCTCAACCAGCCACGAAAATTGCCCTGGAGATGGGCATAATAGTCTACCCAGGTTGAACCGATAAGCATCGGCACCCTGATATTTTCCAGTTTCGGCGGATTCTGTAATTCATCGGGAGGCAATTGCTGATATTGTGGATCATCCGATCTCTCCAGTGGCTGGAAATTCTCCTGCCACAATGGTATATTTTCACCACGACCAGGATTAAATTCCGTTTCCGGGATACCCCCGGGGAAATTGTTATCCCTGGCTCTGTCATTAAATCCTCCCCATGGGATGATGGCTTTCAGATGCGGCGGCGGCACCTCCATTGAGGCTACTTCCCACTGACGCATTGCCAGGGCCGAGTGCCCTATCATACTAATATTTCCGTTACTCCATTCCTGCCTGGCAGCCCACTCTATCCCGTCATAGAGGTCATTTGTACCACCTACGCCTACGCCGGGCGACTTTCCGGTTGCTCTGTCATCGACATGGATCATTACGTAATCGTTAGGAACCCAGTATCCTGGATCCGGAGCTTCAAAAGGCGTCATTACCGAACAGCCAAAATCATCATGTTGACCATAGTAGTCCTTGCTATAGGGTGTAAATGTCATAATTACAGGAAATCTGCCTGGTTTATCAGGACGAAAAACATTGGCAGCCAGTTTAACACCATCGCTCATCTCAACAGGAACATCTTTTTCGATTAGTATCCCTTCGGGCATACTGGCACCAGGGAGGTCGTCAAAATGTTTTTCAGGATGTAGTCTTTTCTCCAGTTCGGTTTTTTTTCTTTTAGCAAACCACCATTTGGCCTGATACGGTCCGGTATAAGCCTTTTCTTCAAGTTCGTTCAGCCTGGCTTTTTCAGTTTGAAGTTCGGCGATAGTCTTGTCATTGTTATCTTGAGACATGGCTTTGACCTATACCTCCTTGAATTTTATCGTACCGTAGTACACTCGATATATTTTCGACGCTTCTATTGTTCAGCTTCGTCAAATTGAATCTGAATCTGAGAATAATATGATTTCATTATTTATTTTGCGTGTGTCCATGGCTGTCGAATATCGTAGCTGAAAACCGCAAACGAATCCACATATCTTGAAACAGGTTATTTGCGGTATTTCACATCTCCCGGGGAAAGTTAACAATCATGGACTCGGCATTCTACCACACACATAGGTACTGGAAATAGCCACCAAACAGGTTATAACTGAAGTTATTGAGTATAGGATGTGAGGGATTAAGAAGTCAAGGTGATGAACCGGTATGCCTTGATTTTCATGAAAATCAGTCTTAGTACAGTATGCGCTTTAAGTTGACAACTTCGTCGGAATATCATATACTTCAATTTCCCCCATTGTCCTGACAGTGAAAATACTCGCTTTTAGGAGGATGAGATGGCAGAGCAGAGGAATTACCGGGTAGCACAGATCGACGGCAAGATCACCTGGCAGGTGGAGGAACTCTGGGAAGGTGGAGTAGTTCGCGGACCATACGGCACCAAAGATGCGGCAATCTATGCCGAGGAAAAATTCGCTACCGAAAACAACTTCCTAGAAAGCCTGGTACTACAGGAAGCCGTAGAACACAAACTGAACCTGGCAGAAGCCTTCACGAGAGATGAGGAAGGAAACTGGTCCTGCCTCCAGGCATGTTCGCTGACCATCGATCGGAAGGAGATGCGATTCAACGAAGGTTTGACGTTCGCAAAGGGAACTCCTTACATGGGAGTCGATATCGTAGATTGGTTGGAAAAGAACGTTAAAGCCTAGACTACGATACCTGCTTTTTCAGTTTCAGTCGTAAATATTTGCAATTTCCGTTCATATATGCTATTATAGTATTAGTATATGGGAAAACATTAGGGATTCCTTTAAGTTCCCTCTTTTCCGGGGGGACTTTTTTGTGGATTATTACCCCTAGCGAGATCAACCGTAGCGGACTTGAGTCATTGGTTCTTCTAAGATCCTACCTGGTCTATCTTCGATACGGAATCAGTTTCCGTTTCCTGTGTTACATAAGTCACATTCGCAGGCACTTATGTGTCTTATAATGTAATTAGACATAGGAACAATCCCATATAAACGAATGACCAAAAGGAGGTGAAAAAGTTGGACGTGTTAGAAAAATTAGCGTCATCCCTGGAGAACGCCCTGGATTTATTCCTGGGAGAAGATATCCAGAAACGGGCTGACAAATATATCGAACAGTACCTACACTTCAATCACTATTAATTCGGATGAGTTAAGAAGTTCGGTATTGTGAAAAGTCTTACCGGGCTGTGGAGGACTGGAGGAGAGCGAATGCTCTCCTAAAGTTTTTCCAGAAGTATACTTATCGTTTCGATGAATTAGAGGTTATGCTCATGTTAGCAGAGGTATATTTCCCGTGGACTACTACCAGGTTTTCCCCGGCCAGTGATAGAATACCCTCGACTGTTACTGTTTTTCCATCTTTATACAGGCTTTTTTCATCGACCTGATAACTGTCCCAGAGTTCCGGCTGAATACGTACATCAACTTCGCCTTTACCGTTCCCAAGTTTCATGTACGCACCACCAACACCCATCGGATTCTCAACAAAAAAGGTTATCTTCCCTTTTACTTTAACTACCTGATCTATCATTGAGATATCAACCTTGTCTGGAGTAAGTATATCAGTATCGTGCCCACAACCGGATAACGATACCGTGAATAGAAGTAGAGTTGTTATCAACTTGAAAAATACTCTGCACACCGAATGTCACCTCAAACAGATTCTAATAGGCTGCGAATACACATGTCAAAAAACCAATAGTCACCATATTTGACATGAATGAATTATGAGATTATGCTGAATTTAGGTCAGCTTCAAAAAGGAATCAAGAATTGGCAGATCTGAATTCTTTACAACAAACCCTTGGTGTCAAATTCAAGAATATTTCATTTCTGGAGAAAGCCCTGGTACACCGTTCGTTTTTGAATGAAAACCAGGGTGCGGAATCTGATTCTAATGAAAGACTGGAATATCTTGGAGATGCTATCCTCGGTTTCATCGTAGCGGAGAAATTATACAAAGATTTTCCTGATTTCGATGAAGGCAGAATGACCAGACTTCGTTCGGTACTGGTACGCAGAGAGACTCTCGCAAGAATGTCGAGGAGTATTAACCTTGGCGAATACCTTTCTCTCGGAAAAGGCGAAGACACCAGTGGAGGAAGAAACAAATCAGCCAATCTGGCATGTGCATTCGAAGCCATTATAGCCGCGGTGTACCTGGATCAGGGAATGACGAAAACCAGGAAAATGATTATCAAGCTGCTGGAAGAGGAATGGCAGAAAGCGATAAAGAGACCGGTAGCTATCGACTATAAGTCCAGGCTCCAGGAGTTAATACAGTCGCGTGAACAAAGAATTCCATCCTACCATGTAACAGGAACATCGGGCCCCGACCATATAAAAACATTCACTGTCGAGGTCAGGCTCGGAAACCAGGTACTAGGTGACGGTTCCGGAAAGAGTAAAAAGGAAGCAGAGAAGGAAGCAGCCAGAAAAGCATTAGAGATAATACCTTGAGACTTTACACGCCTATTCTTCTTTGGTAAACTGCAACTGAGTGAAGAATTATTTCAATAGTCACTTAGAGGTGAAATTATGGCAAGACGGGGGGATTACAGAAGCCGGGAACCCAAAAAAGCGAAAAAGGATGCAAAGAAAAAGAACCTTACCACTACCGTTATTCCTACACCTATGCCTGTAGAAGTAATCAGGAAGGAGAGGAAAAAGAAAGAAGAAGAGGAAGACTAGGTATTTCCTCCCCGCTTATCTCACCGACAGGCATGTCACGTATGAATTTTGACATTTTAGAGTTCAATACCCGGTCGGTACACAGATAATTACCGACCGGTTGTTATTTTCCAGTAAGATCCAGTAGGTATGAATGAGTTAAGTGCTATCAAGGTTGTCGTACATGGTCGTGTGCAGGGAGTATTCTTCCGAGCTACTACACGGACGGTTGCCCGGGAGCTGGAACTCTCCGGTACGGTTCGTAACCTGCCTGGATGGAATAGAGTTGAAGTTCACGCTGAAGGTAATAAGGCACAGATCGAGAAACTAATTGAATTTCTAAAAACAGGCCCCTCAGGAGCAAGGGTAGAAAAAGTTGACGTCGAGTGGCTGGAATACACCGGAGGATATACCGGTTTTAATGTCATTTACTAATGTGGAGAGGTGGTAGATAATATCTCGAGAACGTGTTTTAGTCTTTATGAATCTAACTCGATTTTCGCCTCTGCAATAAGGTCGAGATAATCCATTTTCAGTCCCAGTTCCTCTGTTACTTCACAGTCAACCTCATAAGGTTCTCCAACGAAGATTTTCCCGTAATCCTCGACTTCTCCATACGCAGAATCATCGGGTCCGGTAAATATCTGTCGACCTTCGATTATTCCCAGATCGAATGGAAGCGTGAAATAAAGGTCCGTAATCACCCTGTCGATACCCAGACTATAAAGAGTTTCCCATCCGGTCAATTCACCGGTGCTGTACTTCGAACTGGGCAGAAGCGTAAGCATATTCATAATGCTCAGACTGCCTATATCACGGTAAACCTTTAGAGGAGCGACGGAAATCAGGAAATCACTGGACAATATTACATTGGGAACCCAGAAAGTGGGTACCATCAATGGTTTGGCTAGCGGATTATCCACTTCAACCCATATACAATCTTTTACATCAAGCATCAATACTCGTGGAAAATCGTAACCAAGTGACTGGTATATGGGATATATCGACTCACCCCCGGTTGTACCTTCAAGGATCAGGATATCGGCATCACTTACCTGCCTGATCCCCCTGATTATGGTCGAGAGCAGTTCCCGACTCGTGGTGACGGGATAAGGTTCCAAGAAACCAGCACTCGGTTTAATCAACACACGTCTAGCCCGGGATATTGTCGTCGGCGCTTTAAATGCGAAATCAGCAGCATCAAATTTCAAATCTTATTTTTCCTCCATTGACAGAACAAGAAGACAATTAAATTTACTTCGCAGGTTTCAGGACTACGATACTGGTACTCTCGGGAAATTCTCCTGCTTTATACTCAATTTCACTCGCATCCATGACAGTGACATTTGTTTTCCCGTCGGTGAAGCCATCGACACCTTCTACCGGAAAATCAGGGCACCTGTCATTGCAGAAATGCATGGGTATGACTATTGAGGATTTCAGCTTTTCGACTACAAGATCGGCAGTTCCGGCATCAATAGTAAAATTACCCCCTACCGGAACCATGAGTACGTTGACTTTGCCGATGGAAGCCACCTGCTCATCACTGAGCATGTGTCCAAGATCACCTAGATGACAGACTCTAATACCGTCTACTTCGAAGCAGTAGATCACATTAGCGCCACGCTCACTTCCGCCTGAATTATCATGATACGTATCAATCCCGTTAAACTTGATGCCTTTCACTTCGACCGGTGTGGATTTATCTACTATCTGCGGATTACCCCGGACAGCTGCGACATTGTTATGATCGCCATGTCCGTGACTCACGGTCACAATATCTGCGGACTCGTCTATCGGTTTATAATTCATCCCCATAATCGGTTCATACGGATCAGTTATGATCTTCACTCCGCTATCCACGGTTATTAAAAATGAAGCATGACCCAGCCACTTGATCTTCATAACAACGTTACCTCCATGATTTTATTCAGCGAGTGATAATACAAGGTTTACCAGTACCCTGACAGGCACTCCGGTAGCTCCTTTAACTGTATAGCCTTTTGTTTTATCCGTATAAGCAGTACCGGCAATATCCAGGTGTACCCACGGAACGTCACCAACAAATTCTCCCAGGAAGAGAGCTGCCGTTATCGATCCGGCCAATCTTCCACCTACATTCTTGATATCTGCAACATCACTTTTATTTTGTTCTTTATATTCGTCATACGTTGGCATCTGCCAGATACGCTCTCCGGATTCTTCACCGGCATCGATAACTTTATCAACCAATTCCTGGTTATTCGCAAAGGCACCGGTACATACATTACCTAATGCTACCTGCATTGCACCGGTCAGAGTAGCTACGTCGACAATTCGTTTGACTTCCTGTTTCCTGGCATACCCGATAGCATCGGACAGAGCCAGTCTTCCTTCAGCATCGGTGGATATTATCTCGATGGTTTTTCCCTCCATCTGTGTGATAACATCACCCGGCTTCAGAGCAGTTCCGCTAGGGAGGTTTTCTGTGGCCGGGACAAGACCCAACACGTTAATTTCCGGTTTTAACCTGGCAATTGCGCCCATTGCCGCTATAACTGCCGCTCCACCGGACATATCGTCCTTCATTTCCTCCATTCCCGCAGAAGGCTTGATAGAGATTCCACCGGAGTCGAAGGTAATTGCCTTTCCGATAAGAGCGATTTCCGTATCGGGAGTTTTCCCGCCACTGTATTTCATGATAATAAACTTCGGGAGCTGTTCACTCCCCCTGGCTACACCCAGTAGAGCTCCCATCCCCAGTTCCTGCATTACTTCTTTTTCTAGAATTTCTACTTCCAGACCGGTTTCATCGCCTGTCTGCCTGGCGATTTCAGCCATATCGGTAGGAGTCATGTAATTTGCCGGTTCATTGACCATGTCACGGGCATTCATAACTGCTTCAGCGATTATTTGACCTTTAATACGGCCTGACTCCATTTCTGATATCAGATTATTATCATCTGTCATTATCGTCAGTTGCCTGATATCAGCATGTTCAGCTTCTTTGGTAATATGGCGTCTGAAGCTGTAAGTTCCTAATAACGCACCTTCGGTCATTGCCTGGATAGATTCTTCGACAGGAATTCTACTATTACCAAATACTACGGTTGCAACAGTTTCAACATTATTCTGTTCAAGTGAACGGCAGGTTTTAGCGACTGCCTTGCGGATACTATCAAGATGTAATTCATCTTCTTTGCCTATTCCACAAATCACCACTCTTGAACCAGGCAGTTTTCCCAGCGTATGGATAGTTGTTAACTGGTTGAGTTTTCCTTTAATCTCGCCGCTGTCCAGTAATCGAGAGATTTCTCCTTCGAGTGCAGAATCTATCCCAACCAGGTCACCTTTAAGACGTTCTGTTCCTTCAAACAGGCATACAATAATAGCGTCGGCTTCTGCTTCCTTGATATTACCGGGAGCTATCTTTATCTCCACCCTCACCTCCTTGTTTCGTGTTCCGGAAGTAAAACGGCGTTCCCTAATTTATAAATATAGAGTTCAAATAAAATCACAGTGCATCAGGAATTTTGTATGCGGTAAGAAATTAATGTACTTACATTGAGTCCCAGGCAAACGCAGGTTACTTTTCTATCAGATCTGAAGAGTAAAACAATCTCAAGAAAGCGGTTATGTGCATTACAAAACGAAAAATATATATTAAAACTCCATATATATTATAGAGCTTTTCATTACTTAACGCTAGATGTATCGTGAAAATTATATCTGAAAATACTTTAGGGAACTGGGGATTCTTGTTTTTAAACCAGAGAATTCCGGTGATCCGATATACTATTTAAAAGAATCATTGAATATATGGATAATAGTACCGTTACTTTGATGTTTGCCTGTTGCGTCTTATCCTGTGGTCGACCACAGCCGGACTCAACAATACTATCAACATTATCAGAGTTAAACCGAGAAATAATGGCAAACTAATCCTTCCTTCAGAATAAAACATAACCATATTGAGCGTAAGGAAACTTGAAAGGATCAGAAGAACTCCTCTTAACCAACGTTGCCTTAGTCGAATAAATGCTATCGTGGTAGCCGCGAGTGCGAGAAAACTCAGCCCGATACCGGGAGCGAAATAACCAATATATTCCAGGTTTACTTTTAGGAACTCGCCCTCTTTTCCAGCAGCCAGAAACCAGCCAATAACAATAGGAACGGGCAAAGTCATCAATGCGCTATAGAGCCAGTCTCGCTTTACTGTCTTTACAGTAACCGACCATATAAGCACCGCCACCAGTGGAAGATATATTATGATTGCCACCCACGACCAACCTGCAGGGAGATAGAGAAGTAGTATTCCTGCTACCAGCACCGGGATAAAATAATATCCCCGCCACGGAAAGAGCCAGACCGGTCTGCCGTGCAGCCAACCATAGAGAGCCATGGCCAGTACTACCCCGAGTGTGATAATTAATACGCCTACTCCCTGCCACCAATTAAGAATAAAGAGAAGAGCGAAAAGCATGTGCGGTAGAGAAGCCAGTAGAGCTTGTTTCCAGGTGCCCTGACTGTGTGTTTCATAAATCTGACGGGCGATGATTGCCGCCGATCCGAAGAATTTAATACAAGATTCAGCTGCTTCTTCTTCGGATAGACCGGCATCTCTCATATCCTGGAATTCATCTTCAATGTGTGACTGTAATTCATCAATAACTTCATTTGCATCCGCCGCATCCAACCGAAGGTTGCTCCTGATATCATCCAAATAACGACTTAACGACGTTACCATTCTTCCACCTCACATCAGGGAGTGACAGGGCGAATAATTAGGTTCATGGCATACAGGAAATCCTGCCATTGAGTAATCTTCTCTTCCAGAAGATTAATACCTTTTTCAGTTATATAGTAGTATCTCCTCTGTCTACCACTTGGAAGCATCTCCCATTTACCCTCAATCAAACCGGACCTTTCCAGTCGATGGAGGGCCGGATATATTGTACCTTCCTTGAATTTGAAATATCCCTGACTCTTTTTTTCCAGTTCCTTGATAATCTGGTAGCCATACATTGGTTGGCGACCTATCAGGCATAGTAGTAACGACTCAGAACTGCCTTTCATTAACTCTAATCGTTGTACCATGTCAGCTACCTCTCTTGTGATAACTTAGAATACCTATTAGTATATCAATCTTATCAAACGTCTTTATTCATTACAATACATCGATACAAACAAAAAAGACAACCGATTGGTTGCCTTATCATCTGGTGTAAAATCAAACTATAAAACGGGAAAAACCGGAGGTATTAATAACCGTTCCCGCAATATATTTTTATTGATTTCTCCTGATTCACTCCTTGGCATCGGTCCGAAGAATATGATCTGCTTGGGAATCTTATAACTCGCGATACGTTCACGGCAAAACTGCCTGACTTCCTGTTCTGTTGTCTTCGTATTTTCTTTCAGATTGATCACTGCCCCTAATATTTCTCCACGCATTCTATCAGGAATTCCCATAACGGCAACTTCAGCCACTTCGGGCATTTCTGTTATGACGGTTTCGATATCTGCCGGATATATATTCTGTCCCTTGACGATAATCGTGTCTTTACTTCTTCCAGTAATATACAAATTACCATCTCTGTCTTTCATCCCGATATCGCCGGTATACAACCACCCGTCCTTAATAAAGTTATCGGTATCTTCAGGATTATTATAATATCCCTTCATTATCGGTCCGTTTATCAATATCTCACCGGATTCACCCGTCGTTACTTCGGTACCATCAGCATCGACTATCTTTATATCCCAACCGGATAAAGGCTTACCGATCGATCCTGTCTTTATTGATTGATTGATTGGCGGACAGGTCACATGACAAACAGCTTCGGTCAGGCCGTAACAGTCTAAAATATCAAGTCCAAACAACTCTTTAAATTCGCGTGCAGTACCGGTAGATAACGGAGCTCCAGCACTGGCACATAATCTTAATGAACTGAGATCATCCTGGATCCCCTCTTTTTTCGCCATATCTACAGCCAGTGCGAATATGTATGGAACTCCGAGGAACATAGTGCCTTTCTCACTCTCGATCGCAGACATAAAACTCTTGATTGAAAGTCCAGTACCGGGAACAAGTATAATAGTACCACCTGTATAGATAGTAGAAAGTGCCGCAGCAACCAGGCCGTATACATGAAACATCGGAAGAGCAAACAGCATCATGATGTCGTTTTCGGTCTGATCGTATCCATCCGAAGACATAATAGCTTCTTTCACCAGACTATAGTGAGAAAGCATAACTCCCTTGGGTTGAAATGACGACGTCGAGGTATACATTATCACCGCTATATCATCGGGTGACGGTCCAGCATCCAGGTCTTCATCCGAGCCTGAATCAAGAAATTCGTTAAATTTGAGAAAACGGTTCTTCTTCTCAGGACTTTCCTCAATAATAAGTTTCACCGACTTTAGCTCAGGTAAAATTGGGGCCATTACATCCAATGCCATTTTCTCCGAGACGATAGCAACCGGAAGAGAAATATTAAATAATGATTTCATCTCCCTGAGTTTGTACTGCTGGTCCAGCGGAAGGGGAATTGCACCGATCTTGGTGATGCCAAAAAAAGCAATAAAGAATTCCGGAGTATTTGACAGAAATAGCGCTACTTTATCACCTGGATTTATCCCGGATTTTAGCAGGGCATTGGCAAATCGACTGGATTTTTCATTGAGAGTTGCATACGTGACCCTTCGGTCACCGTATACTATCGCATCTTTATTTCCGTATCGGGAAGCTGTTCGCTCCAGCACCGATTTCAGGTTCATCGAAGATTATTCCTCGCCAAGTATCACCCTTGCGTCTACGGCTGTCGCGCCATCGCTGTAAGCAAAAACGGGATTAAGATCCAGTTCATCAATCTCAGGATGTTGTTCAACAAAAGCAGAGACTTTAAGTATTAGTTCTTCAAGGTTCGCTACATCAACTGCTTTCTGGCCACGATATCCCTCCAGTACCGGATATCCCTTGATTTCCTTGATCATCTCCCGGGCGTCTCTTTTTTCCAGGGGCACTATCCTGAAAGATACATCTTTGAGTATCTCCACAAGGATACCGCCGAGACCGAACATTAAAACCGGGCCGAACTGGGCATCCTTGGACATACCAATAATGACTTCAACGCCGGGACGGGCC
>CP070800.1:947875-952525 GCA_020343555.1 Dehalococcoidales bacterium
CAGAATGAAATCCATCTATCACCACGCCACGCAAGTCGTCCTGTTGAAGATGATTGTGTCATAATTGTTCTTTCGTTGTTTTCCCTGTAATTTAGCTGTCGCCAACCTTTTAGTAATACCATTTTGGTGGGTGCGGTTTAAGTTCCATCTCACGCATCCATCATGCTTCGACAAGGTATACACCCGAAAGTTGTGCAGGAAAGACTTGGACACAGCTCTATCACGATTGCACTTGATGTTTATAGCCATGTAACACCTGGATTACAGGAAGCAGCAGCCATGAAGTTTGACGCTGCTTTCAATCTCAGCGATAATAGGACTGATAATTCCGTTAGCAAAATGTTAGCAAAATCAACAATAAAGGTCGTATAATAACATAAAATAGCTTCAAGCGCCCATAGCTCAGCGGATAGAGCACTGGTCTTCGGAACCAGGTGTCGGGGGTTCGAATCCCTCTGGGCGCGCCACTATCTCTCCTTACCTCCCGGTATTCAGCGGAATATGACAGAAGTAATTAAACGTGAACTGGCATGTATCAATGTGCGGGGTGTTGTGCAGGGTGTGGGTTTCAGACCTTTTGTTTACCAGCTTGCAGTAAAACACAACCTTACCGGACGTGTATCAAATACCTCCGAAGATGTCAGGATCGAGGTTGAGGGAAAATCTGATTCTATAGAAAGATTCCTTGCCGATATTTCTATCTTGGCGCCACCAAGGTCGGTCATCGAGAATATCTCTGTTTCAAAGCATCCTGCCGCAGGTTATCAGGAATTTGTGATACAAGAGAGTATCGCAGAAGAAGGTAAGTATCAACTTATTTCACCGGATATTGCTACCTGCCCTGATTGCCTGGCAGAGATATTCGATCCTTCAAATCGGCGTTATAGATACCCTTTCACGAACTGCACTAACTGCGGTCCCAGGTTTACTATCATCGAGGATATCCCGTACGACCGTCCATTTACGACCATGAAGGATTTCACTATGTGTCCTGATTGCCGGAAGGAGTACGAAGATCCATTAAACCGGCGTTTCCATGCCCAGCCGAATGCCTGCCCGGTCTGCGGTCCTTCTCTGGTACTGCTGGATAATACCGGAAATCAGATAGATACGGATGAGGTGATCATCGCATCAGCCAATCTCCTCAAGCAGGATAATATCATTGCTGTTAAAGGACTTGGAGGATTTTTACTCGCCTGTGATGCCTGCTCCGAAAATGTCGTTAATCTGTTGCGTGAAAGGAAACACCGCCCCTTCAAACCGTTTGCAGTGATGATGTCTTCGATGAAAGAAGTGAAAAGTCACTGTGAAATAACGACTGAAGAAGAGAAGCTGATTACCTCTCCTAACAGCCCTATCGTCCTGGTGAAGTGGAAATTGAAATCAAACATTGCAAAGGCAGTCGCGCCGAACATCGGGTATCTTGGCGTAATGCTTCCTTATACACCTCTCCATCACCTGTTGATGAGAGAAACCGGTCTTCCGCTTGTGATGACCAGCGGTAATATAAGTGAAGAGCCTATCGCCAAGGATAATGACGAAGCTTTGAGAAGATTATCCGGAATTGCTGACTATTACCTGGTCCACAACAGGGATATCTATGCCCGGTATGATGACAGCGTGATGATAGTTGAAGATGAAACACCACAGCTTCTCAGACGTGCCCGGGGATACGCTCCCTACCCTGTAAAACTAAAGAACCGAGTTCCTGAGACACTTGGCTGTGGTGCAGAGTTGAAAAATACCTTTTGTCTCACCAGGGATGAATATGCTTTTATCAGCCAGCATATTGGCGATATGGAGAACCTTGAGACGCTGGAACATTACGAGAACACAGTTTCGTTATACAAGAATCTGTTTCGTATAGAGCCGAAGATCATAGCATACGATATGCATCCTGATTACCTGGCAACGAAATATGCGATCGAGCAGTCGGATAATAATCCCGGATTAAAACCTGTCGCGGTACAACATCACCATGCCCATATAGCAGCTTGCATGGCTGATAATGATATTAATACTCCGGTCATCGGAGTCACTTTCGACGGTACCGGATACGGTACCGATGGTAAAATCTGGGGAGGTGAATTTCTTGTCGCCGACTATAATGATTTCAGGCGAATGGTTCATTTCGAATATCTACCTCTGCCCGGAGGAGAAGCGGCAATTAAAAATCCATACCGAATCACCGCAGGTTATCTAGTAGCTCTCATGGGCGAAGATGTTCTTCAACAGGAACTCCCGTTCAGGAAACACATGACTGAAGAACAAGTCAGGATGATAGTTGAACAGGTTAAAAAGAACATCAATGCACCTTTAACCTCTAGCTGTGGTCGGTTGTTCGATGCCGTTTCGTCCCTGCTGGGGATAAGAGGAGAAGTAAGCTACGAAGCGCAGGCAGCAATCGAAATGGAAATGCTGGCTTATGATGAACCGGATGAGTCGGGCGTATATCCTTATTCATATACTGATAATCAAGAAGGATTGAGGATTATCAGACTTGGCGATTTATTTTCGGCAATACTTACGGATTTACACAGCGATACCACACAGGCTAAAATAGCTGTGAGATTTCATAACACGGTAGCTGCAATTACTAATAATTTATGTAAAGTTATTTCCGATGACACCGGAATTAGAGACATAGCTCTGAGTGGCGGTGTATTCCAGAATCGATTATTATTGAGAAAAACTGTTGAAATGTTAAAAGTGTCCGGTTTCAGAGTACTTACCCACCGGCAGGTACCTACCAATGATGGTGGGATCTCTCTTGGGCAGGTCGTTGTCGCCGGTCAATATCGATAATCAAGGAGAGTACACAAATGTGCCTAGCTATTCCAGCCCATGTAAAATCCATTGACGGGCTGTACGCTGATGTAGAGGTTGGTGGTGTCGGTCGTAGAATAAGCATACAATTGACACCTGAAGTACAGGTTGGTGAATACGTGCTCATCCACACGGGCTATGCGATCAGCATTATAGACGCTGAAGAAGCGGAAGAGACCATGAAACTGCTTCTCGAGTTAGCTGAAGCTCCGGACGGTTAAGGATATTGCAGTGAAATACATCGACGAATTTCGCCAGCCAGAACTGGCGAAAAAGCTGGTAGACAGGATTCACCGTCATTCCACAAAACACATCAGATTGATGGAATTCTGCGGCGGTCACACGGTCAGCATTTTTAAGTACGGGATCCGCGAACTCCTGCCAGAGACGATAGAAATGCTTTCAGGCCCCGGGTGTCCGGTATGCGTTACTTCGAACACAGACCTGGATAAAGCTATTGCGTTGGCTCATCTTCCTGATGTGATTATAACCAGCTTCGGCGATATGATAAGAGTGCCGGGTAGTTTTTCGAGCCTGCAATCAGCCAGATCAGAAGGATGCGATGTCAGGATAGTCTACTCTGTACTGGATGCTCTTCAGATTGCGAAAGAAAACCCTCAAAAATCTATAATCTTCGTTGGTATAGGTTTTGAAACGACCTCACCCACGGTAGCCGCCGGAATACTTCAAGCAGAACAGGAAAATATCGGTAATTTCTATGTTCTATCCTTATGTAAGATCTGTCCGCCGATAATGAAATCCATACTGGATCTCGGCGAGGTAAGACTTGACGGAATTGTTTGTCCGGGACATGTGAGTGCCGTTATCGGTTCTCACCCCTATCAGTTCATTGCCGACGACTATGATATTTCCTGCGTAATATCGGGCTTCGAACCCCTGGATATACTGCAGTGTGTCGACATGCTTGTTGACCAGATTGAAAATGAAGATTACAAGGTTGAAATAGCCTATCGGCGTGGAGTCAAACCTGAGGGAAATCCTCAGGCAGTGAAACTGATGGACAGGGTATTTGAAACAGCCGCTGCCGACTGGCGTGGAATCGGTATCGTCCCCTTCAGCGGTCTTCAATTGAGAACAACTTATGAGAAATTCGATGCTGAGAAAAACTTCGATATCGATCCGGGACCTGTCCGCGAACACCAGGGATGCCAGTGCGGGAGTATACTGCGTGGTGTCAGCACCCCGCTTGACTGTCCGTTGTTTCGATCATCGTGCACACCCGAACAACCTGTGGGCCCCTGCATGGTCTCATCCGAAGGCAGCTGCTCTACATACTACCAGTATAGAGATTTTAATGGATAACAGGATTCTCCTGGCTCATGGCAGCGGTGGTAGATTAAGTCACGACCTTGTTAGCAAACATATCGTGTCAAAAATTACCAATCCTTTTCTGGAAAAAATGGATGATTCTTCAACTCTGGACTTCGAAGGCCGACTTGCCTTTACAACAGACAGTTATGTTGTCAGCCCGATCATATTCCCCGGAGGAAATATTGGTAAGCTGGCGGTCTGCGGCACGGTAAACGACCTCTCGATGAGTGGAGCAAAACCACTTTACTTGAGTCTTTCTTTTATTATAGAAGAAGGCCTGGAAGTTGAGGAGTTTGAAAAAATAGTCAGATCGATATCAGAAACTGCTGCTGAAGCAGGGATCGAAATTGTTACCGGTGATACGAAGGTAGTTAACAAAGGCGATGCCGACCGACTATTCATCAATACTTCTGGTATCGGGAGAATTCCGAATGGTATCGATATATCAGGTGCCAATGCGAAACCGGGCGACAGGATCATCATCAGCGGGAC
>CP070800.1:952625-956121 GCA_020343555.1 Dehalococcoidales bacterium
ACTCGACTCCTCTTCTACCCGCCTGGAAGTCTTCATCCATGTAGTTATACTGGATCTGACAAAGTGTCCACTTATCGTAGGAATCGATTATATCCTTGAAAACGTCATAATCATCGTGGAATGAAAACCCAAAGTGAGAAAATTTTCCTTCAGCCAGTTTTTCATCCGCCCAGTCGAGTATTCCCCAGTCGCGGACTGTCGGCCAGCTTTCACCATTTAATCCATGCAGCAGATAGAAGTCCAGCTTGTTCGTCTTGAGTCTCTCCATCTGCTCATTAAGATAATCATCGAATTTGTCGGCTGATTCCACCATCCGCACCGGCAGTTTGGTTGCTAGGCGTACTTTTTCACGGTAACCACCCTCAAGCGCTTTTGCTATTATCGGTTCACTTTTACCCATGTGATAAAGATAAGCTGAATCGAGGTAATTCACCCCCTGGTCGATCGCGTAACGTATCATACGAATCGCTTCTTCTTCATTCACATCGCCCATATCTTCACTATTCTGAGGTAATCTCATTACTCCGAAACCCAGAATCGAAACTTCCCAATCCAACTTTCCAAACTTGCGGTATTTCATTATCCTTCCTCCCTATTCAGCAGCGATTGCGTTGAGTAAATTAACAATATGCAAAGCAGTTTCCGTAAAACCTTCTCCGTACTGCTTTTCACTCACATAGGTAGCCTTTTTCTCCATAATCTCGGCCTGCCCTTCTGGCAGTCTGGGATTAACAATAAGCACGTTATTCGGAAATATTTCGAACAACGATAAGTCCGTAACGGAATCCCCGAACACCATAACCTCATCACGAGAATACACTTTCATCTCATCGAGTATCTTTTCCAGTGTTTTCCCTTTATTGATCCCTTCCTGCATAAGGTGAAGTATGTATCCGGAATCCAGAAGTTGAGTCGGTTTTATTGTCCTTCTGATCTCTTCAATAGAGATCCCATCTGCCCATATTACTATATCGATAAAACGTTCGGCATTGTCCTCTCGTTCTCGTATAGCACCTGGATACAGTTCCTTTAAATAATTCAGAGCATCTATTGCGGGTTGTCTCGAATACCCGAGTTCTATCAGTTCGGCACCGGGTGAAAGCTTAGCTATTGCCCCGTTTTCGGCAATTATCGGTCCGGCAAGATTGAATTCATTCGACATTGATTCCAAAAGAGAAAGTGTTCTGCCTGAAACCAGTCCAATGGTAATTCCTGCCTGCTGGAGTAGATGCAGGGCTTCACCGACTTCGCGACTCAGGGTGTTTCCTCTAGCTAGAAGAGTACCGTCGACATCGGTCATTATCAGTTTTATTTTCTTTGCCAGCTCGAGGTTAATGTTACGGAATGAGGTAACCATATACTTTATCATAAGTTTTGCCTTAAGAATCTGTCAAAAACGATGATCGTGAGAACTTTCACACAGACTACATCACAGCTTCTTATAAATTAATACCAGCATGTTTAAATCTCGGATTAGTTTCTGAAAATGTCAAAGCGTATGCATTAATTTGTGTAAACAAGTAATTTCCCTTATTTACTATCAGGGATAATCACTTAATAATATATAGAGTATATTTACAGATTTCTTAGATAATTCAATGTAGTAAAATACACCTGAAAGAGACTTAGGATCATTTTCGATCTTCTCCAATCTAATTAAAAGGAATATATATATGAGGAAAAAAGTTGTAATTCTTGGCGGAGGATTTGGTGGTATTACTGCCGCTAAAGAGTTCAAAGGGAAAGATTTTGATGTTACTCTCATAGATAAAACAAACTATAATCTTTTCTTGCCCGTCCTCTACCAGGTAGCCGCGGCGGCAATGTCTCCGGGTGATGTAGCGATACCGATCAGACATCTGCTGAAAAAGGTTAAGAATTGCAAGGTAGTACTTGGAGAAGTAACAAATATTAATGTCGAAAAGAAACAGGTGAAAACCGATGAATATACGTTCGACTATGATTACCTTATCGTTTCAATCGGATCTCGGGTATCCTACTTCGGCCACGACAACTGGGCAGAATTCGCGCCCGGACTAAAAACTCTCCGGGACGCATTATCTATCCGTGAAAAAATGCTGGCTTCTTTTGAAAAAGCCGAAATGACTGACGATCCTAAGGAAAAAGAAAAACTGCTGACGTTTGTAATAGTCGGAGGAGGACCAGCTGGAGTAGAGATGGCAGGGGCACTCGCAGAGATTGCACAAGAAATGTTGAAAGATGACTTCAGAAACATCGATCCCAATGCAGCGAAAGTCATACTCGTTGAAGCTCTTGACAAGATACTCCCGGCTTTCAGTCTCGATATGAGTCAGAGAGCTATCAAGGATCTTGAAGAAATCGGTGTTATAGTCCGACTGAACACAATGGTGACGGATATAAACGAGAAAGGTGTCCACACCAAGGACGAGACCATAGAAACTCAAAACATTGTCTGGGGCGCTGGTGTCCAGGGACATGAAGTAATCAATACCATGAACACCGAAACAGACAGAGGTGGTCGAGTTCTGGTTGAAAATGACTGGAGTATCAAAGGCCATCCTGAGGTGTTTGTAATCGGTGATGCAGCTGCATTCATGAAAGATGGCAAACCCTTACCGGCAGTTGCTCCGGCAGCAACTCAGCCGGCAAGATATGTCGCAAATATAATCAAGAACAATATTACCAAGGAAGATCGTAAACCATTCATCTATTTCGACAAAGGTAATCTGGCTACTATTGCCCGGTATAAAGCGGTCCTCGAGGTACACGGTCTCAAGGCTTCCGGCTTTATCGCCTGGATCATTTGGATTGTCGTTCACCTTGCTGTACTTGTCGGCGGCAGGAGTCGTTACAAAGTATTTGCCGAATGGATCTGGTACTATGCTGCTAAAGACAACGGCGTCAGGATTATTTGGAATCAAGAATATTAGACGAACATATGTTAGAGGAGGTTGAGTAAAACTCAACCTCCTTCGTGTTTTGGTCAAAGTGTGATTTTGAGGATAGATTAATCCGATGTTTAGGTATTCACTTCTCTTACGGGTCTTCCCTCAATATACCCCCTGTACCCCTCAGGGCAAAGCTGGAACCTCGGACCGTCACCGTCAGCCCATATAAACCCGTATCTCTCTGGTTTATAATCTTTGGTGACTTCCCATAATTGACCGATAGCTTCTCGAAAATCGTCGTCATTATAGGGAGGACCCTGGAATATCATCATCTTGCAGGGAGGTAAATCTACCATCTCGCATCCTTCAGGGATATCTCCATTATAATCAGACGGCATTTCCACACCCTGGCAATACACTGAAGTTCCTGGTTTTCTCAGGTTCTCCGGCATCCACATCCCGATAGGTTCATATAGTGCGTCTTTTACCTCTGTTAATATATCCCAAATTTCACAACCCACCTCATCACAGTATTCAAAGTAGTTCTCAGCTTTTTTACCCCGCAATAGAATCAGCTTTCGTGCAGGTCGATCGACCACCTGCACGAATACAGGATATACATTTTG
>CP070800.1:956221-958794 GCA_020343555.1 Dehalococcoidales bacterium
TATACCAGCCATCGCGGCAGGGAAGAGACCAACCGGACTGAATACGGAAAAACGACCGCCGACATTTTCCGGGATGTTCAGTAAAGGATAGTTGTTTTCCCGGGCAAGTTGGTATAATCTGCTGCTTATATCGCCCGTGGTTATTACCAGGTGTTCAGCCGCTGGATTCTGACCCAGTTTGTCTTCGAGTAGTTTTCGCACGATCAGGAACTGACTTATCGTCTCCACTGTCGTGCCGGATTTGGTTATCACGTTGAAGAGTGTTTTTTCTGGATCTATATGATCCAGGACAGATTTCATGGTTACGGGATCGACGTTATCGAGAATGTGTATTCTCGGAATCCCTTTTCTTTCCTCTCGAGAAAGCTGATTATGTATGGGACTGCATAGAGCTTGAAAAAGGGCTTTTGCTCCCAGTGCTGAACCGCCTATTCCAAGGAGTACAAAATTATCGTACAAGCCCTTGAAAGATTCAGCCATTCGGAGAACTGCATCAGTAGTTGCGGAATCATATGGAAGCCGATAGAAACCGTATTCTCCCGAATCCCTTTTCTCATCGATCTTTACGGCGGTGACTTCAACCGTGGGAGTGAGTTCCTCCAACTCTTGAGGGGTAATACCTCGTTCAGAACCGATAACTTCGGACATCATACCGCTATAGTCCAGCTTTATAGCCTTCCTATCGGTCTGCGAAGTATTTCGGCTTTGCATAACCGCCCCTTTTCAGGTTACTCCTAGTTGACTCTGAGGGCTACGATAGAAATGATGATAAATATGACTGCCAGGATTATGGTAAGTTGGAAAAGAGATCTCTCAATTCCACGCCTGGTACGATACACACTGTCTGCCTGGCCGAAAATACCGCCCATTCCGCCACCCTTTACCTGGAGCATAATGGACAGGATAAGAGCGATGGATATTACTATCTGTGCGATACTAAGGTAAGTATTCAACTTATTACTTCCTCTAGCTTCTTCTTCATTAATTCATTAACCAGTTGAGGATTAGCCCTGCCCCTGGTCACTTTCATTACCTGCCCGACAAGAAATTTTACCGCCGCTTCTTTGCCTGCCCTGTAATCGGCGACCGCCTGATCGTTCGCGGCTATTGCCTGTGAAATAGCTTCTTCAAGCTGGTCGGAATCGTTTATCTGTCCGCGGTCTCCTTCTTTAAGCAGGATATCGGCATCCTTACCGGTATTATACATCTCTTCCAGCATGGATTTCGCGGTCGCTGCCGAGATCTTTCCCTTTGAATTTAGCTCCGCCAACCCTTCCAGGTTGACTGCACTCACTTTTTCTTCGAATCCGGTGATATCTATGCCGTTAGCATTCATTATACGACTGACTTCACCTAAAATCCAGTTACTGCCGAGTTTTGCTCTCTCCGGGACTGACATACCACCGGACTCACCGGCTTGTATGAACTCTTCCTCGTAATCAGCCATTTCCCTGGAACCTGTTAGCAGATCGGCATCGTAAAGAGTCAATTCGTATTCATCAATAAAACGGTCACGCCTGGCATCAGGAAGTTCAGGGAGTTTCGCCCTGATAGCTTCAACTTTTACCGCAGTCAATACCATTGGTGGCAGGTCCGGTTCGGGGAAATATCGGTAATCATGAGCGTATTCCTTGCTGCGCTGGGAAACGGTCACACCCCTGTCTTCGACCCAGCCCCGAGTTTCCTGGACAAGCTTTTCCCCTTTTTCAACAGCCTTTCTCTGCCGTTTTTCCTCGTACTCCATAGCCAGAAACACAGCCCTGAAGCTGTTCAGGTTCTTTACTTCCACTTTTGGCCCGAGTTCTTCGCTGCCTTCAGGCCTGATGCTGATATTGGCATCACACCTGAAGCTGCCTTCTTCCATATTCCCTGTAGAAACACCGATATAACGCAGTATTGTCCGAAGCTTCATCAGGTACTGGCGAGCTTCCTCGGGTGAACGCAGATCCGGTTCACTGACGATTTCCATCAAAGGTACCCCGGACCGGTTAATATCAACAAGACTGTAATCTTCTCCGTTCGACTCAGAGCGATGCAGCAATTTCGAAGTATCTTCTTCGAGGTGAATATGATTGATCCCAATCTTCCTGGAAACCCCGTCAACATCTATCGACAACCAGCCACTGCCGCTTATCGGTGAACCACTCTGGGATATTTGGTAACCTTTCACCAAGTCGGGATAGGGATAGTTCTTACGGTCGAATCGAGTAAATTCGGATACGGGGCAGTTCAGAGCGAGAGCTGTCATAATGGTATAGTCCACTGCCTGGCTGTTAATAACGGGAAGGACACCGGGCATACCCATGCAGACCGGGCAGACATGAGAATTGGGAGGAGCGTCCGCATACTCGGCGCTGCACCGGCAGAACATCTTGCTTTTTGTCAGGAGCTGGGCATGAACTTCCAGCCCGATAATTGTCTCGTAGTCCATTAAATTCGTACCTGAAACCATTTCAGTATAACAAT
This sequence comes from Dehalococcoidales bacterium, assembly GCA_020343555.1. The sequence goes on from CP070800.1 coordinate 958,688, forward strand.
AATGATACTGGCTGACAAGAAATTATGATATAATCTCATGTGTAAGTGTGGGGCTGTAGCTCATCCGGGAGAGCGTCGCGTTCGCAATGCGAAGGTAAGGGGTTCGA
>CP070800.1:958894-962512 GCA_020343555.1 Dehalococcoidales bacterium
ACCTCTCCCGTCAAGGGAGAGGAATGTACCGTTTAGGGTATCATTCGCTTCTCGTCGCAGTAAGTATTTTCTCTACGCGTGTGCAGACTTCTTTCACACCATTCTCAACTGCCATTGCCAGGTATTTCTTAAAATCGATGAATTGATCGACACCTTTCAGCACAGCCGATGGAACCTTGGAATCCTTGAGAATAAAACTATACAGGTCCTCACTCTGTTTCTTTCCTGTTTCTTCACCGGGAACTGTTTCAGCTAACGTTGCTATTGCCGCTTTAAGCTCGCTATAATCGTTTCTCAATTCTGTCAGGTCACCGGTTAACGTAGTTTTTTCGGATTCAAGTCCTTCTATTTTCGATTCCAGGTCGGCTACCTGTGCCTGGTGTTCTTCATTCAACCGTACCGTTTCCTTATTGAGAGTTTCTATCTGTGATTTGAGATTTCCGATCTCTTCTTTATGTCCACTTTTTAACTCAGCTAATTGCGAATCGTGCTTGTCATTCAACTTTACCTGTTCTTTATTCATGGCATCTATCTGGGACTCATGCCTGTCATTCAACTTGACCTGTTCTTTGTTCAAGGTATCTATCTGCGCTTCAAGATTTTTAACCTCTTCCTTGTGCTCGTTTTTTAACCCAACTATCTGCGACTCGTGCTTGTCATTCAACGTTACCTGCTCTTTGTTCAAGGTATCTATCTGCGCTTCAAGATTTTTAACCTCTTCCTTGTGCCCATTTTTTAACTCAGTAATCAGTGACTCGTGTTTGTCCTTCAACTGTTCCTTTTCATTGCTGAGAGCAGTGATCTGCGCTCTTAATCCATCGATATCAGCCAGTCTTTCCGCCAGCGCTTTCTGGTCTATCTTCGCATCCTTAAGATCATCCCCGAGTGTTTGCGTCAGTTTTTCAATGAATTCCTGAGAATCAGTCCGGAGATCTTTGTACTCATCACTGAGTATCCCGATCACCCTTCCCATGAGGTCATCATACCGCCTGTTGGCGTGATCACGCTCCTCTTCCAGGCTCATTATGTATGACTTCATATTACCGACTCTACCGCCATACTGTGTGTTCAACAGGTTATAAATGGCATAGGAAACTCTCCTGGCAACTGCTTCGCCATATCCCCTTACGTCGCTTCCCCTGGTACCGAAGACCTTGTTAATCAACTTGTTTTCCTGTTCAATCTTCTTATCATAGTCCTGAATTCCAGCATCGACTATCGGATCCAGTCCAGCGCTGTAATATAGTTGCTCTGTGAGCTGGATTTCATCGACCGTCATATCTTCGACTTGCACTATGCTGGTAGTATCCTGCTCGATTTCCTGGCTCTTTTCCTCGAAATCCTGGTTATTATTATTCATTGCATCACCCTCCAAAGATCGTATGGATAACCCGTATTATACTACAAGTTTACCGGTTTTGAGAGGTAGAATTTGTCAAAAAATACAGTAAACCGTGAGATAATCTGCCGGTTGTTAAACAGACGACTACCCATCGAGTAACCTGCGAAAAGCGAACGTTTTCGCCGCTTCATAGGTCAGATTCATCCCGCCGGGATGACGGGCATATCGATAGGCATCCTTGAACTTCTCGAAATCCCTGTTCGAATAATCCCGTACCCACTGAAGGGCGAAATGGACTGCATATTCGAAGTTCAGGTTCATCCCATCAGGAGCACGGGCATAACGGAAGACTTCCGCGAATTTCTTGAAATCCCTGCCGGCATGATCTCTTATCCACTCATAGGCAAATTGCAGCGCGTGCGCATAATATAAATTCATCCCGCCGGGATCACGGGCGAATCGAAAGACTTCCTTGAACTTCTCAAAATTCCTGTTTGCCTGGTCTTTTACCCATTCAAGGGCAAATTCTAGCGCCAGCTCATGGCTCAGATTCATCCCTCCGGTGTTACGCGCGTACCGGTACACGTCCTTGAACTTCTCGAAATCTTTGTTCGAATACTCCCTCGCCCAGTGAAGAGCGAATTGTTCGGCGTCTTCATGGTTGAGCTTCATCCCCGTGGCATTACGGGCAAACTGGTAGATATCATTGAATTCCGCGAAGCCTTTACCGCTGGTCACGAGTCATATTACTCCTTACCACCTGTTCAGGAGAAAGGTTCTTTAAAGGTATATGATAATACACCATCGGTCAAACGGTAACGGATAGCATACCATACTTCTCTCTTCAATAAAAGAGGAAAGAGAATAATTTACCGGAAACATGGTTACATTTGTGGGATAATACCATTTGACACTATATCCCGCGACACCAGTTTTTTTGTTTTCAACCTTTACATCATCACCGTAATTATCTACCATAGTACTCATTGTGAGAGCAGTCGTATTTTACAGAAAAGGTCCGCCCGAGGTTATGGAAATTATCGAGGTCGACAAACCTGTTCCCCGAGACAACGAGGTACTGGTAAAAATCCATGCTTCTGCTGTCACGGCGGTAGACATTTCCTACCGGCGGCCTGTTGGCAATATAAGCGAAGGAAAACCACGCCTGCGCAGGTTGGGATATTACTTCGCCGGCGAGGTCGAGGACGTCGGCAGAAAAGTAAAAAAGTATAAAAAAGGCGATCCCGTGTATGGCGGGGACGTGTGGAAACCGGGTGCCTATGCCGAATACCTATGCCTGAAAGAAAACGGCATCATGGCACGTAAACCCGGGAACACCAGCTTCGAGGAAGCGGTGACCATCACGTACGGCGGCACTACCGCCCTGCCCTTCCTGAGAACCATCGGAAGGATCAGGAAAGGCCAGAAAGTGCTTGTCATAGGCGCTTCCGGCGGCATCGGAATTATCGCCGTCCAGCTTGCCCGATACTTTGGCGCGGAAGTAACCGGAGTCTGCAGCACCGCCGGAGTGGAACTGGTAAAGTCGCTTGGAGTCGCGGAGGTTATCGATTACTCGCAGGAAGACTTCACCCAGAACGTGAAGACGTACGATATCATCTTCGATACGCCGGCAAAGAGCTCATTCTCGCAATGTAAAAACTCGCTGACAAAAAACGGGAAATACCTGACAACCATTCCCTGGCCGAAAGACCTGCTTCAGATGTTCCGGACACTGCTGTTAAGCAGGAAAAAGTCGATCTTCGCTCCCATGGGAACGCGTCCGCCGTTTACCAAGAGAAAAGACCTGGAATACCTGAACGAACTGATAGAACAAGGACACATAAAACCTGTTGTCGACCGTGTTTTCCCTCTGGAACAGATCGTAGAAGCCCACCGGTATGCCGAGAACGAACCTAAAAAAGGAAACATCGTAATAACCATTTCCTAGAACCTAGCGGTATACATCTTTGCGACGACCCATCCTGACTATCCAGACAGATAATTCCTTATCTCGGACTGAATAAACGATCCGGTAATTTCCCTGTCGCAGACGATACCTGTCCTGCCCGGTTAACTTTTCTACTCCTGGCGGTCTTGGATCTGAACTGAGTGATTCGATACGCTGTAAAATTGTAATAATGTCTTTTTTAGGAATTGTCCGGAAATCTTTTTCAACCGATTCTTTGAAGTAGATATTATATTCGGCCATCTTTTTTCAGTTTCAGAACCATTTCATCGTAGCTGATTAACGGTTCATTCACCCTCTCGGCGAACGC
>CP070800.1:962612-978688 GCA_020343555.1 Dehalococcoidales bacterium
CACACAACGTTACTGACCAAGAATGGTCGCAACTCATTGACAAAATTGTGGATATAGTCAATACTCAGCGTTCTTAATATACTATCAATTTCATTACCACTTTTTACTCAGTCTAACGATCGACTATCCTGATTAAAGAAAACATATTAATTCACTCAACCTGATTCCGCCTTCAATATACAATATATAGAACAAATGGTAATAACGAATCATAACCCAGCAGATAAAGATACGAAACACAAACTGGAAACTAAGAATGAAATACTGTTAGCTATCGACAGTTTCTTACTTTCACACCCACGTGATATCAACGATGACGACTGGCTGAAACTGGTAAATCAGCTACTGGGTATAATCCACACCCGAAGAATATAGTCCACCATTGTTATCCAAGTCCATCTCTTACCACCAATATGTATCCCTATTGTTGAGTCATCAATATTTTTATCTCTTTATCTATATTTCATTTATCTTGCATAGCATGTATACTTCCACTATGGAGGGATAAAAGAAATGAGCGAATCCAATTATAATCATCTCATAACCCCCAATATCGTCCGTGACAGTATCTATCCACCGTTTTTAGGAATGATTTATTTCGCTCTGAAGGACAGTAACTTTCAGATCAGGTTCACCCACGTGAATCAACCTTATAAGATGAGTGAAGATCCTCACAAGCACGATTTCGATGAAGTATTCGCGTTTGTACCATGCACTGAGGACCTAAGAGCATATGATGCTGAATCCGAGATCTATATCGGTGAGAGTGGCGAAAAGATCATCATCAACCAGACATGCACGGTTCATATTCCGGCAGGACTGGTACACTGTCCTATTATCCACAAGAGAGTCGGAACTCCCTTTTTCTTCGTAAACTGTCCCATTACCAGGGAATATTCTGCGTACATAGGGGAAGAGAAGGTTGACTACCCGGTCGACAAGGAAATTTTGCCGGACTGGCAGCCGTAAACTCGCTTTCAGGTAACGATGGATTTACAGCAGCAAATTCAAACCATGTCCTTTACTATCCAGAACATTTTAGAGGACATGCCTGTATCCATTTATCTATACGGTTCTATTACAATGGATGATTTTCAGTACGGATGGAGTGATATAGACCTACTGGGTCTGACCAGCAACTCCATTTCACAAGAACACGCACAGAGTTTGGTTGATCTTCGACAAGAACTTGTTGAACAATACAGAGACCCGGTTTACAGATTATTTGAAGGTGGAATACTTTCTTTACAGTCTTTTCTGAATGGAATGCCGGATACCGTTGTATATTGGGGAACGAGTGGTCAGCAAATTACAGATACCTATATTTTGGATAGCTTTGGTCGATATGAAATAAAAACGACTGGAGTTCTGATTGCTGGAAGAGACATCAGAAACATGATCATCATGCCCACCGATGCTGATATGAGGAAAGTTGTTCAGTTTGTCTATGAAAAAGTCCGCAAACATGCAGTAAAAACAGGCGAAAGTCTGTACTCCTGTGGCTGGATGCTGGATATTGCACGTTGTATTTATACACTTCGTACAGGGAGTGTAATATCAAAAACCAAAGCCGGAGAATGGGCATTGGAACAACAGCTTTGCCCAGTGCCCGAAACATTGAAAAAGGTGCTTATTGTCAGGACGGAGCCATTAAAATATAAAGAAGATCCGGAGTTTAAAGCATGGGCTAGTTCTCTTGGCAATGATGTGCAAAAATTCGCCGACGTCTTGGAACAGGAGTTAGGTAAGGTAAAAGTATAAATACGCTACGCTACCTACAATAGAACCGGAATACCCTTTTCCCTGAGATACTCCTTTACCTGGAGTATACTCAGAATCCTGAAGTGAAAGACCGATGCGGCAAGAAGAACTTGAGCCCCTCCCTGTTCCACTCCTTCGTAGAAATGTTCAAGAGTCCCGGCCCCGCCGGAGGCTATAACGGGCAGTTCAACGGCATCAGCTACCGCCCTGGTAAACGGGAGATCGTAGCCGGCTTGTGTTCCGTCACCATCCATACTGGTCGGCAACAGCGCTCCTGCGCCCAGTTCCTGACATTCTTTCGCCCACACCACAACGTCCTTACCGACAGGTTTCGTCCCTCCCGACACGACGAGTTCGAATCCCGAGGGCATGTCCGGATTTTTCCGACCATCGATGGCCACGGTTATCCTATCCGAACCAAATTTATCGGAAGCTTCACGAACCAGTTCGGGACGATTCACGGCTGCGCTGTTCATCGATACTTTGCTTGCTCCCGCATCCAGAACCATCTCAATATCTTCCAGAGAAGCTATACCTCCTCCAACAGTGAGTGGTATCTCGATAACCGAAGAAACGTTTTTCACCCATTCCAGCCTTGTTTTCCTGTTCTCAAGGGTAGCCGCAATATCCAGCATCGTAAGTTCATCGGCGCCTTCCTTCTGGTAAAATACGGCGTTTTCGACAGGATCTCCCGCATCCTTCAGATCGACAAAGTGCACACCTTTAACGACTCTGCCTTCTTTCATATCCAGGCACGGCATTATTTTTACTGTATCCATTACATTCCTTTCTATTCGTATGTCTTATTAATCCCTTGACGGGAACGACGTGCCAAATTTAATACTATATTATTGTATAGATTAGTTTAAGTGAAAACGATCACACGAAGCAAAGATTACACTTTCAAATATTGAAAAGATGAGAAAGCCCATTAACAGTAGCACAAATATAGTGAACATGATTAATGATGGTGTGGGAAGGATTGAGTGAGTTTCATCATCAATTTTAGTCTCAAATTTATAACCGCAATAACATTCCTCTGCCAATACAGGATTTGCTAATTTACATTCAGGGCAGGTTTTACTGCGTTTTGGTTTTAATCGTTGCAACCAGTTCATGGCTAGCACCATTAGACATACACGGTTAATTATCTTCAGCAGAATCTGACAAAGTGGGAGTGTTGAGGAGAATACTATCATCGGCTAATTGTTCGCCACTCGCTCTTTCAAAGGCTGAGAGTAGATCGATGACGGTGATACCCTGTCTCTGACGGCTGTCAAGATCTACTATTAACTTACCTTTGTGCATCATTAACAATCTGTTTCCGTAACGCAAAGCGTGTTCCATGTTATGAGTAACCATCAGTGCAGTAATATTCTCGTTGGCAACGATACTTTCTGTTAGGTTAAGCACTATTCCAGCTGTATTAGGATCCAGTTTCGCTGTGTGCTCATCGAGCAACAAAAGAGAAGGGCGGCTGATAGTAGCCATAACAAGAGCCAAAGCTTGCCTCTGTCCTCCTGAAAGAGTTCCGACAAGGGTATTGAATCTGTCCTCCAGACCAAGTTTAAGAGTTTCTAATATTTCCCTGAACTGCGAGAGTCTATTTTTATTGGTAGCAAGACGCAATCCCCGAGGTTTCCCTCTGGCTACGGCAAGTGAAAGATTTTCACTTATCGTCATTTTCGCGGCAGTACCAACATGGGGATCCTGATAAACTCTGCCGAAATATCTGGCCCGTTTATGTTCGCTCAAATTTGTTATATCTCTATTGTCTATTATGACACTTCCACCTCGTTCAGGTGGATAAACTCCGGCAATGATATTAAGTAACGTGGATTTACCAGCACCATTGCTGCCTATCACCGTAATGAAATCGCCCGTAATAATGTCCAGGTTAATATTATCGAGAGCCTTAACTTCATCGACCGTTCCTGTGCCGAATTCCTTATTTACGTTAGCCAGTGTCAAGAGAGTCTGTGTTTCGCTCATAGCCTATCCTTACATCCGTACCGCAGGAGGTATCCATTCATGTCTTAGTTTCTTGCGTATGAAAGGTATTGAGAGTGACACGATAACGAGTACAGCAGTGATCAGTTTCAAGTTTGTAGGAGGTAAACCGAGTCTGAGGGCAATACTCAGGAACAGGCGATAGATAAAGGTCCCACCGAATACAGCCAGGAGGACAAAAGTGACTCCCTTAGGTCTGAACAAGCCTTCTCCGATAATAACCGAAGCAAGACCCATGACTATCATTCCTATTCCCATTCCTACATCGGTAAATCCCTGGTTCTGAGCTATTAGAGATCCGGCAAGAGCTACAAATCCGTTTGATATCGATACACCCAGCATCGTTGTGAAGTCGGTGTTACATCCAAGTCCGCGGATCATCTGATCATTATCACCGGTTGCTCTCAGCGCCAGGCCGATTTCAGTACGGAGAAACCAGTTTAGGCCTATCAGGATGATAATGCCCAGAACTGCCATAAAAATAATTGACAGAGTCAAAGTAGTAGTCGTACCGAAGAACTCGGCAACATCATCGAAAACGGTTATCTCACGAAGAAGAGGAATATTGGACCGTCCCATAATCAGGTGATTGATAGAATAGAGGGAAACCATCATAAGGATACCTGAAAGCAAAGCATTAATGCGGAGCTTAGTGTTCAATAGACCGGTCAAAAAGCCCGAAAGACATCCAGCGAAAAATGCCGCACTTGTGGCTAGCCAGGGATTCAAATCATTTACAATCATGGTGGCAGCGATCGCTCCACCGAGAGGAAAACTTCCATCGACAGAAAGGTCGGGGAAAGAAAGTACCCTGAAAGTAATATATACACCAAGTGCTATCAGACCGAAGGCGAGACCTTCGTATACAGATATGCTCAGTAAATTACCTATAATATCCAAGACACAGCTACCTAATTCCCCAACCGATTTTCTGTTTGTGAATTCTTATTTGAAATAACAATATATTTATTTGTCGTATACAGTTTTTGCCTTATCGATGATTTCCTGCGGGAGAGTGACGCCCATACGCTCAGCCGCAGCCGTATTCACTGAAAGGCTGATTACTTCACCTTTTTCAACCGGGATGGTTGAAGCATCTTTACCATCAAGTATCTTTGCTACCATTTCTCCGGTCTGGTACCCGATATCATAATAGTCGAAACTATAAGCAGCGATACATCCTCTATCTATCGAATCCTCATCGGCAGCAAACAGAGGAATGGAGTTATCCTCACAAACCCCTATAAGCGCTTCAAGACCGGACACAACAGTGTTATCAGTACCGACCCATATCGCGTCGACCTGACCGACGAGTGCCTGGGCTGCGGTAGATACCTCGGCACTGGTAGAAACGGTTGCTTCCACCACTTCAATACCAAGGGCATCGCATGCTTTATGAAGTTCCTGGACCAGGAATACAGAATTTGATTCACCAGAATTGTACATGGTACCAAGTTTTTCAACGTTTGGCAGTATTTCGGTGATCAGTTCTACGTCATCGGAAACGACTATCATGTCACTTACGCCAGTGGCATTCTCGTTCGGATGAGATGCCCAGTCACTGATTAATCCAGCACCTACAGGATCAGTGACCGCTGTGAACACCACCGGGATATCGGTTCCTTCTGCAGCAGCAATTGCAGCCTGGGAGTTAGGAGTAGCTATCGACACGATCAGATTAACTTCGTTAGTAACAAATTGCTGAGCTATGGAAGCAAACAGAGAAGGATCTCCTTCGCTGTTCTGGTAGTCTACTACAAGATTATCACCTTCCTTATAACCGTTATCACCAAGTGCATCGATTACTCCCTGTCTGGTAGCATCAAGAGCCGGATGTGTGACTACCTGGCTGATACCTATCGTTGTGGTTCCACCGCCACATCCTGTCAAAACAGGTAGAGTCAGTATAATTCCCAGAATTACGCTGACAACCGCGAGAAGAATCTTTTTGTTCTTCAAAGCAAACCTCCTCTATAAATGTACGCAATATTGCTTGTATTTTACGCTTGGCTATCTAAACCGTCAATATTAATCAAGTCCAGAAAGTCTAATACCGATAAAAATGTTAACCATAGCATTTTACTGGGGATTTACGGCAAACTACCTCAACTCCATTTTTATGTGCTTTATACCTGCTTCCTTAAAAGGTCTCCCGGTAGCACCGAAACCGCAGTATCTATAGAAATCCACGGCTGTAAGCTGAGCATGTAAATATACTTTGTTAAAACCGAGATTTTTTAATTCAGAAATCATGAACACCATCATTTTCCTGCCTATGCCGTGGTTCCGAAACTTATCAAGTACTGCCATTCTTTCTATTTTCGCAGTATCATGTGAAGAGAAGACAATTCTAGCCGTTCCTATTACCGATTGTCCATCCAGCACCACAACAAGAGTTTCATCATCCTTTAGATCACCACCGAACACCAGATTTTCATGTATGCCCTGTTCTTCGACGAAAACGTGTCGTCTTACTTCGCGAACTCCGTCGTATTCTATTTCATTTTCGGCAAACTTGTATACCAGTTCATCCATTATTAGAGTCTCCGAAATAATAATAGCAAGCCCGGATATGTTAATCAATCGTGACGATTCAACGTGATATCAGTTTACCCGTATTACGTAAATTTCTGCCATCCCAACTAAAAACAGTTCTGATTATTACATTAATTATTACTAAGATAAACCAATAAACTTCCCACGACCTTACGGTCGGGTATTGCGAAGGAAATAAAAAATACCTTGACAGAATCGGTATTTACAGGTAGAAAATAATAGATAAACCTTTAGTTATGGGGGTGGACAATGAGTACTCATCCTTATGAATACAAGGTACTGACCGAATATATCACACCGGATGAAAAGGGCCGCTACCCGCATTTCAACCATATCGAGGACCAGGAAGGTTTTACCAAAACGCTGGAGGAGATTTTCAATCATTTACCTGATTCCATTCCAGAAGGATGGGATGTAAACTCTCACAATATAGCAATTTCCCGCAATACGCTTATCGTAACCATTCTCCTGAGAAAGCTGAAAGACAGTTAAAAACATTTTTGATTACTCGACTGTGACAGACATATCCAGGGTCCAGGAATCTTCCGTATTACCCGTTCCTGGAGGTGAGTATTCCATGACTATTTCGGTATTTCCGGGATTCACTGCTTCGAATGTCCAGAACTCGGTTCCGGTAGCACCGTCAACATCATTCTCCGGTTCATGGTAGTCATGGTCTTCTTCCGCTACTATGTCATCGACAGTCATTTCATAGTCCCATTCATAACCTGTCGAAGGATTCACACAGAGCTCTATCCTGATCTTGTCACCAACTTCAAGAGTAAACTCACTTTCATTATTCGGATTATCCTCAAAATCTTCACAGGTAACCGTAAGATTAAAATCGTGAGATGTAATACATGAAGATATGAGACACAGACAGATTCCCAGTATCACTACGGGCAGGATTCTCAGTTTCATTATTACACCCAAAGACCCCCGGTTAAGGTTAATATTCATTTAACTTAATGCTAATTCTTACTATACTTAATGTCAATAACTGAATATTATTATTCTTCTGGTTTGCGGATGTATATAGATATGCAAAAAGCAAATTACTAAAACCAGAAAACTACAATAATCCAAAAAGCCGTCAGCAGCCAGATAAGAATTACTATCGCCAGACCGACCCACCTCAAATTACTGCCAGTTAGCTGCGTTCCGGCTTTTCGTTGATATTCTGACTTCACTTCCTCTGGTATCAACTTGAATACAAAATATATTCCCAACGGTAGAATAACCAGATCATCTATATAACCAAGCAAAGGGATAAAGTCCGGCACTATATCTACCGGGCTGAGAGCATAGGCAATTATCATCAATAGTAAAATCTTTACGTACAAAGGTACACGGGGATCTCTGCTAGCAAGGTACAGTATATATATTGTATTTTTTAGTTGCCTTGCCTTAAGTACTAATACATCAATTGATCTCATAACCTTTCCTTGTAAAAATAACACTCCAGTCTAACCAGATACCATACTTGGCAATAATATAAAAGAAAGCAGTAGTTTTCAATCTTCAGTTCAGTAATATTTCGACCAGCTGAATAAACTGCTTATTACATTGACTTTTATCACAGGCAACTCAATTCTTTCCGTATTATAATCAGGTATCCATGATACATTACAGAGAGGTGGTAAAAATGGAATACGGGTATAAAAGACAGGTCAATGCTTCATATGAAAAAACGATAGCAAGAACGAAGGAAGAACTACAAAAGGAAGGATTCGGTATCCTGACGGAAATTGATGTAAAAGCTACTCTAAAGAAGAAACTGGACGTCGATTTCGATAATTATGTCATCCTGGGAGCATGCAACCCGCCATTTGCCTACCAGGCATTACAGACCGAAAAGGATATAGGACTTCTGCTGCCATGCAACGTAATCGTTTACGAGACGGATGGTAACACATATGTATCGGCAATTGTACCAACCGTAGCTATGGGTATGGTAGATAATCCCAACCTGGAGAATATCGCGGTTGAAGTAGAGAAAAAGCTGAAAAAAGTGATAGACAGTATTTAAAAGAAAAGAGGTGCGGAAATATTGGCACCTCTTGTTTTCCAGGCTGGTTTAATGTATCTCTTCATGGCTCTTTCGGATTACGCGCCCCATAGATAACCACTTTACTGTCCTGATTCGCAGGAGTATCAGTATAATCTCCATACGTGGTGATATTATCGTAGCCCGTATTTTCGAGCATCAATACAAACTCATAATGAAAATACCATCGTAACCAGAAAGAATGGGTTTCCGATCGGGCATATTTTCCATCGATATAGACGTCATAGCGCCGTTTCGACAATAGTACCTGCTCGAAAAGATCCACGGATTCTGACCATAAAGTGGTTTTTACCTCACCTATCCCATCGCGGATTGGCATATCCTGCCAGTGTGTCGCATGCTCTGCATCATGACAATCTTTCCCTTGCGTCACCTGCCAGGGAATAAATAATTCGAGTAGAAGTTGACCGCCGGGTACAAGGTGTTTCCTGAATCGCTGCAATGCAGTAATAGCTTTCTCTCGATCTCTGATAACCTGGAATGAATTTCCAACAATCGTCCCATACCTGTAAGGGATGTCACATTCTTCCATTCTTTGATGATAAAGAGTAATATCGACTCCCTGTCTTTTTGCCTCTTTCCTGGCAAGACTCAGTGAATCGGCTGAAATGTCGGCACCATTTAATTCCAGCCCTTTTGCCAGCAATGGAAAGATGTGCCTTCCCGTCCCGCAGGTAATATCGAGTGCAATCCCTCCATTTTCGCGGATCCGCCGTTCATAAAAAGCCAGTTCTTCGGCGGGAGGACCTCCCTGCATGGCAGTGTACAGCATTTCCGCAGCAAGGCTATTCCACCCCTGATGCATATCATGAATCTTTTCCGTCATTTATTACTACTCCTTCATGAGTAGAAGAATTTCGACAAGGTAATAGGATTATACATTAATATATGTGTCGATGCTTTTCCTGAAACGCTATCTATTATATATAGGAAAGCCGTCCCGGTTTTCTTCGAGACGGCCTGTTTGTCCTGATATTATTTTGAGTATTAGTAATCGCCGGGAGGACCGGCGGCTTCCGGCCATTCCATTTCCGGTTCGTCGGTATCGTACCCTTGGTTGATGAAAATCATACGTTTCCACATTTCTTCGGGTACCATATTCTTCAGAGCTTTTTCTGTATGTGTACCGTTCTGATTAATCGTGACGATAAGGAACGGTCTTTTAACATTCAGGATTCGCCAGGGTCCATGCGGAAAGTCGGCAGGTATGCACATAATGGTTGATTGTGTGATGATATGTTTTTCCATTTCAGGTCCCATATGCATTTCCACTTCCGCACCAAGGTCCCATGGATTATCCGGATCTGTACCAAGATGGACGAATAATTCTGGGTATTTATGGGTATGAGGACCGTGAAATATTTCTCCCCACTCCTTGGTACCATAGGCACCGTAGGGTTTGTCGCCTACCCAGAAGATCTGGTACTCATTGCATCCCTCGAAGGTATTCCCATCCAGAAATCCGATTGTCGCATAGGGCCGTTTCGCCTGCATTTCGGGATCTATCCCCGATATAAACAGGTGATCATATTTGTTTTCAGCCAATATTTTTTCCTTTCTTTAGTTATTTATCTTTCGACTCGAAATGATCTGCGATATTTCTGCCAAACTCTTCAGCTGCTTTTCCGACGTCTCTGAACTTACTTTTAACTTCCTCATCCTTGAACCTGTCTGTCAAAGTCTTAGCGGATTCGGATGCAGAATCGGCAAATTCTTTGGCTTTCTTTTTAAGTTCTGGATCATTAAATATTTCGCTGACAGCTTCACCGAACGTTCTGAAGATATCCGTAAAATTGTCGATGGTGTTTTTCTTCTCCGTGTCTTTTTCTTCCTGCATTCTGACCTCCTCACGAGCAATTTCCAAATTATACCACCGCCTATACCATGAAGCACAGACAGAGTACAATTTTGGTTCCAGAGAAATTTTTACTTTACAGTAGTTTTGTATATGATTCGAATTCTTCCTCTCCGGGCTCAAGGACTCTCTTATACGATCCCTCGAGAACGATCTCGATAAACAGAACAGGTTTACCGATTCGGGTAAATCGCAGTGGACAGTGAGTCAGTCCGGGAGGGATAGAGACAACTGAGGGACTGCTGATATTCTGGATTTCCAGTTCATCTCCCAGGGCTATTTCCACATCAGCATCAAAATCACTCATCTTCTCAAGGTTACTTCCGACAAATACCAGGAGCTGGTGTCCGTTATGTTTATGGGGAGGCCCTTCTTCAAAAGGTACTGTTATGTACTGGAATGCAAGCGTGCAGTTTGCACCTCCCAGTCCTTCCTGGTGGGCATAAATACCTTCGAAATTATACCCATCGTGCGGTATCTGGGAAATGGGTGCCGGGGAGACATATTTCGCATAATTCTTTTCAGCCATATTGTTACTCCTCCTTTTGATTTGTGTTATCTCAGAAAATCGAGTATGACCTGATTTGGGTTGGCAATATAGTATTCAAATGGCATATCACTTCTCAATCAAAACAATACGTCTTACCTCATTAACGAATTTAGCTCTTATAATATGGAAGCTAAGTATTAACATATTCTAACCATTCAACTTTGGAATATATGTATTATAATTGAAATAAGAATAAAAAAACGAGGAGGTTGAAGTTTGTCTGAATCGAACCATACTATACTTGACTCATGGCCACAGTTGAAGGACGACCTTGGTACATTTCTTTCCGATACGGACGCATGGGTAATTTCACAACTAAGGAATGCATACGAAAAAAAAGACTGGGATGCTGTTGGTAAATTATTGGAAATAATGGACTTCGTTCATAATCTTAGTCATTCGCACTGAAGATACACTACACATGGATATCAAGTCCGTTTGGACTACTGTTTCCTGGTTTTTAATCTGCCAATGTGTATAGTCACTCCCACGGCGATAATAACAAGTATAATCCTTATGATAATATTCTGAATACCTAATATTATCGTGAGTCCGATAGTAAGCCATAAAAGCAGAAGAGTAATGACTTTACTTCTCATAGACATTCCTCTGCCTTCGAGGTAATTACTTATGTAGGTACCCAGAATCCTGTTGTTCATAAGCCAGCGGTAGAACCGGTCAGAACTTCGAAAATAGCATGCCGCAGCCAGGAGGAGAAACGGAGTAGTCGGAAGCACAGGTAAAAAAATACCTAGAAATCCCAAAATCACAAACAAGGTACCGGCAATTATCAATAAATGGTTTTTGTTTATAAATTTCATGACAATGATCCGGATGCGGAATTCCTGCGGAAAACATCCTACCGATATACAGTTATTGATTGATTTCTCATTGTTTCAGTATATATTATCAATGATATCATTCAAGTTAAATTTAGAATAATGAACGATACACGATTTGGGAACTTACCCAGCAGACTTCAACGAGAATATAATACCGTTGACGCAATGATATCTATCTATTGTAAAGGTCATCACGGATCACAAAATACCTGTGATGACTGCCTGGAATTGGGCGGATATGCCCTCGAGAGACTTAAGAAGTGCCCCTTTAGAGAAGATAAACCGACGTGCGCACAATGTCTTGTTCACTGCTATAAACCCGTCATGAGAGAGAGAATACGCGAAGTGATGAAATATTCCGGACCTCGTATGATATACACGCATCCGATCATGGCGATACAACACCTCTTTGATGGGAAAAAGAAACCCGCATGATCCTGTAGAATGTAAATCTAGTCGATATTTCTTACATTTTCAAATTCCTGTAAAAATTCATTTACACTCATTGAAGCGATAACGTTTGATATCAATTCCAATGGTAAGTCATCCAGTTTTCTAAAACGTACACAGGACTTGCCAGCGTCATATCTTTTCCCTGAAGCCAGATAATCCTTTTCAAAAGTCTTCCTTCTATCTTCATTCATATATATTGCGGTAAGATAGACAGCCATATGATTTTTCTGTGATGCAAGTGCAGCATACATTAACGGTTTCTTATTGTACGTATTTGGGTATACAGACAAAGGTACCTGGTAAGAGATCATCCCCCAGTTCATTGCCTCTTCGTATCCCTGTGGCAGGCTATCCAGGATTACTTCTCTTACCTTCCGGAGTGGGTCTTTCCTGTTCTCAGGCAGTTCTGCAAGATATTGATCTACAGTTTCAGCCTTCGACTTCACTTAGCAATTCCTCCAGAACAGACAGTATTCAACGGTTTGGTTTTCGATGCATATAATAATGTTCAATAGCCCGGGTTAAAAATACAGGCAACTCATCGCTGTATTGTTGAAAAAACTTGATAAAATCAGGATGCTGGCTATACGCCCGACCAAGTTCAACTACTTCCTCATCAGAGTAATGGTGGAAATTCTCAAGCCATTTCCGCCATTCAGCTATCAGCTCCTGAACGTATTTACTATCGTATCCTTCTGATATATGTTCCATTATAGCCTTGAATATCTTACCGCCTTCAGCCTGTAATGCAACAAACTTCTCCCGGCCCATGTCGATAACTTTCTTCTCACTCTCTTCGAGTGTCTTTGATCCCCAGCGTTGTCGTACCTCGTCGCGGTACTTCTCAATCTTTTCGTCGCTGAATCCCTGGTAGAATTCTTTAATTTCCATTTCAGATTTTTTACTCATTTTACTCATAGTCTTCTCAACAGTATTTATTAACTCTTCGTGACGTTTTTCTTTTTTTACCAACAGATTCCTGTGTTGTTCCAATGCTTCCGATACACCAAAACCAGGACTGGAGATAATTGTTCTGATCTCATCGAGGTTAAAGCCAGATTCACGAAATAACAGTATCTGCTGGAGTAATATTACTTCTTCCTCGCCATAATACCTGTATCCGTTATCCTGACGATACTGAGGTTTCAATAACCCTATTTCGTCATAATAATGAAGAGTCCGTACACTGACGCCTGCAATATCAGCCAGTTTTTTTATTGTGTACGATTCCATAATACCCATTGTAAACTATTACGTAACGTTATAGTCAAGTGCCGCACCAGATCAGGGAGAGAATGCGATTGTTATTACAGCTTTGTACCTCTAAACACTGTATAGGTGAAATAGGCATAATACTCCGGGATATTCAGAATGAAGTCCCGTGAATCCGGATTACATAGACGTTTGAATTCATAAACATCCTGATCAGAAAGTTCCGCTTCAACATTCGGCCATCTCATTTCGAACAACGATACCAGAGCTCTGCGAGAGGTTTCATCGAATGGGGCAAATACGCTGCCAGCATAGGTTTTCGCTACCGTTTCCGTTAATCCCAGTTTCCACAATTGACCGAGTGTACGAGACAAATGTAATTCAGGATTTTTACCCCTGACGAACGGAGCTATTCCGGATGTGGTGGCACCAAGACGCGCTTCAAGTTCAGGATATCCGGGAAGAAGTTTCTCTGATGACCATGCGGCAATAGCTACCATACCACCGGATTTTACAACTCTCTTCATTTCACCCAGGTAATGAAGGTTATTCCCAGGTCCGTATCCAACGCCATCAATACTTAACGCCCAGTCAAAGGTCCCATTTTCAAAAGGTAAAGTTGCAATATCACCCTGTTGTAAAGACACGCGTTCGGAAAGACCGGCATCTTCGATTATCTTCCTACCGATATCAATGATTTCTGTTGAGATATCCAGACCGGTAACGTGACCGTTCGATCCTACTTCCCCTGCCAGCACAATTGCCTGGAGACCAATTCCGCACGCATTATCGAGTCCGTGACTGCCCTTAGGAAGGTTTAGTTCGTTGATCAGAGTATGCAGCACAGGTTCTCGCAACGCGTTCATATCATACGAACCTTGAATCACAGGATTTTTACTCATACAATCCTCCTTTATGAGGGTATATCCTTGTTCTCGATATGGATTATTTTACGTACATAGAGTAAAATTAACATAATTGCTTAAGTATATTCTACAAATACATGAAAAACCAGACAAAAAGAGGTATCTCCTGATATGACTCACAAACCAAAAGAAAGTGGTATGGAAGAACTGCGACGGCTTTCTCGTCAGACTGCCAATATGGGGCAGAAGATGCAGGAAGAAGAAAAACAGAAAGCCGAGTATGAAAAGAACATGCAGGGAGTAGTCGCAGGACTGCGAGGGATAAGTTTTTCGGTCGCCCTGAATCAACTTAAGACGATAGCAGAACCCGATATATACGAGAAAGTAGAGGCGTTGCAGAAACAACCGGATACAAAGGAACTTCGGCGTCTAGTATCGGATATAGCGAAAACTCTTGAAAAAGAAACTGCAAAAGCTTCAAGGACCAATCCCGAATTTGAATCGATCGGTAACTCTTCAAAGACGCTGGCAATTTTGATCAGCTTGCTTTTTTCACTTCAATAGTACGATTCTATTAGATGCAGGACTTATCTGTTCTGGTATTCCTGCCTGATTTCACTCATTACCCTCACTGAGTACTCGCTTCGTTCTTTATCACTCATCCTGTTTATTGGTAATACCCATTCCATTTCCTGGAGATTTTCCAGTAACATCGGGATAACGTCATAAGGTATTGAAATCAGAAACAAGCCTTCAGGAAGTAATTTCTGGTTTTTCATTCCATAACCTATCCCGGTTACAACGTAGTTCATTTCACCGGTCATGTACGGATATGAAAAAATCCAGCCACACATTAGAACCGGTGTACACTTAGAGATAATCGGTTTGCCTGTTGAATAACTTAAAGCTCTAAATAATATCTCTGCCTGGGAAGGAGCGGCAGTAAGGATGAGTAAATCCGGAGAGAATGATACTTTATCGAGAGAAGAAAACGCTACATACCTGACAGTATCACGGGGTATTCGCTGTATATGTCCATATATCCTCGCGTTTGCTCTTGCTTCCTGATATATTCTCTCTATTTCGCCAATTTGACCGCTTTCGGTCACCGGATCAGGGTCCTTAAAACCTAAGACCAGTGTATCTACACAGGCAAAATTTTCTCGGCCTGAATAAAATGGTGGTTTATCCTGGGCTTCCTTAAGCATCCTGCATATCGGAGCACTAGAGCTAAACGGTTGTATTCCTTGTGGTTTATTCAGAAGGAATTTAACAGCCACGGGATTATACTCAAAATCAAGCTTGTCAAGAATTGAATAATTTCTAAAAAGCATGAGGATTTTCCTCCTTATCCACTTACCGCAAAAAAGGATTCTCTCAGTATAGACAGTATGGGTTACTGCATTTTACGAAGTTTTTCTGCTTCTTTCTCAATTGCTTCCTTGTCTGATCTGCGTTGCCAGACAAACACGTCCAGGATATGAAAAACCAGACCTATACCCCAACCACCAAGAGGAAATACGAACCAGGGAAAACCGCCAGTGGTAACAGCCCAAATAACTATGAGGAATGCATTTACGAGAACATAGACAGCAATATGAGAATACAGGTCTTTTTTCGCTTTTACTCGCTTTTTCGCTTCTTCGTATATTTCTTCGTCCGTCATCTTAGTAGCCAATTCTGCACCTCCAGTCGATACTACACAGGTTCATTTTCGTAACCTTGAATGGGCAAAAACGAAACGTGTGAATGTGGCTGTTATTTTACCTCATCAGTATTAAAATTACTACAGTAATAAAAACAGGCCAGCAGTTAATACTGGCCTGCGTAATTTTCCTCGATGGGGTTCGAACCCACAACCTCCTCCCTGTTTCGGAGACGCTCTTCCGGTTTGAGCTACAAG
>CP070800.1:978788-983592 GCA_020343555.1 Dehalococcoidales bacterium
TACTTGGTGCCCAGCTTGCAGCCATAGCTTTGATTAAAGGTGGAATAACCGGGAAAGAAGCGGACGGGTATGCGCGTACAGTGATTTCAGAAGCCGGATACGGCGAGGAATTCGGCCATTCTCTCGGGCACGGAACAGGTCTTGCCGCTCATGAAAATCCGCGTGTTGGGCCCAATTCAGAAGATATTCTTTCCGATAGTATGGTATTTTCAATCGAACCTGGTATATACCTTTCCGGCTGGGGTGGAGTGAGAATCGAAGACCTGGCTGTAATTGAAAACGGGGTAATAAATATCCTCTCAAAAGGCAGGAAATAATCTACAAACGGAGTATGAAGTATGATCAGCGGAAGTGAACTTAGAAAAGGTGTAATTATAGAACATGATGAAAAATTGTACCAGGTTATCGAGTATCATCATGTCAAAATGAAGAGAACAGCTCTTGCCCGTGTCAAAATGCGAGATCTTGAAGGCGGCCATACGTTAGAACAGAGTTTTCAGTCCGATGCCAAGTTTAAGAGAGTACGGCTGGAAGTCAGACCGATGCAGTACCTGTATAATGATGGTGACCTGTACTACCTGATGGACGAAGAGACGTATGAACAAATGCCGATAAACAGCGAAACACTCGGTGATTCGGTAAATTATCTTAAGGAAGGCATGACACTTCAAGTCGCCAGCTACAAAGAAAAAATTGTCGACGTGGAAATGCCGCTTAACGTCGAACTCGAAGTTACCGAGACACAACCCGGGTTCAAAGGCGATACGGTGACAGCGGGGACTAAACCGGCTACCATTGAAACCGGTATTACTGTCCAGGTACCCATGTTTATCAATACCGGTGACATGATTAAAGTCGATACACGTGACGGGAGCTATATAGAACGGGTTAACAATTAAATGTAGGATCAAGAAAGGGGCTTGAGTATTGAAAGCTGATTTTCATATTCACACTCGCTATTCGATGGATTGTGAAATGGAATTGGAAGATATCATAGAACGGTGCCAGAAGATGGAGATAGATTGTATCACCATATCGGATCATGGTACCGTTGAAGGTGCTCTGAAAATGCAGGCACTCGCTCCTTTCAAGGTGATAGTCGGCGAGGAAGTACTGACTGACAATGGCGAGATTATGGGCATGTTTCTCAAGGAGACCATACCCAGTAATATCAGCGTGGATGAAGCGATATCCCGAATAAAGGAACAAGGGGGGCTAGTCTGTTTACCTCACCCTTTTGATCCCCTCAGGGGACTTACTATGGACCGGGAAAATGTTGATAAACTCGCTTCAAGAGTAGATATCGTGGAAGTATTTAATGCCAGAAGTCCTATAAACTCCACGGCTGACAAAGCTCTGGACTACGCGTTGACCCATAATATCCCACCTACCGCCGGCAGTGACGCACATACGCTTGGTGAAATAGGACGGACTTTCGTCGAGATTGATGATTTCGATACTCCCGACCAGCTAATCGAAAGGCTGAAAAATGGCAAAATATCACAACACAAAGCTAGCATTTTTGTTCATCTTTTTTCAACGATCACCAAGATAAAACGCAAACTCCGGAAATAAAACAACAGTCAAATTTCATATACAGGTATCATCTGCGATGGATACAGGATTTGAGATTCTTGATCATACCGCCGATACAGGCATAATCGCCTATGGTATTGATCTGAAAAAAGCGTTTGAAAACGCTGCCCTGGGTATGTTCAGCATAATAACCGACCTGGATGGTATCGATACAAAACAGAAAAGGAGAATCTCTATAACGTCTTCCGATCGTGATAGTTTACTGATAGGCTGGCTTAACGAGCTTATATACCTGTTCGATGCACAAAATCTAATATTCAACAAGTTTGATATAATGAATCTTGATGATACTTCCCTTTCAGCTACCGTATTCGGCGAAAAGGTTGATCATTCAAGGCATGAAATCAGAACTGGTATAAAAGCAGCTACATATCATTTACTTAAAATCGAAGAAAATGATATATGCAGAATACAAGTACTTTTCGATTTATAGGATGAATTTATGTCTAACATCTGGCAGAATACACTTAAAAGAGTTGATGAATACCGGTGGGAAATACCCGTGGAATACAAGACGGGTATGAGAGTTCCGGGCCGTATATACGCTACCGAGGAAATGCTGGACAAAATTTGGGAAGACAACGCTTTTGAACAAGTAGCTAATGTTGCATTTCTACCTGGGGTAGTCGGATACTCTCTGGCAATGCCTGACATCCACTGGGGATATGGTTTCGCTATCGGCGGCGTTGCTGCTACGGATGTAAGAGATGGCGTAGTTTCTCCCGGCGGTGTAGGATTCGATATCAATTGCGGTGTACGTATTTTACGGACTAATCTTACAGCTAATGAGATACGACCTAAGATAAACCAGATAGTCGAAGGGCTATATCAAGGCATTCCTTCAGGAGTCGGTTCTAAAGGGACGATTAAGATCTCGGGAAAAGAATTGCGAGATATTATGTTAAGAGGAAGTAAATGGGCAATCGACAACGGATTCGGTGAGGATCGTGATATATCTGTCACTGAAGAATCCGGTTGTATTAATGGTGCCGATCCTGACAAAGTGAGTCGAAAAGCCAGAGAAAGAGGTATTCCGCAACTCGGTACTCTGGGCTCGGGAAACCATTTTCTTGAAGTTGGATCGGTTCGCGAAATTTATGATAAACAGATTGCCAGCGTGATGGGTATACACGAAAAAGACCAGGTTACAGTTATGATACATACCGGTTCCAGGGGATTCGGACACCAGATATGCACCGATCATCTGGCATTAATGGGAAATGCCGTTAAAAAATATGAAATTAAACTACCTGACCGGCAACTCGCCTGCGCTCCTGTTGCTTCCAGTGAAGGGAGAGATTATCTGGCAGCCATGGCTGCCGCCGCGAATTATGCCTGGACGAACCGGCAATGCATCACTCATCGGACAAGAGAAATTCTCGCAAAGGTTCTTAATAAGAGCCAGAGAGAGATCGGGCTTGAACAGATTTACGATGTCGCTCATAATATAGCAAAGATAGAAGAACATACCGTCGACGGGAAGAAACAGAGCCTTTGTGTCCACCGTAAAGGAGCAACGAGAGCATTTCCACCCAATCACCCGGAACTACCTGATATCTACAAGAATATCGGTCAACCGGTGCTTATTCCCGGCGATATGGGAAGATATTCTTACGTAGCCATTGGCACTGATACAGCGATGAATGAGACTTTTGCGTCTACCTGTCATGGTGCGGGAAGAATGAAAAGTCGCTCGGCAGCTAAGAAAAGTCTTAAAGGAGTAAACATCGTCGAGTTGATGGCTAACAAGGGAATCGCGGTGAGAGCCGGGAGCATGGCTTCACTGGCTGAAGAAGCATCTGAGGCATATAAGGATGTAGCAGAGGTGGTTGATGTCACTGATAAAGCAGGAATATCAAAGAAAGTGCTAAAATTAAAACCGATGGGTGTGATAAAAGGATAGGACAGCATATGTACTACAAGAACATCAGCGATGCGATAGGGCATACTCCACTGGTTGAATTGAAAAATTTCAGTCCAAAGGAAAGCGTAAAGATTCTTGCCAAACTTGAGGGCCAGAATCCGGGCGGCAGTGGAAGCATAAAAGACCGTATAGCCAGGTATATGATTGAAAAAGCTGAAGAGAGCGGCGAATTAACGAAGGACAAAACCATAATTGAGGCTACCAGTGGCAATACCGGTATAGCCCTGGCATGGCTGGGACGTTTGAAAGGTTATAAAGTAACTATCGTAATGCCAGACAGCATGAGTCTCGAGAGACGCCAGCTTATGGAACTTCATGGAGCAGAACTTATCCTTACCGATGGTACTTATGGAGTACAGAGGTCCATCGATACCGTCGACGAAATGGCCGCCAAGGACAGTAAATATTTCAAGGCAGACCAATTTGCTAATCCGACGAATCCTCTTGCCCATTATGAAACGACTGGAGTAGAAATCCTGGACGATAATCCTTATAACAGGATCGATTATCTTATCGCCGGAATCGGTACCGGAGGTACTCTTATGGGAATCGCAAGACGTCTTAAAGAGACCTATCCGGATGTAAAAATAATCGGTGCCGAACCGCCACTCGGTGATCCGATCCAGGGACTCAGGTGCCTGGAAGAATATGTTCCGCCGATTCTCGATCTGAAATTGTTAGATGAACGCGCGATTACAACCAGCGAAGAAGCTGTGAATGCCAACAGGGAATTACTTGAAAAAGAAGGTATATTCTCCGGTATGTCATCCGGTGCGGTGATGTACCAGGCAAAGAAAATAGCTTCACATATCGAGGAAGGCTGCATTATCGTTGTACTCGCTGACGCTGGATGGAAGTATCTCAGTATGAACCTATGGGCAAATTCTTAGGGTATGGTGATTGATATCTTACTTTAAAGAACATCAGAGAAATAACTACCGGGTTGCGGAATATTAATTCAAAGGAGAAAGAAATGGGAGTTGAGAACTGGACACTCTGGCATGTGGGCCTTTCCGTGAAAAGCGTTGATGAAGCAGTAGATTATTTTGAATCACTTGGTGGAAAAGCAGCGGACAGGCCGGCGTTCGTACTAGACAGTGCTAATTTCGAACACTTGAGGACCTATGACAGGACTGACGCTCCGCCATGGAAGATCAAGATAAAGATGCTGGACCTGGGTCCACTGTCTTTCGAGCTGACAGAACCAGTGGAAGGAGACAACTATAACAAGACCTTTATGGATGAGCATGGCGAAGGTGCGAACCACATTGCCTACCTGGTAGA
>CP070800.1:983692-988231 GCA_020343555.1 Dehalococcoidales bacterium
AAGTAGGTTCGATTCCCAGCCAGCCGTTGGTGACGAAGTCACCCATCCCGCGCATCCTGTATTCGGCCACCGTCTCGAAACTCCTCTTCCAGACCCACTCGTATACTTCCTGCTTGGTCTTGAATCCGTAGTCGTACAGGTCCTGGGCGATCTGCTGGGGCATGACCAGGGTGAAGCCGCCTTCATTGGTAGCCCAGGCGTTCTTGGTGAGATATTCAAGGTAATTATGCGGCCCCGGGATACCCTTAACATCGAGGAACCTGGCTATAGCGCCATGTCCTGTCCTCTGGAGGGAGCGGTAGACACCGGGCATATTCTGCTGACCGATCCCCCAGATTCCAGGCATGCATTGCATGAGAATACTCTCGTCTTTCCCGAAACCGAGTTCTTCATTCAGGCCTTTCCAGCCTTCCGGCAGTCCTTCTGCGTATTCGGCGATGATGAAGCCGCCGTTGGTTACCGGGCTGCCAAGTGTGGTTATGGTGGTGACGGTCTCTTTATAGCCGCCAAGGTTCCGCCACATAAGGCTTCCAACACGTCCAAGTGCTTTGTTAACCGGATTACCCGGACCGAATACAAAGTTGGTAACATTCATACCTATCTCTTTGTACACAGGTCCGCTGACCATAAACGCTCCACCACCGCCACGGCCATCGCCGGTACCACCACCCGATTCGGCGATCGCCAGAACTACCGGGAACTGCTCAGGTTTGCAGCCTGCCATCACTGCGTTTACTGCGACCTGCTCCACTGTTGCCGAACGGTACATCGGCATATAGCTGACAAGATCACCCTTGTTACGCTTGGTACTCATGTCGATCGCACCGAATCCCCGTACTTCCAGGTCACGCTGCAGGGTTATCAACTCATCGGGTTTATGGCTGGTACCTTTCAGCATGGCTTCAACCCGTTCCTCGGTCGGGATAACCACGGGAAGTCCGTCAGTGTACCTGGAAAAAGGAACATTAAGTATTTCGGGAATGTACTCAACCTGGTTATAGAATTCCTCCGCCTCCTGGAGAGTCCCTTCAAACAGTATTCTCGACTCATGCGGTGCCCATAGACCGCTTTCCTGTTCTTCTTCATTCAACGGTCGGGTGAGTTCTTCGATCACAAGCGGTAAGAGATATTCGGCTTCAGTAACACCGCCTACGGAATTTCGTGAAGCGATAAGGTGACGCAGTTTGGGAATCCCGTGCAGGGTCGAGTCATGCACTACTTTCCCTTCTTCTTCGTTGAAATTAATAAGGATCGTAGGGATTCCTTCTTTTTCGAGACTTGATAAATAAGGCAACTGCCTGTTAACAGCTCCATGTCACCAGCATACCCCGAGTATCACTGCGTCCGTCGTTTTTCTCTCTTCTTCGGAGAGTTCCATCGGGACGATGTGATACCTTTTATTGACGGTCCAGTTAACATTCGGGTAATTTGCTTTCAGCATTTTCTCAAGCGGTACCCAGATATCCGCTTCGCCGCAGATGCTCATGTGGACAGTCTTACCGTCAAGGCTGTCGAGTCGCGGTGCCAGCGGGAACGTCTTTACCGGTGGCTGAATCCCGGTCGGGTTAAGGCATTTGAACGTTTCTGCCATTTGTTACCTTCTCCTTTAACAATATAATAATTCTGTATTTAATAACATTAATATTACTTAAGGGATTTGTCAAAACTTTGATTAAGGAATATCAAAATTAGTGGATTTTTTGCGTCTTGTTGAAAAGAAAAGGCGGCACCAAATGGTGCCACCTTTCAATTATCATATATATTATTTAAGGTAGTTACTTATCTCCCCTGTACCTGTACCCATAACCGTAGTGGTAATGATTCCGGTCGCCGTATCCCCATCCAGGTCTTGCATCCGTATCGCTGTGACCCGGCGGCCCGTAGTGTTCGTGTTTTGTATCCCCCTGCCCGTTTCCGGGTCTGGGAGAATTATCTCCTCCCTTTGCTGATATAGGAGAAGAAAAGATCAACAACAGTACGGTTGTGACAGTAACCAACAGGGCTGGAAACATCTTTTTCATTTTATCCCACTGCCTGTATCAGTAGTTCCTTCATGAGCATTATACCATGAATATCATATATGTGCAAATTGATATATGCTTCATACGAGGATACTTCTATACGAATATCGTGGTTTATCGGCTGGCATTGTAATATTCTTAAGAAGAATAAGTTATGTCAAACGAGCATGGTCTTACTCTTAGCCTTCGATCGTTCGTGTATAGATAACCAACCCGCTATTATCGAAACCGGCTTCGTGGAAAAACGTGCTTAAATCCCAGTCCCGTTCGTTTACTACGGTACGTATTGTATGTACACCTTTTTCCTGGCACCTGTCTGCTACGGCATCCAGGAGTTCCCTGGCTATCCCTTTACGTTGAAGGTCCGGATCGACAATTATCATATGGATAAATCCTACCAGTTCGACCGGTATTCCCACATAAGCCAGCCGCCCCCAGACGAAACCGACTACATTGTCGTTGATTTCATAAACAAAACTGAGATCAAGCTCGCTCCCCGGCCTGGTTGATAAGATCTGATCTTCTGTCAGGATATCTTCGTCGGGAGTGCGGCGTGTATATTTTGTGTTTACCGGTCGTGAATCTTTCAGCTTGTTATAAACGTCCAGCACATCCTGGATGTATTCCTCGGTCATAGGTGTAATTTTCTTTGTGTCTGTTTCGGAAGTCGCCATTAATTACCTCGTTATTATATTTAGATACGAGGTGTAGTGTAACAATCATTGAGAATTAAGTCAATACGGGAAAATGACTGATTTGGTACCTTGAAGTATGGTGTTATTCCGGTATATATCATGATGAGCGGAAAGAAAATTCAAACGATAAATCCAAGGAAACTTCTATTCGTTTCTAATGAAATTCCATCCCTCTGAGATTTCCTCGGCTTCCCTTATTATGTCTTGAATGAATTCATTTACCGGCTTCACTTCAACAATAACCCCGGCAGCAAGTGAAACCATTCTCAGTCGGGAATCACCACCCTGCACTGCAGAATCTGGATCTCGCCAGTTGGGATCCTTGAGATTAACCCGTTCCAGCATCAACAACCAACGATCTGTCGGTACCGTACTCCGCAGCTTCATTACTTCTTCAAGGTCCTCAGGATCGGCTACGGACAGAACCCGATGTCGTAGTTCGGCATTATCGAAACCAGCCTGTACGATCGCTTCTTTCATCCTGTCATTCAGCGGACATTCTTTTGTTGCCATGAAGGCCGTCCCCATCATTATGCCTTCTGCTCCCATACCAAGAGCTCCAAGCAGCCCGTGGGCGTCTCCGATACCGCCTGCAGCAATGACCGGTACATCTATTTCTCTAAGCGTCCAAACCAGGGAAAGCATGGTAGGAAGCTGTTCCTGACTCTTGAAACCGGTGCCTTCGAGTCCAACGATAATAACAGCATCGGCTCCCAGTTTAGCTGCACGAACAGCGTCCTTCACCCGAGCAGCCTTGTGAATCCAGGTCAGTCCAGCTTCCTTGATACGGGGAACCAGGTCGTCCGGTTTATAGGCAGCCGTCTCCAGCGGCACTCGTTCCTCGATACAAACCTCCAGCATCTCTTTCCATGGTAAGGAGTGAGTAAGGGTGAAATTAACGCTGAATGTACCTTCTGTGGCTTCCCGGTATCTCCGGATATCTTCCTTCAGCTTTTCCGGTGTTCCTGACACGGACGCGGTTAGCATCCCATGTGCGCCGGTATTCGCTACAGACGCAGCAAATTCCCGGTTGCCGAATCCGGCGAAAGCACCCTGAAGGATGGGATATTTACAGCCCAGCAGATCTGTTACCCTGGTTTTCCATCTCATGTAGTTCACCTCGTGATACCGAGTATAACATATACCAATTTCTGGTCTTTGTTTTTACATAGAAAAACCTGCCCCCGGAGGTCTCATCGGCATTTCCCTCATATCCGGAGCTTCTTCCGGATGAGCAGATAATCTTCTGAATTGACGCCATAATGGTACTAGAAGAACTACGGCTAAAATAAAACTCAGTCCGTCACTGATAGGGAATGATCTCCACACTCCATCTATATCCCAGAACGTTGGTAATATGAACACGAGTGGTACCAGGAAAAGTGCTCGGGTAGTGATGGCAGTGATGAAAGCCTGGACCGGTTTGCCGACCGCGACAAAGACCATCGAACTGGTAAAAACCACTCCCATGAGGTACATTACCAGGAATATGTTCTTGGCGGCATCCCCCGCCATATTTATGAGGTTCGGATCGCTGGAAAATATCCTCACAAATGGCGCCGGAACGAAGTACAGAATGAAGAAAGCGATAATACACCAGCTGGTAGAAACCGTCATTGCTATTCTTATAGCTTTCAAAGCAAGTGCGTAGCGTTTAGCGCCGAAATTAAAGCCAAGTACAGGCTGGAGCCCCATACCGACTACCATTCCCGGCATAATGGCAAACATCATTATTCTGTTAAGAATCCCCCAGGTTGAGATGGCATAATCGCCACCATATTCAACGAGAGCACGGTTGACGAAAATTGCCGATATACTGCCTG
>CP070800.1:988331-991332 GCA_020343555.1 Dehalococcoidales bacterium
AGATGAAGATGCAGTCATCGTTAAAGGGGGCTTTAAGACGAAAAGATACTCTTAAATCTTAGCATTCATAAATTGTCGATTCTTCAACATCACAGCTGAGTTAGTTTGAGTTGAGTATCCGATCTTTCTAATAGCTGCTTCAGATGATCAATTTGCAGGTCAAACTCGAACTTTCGGTGTCGAAACATGTCAACCAAGTAGAGCCAGTTTTTCCTTTTTTTGATTTTTCATCATATATCCTCTTTGTCTATATTTAGATTAATTATTGTTTCTATCCCTTAGTCTCGGAATGATATCTGTTTAAGCATACCGAGACACTGCACTTGAGGTATATTCCATTCCTATACACGGATTTAAGGTAGACTCACTAAATATCTCTGTAACTATACAAATACTTCTTTCGGATGACTCAAAATCCTCCTTATAGATGTTGATGCCACCACAATAATCCTATTGTCTACAACCTTTTATCCTATCGTTCATTGTCTTCAGTTTCTCAATTGATTAGATTAAGTGCGGTCTTAGCAATTGTATGCAGAAAGACATATAAGGAGGTGAGTTCTTCAGATCATTTCTAAGAGTATATTCAAATCAATGATAAACAATTAATAAAGGGGGGGGATAGAGTATATGAAAAAAGTACTACTAATAGTTTTAGTCATGGCACTTGTAATAGGATTAGTGCCAATGAGCATTGCTATGGCAGCTAAGCCACAAAAGGCTATTGAGATGAGTAATGGCATGCCAAGTGGAGATCACGAGACGTTACTTATTCATGGGAAAAAGGTTGATTACCAGTGTGTTGAATGTGAACCTTGTGCAACGTGTGAACCGCCAGTGCAATGTAATGTCATCAATATGCCAGAGTATGGCACAGCCACGATAAAATATGTTTCCGGGAAAAAAGTGAAGATAGACGAGTTGACAGTTTTTGACTCGTGCGCTGGCTGGGAAGGGAACGATCCACCTGTGGATGATCCAGCTGAAGTGTGGCTACCTTATGAACAGGAAGGGTACTATGTATTTTTCAGAGCACTGGGTAAACCCGGCAAGGGTGATGAGGAAAGATACATAATATTTGAGAACGAAAGCCTGGAAGCATACCCACTTCTCAACGATGTTTCAAGCCCTGACGAGGTTATGTTGGGACTGGGTATGATTACGCAACAGGGCATTTTTAAAAAGGATGCGTCCGGTGAGTTGTACAGATTTGATGGCGACGGAGACAAAGGCAAGGGTAAGTCACAAGGAATAGATATGACAGATATGTTCCTGTGGTCAGGCCTAGTCTTCCATCCTGACCTTGACGTAAATATGGATGGCGTGGTTAATGAGATGGATGTTATAGCCGATAACTGTACTGGTGATATCAATCATGACGGGACAGTCAACCAAACTGAGATTGATGCATGGGCTGCAGGACATCTTGATCCAGATGATGTCGCACTACCTTTAGATGGTGTAGTAGATGCAAAAGACGTTGTTGCTGATACCTGCGACTATGACACAAATGGGGACGGAGTAATCTCCTATGATGGAGATTACGATGAATTAACCTTCCCAGACTGTGAGTTTGAAGTTTGGTTACAGGATAATCAAGGTGATCCCGAAAACCCTTTATGGTATTACTATGACGAAGCGTGGGTATTCACAATAGCTGATCTGGTTTATCTGAACCAAACTGTTACCAATGAAGGGATCAAGAATCTCCAGATCAGATTCTATCCCGTAGCAACAACCGAATTCAGTCCAGCTCCGGTCGAATAGGCAGGTAGAATCTAATATTTCGCTGAATTCCAAAGAGAGGGAGTCTCTAAAGAGACTCCCTCCTTATTTTTATAACTTGCCATGTTCCCTCAGTTTTAACGAACCCAATGTAGTTTTTGATGTCAGTGTTATCAGAGTATCCTGAATCTCATATACGTTTCAGAAGATCAAGATTTAGTCCTAAATGAATTTTTCTGGTAAACTTTTTCATGTTTTGATTATAATAGTAGGAAAAGTCTTAGGTGCAGGGAAAGGAGTGTTGACCAGATGAACCGAGTCATGACAATGCAAGAGGCGATCTCCAGGTACGTCAAGAGTGGTGATCTGCTCTTTATTGGCGGTATGCAGCATGGAGAACCTTTTGCAGCCATACCCGAAATATTACGACAGCGAATAGACCACCTGAAACTGGTGTCCTGCCTGACAATTTCTACCAATCTGTTAATCGCGGAAGGAAGAGTTGACAGGTATTACTCAGGTTACTATCAGCAGGATACGAACCGATCTTATCTGATGAGCAGAGCCAAGCAAATGAGAACCTATCCGGTGTTCCAGGAGTACTCTCACTTCGGTATCGCTCAGGCACTACTCGCCGGACAGATGGGCGTCTCGTTTCTCCCGGTCCGCAGCCAGGTCGGCTCGGATATGCTGAAGTATAACCCGGAAATAAAGGTAATAAACGATCCCTATACGGGAGGAAAAATCGGGACAGTCGGAGCCATTGTCCCCGACGTCGGGATAATACATGTACAGAGATGCGACGAGAACGGAAATGCACAGAGGTATGGATCCCTGGGAGTAGACGCGGAGGGAATCAATGCCAGCCGTACCGTGATCGTAACCACTGAAAAAATCGTCGATTCCGATGTAATCCGTCGCGATCCGAACCGCACTATTATCCCGGGCTACCGGGTTGCTGCCGTAGTCGAACAGCCCTGGGGAGCATTTCCGATGCATCTCGCCGGCTGCTATTCCGGTGACTGGCCGGGATTCCTGGCAGAGATCGGATCCGAAGACAAGTACGATAGTTTCATGGAGAAATATATTTACGGGGTAAGTGACTGGAACGAGTTTATGAAACTCTGGAGACAGTTCAAAGGCGAGGAGTACTTCAAGAGATTTGAGGTGAAACTGGAACCAAGTGATCCGATATATTAGTGCTGGTAGGCGATAGGAAAATGACACAGGAAAACACAAATTCAAGTTTTACTCATAATGAACAGATGATAGTATC
>CP070800.1:991432-995051 GCA_020343555.1 Dehalococcoidales bacterium
CGCATTAACCGTTTGATTCGTACAAACTTGCACTATCCCAAATTTTGTCTCTACCAGGAAATATCCTGAAGTAACATTTACACCTACGACAGGTCCGGATAGTCCGTTTCGTACCATCTGTCCCGGGGGAATACTTTTCGCTTTTCCGGAATCTTCATCTTCTTCTGCAAAGGCTATCCCCCCAGTACCCAGAAGACTCACGAGAAGGACGACAGAAATAGCGAGTGTTATGAGCCTGATTACCTTGTTTCTCTTTTTCATAATTCCCTCCAAATTTCTTTTAAGGCGCGTAGATTATTGTTAATACCTGGTCATATTGCTGTCCGCTGGATATACTGGCAATAACCTCAATAAAATTGATGTCTTCTTCCAGATTGACCACCTTTTCAAATGTACCATCAAGATTAACATCAACAAATTCGTCTCCAATACTTACAGCTGCATCCACACTTGTCTCACCGGCAATCAATATAGTGTTCGTTTCTACGATTGCTTCAGGTTGCTCCGGTGTGGTGACTTTCAGAAAAAAGCCATCCTCATCACCGTATATCATCGGAGCGAACGTGGAAGTAGATTCACCAATTCCTTTTTTCTCTCCAGCTTTTTCTTCTTCTCGCGTGGTTGTCTCAGCCCTGAAAGGTTCATTTCCTTTTCTTACCAGGAGTTTTACCACAGGATTAAAGATTATATCGTCGGTTCCGGTAACTACCACCGATTTTTCTGCGTCGAAATCAAAAGTAACAACTGTCTTTTCGTCAGCCTTGATTTCAAACGGTCTTACCAGCTTTATGATTCCACTCGGTACTTCAGCATCGATATCCTTACCATTCAGAGTTACCACGACAGATTTTACATGCATTCTTATCTGATTATAGGTAGCTGTAGGTATTTCTGTTTCACCAAGGATTTTCTCAATTCCTGCTATCTCGATCAAGTTGAAAGTTTTCTCAACATCAAGTAGAGTCTGCCAGCCACTTTCATTCCCTGTCCCTCCGACATTTCCTTCAATGAGCTTCGTAGTTACCTTGATGGCGGATATATCTTCATCAGGCTTATCGGTTACTCCAAGGATGATGATACCTGTTTCGGCTGCAGTTTTTTCATCATCCCCACAGGCTCCAACAAAAATGAGTGAACTTACCGCTATGAATGACAGTACTCGCAATATCAGATTTCTCACTAGATTCCCTCACTCTATAAACGTACTTGTATGGATGGATTTCACAATAACAAGTGAATTCACAATCGGTTAACTATATAGTAATACGTTGCCCACCGAAATTTGTTACATACAAAAAACACTAAAACTAAATTTCTCGAATTATCTTAATAAGATTTTAGTATTTGACTGATAAAATATCTTCAGAATACTCGAGTATTTGTGAAAGGAGGTGATAAAGATGTGGAGGACAAGAAAGTTCATCATTATGGTGCTGGGTGCTATCCTTATCGTCGTTGCAAGCTTAAGTGGAGTTGCCATGGCGCAGGAATCAGAAGAAGATTCTCAACCTGATACATTACTGGGCAAGGTAGCTAAAATTCTCGGGATAGACCAGCAGGTTGTCGAAGATGCGTTCGAACAGGCGCAGGAAGAAATGCGTGAAGAAGCCCTGGATAAACACCTGCAAAATCTGGTTGATGAAGGGATAATCAGTGAAGAAAAAGCCGCCGAATACAAGGCATGGTTGGAATCCAGACCTGATATTAAAGAGTACAACGACCAGATTAAAGAATGGATGAAAAACAAACCTGATATGCCGGACATGCCCCGTTCTAAGACCTTTGGCATCTTCCGGGACAGATGTGGAATGAGGATGTTCAATGGACTGTGTCTTCCCAGTCAATAAGATAATATCGGATATACCGTATTAACTTAAAAGATTCTAACAGCCGGGTAGAGGGGGAATTCCCCCTCTACCCGTTTTTGATACCTTCGAAATGACTGGTACAAATATTTCCTTAACATTTCCATTATAATATCAGTTAGAAGCAAAATTCGAGGGAAACGTATGGCAGGTAAACGAGTCCTTGTTGTCGACGATGATGAAAAAACGGTAGAGCTGGTAAAACTCTACCTGAATCGTGATGGGTACAGAGTGGACACTGCGTACAACGGCCTGGATGCGCTGGAACTCGCCCGTAACAATCATCCGGACCTGATAGTACTGGATCTGATGCTACCGGGGATGGATGGGCTAGAGGTATGCCGCACGCTCAGACAAGAATCGGATGTGCCAATAATAATGCTTACAGCACGATCCACTGATCAGGATAAACTAACAGGACTGGAAATTGGGGCTGATGATTATGTAACTAAGCCTTTCAGCCCTCGCGAACTGGCGGCACGAGTAAGAGTAGTTCTGAGAAGAATGCCAGGCGAACGTGGCCCTGACGTAATAACGCATGGTAACCTCATTGTTGATTTCTTGAAACACGAAGCGTCTATTGATGGCAAGAGAATCCCGTTAACCGAGATTGAGTTTAAACTACTGGGCACTCTGATAAGAGAACCGGGTAGAGTTTTCAGTCGGGCCGAAATTATCGATAAAGCACTTGGTTATGGTTTCGAAGGATTTGACCGCACTATCGATGTCCATATCCTGAATATCCGCCGCAAGATGGAAGATGATCCTACAAAACCAAGATACATCAAGACCGTTTATGGTGCAGGCTATAAGCTGATAGAGGTTCCTGATGACCGGTAAACTGCAATACCGCCTTCTTCTGGGCTTCACTCTCGTGATATTCGTAGCTATCGGCGCTGTTCTTTTCTTTGTAAATCAGGCTACCAAGGATGAAATACAACGATTCAGAGAACAGGTAGATTATAGCAGAGCACTCAGGATGCAATCAGAACTTACCCGTATCTATTTCATTAACAGGAACTGGGAAGGAATTCAACCGGTAATAGAACAATGGAGTAATTTATACGAACAACGAATAGTACTTACAGATAGGGAAGGGATAGTTGTTGCCGATTCCCAGGGTAGATTAACCGGTGAGTACAAGCCGGTTTCACCCGGAAGAGAGATTGTATTTCCATTTCAGAGGGAAGGTTTCGGTACATTATATATAATACCTAAATCGTCTTCAGAATTAAGCTTTGAATCTTTTCAGCTTCTATTTAACTCTATAGGCAGGTATTTTCTCTGGGGAGGGCTGATCGCCATAGCCATCGCCCTGATACTCACCTATTTCTTTTCGAGGAGGATCCTGTCACCGGTTCGAGCACTGGCACACGCTGCCAGGCAACTGGGCAGTGGTGATTTCACCCAGAGAGTCGATGTAAAAGGTAACAGCGAACTCGACCAATTGGGAAATACGTTTAATACGATGGCAGATAATCTAGGGAGAGCTGAAGAATTACGGAAAAACATGGTTGCCGATATTGCTCACGAATTGCGAAATCCACTTGCCAACATCAAGGGATACCTGGAAGCAGCCCGTGACGGATTGATAGAAACAAACCAGGATACGATTCGCAAACTGGATGAGGAAGCAA
The DNA here is from genome assembly GCA_020343555.1 of Dehalococcoidales bacterium. The sequence goes on from CP070800.1 coordinate 994,935, forward strand.
TTCTCCTCACTCGTCTTGTAGATGACCGCCAGGAACTCACACTTGCTGAAGCCGGTGAGCTTAAACATGAAAATGAACCGGGAGAAATCGGGAAAATAATCGAAACGACCACTCAGA
>CP070800.1:995151-1002781 GCA_020343555.1 Dehalococcoidales bacterium
GACCGTTACTGGTAGTGGACGGTGCTCATACGCCGGAATCGGCACGAAAGATGCGTGAAGCATTAGAAAAGTATTTCAGCTTTGACAAGGCAGTTTTGATAATCGGTAGTTCGTCGGATAAGGATATAGCGGGAATCGTCAATGAATTAGCGCCGATATTCGAAAAAGCGGTTATTACCCGTTCCGTCCATCCCAGGTCGATGCCTGCGAACACCATCGTGCAGGAATTTCGCAACAGGGGAGTCAATACCACTGTAGTTGAAGATTTTCTAGAGGCTCTACCTTTAGCATTATCGTTGGCAGGTGAGAATGACCTGGTCTGTGCAACAGGTTCACTGTTCATAGTCGCAGGAGTTATTGAGGTAGCGGAGAAGCTGGGAATATCAAAGTAATATGCGAAAAGATTAGTAAACCAATTGGTAGATTCGGATAATTCAACTGAAAATGTAGTCAAACAAGAAAAAGACTGGACGCAAGGAAGCGTTGTTCGTAATCTCTGGTCTCTCTCATGGCCGCTGATGATAGGAGCCAGTCTTAACCAGATAGGTCCTACCATCGATATGATATGGGTTGGCAGGTTGAGTTCGGCTACTATCGCCGGTGTCGGCGTTGGTGGTATGGCCGTCATGATGATGAACTCGCTGACGATGGCACTTTGTATGGGCGCCAGGGCGATTATCGCCCGGTACATCGGTGCGGGAGATGAAAAGCAGGCCATTCGTGCTGCAAGGCAAGCCTATGTCGTGGGAATCATTTTCAGTCTTATCATGCTTCCTGTGGGATTGCTTCTTGCCGAACCGATTATGAATATTTTCGGCGTAGAAGAGGATGTCGTTAGGGAAGGTTCGACATATCTGCAGGTACTACTGGCAGGGTCCGGCTCAGTGATATTGTGGATGATGACCGAGAGTGTGATGCAGTCATCCGGTGATAGTAAAACGCCAATGAAAATCGCTGTATTATTCAGGATTATCCATGTGGGATTATGCCCAATGTTGATTTTCGGCTGGTGGATATTTCCTGAACTTGGTGTCAGGGGAGCGGCATTAACGAATATCATAACCCAATCATTTGGTCTTATCCTGGGAATCTGGATTCTATTCACAGGAAGAACCAGGCTGCACCTGAGCCTGGATGGTTTAAAAATAGATCCATCAATGATATGGCGTATAATCAAGATAGGTATCCCTGTAGCTGTCAGTGGCATGCAGAGGAGTCTTGGTGATATGATAATAATGTGGTTGATAGTACCATTTGGTACTGTTGCCGTCGCCGCGCATACTGTCTGGCAGAGGGTGATGATATTCGCCATGATGCCGGCAATGGGATTCGGTACGGGCGCGGCTGTACTGGCTGGTCAGAACCTCGGAGCCAACCAGCCCGACCGGGCTGAAAAAAGCGGCTGGCTGGCAGGCGGAATTGTCCAGGCATGGATGCTTGCTTTTGCCCTGGTGATATTGATCTGGGCGGAAGAAATAATAGGTATATTCGGACCTCAGCCTGATGTAGTAGCTTTAACAGCCGATTTCCTGAGGATCGGGACTGCTGGCATGCTGTTATTCGGACTCGAACCTGTGATGATGTCGGTACTGTCCGGTGTAGGAGATACCGTTCCTCCTATGATCGTTACGGTCGGCACATTCTGGGTATTCCAGATACCTCTCGCGTTCGTGCTGTCGAAATATACCGGTTATGGTGTATATGGTGTCCGATGGGGAATGGTAATCGGTATGTTAGCCTCAGCGGTTTTTATGGGTTTGTATTTCAAGACCGGCAGGTGGAAGAGGAAGCAGGTATAGCCACCGATATTCTGTTTTTCTGCATGCTTTTCCCATTAATAGTAAATAAGCATGTTCTCTAGGAAGGAGTTACTCACGAAAGACTACGATGACATCGATATAAAAGAAGATACGAGAAGTTACCAGTTTACCGGTGGCAGGTTCGACAGGGACTGGACGCAGGGCGGAATATTGAAGAACCTGCTGTCTTTATCCTGGCCGATGGTGGTTACCAACACCATTATGATGCTGGGCCCGACGATTGACATGATATGGGTTGGTAAACTCGGTCAAGCCGCCATTGCTGGTGTTGGTGTTTCCGGAATGGCGGTAATGCTGCTGAACTCGATGATGATGGGCCTGGCCCAGGGAATGCGTGCCGTTATTTCAAGGTTTGTCGGCGCGCGTAATTTTGATGGAGCAAGTCATGCTGCTCGACAGGCTTTCGTCATATGCGCTGTTTTTTCAAGTTTTATGGCAATAATCGGCATGTTCTTTGCCGAAGGGATATTGGTACTTCTGGGGCTGGAACCGGAAGTGGTTGTTGAAGGAGCAGTGTATCTACGAATTCTTTTTGTAGCTTCGGTTTCCATGTCTTTCAGGATGTTAATTGAAAGCATCATGCAGGCGTCAGGAGACACTGTCAGCCCGATGAAAATGACTCTGGGATTCAGAATAATCCATGTGATTCTCTGTCCTTTCCTGATTTTCGGCTGGTGGATTTTTCCCGAAATGGGAGTCAGTGGTGCCGCACTGACGAACGTAATTGCTCAAAGTATCGGTACAGCTATCGGTATATGGTATCTTTTCAGCGGTCGGACCAGGATCAAGGTGACTCTTGCGAATTTCAGGATCGATCTAACAATGATATGGAGGATAGTCAGGATTGGTATCCCGGCGCTTGTTTCCGGGCTGCAGAGAGGTGCTACCCAGATGATAATCATGTGGTTTGTCGTGCCCTTCGGAACAGCGGCAGTGGCAGCCCATTCGTTGAACCAGCGAATAGAGATAATGATGCTAATGCCGACGTTCGCTCTGGGAATGGCGAGTGGTGTACTGGCAGGGCAGAATCTTGGCGCGGGACAGCCGGATCGAGCAGCAAAAAGCAGCTGGATTGCAGTAGCATTGGTGGAAGGCATTATGTTCGTTTTCTGTATGGTGATAATCTTTGCAGCAGAACACATCGTTCACATCTTCAGTACCGAACCCGATGTAGTCCAGATTTCTGCTACTTACCTGAGGATAGGAATCCTGGGTTATGCCTTTCTCGGATTTGTGGCAGTGCTGATGAATTCACTTTCGGGTTCCGGAGATACTTTGCCACCGATGATCGTTGCCGTTTCAACTGTCATGGTCGTAACTTTGCCGATGGCGTTTTTCCTTTCCAAGTATACCTCTCTCGGTGTTTATGGAGTCAGGTGGGCAATGGCCGCGGAAATGGTTGTCCAGGCGATCATCTTCACCATATATTTCCGAACCGGGAAATGGAAAACTAAGTATGTATAGGGAAAGAACGGCTGATTTTGGATTTATCAGGCGGGATAGAGTACCCTTAAGATATGAATAACGATTCCGATGACTTCCATGTCCACGGCGGTAGAGCCGACAGGGATTGGACTCAAGGCAGTATCCCGCGTAACCTGTGGTCTCTTTCATGGCCGATGGTTATTACCAACAGTTTTATGATGCTGGGCCCGACCATAGACATGATATGGGTCGGGAAACTCGGATCGGCGTCGGTTGCCGGTGTCGGTGTGTCAGGCATGGCGGTAATGATGGTAGGCGGGGCAATGATGGGACTGGGAATGGGAATGAGAGCAGTCGTCTCCCGTTTTATCGGAGCCGGCGATATTCGTGGTGCTGTTCATGCTGCCCGGCAGGGTTTTACCATAAGCGCCAGTTTTGCTACCATCATGGCTTTGATCGGTATTTTTCTGGCGGAGAAGATATTACTGCTATTTGGGCTTGAACCTGAAGTTGTCTCTGAGGGCGCGACATATATGCGTATCCTGTTCGTCGGTATGATCGCGATGTCATTCCGGACAATAGCCGAGGGAATCATGCAGGCTTCGGGCGATACCATAAGTCCCATGAAAATAACGATAGGATTCAGGATATTTCACATAGCTTTATGTCCGTTCCTTGTTTTCGGTCTATGGATATTCCCGGAAATGGGAGTTAGTGGTGCGGCGGTGACCAATGTAGCTTCCCAGAGTATCGGCACTATCCTCTGCCTGTGGTTTCTTTTCAGCGGTCGTACCCGACTCAAACTGGATTTAAAGGATTTCCGAATCGATTTTCCGATGATTTGGCGTATTGTCCGAATAGGATTACCTGCGATGATGTCTGGCCTGCAAAGGAATCTCAGCCAGTTTTTCGTTATGTACCTGGTGGCGCCTTTTGGTACGGCAGCGGTTGCATCCCATACCATAAACCAGCGAGTCGAAATGGTGATGATGATGCCGGCGATGGCCTTCGGTATGACAAGCGGAGTACTGATGGGGCAGAACCTGGGAGCTGGTAAACCGGACAGGGCGGAAAAAAGCGCCTGGTTCGCCATAGGGATGGTAGAAGTGTGGGTTATCACTGCTTCCCTGATACTATTGATCTGGGCGGAAAATATCGTCGGTATTTTCAATTCGGAACCCGCTGTAGTCGAAACTGCTTCTACGTTCCTGCGTATTGCGGCAGCGGGTTATTTCCTGCTGGGGTTCCAGGCGGTAACAATGAATGCCCTGGCTGGAGCCGGTGATAATATACCCTCGATGATTACGAATATCTTTGCAATCTGGTTGGTCTCCATGCCTCTGGCGTTTTTCCTTCCCAAATGGTTCCCTGAACTCGGAGTATACGGTGTGAGGTGGGGAATGGTTGCCGGTGTTGTGGTACCGGCAGCTGTTCTTACGATCTACTTCAAGACAGGACGCTGGAAGAAGAAGAAAGTCTAAAAGGTAAAGATACCCTCGCCGAAGGTACCCCGTGATAACCCGCATTTTAGTTATACAAATTTAAATTTACGGTACCAGGTCAAAATGTGTAGTGAGAGCCTCCTCTGGCAACATGCTGGTGAGGATTTTCTCGAGAGCCATTGTATGACTGCAGGTCTCCCAGGTAGAAAAGAAGTGGCAGGTGCAATGCCAGGTGCCGTCGCGATATGAAGTTTCGTAACTGTCGTTTTCCCCGCGAAAAGTGACAGTAAGTTCGGAGAAGGTGATCCTGTCTTTTTCCTCGGCATATCGTTTGGCTTTTTCGATTTTGCCTATAAGGCTTGACTGCATTGACGCACCTCCTTATAAATAAAAAACGCCCGACTATATTAGCCTGGCGTTATTAACTGATACAGCTTCTGAAAATCGTTTTTAATGACATCCTAATCCATAACCATCCTAGTGTCCTTAAACAATTCTATTCTACTCCCTTTTTTATCGAAAGTCCAGATAATTCTATACGGATAATCCGGTATTTTAGTATCTATTTTTGCTCTAAACAAATCTCCCTAAGAGTCCGTTTGTCTCTGCAATTATGTTCCTGTAGAATGTTTGATACGGGAGAGAAGATTGAAAGTTTTACTGCAGCGAGTGACTGGAGCGTCGGTGAGTATCGATGGTGAGGAGGTCGGCAGGATAGGACAGGGAATGGTAGTTTTTGTCGGGGTAGCCGAGGGTGATTCGGAAACGGACATCGATTACCTTGTTCCGAAGATGACAGGTCTGCGGATATTCGCTGATGAAGAGGGAAGGTTTAACATTTCGATTGCTGACATCGGTGGTGAATTGTTGCTGATCAGCCAGTTCACGCTTCTTGCCGACACAAGGAAAGGCAAGCGTCCGAGTTTTACCAGGGCGGCATCGCCGGAACAGGCTGAACTCCTGTTCGAAAAGTTCGTTAATAAAACACGGGCAACTGGTTTAAAAGTAGAGACTGGACGTTTCCAGCAGTACATGCAGGTGGAGATACATAACGACGGTCCGGTAACGATAATGCTGGACAGCCAGGACAGGTTGCGAAGCAGGCGTGAATAGTAATCGATCGAACTGGGAATCTCACTGGGACGAAGAATCTCAGAAAAGCTTCTGGCACGAACCGACCGCTGAGATCGTCAGGTTAAAGGAGTCACTGGACAGGCAGAAAATACGGGATGTTCTCGACCTGGGGTGTGGTATCGGACGGCACGCGATACTATTTGCAGAATCTGGTTTCAACGTAACAGCGGTAGACGATTCACAGAATGCCTTGGATATACTCAGAGAGAAAGCTTCTGAAAAACAGGCTAAGATTACCTGTATCGAAGGCTCTTATACCGAAGTTATATTCACCGAAAATTCATTCGATCTTATTATTGCGAATAACGTTCTCTATCATGGATACAGGGAAGATTTTGAAAAGAGTGTCCGGCTTGTTTACCGGTATCTCAGACCGGGAGGATTTTTCTATTTTACCTGTCCCACGCACCGGGATGCCAAATATGGAAACGGCGAGGAAATGGGAGAAAACACGTATAAATCTTTGAACAGCGTCCATCCTGGAGATATTCATTATTTCGCCGACGAGGGAGATATCGCATATTTTCTCCGGGATTTTGCTGAATACACGATCGACAGGGAAGAACACTACTGGGATAACAACGGTATCAGCCAGTTCAGTTCAAGCTGGCACATAATGGCAAATAAGTAAGAACTCGTTGAGATTACTTACAAATCACTCATGATTTTGTTATAGTGTATCCGTTTTACTGAAGAGGGTATATTTGTTCATTGAATTTTAATAGATATTTTGGAGGTAATAAATGTCCGATAATACTCTAGAAAAAAGAATAGAAATACTTGAGGATCAGCTTCAGCAACAAGCCGAATACATTGAGACTCTGGAAAAGAAGGTGACGAAACTCGATGATATCGAGGCTATCAAACGATTACAAAAGGCGTATGGCTACTATGTAGAACACTGGATGTACGAAGAGATAATAGACTGCTTTTCAGACGGACCGGGAGTGTACTTGAACTGGATAGAGGGCGTCTGGAAGGGAAAGAAAGGAGTGAGGAGATACTTCACTCACGGTGGCAAAGCTACTCCGACGCCGTCCGGTTTTTCACATCAGCTTATGCCTACAAGCGGGTTGATAACGGTGACTGATGACGGAATGACTGCAAAGGGGCGATGGTACGGATTCGGAGCTATCTTCAATTCAAATGAAGGACAGGTAGAAAAAGCCGAGTTCACCAGCGGTATTTACGAAGTAAACTACGTAAAGGAAGACAGTATCTGGAAGATACGGTCATTCGACTGGGTTATACCTTACGTCGTGAGAATACACGAAATGTGCGAAGGGCCGGAGATCCGCAGTCGTCGAATCATCAAAGGTGCCGGAGAAGGCGGAGCCTTCATTCCTGATCCGGATATTCCGTTGGATGAGAATGACCTGCGCTATGTTTCCGGATATGTTTTTCCTTTCCATTACACCCATCCGGTTACAGGGAAGAGGACATCCGAGGAAAGACGTAACGCCCAACTAAGACCTTTACAAATGGAATGATGGCTAGTAAACACGTGAACTGATACGGGGAAAGTAATATGAACGAAAGAAAGTACGGTAAGTATTTCCTGACCGAACCTGAGTTGATAAACAAACCCAGGATACCGATGTCCAATCCCAGTGCGTATGTGGATAGTGCATCCCACTTCGGAAAACCAATCAATTTTTCCATGGCGTGGAGATATATCAAGGAACCCATGCTCTTCGATCGGATCCCACATTCCCATGATTTCGACGAGTTCCTTTGTTTCCTGGGAGGAAACCTGGAGAATATCTTCGATTTCGACGCTACGATAGAATTATCGATGGGTGAGGAAGA
>CP070800.1:1002881-1008215 GCA_020343555.1 Dehalococcoidales bacterium
GCTTTCTTGACTCGACATCGTTGCGATTTGTGCCGTAGTTGCCGATGAGAGGATAGGTCATTGTAACGATCTGGCCTTTGTACGAGGGGTCGGTGAGGATTTCCTGGTAGCCGGCCATGCTCGTGTTGAATACTACTTCGCCAGACCGTTCTCCGGTTGCGCCAAAGGAAGTGCCTTTGAAGATAGTGCCGTCTTGCAGTGCTAATCTTGCTTCCATGTTCCAGTTCCAATCGGCGACGCCCAGTTCAGCGTACCTTACTGTGTAGCCGTTGCCCTTGTCAGGGGTAAAATTACTCTTGAAGATTTTACCGATGAGACGATTAAAAGAGAAAATATCCTTGAAGTCGCCCGTAAGGTGACCGGTGAACTTGAAGACTCCTGGACCAAGCACGGCGTATCACCGGGCAAGCTGGTAATCACGATGAACGACGGCACAGGGTGCTCCGAATACGTTGAAGACTTCCTCGGCAGCGTGGGAAACCCGATGTCCTACGATGACTGCGCCAGGAAATTCCGCGAATGCTCGCCCTTCGCCATCAGCCCTCTTGCTTCAGAAAAGGTCGAGGATATAATCGACCTTATTCGTAACCTTGAAAAGCAGGAAGACGGCACACTACCGATCAAACTAACTGGATAAGAATCATCTTCTCCCTTTTATAAAGGGAGATTGAGACGGGTTTGCAATAATCCTCACTTCGTGAAGTGAGGATTAATTTATTCAAACTGATATAACGAAAAAAACCAATAATCAAATAAGCTGAAAAGCTTTCTTGTCATTCCTTCCATACATTAAATATAATGATTCTAATTTGACCGACTATCTTAAGGAGATTGATAAGAATGACCCAAAATATCGATGAGACACAGAAACTGGTAGATGAAATTGAAAAAAGACATGGCAAAACCATTGAAGAAATTGTATCGGAAAGAGAAAAAAGGGTTAGAGACGCCCTGGAACTGAAAGTACCTGACCGGGTACCGGTAACGGTGGGGACTGGGGCTTTCGCAGCGAAATATGCCGGACTGAAAGCTTCCGCCGAATACTACGACCAGGCAGGATACCGGGAAGCCTGCAAAAAAATGCTGCTGGACTTCGAACCGGACAACAGCATGTTTTTTGGAGGTGTGTCGGGCACCTTCCTTGAATTGATCGATGAAAAGCAGTACAAGTGGCCCGGTGGCACTCTCCCTGATGATATATCCATGCAGTTCGCTGAAGCCGAATACATGAAAGCGGATGAATATGATATCTTTCTTGACGATCCTTCCGATTTCGTTCTTCGGTATTATCTTCCCCGGATCTACGGTCTTCTCGCTCCTCTGCCCAAGATCGATCCGTTGAGGAACATGATCTTCGGCAACCTCGGCCTACTCCAGGGACTCGCCGGTACGCTGGTATCGCCGGAATTCAAGTATATCGGTCAGAAACTCGAAAAGGCGATGAAGGAACAGGAACGGGTGAGAGCGGAATATGCGGACTTTGCCGCCGAGATGGCGAAAATCGGTTACCCAGCGCCGGGATTCGGTGGTCGTTCGATCATGTTCACTCCCTTCGATACCATCTCTGACAAGCTGAGAGGTATGAGGGGAATTTTTCTGGATATGTACCGGCAGCCGGACAAGCTCCTCGAAGCCTGTGAGAGGGTCAAGCAGTGGTGGAAAGACCAGTGCACGCCAGCCATCCCTGATCCCAGGGGCAATCCCAGGCGGGCTGGCATGCCTTTGCACCGGGGTTCGGATGGATTCATGTCCAAAGAACAGTTTGAGAAATTCTACTGGCCTGAATTGAAAGAATGCATTGAGTTTAATATTTCAATGGGCTATCTGGCAGCTCCTTTCTGGGAAGGCATCTGGGACGAACGGCTTGAATACCTGCTCGATCTACCGAAAGGCAAGGTTGTCTTCCATTGCGAAAAGACGGATGTCTTCAAGGCGAAGGAAATAATCGGCGACCACATGTGTATCCAGGGTGGCGTACCTCCGACGATTCTCCAGACAGGTTCGACCCAGGATGTCGAGGAATACTGCAAGAAGCTCATAAAAGAGGTCGGGAAAAACGGCGGTTACATCATGGGTGCCGGCAGTTCAATCGACTACGCCAAACCGGAAAATATTAAGGCGATGATCGATACCTGCAAAAAGTACGGATGGTATTAGAGGAAAGCGACGTGTCGAATCCCAATGAAATCGAGCTGCCGGAATTCGATGTCTTTTTCGACTATCTCTGACCGTTCGTCTATAACGCGGCGGTCTGGCTGCAGAATGTAGAAAGGGAGACAGGTGAAGAGCTTCCGGTAAGGTGGCGGTACTTCTCCCTCGAACAGAATAATCATTCTCCTGATCCGGAAAAGAAGGTCTGGGAAAATAACTCTGCTAGGACAAGAGGGATCGATGCCTTTCGTGCTGCCGAAGCAGTCAGGAGGCAGGACGTAGACCTGTTCAAGGTATTCCACAAACTGCTGCTGAATGCCGTTCACAAGGAACGCCGTGACATGACAAATACTGAAGTCCTGAAAGATATCGCTGAAAAAGCCGGAGCGGATATGAACCGGTTCCTGAATGATTTCAATGACCGTACGATTCTCAACAGGCTAGCCGAAGACCACTTTTACGCCGTGAACGAACTGAAGGTATTCGGCACACCAACATTCGTGTTCAACGGTAATAATCCCGTTTTCCTGAAGGTTAACCTTTCCGATGATGAAAACAGCTATGATCTTTTTAAGGAGTTTCTTCAAATCGCCGAGAACAGGAAGAACGTGCTTGAGATAAAGCGACCGTAACACTCTATCAACCGAATAAATAATAATTGTTATAGCCCCTGCTTCTGCAGGGGTTTGGCTTTAGTTCTGCGTCAATCTACCATTCCGTACTTGATACGGAATCCAGAAGAATCATCTACAGCAACGTTCTTCATATTTAAAGAATTACTATCGATTGTCATTACGAGGAGCGACAACTTTGTTGGGGTGACGTAGAAATCTCTACAAATCGAAAAACTGCCATCCTGAGTTCCGATGTAATCGATTAGCTGTCATCCTGAGGACGACGTAGGAGGACGAAGGATCTCCTCTCTTAATCGAATGAGATTCTTCGGTCGCAAGCTCCCTCAGAATGACCCAGCACTCGATTTTCTAACGAATAACATAACCTTGTTCTTTAAACTTATGGTTTCAAAAGTACCTTCATTCCCCTCCCAGCAAGAAGGTCATGGTACGCCTTGTTGACTTCCTCGAGAGGTCTGATCGAGATCAGTGGTTCCAGATCGAGTTCGGACAGGAGGTTGACTGACCTCGGAAAACAGTATGGTGAGATGAGGGTGCCTTTCACGGTCAGTTCTTTCCCACCCGGATATGAAGAAGGAAAGCTGATGTCCGTACCGGGTGGATAGACCGCCACCAGGACAACGATCCCACCTCTGCCTGCCAGGTCGCAAGACTGCCTGGCAACGGCAGGTTTCCCACTGGCATCGAAAACCCGGTCGAATCCCCTGCCTTCTCCGAGGATCACCGCCGCTTTTAGCAGGTCTTCATTCAAAGGATCGATCACGACGGTTGCGCCAAGTTGTCTTGCCAGTTCTCTCCTTGCTTCTACCGGCTCGGAGACCAGCACTTTAGTCGCTCCGGCTCTCCGGGCAACCTCCAGTATCAGGATCCCTATCGGCCCGGCGCCCAGGATAGCTACCGTATGTCCCGGTTTGATCTCAGCCTGGTCGACCGCATGAACGGCCACTGTCAGCGGCTCAAGCACAGCTCCTACTTCCAGGCTTACATTATCAGGGAGTTTATATACTGCATTGGCGTGGTACAGCGCGTATTCGGCATAAGATCCGGTAGCGGGAATAGGTCTTTCACAGAAGTGCTCCATCATGTTCCGGCAGTAATAGCAGGTGCCGCAGGGAGTCCGGAAATTCATCGCCACTCTCTGTCCAATCTCGATGTCCTTCACGTTGCTGCCAACGGCAACAACAGTTCCCGACGCCTCGTGTCCGCCGATAAGACGGCTGATATCTACGCCTTCGGGAACCTTTCCCCAGAACGATGAACCCGATGTATAGGCAGGATCGATGCTGTGAAGTTCGCTGCCGCATATCCCGCAATAAGCTATTTTTACCTTCACCTGATTGGGTGCCGGTTCCGGCGGTTCGGGGATATCCTGCACATTGAATCCACCTTCTGTTCTGACAGCCGCTTTCATTATCCGGTCACCTCCTGAAAACTATGTCTAGTTCCCCTAACTTATCACAGATAGTTAAATAAGTGCTAATAGACGATTTACCAGCATCCATACTTTCATTTGCACTCTTTTAACAATCTTATTTCATCTTCGGACAAAATATCATCAGGCATACCCTCATATTCATAAAGGAATTCAAGTCTGAAATCTTTTCTTGTGATCCACTCCCACCCTTCATCCATCGTGGTTGCCGGGTGTTTATAGATATCATCTGGGGTAACCGTATCGATAATTTTATAAACTCGTCCTTTTGCTTTACCGTTGTGCCTGATATTCCCGTCATCGGATACCGATGCGATAGTGGGTTTGGTTGAAAAAGCCCGGGCAAGTTTCTCAATCTGTGTAATAGAGCTTCCTTTACTCAGCTTTTCTAAATTCAAAGGAGATCCATGAAACCAGGTCGACTGATTATTTAATGACATTGCAGATATAATTTTAGTTCTTGAATGATAGTATTTCAATATGTGAGAAAATAAACCATTTGTTTTTTCCTCACACTATTAAGTCTATTGACTCCAACCTATTTTTCCATTAGCATACGTATCATCTTAACTTTCCGCAGAGGGTAGAAAGCATGTCTCTGAAATTCAGAGTTTTTCTTCACAGTTACCTGGGTTTTAACAGCAACTCCACGCTGATATACGGAGAGAGAGATGCCATTCTTGTCGATGCATCCCAACTTCTCAGCGATACCCACCGAATGGTCGCCGATATAATCCCGATTCGCAAGAACCTGACCCACATTTACGTATCGCATTTTCATCCCGACCACCATTTCGGCTTGCAGGTTCTGAAAAATGCGTTTCCGAAGGCTGAGATTGTTGCTCTGCCGAGTGTTGTACAGGATATCATTGCCACTTCTACTGACAAGGTTGAATTGTGGGCGATAGACCGTTTCGGTCCTGATGATATCCCCCGCAGGACGACCATCCCTGTACCGATGGATGAGTCGCGACTGATCCTCGAGGGTGAAGAGATCCTGGTCTCCGACAACTGGGAGGGCGACAGCGTCAACAACTCCGTGGTATGGATACCGTCGATCCGAGTAGCCTGTGCTACCGATGTCGCTTTCCATGACTGCCATTTATGGCCTATCGA
>CP070800.1:1008315-1021149 GCA_020343555.1 Dehalococcoidales bacterium
CTTGCAGAAGAGTTGAAAGATGATGTAAAAGCTGTCAGTGTATGCATTTCGGCATTATCATCTATTTACGCAAGAGAGGGTAACATACTTCATCCTCAAATTGTTGAATGGGGAAACCGGGCAGACAAATATGCTAAACCTGAAACATGTGAACGGGTTTACGCAGATTCGATTATAGGTATTTCAAAGTTTCTTTCACTTGATCCATCCACTCGTAAAGAAGGGCATCAACTCTTTTCAAGTACCCTTGATTTAGCAAGAAACATCGATGATATTAATGCATTTTGGTGGGCTGCACGATGTTATCTGGGGGGAAATGCAATGCCACAATATTTCAGCGAACTAATACAATTAGCAGAAGAATTATGGTCTAGATCTCGTACTGGATTAACGCAAGTCAATTTTTTTGGCAGCCTGCAATTCATAGGCAGTATTTTCCTTTCAATGGGTCAGCGGGAAAAAGCAGAGGAAATATATGGAGAAATGTGGGAAATTTCCGTACATACAGGAGGCATTTTGCCGGAGATATATTCAGCGGCATATTACCAAATACTATTATGTTACGATGGTCGTTTTGAGGAAACACTAAATAGCATTGATCAATTACAGGCACGAGCTGAAGAAACCGGATTGATTGCAGCGACCTCGGGATCAAATTTCGCCTTGCATAGAAGTCACTACTACATTGGTAGCATGCCTGTGAATTTTGAAACTACTTTTACCAATGTACGAGCGATAGGTCCTATGGTTGATAATATTCTCGCTAATATGCTTGCTCATCAGGGGAAAAATGATGAAGCGAAGGAGATTCTTGACCGGAACGTAGTTAATCGTCCATATATTGGTACCGATGAAGATATGACGATGATTCTAGACGATGCTTATTTCCTGGAAACAGCATTACTAGTTGGACACAGGCAATCTGCAAAACTTCTTCTAAACAGGTTTAAAGGTACAGGTATTTGTGCAACAGGGTATGCCCAACCGATGTGTATTCTCCGCCTTATGGGTGGAGCAGCGGTACTCCTTGAAAGATTCGACGAAGCCAAAGAACACTACAAAGAAGCAATCAGAGTCTGCACTGAGATGAGATTCCGTCCTGATTTGGCTCTCTCACGATTAGAGTTTGCTGAACTACTTCTCAACCACTATCCTGACGAAAAAGCCCAAGCTCTCGAACACCTCGACTTCGCAATCAAGGAGTTCCGAGAGATGAAGATGCAGCCGTCGTTAGAGAGGGCTCTGAGACAAAAGGATATACTGAAGGCTTAATAATAAGAAAAATCGCCGCTTTCCTCTCTAGTTGCACATTTTACTATAACGGTTAGGGATTAGTAATTCGATATTGTTTAGAATTTAGTGTTTATGATTCAGGACTTATCAATTCACCTTGACTTCCCGGCTGCTAATGCGTACACTATTCTCAGGAGAGAATTACTATGCCGATATACGAGTATGTATGCTCAAGCTGCGACGTGAAGTTCGAAATGATTCGCTCAATGAGTAAAGCAAACGAAGGAGCCGAGTGCCCTCATTGCCAGCACGAAGCAGAACGGGCCCTGTCCACGTTTGCCTGCTTCTCATCCGATGAAAGCGGAATGACGACAGCCATGGCCGGCGGAGGAAGTTCCTGCGCTAGCTGCGCTTCAGGAAGCTGCGCCACCTGCGCCAGTTAACCGGAGTTTACCATGTCCGGACCTGCAAGAACCGGAATCGCCAACCTCCCTCTCCACGGAGGTAAAGCTCCACGGTGGCTGTTCCAGCGTATGGTCAAACTTGCCCACGAGATCACTATCGCCATCGTCACTGATTATGGTCCCGAAGAAATGCTTAACCGACTCTCGCATCCCTACTGGTTCCAGGCGTTCGGCTGTATATTAGGTTTCGACTGGCATTCAAGCGGTGTTACCACTACGTTGTGCGGCGCCCTCAAGGAAGGCATCAGGGGAATGGAACGCGACCTGGGTTTATTCGTCGCCGGCGGCAAAGGAGCCACTTCACGAAAAACTCCCTCGGAACTAATGAAATGGGGTGAAACTATTTCCATCAATCCCGATCCTCTTATTTACGCCAGCCGCATGTCCGCCAAGGTAGACAGTGCCGCCGTACAGGACGGATACCAGATATACCACCACTCATTCATCTTCACCAAGAACGGTTCCTGGGCTGTTGTCCAGCAGGGCATGAACGAGTCAGCACGATACGCCCGGCGGTATCACTGGCTCGGCAAAGAGGTTTCCAACTTCGTCAACGAACCTCATTCAGCCATTCTCTCGGAAACCCGGGGGAAAGCTCTGAATCTCGTCGCAGGCGAAAGCAACTCCGCCCGAAATACCATCGCTGAAGTAGTATCGAACCAGAAACCCGAAGAGATACTGATAGACCTGAAAAAGATAAAAACACTGAGTCTTCCGGCGCGACACGATATCCGGACGGAAGACCTCCACCCGGACAGTCTGAAAAAGATAATCCTGAGTACCTACGAGCGGCAGCCGGGCAATTTCAAAGAGTTACTGGGTCTCCCGGGAGTCGGAGCCAAAACGATCCGTGCCCTGAGCCTGATCTCGGAGCTCGTGCATGGCGTGGCGCCGAGTTATCGTGATCCTGCCCGGTACAGCTTCGCCCATGGAGGAAAGGACGGTATCCCCTATCCGGTCGACCGTGAAACATACGACCGGTCGATTGAACTGCTGAGAAAAGCGATCGGTAAAAGTAAGATCACCCCGGGCGAAAAAAGAAACGCAGAAAACAGGCTCGGCAGGCTGATGAGGGAATGAAATGGCTGAGATAATTGAAGGTAAGAATCCGGTACTGGAAGCGTTAAGAGCGGGTCGACCGGTCAATAAAATAATGCTGGCTAAAGGGGTAAAAAACAACACGGCTATATCCGAGATACTGAACCAGGCTAAAAAGAAAAAGATACCTTTAGAGTATACCGAACGATATATTCTTGACCGGCAGAGCGGCACCGGCAATAGTCGCGGCATCATCGCGTTCACGGCTTCCCACGACTATGCCACTCTGGAAGAACTCCTTACGATCCCGGTAAAAACCGGCGAACCGGCTTTGTTCTGCCTGCTGGACGGCATCGAGGATCCGGCAAACCTGGGAGCTATTCTGAGAACTGCCGACGCAGCCGGAGTCCACGGCATTATCATCAGGTCACGCCGCGCGGTAGGACTGACCTCGGCAGTTGCCCGTACCTCAGCCGGAGCAATCGAGTATGTACCTGTCGTAAGGGTAGCTAATATCTCGCAGGCAATAGAAACGCTGAAAAAGAACGATATCTGGATTACCGGTATTGAAATGACCGGTGATGTTGATTACGCGAGTATCGACTTCACATTGCCTTCGGCTATCGTTGTCGGTAGTGAAGGAAAGGGACTGTCCCCGCTTGTCAGGAAACACTGCGATACCGTAGCTCGTATCCCGATGAAGGGAGAAATAAGCTCTCTCAATGCATCGGTTGCCGCCGCTCTTGTCATGCACTGGGCATTCCGGCAGAGGATGGAACAATAACCGGATCGACAGTCATCCGTAGGACGTAGGAAATAAGCTGTCATCCTGATAATATCTAACAAAACTCTGATTGCCTTTGCATCGATCAGAACATTCCTCTCCCTTGACGGGAGAGGTTAGGTGAGGGTGAAAAGTAACGATTTACGCATAGCCCCCTCACCCTAACCCTCTCCCGCGATGGGGAGAGGGTACTTTTTTAAAGGTTTCTTAGTCTTTATGCTTTATGGTAGAAGCCCCGGAAACATCGGTTTTCCCGAGTGTCGGATTCCCGACGAAATATAGCCTTGAAGCACCACTAACCTCGAAGTCTAGCACTTCATTCACGTATACCGTAGACTCGCTGGCACCGCTCAGAACGATATCGACGTTTCCCACGTGGAATTTTTCGAGATCTGCCCGACTGGCACCGGACACTTCGATTTCCATATTATTCGCCACGCCGGATAGTTCCATGCTGCTGGCTCCTGACACGATAAAATCTGCATACCCGGCAGTCATGTTGCCGGTTAGTTTACTGGCTCCGGACACTTCACAATCAGTGTCGCCTGCTACTATATCGACGATTTTCAGGGTAGTCGCTCCGGATATATCCAGTGTAAGAGGAGATGCCGACTTGAATCCTGTTACCGTTCCCTTACTTGCTCCTGAAATTACCAGTTCATGAAGAGAAGCCATCGAAATCTCGGCTTTCAACACCCTCTTACCCAGGGTGAAATCGGTAAATATATGGCGTGGGCTTAAATAAATTACCAGCTTGGAGCCAGTCTGGGAAACTTCTATATAGTCGAAAAGATCCTCGTCGGCACTGATAACAACGCTATAAGTACTCGATTGTATTATGTCAACTTCGAAAGCGCTGCTTATATCCACGGAGGTAAAATTTTTGAAATCTTTCTTCTCGGTAATAACTTCACCAGCCCCGATTGTTCCATTACATCCGGGCAAGATCAGAACAGCAACCAGTGTAAGGATTAATATGACCGGAATCAGGCCTTTCTTCATGATTATCTCCTGTACGGCTGAAATACTCCTAAATGATTACTAGTATTATGACATTTACCTGCGAAAATGCAAGCCCTTTTTGGTGAAAAACAGGAAACTTCCGGCTACCGTACCAAGAAGCACCGCCGCCGCTGCCATCCCGATCACAACGAAAATTACAGCATCATACCAGAAATCCCCGGGGAAAAGTTTCAGCATATATCCTTTAGCCGACCAGAAATCATTGGAAAAAGCTATCAGGTGGAATTGGTAAAAAAGTCTATCGAAATTCCATAAAGAACCAAGCCATAAAGCCAGGATCAGTACCAGGGTAACACCGCTGCCGATCAAAAGATTCCAGGTTACCAGTCGACCGGCTTTTCTCCAGTACAGGTAAATCACGGTGTATGCGAGTACATAGGTAAAAGTGCCTATCAAGACTCCGTAATCCAGTCTGACAAGTCCCTTGACATCCTTCATGTGGATGGACTCCTCGCGGGTAAATAACTCGAACTCAACGCTATCTTTTTCTACTGTGAGATCGATATATTCCTCCCCTGAGTTAAAGTACGATATCAGTGTTTCAGCCGACTTCACCAGTTCTGTCCGGGCAAGACCGGTAGTCGTAACAACGTCATACTTGTCGAAACCGTATTCGTATAGTGATACCGAGTTGAATGCTATCGCTATCGCAGCCGTCAGCAGTAGAAAAAGTATGCAGAGTATGAATATCACCCGGGCTATGATATTGACTACTTTCCACTTCATCCTATCCAAGATTTTACACCGGTCAAAATGAAAATAACAGTTATATTACATTTATGAATAGGAACTGATGTATAATAAACAGACATTAAAGGAAACTATATGCCGATCCAGCCATTGATCTACGAAGTAGAAATAAGATTTTTCGCAGAATCTTACGATGACGCCTGTGATAAGTTACCTTTCCTTGAGGAATCCTTGAATGAAGAAGAATCCTGGAAATCCGATACATACGGTTTAGAACTGTTTAAATCGGGACAGTTACTCAGGATAGGGCAAGGGCCTTTGATAGGAATAACAAGACGCTACTTGGGATGGAAAAGTCCGGATACCGGTGAATTCGCGAACATCCGCCAGGAAATCGGTGAGGAGATTACAAATGGTATTGAAAATAGTATTATCCTGGATAAACTTGGAGGGTGTAATATCATCGAGTCTTACACTGATGTGATTAATGAACTGGAAAAACTCGGACACTATAGATTTATGTCCTTCAACGGGGTAGATAAATTCGGGTATCATGAACCACTTGAACTGACCGTCAAGGTGATGACTTGCCCCCAGATAAAATACCCTCTATTGATCGAGCTGGAAAAAACCGCTTTCACTGAAGAAGAAGCAAAAAAACGTGAAGATGAACTATTCAACTTGAGTGTTGATTTACGTCTCGATAATTTGTTGGTAAAAAAAGAACCTCCAACGTTAATATACGAATCGATCTATGGCAACCAATAACAGGATACATATATTCGGGGCTGCAGGAACAGGGACAACGACACTGGGAAAGTCCCTGGCGAAACGCTTAAACATCCCTCATTTGGATACTGACAACTATTACTGGCTACAAACCGAGATTCCTTACACCGAGAAACGGGAGATTGCACAGCGTATCGATCTACTCAAGGCAGACCTTGACAAACATCCTGAGTGGGTTCTTTCCGGCTCCCTGTGTGGATGGGGCGATTTCACGATCCCGATGTTCAGCTTGGTGGTCTTTCTCTGGATACCGGAAGAATTGCGGATGTCCAGGCTGAAAGAAAGAGAAATCGGTCGTTTCGGGCAGGAAGCCCTGGCACCCGGCGGCTGGTTTCATGAAAACCACACTGGCTTTATGGAATGGGCTGCGCAGTATGACACGGGTGGAACGGAAATGAGAAGCAGGACTCTCCATGAAGAATGGATGCAAACACTACCCTGCCGCCTGGTCAGATTCGAACAGCCGCTGAACGTCGATATAATGACAGCCCAAATCAAGGTATATCTTAAGCCCTAGATACAGGCAAAAATGTCCGTAATCAACAGAACTGACGCTTTCCAGTAGTAATTCTACAGTTCAAAATAGCCGCTTTCCACCCTCCCTCCACATGACAATTTTCCCGGTCGCTGTGCTATAATTATCCCATGCAAATCCTCGCCGGGAAGAACGATGTTTAGCCACCTTCACGTTCATACCGAGTACAGTCTGCTTGACGGGATGTGCCGTATCGACCAGCTTGTCAAACAGGCAAAAGAGATGGGTATGGACAGCCTGGCGATCACCGACCACGGGGTGATGTACGGTGCCGTACAGTTCTACAATGCAGCCGTGGAAGCAGGCATCAAACCCATCATCGGCTGCGAGACCTACGTAGCCCTGGAAAGTCGCACCAGCCGAGCCAGCGCCGACAAGCAGAGCTACCACCTCGTACTACTGGCTAAAAACCTCACCGGTTACCGTAACCTTATCCAGCTTATAACGAAAGCCAACCTTGAAGGATTCTATTACAGGCCTCGTATCGATAAGGAACTGCTGGCGGAATACAGCCAAGGTCTTATCGGACTGTCAGCCTGCCTTGGTGGCGAACTCCCCTCACTGATTGCACAGAATCGGATAGAGGAAGCGAAGCAGTCTGCAAAATGGTATAAAGATAATCTTGAAGATTTCTACCTTGAGATCCAGCGACAGCCCGTTGCCGAACTTGAGCGTATCAACCAGGAACTGATCGCCATCGGCAGGGAAATGGATATCCCGCTGATAGCTACCAATGATGTTCATTACATCAACCAGGAAGATGCTTCAGCTCACGACATCCTTCTGTGTATAGGTACCAACACGACTATCCATGACGAAAAACGAATGAAGATGGAAGGCGACTTCCTTTATTTAAAAAGTCCGGAAGAAATGGCAGAGATGTACCAGGATATTCCGCAAGCACTGGAGAATACCGAACACATTGCTGATATGTGCAATCTTGAACTCGAGTTCGACCGCCTACTCCTTCCTGAGATAGAAATCCCGGAAGGGAAAACTCCCGATCAGTACTTGGCTGACCTGTGTGAAGAAGGTTTGAAAGAGTACTACCCCGATCCCTCATCCGAGATTAGAGAACGGCTGGATCACGAATTAGCGGTTATTGAACAGACCCGTTTTGCAAATTACATCCTGGTTGTCTGGGACATTATATCATTTGTCCGGGAAAACGGCATTCTATTCGGAGTACGAGGAAGCGCCGCTTCAAGCATCGTACTTCGCTGCCTTGGAATCACCGAACTGGACCCCCTTGAAATGGACCTGGTCTTCGAACGATTCCTCAACGAAGAACGTATCGAGATGCCCGATATCGACCTTGACTTCCAGGATGACCGCCGTGAAGAGGTAATCGCCTACGTAACCCGGAAATACGGGCAGGACCATGTCGCTCAGATAATCACCTTCGGTACCCTCGGAGCGCGCGCCGCACTCAGGGATGTCGGCAGAGCACTCGGTATGCCGTATGCCGAAGTGGATAGGGTAGCCAAGCTTGTCCCGTTCGCTCCACACATGACGCTCCAGAGGGCAATGGAAGAAAACGGCGAACTTAAAAGTATCTATCTCCAGGATAAGATTGTCCATGAACTGATTGATTCGGCACGACGGCTCGAAGGCACAGCCCGTCATGCCAGCACGCACGCCGCCGGTGTAGTTATCGCAAGAGAACCTCTTACCGGATATGTCCCGCTGCAGAGGGCCAGCCGGGCCGAAGATGACTCCACGGTCATGACCCAGTACAGCATGGATGAGATCGCCCAGATAGGTCTGCTGAAAATGGATTTCCTCGGACTGGCTAACCTTTCAATACTGGGTAAAGCAATAGAAACCATAAAAGAAAGCCAGGATATCAACATCGACCTGAACAATATCCCCAAGGATGATCCGAAAGCATTCGAGCTTATTGCTTCCGGTGAGACCGCCGGTATATTCCAGTTGGAAGGTACCGGAATGAAAAAGACAGGGATGCAGTTAAAACCGAACACTTTCAGTGACATAGCTGTAATCGTCGCCCTCTTCCGACCTGGACCGATGGCTCATATCCCTACCTATATCAGGGCCAAACACGGTAAAGAAGAAATTCGATACCCGCATCCGGCTCTTGCCGACATCCTCAAGGAAACCTACGGAGTTCTCGTCTACCAGGAACAGGTACTCTTCATCGTTCAAGCCGTAGCCGATTACACTCTCGGGAAAGCCGATGTGTTCCGCAAGGCAATGGGCAAGAAGATTGCCGAGAAAATGCGACAGGAAAAGAAGAATTTCATGGATGGAGCCGTGAATAAAGGCTTTTCCGAGAAAGAAGCCGAAGATATATTCGCCCTTATCGAACCCTTTTCCGGCTACGCGTTTAATAAAGCCCACGCCTTCAGCTACGCCCTTATCGCCTACCAGACCGCCTACCTGAAAGCAAACTACCCGGTGGAATATATATGCGCCTTCCTCACGTCGAATGCCGGGCAGACAGAAAAAGTTATTAACGCGGTAGCAGAATGCCGCAGATTGAAAATTGAACTCAAGCCACCCGATGTCCAGTACAGTAAAGACCGCTTTTCCATCGAACAGGATGAATCCGGTACTCCGGTAATAAGATTCGGATTGACGAGTATTAAAAATGTCGGCCTGGGCGCTATAGAGTCTATTGTTTCCGAGAGAGAAGAGAACGGATTGTTCAAGTCCATCGAGGAGTTCTGTCGTCGTTGCGACCTTCATGGAATCAACCGCAGGACGATGGAAAGCCTGGTCAAGGTTGGGGCGTTCGATTCGCTGGGAGAGAGAGGTACGCTGCTTCACAATATCAACGATATACTGTCGCTTGCCCAAAAAGAGCAGCGTCTCAGGGAAACTGGTCAGACCACCATGTTCGATATGTTCGGCGACACGGCATCGATGCCGCTGCCCGACCTTGAAATGGAGTATGTAGGAGTAAGTGACCGGGAAATGGCAGCCTGGGAAAAGGAACTGATGGGAGTGCCTTTCTCTAGAAAGCTGGTAGACCCGAAACAGTACGATCCCGACGCAACTTACTGTGCTGAGATAGACACTGAGATGGACGGCGAGAATATAACCATTATTGGCGAAATATCCAGCATCACCCATCTCATTACCCGTAAGGATTCCAAGCCTTTCGTGAAAGCAATGGTGGAAGATGTCAGTGGTGGGATCGAAATAGCAGTATGGCCGCGAGATTATGAAAATACCCGTGATCTATGGCAGGAAGGAAACTTTCTCAGGATCGGTGTCAAGGTAAGGTTAAGAAATGAAGAAATCCAACTCAGTGCAAACGATGCCGACTACTTCCAGATGACCGCTATCGAAAACAAAATAGTCGACTCGGATACTACAGTAGCCGAGACTCATGAATCCGTAGAAATACCTGAAGAGGAAATCGTTCCTGCTGCCTGTAAAATCGTGATCGACATCAAACCTACTGAAGACGCTGAGGGTGATACCAATAAGTTGAACAGGATCAGGGATATTGTTGAAGATTATACAGGCGAGGACGAAGTAATTCTCCGTCTTGAGAACGGCACCAAGATAGATGTCGTAAAACTTCCGCAGACCACAGGATATTGCGACGATTTATTCCGCCAGTTGACTGAAGTCATCGGTGAAGAGGGAGTCAGAATCGAAACGGGAGTTTCGAGTTCTTGACCACATAATGCGTCATTGCGAGTTTCGCCGTCCACAGGCGAACCGTGGTAATCCCAAAAATATAAATTCACCCAACCGGGCAGTGATTAATTCGGTGTGCAATACGACTTCACTCACCCTACCTAGCTGATTTATCCAGATACTTCTGTGTCCACGGACAGGCAGCGATGCACATCCCACAGATATTGTCGGTTATCCCCTCTCGTTCACGCTGCAATCTCTGCGCGACTTCACGACATTTGAATGGATCGTATAACTGGTCGCGTGACATTCCCGCTTCCCACTGTAGACCAGTGACAGCATTTCCGGGACAGATATCGACACAGGTATGACAGTCCCCGCAATCGGAGGTATCCTTCGGGGTACCTGCAGGCAATTCGGCATTGGTAAGAACGCTGGTGATCCGAACCGCCGAACCATATTCAGCCATTATCAACAGGGCGCATTTCCCGATCCAGCCAAGACCGGCACGGGTAGCGACAGTCTTATGAGGAAGTTTTGTAGAGAGTGTATCCCAGTCTATATCCGTGTTGGTGGCGGAAAACCAGTTCGCCCGGTATCCCTGTTCTTCGAGAAAGCTGGCTGCTTTTTCAGCCAGTAAACCCAGCAGTTCATTGGCTCTCCGATATTCCAGGAGATATTCTAAGTCCGGACCATTTATTATCTTCCTGATAATTTCCGGATCCAACGCAACAGCAATGGTAATACCATAAGGGAAATCACTCCGCACATCAGCCGGGAGACTTCGCAGATCGGCAAATCCAATTATATCAGCGCCCTGTGATTTCAGATAAGTCCGTATTTCATCTGCCAGCAAGTACTTATCCATTTTATCCTTAACAATATAGCTTAATATTCAGGTAAGTATAACATATCCGAATTTGTGGATTCCCGCCTACGCGGGAATGGCAATCCGTCCTTACTGTCAATGCGGGTTACACCGCCTACCCGTCGTTCGTCCTGAGCTTGTCGAAGGATGAACCCACTTCCGTCATTCCCACATATCTTTTCGTCATTCCCGCGAGGGGAAAATCCACTCCTTGCTGTCATTGCGAGTTTCGCCGTCAACAGGCGAATCGTGGCAATCTATATAAATCTAATAGATTACTTCTTCATCCATTTCCAGTAGATCGTAATAATAGGGTGTGCTATTGATAACCATTTAACCCAGATTTCCTTCCCTCGACCCCTTGCCTACTCTGGCAACCGCTTAATGTCCTTAAAAATGAATCTTTGACTGTTCTGAATTCTATTTTCGAGCGTCTCCCTTTCCACATGGAGAGGGAGACAGCTCGTAACAGAGGGAGAGGTTAAAATAAGACATTAATATCAGTGTATGTTCATGGAAATTCATCCGGAACAGACATCCTCTGGATTCTGGAATTCACCCCGGAATTAAGTGTATAGTATGGTCAATCATGAAACGGCAGTATACAGTCCTGGCAATAGGTGTTATTTCCGTATCATTCGCCGCGGTTTTCATCCGGCTGGCCGATGCTCCACCACTGGTGATCGCAGCCTGGCGGATGTGCCTGGCAGCCCTGATTCTGGCACCGTTTGCAGTGAAGTTTGCCGGCAATGAACTGCGGCAAATATCAGGCAGGAACCTTGCCATGATGCTGCTCGCCGGAGGATTCCTGGCACTTCACTTCGGTCTCTGGATAACATCGCTCAGTTACACATCAGTAGCTACCTCTGTAGTGCTTGTTACCGCCACTCCTATATTCGTTGCAGTCACTTCCTACCTCCTGTTCAGGGAAAAACTGACCATCAGGATAGTCACGGGAATAATGATATCCATCGGAGGTTCGGTGCTGATCGGCTACGGTAACTTGAGTATCGGGACAGACCAGTTGCTTGGAGCAGGGCTGGCACTGACAGGAGCACTTGCCGTAGCCGGATACCTGCTGATCGGTCGCAGGCTGCGTAGAACCACAGGAATCCTGAGTTATGCTTTCGTTACCTACAGTTCGGCGGGAGTCCTTCTCCTGATAACTACGATGGCTTCGGGATACAGTCTGTCCGGATATTCAGGTGATACCTACCTGATGTTCGTCCTTCTGGCTCTGATACCGCAGATACTTGGACATTCTTCGCTTAACTGGTCTCTCAAGTTTATGCCGGCAACGATGGTTACGATCGCCGTCCTCGGTGAACCGATTATAGCTACTATACTGGCTTTCTTCATTCTGAACGAAGCACCGACCCTCAATGAGATCATCGGCGGTATTTTAATCCTGGGAGGGATATTTATCGCTTTCAGGAGCAACAGGATGGCTGCAATATAAAATTTACCTCTTTTCCGAGACATTTTCTCATTATCATGGTAGAATACATCAGTAATGAATGATAATGTAACCATCAAAAATGAGAAAGCCGGGCATAGAAAAAGGCTCAGGGAAAAATTCATAAAGTCGGGCATCGCCGGTTTCCACGACTACGAGATCATAGAACTGATACTGAGCCTGGGAACACCGCAACGCGACTGCAAACAGCAAGCTAAAGAAGCTATCAGCAGATTCAAAACCTTGAGAGGGGTCCTGGAAGCTCCGTCTGAAGAGTTACAAAAAATCAGCGGGATAGGACCACATAACTCCTTCGGTATCAAGCTTGTCCAGGAAGTTGCC
>CP070800.1:1021249-1026221 GCA_020343555.1 Dehalococcoidales bacterium
ATAACCGCAACGAAAGTAGCCGTGGTCATATCATACAAGCGGAGAAGGAAAAATCCGGCAAGAAGAGAACCAATAACGGCACCGGCAATATTTCCGCCATAGAAAAATCCCAACCACGAAACTCCCCGGGGAGTCATCTTAACCCACCGTGAAATTGCCGGTAATGTAGCTCCCATCAGCATCGACGGTGGCAACAAGAATAGAACGGCAACTATTACGCGTAACACCAGCTCGATAGTCTCTTGACCTGCCCAGGCTGTGTATAACCTTGAAACCAGAGGGACGCACAGTAACACGATTATGCCGAAAATTCCAATACCCAGTTCCAGGAACGCATACACGCGTAAAGGATGCCAGTTCAGGCGTGAAAAACGGGGAAACAACAGGCTGCCCAGACACATACCACCCATAAACGTGCCGAGAATGATACCAAGAGAAATAGCAGAAGAACCGAGGTGTAAACCCAGTAGCTGGAACCAGACCACCTCGTATATTAAGGCGGCACACCCGCTGCCGATAAACAAAACCATGATCAGAGGGAGAGATTGGATTGTTGGAGGGGCACTTGCTTGCTGGTTTGGTTGTGTTTGACTCAATATCCTTGATACCTTCTAGACTTGGTCTTCCCCACTTGGTTAGCGGAGGGAAACCTTATTATCAAACAATTATCAACAATGATATATAGGTGTTATCAGAATGTCAATCATTCGCTTCTTTCAGTAAGAATGCTAATCGATGAGATGGGATGAAAACAAAAAGAATCAAAACCAGATAGTAATTTAATCAAAATCGTTTGACAGCCGATACCCGGTATGACTACACTGCAGGTAATTATTAGTCGTCATCCTGAGCCTGTCCTGTCATTCTGAGGGAGTTTGCGACCGAAGAATCCCATACAATAAGAAAGGAGATCCTTCGTCCTCCTTCGTCGTCCTCAGGATGACAATATATCGCTCAGGATGGCAGTCGAAATGTCATTGCGAGTTTCGCCATCAACAGACGAACCGTAGCAATCTCTATAGATAGAATCTTTTCACTCTAGAGCCGTACAGTACTTTGACCACGATTGTTTGACAGCCAGCACTCAAGCTGGCTACACTACATACATTACCCGGCTGACCGTATCGCATCGATCCCTTCACACCGTCTCCCGGGAATTCCCGTGAACCCATAGTATCAAATGTTGAGCCCATCGATAGTACTGATTATATCCATTGTTTGCATACTGGTACTCCTGAGATTCAAGGTGCACCCGGGTTTCGCCATCTTCGTCGGGGCACTGATCCTGTCACTCCTCGTCTTGCCTGTTCAAACCTTCCCGTCACTCCTCTACAAGGCTCTATGGACAGAACAGGTACCGCTGGGAGACCAGCAGACATTGAAACTGCTGATAGTAATATCCAGCGCACTGACCTTAAGCAGCCTGATGGAAGAAAAGGGGATGCTGTCCAGTCTTGCCACAGCCATGGAGAGTATCGGCGCGAAGCTGGCGATACACATCGTCCCGGCGATTATAGGACTCGTCCCTCTCCCCGGCGGAGCTCTTGTCTCTGCCACGTCCGTCCAGGGACTGGTCAGGAAACTCGGTCTCAAACCTGAACAGAGTACCTTCATCAATTACTGGTTCCGCCACCTGTGGGAATTCTCGATGCCTACCTACCCTACCATCATCATAACCAGCGTCCTGGTCGGGGTATCACTGTTCGCGGTGGTCAAGATCCTGGCGCCTATGACGGCGATAAGTATCCTGTGCGGTGGTACTATCAGTTTCTTCATACTGCGGAAAAAATCATATCGTACCGAGGGAAATTCACCCGTAACGATAATCGTGAAATTCGTGCAGGCTGCCTGGCCGATCCTGCTACTGGTACCGACCATCCTGGCGGGAATAAACCCGATGATAGTATTTCCGGTAACACTCATTCTCCTGGCGTTACAGCAGAGGGTCAGCAGGAATGAAATGTGGAAGGCATTAAAATACGGCCTGAACTATAAAATCCTGTTCCTCCTGTACTCAGTGATGCTCTTCAAGGTGATCATCGAAGAAGCCGACGCTGCCGGCGTGCTGATCTATGACATGCAATCGATAGGGCTTCCCGCGGTACTGATACTGGCTTTCCTGCCATTGCTGATGGGCCTCGCCACGGGGGTCAGTATGGCATTTATCGGGGTTGCTCTGCCGCTGCTGCTCCCATATATCGTGCTGGAGACCGGTGTCAACGGACCTGCCCTGTTACTGGCCTACACCAGCGGGATGATGGGAATACTGATCTCGCCCCTGCACCTGTGCCTGATTCTTTCAGCAGAGTATTTTAAAACAAACCTTTCGGCTGTATTCAAGTATGTGATCCCACCGGTG
The DNA here is from genome assembly GCA_020343555.1 of Dehalococcoidales bacterium. The sequence goes on from CP070800.1 coordinate 1,023,609, forward strand.
ATCGTAATAGAGATAATAGCTGTAATTATATATATGGTAGCTGGATAGTGGGATAACACGTAAAATATGTCATCCTTTACTCTGTCATTCTGAGTCTTTCCTGTCATTCTGAGGGAGCTTGCGACCGAAGAATCCCATTCGACTAGGAAAGGAGATCCTTCGTACTCCTTCGTCGTCCTCAGGATGACAGCTAATCGATTACACCAGATCTCAAGAATCTCCTTCGCTGAACTATAACCGCTTGACCATATAGTGGCCATCGAGAGCATATCCGGACTCGGTTCGATAGTAATCTCTGGCGCCCACGCCGCTTAAGACAAGTATCTCAGGCGAGTGAAATTCTTCAAACGCAATCCTCTCAGCTTCCGCCAGCAGCGCTTTCCCCAGACCCCTGTGCTGGGCTGATCCAGGATTTTGTTCTCTCAGGGGAACTTCGGGCCCGTACACATGCAATTCGCGAACGAGTGCCGTATTTCCACCCTTGTTCCGCCCGAGACGGTTGACAGTATCCGGCTGAATTCTCAGTCTGAGAAGGCCGAACAGTGTTTCACTATCATCCACGTACGAAAGGAAAATCTCTCTACCGCCTGAAGCTTCGTAATCTTCCCTCGACAGTCCCGGTTCACCAGCTTCCCAGCCATTCCTTACCCGGTGACCGTACTCGCGGCACCGGATACAACGGCAAGACCTGCCCTGTTCTTCCAGTTTATTGCGTACCGTCGTCCGTAAAGAGTCCCGGAGTCCGCCGATAATATAGTTTGCCGGTATGTCACGAAGTATCCTGGAAATTCTGACATAGCCGGGAACTACGGCCTTGATATCAGCGATAAGGTCGACCATGACATGATCAGGATACGGTATATACCTGCCTTCCCTGTACCACTTTTCCATCTCCGTACCTTCGATCACCATGGTAGGATATATCTTCAAACCGTCAGGCCTGAAACGCGAATCCTCGAAAAGCTGCCGGGACATCTCCAGGTCTATCTCCGGCGAGGAACCGGGAAGACCGGGCATCCAGTGATAATGAACCTTGAAGGCATACTCCTTAAGAAGACGGGTAGCCGTGACCACATCTTCGATCGTGTGACCTCTCCTTACCAGGCGGTAGATATCATCATCGAGTGTCTGTACACCCAGTTCAACGCGCGTCGCGCCGAACTCCAGCATCCGGTCGATCTGCTCCTGTCCGCACCAGTCAGGTCTTGTCTCGATACACAGGCCAGTGCAGCGATGAACAGCCGTCTCATTTATCCGTTTGGCTTCTTCCAGTGTTGAAGATTCCTGACTATTGAGAGCATCATAGCAATCTTTGATGAACTCATACTGGTATTCCTCCGAATACGCCAGGAACGTTCCCCCCATGATAATAAGTTCGATCTTGTCGGTAGGGTGACCCATGTCCGACAGGATTTTTATTCGAAGTGTTACCTGGTCGGCACCGTTATAATCGCACTGGATAGCCCGTAATACTGCTGGTGACGTGGGTGTATAGCTTTGCGGGGTTGCCGAAAAAGTCGGGCAGTAAACACATTGACCGGGGCAGTCCATCGGCGACGTCATGACCGCCACCGGAGTGACTCCTGATATTGTTCTGGCGAATTTCTTCATTGTATACTCTCAATATAGTGTATCAGTTTCAGCCTGATTCCAACAATCTGGTATATTGGTTATATGTTTCACGATTCATATAGATTGCCACTGTTCGCCTGTAGACGGCGAAACTCGCAATGACATCTCGACTGTCATTACGAGAAGCGACACTACAGGTGGAGCGACGTAGTAATCTATACAAATCGATAAGCTGTCATCCTGAGGACGACGTAGGAGGGCGAAGGATCTCCTTGTATATTGGAACAATCTCAACGTATAAAATAAACAGAGATTATACAACACTGAGATGAGATTCTTCGCTACGCTCAGAATGACAAGGAAAACCCAGAATGACACGGCAGTCCGTGACCGAGGTAATGATAAGAGGGAATAATGTCCAGAGAAATATTCGATAAGATCGCATCGGGCTGGTACAATTTCAGGCACTGGTCCATATTCAGGAATGAACTGGATGAACTCGCTGAGCGATGGGAAAAGGGCAGTGTACTCAATATCGGATGCGGTCACGGCCCGGATTTCCTGCCGTTCAAGGACAGTTTCCATCTCTATGGAATCGACTTCTCAAGGATGATGCTTGAACATGCCCGGAAATATTCTGACAAGTTCGGTTATTCTCCGGTGCTTATTCAGGGTGATATCAGAAGCCTGCCGTTCGCCGACAGTTCCTTTGAATACGCTATCGCTGTCGCCTCCTACCACCATATCAGTAAAAAAACCGAGAGATTATCGGCTCTGTGGGAACTGAAACGGGTACTGGCACCAGGCGGCTACGGGACGCGGGAGGCGGAGGCGCTGCACGAGGCCTGGCGCGCCGAGGGCCGCGCCCCCGACGACCTGGTCGCGACGCTCGTGGCCTTCACGGCGCAGGCGGTGGCCCACGCGGCTGACCACCACCTGCCGCCCGGGGCGCGGGTCGACGCGCTCCTCGTGGGCGGGGGCGGGGCCCGGAACCCCACCCTGATGGCCGCCCTGGGCGAGGCCCTCCCCGGGGTGCGGGTG
>CP070800.1:1026321-1030874 GCA_020343555.1 Dehalococcoidales bacterium
CATCATTATGCCAGCCCTGTAGCACTTATGGCTAATGTACAGCTTGATCTCTGTAGTCCTAACTTCTTAATTACAGAAGGTGTAGGAAAGATGGACGGTTTCCATGCCGAGATACTTAAGGAACCTATCCAGTGGGAGGAAGGTTATATCATACCTCCCACGAAGCCGGGACTTGGTATAGAACTCAACATGGAAGTGGTAAATCAGCATCTATTCCAGGGATAATAACGGAACCTGGTAACGATGAATCTGGGATCTGGTTATATTAAAGAATCTATTAACGGGTGGTAAACTGTAATCTATTTCCAGATTACGAATGGATAGGTAAATCTTGCAAGGAAACACTCTGGAACATCCATCGAACATGTAGTTTGAAAGCCTAAAAAAGGAGGAAACTATGGATCTAGAACTAGAAGGAAAAGTAGCTATAGTAACCGGGACTGGTAGTCAGGTAGGGATGGGTAAAGCAATATCTCTCAAGTTAGCGAATGAAGGGTGTGATATAGTCTCGTGTGATATAGACCTTGAAGGAGCTACAAAAACAGCTGATGAGGTTAAGGCATCAGGACGTAAAGCTCTTGCTTTCAAAACAGATGTGTCTAACAAAACTGAAGTGGGAGAAATGGTGAAAGCAGCGCTGAAAGAATTTGGTAAGATAGATATTTTAGTTAACACAGCCGGTTTGGCATCTGGTGGAGGGCCTTTTCATGAACAGGGAGAAGAATACTGGGAAAAAGATATTAATGTTAATCTCTATGGAACCATGCACTGTATAAAAGCAGTTCTCCCTGGCATGATGGAACACAAATCCGGTAAAATTATTAATTTTTCATCGATTAGCGGAAGAATGGGGGTTCCTGTTTCTTATGCTGCAGCCAAAGGAGCGGTTTTAAATATCACCCGGGGTCTGGCGATGCAATACGGACCATATGGTATCAACGTGAATGGTATAGCCCCTGCCATGGTTTCCACTCAATTTCATGGTGGTGGTAAGGGACCTTCTCCAGAAATGATTCAAATGGCTGCAGATCGTGTTCCACTCAAGAGAATTCAGACAGTTGAGGACATAGCTAATGCTGTTGCCTTCCTGGCTTCGGACGTTTCGAAAAATATTACGGGACAGACACTTCAGGTAGACGGAGGATGGCTTATGCCTTAATTTTACCAGCCTCGTCAGGGAAATCAGTTTTTATATTCAACTCAACAGCCAAAACACCTATTTATTATTAAGGTCTCGGGCCATAAAAAGGCATAGGCTGGCCAACTTCTAATGCCCCCAGGTCAGGTGCTGTGCCGTTAAAGCCATCATTAACATTGGGTAATATACACCCGGCATCAACAGCAGCGACATCGGATTTAAGTCGAAAGTCCAGGTCTTCGATTTTATAAACCTTTGTAACGTCATCTACGGGAAGGACCTTTTGAAATATTTCGTAGTCCACGATGATACTGTGCCTATCCTGACCGGTATCTTGAACGTAATCATCTAACGTGTGATATTTTCGCTCTTCTCTTGAGTTGGAATAGTCTCTTATCTTATCGAATGACGGAGATTTCCATATGAAAGAGTACTCAGCCTCTGGATCAAGTCGAAATCCATTGTAGTCGGATGAAGTGTAGTTAGTGTAAGTGTCTATAGAGAAGAGGGTTTCCGCGGGTAACCACCCAAGAAACAGATTATTACGGAAATGATAGTTAGAACCCACACTCCCAATAACCTTCGTAATAAACGTGTTGTGATAATAAAGTATACCGGATGGATTAGCGGCGTGTTTCACAGCCTTCGGGACATTATAAAGTATGTTCCTCATGAAATAGACCGGGCCACCCAGAAGCGGTTGCGTGCTTAACCCATTAGTTCCGGCATTCAGGCAAAGATTGCGAAACACTCGCATGTTATACATGCCACCATCTGCTTCAATAAAGTCATCGTGGACGTTATTGATAATGTTGTTGTAGATATCGTTTGATACAAACATCCTGTCCTGCTTTAATACCTTTTCCACCGGATAAGCATCAGGATGGGAATACTGCGGATAACCATCCGGTACACCATAGGTGGCATGATCAATACCGTCATGGAAATTAGTAATATAATTATGGCAGACAACATGACCTGCACCGCAGATTTTGACCGCATATTCAGATAAACATTTCTCATACGGGTGTCGAGTATCTAACGGTGGTCTGGGAGAATGCTGGTCTGAAGCTTGTATCTGGTAACCAGTCCATCCATGCACTATATTCGGGTCATGCCTGCCGATAAACACATTATCGGCAATATAAAAATTCTTAGATCCTGACCAGTGATTATGAATGCCCTTGTCGACATCCTCAAAGTGGCATCGCTTGACCGTCAGCCCATTACATCCCAGCATATCTTTCTGGCCTGCCAGAAGCACGACGTAGGTATTGCGGAATGTTAGTCCTTCGAAGTAATGATAGTCAGCTGCCATAACGTTGAAAAGGTTGAAGTTACCATCGCCATCGAAAACGACCTCGCCATCGCCGGCGGCTTTTATCACGATAGGTTTATCCGGGGTACCTTTCGCGGTCAGGTAATACGTTCCCTGAAAAGGAGTTCCCATTCCTTCTCCCCATATATCGCCACCATAAAAATTCCAGTCATCCTTATAAACGCCGGCATGGATCATGATAGTATCTCCAGGCTGGACACGGGGCGGAGCAACAGCCCACCAGTCCGCTTCACACCAACCGGTGTAATAAGCCGCCATAAGATTAACAAAATTCGGCTCCTGTTTCGTGCCTTCGTAATCACGCGGATATACATGATAGACACTGCCGCCTGAAAAAGGCTTCGGTCCCGGGCGAGTACGGACCGTTATCATTTTTTCCGCTTCACCGGTCACGCCATCGGGATCGATCATAACAAACCGGCACTCATAGTCTGTATCCTCTTCGAGGTCGAATATACTTCCAGCAAACATGTTCGGTGTTATATAATCGAGGCTGTTATTAAGGAATTTGGTGATACACTCTTCATTCTGAAGACGGAACATAGGCAGCGCTTTTTGCCATTCACTATCACCCTGCTTTCGGTACGAAACTTCAACTACAGCATTACGGTTATCATCACCTTCGATATACCATTCAAATCCGAGACAATTCAGTGTCGGTGGCTCGATAATTAATTCTCCTGCCCTAACATCATAGTTTTCCGGCATTCTCCACCTCCTTCATGAATGTAACAGTCTAGCTTGTGAGTGCTAGGTATTTGATAGTAATTGTTACTTTATAGAAATTGATATTTACACAAAATCACGTCTCAATAATAGGCAAATTATCCTTTTTTGTTCACCATCATCCGGTAATCTGCCGTAATGTTATCCAACAACGATATTCAAGTCAAGAAAAGGTGTTTCCTACCTTGCATTGAAATCCAGATATTTATCCACTTGCATTCATTAGACCTTGTTAAGTATTATCAGTTACCCGCGGCATATGATGAAAATATAACTATATCAGGAGGTGCAATATTGAAAAGGTTACACCTGAATAACAGAGTCCCACAGTAAAGTACATCAGACTTTACCTATTACATTTCAACTACCTGAAGGAAAGGAGAAAAATGAAAATTACAGATGTAAAAGCTACGGTAATTGAAGTCCAGAATCCCATGACACTTCCGGTAAAGACTACAGGGGAGGCGAACTTCGTACAGGTATTTACAGATGATGGGATCGAAGGTAATTATCTGTCCGGTGCTGGTCCCTCCCGATGCCGTGGAGTCGCTGAAACAATAGTAGAGGTAATGAAACCGATAGTCGTCGGCAAAGATCCCTTCGACAGGGAGTACCTCTGGCAAATGATGGTGGCTCGAAGTTCCGGTGGTATGGCGATGAACTCGGTGGGTGCTGTTGACATTGCCCTCTGGGACATTGCAGGTAAAGCGGCGGGACTACCGATTTACAAGTTGCTTGGTGGTTACCGCGACAAGATACGGGCGTATGCCAGTATACTTGCGTACGACTCACCTCAAGCCTACGCCGACTATGCTAGAGAACTCGTTTCCATGGGCTACAATGCAATCAAGCTGCACCTGAGAGGGACTATACAGGATCACCTGGATGCGTGTCGCGCCACACGAGAGGCGGTAGGTGATGATATCGATGTCTTGCTGGATGTTAACTGCCGATATGACCGGAGGGAAGCCTTGTGGGTTGGCAGAGAAATAGAAAAGCTAAATTTCTACTGGTATGAGGAACCACTTCCGAATACTGACATTGAAGGTTATAGAGAACTGTGCCAGATACTTGACATACCTGTTGCGGCAACTGAGACACTTACCTATGCAAATGCTTCTCATTTCCTGCCATATCTCACTCTGCATGCTGCCGATATCCTCAGGACTGATGCGATACGTGGCATCACCCTGGCCAAGAAGTTATCCGATCTGTGCGATGCATTTAATGTCAAGTGCGAGTTGCATGGATGGGGATTCGCTACTGGTCAGTTCGCTAATCTCCATGTAGCCGGTGCAGTTAATTGCTCCGACTTCTTTGAGAAGATGGAACCGGGAGAGGATTATGACG
>CP070800.1:1030974-1034408 GCA_020343555.1 Dehalococcoidales bacterium
CCGATCAGATCCATTAATACTCCAAAATCCAATATTTCGTATTATCGAAATAAACCGTTTACAGCTTCGACACTGCCGATATTTTGCTGGTCGACTTCCTTATTAATACGTTTAACCAGACCACTCAGAACTCGACCGGGTCCTATCTCGACAAAAACTGTCACCCCGTCATTTATCATGAATTCGATCGAACGCTGCCATTGAACACCGTTACATAACTGGTCGATAAGCTCTGTTTTCACCTGTTCTCCGTTCGTCAGGGGTAATACCGTTGTGTTCGCCAAGACAGGAATATCCGGATCACGGAACACGAGTGAAGCGACAATATCGGTCAAACCTTCCTGTGCAGGTTTCATCAGCGGTGAGTGAAACGCTCCGCTTACGTTGAGCGGGACAACGCGACTGGCCCCAGCTGACCGAGCCTGTTCTGATGCTTTCAGGACATTATCCTTCATACCGCTGATGACCAGCTGTCCAGGCGCGTTGTAGTTAGCTATTACCGTTTCAGTATCCTGGCATATTGCTGCTAATATGCTTTCGTCCAGCCCCATAACCGCAGCCATAGCGCCCGGTGATTGTTGACCTGCTTCATGCATCAACCTGCCCCTTTCACAGGCAAGGTAGACCGCAGTTGGAAAATCCAATACATTAGCCGCTGCCAGGGCAGTATACTCACCCAGACTGTGACCGGCTAGATAATCAGGCGCAGGAAAACTTCCATCGTTTATTTCTTCTATAGCCTTCAGGCAGGCGTAACTCACCGTGAGTAAAGCCGGCTGGGTGTTTTTAGTGAGTTGCAGTTCTTCATCCGGGCCTTCGAAGCACATCTTTGAGATCGATATACCAAGTGATTCATCAGCCTGCTTGAAGACAGATTTAGCTGATTCGAACGTATCGTACAGGTCTTTACCCATACCTACCGATTGTGAACCTTGCCCGGGGAATATCCAGGCTCTCTTTCTCGATTCAGTCACCTTCAGACCTCCAAGATAAGTTTCTTCAGGCTGGAAATGACTTTCTCAGCTTCAGATACAGTTTCTTCAATAATTTCCTTAACCGGTTTTTCTTCTTTAATACTACCAGCTACCTGTCCAGCTAACAGTGTACCTTCTTCAAGGTCTCCTTCAATTAGTCCAAGGTACATCCTGCCCCGGTCGAACATTTGTAAATCCTCAATAGATAGACCGGATTTTTCCAATTCAACGAACCTGTCTGTAAGTTCGTTTTTCAGACTCCGCTGGGGATATCCCAATATCTGCCTTGTCACGACAGTAGCCGGGGTAGCCGCATCCATAATTCTACGTTTATATTCCGGATGAGCTATGGATTCTTTACTGCATGCAAAACGGGTACCCATCTGTACTCCGACTGCACCGAGTGCCAATGCAGCTGCCATGCTCCGACCATCACATATTCCCCCAGCAGCGATAACCGGTACTTTAACACTGTCGACAACCTCAGGAATAAGTACTATGGTGGTCGTTTCTCCTACATGGCCTCCGGATTCAGCCCCTTCAGCTATGATCGCTTCCACACGGGCTATTTCCATCTCTCTTGCAAGAGTAGGACTGTTAACCACCGGTATAGTTTTTATCCCGGCACGCTTGAATTTCGGTATAAATGATTCAGGATTACCGGCTCCTGTAGTGACAATGGAAACACCTTCTTCAATAACGACGTCAACGACTTGTTTCACATGTGGTGAAGCCATCTGTATATTGACACCGAACGGCCTGGTCGTATGCTGTTTTGTCATTCGGATTTGATTTCTTACCCATTCAGGCTCATAGAAGCCCGATCCGATGATGCCCAGACCTCCGGAATTCGATACAGCAGAAACAAGCTCATACGTGCCGACATGGGCCATACCTCCCTGAAGGACTGGATATTTTATATCGAAGAGGTCGCAGATGACCGTTTTAAGCACGATCCGTCATCCTTAGCTGGATTTGGACTGTCGACTCTTTATCTCGGTTACGTCTCTGCCATTATAACTGCCGCAGGTAGGGCAAACATGATGTGGCAGCTTCGGACTATTACACTGCGGGCAGGTAATCAAAGTCGGTACGGAAGTTGCAAGGTGACTGCGCCGCTTTCCCTGCCGTGCTTTAGCATATTTTCTTTTTGGTTGTGGAGGCATCGTGTGTTCCTTCCTTTCAGTTATCCACTGAACTCTCAGTATCCATTAGCACAAGAGAATTCAGTTTCTCCCATCTTGGATCAATTTCAGGCGTGCAGGCACAATGTTTCTTATTCAGGTTCGTACCACAGGTCGGACAAAGGCCTGAACAATCGTGCCTGCACAACGGTTTAATTGGTAGAGCCATCACTGTATACTGACGGATAGCTTCCGACATATCCATTATATTACGATCGTCAATCATAAAACTACCGGGTTCTTCAGGTAGAGGAAGCGTTACACCGGTATTCACATCCATAACCGGGAAATATTCTTCTTCAATTTTGATTTCCACAGGGTAGGAAAACGAACTTAGACAACGACCGCACCGCATAGATACTTGTGCTTTAAAGATTCCCTTTACCAGTATACCCCGATCAGTTTTCATCAGACGGACATTACCGGTAAAGTCCACCTTTTCTCCATCTACGTCAACAGTCGTATCGACTTCATAATATCTAATCGCACCGATACTCGATTTTAACTGCTGGGAGACGTTGATCTGCACCTTTGCCCACCTCATCCTACCGACAGTTAATATCATGATCTCACTATCGGACCCGGTCGGAAACTCAATCCATTTTAACAAACAGGTAGAGGTGAGTCAATTTCACCCGAGAACAATAGATAACGATAGTCGTTTTATTGACATTCAGATTCGAGTGAATGTAGAATATTTCCAATATTTTCTTAGTTGCTGAAAGAAGGAGGAATACATGATTAAAGGATACATGGGAAAGATTCTTTTCGTGAATCTTTCAACGGGTGAACTCCAGGACGAAATAACCGATGACAGCCTGTATCGGGATTTTCTGGGTGGATATGGAATTGGTGCCAGGATCCTGTACGACAGGATGAAACCGGGAGTCGATGCATTAGGTCCGGATAATATGCTCGGATTTGCTACCGGTCCACTCACGGGCAGTCCAGCAATTGTCGGAACACGATACCAGGTTATGGCAAAGTCGCCGATCACCGGAGGTTGGGGAGACGCAAATTCCGGAGGTGATTTCGGCCCTTACCTGAAGTTTGCCGGATATGATGCTGTGTTTTTTACGGGGATTTCGGATAAACCTGTTTACCTGTTTATCGACAACGGTAAAGCCGAATTGATAGACGCCAGTGATCTCTGGGGTAAAGGTTCCTATGAAATGGAAACCATCATGAAAGAAAAATATGGCAATGACACGGAAGTTTCCTGCATCGGACCTTCCGGAGAGAAATTAGCATTGATATCCTGCGTCATCACCAAGAG
>CP070800.1:1034508-1044587 GCA_020343555.1 Dehalococcoidales bacterium
AGACTCTGGATAAGACCTTCTTCGATAAAGGCATTCATTACTTTCTTTAGCGAAGGCCAGTAAAATGTGTCGAACTGCTTCTGGGACATCCAACCGTCAGCACCCTTATGCAGCGGATATGTAACCATGGTCATTCTGGTGATATTTGGTGAATTAAGAACACTGCTTATCTGAAGATCAGCCACGACATCGAGGGCTTTCAGCAGTTTATCAGGATAGCGGTACATATCCTTCATAATACTTGTGGTACCCCTGAGTGAATCACCAAGTGTGTCGAACGGAGCCTTGGCAAACGAGCCCATCGCACCGGGGAAACCATTAGCTGCCCTTTGCCCCATTAGCTCAGCCGTCACTGCCATGTGCTTGTTATACTCTTTACCGACTTCGATAAATTTCTGAAGCGAATCCTGCATCTGCGGTGTCCCGAAAACGGCGAACTGGTTTACGTGAACGTTTTCCGTGATGTTGGTAAAGGGTTGGAACATGGTGAACGGCTCAAGAGCACCAAATACACGCGGTAAATACTTCCTTATCCAAAAATCGGATGGATCTCTGACGAGGTCGTCGTATTCGTCGGCGGACATGTATTCGCCTTCGATGAACTGCCAGCCAGAAGCGTCCTGCGGCAGTCCGTATCCCGGCCAGTAATACAGCTTGTAATCAAGCAATTCCAGTGCTTTCCCCGGCATACCCATTGGAGCCGAAAATACTTCGAGTTCCTCGCCGTATTTTTCGTTAAATTTCTTACATGCTTCGATTGCCTTCTCAGGCTCATACATACTGGTATATGAGTTCAGCCCTTCCAACAGCAGGGGAAGGTTACCGATAGGCAGGTTGACCGGAACCTGGTCGGGTTCGGTCACGTTATATACATCGATCTGCCTTTGTGCCCTTAGTTTAAAATTTATTTCAGCTTCCGGACTGACGAACTTAATACCGTCTGTATCGAGCATCCGGCTAAGCCTATATTCCCGCTTCTGTTCACGGGTCATTTCACCCCAGTTTTCAGGGAGACCAACGTTTGCTGCCATATTCGCTATACTCCTGTCATATATTATTTTTGGTGTAAGTGTGTATTAGATTTCGAAAGCATATTAACATCATTCGGTTTATGCGTTCAACAATAGTGAATTCGGGTTTCGTTGGTTAACCAGTAATTGATTTATTTAACAGCTCGGTTTCAGTATCGCGCTTTAAAGAAGGTAAAGTAAATACCAGGAAGGCTCCGAGTAGCGTTACCGCACCGTAAGCCAGCCAGGCACCCCTGTATGTTCCCCAGGTATCATATACCCATCCAGCCAGTGGAGCACCGGTAATATGTCCGATCATCATTACACCGGACATGAAACCCATTATCGTACCGAAACTTCGTCTACCGAAATATTCCCTGAGTAAAGTCAACCTGGTGGTAACACTGCCACCCCAGCCAAGGCTGAGGGTTAGAATAAACGGAACCAGCAGCCACAGTCTGGTGTAATCCAGGCATCCGTAGATGAACACCCCCATCGTCATCAGGAAAAAGCTGATCGTAAAAACCTTTTTCCTGCCATATCGGTCGCCAAGCCATCCTCCGTTCAATCGTCCGACTATACTGGCAACCGGTAGTATCATGGCAACGAAACTTGCCGTTGATCTCTCGACGCCGAGACTACTCAGATACGGCATCATATGGGTTACTACCGCTCCAAGCAAAAATGAATGGCAACATGAAGCTACCGACAACTGCCAGAAAACTCTGCTTTTTAATGCCTGGCGAGTAGTCATACCTGTTTCCAGGATATCCTCTGCTTTTTCAACTCCGGTCTGATCGACCGCACTGGCTTCACCGTCTGGATTATATCCGTAATCCTCAGGCCTGTGTCTCATAATAAAAGCCAGCGGCAGGACGATGACAAGTGTACCAAAGCCAATTGCTACCATTGCGTCTCTCCACCCGAGACTATCTACCAGTGCAGTAACAACTGGGATAAGCAGTCCTCCAAGTCCGAAACCGCTGACAACGATACCCATTGCCAGACCGGCCTTTTTCTGAAACCAGTTTGCCACAGCCGTCATTATGACCGTACCGCCGCTGAAACTCATGCCGAATGCTATCAGGACGAACGATAGGTAGAATACCAGCAACGATTCTACCCTGCTGAGGAGAAGAAATCCAAGACAAAGAAAAATACTGCCGCCGAAGACCATTTTCTTCGGACCCCATTTATCCACGAGGAAGCCTACCACGGGAGCAAGAAGACCCATCTCGAGACCGCGGAGTGACGACGCCAGGGATACCTGGGCATAACTCCACTTGAATTCGTCTACAATAGGTTCGAAAACGGCGGTAAACCCGAAGTGGGCTACTCCGCCGGTATAAAGCAGATTAACGAGGCTGGCAACGACAATATACCAACCATAAAAAATACGGGGACGTTTTGGGTCAGGATTCATCAAGAATTAAATTACTCTTTCAAGAGAAATTCGTCAAACCGGATAAACCGATGTGTTACGATAATTTACTATAATAGAGCTTGTCCGCTGGGCATACTCTAAGGCATTCCGAGCAACCACCCGATGAAACCAGATAGGTGTTGCACAGGTATTTGTCGATACTGCAGACCTCTCCTTCACCCGGCTGTTTCAGCGCCTGTACGGGGCACACCTTCACACATGCTCCTTTACAATCCGTGCAAGGTAGATAATCATCTGACGACGTGGTATTTTCCAGAGAAGCATCAGTAACTACACAGGATAGTCGTACCCGAGCACCATACTCAGAAGTAAGAAGCATTGTATTCCACCCGATAACTCCCATACCTGCAATGAGCGCGGATTCTTTATAAGAAAGCATGCCTTCAAGATATCTTGCATCAAACGGCGCGTCCCCCGCAGTTAAAGGTATGCCTTTGTACCCGAGTTTATGCAGCTCTTTAACCAGCTTGTAGGATTCCCAGTCGAGGTGACCGTTAACAATATCGGAATTTCGGGCAAAAAGATCCCGCATCACCAGTTCGCCCATCTTTCTGCCGGAGGTTAAATATTGGACGACTTCAGGGAAAAGTTCATTAGCCAGGACGATGACGGACTTCGCTTCGGGTAATAATTCAACTGCGGTTTTATGCACAGAGGTATTCTTGTGGTTATATAAGTTAACAATACCAACTTTATCGACATTGATATCATCAATCACAATTTTCAGTTCACTGTTGTTTTCCACCACTTCGATCACCTCCAAGAAAATATCAAGAAATATTAAAGTGAAGTTTTCACTTCCAGTATAACACGGTATTCCTGTGACATTGTTGAGATAATCCGGAATCTGGTTCTTCGGATTCTAATAATATAGACCTTTATTTCACCTATTGACAACTACCTTATATATTGATAGGATAACTCGGTTTTATGGGCACCGTATATTCGTTCGGTGAGTTAACTCCCGACCTTTACCGACCCGCAGGAGGTAAGGGTAGAGTCCTTTCCCTTCTCTTTCAGAAGAAATTCCCCGTTCCTGAAGGATTTATCATCCTTCCCGGATCCTTCAATAGCGACGATATTACCGAAGAAGCTTGGGAACGTGTGCTTACTCATCTCAAAAGAATACGCAGGGGCAATCAGGAAGAATCCTTTTCAGTACGTTCATCGGCAATAGCAGAAGATTCCGCCCTGGCGTCATTCGCCGGAGAATTTGAGACAGTCCTGGATGTATCTTCGGATATAGATATCAAGGAAGCTATCCGTAGGGTGCGCTTATCACGCCATTCACAACGAGTGAAAGAATACAGCCGGTCTATGGGCGTCGAAGCTGTTCACGAAATGGCTGTTATCATACAACGAATGATCCAACCAGAAATATCCGGAGTTCTGTTTACCGCCGACCCGTTAACCGGCGACCGTACTCGGATGATCGGAAATTACGTATACGGTACGGGAGACAAACTGGTTTCTGGAGAAAGCAATGCTGCTGAATTTACCCTCCAATGGGCTAAAGGAAAATATGAAGGACCTGCTGAACTGAAACGATATCATCGCAAACTCCACAAACTAGCCAGGCGACTGGAAAAAGAACTGGGCTGTCCCCAGGATGTAGAGTGGGCTGTTTCAGGTAATAAACTCTACATACTGCAGTCCAGGTCGATATCAACGATGATAGGATATAACCCGGTCACCGGAGAGTGTAACGACAGTCTGACAGGTGATTATGTCTGGTCCTGCGGTAACTACGCTGAAGCAGCCCCAGAAGTAATGACGCCGTTAACCTGGTCGGTGCAGCAACTCATGGCGGATGAAAATGTATCAATGCCCGGATGTATATGGATGGGAAATATCGGAGGTCACTTGTATAATAACATCTCTTTGTCTGTCTACGTGTATAGCATGTACAAGATGAATAGGAGATTGGAAAAGTTTTCCGGAGAATTTATAGGAGAGGAAGCTTTAAGTGATGCCAGGATAAGCAGTTATCTTGCGCCAATACCGAGTGTAGGTTTTATCTCAGCCTGGATACATGGCATGCGTATCAGATACAGGTGGATTACCAGAGGAGCTAAAACACAAATATTCATTAGAAATAATCCTACTCGGTGCCGTGAAATGGTAGAACGGATCCGTAATGTTGAGGACAAGCAGGAACTTGCTGCCCTGCTGATCGATGAAATTTATCCATTCATGCGTTTGAGTTTCAGTATACTTATGGCTGCAGCAGAACGATTTGCTCTTCATATGGGTTCATTCCGTATAGAAATGAATAACTTTATCGGAAAAGAAGAAACCAACAGGTTACTTACCTGTATCACTCAGCCCGAAGAAACACTTGCAAGCTTGGGTCCGGTAACCGGTTTAGCCGAGGTAGCTTCCGGTCAAATCGGTCGGGAGGAATATCTTGAAAAATGGGGGCATCGTATAGCCGGTGAGCTTGAACTATCAATACCCCGACCGTTCGAAGATCCGAGCTGGTTGGATCGACGTCTGGAAGAATTCAATGAGTCACCCTATGATATTAATGAATTGCGTGCCAAGCGAAGAAGAGAATTCGATCTTGTCTGGGAAAAGATCCGAAACCGGTATCCGGGTAAAGCAAAGTCGATACGTAAAAAGGTAGACAGAGTTACCGAAGACAGCCGTCGTAGGGAAGATACCCGTTCAGAGATCACGCGAGCCGCTTATATCACCCGTTTGTGGTGTTTACAGGCAGGTAAACTGACCGGTATCGGTAATGATATATTCTTCCTTAGTATCGATGAAATACATTCGCTTCTCAGTGGTAAAGAAGTGCACACAGAATACATTCCTGCTCGAAAAAGCACTTATGAAAAATACAAAAAATTACCACACTATCCGAGAGTTATATGCGGACGGTTCGATCCATTCAAATGGACGGAAGATCCCAACCGGAATGTTGATATCTACGATTCTCATAAATCCTTTTCCGAAAATAATGAGAAGACTGTCAATGGTAATATCATTAGTGGTATTCCGGGTTCAGCAGGTATAGCCGAAGGTTTTGTAAGAATACTGGATAATCCGGAAGAAGGATCCATACTGGAGAAGGGAGAGATACTGGTAGCTTCTACAACAAATATCGGCTGGACTCTCATCTTCCCAAGAGCCGGAGCAATCGTTACCGATATCGGAGCTCCTCTATCTCATGCTGCGGTAGTATCTCGTGAACTCGGTATCCCGGCGGTAGTAAATTGCGGTGACGCTACGATGCGTCTGAAAACAGGGGACAGGGTACGGGTCGATGGCGCACGGGGAACAGTCGAGATCCTGGACTGAAAGTCCGAACCTGATTATCTATAAAATTATCAGGCTATTGAAGAAACAAAAAAGAATACGAACACAATAGCGAATATACCGAGTACTCCAAGAACAACCAGAGATATCAGCCATGCGGGTATTTGTTCGTCCTTGTTTTCAGTTTTAGAATTTTTGTCCACCTTCATTCCTCCTCACTTCTTTCTGAATGTCGATGCTCCGGTTACTTCCAGGTCTCCTATTACAGGTTCACCTGTATATTCAAGCGATGAAGCACCATTTACCTGCGCGTCAAGTGTTTCGACCAGGTTAAAACCACCTCTACTGGCATCCCTGAGAGTAATATCAGCGTTCTGAGTTATAAAATCCCCTAATTCAACCTTGCTGGCTCCACCGGCTTCTACCATCAGATAATCTGCCGAACCTTCCAGATGTACTCTGCTGGCGGAACTGACATCAAGCTCAATAGTATCAACCTGGATATGCCCTGAAATCCTGCTTGCTCCGGATAAATCCATGAAAGTCATTCCAGTCGACATATCCGATAGTTCAATTTCACTGGCCCCACTGAGTGAAATATCCAGATCGTCATCAGACCTGAATCCGGTCACAGTACCATCGGTGGCACCCGAACTGTCCAGACCGGTAAGTATCGGCATCGTTATTAGTGCCTTTGGTCTCGAAGAGGATCTATTTGTCCAGAAAGTACCACCCGGAATATTTATATCTATGTCCAGTTCCTGTCCGGATACGGTCACGGTAATATATTCGAAAAGGTTACTACCGGCGGTAATACTTATGCTCCAGTCATCAGCTTTTTGAATTTCATAACTGAAAGCGCCGGATATATCGACATCGGTAAATTCAACAAAATCAAATTGCCTGGTTTCCAGTTCTCCGGGTTCTATCTTTTCATCTGCCGGTACCAGGACCACTTTACAACCCATAGTGAATAAAGCACACACCAGCAAAGTCACAATGATCGCTGTTATTTGTCTGTATTTCATCATGAAATTCCTCCGATTCTGTTCTTAAAGTCTAACAAGCATCGCTTTTGCCAGCGCACCATGCATGCGTCCTGTATACCTCGCGAGATGCAGGGT
Source organism: Dehalococcoidales bacterium (assembly GCA_020343555.1). The sequence goes on from CP070800.1 coordinate 1,041,348, forward strand.
AATGATACCCAGCAAAATACCGCCGATGACTGTAAATGGCAACATCCACCCGTGCAGGAAATAACGAATACCGTTAATATAGACCACCGGGATATCATATCCTAACTGCAGTACAGGGATAGCAAAGCCTGAAAGAGTCAGAGCTATCAGTGTAATAAAGACGCTGAAATAAATAGTGCCCAGCGGCAGCATGAGAATCATATACACGATAGTAAACCATGTCTGCTTGTCAGTGATGATAACTTTGAAACGTTCCCACCAGCCAACATTCCTTCGAGAAAATGGCTGACGGCGTGGCATCCTGACTCCCAGTAGCGCTTCAACGATTCGTCCTTCTACAAGACCGATCCCTCTAACCGACAGGATAAACAATCCCAGGAAAGGCAGACCGATAATCAAGATCAGCAATCCTCCGGAAAGCGACAATCCGGTAATCACCCAGGTGAAGTAGAATATTCCCGTAGCAAGAGAGACCATCAGGTATAAAAACGATCCCCAGGTAACCGGATCGGTAAACACGCCGAAACAACTTTTTATAAAACCTTTTTGATCGATTGTCGCCGGGCATGATTTTTCAGATTGAGGTTGTGTTTTTCCCAGAGCCGGAGTCAAGCGGCTTTCAATCTCACGGTACGCAGCCGCCGTCTCTTCCGGACTACCATATTTTTCGACGATCAGGGAGAGAGCTTCCGCTTCTGAAAGAGTCGTATCTACCATCTCTCTATCCAGCGCAGTCCTGAGATATTCCTCAGCGTCCGATAAAGCATCCTGGATCGTAGCACGATCACATCCGGAAAGTGCTTTCTTCAACTGTGATAAATATTCTTCTATCGTCTTTATCATCGTTCTTCTCCCCTCAAGATGGTATCGACAAGTATTTTTGTTCTCGTCCAGATATCCTTCCATTTTTCCAGAGTTTCCCGTCCGGTATCAGTGATCCTGTAATAACGTCTCGGAGGGCCCGAAACCGAAGGTTCAACCTCACTCTCCAGAAGATTGCTGCTTTCCAGCGCTCTCAGAACTGGATATAATGCCCCCTGCTTCAAGATCGGGACGTCATCGCTGTTCGCCTCGATAAGCTTGGCTATCTGGTAGCCATACATCGGTTCTTTTGCCTGATCGAGTACACTGAGAAGCACAAGCGCGGTAGTCCCCGCATTCAGTTCTTTCTGGAATTTTCTGGTTTCTTCATTCATTGCCGACAAAATACACTATCCTTTTTGTACAATAAAACTACCAAATGTATATATTAGCTTAATAAGTATATTAACTTAGTACTATTATTAAGTTAATAATAGTACAAGTATATATATCTGTCAAGCCCCATTTTTTGTGACCTGAAAGATAAAACAAAATTCCATAAACTGGCGTGATTATGTCCAACTAAAGTAAAATGGAATTGCAGGGAGAGTTTTCTCTCCCGAATTGTTTATTGTAAGAGTATGTTGGATTGGCAAAAGACCGGCACTCAGCCACTAAATTTGATGAAAAACTGAAGGAGAACGATGCTGTAAGTCTGATTACAACGATCGTTCAGCGTACCCGGAATCACCCGGAAATAGTACGCGGTTCCAGCGTCCGCGGAGCTCTCGCTTTTAAGCAGGTGCTTGAAGGCTACTCTCTTATCAGAGACCAGGGCTTAACACGATACGGACTGGAGAAAGCCGCAATGATCACCCTGCCACCAAGGATATCCACAAAACAGGGGACCGAGAGTTCAGCCGAGGAAATAATACGATCGATCGTCCGCGAAGTCCTGTACACGACAGGCAATTCAAAGGAAAGACGATTTAAAGAGAGTAAAAAAGAAACCAAAAAACTCACACTCGACGAATTCATGGCTGCTCTCCAGAATCTCAGCCTTTCTCAGACATTGGAAACCGAAGAATTCGAAGAATACGATGACGAATATGACGGTAATTTTGAGATCGTCGATGGCAGTATGGACAGTTCCGGATTCTCGATGGAAAAGATGGCAAAGGACTCTGATTACACAGGTCGGAAAAACTGGTTCCCCTCACTCGATAAAGCATTGAAAGACATGATGGGGCAACTGGAACAAAAACTGATTAACGGTGAAATATCGGAGGGAGATTACCGGTACCAGAAGAAGAAGTTGGAAGATATGCTGGATGCTGCATCCTATCTCCAGGCAGGTGTGTCTGGCGCGGAGATCGCAGAGACTGTAATGGAATTAATGGAAGCCGGAGACAAGCAATGGCAGAAGGAACTGGACTTCCAGGATATGTACGTCTATTACCATATCAAGCAATCTCAGGGAGACAGCGATTTAAATCTGTCGAAACGGAACTGGTACGCTCTTAAGGTTATCGTCGACTTCCTTGAAAAGCAGGACATGGTTGAATCCAGTAAAGAAGGCACACATTTTTCCATTACCTATAAAGCCATGGATATAATGCTTAAAAACCTGCTGTCCGGGACTCCGAAAAACGGAAATGAAAAGGATACCAGGCGTAAGTTCAGCAAGCATGCCACGGAACGCAGCCAGGATACCCGCAGGTATGTGACCGGCGACGTGTTCAGGGACATCTCGATACGCCGGACGATGAGAGAAATCGCCCGAAGAAGGCGGAAAACTTCTGAGATAAACAGGCACGACCTGAGGATATTCCTGAAAGAGCACCGGGAACCGAAGTCAGATATCCTGCTGTGCGTGGATTCCAGCGGCTCGATGGGATTTCATCGGAAACTAATCATGGCAAGACTTTCAGCCGCGGCTATAGCCCGGGATGCACTTCGGAACGGCAACAGGGTTGGTGTAGTAACGTTCGACGATCTAGGAAAAGCAGAAGTCCCGCCCACCGACAATGAAGATACCGTGATGAGATACATTACAGGAATTACGTCTGGCGGCAATACCAACATCGGCGACGGTCTCAAGTGCGCAGAAACTGTCCTGAAACGAGAACGAAGCCGGAATCGGAAGATAATTATGCTGATAACGGATGGTGAGCCCACTGCCATTACTCAGAAAGCCGTTGAAAAACTCGGGAAATCCGATAAAAAGGATATGACAGGAGAATACGCGGTCATCGAAGCCCGGAACGCTTCAGCAGCCGGGATTGAGACATCGGTGATACATATTACCGATGAAAAAGCTTCGGGAAAAAACTTAGTTGAAAGCATCGCGAAAGCAGGTCACGGAGAAGTAAAACGGATTGCCCGTCCCGATGACCTGAAAACGATTATGCTATAGTAAGATAACGATAAAAGTAATCC
>CP070800.1:1044687-1048127 GCA_020343555.1 Dehalococcoidales bacterium
GGCATCGGGTGAACTCCTTCTACCTCTTGAGCTTTTTCAAAGCTTTTTCTATCCGAACGAGACATACCTCTTTACCGAGTACCTCCATTGTCTGGAACAGGGGTGGTGCCGCTGTCCGCCCGGTTGTAGCAACCCTGAGGGTGCCGAAGAGCTGTCCCGTCTTAAGCTCTAATTCCTCGGCCAGCGGTCTGAGGAGATTTTCCAACGATTCAGTATCAAATGCTTGCAGGTCACTCAATCGATCGAGTGATGCCGCCAGGACTTTAACCGCATCTTCGTTCGTCATCTTCTTACCGATGAGTAAATCGGGCTCATAGCCGGATTCCTCGACATAGAAAAATCTTACTAACTCAGGTACTTCAGCCAGTGTCTTGGCGCGTTCCTGGACAAGCTCAAGCATCCGTTTCAGGTAATCTTTATCCAGGGGACGTTTTACGGTTTCCGGCAGGGCATATTCAAGATACGGTATGGAGCGTTCCATAAAATCATCCAGGTCGAGATTCCGGATGTAAAGACCGTTCATCCATTCAAGCTTTTCCCAGTTGAACAACGATCCAGTTTTACTGATTCTCTCCAGCGAGAAATTATCGACCAGTTCCTGCCTGGTCATAATCTCGGTCTTGTCATCCAGCGACCAGCCAATTATTGCCAGGAAGTTAAAAAGGGCTTCAGGTAGATATCCTTTTTCCCTGTATTGAAGGACTGCTACATCTCCGTGTCGTTTACTTAATTTAGCGCGATTCGGTCCGAGCAGCATCGGATGGTGGACGTAAAGTGGCGGTTCATAGCCGAGAGCCTTGTAAATCAACAAGTGCATCGGAACGCTGGATATCCACTCGTCTCCCCGGATAATATGGGTAATTTTCATCGCCGTGTCATCGACTACGTTGGCGAGGTGGTAGGTGGGATAGCCATCCGATTTAAGCATTACGAAATCGTTAATCGTGCTGTAATCGAAGGTGACATCACCGTATATCAGGTCGTTGTATGTTATATGACCTTCGAGCGGCACTTTCATACGTACGACCGGTTTGATTCCCTGCGCTTCATATTCTGCACGCTGTTCGGAAGTGAGATCGCGGCAGTGCCGGTCATAACCGGGCGGCTGCTTGCGTGCCATTTGCTCTTTACGCATCGCGTCCAGTCGCTCCGGCGAACAATAGCAGTAATAGGCATCTCCCTGGGCGACCAGTCTTTCCGCGGCTTCATGATAAAGATAGAGTCGCTCCGACTGTACGTACGGACCGTAATCTCCTCCGACATCCGATCCTTCATCCCAGTCAAGTCCCATCCATCTGAGGCTTTCGTAAATAACATCTATGGCTCCTTCAACCTTGCGAGTCTGGTCGGTATCTTCGATACGGAGTATAAAAGATCCGCCGGTATGCCTGGCTAAAAGCCAGTTATACATTGCCGTCTTGACATTGCCTATGTGCATGTATCCGGTTGGGCTTGGAGCTATGCGTACTCTCACGGGTTCAGTCATTTTAAGTCCTCAACGATTATTACATTACGATTATAACAGGAAATTGCAACAGCCTCATAATAATCCATTCAGAACGTATCCTTGTGCAAGGAAGAACCAGTTCAGTTGACGCGGAGTGTATAAGAGACATAATATAGATTAGCTGGACGTTTAATTTCAGCAAGGGTGAATGAGGAGGTGGACGCGCGTGGTTTGAGTCTTCTTTTTCTTCGGGAGAATATTCTATTCTCTGTGGATTCTAATAAGTAACATCATAAAAAAGAATAAAACTTCCCAGAAGGCCTGGGGTACCTGACCTGTTATGGGTACACGCCGTGAAGCGGATTAATAAGTAAATTATAAAGCGAGTGTTTTAAGAGTTTGTCTGTGATACACTCGCTTTTTTCTACTTATTCAATATCTACATTGAATGGTTGAGAGATGAGGATTTCACCGCATCTTTTCAAATCATCACCGAGTACAAGATCCACTGGATACCGGCTTTCGCCGGTATGGTTTCTTAGAATTATATGTGTGTTTATTCTTTATATTTTGCTTCCTCAGAGGGATGATTTCTCCAATGGGCTATTCTTATTCTCTTCATCTTGTCGTCTTCGAGGTTGTAAAGGATGAAGTTGGTCATTATCATTGTCTCGCCTTTCTTTAGTGCCGGCCTGGCTGGTGATGCTTCCATATCGTTGAAGGCGTGGAATTCGGTCCATAACTCGACAAACAGGTATTCGTCGTCAGAAATATAGTCTCTGACTTCGAGCACCTCCACCACGTTTTCGTGGAGTTTCTTATAGTTCTCAATGAACGCCTGGGGACCGTGAAGCGTGCGGGCGGGACTTGATGGATCGAGGGCGTTATCATAGTATTCGACCGTGATATCGGGAGCGAAATAACTGACGATGTCATCGTATCGCTTGTTGTTGAAATGGTCCACATACTTCAGGAAGTCTTCCTTTTTCATTTTTCTACTCCTATTGTTTTCAGTTATGTTCTCTTGTCATACCTTTAGTGATAAGTTATACTGGATTAACATTAATAATTCAATAGTAACGGGGAGCTTGGGGAACCGGGCTGAGAGGATGTGCTGGATCTGAAAAATGATCTCCCACATCGACCCAGAGAACCTGATCCGGATAATACCGGCGTAGGAAAAATATGGTAAAACAAAAGGCTACCCGTTACATTGGGTAGCCTTTTTATATGGAGTGAGGTCGGTGAAGGCTTTAGTGCTCGCTAATGGCGAACTATACGACGTTGAAACATTGCACAAACGAATTCATAACGAGGTGTTTGAACTCGTAATCGGGGTCGATGGTGGTTCACGGTATGCGTCTGAACTGGACGTCACTGTTGATGTAATCATTGGGGATATGGATTCCATCTCACCTGGTGAACATCGGAGAATGAATGATGTCAGGTTCATCTCATATCCTGAAGAAAAGGATGAATCAGACCTGGAGTTAGCGTTGCTATATGCCAAGGAACAAGGAGCAGATAAGATCGTGGTAATCGGGTCAATGGGCGGACGCATGGATATGACGATCTCTAACATACAGCTTGTCGGCCACGCAAGTTCCGGTTCCTGCAGGATCGAGGTATGGCATGGTAATCAGACAGGATGGATCATACAACCGCCGGGAGAAGATATTCCCGGGAATCCTGGAGATACTATCTCGCTAATCCCCATGGGCGGCGATAGCTCGGGAATCACCACAACAGGTTTGAAATATCCCCTTAATAATGAAGAACTGACGATGAAATCAAGAGGAATCAGTAACCTGATAGACAGCCTACCGACTCATGTTGCTTTTTCGGAGGGGCAGCTGCTGGTAGTACATACTCCCGGAAAATCACTCGAAAGGTAGAGAAGATACAATGACGGAAAAACGAACTATTAATGTTGGAGTACAGGTTTTACCTTTGCACGATGACGTGTATCCCATTGTCGACGCTGCGATAAAAA
>CP070800.1:1048227-1051100 GCA_020343555.1 Dehalococcoidales bacterium
AAACGAAGCTTGATCCTGAAATGGACTTTCCCTGTGAAGGTTGTCTGTCATCAACCGTTGCCTGGTATTGTCGCGAATGTGGTATTCGTGACTGTGCTATCAGTAAGGGGATTACCCACTGTGCTCAATGTTTGGATTTCCCCTGCCAGATAATTACCGATTTCAATAATGACGAATGGCCACATCATGGCGAAGTGCTGGCAAACGTTCGACGTCAGAAGGAGATCGGTATCGATGCATGGCTCGATGAACAGGAAAATAGATGGCTTTGTCCGGAATGTGAAGAAGCTACCGGCTGGTATGACACAAGTTGTAAACAATGTGGTACTCAACTGCCGGAAAGGTTTTCCGGGTCAAAATAAGTTGTCGACAGAGATTTAAACTGTAACTCAGAGTAATCAACAATTTAACTTGATGTTTCAATGGAAGGTGCAAGATGGAATATCGTATACTCGGAAAAACCGGATTATACGTGTCTGAAATTGGTTTTGGATGTGGTAATGTTGGCGGTTTGATGGTGAGAGGAACGGAACAGGAACAACTGGAAGCAGTAGAACTTGCTTTACAGCTGGGTATCAACTACTTCGATACGGCACCAGTCTACGGAAACGGTCAATCGGAGATAAATCTGGGTAAGGTGCTGAAGCAGATCAAATCAGATGTATTTGTAGCGACAAAAGTACAAATTGGGATCGATGATTCGAAAGATATAAAGGGCTGTGTGAGAAAATCCCTGGAAACCAGCCTGAATCGACTTGGACGTGATTATGTGGATGTTTTTCAGCTTCATACTCCGATATCATTGGAAACCGGAAGTAATGGTCAGGGCTGGCGGTTAAGCCTGGAGCAAGTTCTGGGTACGAACGGAGTCGCTGAAGCGTTTGAATCTGTAAGATCCGAGGGACTGGTTCGCTTCCTGGGTTTCACCGGCCTGGGTGATACCGATGCGTTACACGAGGTGATAGAAAGTGGATGCTTTGACCTTGTACAATCCTATTTCAACCTGTTGAATCCAAGTGCCGGTACTGCGGTTCCGGAGGGATTCAAGGGACAGGACTTCCGTCAAATCATCAACGTGGCAGCTGATAACAATATGGGAGTCGTGGTAATCAGGATTATGGCTGGTGGTGCTCTGGGAGGTTCGATAGCGCGTACCGGTTATGCGGCACCGTCGATAGGTGGAGGATTAGCTTCCGGTGCAGAATACAAAGATGATGAAGTACGTGCCGGGAAACTGGGAATTCTGCTTGGTGGCGACCTGAAAAGCCTGCCACAGGCAGCGGTACGATTTGCCCTCGATAATCCCAACGTGTCTAGCGTGCTGGTTGGTTACTCAAACAATACACAGATATCAGAAGCAGCTGCGTGTTCTGGAAAGGAACCGATACCGGAAGCCATGCTTGAAAGACTTATACCTCTATGGGCTACCGATTTCGGTATCTAAACTCAAGAAACAATATCGCAAATTAAATTCGCAGGAAGTGAAGAATGAAACGAAATATTCTCAGGGAACTTCTGGATTCCGACAAACCTACCGTCAGCACCCGCATGGTAACGACATCTCCCGAGATCGTCGAAATAATCGGGCATTCACAGGCGTTCGATTTCATAGAGTTACTCGGGGAATATGCTTCTTGGATAGTAGCCGACCTCGACAATTTCTCCCGGACTGTCGAATTGTTTCCTCACATGTCTTCCATGATGAAGGTTGAAAAAGAGCCCCGTCTTCACATCATACAGCGATCATTGGGAAGTGGTATCCAGAACCTGCTGTTCGCCGATTGTGATTCGGCTGAAGAAGTCAGAGAATGTATCCGGTATGTAAGGCCGAACACGCCTGGCGATGGCGGCCTGCACGGCAGTTCGATGCGCAGGAATGTTGGTTACCTTCTTGAAAACGGCAGCAAAGAATGGGCACAAGCAATGAGAGAAGTCGTTATCGAGGTGATGATAGAATCCGAAAGCGCGCTTGAACAGCTCGAGGATATACTCTCCGTAGAAGGGATCGATATGATTCATTTCGGTCCGAGTGATTATTCTCTCAGTATTGGCAAGCCCGGTGCCGGAAATGCTGCCGAAGTTAAGAATAAGCATCGATATGTTATTGAAACGGCGATAAAGAAAGGCGTCAGGCCCAGGGTAGTACTTGATAATTACGAACAGGCCAGGGAATACGCAGATATGGGTGTCCGGGATTTCTGTGTCGGAAACGACCTTGGAATCCTGTACAACTGGTACCGCATGAGCGGTGAAAAGATCAGGGAGGTATTGAAATGAATTCTCGAGACAAAGTAGCGGTAATTACGGGTGCAGGTAGTGGTATCGGGAGATCGACTGCACTTGCCTTTTTATCTGACGGTTATAAGATTGCTTTGGCTGGACGCCGTCTCTCAAGTCTTGAGGAAACCATAGGATTGGCAGGTGATAATTCACAAAATGCCATAGCCGTAACTACCGATGTTACTATACCGGAACAGGTTACAAACCTGTTCTCGAAAGCAAAGGAAACCTACGGCCGAATAGATGTTGTTTTCAACAATGCAGGAGCATTCGCTCCTTCCGTAGCACTGGAAGATATGACTCTTGAGCAATGGAAAACCGTGGTCGATACTAACCTGACCGGCATGTTCTTGTGTGTCCGGGAAGCGTTTCGCATAATGAAAGACCAGGATCCTATGGGAGGACGTATCATTAATAATGGATCCGTTTCGGCTACTTCACCACGCCCGAATTCCGCACCGTATACGGCGAGTAAGCACGGTGTTACTGGGCTCACAAAAAGTGCCGCCCTCGATGGGCGAAAATATGACATTATCTGCAGTCAAATAGATATTGGAAATGCTCGTACTTCGATCACATCGAGGATGACGACG
>CP070800.1:1051200-1055510 GCA_020343555.1 Dehalococcoidales bacterium
ACGTCCTTGAAAAGAGCTTTCCAGTTTTCGGCAGTATCGATTATCCCCTGTTCATCATAGATATGAAACGGGGTACCGAAATGCTTTATTATGCCGGGCAGTTTCGGAAACAGGCGTTCTTCGAAAGCTCTGGACATCGGCATATTCTTTTCTCCTTATATATGATTATTTATTCAGATCCTGCGGTATCAGGGAAAACATCACGGCATCGGTTGATTTCCCGTTTTGTGCCAACCTGTTCCTGAGTATACCCTCGCAGGTCGCGCCTGATTTCTCAGCGACACGCTGGCTGGCTATATTATCGACGTCAACGACGATCTCTATTCTCTTGAGGTTGAGTTTATTGATCCCGAAATCTGCCAGCAGCAGAGTTGTAGCGGTGGCTACCCCCTTTTTGGTTTCACTTGTTCTCACCCAGTACCCGAGATTGGCTATGGCCTGATCCCGGTGAAAATCGCTGAGTCCGCACCCTCCCAGGTATCTGCCGGTTGAGGTATCCGTGATAGCAAAATCATAGGCATTGCCCTGTTTCCATTTTTCGAAACAATCTGTTATCCAGTCACGACTTTCCTGGATGGAGTAGTCACGATGGCACCAGGGCATCCAGGGTGTCATTTCCTGTATAGATTCCCTGGCCGCTTCATATAACGAGTCAGCGTCCTCGCCCCGGTAAGGTCGAAGCGTGATTATTCCGTTTGTCAGGCTGATATTTCTGTCCATTGTTCTTTTCGTAATCAGGATATAAAAAAACCCGGAACTATTCTCTGTTCCCGGGTCTGGCGATTCTTCTTATCCTTTTTATTCTCAGGTTTTATGCTTCTGAATTTGGAAACCGCCAGACCTCCGGATACTTGTAGGTCCAGAAATAAAAGCTAAATCCGAAGTGCAGTTTCCTATTTACAGTCATTATTTTATCCTTAACAAAATTGATTATAGTATGTGTGGGTTCGAATGTCAATCAGTGAAGCTAATCAATTGGGTGATTTTCGGTACTTACTATATTCATCTCATGTCTATTATATGATTACTGGATTCCCGCCTTCGCGGGAATGCCATAAAGTGAATTGAGGGATAGTTGAAAATCCATCACCTTGTTGGTGACGATACTATTTTCGGACCACTCTTTTACTTAATAAGCGGGAAGGTCAGAAGAAATGTTAATTTTCAATCTGGGTTTTCTTGATGTTTGTTGACAATACTACTATATAGTAGTATTATGAATTTCCATTTAATGATCATAAATATTTATCAAAGGGTAACAGGCATGGATAAGCTTCGAGAGGGTGGATTTCTGATAGCCAAAATCAAGCAAATATCAGGGAGAATTTTCAATAGGAAATTAAAAGAACATGGCATCAATGATATAAACTCTGCTCAGGGCAGGATTATTTTCACCCTCTGGCAACAAGATAACATGCCAATCAAAGTACTTTCACGGAACACTGCACTAGGTATTACCACTCTAACAAGTATGCTTATTAGGCTAGAAAAAGCTGGATATATCATAAGAACTACGGATCAAAATGATAATAGACAGACTCTTATTTCTTTATCGAAAAAAGTTAAATCAATCTTAGAAAATTACGAGAATATCTCAAAAGAGATGACTGCACTGTTCTACAAAGATCTTACTGAAACTCAGATTGATGATTTCGAGAATACTCTGCGACATATTTTGTTAAATTTAGTGAAATACGAGGAGAAAATACGATGAAAGAAAAAGAAGGAATCAAACACGGATTGGAAATAATGGATAAACTGAGCGTTTGCCTGCTTGGTAGTAATGATGATGATGGTTATCCAAATATTAAGGCAATGTCAAATCGAAGACATGAAGGTATTAAGAAAATATGGTTCAACACTGATACTTCATCGAAGCGAGTACAACAATTTAGGAATAATAACAAAGCCTGTGTATATTTTCTTGATAAAGAACTCGGCAGAGGTTTGATGCTGATAGGAACCATGGAGATTCTCCAGAATATTGAATCGAAGAAAATGGTATGGAAGGAAGAAGACGAAGTATTTCGACCTCTAGGATTGGAAGATCCAGAATTCACCGTATTATGCTTTACAAGTGAGTGGGGAGAATATGTTGATGCTATAAAAAACGATGGAGTTACGTTTGAGACAAAATAAACGATTGGATTATGGATTCTTAACGTTGGGAATCCTAGATGATAACGCTTGTACTCTGAAAGTGTAAACTATGTTCCTGTTATAAAGTGAAATCCATATACCAACTTGAACATAGAGGATGAGTTTGTGACTGGGGAGAGGATAATAAATAAACTTTGGCATCTGAGAGAGGTGAATTATTGTATATAATTTATCTGTAAGGAAGAGAGAGTTCTAATAGTCCATTAGAAGAATCTCATATCTCCAGGTAAAGCGTACGCATATATTCTTCGAAACCCATTTTGCCCCAGAAAGAGCTGGATACGTAGTTTTTCGAGGTGATATCGAGTTCGATGCGATCCATGCCTTTCGATTTGAACCATTTCAGTATCTCGTTGAACATCTTCTCGCCGACACCGGTGCGGCGGTATTTTCCCGTAACCGCCATATGTTGAATATATCCGTATTCGGTACGGGTTGAGCCCCGCGGTGGATCCTTGATTTCAGAAATGGAGTAACCGATAACCTCGTGTTCGTCCAGGGCGACCAGGACAAGGCCTTTGTCCGATGCCATTAACGGTTTCGTCTGCTCCTCGCGCTGACCTTCTTCCGCTCCTTCCGCGGGAATCCAGATCGGTTCGATATCGATGTGGAACCGGATGAATTCCTTCCAGAGACGGGAAATGTCGGAAATATGCTTTTCTTCTGCTTCAATAATTTTTATCACTAATGCTCTCCTCAGGATTAACCGTTGCATTGTATAACAGGATGGTCTACTCAGTAAATTGAATAAAGATTGAGGTTCAGCTTTCTGGCACTCTCCCCCTGTATCCCCCTCTCGCGCAGAGACTTGATTGCCTGAGGCGATTGTGTACGTGAGAGGGGGAAGATTTATTGAGAGGGGCGTCGCCCCTCTCAGTTACTTACTCCCCTCTTTTTATTCAAACAATTGACTTTCATGCAGTTAGGTTTCCTGACCGGGGAGAGAGTCGATTCGTGGGAATTCGTCCGTCTATCTAGAACATATGCTTTTGTAAAAGATCCCACCTCGTGAGAAATAAGGAGTGAGTTTTACGGGGCTTTCATTGTCATAGAGACAAGGGAAACGAATGAAATAATACAACGATAAAAAGGGAGTGGTAATTGCCACTCCCTTCACCCTCACCTAACCTCTCCCGTCAAGGGAGAGGAATGTCCTGATTGATATTAAGTAATGTTAATCAGAAATTTCTTAGAAATTTGTGATTAGTGTTTCTCGCTGCTATCTCCAGGCATCGATGCTGAAGATGGGCGCGTCATCGAGTTTACCGTGACGTCCACACATCTGGAGACATACTTCCTCATCACCGCCGCCGACAATAATGAAGCAGTCGGTAGGCTCATCGACTACCGGGACCATATAGTCCTGTTCCAGCTCTTTCCATCGTTTGCCCGAAGTCCTTTCGATACCAAGCCAGCCGTTGGTTCCCTCATCAGGCCAGGAGCGGAGTCTGTATTTATGCAGCGGCTCCTTACTTTTCTCCCAGAGCCAGTCGTATACTTCTTCTTTCGACTTGAAGCCTATCTCGTAGAGATGCTGAGCCATCTCGGGAACCATCACGAACGTATAACCACCCTCTCTGCCGGCCCAGAGTTCCGGTACGAGATACTCAAGCCAGTTATGCGGGCCGGGGATACCTTTGACATCCAATTGCCTTGCCATTCCGCCGTGTCCACTCTTCTGGAAGGCGCGGTAACCGCCGGGTGAGAACTGGTTACCGATAACATAGCCGCCGGAATTCATGACGAACAGTACACTTTCATCCTTACCGAAACCGTATTCTTCATTCACTCCTTTCCATCCGGGTGGTAGTGCTTCCGCGTTCTCGGCAAAACAGCAACCGCCTGAGTTGAATGGACTGCCGATAGCGTTCATACGGTTGACTCCCGGTATGGCGCCGCCGAGGTTGATAGCCATCAGCTGGTAGGCCCGACCAATAGGCATGTTCGCCGGGCTGCCCGGATCGAGCATGCCGACGCCGAAGTTCATACCGATCTCTTTGGCATAGGGTCCGCTGATGCAGCACCACTGCCCCCAGAAAGTGGTTGTGCCGGTACCGCATCCGGATTCAGCCATAGCCAGAACTACCGGAAAATGTTCCGGTTTGCAGCCTGCCATGACGGCATTGACTGCCACTTTTTCCACAGTAGCG
>CP070800.1:1055610-1064951 GCA_020343555.1 Dehalococcoidales bacterium
ATGCTGGTGCGATATGAACGATTCCGGTACCATCGTCCATCGAGACAAAATCACCGGCAATAATGCGATAGGCTTTGATGTCATCCGGAGCATACTGAATATTGACCTCGAATAACGGAGTATAGTGTATCCCTACCAGTTCTTCGCCGGACAGCTTCTCAACTATCTTGTACTCATCGGTAACCGATACTCCAAGTAATGAAGATGCCATGACAAGATATTCGTTGTCTAGTTCAGCTACCGCATATTCTGCATCGGGCGCTACTGCCAGGGCTACATTTCCGGGCAGCGTCCAGGGAGTAGTCGTCCAGGCAAGGAAATAAGCCGGTTTGTCGGACGACCCGAATAATTGAGCAAGTTTTCCCTCTCCTAGTGAAGACTGAACGATTCTGAACTTTATGTAAATCGAAGGATCTTCGGTATCGTCTTTATAGCCCTGGGCTACCTCGTGAGAGCTGAGAGAAGTCTCACACCTCGGGCAGTGAGGAGTGACCCTGTGACCCTGGTAGATCAGTCCTTTGTCCCACATTTGTTTGAGAGCCCACCAGCAAGTCTCTATATAACTGTTATTCATTGTTACATAGGCGTTTTCCATGTCGACCCAGTAACCGATACGCTCCGTCATTTCTTCGAATTCTTTAATATACCCAAGAACGGTTTCACGGCAGAAAGCGTTGAATTCCTTTATTCCGTATTCCTCTATCTGGACTTTCCCCGAAAATCCCAGTTTCTTCTCGACTTCAATTTCGACTGGCAGTCCTTGAGTATCCCAACCGCCGATACGTGGTGTATGATAACCTTTCATCGCCTTATAGCGTGGAAAGACATCTTTGATAACGCGAGGCATGGCGAAATGAAGCCCGGGGCTGGCATTGGTCGTAGGAGGACCTTCGTACATTACAAAGGCAGGTCTTTCTTTTCGTTTGTCCACACTCTTCTGGAAAATATGCCTGTCTCTCCAAATACTAAGGATTTCCTCCTCGATGTGGGGAAAACTCACTCTGCTGTTTACCGGTTTAAACATAATATACCTCTCAATAAAAATCCCGTCCCTTGAAAGGGACGGGAAAAATATTACCCGCGGTACCACCCTAATTCCCCCCGATTACATCGGAAGGCTCTCATTTATGGCACATAAGAATGCCCCGTCACTTATAACGGTTGACGAACCCGACCAAGCCTACACGTCCCATATCGGGACATTCGGTTGACGGCTCAGGAGTGATTTTCCGGAAGGCATCCACATCTGCTTTCACCCTACCAGACTCGCTAAGTGTCTGTTATCTCCCGTACTCTTCTCCGTCACTGCCTTTTTCAATAAAATAGTATCGTATTTACCTGGCTTTGTCAATTCGGTTATTCTTCCTTGGGAAGAATAACTACCCGTCGTGATTCGCCCTGGCCAATACTCTCGGTTATTACATCCTGGTGTTCGGCAAGAGCCAGGTGGATTATTCTCCGCTCGTATGCCGGCATCGGTTCGAGTGTAAATGACATCTTCTTCTCGTTTACCTGCTCTGCCATCTGACGGGCAAATACCTGAAGCGCCTGGTAGCGACGCTGTTTATAACCTTCGACATCTATGATTATTGGAATCCAGCTTTTCTTCTGGTGCCCTACTACCAACCTTACAATATACTGGAGACAGGACAGGGTCTGACCTCTACGACCGATAAGGATTCCGAGATTCTCACCTTCGATATTAAATGACATCGACTCGGTGGGTTCTTCATCTTCAACTACGGGTGGCGGTTGGAGAACAGCCGAACCATCCACCTCCAGAAAACCGAGAAGCTCATTGATCGTTTCCTGTACGTATTCGGTTATATCTTCATCCGGAGTAGGAGTAATCGGAGTTACCCTGACAACAGCTTCATCACCACCAAGCCCGAGTATACCGGACTTACCTTCGCTTACCACGTCTACTTCTACCTCCTCCCGACTTACGCCTAATTGATTGATAGCTTGTTGAATAGCTTCCTCCACTGTCTTCGCTCTCGCTTCCAGATTCTCCATCATTTATTCTCTCTTCCTGGGCAGGACTCGGTTCGATTACAATATCGGCGCTTGTATCATCCGCCGACAGTGTCTTATTCTGCTTGGGAATCCGCCCCTGGGTTTTCTTTGTATCAGGACCTTTACCGCTGGTACCTCCTCCAAGGAATGGCAAAGTAAGCCCTCCCCAGCCAGTGCTGAAATACTGCATTATTATCCGGATTATCGTTGAAGTCACCCAGTAAACTGCCAGACCGCTCGGAAGTGACATGCAGAGGAATCCGAACATCAAAGGCATCATCCAGAGCATCATCTGTCCCTGTGCTGCCTGCTGAGGATCGGCACTGGGATTAGTTGTCATCTTCTGCTGGACCCACATGGCAACACCAACGAGAATGGCCATAAACATGTCTGGAACCGCAAGGTTCAACCACAGGAACTGACTGTTAAGCGGTATCTGCGAAAATACCGGCCAGGATGTGTATAGCCGGTGGGACAGGTCTAAAAAGCCTTCGGGAGATGTAGCCAGTAAGCGTATAACGGATTGGTAAAGAGCTATCCATACCGGCATCTGTACCAGCATCGGCAGCAGGCATCCGGCGGGGCTTACCCCGGATTCCTTCATCAACCTCATCTGTTCCTGGGCAGCCTTCTGCTTGTCCTTGGCGTATTTCTTTCGCACTTCAGCAATCTCAGCCTGCATCGCCTGCATGGCCTTGGTTGCTTTTAACTGCCTCTGGGTAAGTGGATACATCAGCAGGTTAACGACGACGGTAAGAACCATAATCGCCAGACCGAAACTACCGAACAGGTAGTCGGATAACATTACCAGTATGTTTATCACCGGGTTAAGTATTATAAGATCCCAGACGATCCCAACCCATTCCAAGAGTATCTACCTCACTCATTTAATTCTATTGGTTGTCGCTTTGCGCCTGTCTTCGCATCAATCTCATGGATTTCGTTTAAACTGGTTTGTATGTAAACCTTACCGTTAAACGCAACCAGAGGTGCAAACACATTTTCATCTTGAGCAAATGTGTACAATTCGCCATCAGTTCCATCTTTAACATTTATGTAATGTAAAACGCTGTTACGGGTTTCTCCCTGTTTATCCGCTTGTGTAACTACAAGGATTCTATCATCGACAATAACGGGTGAAGATGATATTGGATTCTCAAAATCATACTCTTCTTGATTCTGCCCGTTAGTTGCATTGAGAACATATACCTTACCGTCAAGGCAGGGAGCATATATCATACCGTTTTCAATGATCGGCGTAGTCCAGAACCAGTTATCAGCTTGGTACTTCCATTTCAGACTACCGGTAACTGCGTTCAGTGCATAAAGATTTCTGTCGAAGGAACTGAAATAGACTGTATTACCATCGACTACCGGGGTGGATACTATCGTACCCTCGGTCTCATATTCCCATTCAATACGGCCATCAGCTATATTAAGTGCGTAGAACTTCTTATCGAAACACCCGAGATACAACAGGTCATTTAATATTACCGGAGTCGACCAGATTTTATCAGGAAGCTCGATTTCCCATTCTTTAAAGCCGTCAGCAGCATCGAGTGAAAACACCTTGTTATTCGCCGAACCGAAATACAACTTACCTTGATTAAAGATAATCCCCCCGATGATCGATCCTCCAACATCACCCTGTCGGGGATAAACCCATCGAGGCTCATCTCTCATTTCATCGCGGCTGAAAGCATAAACTTTTCCGTTATACCCGCCGACACAGACAAGATCGTCAGCAATTACAGGAGAACTGTAGATAGCGACCGTAGTTGAACCCTGAGCACAACTGAGAAATCCGCTGGTTGGTTCCTGCGTTTCAAGAGAGGCCGAATTCAACGAACGCCAATCTGTCGTATTTATGGTAATAAGATTACCTTCCATCGATGCGGTGTACATCACACCATCTTCTATCACACCACCAGCCCATCCTCTTGCGACAGCTCCGCGGGTGGCAGCGCATCCCGGAAGAGTTATGACCACAGCGAAAAGAACAAGCACTAATAGTGCTATTTTATATATCGGATTGATTGTTTTCAATTTTTTCATATATTGTTACTATTTAAAGTGTAGTCTACGGTACTGGATCGTAACCACCGGGATGAAACGGATGGCAGTGGGATATCCTCCGGCAACCCATCCACACTCCCTTAAACAGCCCATATTTTTCTATGGCTTCATAAGTATATTGTGAACAGGTAGGAATAAATCGACAGGAAGATGGTAGCGCTCGGGAAATAGTCATCTGGTAAATCCTTATCATACCCATGCCGATTATCTTCATACCAAAATCTGCCTGATTATTCCTGTCATAATATTCCGGTTCTAATTTTACCAACTCACGACCATTTAATTATTCTTCGTCTTTTCCAGTATATCAGCCTTCATTAAGAGAGTTTCGACTGATTCTTTCAAGCGGTTGAAACTGGCTTCAGCTGCTGCCGGTCTTAGTATATAAACTATATCCCATCCCGGCTTGATCGACTCGATCCTGTTAATCTCTCGTAATCGCCGCTTGATTTTATTTCTTATTACCGCATTACCAACCTTCTTGCTTACTGATAAACCATATCGAGTATGATCGAGATTATTTGGTAGTGTTTTCAATACTATGAGTTCAGATGGATACGACTTGCCTTTCCCATAGACTTGCGCATATTGCCGTGGCTTGGTTATGCGTTCTTCTCTCTTCATCATTCCCTCTCCCGGGTATCGATGCAAGAGTATCGTTCGCATCAAACTACGGTCAGGCGTTTTCTACCCTTCAGTCGCCTGGCAGCAAGTACAGCCCGTCCACCCCGGGAACTCATCCTTTTAAGAAAGCCATGTTCACGCCTTCGTGGTATCTTCTTCGGTTGATACGTTCTTTTTGGCATTCTAACCCCTTATCACTAAATAAATGGCAAAAATGAGAGGAAAAGTACAATTACTCCGCCGTAGCTGCTGCCGTCGACACCGTCGGTGCAGCACCAACTTTACGCATATGAGCCGGTACATAAGGTAACAGCGCCAGGTGCCGGGCCCGTTTTATAGCTACAGCCAGGCGGCGCTGATGTCTGGCGCAGGTACCGGTTCTACGACGCGGCACTATCTTTGCTCTATCAGACACAAAACTACGTAACTTATCAGGATCTTTGTAGTTTATAACCGCTGATTTATCGGCGCAGTAGACACAAACTTTTCGCTTCGATGCGTATCTCGGTCTACTCCATCTTGTATTCTTATTATCTCCACTCGGTTTTCTTCTTGCCACTTGTTATATCTCCATATTTCAAGGTTATTTATATCCCTAAAAGGGAATATCGTCCGGTTCAATATCGTCAATTCCAGACTCGACACTCTTGTCCTCACTAAGAGGAGCTGACGCCTGCCTGTCCAGGAAACTTACTCTGTCGGCAATTATTTCATTACGATACCGTTTCTGTCCATCCTGGCCTTCCCAGCTATGAGTCCTTAATCTACCTTCAACGTATACCAGTCTTCCTTTTGACAGAAATTGGTTACACTGCTCAGCAAGCCTTCCCCAGGTTACAACAGTAAACCATTCCGTCTCTTCTCTGCGTTCACCTTCGGACGTGGTATATCTCCTGTTTGTGGCGGCGCTGAATGAAGTTACCGGTCTGCCGTTAGGGGTAAAACGCATTTCGGGCTCACTACCGAGGTTACCGATGATTATTATTCTATTTACACTAACCATTCTTTCAAAGCTCCTTTTACTCTCCCTAAGCATGCGGGAGAAACGGACTTTCTCCCGATTATTTATTCAATGCTTATCAGCAGATGCCGTAGAACTTCTTCAGAAATCCGCAGGTTATTCTCCAGTTCTTTCCCATCCGGAGGTTTCATTTTGAACTGAAGCAAAACATAATATCCTTCTATTTGATGTTTAATTGGATAAGCCAGTTTCCTCTTACCCCACCTCTGCACATCGGAAACCGCACCACCCCTGTCGGTAACGTAACGGCTGATACTCTCAATCGATGCTTCCAGCTTTTCTTCAGATGTTTCCGGATTGATAACAACGGTTAACTCGTAGTCTCTTAATCCCAGTTCCTCTTGCGTTGATGTATTGTCAGACACATTCCCTCTTCTACAAAATACTCTGGTGCATTATACCACACAACCAGCAGTATAAACAATACACCCTGAACCTGTCTGAGTTTATCATCACTATACCTATGAACTAAATCAGTAAAGGCTCCAGCCTATATTAGCCGGAGCCTTTGAAATCGGAATATGATGATTAACTAGCCAAGAATCTCCATTGCTTCTTCCCTGTAGCAGTCCATCAGGTAAGGAATACCGGTAACCTTTGCACATTCTTCGGTCAGGGACATAAGGTTTTTTCGTGAGAGCGTCGGAACGCTGAAACTCCTGGCACCGGCCATCAGCTGTTGGAGGCCTACCTTGATCTTCTCCGAGTAGCTGTAGATACCGACGGCACCCAGCGGGATATTCTTCATCTCATCGGCGCCGACTATATCTTTGACATCTTCGTAATTAACAAATATTTCTTCAGGTGTGGAACCGAACTGGCTGACCGTATTAGGTAATTTGCCATCCTGTAGCCACTGGGCAATGTTCTTGCCTACCATACCGGGAATCATCAGGGCACGTCCCATGCAAACTGCTTTAACGAACGGTGCACCGAGCGCGAGAGCTTTGAAAACACCATCTTCGCTGCTGAATCCGCCGGCAAAGGCAATATCCGGTACCTTTTCTCCCCTGTCGGCAAGTTTGGTCAGGAACTCATAAGCCAGAGAGTGCAGGTAGAGACTGGGTATGCCCCATTCTTCCATCATTCTCCACGGACTCATACCGGTACCACCACTCGCACCGTCAAAGGTAAGTAGGTCGATCTTTGCATTTGTACTCCATCTGATCGCCATCGCCAGTTCACGGAGACTATAAGCACCGGTTTTCAGGGTAACTCGTTTGAAACCGATGTCTCTAAGGCGCTGAACTTCGTTGTAGAATGCTTCCTCGCCGATAAATCCGAGACGGCTGTGCCGTTCGAATTCTTTTAGAGAGCCCTCTTTAAAAGCAGCCTGCGCCAGAGGATCTGAAGGATCAGGAGTAACGATGTAACCGCGTTTCTGCAGTTCAAGGGCTCTCTCCAGGCTACCGACTTTGATTTCACCGCCGATACATTTCGCGCCCTGGCCCCATTTCAGCTCGATAGTATCAAGACCATGTTTCTTACAAACGTACTCAGCCACACCTAAACGAGTATCTTCTACGTTCATCTGGACAAGGATTTCACCATATCCCTGGTGATAACGACGATAAGTTTCGATCCTGCGATCCATATCCGGTGCATTGGTAACTTTACCATTCGAATCAAGTTCCAGCTGGGGATCGATCCCGCACACATTTTCGCCACAGACCAGTGTAACACCGCTAAGAGCAGCGCCTACTGCAAAGTGTTCCCAGTTTTTACGGGCAATTTCAGTCGAGCCGAGAGCACCGGTAAAGATGGGGACTTTCATTTTAACCTTCTTGTCCCAGCCATACTCTGTCTCGGTGTTTACTGCAGGGAAGGTGGCAGTATCCGGTCCTCCTTCAACTCCGTCTGGCAGGCCTTCCGCACCAAGCGCATATCCCTGGATATTCAAGTGAGAATAATCGACAGGATAATTCTTGTCACCGCCGGCAGTTACATCACCAAAAGGTCCCGGGTAGATTAATTCGCGGCCACGGAAGGTAGCTTTGAAAACTTCGCAGTTTCCGGTACATCCATCCACACAGCGTGAGCATAATCCGCTTGAAGGAACTATACTCCTAGAACGATTTGCCGTTCTGGTTGCTTCGTTAGCGTTCGGGGTTTGTAGATTCATGAATTTTTCCTCCTGTTTATTTTGTTTTATCTTTAATTTCAGGGGCAAAATACCCCTTTAACGAAATAGGGTTACTCAGTTTTTAAAGCCTAGAGAAGAGATTCAAACTCAACCATCTCACCATAGTCCAGTAGGGTACTCATCGCCCTGTTTTCAACCTCTATCCCGGATTCTACGGCGGCTGCCACCGGTGTCAATCCGCCAAGTAGTATCATTCCAATCCTGTTCAAACCAACGGATATCCCACAAGTAGGTTCACTAGGATTCCCCATGTGAATAAGTCCGTGTATACCGGCTTCATGCAGTCTTTCTATGATTTCTTCAGTAAGTGTAAGACAATGAGCCGGAAGTTCCCGGAAATTAGCCAGTACCTTCCCTTCACCGTTACTCAACTTACTCCGTACATCTGTCATCCCGGCACGAATGAAAACTTCAGAAGGATCAACTGTAGAGGCAGAATAATAAATCAGATCGACAAACCTCAAGGGAAGATTATTCCTCATCTGGAGAACACCGCCGAACTTTGAGTCTATAGGTATCCCAGCTTTTAACAGGCATCCGTTGATTATTAAACTACAAACAGTTGCTAGCCCTACCTTCCCACGAGGGATGAGTATATCACCCAGTTTTTCACCTTCGTTCGCTACCGCTACGCGATCACTGACACAGAAACCCTCTGAAAAGGCTTTCTTCATTTTCCCAATGGCACTACTGAATTTTGTTTTGTTAAATAAAGATACATTAACCGGGACCATTCCGGTCGCTGTACCGACATCGAAAGTGGTACGGAAAGACAGGAGTTCTATTTTTTCGAGCACAAATCCTACTTTATCGGAAACCAGAGCGTCATTTAGCTCCTCAACACCGAGAGGAGTAATCACTCTGCCGTCTCTCCGTTCCAGCGGATGGGTAAGTCCACGCTCATCCATCAGCTTGAGATGATATCGTACAGCTCTTTCACCAAGTTCAATACCATAATCTCTCAGTTTTATGGACAATAACTTGGCACCGAGTGGTTGTGGTGACTCCTTGAGAATTCTGAGGATCGATATTACCTTGCGTTCTACTACCTTGTTATCAGCACCTATCATGACATTCCTTGATTAAAACCTAGTGAAAACGTACCGACACCGGTAACCGTTTTCCTATTATATTTGAGACTAAATATAGTGTCAAGTCTTGATTTTCGCCATTTATTTACATAAGTTTTTCTTACCAGTCAACAGTCCTGAACGCCTGATTAAAAGATGAAAATATCAGTAAAAAAGCCAGTGAAAGAACAAATCTCAGGCTCGGATTGTTGCCCGGTGTCAAATGATATGATATACTTTATGCTAGTTTATTAGGAGAAAGGGGTATAATTTTGCCAGAAATTGTCTCAGTAAAACAGCTTCTGGAAGCTGGGGCTCATTTCGGACATCAGACAAGCCGATGGCATCCCCGCATGAAGAAATATATCTTCACAAAACGCGAGGGAATTCA
>CP070800.1:1065051-1067845 GCA_020343555.1 Dehalococcoidales bacterium
AGATTATTTACCTGAACGGCGGATTTATTTTTACCTTGAAGTTATGATGGGTTGGATGGCATGAATAGCTGCATTTTCTCCGAGTGTTATTGCTTGAGATGCCTTATCAAAATTCCAGAATCCAATTTCCTCTACATCCGGGCTGATCACCAGGTCAGCTTCCTTCAGATTTTCAACTGCTACCCAATACTCAGCAATAGTTAGGGTCTGTACCAGAACCTCCATTATATTCGGAGTTTTTACCCTTGCATCTTTGGGTTTTTCAAGATTCATCCAATCCAGCGATTTCATTAGATTCTCTTTCAACTTGGTCTGATAGGATAGTAACGATTTCAGAGATTTTTCAATATTGTTAATGCGTGATTGGATATACTGGTTCGGTACTTCCGGTATTGTTACCTTGGGTTTTTTCTCAACAGTATTATCCTGGTCGACAACTTTCCTGGCATTAGTCTTTTGGTGCTTCTTTTTGGTGAGTATCATTTTACTCGGTTCTGGGATAACGTTTACTCCGATCACGTACTCAGCGCCTATTTCCCGGCACACACTTACCGGTACTTCATTGACCAGACCGCCGTCTACCAAATGACGGTTTGCAATTCTGACAGGCGTAAAAATCCCCGGAAGAGAGATACTGGCTCGTACTGCTTCAACGAGTGATCCCTCGCGTAAAACAACTTGTTCTCCCGTGATGATATCAGTAGCCACACAGGCAAAATCATATTTTAGTTGTGAGAAAGTCAAATCGCCCAGGATGGACTTGATGAGAGAAATAACCCTTTTCCCGCTGATCAGCCCACTCACCGGCAAAGTGATATCGGTAAGTAACGCCAGGCGTTTAAAGTCGAGTCCGACCGCAAATTGTTCGATATCTCTGATTCCCATCCCACCGGCATAAAGCGCCCCGACCAGGGCGCCTATACTGGTCCCTGTTATCACATCCGGGTAAATATCATTATCCTCGAGGACTTTCAGCACACCGATATGTGATAAACCTCGGGCAGCGCCGCCGCCAAGAGCAAGACCGATCTTTTTATCATAAATGTTTGTAGGCATATCTATCCTCTTTCCGGTTTGTAACCTGCGATCAGATACCTCACATTATAACATCTAACTTGCACCTGATATCAGGAGAATGTATGACATTGCAAAACTTTTCTTTCACTCATTTCATTACAATAACATACTAATATTTGGTCGTGCTGCACAAATTGACATATGATCATACTTATATACAAATAAACAATCCTTTTCTCCAAATACAATTGTCATAATACCTAGCCAAAAGACTAGGCATTTTTCACCCGTATGAATGGGGCTTCTCGAATGTGTATTAAATATACTGAGTGCAATCAATACCTGAATACAAAGGAGGTTCTATTATGAGTGCAGGTAGAATTATATTACTGATATTTGGCGTGATAGGTATGTTGATATCCGTTGGTCTGGTGCTGGGTGGGGCAGGCATACTTATAGCTGACAACGTGATCAAAGATAACGACGGATTCTATACTACGAATATGATACATATAGATAAAAACTCTTATGCCGTCGTTACAGGACCCACCGATGTCGACGTTGATGTCGGATGGAATTCAGGGCTTGTCTGGGACCTGGGTGACCTGGTCACTTTCAGGGTAGAAGGCTCAAACAGGAATTCATCGGATCAGATATTCATCGGTATCGCCGAAGAATCAGATATCGAGGACTATCTCGATAATGTCGAATACGATGAGATCAGACGATTACACACAAGCCGTCGTGATGTCGACTACAGAAATCATCCTGGTGATATCGCACCGGGATCTCCAACTGGGCAGAGGTTCTGGACAGTATCGACGTACGGTACCGGCACTCAGACTCTTGAATGGGAACTGGAAGAAGGCAGCCATTCACTGGTAATCATGAACACAGACGGATCTGCTGGAATCGACGCGAACATGGAATTTGGGGCAAAAGTACCTCTATTACTGGGGATAGGTGTAGGAATCCTCGTGGCAGGTATAATCGGATTGTTTATTAGCATTTTGTTCATCGTTTTAGCGGGTAGAAAGCCTGTTGCGACAACACCACCTCAGCAACCCGATGTTACCCCCGTAATACCTGAGGAAACAGCAGTAGTTGCGGAGGAAGTGGCAGAAGAACAGGCAACGGAACCGGTTACACCGGCTACCGTTGAAACAGGAACGAAAACCAGTACCGGACTCGACCAGAATGTCGCCGGTTTACTCTGCTATCTCTTCGGGTGGGTTACAGGTATAATCTTCCTGATACTGGAGAAAGAGAACAAGCTCGTTCGCTTCCATGCAGTCCAGTCGATCATCGTCTTCGGATTTTTCACCGTAGTCTGTTCCACACTGGGTTTAATACCTTTTATCGGTGATTTCTTCAGCGCCGCGATCGGCATCATCACCTTCGTGGTATGGATCGTCCTGATGATCAAGGCAGCCCAGGGAGAGAAATTTAAAGTATATATTGCCGGAGATATCGCCGACAAACAATCGAGTTAAATTCATCCTTCACCGGTAATAATGTCGCCCCTGTATTATGAGATACAGGGGCGATTGTTTTTTGTGTACATCGCGACAACCATTATCAAACATTCCTGTGCTATAATTAGGCGGATTTGAGTTTGACCACAGGTGGAGAACAGCCTAATTCATAACGGTACCGAAAGGAGAGGATCATGCCAAACGGATATATGGGGAAGTTCCTGTTCGTTAACCTGTCCACAGGAAAGATCGAGGAAGAAACGCCCGATGACAGCCTATACCGCGATTTCATAGGCGGATAC
>CP070800.1:1067945-1077964 GCA_020343555.1 Dehalococcoidales bacterium
CACTACAAATGAAAGTTCAGCAGGGATCATGGAACGTGTTGAAGCCGTCCTGGCAAACTCCAGTCTAAATCAGGCAAGCAAACTGACCAGATTCGAAAAACTGCTGAAACAGAATATCAACCTTGAAATCCTGACCAAGGAACTAGGCCTTTAATTATCTATAGTTAACGGTCAGAAAAACGATATATAGCATATTCACTCATTAGTTATACAGACACGACTTCTTTTTAGGCTCGTGAATAAACCTTTTTTCTCCACATCACATTGAAGTAACCGGTAATTTGTTATATAATTTGTGGCTGTGTCCTGGTTCTTCCGTGAGACCAGGACTTTGAAATCTTCTGAGGAGGGACGGTGATTGAATGCACTAGGAAAACATTATCTATTGGAACTCAAGGACTGCAACAGAGAAACACTGAACGACCTTGAATCGCTGAAAAAAATGTTAAACACGGCCGCAGTAGAAGCCGGAGCAACTGTCCTTGGGGACTCTTTCCACCAGTTTAAACCCCAGGGAGTCAGCGGTGTAGTCGTAATAGCTGAATCACATCTGTTCATACATACCTGGCCTGAATGCGGCTATGCAGCAGTAGATATCTTTACCTGTGGCGAGTCGGTGAAACCAGGCAAAGCAGTACAGATGGTCGTAGATCAGCTTGAAGCAAGAAACCACTCAATCCTTGAAATTCAGAGAGGAATCCTGGACACGGAATAATCATTATGGAAGTTGACCCTGATAAATGGTTCCACGATAGAATAAGCGAAGACTTGATTCAACTGCACAGTATCGAAGAGATACTCTACAAAGGGCAGACGAAGTTCCAGTCGATTCAAATTATCCGTACGGGCAGCTACGGCAAGTGCCTTGTGCTCGATAACAAGATACAGTCAAGCGAACTGGACGAGTTTATCTATCACGAAGCGTTGATACACCCGGTATTGACAATTCATCAGAATCCCGAAACGGTATTTATTGCCGGTGGGGGCGAAGGCGCTACCTTGCGTGAGATTCTGCGACACAACACGGTAAAAAATATAGTCATGGTGGATATCGATGAGGAAGTGATATCCATCTGCAAGGAATACCTCCCCGAGCATCACCAGGATTCCTTTGAAAATGAACGCATTAAGCTTTATCATACCGATGCCAGGCAATACCTGGCGGACAGTAAGGAAGCTTTTGATATAATTATCATCGATCTGACCGAACCCATTGAGGAAGGTCCGGCATATCTCCTCTATACCGAGGAATTTTACCGGATAGTACAGGAGAAACTGGCAGAGAACGGGATCATGTCCGTCCAGTCAGGATGTGCTGCCTTTAACGAGTTACTGAACTTTTCATCCGTATACAACACTCTGAAAACATCCTTTCCTGAAGTCCATCCCTACCAGGTTGACATCCCGTCATTCGGCGGTCCCTGGGGTTTCTGTTTTGCTTCGAACACTGCCAAGCCTGTTATGTCAAGCAAAGAGATCGACGCCAGGCTCATGGGAAGAGGCGTTACCGGTCTCAAATTATATGATGGAATTACCCATCAGAACATGTTCGCCCTGCCCAAACACCTGAGAAAAGTCCTGGAAAGTCAGACAAGACTTATTACCGACGACCAGCCACTATATACGTATTCGGGATAGAATCATTAAAAAATGATGATAACAACCGGGAGCACTCTAACGAGTGCTCCCTGATTGTTTGTACTATTTAGATATGTTTTAGTAACCCATTTCTTTCTTCAGATCTTGATCGATCCAAACGTATTTATTCCAGTTGTCCGCTACCATGTAACCAACAAGGCGTTCGCCGCTGTAGTTCTTCAGCCAAGGCCACCACAATGTATAGTTAGGATAACGTGGAGTCGGGATGGCGTAAACTTGAGCCAGGATGTATTTGGTGAGTTCTTTCATCAGATCCATTGAAGCACCAAAATCGGTTACGCCCTGAGCGCGGACATCCGCAGCCATCTGATCAACATACGGATCCTTTACCCGGCTGGGATTCAGCCAGCTTTCACCGGTGTATTGCGCCTGCTCGGGGTAGGTTGACACCGGAGATATGAACTGGGCGATCATGCCATCAAATCCGAGTGAGGCGTTGGTGCCGATTAACTGCCCGAAATCAGCCAGGATCTTCAGTTCAACATCGACACCTATCTGTGACCAGTATTCCTTTGCGATCGAATAGTAGTCAGCCCATGCCTGTACGAGGGTAATTTCGGTCTTGAAACCATTCGGATAACCTGCTTCGGCAAGTAGTGCTTTGGCTTTCTCAGGATTATAGGTGTACATATCTTTCACATCTGCCGGCATCTCTGGATCATCCAGACCGAGATACAGACGTTCATAAGCCGGATGATAGAAATACGGAAAGCTTATCAGGTCGCCAAGACCTTTATACAGCGAATCGTTAATGGCATTCAGATCGATACCGTAGAGCAAAGCTTTACGGACCTTAAGGTCATTGAAAGGAGTCTGGTCCATGCGGAAGAATGCTGACGGGATCTGCCCACTTGCGGTACGTTTCTTCAGGAGTTCAGGAGTTGTCTTTTCCATGTTGTCGGCGTCTTCCCATGTCACCGCACCCATCATGTCCAGTTTACCCGTCCTGAGCGCCGCCAGTCGTGTCGAGAGGTCAGGTATGATGATGTATTTAAGGGACTCAACATAAGGCAGCTGATCTCCCTGTCCGGGCCCGATCGGATTTGTCTTCCAGTAGTTGGGATTTCTTTTTAACGTTACCAGGTTGCTGGGAACATAGTCCCTTATCATGAACGGTCCGGTTCCTACCGAATTCATGACATCTGTACAGGAATCATATCCGTAGGCATCCCATAATTCCGGAGGGAATACCAGGGAGTAAGCAAACAATCTCATGATGCTGTCAAGATGCAGTTTGAAGGGATGGGTTATCGTGATTTCATCAGGTCCGGTAATTTCAACGGGAACTTCTCGAGTTTCCGGGAATCCCTGGTAATTCTGTGATTCCGGATTCCTGAGCATCTGTTCGATAGCCCACGCCACATCTTCCGTTGTCATCTTACGACCCGCTGCTATCCTCCCTGCTTCGGTGTCAGGTTGGCCATAATAGATATCATCGCGAACGTGTATTACAGTAACGACTGTATCAGTTGCTTCATCTACATTCCAGGTCCAATCCGTAGCAATCCTGCCGATAAATAGAGTGGGGACATTCGTATGGTCTCCCCAGTCTACTAAGTTTTCGCCGTATCCTCCGGCAGGTCCTTTCGTCCAGTCACCTTCCCAGACCGATTCACATATAGCATGCTGAGGTGCAGTGGAAAACCAGTTGATTAGGTCAAAATTCGGTTCACCACCCAGCAGCCGGTTCAGTGAGCCACCGTACCGGGGCTTATCTGGTGAAGCCTCGATTACATCATCGGTTACATCTTTTTCGTAAACAGAGGAACCGCCTGTTTCTTTTTCTTCAATTACAACCTCAGCGGGTCCTTCTTTTTCCGTTGTAGTTTCTTTTTCCTCTTCACTGGTACCGCAGGATGCGATCAACAGCGATAAGGTCATGATGCAGCAAATCACAACCCACAAGATTTTTTTCATATAGACTCTCCTTCTGTTAATAGTAAACCAAACGTAGAAATTCTATATACTACTGCCGTGATACTGGTACCGCGACAGGAATTGTCACTCACATACCACCACCTCCTAGTGTAACCGAAAATCCAGTCAGTTATTTTCAAACATAATAATAGCACTGGAATCTCCTAAACGCAGCAGCTCCAGCGCTCTTGTTGATTGACATTAATTTCAGCATTTTTGTAATAAAGTAGTTTAGGCCGTACTGGGATAATTGTCAATAGAAGTAAAACCAGCGTGGTCAGTAAATTCATTATATTTAATAACGATTTATCATTGTTTCGCTAAATAAACGCCTTTTTTTTTCACGCAATATTTGGTATCATAAAATAGCCTTAAAAATACGGAATTTTCCCTGTATATATCTCTCCGGAAATAATTCCGGAATTTATGATTCAGCAACCGCTTGAAGTACAGATACTGAAGAAAACTGATCCCGATACTATCCGAATGCCACCTGTCTTAAAACATGTTGGGACAAAGGAGAAACACGTATGGAGTTTGAATTCACCGAAGAGCAGAAAAAATTCAGACAGGAAGTTAGAGAATTCCTTGAAGATGAAATAACGCAGGGCACTTTCCAGCCTGCCTGTGACGCCTGGATCCAGGGATATTCTCCCGAATTCACCAAGAAGGTCTCCCAGAAAGGCTGGATAGGCTTGACCTGGCCAATTGAATACGGCGGACAGGGTCGCGGTCATATCGATCGTCTGATCCTGACCGAGGAAATGCTTCGCTACGGCGCTCCCGCAGCCTGCCACTGGTTTTCCGACCGGCAGATAGGCGGCGCTGTTCTTCGGTATGGTACCGAAGAGCAAAAGCGATGGATACTGCCAAAGATCATCGCCGGTGAAGCCTACGTTGGACTCGGATTAAGTGAACCGGAAGCAGGTTCAGATCTTGCGTCACTCCGCACTAAAGCGACCGAAAGCGGCGACGAGTATGTCATCGACGGGCAAAAAATGTGGACAAGTTGCGGAATGTTCATGAACTTTATATATGTAGTGGCCAGGACAGATCCCGACGCTCCCCAGCACCGCGGTATCAGCGAATTCGTGTTCGAGACCGATCTACCCGGCGTCACTATTACTCCAACCATCGACATCACCGGCAGCACAGCCTGGGCTGAGGTTTTCTTTGACGGTGTCCGGATCCCGAGTATGTGCCTTATCGGAGAGAAAAATCGCGGTTTCTACCAGGTGGTCAATCAGCTTGACTACGAGAGAGCCGGCATGGAGAGGTTAATGGGTAACTACCCGCTTTTCGATGCTATCCTGAAATTCACCAAAGAGACCAAACGCAATGGCAGACCGATTGCTGAAGATACTCTCATTCGCCAGAAACTGGCTCAACTTCAGATAGAGTTCGAAGTCGGACGACTTCTTACCTATAAGGTAGTAATGGTAATGGAGGAAGGTCGCGCACCGAATGTTGAGGCCGCCAAGGCCAAAGCATACAGCACTTCATTCGAGCGACAACTTGCCAGCGTCACCATGGATATACTTGGTCAGTATGGTCAGCTATGGGCAGAATCCAAATACGCACCGATAACAGGTATGAGTCCCCACTCTTACCTCGCTTCCACCGGTTATAGCCTTCAGGCTGGGACCTCTGAAGTACTGAAAAATGTAATCGCTGCCCGAGGTCTCGGATTACCGAGTAGCTAGGGAACATTAATATCATCTCTTAAAGGAGTAAGATAATGGATTTTAACTATACCGAAGAACAGGATATGCTCAGGACGATGGTCCGCGACTTCCTGACCGACAAGTGCCCAAAAACGCTGGTCAAGGAACTCGAAGAGGATGAATTAGGTTATTCACCCGAACTCTGGAAAGAAATGGTTGAGCTTGGCTGGACTGGTCTGATAATACCCGAAGCCTATGGCGGAAGCGAAATGACCTTCCTCGACCTGGCAGTCCTGATCGAAGAGATAGGCAGAGCAGCAATGCCCGGACCATATTTCTCAACAGTAGTCCTCGGCGGAATCCCAATAATGAACTACGGTAGTGAGGAACAGAAGCAGGAATATCTATCTAAGGTAGCCGGAGGTGAAGCTATTTTTACCTTTGCCATAACAGAGGAAAGCGGCGGATACGGTGCCGATTCGATAAACGCCACAGCGAAGGAAAATGGTGATTCCTATACCATATCGGGCACCAAGTTGTTCGTACCCGACGCCAATGTCGCCGACTATATCCTCTGCGCCGCCAGAACAAGCGATGATATCAGCGTATTCATTGTCGATGCGAAAAGTGATGGTATCACGATTAATCCCCTCAAGACGATAGCTGGTGATAAGCTGAGCGAGGTTGTTTTCGACAATGTCAGCGTACCAAAAGAAAATATCCTCGGTAAAGCCGGGCAAGGATATGAAATAGTCCGGAACACCGTGGAATATGCGGCGGTAGCCAAGTGCTGCACTATCATCGGCGCCATGCAACAGAGTCTTGACCTGACCGTAGATTACGCTAAAGAAAGGATTCAATACGACCATCCGATCGGCAGCTTCCAGGTTGTTCAGCACTATTGCGCCGACATGGCAATAGATGTGGACGGCACGCGCTTCAGCACCTATGAAGCAGCCTGGAAACTGAATGAAGGGCTCCCTGCCACGAAAGAGGTAGCGATAGCCAAGGCATATGCATCCGAAGCATTCGAGCGAGTCAGCACACTCGCCCACCAGATACACGGAGCTATCGGCTGTACCATTGACCATGATCTGCATTACTATACCAGGACGGGAAAAGCCGCGGCGCTGTCTTACGGCAGCCCCGACTACTACCGTGAGGTTGTGGCCTTAGAAATGGGGCTTTAGTTGAATACAATTTACGTCCGCCGGAAACAGCGGACGTAAGTTTTTAGGAGTGTTTTACAGGAAAATAAATTGAGGGAGTTTGAAAATGGCGACGACACAGGAACTTATCGATGATTATCGGCAAAGGCGAGAAAAAATCACAAGTATGGGAAGTCCCGAAGCTATCAAGAAGCGTCATGATGGAGGTCAGTTGACGGCCAGGGAGCGCCTTGATTACTTCTTTGACGCTGGTACGTTTACGGAGATCGGTCTTTTCGTAAAACATCGCACCACCCACTTCGGTATGGATAAACGAGAAATCCCAGCCGAGGGTGTCGTTACCGGTTGGGGACTCGTCAATGGCCGACCGGTTGTCGCTTTCGCCGAAGACTATATGGCTCTTTCAGGTACCTTTGGTGAGTATCACGGTTTGAAAGAGATCCGGGCTATAAATTTTGCCAAGGAAATGGGATGGCCGATAGTCGGAATGAACGACTCGGGTGGAGCCCGTCTTCATGAAGGTATGGACACCCTCGAAGCCTATGGCATGCTTTTCAACGCCCAGATACGCGCTTCCGGAATTATCCCGCAGATCGCTCTCCTGATGGGGCCCTGTCTCGGGGGACAGGCCTATCACCCGATCATGCAGGACTTCCTTATCCAGTGTAAAAATACCGGATACATGGGAATCGCTGGACCAGCCATCGTTCAGGCACAGCTTGGAGAAGAGATATCCCTGGATGAACTCTCCGGCTGGCAAGCCCACGCGATGAAATCAGGTCAGACTCACATCGTCGCCGAAGATGATAAAGACGCCATTGACAAAGCAAAAGAGTTGTTGTCTTTACTGCCATCGAATAATATGGAGATGCCACCCCGGGTTGAGTGTAATGACAATCCTGAAAGAGAAGTTCCCTCGCTGAATACCATCATCCCGGACAGCACTATCAGGCCTTATAATATGTACAAGGTTATAGAAGCGATCACCGACGACGGATATTTCTATGAAATCCTCAAAGATCATGCCAAGATGGTGATCACCGGTTTCGCCCGGTTTAACGGCAGAACTGTCGGTCTCTGGGCAAATCAGCCGATGGTCGCCGCAGGGACGATCGATATCAATGCCGCCGATAAAGGAGCACGGTTCATTAGGTTCTGCGACCTGTTCAACATCCCGATGGTCACACTCGGTGACTGTCCCGGCTACCTTATCGGATCGGAGCAGGACTGGAAAGGGATTCTGCGTCACGGAGCAAAACTGCTTTTCGCCTGGGCTGACGCCACCGTTCCGCTGATCTCCCTCATGCTGCGCAAGTCCTACGCCGGCGCCCACTACGGCATGCTCGACAAGGGAATCGGTGCCGATCTTGTATTCGCCTGGCCTACCGCCAGGGTGACCATAGTCGACGCCAAGAGCGCCGCCAGCGTTATCTTCGCCCGTGAGATTCGTGAATCCGAAAATCCGGAACAGACCCGCGATAAACGAATGCAGGAATACGCTGATATCTACGAAAATCCATACTGCGGTGCTGAACGCGGCTACATCGATGACGTTATCATGCCTTCCGACACACGAAAGATGATAAACCGCGCTCTCGATATACTCCAGGACAAGGACAAAGACCACAAACACTTCAAAGCCCGTCCCTGGCGAAAGTATTCGAATATTAACCTGTAATTTCTGCTCCTGGTTGATCCCGAAGGGATGACTCAAGATGAGTCATCCCTTGTTTTTTTGAGTGTATTTTAGATGAACGACGAAGCAAGCTATTTTCCATTGTCATTGCGAGATTCGCCGTCAATAGGCGAACCGTGGCAATCTATATAAATCGTATAAATTACGACACACCCTCTTTATGGGTACTCGCAATGACCGGACTGGACGTCATTCTGAGTGAAACCAAGAATCTCCTTCGAACACCAGACGAGATCCTTCGTCCCGATTTCATCAGGACTCAGGATGACAGTTTGGTCGATTCTCCATATAACACTGGAATATTGCCAGGTATTGGGTGAAACTCAATTTTGCCAGACTTCCCCTGTAATCAATGTTCACCAGCTTTGAAAGTCGCTTCAACTGATTCCATGTGAAAAACTCCGCCAATACCTTCTTTACCGTTTTGTCCGTCCTGTCTCTGAAGAACGTGATGAATTCTCGATACGCATGGTAATCCTTCGCTGATATCAGCCAGCACTGTCGCTTCTCGAACTGCACAAGCACGATATCCACGCCCGGCACCGGAAAGAAATCCCTGGCATTAAAATGCCAGACGATATCCGCCCAGAACAGGGGTTTCAGCAGCAGCGACTGCAGAGTCTCGCCTCCGATTCCGGTGTATCGCTCAGCTGCTCTTTTTTCCAGCACCAGGTAGCAGTCCTCCGGTGGATTATCGCAGTGCAAGAGCTTTTCGATTATTCCAGACGTATGAATGAAGGGGATGTTTGAAAACACCTTATATCGCCCCCTCGGTGGAAATGAGAGCGATTCCGGTATTAGGAAGTCATCGAGGTACAGCTCGAACCTGTCCTCCGTAATGAACTTCGCCCGGCATTTCTGGTACAACTCGGCATCTTTCTCAACGCCGATCACCCGTGCCCCTTTATCCAGCAGGACCCGGCTTATCACTCCCATACCGCAGCCGATATCATAGACGGTATCTCCTGCACGTATTCCTGTCTGGTCGACCAGTTGCTTCAATATCGGTCTATTGACTATCTGATTCTGTGAATAGACACCTTTATCCCTGTGACTCACAGCACGTACCTCCGTTAATGAATTACTTGTGGAAGGCAGCGCTATGAGTAGCCTTGGGATCAGGTCTTAAAACAGATCACAAGATGCAGACACGTTCAGGTATGGAATCATCAGTTGAGGGAAGATTGAGCGATGGAAAGAGCAAAATAAAAGGCAACAATCCTCAGGATAATACGCGTATGATTACCCGTCTTGCGTCTAGCTGACAGGCGCTGCCTGTTCGCAGCGTAATCGGGCGATTCGAATGCAAAACATGTTGCCTAAAACTTCTCTGTAATTGATTGATTTCCTTTTACGGATATTCAAGTCTAGCACAGGAACTTTATCAGGGCAATATACCCGGATGTCATTGCGAGATTCCACTTACTTCCGTTCGTCCTGAGCTTGTCGAAGGATGAACCCACTTCGTCATTGCGAGATTCGCCGCCTGCTCGTCGTTCCTCCTGAACTCCGGTAGGCGGGTCAACAGGTGAACCGTGGCAATCTAAACAAATTACTTTCGTCATTTTCGAATTTATATAGATTACGACGTCGTCCCGATTTCATCAGTACTCCTCGTATTGACATCAAAACTTAGCCTCCATACCGACGAAAGTCGGTATCCAGTAATTATTGTCTGCGGATACTTGCTACGCCATCAAGGGAAACGGCATGAATGGAAGGCTCTGGATCCCGTGTCAATCACGGGATAGGAAAGTGAGGTTACTTGCAATAAGCCACTATTTATCGTAAAATCCTGCTGTAGCTGCAGGTGCGGGAGTAGCTCAGTGGTAGAGCATCTGCTTCCCAATTATACTGTAGACAATTAAAAGTAATAAATTAGCCTTAAAACAGGTAATTTTAATAAAAGGAATC
>CP070800.1:1078064-1089170 GCA_020343555.1 Dehalococcoidales bacterium
GATGAAAGGTTCCTCATCATAATAAATCCTTCTTCTGAATCATTCCGATTGAGACTTTACAATATACAACCTGAGAATATTACGGTTCATATATGCCGCGGTATAAAAGTACATACTGAACAAGATGACCTGGAGGTCCATATGGCAGGAGTATCATACGGAGTTTTTAGACTGTGATAAGAGTGATTTTCCCGGTAGAGATTATCACAAAGTAATTCGGAGGTATCAGAGATGAAAGTGAAAGATGTAGTCGAGGTAGTATTGTCACTTAATGGAGGGAGAAAATTTGAAGAAACCTGTGACCAGCTTATCGAGGGCGACTGGGAACGAGAGGTAACCGGAGTTGTTACGACGTTCATGGCAACTGTAGATGTAATTCAACGGGCGGTCGAAGAAGGTTATAATCTTATAATAACTCACGAACCGACTTATTTTACCGGCATAGATCGGTTAGACTGGCTGGAACCCGATCCGGTATATCACAAGAAAAAAGCTTTGATAAATGATAACCGGATATCCATCTGGCGGTACCATGACCATATGCACAGCGGGATAACCGATTTGATATATGCTGGGCTGCTGAGAACTCTCGGATGGGAAAACTACCTGGAGAATAATATTCCTCAGCCGCACTGCTATTCGATCCATCCGACATCCTTAACGGACCTGGTAGGTTTTTTTAAGGATACCCTCGGAATGGAAGTAGTACGAGTTGTGGGTGATACGGAAATGGAGTGCAGTCGGGTGGGAATTCTGGTCGGCGGAGGCAGTCTCGGTCTCGGCGTGGAAGAAATGCCGGCTAAGTTAATGAATGACGAGGACCTGGACGTAATTATCTGTGGTGAGATCACTGAGTGGACGTTATGCGCTTACGTTCGCGATGCCGCGGCTCTGGGACTCAACAAAGCCATTATCATCGTGGGACATGAGAGGAGTGAGGAACCGGGTATGAAAGACCTGGCTGATCGCCTTCAACCTTTACTACAGGATATCCCGGTGTGTTTTTCAGACTCCGGAGAGCCTTTTGCTTATCTATAATAATAATTCGGAGATCCAGTCCCACTGAAATAACTAAAAAATATCTGGATATGTATTATTCTTGTTTTCCTCTTCTGATAAAACATATAATCTTGGTTACGATTATCAAATAAAATAAGGAGATTCACATGTCTGAAGGAAAGTATGACAAGTATTTTTTGAGTGACGACCGCTCGGAACCGAAGGCTAATGATTACACTTCTCTTAATAGCCTGCCACCGTTCCCGGAGATCGCCAGTCCTCAAACCTATTTCCGTGGCGCTCCTGCTCTGCCGGGAGCATCGGCTAACATCGGCTGGCAGGTGTTTATTGCCCCGGTTTGCTGGGAAACGATTCCTCATGTTCATAAATTCGATGAGTTCCTCATCTTCCTCGGCGGCGCACTGCCGGACCTTTGCGGCAGCTTCGACGCGGAAATAGACCTCTGGATGGGGAAGGAACTGGAAAAGCATACAATTAGTTCGACGACTGTCGTATATATCCCGAAAGGAGTATGGCATTGCCCGTTAAATTTCAGAGAGATCAATAAGCCTGTTCTCTTCCATGCGCTGTATCTTGGTCCGACTCTGGATGCTGTTCGTATGGAGGACTTCGACGAAGCCGGATTCGATTTTGAAGGCCCTGTTAATCTTCGTACCTTCGGCATTCCCAAAAAAGAGTAACTCGATATTGAGGATAAACTATAGAGCTCCGTACATCAGTGTACGGGGCTTTCTGCTTGACATTGTGAAGTCGAAAATCCAGAATATGTGTATTTCATACCGGATTGACAGAGAGGAGGATTTTTCAATTGGAAGGAATCAAGAGTCCCAAGGCCATAACACTCCCTATTCATAAGGGAAAGGGCGGTCAGATAATGGCTGCCGGAGCAGATATCCTGAACGGTTTCCAGTGCCATTTCATTTATGCCTATGCTTACACAGAAGGCATCACGGGGATGTCGACCAAGCCGCACGTTCACGATTACGATGAAGCTATCTTTTTTATGGGGTCTGATCCCCAGAACTTCGAGGATTTGGGAGCGACGGTGGAATTTGCGATCGGAGCAAACGAGGAAGAAAAGTTTACCTTCGACAAAGCTACTGCAGTAGTGGTTCCGAAAGGAGTTCCTCACTGCCCGATGCGTACCCTGAAAATTGAAAAACCCTATCTCTGCATGGCGGTATCGCTTACCGCCAGGAGAGAAGACTAACAGGTAATCCAGATCAGAATTGGTATAGAGGAGGTCACTGATGGCTGAACACGGTTATGCCGGGGAGATTTTATATATAAATCTGTCCGACGGAGAGATCAGGAAACTCGATACAGCGGACTACGCGCAAAAATACATCGGCGGCAGGGGCTTCGCCACCAGGCTTTACTGGGAACTTGTCCCACCGGAAGTGAAAGCATATGATCCGGAGAATTGCCTTATCTGTGTTACCGGCCCTGCTGCCGGATTTCCCGGTATTTCGGGTTTCAGATGGCAGGTATGTGGACAATCGGCGTTATCCGAGCCCCAGGTATTTTCCTACGGAAATCTTGGAGGTCCCTGGGGAGGTTTTCTCAAGTATGCCGGTTATGACACGCTCGTGGTCCAGGGTAAATCTGAGAAGCCGGTCTACCTGTATGTGGATGATGATAAGGTCGAGATTCGGGACGGCTCCCATATATGGGGTAAATCTACCTACGAAACAATAGATATTCTGAAATCAGAAGTAGGTGAACAATTCAGCGTAATGACTACCGGCCAGGCTGGAGAAAACATGGTAGCTTACGCAACTGTTTTCTCCGATGAAGGAGCGTCGGCATCGGGTGGACTCGGCAGCATTATGGGTTCAAAAAAGCTGAAAGCGGTAGCTGTATACGGTACCAAGAAGCCGGTAGCGGCTCATCCGGACAGGCTTCAGAAAGTTGTCGAAAAGTTAAAACCGCAGGCTGGCGCCCAGGGAATGCCTTCACCCTGGGCTATACCGGGAGTGACCGAACCGCAGATATGCTACGGCTGTGAGATTGGATGCACCAAGACTGTGTACTACGAAGAAGGCAGAATGATGAAGTCGTTCTGCCAGTCCACCGAAGTATACCAGCAACCACCGATCGACCTGTACGGGCAGGGTGAACAGGCAATGAAGATGAGGATGCTTGGGACTAAGCTGGCAGATGCTTATGCCCTGGATACGGTCGCAATGCAGGCTCTTATCGAGTGGCTGATCCTGTGTTATAAAGAAGGCATTATCAACGCTAATGATACCGGGCTACCGCTGGATCAGATAGGTACTCCCGAGTTTATAGAAACTCTCATGTACAAAATATCCTATCGTGAAGATTTCGGAGACCTGCTGGCTGACGGAGCCCTAAAGGCTGCCGAATCACTGGGGCAGAAAGCTCTCGACCTGACACCGAAGACGATGGCAACCAGGGCCAGTGAAAAGAAGGATTACGATCCTAGGCTTTTTATCACCACGGCTATCATGTATGCGACCGAACCGAGACGGCCAATACACCAACTCCATGAAGTAAGTTTTGGTATGTTCTCATGGCTTGGCAGACGGACAACAGACGGAGCGAACCTCTTTACCTCTGAGGATTATCGTCGCATGGCGAAAAAGTTCTGGGGAAGTGAGATTGCCGCGGATTTCTCTACCTACGAAGGGAAAGCACTTGCCGCTAAATTGATACAGGACAGGCAATTCGTTAAAGAGAGTTTGATACTCTGTGATTTCAAGTCACCAAATACCGTGGATTTGAATTCACCCGACCATACCGGTGATCCGACCCTCGAAAGCCAGGTGTACTCGGCTATTACGGGAGATGAAAAAAGCAGAGAGGAACTGGATAAGATCGGTGAAAGGATAATCAATGTCCAGCGAGCCGGAAGAATGCGCCAGGGATGGCGAGGAAGAGAAGGCGATAAACTGATGGAGTATCTTCATACCACTCCCCTGACAAAGGAAGACCTGTTCTTCAATCCGGAATGCATGGTGCCCGGCAAGGACGGAGAACCTATGTCCAGGCTCGGGATGGTTGTAGACAGGGATGAATTCGAGAAGATGAAAGACGAATATTACGAGTACCGTGGCTGGGATGTCCAGACCGGATACCAAACTAAGGAAAAACTCCATGAACTGGAACTCGATGATGTGGCTGCCGACCTGGAGAAGAGAGGACTGGTAAAATAATGACCGATGGAGGAACAAAATATTGAATAGTGTGAAGCTGCTACATTATTCATGGTTTGACCCGAGAGAAGTGGGGTAACGCTTCACCTTCACACCAGGATATCCATCACCTGTTCGACAGCTTTGACAAGACGAAAAGCGGCGCACTCGGACGCTCGATGGGTTTGCCGCTCCATATCGGAAAACTCATCATCTATACTGAGTTTCCCGAACTCAGAATTCTTGACAGGTATATCGATAAGGATAGAGTTCTGCTGATGAGTGACGGGGAGCAGGTGATCGGTCTGCTGGGGGAAACACACGGTTCAGGAACAAAAGTAACGGTTTATCCCAGTGCGGATATCCAGAATTACGGATGATTACTGTACAGGCAAGAGGAGATTGATATTGCGGTGAATTAACCCGAAGAATATTCCTGGGATGTGATACACCGGACGAGATAGAAATTACTTTCTTCAATCATTGACAAACTTTACCAGCACTCGTAGAATTTCAGCACCGTCCACTCCTAGCTATCACTAAATGAAAAGGAGAAGTCGGATGCGTAAATCAAATTTGTATTGCATAATTGCTATTTTCCTGATATCAACACTTGTCCCTATTTCTTTAGCCTGTGATGAAATTCCTTTAGCAGACGATGGTCTACCCGAAATAAATCATTTCTATGCCGACCCACAAGAGGTTTTGCCAGCAGCCTCTGCCATCTTGCACTGGGATGTTTCAGAGGCATCGACCGTGACAATAGAACCAGATGTAGGTGAAGTTGCACCTTCGGGAGAGCAAGGCGTAGCTCCTTTAGAAAATACCACCTATATATTGACAGCATCTAACGAGGTTGGTACTGTGACAGCCGCAACTGAAGTTTTCGGCAACGATTTAATAGCTACCGTTGTGGAAGGATCGTCGTCCGTAGAATTGCCGGTATTGTCAGAGTCATCAGAACTCCCAGAACCACCAGACCAAACAGCTGTCTTATTAGTCGATCCTGAAAACAGGCCCATGTGGCGTGCGGTGGATGATTCAGAGTCAACAGCTCTAATAGAACCACATACTGTTGAACCGATAGATGAACTACCATCAGATGAAACACCTTCCGTACTCCCGATAATTCGTCGATTCGAGGCGGTTGGACCTTACTATTGGTATTTCGGGTCCTATTACCGTTTATACTTTGAAGTCCTGAACAGTAGTGAAATGGATATTTATTGGGCTGTTGATGGTGTTTGGCAAAGCCACTACCTTCATCGACGTTCCAGTGGTTATACCGATTTAGTATATAACGACCCCGATGAGGGATTATTTTTCTGTGTATACCCTAATCGAACTAGAACGTTTACTTTAGGCGCTCGAGGTGCATATGGAACCTCTCTTAGCCGTCTCACTATATATATTGGTGACGATGTGCCAGCTGCCATAACACCCGTTCCTTCACTAGAACCGGTTCCTCCTACCATCAACTACTTCACTGCAAATCCTGAGACCATTACCAAAGGTAGTTATTCAAAACTAAGTTGGGATGTCTCTAATACCGATACTGTCTCGATAACCGGCTTGTCTTTAAATATCGTAGCATCACCATCTGGTAGTGTGTCTGTGTCACCATCTTCCACTACTAAATATAAGTTAACAGCAACCAACAGTGGTGGATCCCGTAGTCAAACCGTAGCTGTTTATGTTGAAGAATCAATACCATCAGATAAAGTGCTTTTACCAATAATTCATTCATTTACGGCAAATCCTACGAATATACCAGTGGGTGATTCTTCCAAACTAAGCTGGGAAGTATCCAACGCTGATACTATTACGATTACCGCAGTTTCTATGAAAGAAACCGTCGCTTCAACTGGTAGCCTGTCTATATCACCATCCAATACAACAACTTATAAGTTAACAGCGATGAATAAAACTGGATCACAAAGTCAAAGTATTACCATAACTGTTGAGCAACCAAAGGCACTCCCACCACCTGAAGAAAAAGCCAAACCTGATTTGGTTATTACAGATATAAGAAAGGTAAGTTCTACAGAGTGGTATTACATGATTAAGAACCAGGGTAAGGTTGAGTGTAAAGCATCAACTTCTGAGCTTATCATCAATGGCAAAGCCAGGGTTGAACAGAATATTGGATCCTTAGATGCAGGCGAATCAAGAGAATTCTACTTCAGTCATAAATTTACTTGCGAAAGTGGGACGTCTCACACCTGGTCTGTTGTTGCGGATTCGGATGACATAATAGCTGAGAGTGATGAAAAGAATAACCTGCGAACAGAGAAATTCATATGCTCAAAATAGTGTTGGTCATACGTTGCTGATAATATTACGATGAATCAGTACCTTTTTTATCCATGATGGTTCAAATACCGGCTGTATTCATGATGAGAAGCAAAATAAGTTACGTTTGATATTCCGTTTGCTAGACTCAAAGGAGGTAGTATATGGCAAAAAAATGGTTACTCGTATGTACAATACTTTTGATAATATTAATACAAATAAGCTGCCAATCCTCTGCAGAAGACGAGACCAGCGCAGATACTATTAATCAGGATGAAGTTGAAAGCATAGATGATCCCTCAACAGACCGAGACGACACCTCGAATAACGGCCAAACAGATATAAGAGAGAAATCTGAGCCTTCCGTCTCGATTGAAAAGATGGAATTAATTCAGCCGGAGAACCTCGTTTACTTAGGTGCATTCAGGCTTCCTGATGAGTATGTAGAGGTATGGGGCGACCAGATCAATTTCTGGAGTTACAGCGGGAATGCCATGACCTACTATCCAAAAGGCGATCCATCCGGCCTGAACGATGGTTTCCCTGGCTCATTGTTCGCCGTAGGCCACGATCAGTCACAATTCGTTTCCGAGGTGAGTATACCAGTTCCGGTTGATTCTAAAAATCTTAATGATCTCAACGTTGCTCTTACCATACAGGATCCTGGTGATATTACAGCAGGTATGTTCGAATACCTGGAGTTACCTACAGCTGGTCTGGAATATCTTCCTGCCCAAGGCGACCAGACAAAGGACAAGTTGCATTTTTGCTGGGGGCAACATTTTCAAGGGAATGAGCCTTCGCATGGTTGGAGTGAACTCGATCTATCCAAACCTCAACCTGCAGGCCCGTGGCATTTTGGCGGTT
This sequence comes from Dehalococcoidales bacterium, assembly GCA_020343555.1. The sequence continues at coordinate 1,085,402 of CP070800.1, forward strand.
ATACAAATTATGTATCGAATGATTATCTTTTCGAGATCCCTGAATCATGGGCAAATGCATACGCACAAGGGAAAAGGTTAGCGACCGGAAGATTCCGTGAAGGTGTATGGGGAGGTTTTGGGCCAGCATTATTTGCTTACAGCCCATGGAATGATGGGAATCCACCGGAACCAAACAGCACTCTTTCAGCAGTAACTCCAATACTGCTATATGGAGTGCAGGAATCTGGAATGATCGATATATCGACTGCTGAATCGATGAAAATGGATTTATATAGTGAACCTGATCTCTGGACAGGAGGTGCCTGGTTAACATCCGGAGATAGGTCAGCAGTTATTTTCGTAGGTACCAAAGCCATTGGAGATTACTGGTATGGTTTTGCTAATGGCGTTGTATGGCCTTATGATTGTGCTGACGACGATACTCCTCCATGTCCTGATGTGCCCGAATGGCCGTACTCGGATCGTGGTTATTGGGCTGATCGGATTGAGTCAAGGATAATCTTTTATGATCCCGCTGACTTGACAGCTGTATCAATTGGAGAAATGGAGACCTGGGAACCACAACCTTATGCATCTCTTTGTATAGATGACTATCTTTTCAATCCAGGATATGACTACGAAAGGGGCAAACGGCAGATACTTGGTGCTTGTGCATTTGACCGCACTAACGGGATATTATATATCCTTGAAAGAATGATTGCGACAGATGATGAGAAGAGTGTAATACATGTCTGGAAGATAAAAAGCTAGTATTAAATACTAGATCAAGCCGTTCTGAGTATCGATTATAAAAAAAGAGTGAGTAGAAATACTCACTCTTTTCTTTGCGACAATATATCTATAAATACGCTTCCCTACTCTTTATTATAACACAGCGATGAATAAAAAAACAGACTGTTTTTTCGTCAAAATTCTTTCTATAATTTGTTTTATCGAGGTTTGAGAGAAATAATCCGATGAAAAAAGTAAAGAAAAATCTATATCTGGCAAGTTCTAGCGATAAAGACGTGGAGTCCTATGTAAAAAAGGATATAAAATATCCGGAATCAGAGTCAGGCATAACACTGGATCTGGTGAAACGAGTATTACAGAGAGAATCATCGGTTAATAGGCTGGTTTCTATTGATATTGACAGGGATTTTGGCAGCTGGAGTTTGTTGGGTGATATAGTCAAAGTTAAGCTCAATTATTCAGAAAGTGGATGTGAACCTGAAACAGTAATTGTGAAATTTCAGAAAACTTCTTATCCGGAAAGAGAAGGGCAGATCTATCAACTCCTATCAGAGGTTAAAATACCTTGTATACCACGATTGTTTGGGATATTTGATAACGGAGCCCTCGTTCTGGAAGATATGTCTCCCACAGAACCGGTGTCGGTGAAGAACCTAACCATTCCTCAGGTAAAAGAGGTTATCTCAATACTCGCTGAAGTAAATGGTAGATTTGTAGGTGATTCAAGAGTTCCTAAAAATCCTGTAATTCAATATACCAATGTTATTAAACATAACATGAAAGAATCCTGGCCTGTTTTTGAAACAAGATATCACGACCAGCTTGGAGACGTAACGACTGATTTTGACTGGATATGGAAGAACGCCGAGGTTGTCTCAGCTCAGCATAATTCCGAACCAACTACCTTGAGTCACACAGATGTGCATATAGAAAATCTCCTTTTTACAGATGAAAACAAGCCAATATTAATTGACTGGCAACTTGCAGGGCAAAAAGTACTTCCTTTTGATGTATCAAGGCTCTTAGCATGTAGTCTGAAGGTTGAAGAAAGACAGAAGTATGAAGACAGGTTACTCAATGAATATTATGAATTACTGCCCGATCCTGTGAAGGCAGGCTATAGCTTTGAGCGGTTTTTTCTCGACTATCGGGCTTGTATAACAAGATCGATGCTGAGTGCGGTGATGGCTGTAGGACCAAGGTTCGAAAGTCGACCGGATAAACTTGAATATGCCGACATTATGGCTAAGCAAGTAATTGCAGCCGTGAAAGATCTTAAACCAGTGGATGCTATCCAGGAACTGATAAGGCGAAATATATCAAAGCCATAATTCTGGAATATAACCAACAGGAGGTTTTTATGTCTAATAATGATTCTATCAGGAAAGTTCGTTCAGTGATTGAGGGGCTAGATAGAGACGGTGACAAGAAAGTATTTCCTGATAATCCGAATATACCTCTGTTTCGTACGGCAAGCGTACCTACTGCGGAAGGTGAATCTTTACGAGAATGGGTAATAAAAGAAAAAGTCGTAAATTCAATAGAGATCGGCTTGGCATTTGGGTTTTCTGCGTTACACATATGCGAAGGATTGTTTCAGAATAATGAAAAAAACGCAAAGCATACGATTATCGATGCTTTTCAAATTCAGAAAGATAAATATGATAATGTTGGTCTGAATATTCTTTCCAAAGCAGGATTGGACAGGATCATAGAATTTCATGGTGAAAAATCCCAGCTTGTTCTTCCTCGTCTTCTGAGAGAAGATCGTAAGTTTGATTTTGGTTTTATTGACGGGTGTCATCTTTTTGATTATGTATTTCTGGATTTATTTTACCTGGGTCAAGTGATAAAAATGAGTGGGATAATATTCTTAGACGATTATAATAATGTGGCAATCAGAAAGGCAGTTTCCTTCTTTGTAAAAAACCTTGATTGGAAAATAGAAGAAAAAGGTTCAGATAAAGAACGTGAATGGTTGGTAATGAGAACGTCAGAAAAACAAGATACGAGGCATTTCAAGTATTTTATTGATTTCTAGATTTATCACCCTTGTTCTGAAAAAACTGTATATATCACGTAACTAGAAAGCAGGTTCTACGTAATTCTCTCTTGCTCGGTTCAATTGCTCAATAAAGTCGTTTTCCATGGAAGGCGAAATCAGTACGCTGAGCCCATTCTTTCGTTCAATCTCAACCTGATATTTCAGAGAAGTCCCGAGTTTATAACCCCAGTACACGAACGCCATGTCTTTTGTTGCCTGCCTGACTTGAATAATATCACGGAAAGGGATGGTGATAGAAAAAGGTCCTCCAAGCACAATCTTCAGCCTGTCTTCATACACAAGGAATCGCTTTGGCAGTATGCACCAGATAAGGACGGTATCGAAGATAGTTACGCCGAACATGATGGCTACTCCCAGAATATCCTGGGTCAGGAGTACGATGGCAACGATGAGAGGTATGGCTATTATGCCACCCATCAGGTATTTATTCCATTTGTCATAGGCTGGTCTATCTTCGAATACGACGAGTTGTGATTCCATACCCGGCAAGATCATATCCCAACTCCCCCAAATATATTCCATACCGACGAAAGTCGGTATCCAGGCGACGTTGTAATTACGAGGATTTTCTGGATTCCGGCTTCCGCCGGAATGGAATTTCATTTATTAATGTGTATGTTTGCGGATACCAACTATTTTCTCGATCAATCGTGTTTATTCTGTTAATTTCTTATCACCAGCTCCTCCGGCGGTCGAATCCATGACGAAATCAATGAACATGATAGGTTTATTCACTTCCTTAATGTAGAGAGGTCCGTGAAGAAGCCCTTTCGGCACCCAGATAAATGTCGATTGTGTAATTACATGGATTTCTTCTTCCTCGCCAAGTCCGAATTCAACAACAGCGCCGAAATCCCTTATGTCTTCGGCATTCCCGCCGGTAAAGCCGATGATCTGATCGTAATCATGCGAATGAGAACTCGGAATCATTGTGAAAGGCTCTGTTAAACATGACCATCCGGCTGAAAAC
>CP070800.1:1089270-1103185 GCA_020343555.1 Dehalococcoidales bacterium
GCATGGTGGCAATCGGTCCTTCACGGTGGGCTTTTCTCCTGGCTACTTTAACCTCTTTTTCATCAGCTTCAATGATATCACGCAAAGCAAGGTATCGTACTCCGGGGTCAGATTCTTCGAGAAGCCAGTCGGTCGGATCTGCTTTTAACTGTGTTTTCCAATTCTCTTTATTTAACATAATAGTATCTCCGGGGTAGTAACTATCGTGTATATGCCTGTTTCAGCACTCGCAGAGCTCTCAGGGTTACCCATTTATTTGGCTGATTATTTGCACCTAAATCTACCCAGATCGTACCTTCATAGCTTTGTTCCATATTCCATCGTCCCTGGCTATCCTGTTTTCCATAGATAAAGTTTATTGCATTGGCAAGTCGTGGGTCTCTACCATAACCAAGACGGGTCAGTGCTTCAACATTTTGTATGAGATCCGGAATATAGAAATTAGGGAAACCGAACTTCCACCATTTACGACTTGGTTTACCACCGGGTTTTGTGCCGAATCCGACGGGATAATCAGCCTTGGAGGGATCCTTGCTAAGCAGAAAATCGATGCCGATTTTGATAGCTCTGTTTATAAGGGGTGTTCGTCTGTTTTCCGGAAGCTTGGCAAAGGCGATCAGAACGTTCACTGCTCCCCAGGCGCACGATTCTCTGCGAGTTCCGCTACAGGCGAAAGATGCTCCGCAGTTGTTAGTCGAGTAATAACGTATTGGTGCTGATCTATCCGTTGCTGGAGCAATACCTTCTCCTGTAACCAGTCGTGCCATCATTTCGAAAGCAACATCCAGACGGGGATCGGTACAGCCAAGATCAAGGAGGGAACAACAAAGACCGCCCTGTAAACAATCCAGATTTCCGGAGGATCGACCGGTCTCAGTAAATCGCCCGTCTTTTACAAAGTTATGGTCGAATATATAAGCACAGGCAGATGCGATACGTTCATCAGCGCCTTGTGTTGCACCAAGCTGGGCTAGTAAGACCACCACTCTGACCGTTCCGTCATTCATAGGGTACGGTCCAGGTTTCAGCGGTACCCAGGAGCCCTCTTTATTCATTTTGGACAGGATTTCATCAATCAGTCCGATTGTGTGGGCTTTTCTCCTGGCTGCTTTTATTTCCTTTTCATCCGCTTCAATGATGTCCCGTAAAGCCAGGTATCTCACGCCGGGATCAGATTCTTCGAGAAGCCAGTCGGTCGGGTCTGCATTCAACTGTTTCTTCCAGTTCTCCGTCATAGTACTACCTCAACGAGGATATTGGTGAGGTGTTTCGCGTGAGAGATATTATACAGGATTTTTCCTATATATCGAATATCTTGCCGGGATTGAGGATATTATCCGGGTCGAAAGCCTGTTTGACCCGTTTCATTACTGCCAGGAGAGGTTCATCTATCTGAATGGGAAGGAAGGGCTTCTTTTCAATCCCGATCCCGTGCTCTCCAGATACAGCCCCACCGAACGAGATTGCTGCATGAAATATATCTTCCAGCATTGAAGGAAGTTTTCTTTTCCAGTCGTCCTCGTTCATGTTTTCGCATAACGGATGAAGGTGGACATTACCGTCGCCGGCGTGTCCGTAGATAATGACGGTTATACCGTGTCTGACAGATATCTCCTTGACCTGCCGTACGAAGTCGGGTATTTTACTGCGGGGGACAACGGTATCGATAAGCTCCATCGGAGCATACCGCTTGATAGCATGGTAGAATTTCTCGCGTGCTTCCAGCAGCCTGCGTTTGGCGCGTTCGCTGCCGGGTACGAGTGCTTCGGCAGCTCCGTGCCTTTTACAGATCTCGCCGGTGGTATCGAAATAATCATGGATCTCATCCTCGGAATCGCCGTCCATGATTATCATCAGGAAGGCGTCGTATTCCGGGTAGGGAATCTCTCTCTCCAGGTAGTCCTCTATGATGGTGAATATCCGGCGTTCCATGAACTCCAGTCCAACCGGTATCATCTTGAGGTGCAGGATTTCCGGAACAGCATCGATGGCGTCCTCCAGACTGGTAAACGGAGCAAAGAGAACCTCTCTTTTCGGCGGCTTCGTGGTGAGTTTGAGGATGACTTTCGTGATGACTGCAAGCGTTCCCTCGGATCCGGCGATGAGCTGGGTTAAATCGTAACCGGAAGAGCTTTTCACGTATTCACCACCGATATTTATGATATCGCCGTTCGGCAGAACTGCTTCCAGGCCGAGTATATTATTCCGGGTAACGCCATACCTGACGGCGTTCATCCCTCCGGCATTGGTAGAAACGGTGCCGCCGATGGTGGCGGTCATCTCGCCGGGGTAAAGCGGGTAGTACAGACCTCTGCTTTCTATCTCAGCACAGAGATCAGCCATCGGCACACCGGGTTCGACAACGGCTGTGAAGTTCTCTTCGTCAATCCTGATTATCCGATTCATGTTTTCCAGGGAGAGAACAATACCGCTAAAATTCGGGATGCAGCCGCCGCTAAGCCCGGTACCGGCACCCCTCGGGGTGACCGGAACCTTGAATTTTGACGCAAAAGAAAGTATCCGGGAAACGGTCACCGCGTCTTCGGGTTTAACCACTGCGTCGGGTAAACGGGATTCAGCCTGCGGAGATTCGTCACGGGCGTAGTCCTGCATTGCGTCCCTGTCAGTGATAACATTACCTTTTCTGCAGATATCCGTCAGTTCACGGACCAGTTCTTCTGTCAGTTTTCCGTAATTGTCTTTCATCCTGTTACCTATGGTATCACAGTCCGTTGTCTTCTTTCGCTATACCGAATTTCTGCTTCAGGTCCTCTATATCAGCATCGATCTTTTTCCGTTCTTCCTCGAGGGTCTCTATATCAGATGTCAGTTCGTGGTATTCCTTGACCGTGGCGGCGGCTTTTTCACTGTCCCTGTACTGGTCAGGATCGGCAAGCAATGTTTCAACTTCAGCAAGCCGCTGTCTTAGCTTCGGAATTTCTTTTTCCAGCTTATCAGCGCGTTTTCTCAGGGGCGATGATTCCTTATAGTATTTATTCCGCTGTTCGCCTTCCTGCGCCTTCTGTTCACGGCGGTTTACCCTGGGCTGAACAGTGATTGGTACAGGCACCGGATCCTTTCTGCCCTTAGAAGATGAAGACTCTCTCCAGTAGAGATAGCTGTCGTAATCACCATCGAAGACCGTGACATTTCCGTCCCTGATATCGATTATCTTGTTGGCTATCTGACGTATCAGTGTCTGGTCGTGCGTGATGAAGCACAGCGTTCCCTTATAGGCTTCAAGGGCGTCGGTCAGTATCTCACGCGACGGTATATCGAGGTGATTTGTCGGCTCATCCATCAGCAGGAAGTTCGGCGACTGGAGAAGGACCTTGGCAACAGCCAGCCGGCTTTTTTCACCTCCCGAAATAACCGAAACCTTTTTATAGATATCGTCGGCGGTGAACAGGAATGCCCCGAGAATGATCCTGAGTTGTTCATCGGATTCATCCTTGGCTGATTTCCTGACTTCATCGAGTATATTATTTGCAGGATCGAGGAGTTCCAGCAGATGCTGGGCGTAATAAGCGGTATAGGCGTTGTGCCCCAGCTTTCTCTCGCCTTTTTCGAACGGCAGAACACCAGCCATGATCCTCAGCAGGGTGGTCTTGCCGGCGCCATTCGGGCCGACCAGTGCCGTCCTGTCGCCACGGTGCAATGTTAGATTCAGATCGGTATAGACAACGTTCTTATCGTAGGATTTACCGATATGACTCAGCTTTATGACTTCCTCGCCGATACGTGGTGGTTCGGAGAAGTTAAATCCGATCTTCCTGGTGGCTCTGGGTACGGTTATTCTGTCTATCTTGTCCAGCTTTTTTATACGACTCTGTACCTGGGAAGCTTTTCTTGCCTTATAGCGGAACCGCTCGATGAATCTCCTCTCCTTTTTTATCATCATATCCTGTCGTTTGGCGGCGGCTTCCCTGGTCTGGAGATCTTTCTGCCGTGCTGTGACATAACTGTCATAGTTTCCGGGGTGGAAAAGCACCTCATCCGGTTCGATGGCAAGTACCTTGGTTACCACCCGGTTAAGGAATGCCCGGTCGTGAGAAGTTACCAGGACCGCTCCCTGGTACTTATCAAGGTAATTTTCCAGCCAGATGCTGGACTCAAGGTCAAGGTGATTCGTCGGCTCATCGAGGAGAAGCACATCGGGGTTGGTAAAGAGGAGTTTTGCCAGTTCGGCGCGCATCACCCAGCCGCCGCTAAATTCGGTCAGCGGTCGATTGAAATCGGATTCCTTGAAACCAAGGCCGGACAGCACTGTCCTGGCTTCATAATCAGCGTCATATCCTCCTGCGGCTTCGAACCTGTTCTGGAGCTCTCCAAGCTGCGCCATCAGTTCGGCGGAGATTTCGGGGTCGGTTTCCTCAGCCAGGTCTTCTCGAAGAATATCTATCCGGTGCGCCATTCCGGTAATCTCAGTGGATGAAGAAGCGATATCATCCAGGAGTTTCTTTTTCGAGGACGAGACGATATCCTGCTTCAGGTAGCCTATGGTGGTACCCCTGCGCATAGTTATGCTGCCGGTATCCGCTTTGATATTACCGGTAATTATCTCGAAGAGGGTCGTCTTCCCGGAACCGTTGGCGCCGATAACCGCGACGCGGTCGCGAGCGCTGACATTAAAGCTGACATTCCTGAACAGGACATTATCTATGTATTCTTTCGATATGTTAGAGATAGTAATCATTTATTTTGTTACCTCGGTTATTATACATTGAGAGAGTATACGGTGCATAAAATTCTCTATGAATTGTCTTAATGGTGGTCTCCCCCTTTTCAAAAGGGAGAGGTTATCTATCGTTAAATTTGCATCTTTTACAGACATTTTCTAATGTCCAGTCTTTAATTTTTCAGTTCCAGCCAGTCTTTCTTGAGCAGGCCGAACATCACGTGGTCGTGATAATCTCCGTTTTTAAAAATGGCTTCTCTCTGCCTGCCTTCTTCTTTGAATCCTACTCTCAGGTGGAGTCGCAAGCTTCTCTCATTGAAAGCAAAGGCGAATGAGTTGATCCGGTGCAGGTTAAGCTGCTCGAAGCCATACCGGATGATTAGATTGGCAGCTTCGGTTCCATAGCCATTACTCCAGTAGTCTTTTTCGCCGATGGCGATTCCGAACTCGGCATGATGGTCTTTCGAGTTTATATTATCCAGTCCGACAGTACCGATCGGTTTATTACCGTTATTTTCGACCGCTTCGATACAAAACATCGCGTCTTTTCCTGCTTTAGTTGAACCCAGATCCTCGATGAACTTTTCCTCGACCATTTCGGTCATCGGCAGGTACATACTGAGGTACTGGGTGACTTCAGGATCGTTGAACCATTTCAGGGAATCTTCAATATCCGATCTTCTGACCGGACGTAAAACAACCTTCTCAACAATTAACATTAATCATTCTCCTTCGGGTAATTCATTTTGCCATTCTTTCCTGAGCAGGCCGAACATAACGTGGTCGTGATACTCTCCGTTTTTGTATATAGATTCTCTCTGCCTGCCTTCTTCGGTGAACCCGACTCTCTTGTGGAGTTTTATACTTCTCTCGTTGAAAGAGAGAGCACCCGAGTTGATGCGGTGAAGATTTAACTGTTCAAAGCCGTACCGGATGATAAGGTTTGCAGCTTCAGTGCCGTATCCCTTACTCCAGTAGTCTTTCTCTCCGATGGCGATACCGAATATGGCATGGTGGTCTTTAGGGTGTATACCGCTCAGAGCTGTATTCCCGATGGGTATAGAGGTTTCACCGTCAATGGCTTCTATTACTAATAGTACTCTCGTTCCTGTTCCAGTCGTGCCGAGTTCCTCGATGAATTTTTCCTCTGCCATTTCGGTCATCGGAAGGTACACGCCCAGGTACTGGGTGACCTCAGGGTCGTTGAACCATTTCAGGAAGTACTCGATGTCGGTTCGTCTGACTGGTCTCAACACAACCTTTTCGCCTTTTAACATGATATTCTCCTTGTATATTTACTAAAACAATTAAGCCCGGGATTTTTACTTCCCGGGCTTAGAACTACCTGATATTTCTGTGCGTCAGTTACGTTTTCTCTGTGAAATGGACGCAATAAGCCCGGGAAATCCTACCTTCAGAGGTACGACAACACATTACCGCTGTATAATTCCGGGCTGTATTCATCGGTTTTTCGATTTTTCTCCTTTGGTATACGAATGTCATTCTACATCCTGAGTGAATGAGTGTCAAGAGGTAGGTGATTTTGTTTTACACAAAACAGGTTGGTGGTGATGGTGTGTCATTCTGAGTGAAGCGAAGAATCTCCTACGAATATCGGACAAGATCCTTCGTCCTCCTTCGTCGTCCTCAGGATGACAGCTTATCGTTTTATATAGATTGCCACGTCTCGGCTGTTGACGCCGAGTCTCGCAATGACAGAGAGGTGGATTGCTACGGTTCGGCTGTTGACGCCGAGTCTCGTAATGACAGAGGGGGTAGGACTACGGCGTCTCGGCTGTGAAAAAAGCGTTCGTCCTGAGCCTGTCGAAGGACGAACGATAGACAAATAGCAGAACTCGTAATGACAGCACAGGAGAGAGGTTATTGACACTGTCTGTTTTTTCACCTAGCATAGAGCCACTTACCGAGTCACGGAGTATTTTTTGTGAAAGGAGATTACGATGGGTGATGTTCTGAAAGGTAAGGTGGCGGTAGTATCCGGTTCCGGGCAGGGAATAGGGCGAAGCATCGCGATAACGCTGGCTGGAGAAAGTGCGAAGGTAGTTACCAATAACCGGAAACCTGGTTCGACGGGTTTCGTTCACCTGAAATCGGAGCATTATGAAGCTTTGAACCAGGAACAGAAGGACTGGGTGAATAAACTTACGAAAGAATATGGCGGCGACGCCGAGACGACGGCGAAGACGATAAAGGAACGCGGTGGTGAAGCCATACCGTTCTTCGGGGATATATCAGATATCGAGACCGCGGGAAAACTGATACAGGCAGCGGTGGATACTTACGGAAAAATAGATATACTGGTGAATGTTGCCGGGACCTTCGGTTTTAGTAATATCTGGGAGATGCCCAGAGATCTATGGGACCATGTTGTCCAGGTAAAACCAGGCGGTTATTTCAATACCATACGTCATGCCGCTCCGCACATGATGGCTCAGAAGTGGGGGAGGATCATCAACTGCACTTCATTGTCCTGGATAGGGGACAGCCTGAATCATGCCGAGTATGCTGCCGCCAATGCCGGTGTGGTGGGGCTTACCAGGGCTGCGGCCAGTGAGTTGTATGAATATGGAATAACCTGCAACGCTTTCTCACCGTTCGCCCGGACAAGGGCTTCATTCGAGTTGATTGCCTATAATATGGCGGTTACTAGTACCGACCTTGGGCCATCACTTGATATGACACCGCATCCGGATGGGATCGGTCCGATGATCGTTTTCCTGGCATCAGACAAAGCTGCCACTATCAGCGGTTCGTGCTTCAACATTTCCGGTAAAAGTGTCGGACTCTACAGCAAACCGGAGACGGTGGCAAACATATCCGAGCCCGAGAGTGGTCAGTGGACAGTCGAGGAAATAATGAAACGGGCACCTGGTATCTTCCAAGGATATGAGACCCAGGTAGTGAAACGGATGCGGTAACGATATCATTCAACAGGCTGGAAAATGAAAAGAGGGCGGTTGTTCAACCGCCCTCTTGTGCAAGCTAAAAAGCTATTATTAGTTAAGCCTTACCGATCCGGAACATCTTAGTCCCGCAGTTGGGGCATGTACCTTGTGTTGCTGGCTTACCATTCTTCATGGTGATTGCCTTTGGGTCTTTCATCTCCCTCTTGGCTCTACATTTTACACAATATGCCTGCACCGTATCACCTCCTTTTCCAGAAAATCGACTAATTACCTGAGAATAGACTATCCGTTACAGAAAAGTCAATAGCAAAAATCGATAATTTATGCCTATTTTTGGTCATTTTCGTTATTTTTCTAACTAATCTACGGATTTTACGTTATAATCAATGAAAAAGGTAGAACACGAGGAGGATCAAGATGAAGAGATATTCGCTTCTACTGATAGTATTAATGGTTGCGTTAATTCTCGCGTTTACGGGCTGCGGCAGCTCTTCGGCTGACGAGATCGAAGATACAAAATGGGTCCTGGAATCTTATGGTGACCGTGATAATCCACAGGATGTTATCGAGGGAACGGAGATCACGGCTACGTTCAACAGCGAGGATAATCAAGTGACCGGATCAGCCGGGTGTAACCATTATTTCGGTGGTTACGAAATTAATGATGGACTTAGTGTCGACATGCTTGCTCACACGGAGATGTGGTGTGAGGAGCCTGAAGGTAGAATGGATCAGGAAACTGAATACCTGACGATACTACAGGCGGCACAAAGCTATACAGTGAAAGATTCCACATTAACTATCGATTGCGGTGATGATGTGTTAATTTATACCGAATCCGAAGCAGCTAACTAGCATCATCTTTCCGGTGAAAGGAACGCGAGGGCAGGGTAATGATGAACTGCGTTCCTTCGCCGGGTTCGCTTTTTACCCTGATTTCTCCGTCGTGTCGAACTATTATCTCCCTGACTATTGCCAGCCCAAGCCCGAATCCGCTTCGTAGTCCGCTTGCCTGGTAAAAACGCTCGAAGACATAAGGAAGTTGTTCGGGTGGTATACCAGGTCCCGTGTCTGAAATCATTATTTCAACAGTATTGGTATCTGTGTTTCTGCCGTGAATTACGATTTCACCCTGGCGAGGTGTATTTTTGAAAGCATTATCCAGAAGGTTGCTGAAGACCTGTTCAAGCCGATCTTCATCGCCGGATACCGGGACCAGCGGTTCGATATCCGTAATCAGCCGGACGCCTGTTTCTTCAGCTCGGAGGCTGAACACTTCCTGACAATGGAGGAGTAGTTCCTTTATATCGACAGGTCCAAGTGATATTTCCAGTTGCCCCGCCTGCATTCGTGACAGCTCGAGAAGTTCGTTAACCTGCATTATCATTCGCTTCGATTCGTCATCAATCACTCTGGCTGCCTTCTCCCGTTCTTCATCGTCTTTTGCGGTGCCGTCGAGAATTGCCTGGGCGAATCCCTGGATGGATGTCAGGGGAGTTCTCAACTGGTGTGAGACGTCAGCAACGAAGTGCCTGAGCTGCATCTGTGATTCGTTTACCTTTCCAGCCATTTGATTAAAGTGCGCAGCTAATATTTTTATTTCCTTCGGACCTTCAACCGGTACTTCCTGGTCATAATCTCCCTCGGCAATTTTGTCAGCTGCCGCAGTAACCTTTTTCACGGGATGGTATACAGAACGTGCAATGAGGAAAGCAATTACTATCGACACAGCCAGTGCGATCAATCCGATCCTGAGAAAAGGTTCGAACAAACCGGCAAGTATGGACAAGGTTCCGGTTCTTGGAACGGCGAGGGTGAGAGTTTCAACGTTTAAAAAAGCCTGGGTAGTAAACAGTCTCCCCATGTTATAAGAGGTATAAACAAAGGTCCTGCCATCCGGTGCTTCGAACGTGCCCTGGACAGGTTTGATTTCACTTGCCAACGCACTTACTGATGGCTGTTGGGTCGTCTGCGGTTTTTCGATCGGCAGTTGGCTTATCTGCAGGCTTTCTTCTTTTGGAGATATATTTCTTACTACCCTGCCGGTTTTGTCAGCAAGAAGAATGTACACATTATTATTAGTGGCCTGTTCCTGGAGATTTTCAAGCAGGTTCCTCCAGGTCTCTTCTCCCCTAGCCAGCGAAAGAACCTGAACGTATATCGGTCTCGCCATGTTCGTAAGTTGATCCAGGTTGTACCTGTCGCGGATGCTCTGGAGTGACAGTGTAACCGCTAATGCAACTACTGCCAGGCAGAGGATAATAACCGTTGCAAATGACAGGATAAGGCGCATCCGGAGACTCATTCTTCTTCGTCTCCCGTTGTAATCTTGTATCCGGTGCCCCGAACTGTCTCGATACGCACTCCGGAGCCGGCAATCTTCTCACGTAAATGGTTAACGTGGACGTCCACGGTCCGGCTTTCTCCATAGTAGTCGAATCCCCATACATCCTCGAGAAGTTTTTCCCGGCTCAGCACGATACCCGGATTACGCATGAAGGTTGATAAAAGAGAGAATTCTTTAGTTCTGAGTTTAACCGGGCGACCGTTTACGGTCACCTCCTGCCTGGGGAAATCTATCCTCAGTTTTCCCATTTCCGCGGTATCGCCGGGCTGTTGCCCTGCCTGGTAGCGGCGGAGAATTGCCCTGACCCTGGCAATAAGCTCTCGTGGATTGAATGGTTTGGTAAGGTAATCGTCGGCACCGAGTTCGAGACCAACAATTTTATCGATATCCTCTTTACGGGCAGTAAGCATCAGGATTGGTGTGTCACTCTGAGTCCTAATCTGGCGACATACCTCATAACCATCGATATCTGGCAGCATAAGATCAAGCAGGATAAGGTTGGGATTCCCGGCGCGCTGTTTTGAAACCGCATCGGTTCCGTTTGAAGCTTCATCTACCTCGTAGCCTTCCCTTTCGAGATAGAGTCTTACCAGCTCAATGATATGGGTTTCATCGTCGACGACCAGTATCTTCGGCATCTGTTTTTTCTGCTGGAGATTATTATTACGGTTATTATACTCCAAAGCTGCGTACCTGCCTATACTTTACGTAAAACCAGGCCGGCTCGTGACAAGTCGGCCTGGTATATCCGTATCTCGATTTTAATACTGAGAGGTGTCTTCTATAATGACCGGGGTGTTCTGTAAATTCGGGCGTAATGAAGTGGCATTAGCACTCCCTCGATAAGGTCTTACACCGTTTTTGGAAACATCCTTATCCGGGCTATTGATTATGTGAATGGTGGTCCAGCCAGGGAAATATCCTGGTTTGACCGCAACCAGCAGGTAACCGCCCTTTTCTTCGAATATATGATTAACCTGACCTGATTCATTCGTTCGCCCCAGGAATTCACCATATACATTCATCAGGGATTCATAGTTAGTGTCCTCTGTTGAAATAGCGGCATCTTTCCTGAGTGCCTTCATATCTGCCTGGAGTGAACCCACCTTATCTCTGGTAAGCGCCCATACACCGGCACCTTGCACAGGTTCGGTGGTTCTGCGATCGGTAACAGTCATCGTTACCTCATCACCAACACGAGTACGTTTTGGAGCTTCGATAGCAAGAGCCTTGAAAGTCGGCTCGCCGATCCTGATGCCAGCCCTGCCTGGAATGTACCCACGCTTAATTGAGATCAGCAGGTAACCACCCTCTTCGGAAAATGCATGATCGAGTTGCCCTCGACCGTTAGTTCGACCAAGGAACTCACCGTAAATATCTGCCAGAGATTCATAATCAATATCTTCCGCAGCGATATCGGAACTCTCTTTGATTGCATTCATTTCAGCCTGTAGTTCTTCTGCTTTCTCTCTGGTGAACGCCCAGATACCGGCATTTTCAATAGGAGTGCCGGTACCACGTTGAGTGACAGTCATGGTGACCGTTTCATTAACACGAGCTTTTTGGGGTGCTTCGAGTACCATTGCTTTCGGCATGGTGCCGATACGAATGGTAGTAAAACCAGGATAGTAACCTCTCTTCACAGCCGCGAGCAGGTAAATTCCCTTATTCTCGAAGCTGTGGTACACTCTACCGTCCGAACCTGTCGTGCCTATGAATGTACCGTGAACGCTGGCGAGTGATTCGTAGTCTTTCTCTTCAGCCGGGATTGACTGGTCTTCAGCTAACCTTCTCACTTCTTCTTTTATAATTTCTGCCTGGTCACGGGTAAAAGCCCAGACTCCCGCTCCTTCGAAAGGTTCTTGGTTCCACCTGAGAAAGACTCTCATCGATATTTCCTGGTTCTCCCTGGCGATTCTCGGCGCGACTATTGCCAGAGAACCGATATATGGGTGATCAGGATTAGCTACGGTAACATCTTCATCTGCTGCCATTGCCATGACTGGCGATAAACCAAGTACTGCTGTTACTACGAGTATCGGTAATATTGTTATCCATTTTTTTATCCTTTTCATTTTTTTCTCCTTTTTAAATATTTTTCTTTTATATAACTGCTGTTAATCATCTGTCTCTTTCATTTTTCCCCTCCTTAGTGTTACTTATAGTTCAATATTAGAGGGGGATTGTTATCGCGGTTTAACCCGAATGTAAAATCTATGTAAAATATGGTTCTATTTGATGTCAGGTTTATTTATACTCACCCCCTGTATCCCCCTCTCTTTCAGTGTCGTGATTTTGGTTGAAATGTTTGTTTGGAAAGAGAGGGGGAGTAAAAGGGAGAGAGCGAAGCCCCTCTCCTGCACTTGCCTTTTTAGTGAGAAAAGGAGTTTCACCCTTGTTAAGAGTTACATCTGGCACTTCGATTTCACTGATATGGCGTTAGCCAAGCAGGCGTTGAGGGATGTTGCCTGCATCGCCGGGAATGTGCCTATAAGTCTCCTGAATACCGGAACAATTGATGAAGTAAGGGAATATTGTTAAAAATTGGTCGATACGGTCGGTAAAGACGGAGGATTTATTATGACGAGTGGAGGAGTAATAGACAAAGCCAAGCCGGAAAATGTCAGGGCTATGATCGAATATACAAAAGAATACGGGGTATATCGTTAGCAAAATGTAAAATAATATACTCGAAAAAAGCTCGATTTGATTATTCGGAGAAAATTCTGTATAAATATAGACTGATAAGGGTAATATGATGTAGAATACGTAATTACCATTTACAAGTAAGTAGTCGAAAAAATATTCAAGCACAATAACAAGGAGGATAAAAAGGTAATGAGTGAACAGTTGACGAATGCAGTTGCGGAGTTGAAAGAAGACGAAGCTATCCAGATGGTAAAGGACATGGTAGAGAAGGGTGAAGATGCCAACATGATCTTCGACTCTGCAAGGAAAGGCATGGAGGTGGTAGGGAAAAGATTCGCCGATGGCGAGTATTTTCTTCCAGAACTCATATATTCGGGCGAAATCTTTAAATCCATTTCCGAAATCGTCAAGCCGATAATGACGGCTGAATCTGGGGGAGAAAAAATCGGTAAAATTATCGTCGGTACCGTAGCTGGAGATATTCATGATATCGGTAAGGATATCGTGGTATTCATGCTGGATATCAGCGGTTTCGAAGTTTACGACCTGGGAGTAGACGTACCGGTGCAGACTTTCGTTGATAAAATCAAAGAGACGGAAGCTCCTATTGTAGCTTTGAGTGGATTCCTGACCCTGGCTTTTGACGCCATGAAAGATACCTGTGATGCTATCGTATCAGCAGGTCTTCGTGACAAGGTTAAGATTATGATTGGTGGCGGCCAGATCGACGAAGAAATTAAGAAATATGCCGGCGCCGATGCATACGGCAGAGATGCTATGACGGCTGTTGCCCTGGCCAAGGAGTGGATATAGGGTAAACGGCAGATAATCCGGAGAGGTTGTGTGGATTATTTTCATACGACCGCAGGTATTAACCTCTAACCTGATAAGGTATTTCCGGATATGCCTTTCCGTCGGACCCGATCTGTCGGTGATTCGAAAGAGATACTATGACGGCGGATGAGCGTGGCCTGTTTCAAAATGAAACTCCAGACTACACCATCCGTCGTTTTTCGTATGTTACCAAAGTAAAAATTACTTACATATAATCCCGCACTTTACCTTCATATTATCAGTAATTTCTTCGGATGTTTTTAGACCGGATGTATTATATAAAAGTGATAGCAGAGCTGCGTTAGCTGCCCTGGTCATTTCTATGTAAGAAACAGTGATATCTAAAAGAAATTAGATATCCTGGTGGAAAATTAACAAGAGTAAAAAGCCGGAAAACGTACCGGCGTGATTGTGATCCGGAGTACCAGAACGACCGGTAACCGGAAAATTGAATAGAATGGAGTTATACAATGAGTAAGA
>CP070800.1:1103285-1113392 GCA_020343555.1 Dehalococcoidales bacterium
GAGCGCGGAAATAGATAAACATGATGAATGCTCCGAAGAGTACAAAAGGTAGGAGTCCTATCAACCAGTTACCCCAGTCTATTCCGCCAGACTTTATTTCATATTCAACATCCTTGTTGAGTCCGAGTTCGGTCAGGTCCTTGTAATTGTGATTCTCGATATTCGTTTTTACTACTGTACCGTCGTTCTTGGTTACTGTGAGCCACGGATATTCTTCCAGTATATTATCGATCTGGTTGCTGTTGGACATGACTATAACTTCACTCAAGGGAAGTTCGTCCGGTTTTTCGGGGGTAGACAGCAGTAGAGTTGCTACAGAAACTGCTCCTACGAGAATAACAATATATAATAATCCACTTCGTTTCCAGTTAAATCCCATCTTTTTCACCTATATGAGTTGGCCTAAAACTCTAGCTTATTATAACAGATATATCAGTATGTAGGAAGCTGGACATACAGCTAGATAAACATAACCATAAAGCTCGTTATAGGCTGTCGTAGTACTCTTTCATCAGGAGGGCGTCCTCTTCGAGGTTGGGGCTTTCGCAAATCAAGAGTCCCTTAACATCAGAATCTTTTAAAGCGTGGAGCAGTGCTTTATAGTTGAAATCTGACTCTTCAAGATCGAGATGTTTAAGTTCGCCTTTTGGTCCGTACTTGATACCTGAACAATGTATATGCATATCGTCAAGGGCTGATTTTCCCAGTCCCGACACAATCCTGCTGAGTACGTCAGTGAATTCATCGAAGGTATTCATGTCGCCCTTCAAGGCGTGATTGTGAGCGAAGTCAACACAAGGAGCCGTGCCATTAAGTTCAGAGCAAAGTCTGATAATTTCGTCTACAGTACCGAATTGACTGCCTTTACCCATAACCTCTGGTCTGATGGTTATCTCAATCTCTTCCTGCTCTATCATATCCTGAGTGTCTTTCAAGTTCTGCTTTATCTTCGGGTAGGCGGTTTCGATCGGATCTCCCATGAAGAAGGCGGTATGTACGACGACACTTTGTGCTCCGCAGATAGACGCTATTCTTGCTGCATGAAGGATTCTCTTTTTACTGGCAGTAATTTTCTCTGGTTCCTTCGCGTTCAGGTTGATGTAGTAAGGAGCATGGACTGATAGCTTGATATCGCATTCGGAAGCTACTTTTGCTACCTCAATAGCAATATCCTCTTTCATCTGCACGCCCTTGACGAACTCGATCTCCATGCAGCCTAACCCGAGTTCCGAGATGCGTCTTACGGCATTAACCGTCGATTCTCCGGTAGTACTGTGAGGTTTTCCGGCCGTTCCGAACAGCAGTCCTGCCATAATTATGTCTCCCAATCAAAAATTTAGGGAAATAAGTATTCAATATTTGCATATAACAGTTTTTATAATCAAGCTTATATTATTTGTGTACTTCCAATAAATAGGGAAACATGCTAATATAGTTTATATAGTGAATTATTTTGTTTATAAAATATTCATATTATAAATGGTGCTATAGAGGGGTGATTTATGGACAAGGATATACTGGATAGTGTTGCCTTCGACCTGTTCTCGACCCTGCCGCTGATCCATAGAAGCATCAACAGAAAGCTGATAAAAACAGTGGTAACGAGTTTCAAGGAGGATATCGCACCTCCGCATTTCCAGATAATGAAACTGCTTGAAGAAGCAGGAACGCTTCACGTTGCCGAGATCGGTGAACGACTTCAGATAGCCAGACCACAGATGACGCACCTTATTGACAGATTAGTTGCACTCGACATCGTCGAAAGAGAAACCGACGAGGATGACCGTAGAATGCTGAATATCAGGCTGAAAGATAAAGGTAAATCAATAGTAAAAGCACGTGATAAGCAGGTGATAAACGCTACCAGAGAAGCACTCTCCGGTCTTACCGACGACGAATTGAAACAACTCTCCATGTCTCTGAACAATATTAAAGATATTTTTTCAAAACTGGTCTAGATATTAACTGTAATTAAAACCGGATCAAGGACCTGGTTTATTAGAAAGGTAACGGTTCATGATAAACACACGACAACAGATGCTTGCCAGTGGAAGTGTGGGCAAGGTGTTGTGGAAGTTGTCTTACCCCGCTGCCATCGGCGCGGCAGTAATGGCTCTTTACAATGTAGTAGACACGATATTCATAGGACAGATAGTCGGCCCTCTGGGTATTGCCGGACTGACCGTCGTTTTCCCTCTCCAAATTCTGGGAATGGGAATGGGAATGATGATCGGGATGGGGGCATCATCCATAATCTCAAGAGCACTGGGAGCAGACGATCCTGATAAAGCCGAACGGACACTGGGTAACGCAGTATTCTACTCGGTGGTCATAGGATTATTTATCGCTGTGTTAGGCCTTTCAGCATCGACCTTCTGGTTAAGACTGGCTGGAGCGTCGGATGCTATCCTGCCTTATGCCAAACCGTATTTCACTATCATCATGGCCGGTATGGTATTCCGGATCGGCGGGATGGGATTAAGTAATCTTATACGGTCTGAAGGGAATGCCAGGTACGCGATGCTTTGCATGGTTGTTTCGTTCGCGTTGAACATAGTCCTCGATGCAGTATTCGTACTATGGCTGAATATGGGTATACAGGGAGCTGCTATAGCGACGGTTATCTCTGAATTTCTTACAATCGGACTGGTGATACGCTATTATCTGTCGGGAAATTCAACCTTGAAGATTCACACGAAGAATTATATCCCGGACTGGAAAATTACCAGGGAAATGATGGCAATAGGTTTCGGGGCATTTGTTATGACTGCCGGCGGAAGTTTTGTCATGATGTTGATGAATAATCTGCTCAGGTCTTACGGAGGAGATATTGCCATAGCTTCATTTGGGATGATTCATCGTTCGATGACTTTCTTCTTTATACCGATTATGAGTGTGGGTCAGGGATTGCAGCCACTACTTGGATTCTCTTATGGAGCCGGTCGCTATGACAGGGCGCTGGCATCTATAAAACTGGCGCTGATCGTTTCTACGTGTTTCGCCATCGTAGCCTTTTTAATAGTGTTCTTTTTCGCAGAACCACTTATGCATATTTTCACACAGGATGCCGAACTGATTTCAGCGAGCGCTAGCGCTGCCAAGATACTTTTCCTTGCGGCTTATCTCATAGGATTCCAGATGGTGGGGCAGACGGTATTCCAGTCACTGGGTAAAGCCGTTGCCACTTTCCTGGTTACTACCTCAAGGCAGATTATCTTCCTGCTGCCGCTGATATTCATCCTGTCAAATATCTGGGGGCTGAATGGAATCTGGTATTCATTCCCGATCTCGGACGGGCTTTCTTTCCTGCTCGTAGTTGGGCTCCTATTCTTTACCATCAAGGATTTGAAACATGGAAAAATTAAGACCCCGCAACTTGGCATACCGCCGAAAACTGAACCTTCTGAAGCACTGAAAGCCGGAGGATATATCGGTGGGATCAAGACCCAGGATCCATCCGATGGCGAGGAGTATTAGCGGAGAGGAATGGGAAAGAATAAATGTGGGTTATGATATAATTATGTTAGAGAAACAGCTTAACTTGAAATGGAGGAATGGTCCCTGGAATCACTCGAAATAGCTCAGAAAGCAGTCGAAATTGCCAACGATAAGCAGGCATCCAATATTGTTATGCTGGATACCAGCAAGGTATGCAGCTTCGCAGATTACTTTGTGATATGCAGCGGCGAGAGTTCCCGGCAGATAAAAACAATCGTCGAAGAAATCGAACACGCTCTCAAGAAAGCAGGTGTTCTTCCTCATCACCGTGAAGGCGAAACAGATTCAGGCTGGATGTTGCTCGACTTCGGCGACGTGATCGTCCATATATTCGCTACATATGAGAGAGAGTTATATCAACTCGACGAATTGTGGAGCGAAGCTAACGCTCTCCTCAGGATTCAATAATCGTATACCTGGTCTTTACCGAAAAACAGGTTAATCTCTCTCTCTGCAGATTCAGGTGAATCTGATCCGTGCACGGCATTCCGCTGTATATCAATACCGAAATCTTTCCTGATAGTTCCATCTTCGGCATTTGCCGGATCGGTAGCTCCCATGATCTTCCTTGCCTTCTCGACCACCCCATCACCTTCAAGGACGGCGGCGATTATCGGTGTGGAGGTTATATATTCCAGCAGGTCGTTGAAGAAATCTTTCCCGACGTGCATTTCATAATGTTTTTTAGCCAGTTCTTCGTCCACGTGCAGCATTTTCAGCCCAACGATTTTCAGCCCGTTGCTTTCGAACCGGGCAAGAATACTTCCACCTGATTTTCTTTCCATTGCGTCAGGTTTCACCAGAATAAGAGATCTTTCCATTTCCACTCCTTGTTTATTTACCACTTTACTCACTAAGTATATTATAATCTATCATTATTTCTTACCACTTTTCGGTTTGGTTATCGACGGTCCCCTGAAGTAGTGCGGTTGAAGTGTGGCAGTGTCATCATAATCTCCTGCATTGATCCGTTTCAGTCCCAGTTCAGCGAGGAATCCCGCGCGTCTCATACCAGTGATGGCTGATAAAATTACCGCGTTATCGCCCAGTTTGGCTTTCAGTTCATCTTTAATTGTATCAATGTATTCACCGCAGAATACTGTTTTTATCTGAATTCCGGAGCACAGGTCATCGAGTGTCGACAGGTGTTCCACCTTGAGTTGCGTCCAGCTCGTATCCGTCATCTGGTAGAGAGCGGTAGCGACTTCCTCTCGACCGGCGTTCAACACCGGGCAAACGGGAAGTCCGGTTCGTGCATGCTGCCAGGCTTCAGCTTCGAGAGTGCTGATTCCGACAACCGGAATATTGAGACTATAAGCCAGCGACCTGGCAGTACTAATTCCTACTCTCAATCCGTTGTAGCTTCCAGGTCCACGGGCAACGATTATGCAGTCGGCTGATTCGAGATTGAGGGCGTTTTGCTCCAGGAGGTAGTGGAGATTCGGCAGAAGCTGGATAGTGTGGTTTTTACCGCAGTTCCAGGTTAATTCGGCTAACATCCGACCGTTTTCTACCAGGGCAAGACCGGCTGTATCGGTTGAAGTATCTATAGCAATCTGCATTTATCTATTAGTATAACCTTTGATTATATTTTGAGCCAGTTTAAAATAGTGTTCACCGGACGGTTCGAGGAGTAACCTCCGCCCTGTATCGCTGATATAGTCTATCCTTATCAATAATCTGTTGCGCGGCATTATACTGATGGCTTTTTCAGCCCATTCCACCACGCTTAAACCATCACCGTAAAAATAATCATCCAGACCGAGATCTATACTCTCTTCGATATCATCGAGACGGTAAAGGTCGATGTGATACAGAGGAAGTCGTCCGTACAATTCTCTCATTATCACGAAGGTAGGACTCAGGACATAGTCATCTATACCCAGTCCAAGGGCAATCCCCTGGGTCAGGCAGGTCTTGCCGGCGCCAAGTTTTCCTTCCAGAAGGAGAACATCGCCCGGAACTGCAAGTTCACCGATAATAGTGCCGATTTTTTTTGTATCCTCCGGACTGTTGCTGATCAATTCCAGTTCACTCATCTTACTCATTACTCCGGTTAAAAGTGTTTCCATCCCGATGATTCCAGTGAAAGGCTACGGCCATTTTCATCTATGACAAGTAGTTCTTTATCTCCGGTGATCTCACCGATAACGGTAATCTGACAAAGTGCGGTGTCCTTAACGCGGTTAATGACATCACCGGGACCTGTGAAAAGCAGTTCGTAATCTTCGCCGCCTGAGAGAGTCAGCCCCAGTGCATTTTCTCCAAAGTTATTCATGACTTCCGGGTGAACAGGGATAAGAGACGTATCAATACGGGCGCCGACGTTGCTGGCTGCACATATATGACTGAGATCGGCGACCAGCCCATCGCTTATATCTATTGTTGACCTGACTCCTTTTTCAACCAGTATCTGTCCCTCATTTATTCTGGGATTTGGTCTGAAAAATGCCTGTTTCAATATTTTCTCAGACTCGGGATCCAGGATGATATTTTCTTTCAGGATTGTTAACTCACCAGCCGATGCGCCGAGGTATCCGGTAACGGCTATCTCGTCACCGATCCTGGCACCGGACCTGGTAAGTATACGTTTTTCTTTATCTGTGTTTCCCAGTACAGTGATATTTATCGTAATAGGAGAGGCGCTACTTATATTGCCGCCTACGATAATGGTATCGTATTTATTTGCCAGTTCTATCATACCCCGGTAAAGATCGGTAACGGACTCAATATCTGTTGAACCAGGAAGAGAAAGTGATACCAGGGCATAGCGGGGTAATCCTCCCATAGCGGCAATGTCGCTGAGATTCACTGCCATTGCTTTCCAGCCCAGATCCTCCCACGATGTGAAATCAAGGTTAAAATGGATGCCCTGCACCAGTGTATCGGATGTGGCAAGCTGGATTGACCGATCTCGCTTCCATGCAGCCGCGTCGTCACCTATTCCGAGAATTAGCTCAGGTCGTGCCAATGAGTTGTTATCAACGGTATCCTCGACCATTTTCCGAAGCAGTTCGATAAGTTCGAATTCCCCCAATTCCGATATATTCATATCGGAAAAATTATATCACGAAGAGCTAGCAGGTCTAAATAATGAGATAGAAATTGCCTGCCCCCATACTGTATGATATAGTTTTACTGCTATGGGAACGAAGAGTATCAGCCAGATACCGGGTGGAACCGTTACCTCGCCGCAAGGCTTTCAGGCAGGTGCGGTGTATGCCGGAATAAAAAAGGACGACACCAAGCTGGACCTAGGTATTCTGCATTCAGAGGTACCGGCGGAAGTTGCAGGAGTATTTACTACGAGTAATATACGTGCTGCCGCAGTCACGTTGTGCCAGGAAAGACTCAAGCAGAACAATAATGTGTCAGCCCTTGTAGTAAACGCAGGCTGCGCAAATGCCTATACCGGGAATCAGGGCATGAAGGACTGTGAGGAAATGGCTGCTTTGGCAGGAGAAGCTGTAGGAGCTTTGCCGAATGAAGTACTCGTAGCCAGTACCGGCGTTACCGGACAACTGCTGCCGATGAGCCTGATAAGAGATGGTATGGGTAAGATAATGCTTTCCCCTGACGGAGGACGTACCTTGGCAAGAGCTATCATGACCACAGATTCTGTTCCGAAAGAAGCGGCGGTCTATGTCAAGAACAACGATGGTGACTATATCATCGGGGGTATTGCCAAAGGATCCGGAATGATTCATCCGAACATGGCGACGATGTTCTGTTTTCTGACTACGGACGCTAAAGTAGAAGGTGAATTCTTAAAAACGGCATTGAAGAAAGCCGTAGATCTTTCTTTCAATATGATATCAATTGACGGAGATACAAGTCCCAGTGACACGGTAATAGTATTGGCCAATGGAATGGCTGGAGGAAGCACGATAAGTTCGGGCAGCGTTGGTGCCCGCAGGTTCCAGAGAGGTCTTAATGAGATTTGTATAACTTTAGCCAAGGATCTTGCCAGGGACGGTGAAGGGGCGACAAAACTGATCGAGGTAACTATCAACGGTGCCAAAGGAACCGGCCAGGCCAGGACCGCAGCACGGGAAGTGATCGGTTCAACACTTATTAAAACCGCAGTCCACGGCGGTGATCCGAACTGGGGAAGAATTATTATGGCACTCGCGCAGAGCGGTATAGACGTAGAACTCCAGAAAATAGATCTGTCTATCGGTAATGTCGACATACTTGAAAGCGGACGACCATTACCCTTTAACGAGTCGAGTGTTGTAAGAGCACTCGATCAGAATGAGGTACCGATACATATAAATTTGAACCTGGGGAGAGGAACAGCTACTGCCTGGGGATGTGACTTGTCAGAGGAATATGTAGGTATTAACAGCGAATATATGACATAGAGGGGTATTTAAGTTATTATATAGAATGCATTATTAAACAAAAGGGAGGAGAAATCATGGCACTTATTGATTTCGGAGGAACAAAAGAAGAAGTCGTGATGCGGGAAGAGTTCCCGATGGAGAAGGCTCGCGAGGTTCTCAAAGATGAGACTATCGCTATTATCGGGTATGGTGTACAAGGTCCGGGACAGGCATTGAACCTTAAAGACAACGGTTTTAACGTCATCGTTGGACAGTCCAAGCAGTTTCCTGAGGACTGGAAGCGCGCTGAGGCTGATGGCTGGGTAGATGGTGAAACCTTATTCGAGGTTGATGAAGCAGTAAAGCGCGGTACGGTTATCGAACTTCTGGTTGCAGATGCCGCTCACAAGGCAGTCTGGCCTACGATCGTTGAGAATATGAATCCGGGTGACGCAATCTATTTCTCCCACGGATTCTCGATCGTATATAAAGACCAGACAGGGATTATTCCTCCTGGTAATGTAGATGTGATCATGGTGGCTCCAAAAGGTTCGGGTACTTCGCTACGCCGTAATTTCCTTTCCGGCGAAGGCATCAACTCCAGTTTTGCCATAGCCCAGGACTATACCGGCAGGGCAAGGGAGAGAACGATAGCTCTTGGTATCGGTATCGGTTCCGGTTACCTGTTCCCGACTACATTTGAAAACGAGGTATACAGCGACCTGGTTGGCGAGCGGGGTATCCTGATGGGAGCACTGGCGGGTGTGATGGAAGCTCAGTATGATATTCTCCGTGCTCATGGTCATACTCCGAGTGAAGCTTTTAATGAGACAGTTGAAGAACTTACCGAGAGTCTTATTAAACTTGTCGGCGAAAACGGAATGGACTGGATGTACGCCAACTGTTCAGCAACCGCCCAGCGAGGAGCCCTCGACTGGAAACCGAAGTTCAAGGAAGCTGTGGTACCTGTTTTCAAAGATCTTTACAAGAGAGTTGCTTCCGGCGCTGAGACTCAGCGAGTCTTGGACAGTACAGGCGGGCCGAACTATAAAGAATTACTTGGAAAGGAGCTTGCCGAGATAAGGGATTCCGAAATGTGGCGAGCCGGACAGGCAACCCGTGACCTGCGTCCCAAGGAGGAAGCAAAAACGATAACGGATGCAACGAAAGGAGTGGCTGGAAGACAATCCAATTAACCACTCAGAAATAAAAACCAGAAAGAAAGATTGCATCCGACATCAGCCTGGCTGGGTCGGATGCAACAGGTTATAGAAGGTGAATAAAGTAATTGTCGTAAAAATAGGCGGGGCAACGCTTGGCAGTCATGATACTGCCCTTGAAGATATCGTTGAGCTGCAGAAGCAGGGAAAGTCGGTTGTGGTAGTGCACGGCGGGGGAAAGCTGATAACGGAATGGCTGGAAAAGCAGGGAGTGGCAACAAATTTTCTCCGGGGTGAACGTGTGACCGATAAACCAACCTTAGAAGTTGCTACTGGTGTGCTGGCTGGGCTGGTCAACAAAGACATTACAGCGGCAATTAATGCTCTTGGAGGAAAAGCTGCAGGAATAAGCGGTGTCGACGGTAACCTAATCGAAGGTGAAATAAGAGAAAAAGAAAAAGGTTTTGTAGGTGCTGTAACCAGGGTAAATACCGAGGTGCTTAATGCAGTACTGGGATCCGGATTTATACCGGTGATCTCGCCGATAGGTATGAACTCGGCAAAACAGGGAGACGAGCCTTCAACACTCAATTATAATGCTGATGTAATTGCCGGCGAGATAGCCGCAGCCCTTGAGGCGGGCATGCTTATCTTCCTTACGGATGTAGACGGCATTAGCGATGAAGAAGGCAGAATCCTGCCGAAACTGACGGCTGATGAAGCAAAGACCTTGATAGAATCCGGTGTAGCGTCAGGCGGGATGATACCGAAGATAAATGCCTGCCTGAAAGCATTGACCGTTAACGCATCAGCCCGTATTATTGATGGTAGAAAATCGCATGCCCTGCTGAATGAGTTTAGTGGTAATGGTGGAGGAACAAAAATAGGAGAGGAATAATGACTGACTGGCCTGAACTTGATAAGAAATACTTTATGCAGACGATAGTCCGGCATCCCCTGACACTGGTGCGTGGTGAAGGCTTGAGGGTGTGGGATGATGCAGGAAAAGAATACCTTGACTGCGTCGGTGGCCTGGCAGTTAACTGTCTGGGTCACTGCCATCCGGTAGTTGTGAACGCATTGACAGAGCAGGCCGGTACGCTGATGCAGGTTTCTCTCTGGTA
>CP070800.1:1113492-1125280 GCA_020343555.1 Dehalococcoidales bacterium
AATGGCTGGATTACCTTCTTCATCTGAAGGTTCAGTACCCGTACCTCTTTTCTCTTGCCCTGAGAACGAATCCTTATGTTGAGAATCCATCTGTAATTGTCGAGTAGCCGATATTCGAAATGTAAATCGGTGGAAATTAAAATATGAGAATACTATCCTGGAATGTCAATGGTATAAGAGCGGCACAGAAGTATGGTCTTCTGGATTGGCTAAATAAAGAATCTCCGGATATTCTCTGCGTCCAGGAAACGAAGGCCCACACGGAACAGTTAAGCAGTAATTTGCTGGAACCTCCGGGTTATTATACCTTCTGGAATTACCCGGAAAGAAAGGGCTACAGCGGTGTTGCTACTTTCACGAAATATGAACCTGTCAGTACCGAATACAATCTTGCCACTCTGAAATCAGACTCTGAAGGAAGAATTATTATCACGAAATACGAGGAATTCACCCTGATGAACGTATATTTTCCGAACGGGAAAAAAGATGAAGAACGTTTAAATTATAAAATGGAGTTTTACGAAGCATTCCTTGAACTCGTAAAACCGTTGATAGACAGGGATGAAAAACTCGTTATCTGTGGTGATGTTAACACGGCGCACAAGGAAATAGACTTGGCACATCCGAAAGGTAACGAAAAAGTATCGGGATTTCTACCCATCGAAAGAGAATGGATAGACAGGTTCATCGAGAACGGTTTTATCGATACATTCCGGCATTTTAACAAGGAACCAGAGCAATATACCTGGTGGGATGTAAAGAGCAGGGCGAGAGAGAGGAACATAGGCTGGAGGATCGACTACTTTTTCATATCAGAGAATCTTCTACCTTATCTTTCCGAAGCTTTCATACTACCGGACATCATGGGTTCCGACCATTGCCCGATAGGAATCGTTTTAAAGCTGCCTTAATTGAGAGGTGAATATGCCTGTCTTGCCGAATCCTATTGAACAATTATTGTTAACGAAATTGAACGTAGTCCCCGCACCGATACTCGATTGTTTTTCCTGATAGGATATATAGAAATTTTCAAGAATAGCTTCCGAATTCCAGGGTTGCGTCCACCCACGCTTTAACAAGCTCAGGCTTGGCGCCAGACATTTCTCCGACACCGGTACTCATTATAAATCCACCACCTTTGCCGACTTCTTGACATAATCTTTTAGTGAAGTCACGCACTTCCTGGACAGTCCCGGACTGTATTAGTGAGTTCGGCATTCCTCCGATTATACACATTGTATCGCCGAGGACTTCTTTAACCTTGAAAATATCACTCGCCTGGAACATACCAAAGGTCTTTCCTTTCGGCAGTTCGGCAAGGTATTCCAGTCGTTCATCCCAGACTCCCTCATAGAAACAGCCCGGCATTATTCCGTTATCTATCAGCTTAAGCATTAGGTCTTTTAACTGGGGCCAGTAGAACTTCTCGAACTGAGAAAGGGACATGAAACCATCGGAACCGCGATGCAGAGGGATTAACGCCCGTTTCATACCTGTGGCTAAAGCCGACTTCAGTTCGAAATGGGCAACCTTTTCCTGAGCGGCAAGCAATTTGTCCGGATATTTCAGCATGTCCAGCATGATCCCTCGCATTCCTCTCAGAGTATCCGACATAAAATCATAAGGTGCTTCCAACAAAGCTCCGGCAAGGACATTTGGAGGGAATCCAAGCGCTACCATTCGTTGACTGTGTTCCATGGTTAACTTTCCGCGTTCAGCTGCCAACTGTGCAGCTTTGGCAATTTTCTGAAAAGATTCTACCAGTGCAGGATTTGCGTACTGGGCAACACTGAACAGGTGGTAACAGCCGAACAAGGTCATGCCGAGCGGCGGTAGTGATGAGAAACTTTCCAGGGCACTGAATGCGCGCGGTAGATAAGTTCGGATACTCCAGTCGGCGGGATCCTCGAGGAAATCGTCATAGTCCTCGGCTTTCATAAATTCATGTTCGACGAACTGGAATTGGCCGTCGGGTCCAAGCTGATGTCCTGGCCATGCAGTCATACGATCGCTAAGCATAATATGAGGTTCCGCGTAAGATGAATATGCGCCGGTGATGGAATCGGCATCGTGTTCAAGAGCGAATTGCTCGAGTATTTCCTGTACTTTATTCGGATTTTCGTGCATTTCCTGGTTGGAAATACCACCGATCTCCGCTATGAAATAACCCAGCATGAGGTGCATGGGGATTCGATCCGGCTGTTTCAGTTCCAATGCATCATTCAGGCGTTTTTCTCTTACCTCATATAATTGCTCCGGAGTTTTCCCGTGTTTCTTCTCGATCTGTTCTCTCAATTTCCTGATGTCTTCGGAATACTTCTGGGTCATTTAATTCCTCCTTCTGATCACGTTCATGAATCGAGCTTTGTGTATACAAATATGAATACCAGGATCTATTGCTCCTATTGTTACATATCAGAATGAAAGAATCTACCTGAACTTTTATGCCTGAATGCCGAGTGTATAGTGTTGAGATAAAAAAGGAACCTTTTTCAATCTCTATTTATGATCCGCAGACTCCTTTAGAGAGATAGTCTGAGTAAGTATTGTTCGGGGTTCCTTTTTCTAAAAACATTTTGCCCAGCAGGGTCAAATAAGTGGCCCAAATTGATATCATCTTTGTTTCTAGTTGCACTTATAATCAACGTGGGTTGGTGTGATTATGAGTGTTCAATTCTATATGATTGTGGAGTCAGAACATGAACGATATTAAAAACGAGCAGCTTATTTATGAACAAAATGAGTTTCGCCAGCGGAATGCGTTGTTGGAGAAAGTAGAAAGATCAGAAAAGCTTTATAGAGATATAGTAGAAAATACTCTAGAGGGAATGGTAGTATTTGTTCCCGGTCAACCCATGATTTTCGCCAATAGACGAATGACTGAAATAACAGGTTATCCCCAGGATGAGGTCTATTCTTCAAATTTTAATTTCATGAATCTTTGGAAGAAGAAAGATCAGCGACTGATTAGAGAAAATACAGAAAAGCGGTTAGCTGGTAAAATTGTGTCTCCTTATGAAATAGAGCTGATAACTAAATCTGGAGAGCTTAAATTTGTCGAGATTAATAATATCAAGACTGAATACGAAGGAAAACCCGCTATTCAAGTACAATTACTGGATATCACCGAACGCAGGCAAGCTGAAGAAGCGTTGATTAATGAAGCTACCCGTCGGCGTATCTTGCAGGATCAGTCGAAAGATGGGATTGTCGTTCTTGACCAGAACGGTAAAGTGGTCGAGTCTAACCAGCGGTTTGCAGAGATGCTCGGATATCCAAATGATGAAATGACTCAACTCACTGTCTTTGATTGGGAATATCTATTCTCTCCTCAACAAACCCTAAAAATGATACGACATGTTAACGAAAAAGGTGTTCATTTCGAGACAAAGCATCGTCGTAAAGACGGCGTCACATACGATGTTGAGTTAAGCACGAATGCCGCTACATTTGGAGGCCAGAAGCTGATATTCTGTGTCTGCAGAGATATCACAGATCGAAAAAGAGCTGAGGAAGCCTTATCAAGAAGCGAGGAAAATTTCCGAAATTCCTTTGATATATCACCTCTTCCAATTCTTATCAATAAAGGAAGAGGAGAGATCATATATGCGAACCAAGCGATGCTTAATCTGTGCGGTTATAAAGATTTAAATGAGCTGAAGAATACTCATATAACAGATCGACATCCTGCTGAGTATGTTGATGTTATACAAGAAAGATGGCGTAAATGGGAACTTGGAGAAGAAGTTGACAATTTAGAAGGTCAAACAACATTTATATTTCGTGCCGATGGTGAAATTCGACATGTGGAAATAATAAGTCATTCTATAGTGTGGGACGGAGAGCCAGTCAACCAGGTGATATATCGTGATATCACTGACCGTTGGCTCGGAGAAAAAGCGTTACGAGAGTCTGAAAAGAAATATCGAGAACTAGCAGATTGCATACCGCAAATGATACTTGAAACCGATGAGAAAGGCAATTACACAATCGCGAACCGTCAATCATTTATTATGACGGGATATACTCAAGATGATTTGGAAAGAGGTGTGAATTTTACGCAACTACTTGTTCCTGATGACAGAGAAAGAGCTAAAGAGAATTTCCAACGGCTACTGAACGGAGAAGAGACAGGTGGCACAGAATACACAGTATTGAGAAAGGACGGCACTACCTTCCCTGTTATCGCATATTCTACTGCAATCATTCGTGATGGCGAACGAGTGGGCCTTCGTGCGGTCGTTATAGACATCACCGAGCGTAAACAAGCGGAGAATGAGAAAGAACTCTCGTTAAAAATTCAGCAACTTCTCAATCGTTCTGAGGAACAGAGAGAATTGATTCGAGAACTCCTCTCCCTCATCAAAGAATTTAGTGATTGTGAAGCTGTAGGCATTCGGCTAAAAGAAGAGGAAGATTTTCCGTATTACGAGACTAAAGGATTCAACAATGAGCACCTGTATTATGAGAATAGCCTCTGTGCCGTTGATGAAAAAGGTGAAAAAGTCAGGGATTCAGACGGTAATCCTATCCTGGAGTGTATGTGCGGCAATATAATCCTCAATCGCTTCGATCCGGAAAAGCCGTTCTTCACTGAAGGAGGAAGTTTTTGGACTAATTGCACTACCGATCTGCTAGCTTCAACGAATGAGCAAGATCGACTGGCAAGGACACGGAACCGATGTAACGAAGCGGGCTATGAATCAGTGGCTTTGATACCCATTAAAGCAGAAGGTATCAATGTAGGTCTCCTCCAACTTAACGATTCCCAACGCAACAGGTTCACACCTGAACTCATATCGTTTTATGAAGGCATTGCGAGTAATATCGGGATTATAATAGCAAAAAATCAGGCAGAAACAGCACTTCAAGCCAGTGAGGAACAATACAGGCTTGTTGTAGAAAATGCTAATCAAGGTATAATTGTAGCCCAAGAAAAAACAATCAAGTTTTGTAATCCAAAAGCTCTAGAGATATTAGGGCATTCTTTCAGTGAATTGAGCTCCAGATCATTTGGAGAGTTAATACATCCGGGAGATAGAGAATTTGCTACTGTCTTGCATCAGAAGAGACTAAAAGGTGAGGAAATACCGACTCATATTCAATTCAGGATTATGCAAAATAACGATACTATCAGATGGATAAATGCCAATGCAGTTATTATCGAATGGGAGGGACAACCTACTACTTTAGGTTTTATAAGCGATATTACCGAGCGGAAACAAATGGAGGAACAACTAAGACATTCCCAAGTGTTAACATCACTCGGTAAAATGACAGCAAGTATCGCCCATGAAGTTGGTAATCCATTAGCCAGTATTATACTTTATTCAGAAGAAGCATTGAAAGGTGATTGGATCCCTATTCAGACGAAGAAAGACCTGAAAGTGATACGAAATGAAGCAAAACGTGCCGGCACTTTGATGAAGGACCTTCTTGCCTACAGCCGTAAACTTGAGCCAAAAAGACTCCGTGTAAATGTACATAGTGTAGTGAATAAGGTGTTAAAGTTACTTCAGTACCAGCTGAACGTACAGAACATCGAGATAACCGCCGATCTATTACAGGAAACACTTTATACAAATGGCGATGCTTCTCAGCTAGTCCAAGTATTCATGAACCTTATCCTGAACGCAGAGGAAGCAGTTAAGGATCAGGGTGGCGGTCGTATCACGATAAGTAGCAGCGTTGAAGGCGACCGGATAATTGTATCGATTGCTGACGATGGTCCTGGAATACTAGAAGAAAACCTGGATCAGATATTCATGCCTTTCTATACTACTAAGAATGTAGGTGAAGGCACAGGTCTAGGTTTATCTACATGTTATGGTATCGTTACTGCCCATGATGGACTGATAAGTGCCAAGAATAACGAGAGTGGTGGAGCTACCTTTACAGTGCAACTTCCATTGCTTGGAAATGCGAAACGGAAGGCTTTACCAAAAAAGGTGAATGCGAGAAAGTTATCATGATAAAGAACGATAAACTCGTTATGGCAATAGACGCTGAACCGACTATGCGTCGCATTCTGGAACAAGCTTATTAAAGTTTTGACAAGAGCCTGATTCACACTGTTTTTCTAAATTTGCCCTTTTTTAGGTTCCTCGTTATTGACCCAGAACCAAACAATCCTGTGCTTGTTTATGAACTATTTCAATACTCTCCCTGAAGAGGGTATTTGTTAACTCATAATTATTATTCGGTTACCGACCGTTGCCAGGATCGTCATTACCGCTACCAGGTTCACCACCATCACTGCCAGGTTCACCAGCACCACTACCAGGTTCACCAGCACCATTACCGGATCCATCATTACCATTGTCAGTTTTACCATTACCATTGCCAGGTTCGGTACCGGATTTACCATTACCACTATTAGGTTCACCCGGCCCACTGCCAGGTTCACGAGGTCCAGAACCCGGATTATCGGTATCACCACCAGGTCCGGAATCAGTACTCCCTTGTTCTTGATACTTGTGGCGAGCTTGTGTTTGAAATTGCCTGGTCATCTGTCTGCAGGTCTCTAGACTCTCTTGGTATTTTTGAGGAACCTCCTGCGAAAAGCTATCGATAATATCCAGGTAACTTGAAAGAGCTTGTTCACTCAGTGTCTCAATCTCAGCTTTTTGATTGTTCGAAATTTGAGCGTTACGAAGGATCTGCTCTCCAAGTCGGTTGAATTGCTGGTACTGAAGCAATGATTCCTGCATTGCCTGATATTGACTGCCATCGGCTTTCGACCGGGCTCGTCGTATCCTGTTCTCCATAGCACCGAAATTAAGCTGAACTGCTTTCAGAGTATTCAATTGAGACAACATTCTTAGAAACTGTACCTTTTGAGATATGGTCAGGTTACTGACCTGGTAAACCGGTTTCGAGGTGGCAGGATTACCGTCAATGACATTATCACAAAACTCCAACTGAAATTGCATTTTCTCAGATGCTTCAATAAGCAGATCAGCTTGATCTGAGGTATTCGTAACTTTTTGAATCTGCTGGAAAGCAGTATTTAAATTTGCCTTATATCCATCAACTATCAGTCCAACCCTTTCTTGATCTGTTTTCATTAGTTCACTCATCTCATCCAGGCGTGTTTGAGCGAAATTTAAACTGAGTTTAGCTTTATTAGACTCATCACCAGCCATGAGTAACCTGGCGTCTTCTGTCCTTACTTTCACCGGGTAGAGAAAATCTCCGGGCAAGCTGTCTTGAGCAGCATAAGCTGTTCCACCAGCTAACGTTGATAACAGGATAACGACTACTATAATTGAGACAGCGACTCTTGCCCATCTAGATTGATAAGGTATTCCGAAACTGAAGATATCCGTAAATGATCTCGAATTCTTCTGCCTGGTAAATTGGATATTATAGAGCATTTGAGTTTTAACAGCCTGTTTATGACTGCTGTTAAGTTTAAATTCCGGAAGTTCATGAACACTCAGGGCCATCTTGAGTAATGGTTCGAGTTCATTACGCCTTGAATCGTAACGGTCCAGGCATTCGGCTAGTGTAGCCTTGCCTGATTTGATGTCCCGGATACAGTCGGTTAAAATTGTTTCTATCTTTTCCATTTAATTCCCCGTGCCGTTAAGGATTTCCCTCATTTTTTTTAACGCCCTGTGAATAATAACTCTGATATTTCCTTCACTTTTATCAAGAGTTGCAGCTATTTCGCTGTATTTAAATCCTTCGATAAGACTCATCATTATTACCTGTTGTTGCTCCTCGGGTAACTGAAGAATGGCTCGTCTGACTTCCTGTTGTGTGAATTCTTCATCTACCAGTTTCTGGGGGTTTTTTGCGTGATCCTCTATTATTATCTCATTGTTCAGATAGATGAAATCCTTTTTTGTACGATAATAATCGATGATTCGGTTATGACTGATAGTAAATAGCCAACCAGCGAATGGGATTTTGGTTCGCTTGTATTTGGGTAATCCCTGCCATGCCTTGACGAAAACCTCCTGAGTTAGATCCTGGGCATCGTTGATATTGCTGGTCCTGTAGAAAATATGCCGGTAGATACGATCAGCATATATATCATAGAGACACCCGAATGCCTCTGTATCACCACGTGCAGCACGCTCTACCAGAGTTTCCGTCTGAGGATCCAGGCTGGATTCAGTGTTATTATTCTCGTACAATTCAAGCTACATTCTGTTTAACGAATAACTTGATGAAATGTTACAGTTCAGAGTCCGGTTTGTGCAAGAAATGTTGCTATCCGGATGTAAGTAAAACATAACTTAGTGGAATACTTCCCTTCATGTCGTTATGCTAAAACGATATTCATTTGTATTTTCCAATTAATCCCACATATTTCACTTCTATACATATAAATCATAATTAAATCAAGCATGTTAAGACCAAGTCAAGGCGATTCTAATTTGATACTTTTGTTCGCTTTACTGGATACCATTTAGAATTTACGTATTTTAACTCCGTATTGTTTTATTATTATGGGCGCTACTAGTTCTATATCCGTTATTAATCCAATTCCAGGGGCTTTGAGGAGAGACTTTGAAGATAAATAAAGTTGTTTACTTGATATTCTTCTTCTTGCTGGTGATGATGATAGTTTCTTGTCAAAACGATGTGAACATTATCTGGCCGGAAGAAAGAGATAAAAACACCGTATCTATTACTATAACTACCGAATACGAACATAATCGTGAAAGAATGGTATATCCTGGAGAGAAAGTGACACTTGAATCCAGGAGTGATAGCCTGAAACACATTATTGACGATACAAAGACAGTTGTCTGGACTGTTACCGAAGTTTCCGACAAGGATAATTTTATGTATTCCGAACATACCGACGGAGGGGTAACAAGCATCGAAAAAGTATTCAAGAACGAAGGAACCTATAAGATCAGTGCCGATCTTTATAACTCTGAGGATTACCAATCGATAGGAGTAGGGGCTCCTCTTCTTGACTCCGATGAATGTGAAATTACTGTTGAAGTGATTGATTTCGAGATTGAAACAGTAGTAATTGATGAAAAGGTAATGCAGTTTAAACCTCAGATACTCAATCCTGAAATCGGTCCGGTATACACGGAATTACATATGTATTTTGGCGATAATACCAAAGAGGTATTTGAAGAAAGTAATGTTGGAGCGATAACACATTCATACAATGCGGAAGGAATTTACAAGGTAACTGCAGAGTTAATTTATACTGGTAAAGATAATAATACGATTATCGCTCAATCAGATACATCGGTCCGTATGAAGGGGGATTTGTATATTGTGGCTCCATCCGGACCTTTGAAAACCGACACTGTCTATACATTTCAGGCTCATCAGGTAAAAAAATTACCTTCTTCTTCAGCGTATCAATGGGATTTTGGAGATGGGGCCATTTCCAAAATCCCTTACACGAACGAAGTATCCCATTTGTTTATTAAGCCTGGATCATATGTCGTGTCTGTTGATGTACTCGATTCGGAAGTAATGGGTGAAAATATACTAGCCTCAACTTTTCTCCCCGTTGAAGTGGTAGAATCTGCAAATTTTCTCAACGAGTTGCACAGTATGGATAAATTTGACCTGGATTTTTCCGTACACCATGATTACACAGATCTCACAACCGGGCTTTTCAGATGGGATTGGGATTCTTATGGGGAAATAATCTGGGATGGTACACATTTTTCTATGGAATGGTCGCAAGATAGGCATTCGGAGCATATGATCGGCAGAGTTTCGGAAGATGGTACTAGAATCGAACATTTAATAATACGACATGAATTCATTGATTATGATCGCGCTCAGACTAACCAGTGGTTTGAACTGGTAATTCATGATCTTCCTTTTTCATTTGATGAAGCTCCGGAGAGATTTACCGCTAACAAACGTGGTGAGGAATTGAATGATACGGTGATATATTTCAATACCTATAAAACTGAAACATATCATTGGACGAAGGATGCTGAGTTGAATGTAAGATTCGAGAAAGAATAGATTTGATCACCGATTTATCTAATCGATTCTAGAAGCGTGTATTCCCTCGCCTGCAATAATTGTTCAACCTTTTCGACGATCGTATAAAATCTAAAATGTTTGCAGATAACCTTGAATTCCTGGATTACAATATTCACGAAACCAAGTATCCTCCATCGACTACTATCATTTCCCCGGTAATATACTCAGCCATGTCGGATGCCAGGAACAGAGCAGCCCTGGCTATATCGTCAGCGTCGCCCAGCCTGCCGAGGGAGATACGGGACAGGAAAGATTTCAGTTCTTTAAGCTGTGATCGGTCTCTTGATGGTGATGTCTGGGAAAGCATCCCTCTGGTCTTAATGGCTCCTGGAGCTATGGCGTTGACTCGGATATCGTGCTTTCCGAGTTCGCTTGCCATGCTTTTTGTCAGCATAAACACCCCCCCTTTCGATGCATCGTAGGCGGACATTCCGGACGATGAGGGATGGAGAGCTTCGATCGAGGCTATGTTGATAATACAGCCGCCTTTACCTCGTGAAATCATCTCTTCTGCGGTGTAACGACTACAAAGGAACGTGCCGGTAAGGTTGACCGAAATAACTCTCTGGAAATCCTCTCCGGTCATTTCCTCGAGGGATTTCCGTGGATATATTCCGGCGTTATTGACCAGGATATCGATTCTGCCGGCTTTCTCCGTGAGGTAGTTAATCATTTTCTTAACTTCCGCTTCTACTGTCACATCACACTTCACATAACGGGCATCAACATCTTGTGATTTTAGTTGGCTTACTGCGTTCTCTGCTTCCGCAGTGTCAGTATCAACGATGACCACAACAGCACCAGCTTCCGCAAGTCTCCGGGTAATGGCAAGACCTATCCCACGGGCACCACCGGTTATTACAGCGGTTTTCCCGTCAAGACTGATTAGTTTCGACAAGGGAATAAGTTCCTGCATAGGGTTCCTACCGTTCAATCAACGGAGATTATATATTCATAGTGAGGTTGACCACCATCTACGACACCGATCTCAAGTCTTGAATATCGATCACCTATCATCTTACTGATATTCTGTGCCTGGTTGGGATCGGTGTCTTTCCCATAATAGATCGTTAGAATACTTTTTCCTTCCATGTCAATCTCTGTCAGCAATTCCATTATGGTATCCTTATAATCCTTGCCGGATATCAAAATATCACCATCGAGTAAACCGATTATCTCACCGCCGACTATACTTAGTCCGTTTACCATGGTGGTGCGCGTTGCGTGGGTAATTTCTATTGTGCTTACTGAGGTGATAGCATCGGTCATTTCCTCTACATTCGAATCGAAATCTTCTTCCGGGATATAAGAAATAAGGGCTGAAATGCCTTGCGGAATCGTTTCAGTGGGAATTACATGTATGTGTTTTTTAGTCAAGGGCTGCAGGAGATTAGCCGTGGGGATTACATTTTTATTATTCGGCATAAGGATAATATTATCAGGGGTAACTTCTTCGACAGTCTGCAGCATATCCATCGTGCTTGGATTCATTGTTTGACCGCCGGGAACAATGGCTGAAACTCCAAGGTCTGAGAAGGCACTCATCATACCATCGCCATTTACTACCGCGATGATCGCTGTTCCGGTTTTCGTCATTTTCTCTTTATGTAGAACCAGGAACTCGATGTGCTGCTCGTCCATATCATTGATGTCGATATCAACGGGCTCGCCATACTCAAGGGCTGTTTCCAATACCTCGTTAGGCTCCTGTGTATGAATATGCACTCTGATGTTTGTAGAATCGCCCACGACGATTAAAGATTTCCCCATATCTGTGAGTCTATCCCTGAGACCGGGCAGATCG
>CP070800.1:1125380-1128769 GCA_020343555.1 Dehalococcoidales bacterium
GATTCGTCGCGGGACGCACTGTTACTGGAATCACGCCCTTATGGTGTATTCGACAGGCGAGACAGAGCAGGATTATCATGATCCCCTTGTTATCGATGCGAAAACAGACGGATCCATAGTCCTTAGAGAGTTACGTTATTATTTATCACGACCGGGTAAGTATGATGTGGCGGTTAAAAGGCTGAATAGTAACCTGCTCGACGACGATGGCTTATTTGATCTACTTGGGAATATATGCAGAACTGCCGCAAACGAGGTACAGCCTGAAATAGCTATGAGACTTATTCGAGTTAAAAACCAGATACTGAGACAAATTACCGTGATATGGCGTTTTGCCAGGAGAAAGTTACGTAAGGCACGTACACAACCGATGCTGCCATGGAATGTCCGTCCGTTCCAGGTGAAAGCTTTTACCTGCGGCGGATTTGTGCAATGGTGTTATTATATGGGAGTCTCGGGAATCATCGAGGAAAATCGCGATTATCGGAGATATCAAGGTGATGTAATATTCAATTCACGAATTGAAGGTAATCCTACCCCGTTTGAATTACTAACTACCACCCCTGCAGACCTGGCGAACTGCGATAAATTATCATGGGTATATGTTGATAAACGATGAGTTGGTAGTTCCCGTGTTCGAGAATGAGATGACTAGACTACAAACTTGATAAGGTAATAAACAACGAAATAGGTGATGATGCCCAGTATACCGATAACGATAATGACCAGCTTGCGTTGGCGCCAGATTTCCTTTATCGCCTGTATCAGAGAAGCAGTCCTGATATTAAACTCACTCATAATCAGTTTTTCACGAGCTGCAATACTGTCCCTTATTACTCCCTGTTCAATGGCATACCGTATCAACTGTGCGTCATTATCGAGCCTCAATTTCTGCAGTATTCTCGAATGGTAGGTGCTTACAGTCTTAATCGATAGCGACATTTCATCGGCAATTTGTTTGACCCGTTTTCCTGAAACCATTGATGACATTACCTCATATTCTCGATCTGACAGAGTTACCAGGAGTGAGTCGTCACCTTCAGATGGAATACCGGTCATTTTCTCTGCAAGGGAGGGAGAGATATACCTGCCACCACTGAGTATCTTTTTTATAGCGTCAAGAAATTCATCAGCCGCACTCTCTCTGGTCAGGACGCCGGTAACTCCTGCTCTGAATAATCGTCCGTAATATTGCTCCTCATCCACCGAACACAGAACCAGGATCGGTAAATCTGGCTTTTCATCTCTAATCTGTTTCAATAACTCGATTGGATCGATCGCAGTAAGTGTAAGACCTATTAAGACTGCCTGATAGGATTCTTTTCGAATGAGCTTCAGACTCTCCTGCCCGGAGCACTCTTCGGCGGTTATCGAGTTGTTTGAAGCATTCTCGATCAAGTTTTTTAAACTCTGACGAACAATTAGGTGGTCGTCAATTACAAGTACGGTCTGCATTCATTTCACCCGTATACAGTAATGTGGTTGATAGTATAGTTTGGTTACGAATAAGTGTCAATGCTTTCATAGGATTTATCCTACATAGAATTCAGATGACTCTGACTTACAACGCAAGAAATTTGGATAATAATTCAAACAGAGGAGTAAAAAGTAATCACAAACCATACATGACAAAATAGGAGGTTGATTATTATGAAAACAATAATTAATTTAGTTGTAGCAACTCTGTTCTCGTTATTAATATTCTCCGCTAGTTGCAATTTACAAAATCCTAGCCAATCTTCTGCTTCTTCAAATCGAGATGAGAAAATGACATATACGACAAACGCCGAACTTCAACCAAGAGGAAATGGTATCGTGGAAACGGTAAAAGAACCGGTCTATGCGGGGACTCACTCGATTAAGCTTAGAATTCCTGAAGACTACACTATGGGTGATGCAGCCCGTATTTCAGTACCAATTGAAAATATTACGTTGAATGATGTTACTACTATTTCCTACTGTTGTTTTATCGATGAAAGCACCCCACTCAATCAGGATGGTACGTACTGGGTTCCCTATATCACCTTTGAGATTGATACTGATGGCAAGCCAGGATGTGATACATGGGTTATCGGTGGAAAAGGAAGTGTGATCCAGGAACCAGGTGCCTGGTTCGAGGTATCGCTTGAGAAAGAGTGGTTGTTTCATGTTCCAACCACTGTTGCGGATTACGCAAGTCCTTTTTCTATTAGCAACATGGGTACTCTAGAACAGGTTAGATCGGCAATCGGGCCGGATGGGAAAACCAGTTTAGGTGATCTCCCTGTAACGGCAATCAGATTGGCGATCGGTAACTGGGGACCTGGAGGGCCGATCGGTCCGGTGATATGCTATGTAGACCAACTGGAATACAATGAAAATATTCTCTTAAAATAAAGTTAGAATCTTTTCAGTTGATATTCCTGAATCCGGTTTGACATCGCACGGGGTATTCTGTATTCTTTTTTTTCAGCAGGATTTATTGGTTTTCTATGAAAGGAGAAGACATATGCAGGGAAATACAGAAAGTGTTCTCGGACCTTACCGCGTTCTTGACCTTGCTGATGAAAAAGGGCTGCTGTGCGGTAAGATTCTCGGAGACCTCGGGGCGGATGTTATAAAAATAGAAAAGCCGGGTGGTGATCCTGCCCGGAATCTCGGACCTTACTACCATGATGAAGTCGATCCTGAGAAAAGCCTCTTCTGGTTCGCCCTGAATACCAGTAAGAGGGGTATAACTCTCGACATCGAGAAAGAAGAAGGGCAGAAGATATTCAAGGAACTGGTTAAGACCGCTGATTTTGTGATTGAGTCATTTTCTCCCGGTTATATGGACAGCCTGGGACTGGGTTATGCGGAGCTTGAGAAAAATAATTCCGGGATAATCATGATTTCTATCAGCCCGTTCGGTCAGACAGGACCTTACCGGGATTACAAGACTTCCGATATTGTTGCCTGGGCGACAGGCGGGAATATGGCCGGATACGGTGATGCTGATAAACCTCCCTATCACTTCAGCCATCACTCACAGGCTTATCTCAACGCCGGTTGTGACGGTGCCCAGGGAGCATTAACCGCCTTGTACCATCGCCACGCAACCGGTGAAGGACAGCAGATTGACGTATCCATCCAGGAAGCTATAGTCCAGTGCACCGAACACATAACTGCGGGGTGGGACCAGGCGCATCGACTCCAGGTAAGGGCGATGCCTACCGATAAAAAGGGTGAACGACTGACCCAGATATGGCCCTGCAAGGACGGGCACGTTTCATGGTTTTACTGGGGAGGAGTGATGTCGTTGCGTACCAATGTACCGATGGTGAAATGGATGGAAGCCGAAGGAGAAGCCGACGAATTCCTGTTAAATTACGACTGGGCGAATTTTAGTATGCAGGTTAATCCGGAGGACC
>CP070800.1:1128869-1131793 GCA_020343555.1 Dehalococcoidales bacterium
CTTTCTTGGAAAACAATCTTATGACCTTAATCACATACCGGGTGCGATTTTCCGTGTACGATTAAGATACGGAGAGGAGATTTTTTCGGGAAGAGGAGAAAGTGGTGGTGAGAATCGTATTATCCCTTGTAATACTGGTGGCAACACTAGCGTTTACACTCGTGAACGGATGCGGGAATGCGAATTTTCAGGTTAAGGAGGGATCGTCTATGATCGAAAAAGTACATCCTATGTCAAGCGGCAATATGACGGAGGATTATAAAACGGCCACGTTCGCGCTTGGCTGATTCTGGGGACCTGACTCCCGTTTCGGGAGTATGGAAGGAGTGATTCGGACACGTGTAGGATATGCCGGTGGAGCCGAACCGAATCCAACCTATCAGAACATCGGAAGCCACAGCGAGACCATTCAGATAGATTATGATCCTGATAAAGTATCGTACAAAGAGTTGCTGGACGTATTCTGGATAGCCAATGCTGCCTATCCGTCGCGATATTCCAGGCAGTACAATTCTATAATCTTTTATCATGATGAGGCACAGAAAATACTCGCGGAAGAGTCGTACCAAAAGAGGTTTGATGAGAATAGGAATTCTGTCTTAACTGAGATAATTCCTTATACAGGGTTTAATTACGCGGAGTTATACCACCAGAAATATTATCTTCAAGTTGAACAAACACTATTGCAGGATGCTTTAAGTAACCGTGATGATTTTGAGGGTTTCATGTTCTCAACTACAGCTGCAAGGCTGAATGGTTATGTTGGTGGATACGGTGATCCGGTTACTCTTGAGAAAGAACTGGAGAGTTACAGACTTTCCGATGAAGGAGAAAAAAGCCTTCTGAAGATACTCGAGAGAGGACTTAAACCAGCCTGTCCTGCTCCGGTTAATTAATATATAAGATATCTTGTGAAATATGATGGTGGAGAGTGATTTCACTCTCCACTTTTTTCGGTAGCAGTTACCCCGATATCGATTCGAGTCTTTTTTGAAATTCTTCAATTGTGAAATGATGTTCCTGCGTACCCAGGTATTCTACGGCGAAAGAAGCGCAGGCACTGCCCATCGCAGCGCATTTTTCAATATCCAAATTTTCCACCAGGCCTTTTATCAATCCTGATCGATAGCTATCACCGGCACCGGTAGGATCGACCGCGTTTTCTATTTTTACAGGCGGAACTTCAATTTCACTGTCAGATGTGCAAATTCTCGAACCCTGATCGCCAAGCGTAGTGATGATTATCGATACCTTACCAAGGAGTGCCATTTTGTCGAGGTCTGTTTTCTCTACTACCATTTCAAGTTCATAGTCGTTGG
Organism: Dehalococcoidales bacterium; assembly: GCA_020343555.1. The sequence goes on from CP070800.1 coordinate 1,130,189, forward strand.
ATATCAGGATATAAGCTCCGTCAATACATTTTAGAATGGATTCTTTATTGAAGCTGGTCAGCTGTTGACCGGGATCGAAGATATACCGGATACCCCTTGATTTGTACTCCTGGCACAGACCGACCATGTCATCTATATTACCGGGAGCTACGATAGCGATGGTGTCTTCGGGATCAAGTTGATCCAGATCGAATGTTGTCCTGTGTTTCATTGCACCGGGATTAAATCCGGTGATCTGGTTGTCGGACTGGTCGGTAGTTATATATGCGCAGGCAGTCAGTTCGTCATCGATGATCCTGATACCTTCACAGGTTATCTGGTTTTTTTCAAGCCATTCATAGTAGCGGTGATAATCTCGGCCGATGGTCGAGAGGATTGTGGGCTTTTCATCGAGTAAAGCAAGGCTATAGGCGATATTACCGGCTGTCCCTCCGAATTTTTCAGTAAGGTTGTTTACGGTGAACGCCACGTTCAGAACGTGTATTTTTTCAGGTAGGATATGGTCGGAAAATTTTCCCGGAAAATCCATTATCCTGTCATATGCCAGAGAACCGGAGATCAGTATATTCATAGAGATGCCTTTCTTCGGATTGTACCGGCATATGGATATACACGGCACCTGAATATTCTGACACCTGGAGTGTGATTAGTCAATTGTATATCACTCGTTTAAGAGATTGACATTGATACGATTCAGGATTAAGATTTAAAAATCGATAATCCGATGAGGGTAATCTTGTTCTCAGTCGAACATATTATTTCAGGAGTATGAATTATGGCAAGTGAAGACAAGGTGTTTCGCGAATTGCAGCAACATCTCGACTCCGGACCAGCGGGATTCCAGCCTTCCGAATCAGGCGCAGATATCAAACTTTTAAAGCACCTGCTTACGCCGGAAGAAGCGAAAATAGCTACGCTGCTATCAACGATAAAATGGGAATCTCCGAGTCGGATATACAAGCGCGTTAGAAAAAGCGGTATTGATATAACCCTTATGGAACTAGTAGGGAAACTCGACCATATGGTCTACAAAGGGACTATCGTCGTTCACAGCCAGGATTTCGGTGAACGACGGTACAAGAACGTAGGAGTTTCAGCAGGGGGCATGATAGATTTCCAGGTGAACCGCCTGACAGATGAGTTCATCGAAGACCTGGACAAGTACCACGAAGAAAGCTTTGCCCGAAGAGCCGAAGGCGGATCGCGTAAAAAGATGATACCCCAGTTAAGGGTTGTCCCGGTCGAAACGAGTGTACCTCTTCCTGTGAAATCTTCTATAGCTGTATACGATGATATCAGGCACCTTGTTGAACAGTCTCCCGGACCTTTTTCAGTAGCGAACTGTGTTTGTCGTCAGACAAAAGACCTCCAGGGTAAACCGTGTACATATTCCGAACTCAGGGAAGTCTGTATCCAGATCGGACCTGACCATGCCCGACAGTATATAGAGATGGGTAGGGGAAGAGAAATAACGAGACAAGAAGTCTTCGAAGTGCTTGATAAGGCTAATGAAGCCGGTTTCATTCTACAACCTGAAAATACGTTGAAACCAGAAAACATATGCTGATGTTTCGGTGATTGCTGCGGTCCGCTAGCCGCAGCGAA
>CP070800.1:1131893-1134788 GCA_020343555.1 Dehalococcoidales bacterium
CCTGCATTCTTGAAGCCCTCTTTCATTAATTCCTTGTATTTTTCGGCAACAACTTCATCCATTATCTGATCTACTCCATGACAATATCAAAGTATTAAATGTAGAAACGCTCCCTGAAAACCTCATCAAGGGTTTCCAGGAAAATATCACACTCTTCAGTAGTATTATAAAAGTAAAAAGATGCTCTGTACATCATTCTCTGTTCACTCGGCAACTGTGGACCCGACCATCCCTGTCCGAAGACTTTATTGAGATAGGAATGTACACAGAACTGCCCGTCCCTGATCATTATATTCCTTTTCTCGCTCAGTTCTTCGGCTATTGCGTTAGCGTTCGGTCTCTTGATCTCGAACGAAAGTATCCCGCTTCTTTTAGCAGGTTCTCTTGGCCCGAGTATATTGAACCAGCCAAGGTCGCCATAGCGTTCAAGAAGTTTCTCCGACAGGTACGTATTGAGCAACTCTTCCTGTGCTTTTATGTTCTCCATGCCGACTTCCAGCAGGTACTCTACGGCTGCTCCGGCAGCGATCTGGCCGGGATAATCCTGCAAGCCAACTTCGAACCTCTCCGGCGGCATCAGTAGATTATATTCTTCGTACGTCGTGTCGATAATTGTATCACCACCCAGCATAGTGGGTAACACCACGTCTTCGGTCTCATTTTCTTCAAAGATTTCTTTTCCAAGATATTCGGCTTTCCCGTACAAAACTCCTACACCTCTCGGTCCACACATCTTGTGCATGGAGAATACCAGGAAATCTACGTCCAGATCCTTAACGTTGACCGCCTGGTGAGGAACGGTCTGGGCACCATCTAGAAGGACTTTCGCTCCGTACTGATGAGCTAAACTTATAATCTCTTTGGCAGGAATGGTATACCCTGTGAGATTCGACGTGTAACCCATACTGACCAGTTTGACCCGGTTGTTCTTGAGTTTATCCTCGAACATATCCAAATCGATCTCGCCGTCCTCGGTGGAGTCGATGGGTATTGCTTTGATGATCCCCTTTTTCTGCAAGCGAAGCCAGGGAATCAGGTTCGAATTATGCTCTTTGTCCGTATGAAGGACAACATCACCCGGCTTAAACTGTGTACCAAGTGCCACGATGTTTATGCCATGACTGGAATTTAGAGTAAATATTACTTCCTTATGAGAATCGGCATTTATAAAATCTTTTATGATGTGCCGCGAACCTTTCAACCCCCTGTCAGGATTTCCATCGATACGGTCGGTTACTTCACGGGCAAACCAGTGCCTGCTCCTGCCTTCACCGCAAGCGGGAAAATCATTGTAATATTCGTTAAAGGCTTCTATCACCCGACTTGGCACAAGTGTGTTGCAGGCATTATCAAGATAAATAGGAGGGTATCCGTTCTGGAAATTGTTTAAAGAGGGAAAATCGTTTCGAACCCATTCGAGAGAATGTCCGCTGGTCAATTATGTCTCCTTCCTGCATGTATTATACTGAATCCGGTATACAAACGTCCAATGAAAACATTATAATACTTATAATTTTTATCGGCTTTACGGAATACTTTAAAATAGACAAACATCTAAAATATCCGTGAAAATTGTCATTACTAAAAAGACAGGAGATGTAAAATGGCTGAAAAGGACAGAATTTACAGGTGTCTCAATCCGGTAGGTATGCAGTTACCCGTCAAGACTTATCCCCTGGCGCCTCGTCTTGACACGCTCGACGGCAAGGAGATCTATCTCAGTATTTCCGGAGAACCCGATATTACTATTCCTTTGGAGAAAAAACTGAAGAGTGATTATCCAAATGTCGAATGGAAGATCAAGAAAACCTACGGTATCGTCCCGGTTGAAATTTCAGAAGAAGAAATGAAAACAGCCGACGGTTTGATACAGGCAATCTGTTGGTGAAGTGGGGCAGTATGGAGGCAGTTGCCTTATCTGGCCAAGCTTGAAAAAGCAGGTATTCCTACTGTAGTGGTCGACCTCGAAGACCAGGAACAGATGGTGAAACAGGAAGCACTGGTAAGTGGCGTACCCAAGATCCGCTACCTGCACGCATCGAGAACGCTTCCCGGTCCCGAGGATGTGGATAACTGGATAGAACCTATGCTGGAGGCTCTTACACGACCTTTGACCGACGAGGAAAAAGAAAGCGGTCTTTACACCATCCCTCAGCAAAGAATAATATTCGAGGGTACACTCGAAGAAGCGCAGGAGTTCTACCAGCAGACAGAGTGGATTCCCTTACCCGTGGAAGCACCGATAGCAAAATACACCGATGGTTTCCCTATAGTGATCCCCACCGAGGAAAAAGTAGCCTGGATGATGACCGGAACAAGTCACAAGCCTGATGAAATAGTTACACAACAGGCTGACAGGATGGCAACCCAGGGCGAAGCAACCAGTGAAGGCCGGCTGGAGATAAAGAAAGGCGACGTGGTCAGGTTCCAGCCCCTGAAACGGACGGCGACGGTGGAACAGGTCGCCGCCAACGCCGTGATGGCAGGATGCAGACCGGAACATCTGCCGATCGTACTGGCCATCGCCCAGTCCGGTACCCCCATCAGTACCACCAATTTCCCCAGCCAGGCAGTCTGCGTTTCCGGGCCGATCGTCAAGGAAATAGGCATGAACACCGGCTGCGGTATGTTCGGTCCGGGCAGTATTGCTAACTCACCGATCGGTCGCGCCTACCAGCTGATGGCGATTAATCTTGGAGGTGCGGTACCGGGCGTCAACCGGATGGGATGTCTGGGAAGTCCTCTGAATAACGGCGGTGTTGCCTATGCGGAGAACGCTGACGGACTGCCACCGGGATGGAAGGGCCTGAACGAGGAGTATGGGTATAAGAAGGACGAAAACGTCGTCATGGTTCAGATGATAACCGGAGGTATACTCGGTTCTCAGTTCTCACC
>CP070800.1:1134888-1137973 GCA_020343555.1 Dehalococcoidales bacterium
ACAGCCGACAGAAACTGTCAGCAGATTGTTAAACAAAACTGGTATTTTAGATAAGTTTAAAACAATCAAGGAGAAATCATGAAAGAGCTAGTAGAGTATATTGCCAGGTCCATTGTCAATTCACCTGACGATGTAGTCGTCACCGAAGAGGAAAATGAACAGGGCATTACACTCAAACTGCAGGTTGCCGACGATGACAAAGGTAGAGTTATTGGCAAGCAAGGTCGTATAGCCGAAGCAATGCGTACTTTGGTAAGGGTGAAGGCAGCTAAAGCAGGCACCAGAGCTACCCTCGAAATTACCTAATATCACTACTTCGATACACGGTTCATAAGTTGTACCTACTAAAATCAGCAAAAGAATATTTGACTGGATAGGTTAAGGTGTGCCCTGACGGGGCATTTTAGCTTTTATCCTCTCCTTGTCTATACCGGAGATAGTTAATGCAATCTACACCAGAACCTGAACGCTGGGTTATATGCCCGGTGTGCAATAAGCCGAATCCCGAAGGTAATCGTTTTTGTGAATATTGCTGGGGAGCTGCGATAAACCAGGATAATCCCTTAACGTCCGAAGAGTTAGAAAGAGAACTCGAACGTCAGCAAGAGCGCTTAAAATTCCGCAAGAAGATAAAGTTCGGTATAGCTGGTATCGGCGCACTCGCCATAATTGGTATAATTCTCTACAGCCTTTTCTGGTTCTCAGACACCATTTTCAAACCACCCGAAGAGATGAATTCAGATCCACTACCCGGGGAATGGTCTATGTTCAGGCGAGATCTTTCGCGCAGTGGCAGTATCGGGACTGATGTTCCCGAAGGTACACTCAAATGGGTGTTCGATACAGGAGGGCCGATTCACTCCTCTCCGGCAGTAGTAGATAATACTGTCTTCTTTGGCTCAAGAGATCACCACCTCTATGCGGTAGATGTTGACTCGGGTTTCGAAGAATGGAAATACAAGACCGGAAGCTGGGTTGAGTCATCACCGTCAGTTGCAGGAGGAAAGGTATTTTTCGGTTCTAACGACGGTAATTTCTATACTCTCGACATGAACACCGGAGAAGAACTCTGGATATTCGAGACCCCTTTCCCTGTCAGATCATCACCGGCGGTTGCCGACGACAGGGTATATATTGGCTCCGATGACTATTTCCTGTATTGTCTGGATACTTCAAGCGGTGACCTTTACTGGAAGTTCGATTCGCGAAGCCCTGCTTATTCTTCACCCGCGGTGTCTAATGGGATAGTCTATATCGGCAGCGGCAACGGTTATTCATATGCTTTAAATTCGATGACCGGGCAACGCAGATTGCGTTATAAGACTCATTATGCAGTATATTCATCACCTCCGGTTAATGACGGAACGGTTTATTTCACCACTACAAATGGTATTATATCCGCAATTGACGGTAAGGCAAGAACGATGTGGCGTGAACATGAGATCAAGCACTGGTGGATACAGGTCTGGGCGATGGGTGTTCCTCTGGTACCAGAACCACCACCACAGTCCGGTTTCATCTGGTCGCTTTCTCTCCGCAGACCACAAACATCCACTCCAGTGGTAAAGGATGGAGTAATGTACCTGGGATCAGATGATCTGGTAATAGCGATTGATATTGCGACCCAGGAAACGATATGGGAGTTCGAAACTGGAGGGAGTGTAAGATCATCGCCTGCCTTGGTCGGTTCGGTTCTCATTGCCGGAAGTGAAGATGGAAAGCTTTATGCGATAAATGCCGATACCGGTGAAAAAATATGGGACTATCAGACCGGGGGTAAGATTTCATCCTCTCCGGCAGTAGTGGACGGGGTGGTTTATGTAGGTTCCTTTGATGGGAAGCTATATGCAATCGAATAAAGCCTGTAAATTGGAAACAAATAAAGGTTCTTGATATAATTAATTTGGTTCACCTCTGTAAACATTTCTGATTAAATATATCTTTCGTAGGAGTACCTGTGCCTGCCATTTAATGCTGCCTTCGAAATATGGAGATAACTGATGGATGAAGAGTCCAGAGAACAAAAATATACTATATGTCCTGTATGCAATAAATCCAATCCGGTAGGAGTCGCGTTCTGTCAACATTGCTGGGGACCGATACTGAACCAGAGGCAGTCTTATACTCCAGAAGAACTTGCCGAAGCCCAGGAAGATCGTTCGAAACTCTTTAAACGCAGGAGATACGTACGATGGGGTATTCTCGGCGGGGTTGTGGCTGTAATCATACTATTCGTGTTGTTTAACATTTTCAGTTACACTGACCTGATAGCCAAGCCTAATCCTGATATTAACTCCGGTTCTCTGGCAGGTGAGTGGGCGATGTTCGGCTATGATAATGTCCGTGCTTCGAGTGCCGGTAATAATAACATACTTCCCGAAGGCAACTTGAAATGGACGTTTCCTGCAGGTGATGAAATTCACTCATCGGCGGCGGTAGTCGACGGTACTGTCTTTTTCGGCTCACAGGACTATAATCTGTATTCGCTTGATGCTGAAACAGGAGAGAAAAACTGGGAATTTGAAACGGGGAGCAGGGTATACTCTTCGCCGGCCGTGGTGGACGGGATTGTTTATTTCGGTTCTAACGATGGTAATTTTTATGCTCTTGATTCTAGCAATGGTGAAAAAATATGGAATTTCAAGACTCCCTACCCGGTACGATCATCTCCTACGGTAACCGACGAGAAAGTATTCTTTGGTTCTGATGACTATTTTCTATACGCTCTCGATTTTAAGACCGGGGAAGAGATATGGAAATTCGATACGAACAGCCCGGCAGGGAATTCACCGGTAATAGAAAACGGTGTACTGTACATAGGGGCAGGAGGAGGTTATTCCTACGCTTTGGATGTAGAAGACGGTCATCGTCGTTTGCATTACCGCACCAGGTTTGCCGTTTATGCTTCTCCTGCTGTTTATGACGGCATCGTGTATTTTGCTACGACGAACGGCATATTGACTGCTGTAGACGGGATGGCAAGATCATGGCTCTGGGAACACGATATCCGGCCTTTCTGGGCTCAATTGTGGGCAATGTTAAACTGGATACCGGAACCGCCTGCCCAGTCAGGCTTTATCTGGTC
>CP070800.1:1138073-1140824 GCA_020343555.1 Dehalococcoidales bacterium
CGGACTGGGAGATATTCATCGGCCCACGGGAAGGCTCTCACATACCTGCATATCTTAAATCATGGACGCCTTAAGGAGGATAAAATGATCCTTGTTGCAGAAAGTCTGAATATAATGTCACAGACGATAGGACCGGCGATTCGTGAAAGGAACGCTGGACCAGTCCAGGAAATTGCTAAACAACAGGCAGAAGCCGGTGCTGATTACCTGGATATAAATATCGGACCTGCCAGGCGAAATGGCGACGAGTTGATGGATTGGGTCGTCAATACTGTACAGGAAGTAACCGACCTTCCTTTATCTCTTGATACGACCAACCCGGTAGCGATGGAGGCCGGACTGAAAGCCTGTAAGAATCCGGTACTGATAAATTCAATTTCCCTCCAGCCTGACAGGCTTGAAGCCGAATTGCCTATGGTTCCCAAATATAACGCCGACATGATAGGATTATTATGGGGTGTTGACGGGATGCCTCGGGACGCCAACGAACGATGCATGCATGCGGTAGACATCGTTTACCGGGCCAGTGAACTTGGTATTGAACCCGAAAGAATATGGATCGACCCGATTGCCAGCCCGGTGTCGGTTGAAATCAACCAGGTTAAAGCCTGTGTGGAATTTATGACGATGCTTGCCGATATTGCACCGGGATGTAAGTCGATTGTTGGTCTCTCCAATGTATCCAACGGTACGCCGGCAGAATTAAGGCCAATGCTGAACCGTACGTACATGGTGATGCTGGAAAGATATGGTCTTTATTCGGCGATAGTCGACGTATTCGACGAAGAACTGGTAAAATTAGGTAAAGGGCAAATGCCGGAGATCGTTGAAGTAATACATAAAGCAATGGACGGTGAAATAACCGATATTTCATCGCTTAGTGAACAAGAAGCTCAGTACATGAAGACAGTGCGAGTACTTCAGGGAGAATCTCTCTATTCACATTCATGGCTTGAAATCTAGGGCAGGTATCTACTGACAATATATCGATTCATTATTACCCGCCGTGGCTGAAGAGTCCGGCGGGTAAACGTGAGTACATGCAAAGGAGTAAGCGGAGTAACTATGGCTGAGAACATAAAGGAATGCAACAAACTGGGACCGAAGATAGCATACAGACTCTATATGCTGTTTCATGTTACCATGTTCGAAGAAAATTTATTGGTCAAAGCTCTTAGACCGATTTTACGTTATATCGATTCAAAACGCAGGTTACGACATACCTGGCATTTTCTGGAGAAGATGGCGAAGGAACCACTCTTCGATTGTATGAACTGCGGGGACTGTGCTCTTTATGATGTAGGATATCATTGCCCGATGTCTCAATGCCCGAAAAACCAGCGGAATGGCCCATGCGGCGGGAGTATGAACGACTGGTGTGAAGTGTATCCGGAAGAAAGAAAATGTGTATGGATCAGAGCTTGTGAAAGATACAGTGGTAACCTTAGCAAGATAAAACCGCACATAGTACTTCCCCAGGACTGGCAGTTATGGCAAACCGCCTCTTGGATAAATTTCAGTCTTGGCCGAGATCATTTTTCCAAAAATACATACATTGAATATAAGAAATAAATCCATATCATAACTATTCCCGAAAATACCAATCCAGGAAATAATTGGCATGTCGATTTTGAAAGGAGAAACCATAGAATGAGCTTGCGAACAGCCCTCGAGAGAGAAGAATTTATAATCAGCTGTGAGGTAGGACCACTCAAGGGCACCGACACCACGGAAATACTTGAGAATGCAGAATTACTAAAAGGGAAGGTCCATGCGGCCAACGTTACCGATCAGCAAAGCGCAGTGATGAGACTGGGTTCGCTAGCTACGAGTTATCTGATAAAGGAAAAAGGGCTTGAACCGATATTCCAGGTGACCTGTCGGGACAGGAACCGGATAGCATTGCAGTCAGACTTGCTAAGTGCCAGTGCTCTCGGTATAGAAAATGTCCTGGCACTCACCGGTGATTTCCCCTCTTTCGGCGACCACCCTCAAGCAAAACCGGTGTATGACCTGGATGCTGTTCAGCTTTTATGGGTGATAGACCAGCTCAATAAAGGGTATGATATGGTTGGGAACGAACTTCAAGGGAAAACCAATTTGTTCCCGGGAGCTGTCGTAAATCCTGGAGCTGACACACCGGCAGCCCTTGAACTGCAAATTATAAAGCTTGAGAAAAAAATAGCCGCCGGTGCCAAGTTTATACAGACGCAGGCTATATATGATGTAGATACCTTTGCCAGTTTCATGAAAAGAATCGAAGGATATAAAGTGCCTGTTCTGGCTGGTGTTATCCCTCTGAAATCGGTAGGTATGGCAAGGTTTATGAACAATAGTGTTGCAGGCGTTTTCGTGCCGGATCATCTGATTCAAAGGATGTCCGATGCCGAGAAGAAGGCGGAAACCGGAATACAGATAGCAGCTGAACTTATCAACGGGCTCAGAGGTATTTGCCAGGGTGTCCATATTATGGCTATCGGCTGGGAAAAGCGAGTACCTCAAATCATAGAAACTGCCGGACTTTAGTCGTTTATTAATATTTACGATACGAAAATTGTATATTGCAGCCCTCCGGGTGTATACTTCGGAGGGCTTTCATATCATCAAGCATAATAGTAGTAAGGTAAGTAAATATCTGATATTTTAAGGATCATTAGTGTATGGACAGAAGGCGAATTGAAGTACCGGACAATAAGAACTACGAATATGCTCTCGAGCAGGCTTTTTCGATGGTCAGGGACAAACTGCTGA
>CP070800.1:1140924-1148893 GCA_020343555.1 Dehalococcoidales bacterium
ATTAGCCGGACGTCCCCCGGGAAGTTCTCCTTCGACCCTGATCGATTACTTCCCGAAGGACTTCCTGCTGATCATTGATGAATCGCACATTACCCTTCCCCAGATAAGGGGGATGTTCCGAGGTGACCGTTCGCGTAAACAGACGCTGGTCGATTACGGATTCCGTCTGCCTTCAGCTCTCGATAATCGTCCCCTTAACTTCCAGGAATTTCAGGAAGTTATCAATCAGGTGATTTACACTTCAGCCACACCTTCGGATTACGAATACCAGCACAGCGAACAGGTAGTCGAGCAGCTTGTCCGGCCTACCGGCCTGCTCGAACCGACCGTCGAGATTAAGCCTACCGAAGGGCAGATAGACGACCTGATAGAGCAGATAAAGTTACGCGTGGATAAAGGAGAACGCTGCCTGGTGACGACCCTGACCAAGCGTATGGCTGAAGAACTCGCCGATTACCTCGCTGAGATGGGTGTAAAAACCCATTACCTCCATTCCGAAGTCGATACCCTGGAAAGAGTAGAGATACTGCGCGATCTGCGTCTCGGTGTTTACGATGTCGTTGTTGGTATTAACCTGCTGAGAGAGGGACTGGACCTGCCGGAGGTAAGCCTGGTTGCGATACTGGACGCCGACAAGGAAGGATACCTGAGAAGCCGGGTATCTCTTATCCAGACGATGGGACGGGCTTCACGGCACATCGATGGCCACGTCATACTGTATGCAGATACCATCACCAATTCAATGAAAACAGCGATGGATGAAACCCAGCGTCGCCGAAAGGTACAGGAAGAATATAATATACAGAGAAATATCACCCCGCAGGGTATCCGGAAAGCGATAAAAGATATCACTGAACGCGTGAAAGAAGTTGCTGAAACCCAAGCTCCTTACACCGCGATCCCGATCAATAAAGAGGACACGTTACGCCTTATAAAGGATCTTGAAACGCAGATGAAGATAGCCGCCAAGAACCTTAACTTCGAGAAAGCGGCGCTTCTCCGCGACAGGATAGTCGACCTGAGAAAAGAATTTGATTTTGCGGAGATAAAAGGTGGAAGAAGATCACAAAGAAACAAGACAGGAACGCCGCGAAAGGAAGCTTACAAGTAAACGGGAGAGTGTTAGAAAACACGGTCGGAATCTTTCTCAGCTATACAAGGAAGCCATCATCAAACGGATAAACAAGCTCAGGTCTGACAAAGAAAAAGGCCGTGAACCTCCCGTAGAATGATTCGTGGAGAATTTTGGAGGAATCATATGCCCTATTGCCCCAATTGTCGTGATGAATTCCGGGACTGGGTTGAGGAATGCCCGGACTGCAAGGTAAAGCTTGTCAATGAACTACCCCCGCTTCCCGAAGAGTTTATAAAGGAAGGCGGTCTGGTACATGTGGCCACAGCTCCGAACGAGATAGAAGCCCGGCTATGGAAAGGGATACTCGAGGAAGAGGGCATTCTATCGATGATAAAAGTAGCTGAGTCACTTAACCTGTACCTCTCGCCCCTCGCCCTTGAGCACAGGCTTTACGTCCTCGAGGAAGATGAACAGAAAGCCCTTGAGATCCTGGACGGTATCGTTGACTTCGAACCTGAATACGAGGATGAATAGAGTAACCTAAAAAAGCGCCCACCCGTTATGGAATGACTGTTGTTGTGTCCCCCTCACGCGATAGGAGTGAGTCCAACAAATTCAAATTTCTCCCAGGATTCCCGTACCGCCGCAGGACACCATGGTAATTTTTCATCTGCAGGACCGTAAACTCTAGATAAACGTTGTAAATGGGCATTTGCATAATCCCAATCTTTCCATCTCTCGTGTAATACCCACTCATTAGGATTATCCTGGCTCTGGTAAAAGTAGTAACAAATACATCCTTCATCTTCAGCCCAAGTTGATTGCATCATCTCTTTTGCCAGTTTGATACAATCTTCTTCTCTACCTGGTTTTGGAGTTAAATACGCGTTAGCCGCAATATCTTTTGGTGACATGTCTATTCTCCTTTACTTCCCAATTTCTTCAGTTGGTGGGAGTGTTACGATTACTTAATTTATAGGATACTGTACACATCATATTCCACACCTTCGTTTGAAACGAGTCCTGTACCAACAGCCACAATCTTGTTTAACCAACCATATTTTTCTGATGCAGTTTCAAAAACAGGTGTTGTTCGAAAATAATATTCGGAAGGGTCAACTTGTTCGAATCTTTGCATTCGCTCTGTCACTTCAGCACTACGAACAAGCATTCCTCTGTAATAGGAGTAGATTAGATGGTCATCATCAGTATGGAAAACAGCACGAACGTCTAGAATACCTACACCATCTGGTCTTACGACCATCCAGTCACCTCCCCCTGGGAGAACTGTCCCTTTTATTCTTGGACCTTCAAGTGTTCCTCCCGTCACATAGAAAATTCGTCTCGTACCATGCGGAGTAGTTCCTACTTCTAGTACGCCTACTCGGTCCAAATTTGCTACGAGGTGAAAAAGAAACTCTGTTCGTATATCTGACATTGATCATGCTCCTTTCTACTTCCCAATCTCTTCAGTTTTTTATGAAACATTTCGCCACATTGAACTTATTCCCCCATTTATTCATGTCGCTTTACGTCGTCCTTTGAGTAATATAACCACGCTGGCAGCGGTTGTCATAGAAAACACCCAAAGACCCACCAAAGCGACAGAGAAAAAGACGGACTCTTCTACTTCATTAATAGCATATTGCACATTGTGCATAACGGCACCAACAATACCAACCGTAACCGATATACCAGCTGTCAGTAACAATGTTTTCAGTCGTTTTAAATACCTTTCTGCGAAATCTCGTTCCGTCTGGTCAGGGAATAGACTAATTTTCTTCTTCAGAGCCATCCATACTAAAAGTACCCAGATTATAAATAATCCTGGGGATACTGGTAACCACCCCACTGATGCAAATACAACGATTATCCCGATTATCAATAATTTTTTCACTAGTTTCTCACAAACCAATAAAGGTACTATCAAACCGTACTATACAGCAGTTATGGTTTTACACACATTGTTTAATTTTTAAGGAAATTGAGGACATCATGGGCGAGTGTTTTGCTAAAAGCGGCATCATGACCCATTCCTGGGTAAATGATTAACTTTGAGTTTGGGATATTATCAGCTGTTTCACGTAACAATGCTTCCGGAGTAAATGAATCTCTATCACCAGCTGCGACTAAGGTTGGGCTATTTATGCTTGACAAACGTTCTTTGAAATTATGCTGAAGCTGCGCATTAATTTCTATCACTCCATCCGATGGTCCAGTCGGTGAGTATAGTACAGGATAAGCAAACATTAATGCGCTAAATATATAACCTTTAACTCGTTGTGGAGCCATATGAACACCCAGAGTTGCAGAGGCTCTTCGCCATTTACGCTTTAATGTAAGGTCTCTCAATCGAACAGCTAATTCTCTCCCCTCATCACCAAAACAATAACCACAACCTACGATAACCAGTTTACGCACTAAGTCAGGGTAGTCAGAAGCAAGATGCTGAGCGATTGAACCACCTAGAGATACACCCAAAACATCCACGGGTGCAGAGAGTTCTTCCTTAATCATAGTGGCATAGTCATTAGACATATCTGCCAGAGTATACCCATCAGGTAAACCTTTTTTACGGTTTAGAGCATATATGGTATACGAATCTGCCAAGTTAGAATAAGCATTAGTCCACCTTCGTAAGAAAAGACCTGAAGGAGGTGCGTGATTAAAAGCAAGTCCGTTGAAAGCAACTAAGGTGGATGAACCATGTCCAAATCGAGCGTACGGGATACCATTGTTAAAATGACCTTGTTTTACTTCTATATCAGGCATATATACCTCCCTAACAACATAATAGAGATACTTCAGACGTTTTTAACTTTCACAGTAAGCTTTGATTCCTTGCAGTGTTTTCTGTCCATTCTTTTCATTTACACCATGTAGAAAAAGCTTATCCATGAGAGTACCAAAGATACCACCAGGAACTTTGTATTCTATGCAAAATTCAATTCTGACGGTTTCACCTTCCTGTTTCAGATTCCATATCCATCTTCCTGGCATCCCACCAGCCATCTCCTGTATCAATTTATAAGGTTTATTTACTTCTGTTACTGTAGTTGTTGACCTTAATTTCAGATACTCCCAAACAGCATAACTCCCTATCTCACCGTTATTCCCTTTGGTTTCTACCAATTTACCAGCAGATTCTCTATCTATTACCTTTGGGTCAGCGATAGCTTCAAATACTTTTTCTATAGGAGCATTGATATTAACGGTTCCTTCTGATTTAGACATTTCACACCTCCCTTAACAACAAATAGGGATACCACAAACCTCCCCACATTCAGGTAAGTCGTAGTACCCCACTGCTTATGTGATTATTCAGTTAGAAAGTAAAAGGTAGAGACTGAGTATACTATATTGATGAATAAGAAGGCAATATGCGAAAATGGCATTATCTCCTTTCCCACCTCAGTCTGGTCAACATCGATCAATGCAGATGAGTGAATTGATAAAATGCACTTGAACACAGTAGTATACATTCTTCACAAAATACAAACCTCTACGTTAGAATACTAATCCAGCATTGAAATATGGTATTTTCGAGCGTCTCTCTTTCCATTTGGAGAGGGAGACGACTCCTAACAGAGAGAGAGGTTAAAAAAGAATTTAATGTTATTCTAAGTGAAACGAAGAATCTCGCTGAGCATCAAACGGGATCCTTCGTTCCTCCTCCGAAGGACTCAGGATGACAGCTAATCGATTTATATGGATTGCCACATCTCGGCTGTTGACACCGAGTTTCGCAATGACAGTCTGTGATTTCTCTACTGTTCCGTCATTCTCGTCCCGACAAATTGGGATTAACTCCGGCGGGAATAAATATAATCTTTTCCCTGAAACACAGGCGATAATAGAAAGAATAAAGGATTCTCTATTTAAAGAAAATCCCCCCGTCTTGTTTGTTCTCTGTAATACAGATTTATCTTTGCTGCACTTCTTGATTAACGCAATTCGGCAGTGGTTCACCTCGCAGTCCTGCGATTATATTATCAACAGCCATCAATCCCATCTTCTCACGAGTAGCGATACTTCCGCTGCCAATGTGAGGAAGGATTATTACGTTATCCAGAGTCAGCAGTGGATCATCCTGCGGTATCGGCTCTACCTCGGTAACATCCAGTCCGGCAGCGAATACCTTTCCAGATTTCAGGGCATTATAAAGAGCTTTCTGGTCGATTACCGGACCACGTGACGTATTAACGAGAACAGCGGTCGGCTTCATCATGTCGAGTTCTCTTTCACCTATCAGGTAATGAGTATTTTCGTTTAAAGGTACATTGATACTGATAAAATCGGCTTCTGCCAGTAACTTATCGAGTGTAGATACCCTCTTGAGTTCCAGTTCTCTTTCTATCACAGCAGGTGCCTGAGTCCTGCTGTAATAAATTACCTTCATATCGAAGCCCCTGGCTCGCCTGGCCATTTCTTTGCCGATTCTCCCCAGACCGATAATTCCAAGTGTGGCATGATGGATATCCTGTCCCATCATCAGCCCGGGTCCCCACGTTTTCCACAACCCTCTCCGTGTAAATGTATCGGCTTCTACGATGCGTCTCGCAGCAGCCATTAACAAAGCAAAGGCAAGGTCTGCGGTCGTTTCAGTGAGAACTTCAGGCGTATTGCCGACAGGGATCCCACGTTTCGTCGCTTCCGGAATATCGATATTGTCATACCCGACTGCCAGGTTGCTTATCACCTTCAGCTTCGGCGCCGCGTCCATCAAGGGAGCGTCTACTCTATCTGTTAACAGCGACAGCAAGCCTTCGATATCACGAACTTTCTCTGTCAGTATTTCATATGGTGGTGGCAGTTCATCCTGCCAGACTTCAATACCGGCTGCAGCAGACAGCTTCTCAAGGGCTTTTTCGGCAATGATACGGGACACAAATACTTTAGGTTTGGACATTTTCAACCTCTGAAAGATGAATTATTGAATGATCACAACCGCCGCTTGTCTAGAGAGAACCGAAAAGTTCCTTTATACCTTCGCCCTGCTGGCGACACCAACCAGTCAAAGTGAACATGTCCCAGCCGATACAGAAATGACGGACTCCCATATCGATGAATGATTTCGCATGCTCGAAGCTTCCTACTTCTATCCGGGGATGTATACCCCTCTCCAGGGCCATTTCAATCATCTTTTCATGTGCTCCCTGTACTTCCGGATCCCTCGCCTGTCCCGGCTTGCCGATGCTTATCGAGTAATCGGAAGAGCCGAACTGTACCATGTCCACACCCTTCACCGACAGGATTTCCTCGAGATTGTCCATGGCACCCTTCTTCTCTATCATGATGGCGATAACCACATCGTCCATCGCTTTCGTCCACTCTTCCAGGCTAGCATATCCACCATAACCAGTGCTCCTGCGTGTACCGAAACCATGGACTCCCCCGGCTTCAGGCGTCTCAGCTCTGACGTAGCGAATGCACTCTTCAACATCCTCCGCACAGCGGCAGTCAGTGAAAAGTACGTTCTGGATACCAGCGTCTATCGATCTCATCGCGATAAATCCTCGGGTCTGTTCTTCCACTTTCATCATCGATGACATCTTGGGAAATAACTCTATCGCCCGACCGAAATTATCCAGCTGCTCAAGTGAAAAAGAAGAGTACTCTCCTACATATTCTATATAATCGAAAACTCCCGAATGACCGATCACCTCGACCACTCCCGGCCAGGGACACATTACGTGAGTTCCTATAGTCGGTTTTCCTTCGTTCAGTAGCTCTCTTAATCGGTTATTCTTCACTTTCCCGCCATCCTCTCTTTATCCTGGAAGGTACTCATCGTTACTTACTCTTCGTCTTCATAGTCTTCCAGGTATTCATCTTCATCATCAAGGTCGTCTTCTTTATCCCAATCTGCCATCTCCATCTCGAGTTGGTCCATGATACGCGCCGCTCGGGGATAGCCGATATGGAGTCTTCTCTGGAGGAAGGACGTCGAGATATGATCATGATTCCGCGCCAGGTCTCTTGCCGCATCCATCAGTGCGTCTTCCGGATGACCTCCTTTAACGAGGGGAGAGGTAAGTACCAGCTCATCCGGCTTGAGGAGAGGAATCACGTCACCTTTCTGCTGGTTACCCCAGAAATAGACCAGTCTTTCCGCTTCCGCATCGGATACATAACATCCCTGAAGGCGTTTTGGCTTGGATGCTTCGGTAGGCAGGAAAAGCATATCGCCACTGCCCATGAGTTTTTCAGCACCGCCAATATCGAGAATAGTGCGTGAATCTACCTGTGACGTGACAGCAAAGCTTATGCGCGTCGGGAAATTGGCTTTAATAAGACCGGTAATGACATCGACCGAGGGTCGTTGTGTTGCCACTACAAGGTGAATTCCAACAGCCCTGGAAAGCTGTGCCAGCCGGCACAGTATCTGCTCTACCTCGTCTCCGCCAGTCATCATCAAGTCAGCAAGTTCGTCTATCACCAGTACCAGGTAGGGCATCCTGTCCTCTCCTTCTCTGTTCTTGTTATAACCATCAATGTTACGTTTTCCTGCGGAGGCAAGTATTTGATACCTTTCGTTCATCTGCCGTCCAAGCCAGCGTAATGATTCGATCGCCTTGTCAGCTTCAACGATAACAGGGGTAGCCAGGTGTGGAATACTGTTGAAAGTGGTTAACTCAACCCTCTTGGGATCCATCATGATGAACCTGACATCGGAAGGAGTATTGTTCAGCAGCAGACAGCAGACAACGGCATTGAGACAGACTGTCTTACCGCTTCCGGTAGCTCCTGCAATAAGTAAATGAGGCATTTTCGCCAGGTCGCCGGCAACTGCCTCTCCACCGGCGCCTTTACCTAAAGCCAAGCCAAGACTCGATTTAGCTTGCAGTTTCTGGAATGCGTTCGTTTCGATTACGCCACGTAAGCTGACCACCG
>CP070800.1:1148993-1153222 GCA_020343555.1 Dehalococcoidales bacterium
ACCGCAACGTATCCGGTACACGATGTCCGACGAAAAAATTCTCAATATTTCTCTGGTAAATGCGGTATACGGTGAAGAACAGGAAGCAATGCTCAATATCCTGGAAAAAACACCCGGAGTGCACGGTGTGACTCCTGAACTGAGTGTTGATAAAAAGCTTGCCAGACTCTCGATACGGATTGATAAAGATCTGGTTCTCTCAACAATCCTGGATGTACTGGCTGAATACCGGTTGCAGATCGAAGGAATCACTACCCAGGAACCGACCTTTGAAGACGCTTTTACGGCCATTACGCGAAAGCGCGAAAAAAAATAAGGTACATTGGCAGAATAAAGATAATGACGGGCTGTCATCCTGAACACGACGAAGGAGGACGAAGGATCTTCTCCGATATTCGAACGAGATTCTTCGTCACCCGACTGTGGCGGACTCCTCAGAATGACACAGCACTCCGTTTTCGTAGAAGTAACTGATGGAAATTCCTATTTATTTAAAACAGATAGCCGCGTTTACCAAGCGTGATTTCTTCAGCTGGACTACCTACAAGACAACGATGATTACCCAGATCATCAATATTTTTATCGGTGTCTTTTCCTGGGGCGTAGCGGCTACTTATGTCCAGAAACCCGTCCAGGAAATGTATAACAGCGACTATATTTCTTTCCTTGTGGCAGGCGTGGCAATCAGCAACCTGATAATGCCTATCGTCCAGGGAGTCGAAAGGCAGCTTAATCCTTGGACCCTTGAAACGATCCTGATGACTGATATCAACACCGCGATATTTATAATCGGCAATATCTCGTGGACCTATATATTATCAGTAATCACTTTTGTTCCCTACCTGGTCATCGGAATCACCGTATTCCACGCTCAACTCCATGTAAACATAATTGCCGTGATTCTGGCTTTTATTGTTTCTGCAGCGATATTACTCGGCCTGGCTATGATATCAACCGGGGTGAGAATCGTAACAAAATCAACCGATCCTATCACCTGGTCGATAAACGTTCTCCAGAATCTTTTTGCAGGAGTCTCTTTCCCCGTGATTTTTCTCGATACGATCTTTTTTCCAGGAATCTCGACCATCTCTTGGTTTCTGCCGCAGACGTGGGTGTATCATCTATGCCGGCTGGCAATGCTGACTAACCCTTCGCTGCTGGATCCGGAAATCGCACTGGAGTTTGTTAAGGGTGCTGTCTTCGCGGTTGTTCTCTTGCCCGTGGGTTACAATTTACTCTGGTGGGGAATATCACGATCGAAACGGGAGGGTACACTCGGCTGGTACTAACTCGAATAATTTCATTAACATTGTCTGGTAGCCGTTTCGTTCTTTTTCGATGTCAGCATGATTTGTATTGGCAGGCTTTTATTATTGAGGTAGCTACTCGATCTTCTCCTCAATAACATAGATACCGTCGCCTTTCCTTACGAGGTAATGGAACCTGTCGGGAGAATCAAAGACGACCAGTCGAATGTTCATATCCGCGGCTGAAGGCGTAGTGCCGGTAGACCCGAGAATCTCATATTCCTGGCCTTCTGACCGATCAAGTGTTACAGACATTTTTGGACCTTTAATGCATACATAGGCTACGTGCTGACTGTCAGGACTGAAAACGCAGTCGCCGATAAAGTCATACCTGCCTATTTCCTCTCCGTCTGAAAAAATCCTATATTGATATTCAGGTGGCCAATGCGATCCATACGAAACATAAGCAATTCTGTTACTATCAGGACTAATCACGAATCTGCGGATTTCACCTTCGGTTAGTTCTTTTCCCTCTTCATTAACTACTAATACTCCTTCGTGTTTCCTCGAAATACTAATATTCGTCTCGGAGATATAGATCAGGTGATCACTATCCGGGCTGAACGTAAGATTGCTGATTTTGTTCGTTTGTTTCTCGCCTTCTTCTCCGTCCCGTACTACGAAAAATTGACGATTTCTTGTATTCATTCCCTCCTTCACTATATAGGCAAGGCGGTTGCTGTCCGGACTATATACAATATTTTCAATACTCTCATAGGGCGTGCCGGGAACACCATCAGTCACTACGCACCAACCGTTTTCGGTCTGAGCAGCATACGATAAATGATTGCTATCAGGGCTGAATACAATGTTTTCGATACTATCGAATCCCTGGCCAGGAACACCATCGACAACTACAGAATGCATACCATTCGTTATTACTACAAACACCAGTTCCTCACTGTCAGGTCTGAAAAGGAGGCCGTTTGCTTCACGAAGAGTGCTTCCCGGCGGAATCTCTACCTTAATTCTGTCAAGATAAACGTTACCATCAGCGATATAGGCTACATGCCTGCTGTCAGGGCTAAAGGTGACAGATTCCACCGCTTGATATGCGTCACCTTGTTCCCCGTCGATCACCACGAACCACTTATTGTCCGCCGGCGGATTCTCGCCGAAATTCACAGTCCGGTAGGCTACTCTCGTACTGTCCGGACTGAACATACTGAAGTCTAAATAGATTCCATCGTAATCCTTACCGGCGACACCGTCGATGACAGCACAACTTTTCCCCTCGTTTTTGGCAACATAAGCCACACGCCTGGCATCAGGGCTGTATACTATCGTCGATGTGGTTGCTTTTGATTCAAACCTGCATACGAGATTTTCCGATAGTATAGGACGGGTATATTCTGTTGTTGTCTTTGGAGAAAGCCAGGCATATGCTATCACGGCTATTATGATTATTGATAATAATATAGTAAGCCAATTCTTTTTCACGTTATTCCCCGAAATTAGTTATGGAACCATTGTAGATTATTACTTGAGGTAATTGATTCTAACTCACTGGAGAAGTAATAACAATATAATAATCATAATATTTTACCTAACCAATTACCGCTTTACACGTTATTAATGGTGTAACGAGTAACATAATCAAACAACACTGGAGGTGAGGAAAATAATGGAGACAACGATGATGAAGGTTGACCGGGAGAATATCAATGCGACGGATTCATTTTTTCCACACAAGAGGGAGAATGTGCTGGCACGAATTATGGAGAATCTCGTTCAATCCGGTATTTTGCTGCCAGGGGAAACAAGTGAATACCGCGATTATTTTTCTTGCTACGACTGGAATGAATTATTGCAAATTTTAAACGAATCAAACAGGCAAAGAGCCGCTTGTGATCCAGTTATTGTTCACACTTATAATTATTTGTGAATAATTGCATGGAAATCTGGAAAATCATACGCAATGAAGGTTGGTACGGTTATAAGCTATAATTGGACCTCCTTTGCCAGAGCGGAGCTTTCATTAATACCTAACGAATACCGGTATCGATATCGATATCCAGCCGTGTTGTCAACTGAGAAGTTATCTCCACTTCTGAAGGTACATCGGAACTGGTATCGATTCCCAGGTGGTTGATGTCGACAACATAAAATCCAGGCATAAGTTCAACCCTGTAGCGACCATCGCAGTCGATATCAACCTCTTTAACCAAGTCGGTACCGTTTTGTTTGTAGATCATTATTTTCCTTGCTTCGTAGACTTCACAAGGAACTTCGTGGGTAACTCCTTCTTGTTCTACCGGTACTATCGGACCGATTTTTACCTTACCGTGGAGTATTCCCGGTTCGGAAGAGGAGCTCGAGCAGGAGATTGCCAGCGTACAGGCTATTGCGACTATAGCCGCTATTATCCATCGTTTCTTCATCACGCTTATTTATAACGTTTCTGCAACAAAAAAGATAGTAAGAATTACTGCTGCGTTTAGCTCGATTTAGGACTAGTGAACAAGTAAACGATTCGGAATATTAACTCACTAGATTAAACTATTTCCAGATTGTTAATTGGCGCACTGAGTTTCCGTATTATAAAAACACGATGAGATGGTCGGTTTCCATTACGGTAATGTATATAATATTTCTCAAATATTGACAAGTCTGTGATAATTAATTACACTTTAGCCT
Organism: Dehalococcoidales bacterium; assembly: GCA_020343555.1. The sequence goes on from CP070800.1 coordinate 1,152,938, forward strand.
AACATACACCAAATACAACTGAATAAACTTTCATCATCTTGGATTTACTACTTAACAGGGTGGTTATGAAGATTGAAGGGTGCTATTAGTTGCCAAATAGTGTGGTAACTCGTGGTGCCCTTTCGATTTTTAACAACGGAATAAATATTTGGAAGAGGCTGGCCCTGCCGGGGGAAACCAGGGTGCTGAATGGTGGCAGCTCATATCAGCTTAAATAATAACCAAACCCCTCCCGTGTCCGGAGCCCTGGGGGTAATCGGGGTTAGCGGCAGGGCCGGCTCGAGG
>CP070800.1:1153322-1161765 GCA_020343555.1 Dehalococcoidales bacterium
GGTAGCTCCTTCCGACATCCCGAACGCACTGACATATACTCTGCCGATTTTCTCATGAACTGTCTGTATAACATCAGTTGTAGTTTTGGCACCGCCTGTATAAAGTGCTTTAAGAGAGGATGTATCATACTTGTTGATATCGGGATAATTGACCAGTCTTTGTAACAATGTCGGTACAAGCGGGGCACAGGTTATCTTTTCCCGTTGGACGGTTTCAAAGAAATCAAGCGGTCTGGTCGAATCAAGAAAGACAATTTTGCCGAAACTATAGATAGTACTTGTCATTGTCGCAAGACCTAGATTATGCTCGAGTGGTACCGTAATCAGACTTATATCGTCTGCATCCTGTTTACGCGCTTCTGCTTTATATCGTGCTTCGCAGACAGCACTGTTATGAGTTCTAGGTACGACTTTAGGCAAGCCGGTAGTACCCCCGGTAGGTATAATAAATGCGATATCATTCACTCCCGGTTTTTGCTGAGATAGTTCTCTCAACATCTGTTCGTCCGGATCCGTATTTGTAATTAAATCTTCAAGATCGATGTATTGCGCCTTTTCGGTACTTCTCACCGTAATAATATGTTTCATTTCGGGATTTTCTTTCACCACGTCATCTATTACCGGCTGGTAATTGGTATTACGATGTGTTACCGGTAAAATCCAGGCTTTCGCTTTCGTCAATTTGCACATAAGATTTATTTCTTGCTGCATATGTCGGGTTAACAATAACACAGCGGGAGTGCCGATTTTCTGTAGAGCAAAGAATGTGTATGCGAACTCGCACCAGTTCGGAAGCTGGACCAGAACATAGTCACCATTATTAATACCTAATCTGTTTAAAGCAATCGCTAGTTTGTCCACATTCATTCGGAGTTGCGAATAAGAAAGCCTGTTGTAATCATCGACCAGTGCTTCCTTTTCCGGGTGCAATATTGCGGCTTTGTCTAAAACATCTCCAAGCGGTATGTTTTGCCACCAACCCATACGTGAGTACTTTTCAGCGTCTTCTTTTCTCGGTTGGATAAATCCTTCAATCAATATCCTTCCCCTCCAGCGGGATTTCCATCCGGACGATTGTTTTAATATTAACCTGATATTGTGCCCTTACGGAATCTGTTAGATGAATGATACGAGTAACGTAGAATTAAAGCAAGATGTAAAGGGAAACACTCTCTTGAGATATTTTACTGTTTGACATAGAATTTTCAGGATAGCAATACATCCTTGTCCATATATTATGTAAATTAAATTAATTATCGGAAAGTTTAAGATTTATTTCTAACCGTAATTATTTAAAGGAGATGTGAATAATGGCAGATATAACATTAACCTTTTCCACTACTCCCTACGATAGATTATTACCACTCATTACCGGTGAGGTAAAACCCGATGGAATTACGCTGGACTATATGCCATCACCGGGAGGAGTCCCGACCCTCTTTTATAACCAGATGAAATTCCAGAGGTATGACCTTTCAGAAATGTCCATGTCATCCTTCCTGCGTATGCGGTCGATAGGATGGCCTTATCGTTTATTGCCGATATTTCACAACCGGAATTTCTCATATGCCTATATACACATCCGACAAGGTTCAGGCATCACCCAGGATCATCCCGAAGAGCTTAAAGGAAAGCGTATAGGTATTGGTGACTACCAGCAATCCCTGGGTCTGTGGACTCGTGGTATCCTGGATATGGAGTTCGGCGTCAAACCGGAAGATATGGTCTGGTACCAGGAGCGAGGTGAACACTACAGCCATACCGGTGCATCAACAGAAGCAGGATTAACAGTTCCCGACAATGTTGAACTACATTACGCCACGACTGATTTTAATACAATGTTCTTCAGGGGAGAACTTGATGCAGTCACCGGACTCGGTCTCCGGAGAGGAAGAGCCGGCAGTCAGGGACGGGGAGGTGTTCCAGACCTGGGGCTGGCTCGAAGCCGATCCGGTTCGGAAGACTCTGACTTACTCACATTATTTAAAGACCCTCGGAAAGAATCGATCCGTTACTTTAAAAAAACAGGCATATATCCACCAAATCACGGCACGATCATTCGTGAGAGTATTCTTGAGGAACACCCCTGGGTAGCAGCAAGCCTTATGGATGCCTTTGAAGAGTCTAAAAGACTTGCTATTGAACGGCTTCATCAATCTCCACCATCGCTGCTGGTATTCGGGCAGCATTACCTTCAGGATGTAGAAGAGGTATTCGGTAATGATCCCTTTCCCTACGGGATCAAGGCTAATGCCAGAGCTATTGATATGGCTCAAACCTTCTCCGTTAATCAACAATTAACGCAAAAGAAACAACCTCTGGATGAGATATTCCCAAAGGAAATCATCTATCGGGAAGAGAGGTTGTAAAAACTGGTCCGCTTTGGCGGGAAGAGAAAAACACATCTACGACCTGGAACCGAGCATTATTTCAGATGAGACTAAGAATTTAATGAACCTGACGATTCCGGTAATCCTGTGTATAATGAATCATACAAATTTCTGAATCGAGGAAGGTAGTAATGAAAATAGTACGCATATATACCGGTGAAGATGGTGAATCCCATTTCGAAGACATCGATATCTCCCTGGATAATCCGGTTGACTCCGACCTTCGATCGGAACTCATAAAAGCAACGGGTATCATTTTCAGGGAGACCGGATGTGATTACGACCTGGATTTTCACAATGCTCCACGTCGCCAGTTCATGATTAACCTCGAAGGCTCAGTGGAGATCGTTACAGGTGATGGATCAAGCCGGATACTCGGAACCGGCGATATTCTGCTGGCTGAGGATACCACCGGCAGAGGACATATCAGCCGCGCCGTCAATAACCAGTCGAGAAAGTCCGTCTTTGTGACTCTTGACTGATATTTATATAAATAATCCTAATGTCCATGTAGGGTTAGGGAGAATGATATGACAGAAAGAAAACCACGACTTGAAGGAAAGGTCGCAATAGTAACCGGTGCCGGTTCGCGTGGAGAAGGGATCGGTAATGGAAAGGCTGCGGCAGTGTTGTTTGCGAGAGAAGGCGCCAAAGTATTGCTGGTGGATCTCTATCCCGCCAGGGTAAATGAAACGCTTGAGACTATAATCACTGAGGGCGGTGAAGCCAGTATCATCACCGGTGACGTTACCTCCCCCGAAGACTGCCTGATGATAATTAAAACATCGGTTGAGCGCTACGGAAAGCTGGATATACTGCACAATAACGTCGGCATTGACAGTGCTGGAAGTATAAACGATGTGGAAATTGAAGAGTGGGACAGGGTAATGAATATTAACCTGAAGAGTATGATGCTGATGTGCCGTGCCGCTATTCCACAAATGATTACCAGTGGAGGTGGCTCCATTACCAATGTTTCGTCCATTGCTGCATTGAGACCGAACAATATGGACGCCTATTCCACCTCAAAAGGCGGTGTTATCGCATTGACAAGGACACTGGCATCTTCCCACGCAAAAAATCATATTCGAGTGAATTGCATTCTCCCCGGTATGGTCTACACGCCAATGGTCGCTGAGGGTATGGACGAGGAAATGCGCAAGAGACGCCGTGAATCCACTCCGCTTCAAATAGAGGGTACGGCCTGGGATACCGGCTGGGCGGCAGTATTCCTGAACAGCAATGAAGCACGATGGATCACGGGAACTGTTCTGCCGGTTGACGGAGGAGCGTTGTTGACAAGGCGTAACTTCTGAAAAACCTATATCATGAATTGCTGTATTACCGGGGAAAGGTAGTAATAATATGTCAATGATCAATTCGGTACTTGGGCCACTCGATACCTCTAAAATGAGTACGACTCTGATTCACGAACATATCCTCAGTTCGTCTACAGCCATTCCTCAGAATTACCCGGAAGTACTTGACCGGGGATACATGAGCATGATAGTCAGGAAACTTAAAGAAGCCAAAGCTGGCGGGATAGACACTGTTGTCGACGCCACTACCCTCGATCTCGGTCGGGACGTGAATGTGCTGGCTGAAGCATCACGTAGGAGCGATGTCAATATCATCTGCTGCACCGGCTGGTGGACGGAGAAACCCCGCTTTCTGAGTGGTGTATCTATCGACAGGCTGGCGAAGGGATTTATTCGTGAGATACGCGAGGGAATTGCCGGAACAGGCATCAAAGCGGGGATATTGAAAGCCGCATCAGATAAGTCAGGTGTGCTACCCGAAGAGGAAAAGGTACTGCGAGCGGTCGCCCGTGCCCACCACGAAACAGGCGTCCCTATTATGATTCATTCCTACTCGCCGGGTCAGGTCGGCAGAAAACAGATAGCCATCCTTAAAGAGGAAGGTGTTCCTCTTAACCGGGTAAAGATGGATCATTCAAACGATACTACCGACCTTGAATATCTTTTCTGGATGCTGGAACAAGGTTGTTTCCTGGGAATGGACCGTTACCCCGGAGAAGGCGTCAGTCCGCTGGCGAGAACGAAAACTCTTAAGGCGCTTATCGATGCCGGGTATAAAGATAGACTGGGAGTCTCTCACGACTGGTCTCTGGCACGTCATGTGGCGGAGGATTCCATGATTGGCTCGTCTGCAAAGAGAAAGAAGATTAATCCTTATGACTACCTCTACATCAAGAGAGTGGTGTTCCCGATGCTATATGAAATGGGAGTATCCGATGAGGTTACCGACAGTATTCTCGTAGACGCCCCGCGTAAATTCTTCGAGGGATCCTAATTATCGTAAACTAAAAGAATTGAATTTCACCCTCACAAACCGGGAATAGCAGAGGAGGAATGGTAATGCGATTGGATGGAAAGACAGCAATAATCATCGGCGCCGGGCAGAGTCCGGGAGAAGGGATCGGCAACGGTCGAGCTACGGTGATTCGGTTCGCCCAGGAAGGGGCACGGGTAATGGCGGTAGACCGTGATCTTAAATCCGTCGAGGAAACGGTGTCGATGCTGGAGAAGAAAGGCGGCGAACATTTCGCCTTCGAAGCCGATGTTACCAAAGAAGCTGCTTTGAAAGCTGCCGTAGACGAAGCGGTTACCCGGTGGGGTAAAATCGATATTCTTCATTATAATGTAGGCGTCAGCCTCGGCGGTGGCGATACGGAATTACTGGAATTTACCGAAGAAACGTTCGACCGTGTATTCAGCATCAATCTTCGTGGTGCGATCATGGCCTGTAAACATGTTGTTCCGGTGATGAGGAAGCAACAGAGTGGCGTCATCCTGATGATAGGTTCACTGGCGGTGTACGAAGATTATCCTTACGTGGCATATAAAGCATCGAAAGCGGGGATGGTCGCTTTCATGCACCAGCTCGCGATACGCAATGCCGAATACGGAATCCGTGCCAACGCTATTTTACCTGGTATTATGGATACACCAATGGCAGTAGATACCCGGGCAAGAGTATTCGGAAAAAGCCGCTCGGAAGTAGCCGAAGCACGTGATTCACGCGTACCGCTGAAACATAAAATGGGTACCGCATGGGATGTAGCAAATGCAGCGCTGTTCCTTGCTTCGGACGAAGCCAGCTTTATTACCGGAGTATCGCTGCTGGTAGACGGCGGTAGTGCACTCAAAGTAGGCTGAACCAAAAAAACGATCAAGTGACTAAACCATCACTTATCCTCTTCATACCTATGACTGTTCTATATCTAAAATAGAAGTAAATTTCGTATGATTAACTCCACGATTGTTATTGACAGAGTAATTACTGATATGTAAACTGTAAGCCTATTTCAGTGTCTTTAAATACCTGTTTGAGTGGAAATGGCTGATGACAGTAAAAATTGTTACAGATAGTGTCGCTGATCTGCCTTCTGAAATTGCTGAAGAACTCGGGATCACAGTAGTACCATTGAATGTGAGATTTGGCACCGACGTATATCGGGACGGGATTGACTTAACTTCAGACGAGTTCTTCAGTAGGCTTGAGCATAATGAGGATGTTCCGGTAACATCGGTACCCTCACCTGGTTCGTTTGCCGATGCATATGATGCACTGGCAGAAGAGGTTGACGAAATACTGGTGATCACAATTTCCGCCAAGCTGAGTGGAACTAATGAAGTGGCAAGACAGAGTGTAGGATTAATGAAAAAAAGGTGCAGAGTTGAGGTGGTTGATTCCAGATTGGCCACAATGGCTCTGGGCTTTGTGGTGATGGAAGCTGCTAAAGTAGCTCAAACAGGCGCTGGAACAGACGATGTTTTAACTAATGTTTACCACAACATTCCACGTGTAGAGATGCGAGCAGCTTTTGATACTCTGGAATACCTCAAAAGAGGTGGGCGAATTGGAAAAGCACAATCTTTACTGGGATCGATATTGAATATAAATCCCATAATAGGATTGGCTGATGGCGAAGTGGTACCTATCTCTAGAGAACGTTCAAGAGACAAAGCTATAGAACATTTATTTAATTTTGTTACAAGTTATTCCAAAATTGATGGGATCGCTGTTGAGTATGCGACTTCTACCCATGAAGCAAAAAACCTGGTTGACAGGTTATCGACAAGATTCCCTGATGGACAAATATATCTCTCGAGAGCAAGTCCTGTGATAGGAACTCACACTGGACCGGGACTTCTTTTAGTGTCAGTATTAGGTGATAAATAACTGTAATGAAAAGCAAAGATATCGTCATAAGGTTGTTTTCCATGGCAGGGATAGAAATTGGTGGTAACAATCCATGGGATATCACCGTCCACAATGATGACTTCTATAAAAGGATCATGACATGGGGTTCTCTCGGTTTGGGCGAGTCTTATATGGATTGCTGGTGGGACTGCGAACGACTTGACGAATTCTTCTATCGCGTACTTCTCACGGACATTGAAAGTTATGTTAAACAGAATCGGATCTTATTGATTAACGCCGTACAAGCCAGATTGTTCAACCTGCAATCGAAGAAGAAAGCGTTTGAGATAGGCGAGCAACATTACGATATCGGTAATGATTTATTTACACAAATGCTTGATACACGGATGACATATAGCTGTGGATATTGGAAAACAGCCAATACTCTGGATGAAGCTCAGGAGCACAAATTAGAATTGATATGCCGGAAACTGGGGCTCCAATCTGGGATGAAAATACTTGATATAGGCTGTGGCTGGGGTAGTTTCGCCAGGTATGCTGCCGAGAAATATCAGATCGAGGTGGTGGGTGTTACAATATCAGGTGAACAGGTAGAACTTGCCCGGAAATTGTGTAAAAACCTACCGGTTGAGATAAGGTTACAGGATTATCGTGATGTTGATGAAAAGTTCGACCGTATTGTATCCGTAGGTATGATAGAGCACGTTGGTTACAAGAATTACAGGACTTTCATGGAATTAACGCATCGTTGTCTTGACAGCGGAGGTTTGTTCCTGTTGCAGACCATTGGAGGGAATCAGTCCAGAAAATCGGTGGACCCGTGGATAAATAAATATATTTTCCCCAATGGGATGTTACCATCGATTAAGCAGCTTGGAAAAGCTGTTGAAGGATTATTCGTTATGGAAGACTGGCACAGTTTCGGTGCCGACTATGACAAGACATTGATGGCCTGGTATAAAAATTTTGAAGAGAGTTGGGATGAACTGAAAGCGAATTATGATGAGCGTTTCCATCGAATGTGGAGTTATTATCTACTCTCCTGTGCCGGCTCGTTTCGCGCCCGAAAGAACCAACTATGGCAAATAGTATTATCGAAGGATGGTATTTCCGGAGGATATAAAACTGTCCGCTAAAGGTTGAAAAATGCCACGTAACACAAACGTACTGTATCAGTAGGAGTTCCAATCGTATTATTTTCCATTTAAAATTGGCATACAACCTTTATTCACTGATAAAAGGAGTTAATTATGGAAAAGAGACGTCTTGGAAAGACCGGGCACATGAGCAGTATTCTTGCTTTAGGTGGTGCAGCAATTGGTACAGTCACTCAAGCTGAAGCCAATGCTGCAATTTCGTTGGCAATGGAACATGGAATTAACCACATTGATGTCGCTCCGACATATGGTGACGCTGAATTACGTATCGGTCCCTGGATGCCCAGGTACAGGAACGATTTCTTCCTGGGATGCAAGACCACAGAACGAGACAAGGCAGGAGCCTGGGAAAGCATAAAGCGCTCCCTGGACAGGCTTCAAGTGAGTAATTTTGACCTTTTTCAATTCCACGGGGTCGATGACCTGGATACACTTGAAACTATACTGAATCCCGGAGGTGCGCTGGAAGCTGTTCTGGAAGCCAGGCAACAGGGCCTTATCAAGTATATCGGAATCACAGGTCACAGACCCAATGTATATGTTGAGGCACTAAAACAGTTTGATTTCGATACGGTATTGTTTCCATTATCCCGGGTCCATGCCGCTCATTTTAACCAGGATAATGATTTCCGACTATTGCTCGATCTGGCAAAACAGAACGATGTCGGAACGATTACTATAAAAGCAGTATCGAAGCGTGTATGGCCA
>CP070800.1:1161865-1165634 GCA_020343555.1 Dehalococcoidales bacterium
ACGCTGAACCTACTCCGCTAACCGAAGACGGCATTTCCCATTACCTGATACAGGGTATGATAGGAGAAATTCTTCCCCGTATCCTGGAAGAAGTAAAAAAGCTTGAAGAATAGGGGGAAAGGTCCGGGGAAAAGGAGGATACGTATGGATACACCTGTTTCAAGTATCAAAATAAACGACACTACCCTGTCGATCATCCAGGGAGATATCACGGTACAGAAGACGGATGCTATCGTTAACGCAGCAAACTCCGGACTGATGGGTGGAGGTGGTGTTGACGGCGCTATTCATCGGGCTGGTGGCCCCGCCATCCTGGATGAATGCAAACAGATAGTAAAAAAACAGGGCCGACTCCCTACCGGTAAAGCGGTGATCACTACCGGTGGAAATCTGCCAGCTAAATATGTGATACACACGGTAGGCCCTGTCTGGCATGGCGGTAACAGTGGGGAACCTGAACTACTCACCAGCGCCTATATGGAAAGTCTTGACCTCGCCGCCACTCATAACCTGGAAAGTGTGTCCTTTCCATCTATAAGCACCGGAGTATACGGTTACCCGGTAGAAAAAGCGGCTTCTGTTGCTGTATCAGCGGTCGAGGAATTCCTGAATAAAGACGTAACATCGATAAAAGATATAGTATTCGTGCTGTTTGATTCAGGTACCTATTCTGCTTATTCGCAGCAACTTAGCAAGTAAGTGGTTCCCTTTCCTATATATAAGGAGGTAGTTGATTGCACTACGAAGAATTAATAAAGGATCATGCCCCGAATTGGCCCTATACGGTAGATTACCAGAAAGAACATGAGATCAGCAGCGATGTCCTGGTGCTTGGCGGAGGAATAGCTGGATGCTGGGCAGCGATAAGCGCTGCCCGGAAAGGAGCCAGGGTAGTCCTGGTCGACAAGGGAGCAACGAAGACCAGCGGAGCAGGCGGATCAGGTGTCGATCACTGGCATGCCGCCGTTACCAATCCTGCCTGTACTATCGATCCCCTGGAGTTTTCAACGGTCACCATCGACAACTACGGAGGTTGGCGATGCGGAATCAGCCAGCATATAACATCGATGGAAAGCTATGACTGTCTTTTAGAACTGGAAAATATGGGGATGAAAATCAGGGATTCGGAAAACGAATTCAAAGGAGCTGATTTTCGTGATGAAGCGACTAAGCTCATGTTTGCCTACGACTACACAGCCAAATACTGTGTGAGAGTCTGGGGAGCCCACGTTAAGCATTTTCTCTACAATGAGTGTAAACGGTTGGGTGTCAAGATATACGATCGCGTTATGATAACGAGCCTGCTGAACAAAGGCGGAAAGATAGGCGCCCAGGTTGTCGGAGCAACTGGCGTGAGCGTGCGAACCGGAGAATTCTATATTTTCAAAGCGCGAGCGAGTATATTGAGCATGTTCCTGCCCCAGCGACAGTACATCTTTTCAACAGAGTTGAAAGGACTTGCTACCACTCATCGACCTTCTACCGCATCCGGTGACGGACATGCAATGGCCTGGAGAGCCGGGGCTGAATTTGCCCAGGTAGAACACTCCGGTCGTGGCGGTGGATTACCTTACGGATACCCGCAATATGGTGTCGGTAACGCCCATAACACCTGGTTTGCCTGCACAATGGTCGATGCCAACGGCAAAGAAATTCCCTGGGTTGATCGCACTGGTAACGTACTTACCAGTGTTGCCCAGAGATATAGACCCGCGCCGGATCAGAAATATTTTCTTGATATGGGATGGCGATACGAGTATCGGGGTCCGATGCTCATTCCTGACTGGAGAGAACGCGTCAGGAAAGGTGAATTTACCCTGCCGATATACGCGGATCTCGCTTCCATGCCCGAACACGAACGCCGGATTATCTGGGGAATGATGATTGCCCAGGAAGGCAGGACATTGATACCCATATACCACACTTATTCACAGGCCGGTTTCGATCCGGATAAAGACCTCCTCCAGTCGTACGACGGAGGTTGGGGAGGACTGGGTCCACCCCAGTGGAGGACCTATTCCAGCGGAACTTCATCAGGAGGAGGTCCTATCGTTGATTGGGATCTGAAGACAACCTTGGACGGACTTTACGCTGCCGGAGGACAGGCTTTTGCCAATGGCGACCATGCCTATGCAGCGGCTACCGGCAGATATGCCGGCAGGAAAGCGGCTGATTACGCACGTAGTACCGATGAAATGGGCGCTGACAGGCGACAGATCGACGCTGAGAAAGTTCGAGTATACGCCCCGATATACCGGAATAGCGGCATGGACTGGAAAGAGTTGAACGCGGGTATATGCAAGATTCTCCAAGACTATTGCGGGGAACTTAAAAATGAAGAAGTACTCACCATTGGCCTAAAATGGTTGGGTGAACTGGAAGCAGGTGAAGCGACCAGTGCCCGGGCAAGGAATCCACATGAGTTGTACAGAGTCCTCGAGGTATATAACATCATCACGGTTGGCAGGATGATGTTCGAGGCCAGCCTGGCTCGAAAAGCCAGCAGTTCTCACCTTGATTTCACGCGGACTGACTACCCGGAAGTAGATCCTCCCGAATGGCATAAATGGGTAACCATAAAACTCGACGGAGGGGATGTAAAGGTAGGCGAGTTAGCCCTCGACTACTATGGTGACATGGAGAAAAACTATCAGGCCCATTGTGGTCTTTGATGATTGGAGTGAAATATGCCTGACGATGTAAGAATGTATCCGAACCTGGTAACACCGAATAATCCGGTGATATTCGATGAGGAAGTGTGTACGGGCTGCAACTCATGTGTCGATGTCTGCGTGATGGATATACTGATGCCGAATCCTGAGAAAGGAAAATCTCCGATAATATTGTATCCTGACGAATGCTGGTATGACGGAAGCTGCGTTGACGCCTGCCCTCTATGGCAAAAAGGAGCAATTATTTTAAACCATCCGTTAAACCAGAGGGTGCGATGGAAAAAAAAGGAAACCGGAGAACATTTCCGACTGGGCATGCCCGATCCTCCCCCACCGGTCGATAAACCTCCTTCAGGAGGATGGGACGCCAGAGCATAGATACCTGTATTGATCCACAACAAATCCAATAATATTATGTAAAGGATAAACGCTTATGTATAAATCCAAAATCGTAATTGTTGGAGCTGTCGCTGGAGGTGCGACGTGTGCGGCACGAGCACGCCGACTTTCCGAGGAAGCTGAGATAGTATTGATCGACCGAGGACCTTACGTTTCATTTGCTAATTGTGGATTGCCTTATTATATCGGTGAAGTAATACCTGAAGAAGAAACCCTCCTGATGGTAAAACCGGAGGATTTCAGAAACAAGTTTAATATAGATGTACGAACATTTAATGAAGTAATTTCTATAGATAAGTCAAAAAAGGAAATACGAATCAACAATATCCAGACCGGGAAAGAATATAGCGAGAGGTATGATTCGCTTGTCCTGGCGACAGGATCACAGCCTGTAAAACCTCCCCTTCCGGGTATAGATACTGAGGGAATCTATACATTACGAAGTATCCCGGACAGCAATGAAATAAAAACCTGGATCAAGAATAATGATGTCAAAGAAGCTGTAGTAGTTGGTGGCGGTCTCATTGGCTTGGAAATGACCGAGAACCTTGTACAACTGGGTATCAAAGTGTCTATCGTCGAAATGCTCCCGAACGTGATACCATTTTTCGATCCGGAGATGGCCGTCCCTGTACATGACAAACTCAGAGAAAAAGGAGTCGACCTGTACCTCAATACAGCAGTAAAATCCTTTTCTC
>CP070800.1:1165734-1172101 GCA_020343555.1 Dehalococcoidales bacterium
AACTGGCACCATAAGTAGTAACACGCTTCTTTATCTGGGCCGGTGTATATTCGAAGGAAGGTATATTACAGTTGGCGGCCGAAAGGATAGCAACCGCCTGGGCACGACCTATGGCAAGGGCTGTCCTGGCGTTCTTGGCGACGAATGGTTCTTCTATCGCGATAACGTCCGGTTTGAAGGCGGTAATTACTTTCATGAGATTATTATAGAGGAAACTTAAACGCTCCCCGATGGAGGAGCGTGTTGGCGGCTTAATTACACCACATTCGATGAATACCGGTTCGCCGTCGCCGGTCTCGATAACTCCGTATCCCGTTACGACAGTTCCCGGATCGATACCGAATATTCTCATACTAATTAATATAATACAGGATTAATTACGCTTCGAATTTTTCAAGGACATCATCAGTGAAATTTACATTGCTGGATACTGTCTGGACCTCGTCAAGTTCTTCCAGCTTGTGCAGGAGCCTCAGGTTTTGCAGTGCCGGTTTTTCTTCAAGGTCGAGGGTATTCTGGGGGATCATCGATACCTCTGAGGATCCTATGGTTATACCGGCTCCTTCAAGTGTCTGTCTCACTGTCATAAAGTCTTCAGGAGTTGTGTATATCTCGATATAATCCGTTTCTACCTTGACATCCTCGGCTCCGGCGTCGATTGCCTGGAGGGCTAATTCCTCCGGATCGTTTCCATTGGTATCAACAATAATCATTCCTTTTGAACTGAAGAGCCAGGCTACGCAGCCGCTTTCTCCAAGGTTTCCACCATTCCGTGAGAACAGGTTTCGAACTTCCTGGACAGTGCGGTTCTTGTTGTCTGTGAGTGCCTGCACCAGTATCGCGGCGCCGCTGGGTCCATATCCTTCGAGAACCATCTCTATCAGTGTGGCTCCTTCGGTCTCTCCACTACCCCGTTTGATTGCCCGTTCGATGTTGTCCATCGGCATATTAGCGTCTCGTGCTTTCTGGACAGCCAGGCGTAATCGGAAGTTCATATCGGTATCCGCACCACCCTGCCTTACGGCGACTATTATTTCACGAGTTAACTTGGTAAAGAGCTGCCCTCTCCGTGCGTCAGCAACTCCTTTCTGATGTTTGATCGATGCCCATTTCGAATGTCCTGACATAGCTAGAACTCCTCAGCCAGACAGTTAACTTGATTGCTAATTTTATCATTTCTACCTTTAGGGGTAAAGAGTGATAGACCAGGAAATAATAATATTACTACTTTATTGACTTAGTGTCCGGTTATGACTAAAATCACAATAAACGGGGGTAGAAATATGGCATTGAAGGCAGTAATTATTGCCGCAGGCGAAGGTAAACGGATGCGACCACTTACCTATAACAGGCCTAAGGTAATGCTGCCTATTGCCGGTAAACCAATCCTGGAACACCTGTTGATTGAGATGAAACAGGCCGGGATCAAGGAATTAATCTTCGTAACCGGATATCACGAAGAGAAAATAAAAGGTTACTTTGGTTCCGGTGAACAGTGGGGAGTGAATATTGAATACGTTACCCAGGTCAACCAGGCAGGTACCGGTGACGCCGTCAGGACTGTTGAAGAGTTTGTTGACGATAGCTTTCTTGTAGCAAACGGAGATATTTTCATTAGTTCCGGAGATATTAAGGACATCACCGGATACTCCGGCAATGCCATGAGTCTATTCGAGGTTGGTAATACGGATGGGTTGGGCACCGTAGAGGTTGAAGGCGACTTTATAAAACGTATACATGAGAAGGTAGAAAATCCTCCTTCAAACCTGGCTAACACCGGTCTTTATCTTTTCACCAGGGATATATTCAAGGCTATCGAACGGACTATACCATCACCGAGAGATGAATACGAGCTGACCGATTCGGTACAATGGCTGGTAGACAATGATATAAAGGTAGCTTATCGAAAACTTGAACGATGGTTGGATACCAGTTATCCATGGGACTTGTTGTCGGCAAACGAATATCTCCTAGCGAATCTTAAATCCGATATTCAAGGAGAGGTTGAGGAAAACGCTATCATAAAAGGTACTGTAATTGTTGGGAAGGGCAGTATAATAAGATCGGGTTCCTATATTTCCGGGCCTGTTGTGATTGGCGAAGAGTGTGTGATCGGTCCGAACTGCTTTATCAGACCAAGTACATCAATAGGTAATGGATGCCATGTCGGCGCGGCGGTGGAGATAAAGAACTCTATAGTTATGAACCGAAGTAAAGTTCCTCATCTCAGCTATGTTGGGGACAGTGTTATCGGTGAAGACTGTAACCTTGGAGCGGGAACGAAAGTAGCAAATCTCAAGTTGAATAATAAAACAGTGTTGGTTGGGCGAAAGGATACAGGAAGGCGTAAGCTGGGAGTGATTATGGGAGACGGTGTCGAAACCGGTATCAATACATCTATTAACGTAGGAACCGTAATAGGCAGTGATTCGAGAATCGGCCCCGGGACGTTTATCAGTGGAGATTTACCTGCGAAATCCAGAGTATTTATCGGTAAAAGCAACTAACAGGCAGATCAATTATCACTTCATAGTGTTATCAGGCACACGCCGGAGGATTTTTCCAAGCCTGTTATTGGATAATTATATCAATGGGTTGACAGTTAGTTTTACTACATGTTAAACATAGGAACTTTGCTGTCAATAGCATAAGCAGGTGCTATATACAAAAGTGGAAAAAGTGAATCTGACATTCACAGGTTGCCACCGGAAAAAATCGAGAGAATTTCAGGTGGATTTATTTGACTTCTCCTATACTGTAAGATATACTGTTGACGGTGCGCAGAGGTCAAGTTACAGGCTGAGTTCGATGTCCGTTTTTATCTCAGCTTTTATTATGTCTGACAGGTATTAGATGAAGATTGCCATTAGCGGAAAAGGTGGAGTAGGCAAAACCCTGTTAACGTCACTGCTTTCCAAGTTTTTCTCCCAATCCGGGTATTCTGTTATCGCTATCGATGCCGATCCCGATGCAAACCTGGCAGCTACTCTGGGTTTTCCCGACCCGGATAAAATTACCCCGATTTCCGAAATGGCTGATCTTATCGAAGAACGAACTGGCGCGCGTCCCGGACAATCAGCCCCTTATTTTAAGCTCAACCCGAAGGTTGATGATATTCCTGAAAAATTCGCAGCAAAGATGGACGGAATAAGACTCATGTTGATGGGAAGGGTGAAAAGAGGTGGTGCCGGCTGTTACTGTCCTGAGAGTGCACTTCTACAGACACTGATGAGTCATCTACTTCTCGCCAGGAACGAAATTATTATGATGGATATGGAAGCGGGAATTGAACACCTGGGCAGAGGTACCGCCAAAGCAGTTGATACACTGATCATAGTAGTAGAACCTGGCAGGAGAAGCATTGAGACCGCCGAAAGTATAAAAGGACTCGCTTCAGAAATAGGTCTTGAAAATCTTGCGGTCGTGGGAAATAAAGTAAGAAATGAGTCGGACAGAGATTTTATTAAATCAAACCTGCCCGGCTTTCAATTTCTAGGCTTTATCCCCTATGACCAGGCGGTAATAGAGGCTGATCATGCTAATTTATCTCCCTTGGAATCGAGTGAGCAGGTAAGAGCTTCAGTAACGGAAATTTATAATGCGTTGATTGACAGCGCAAAGAGCGTATCATTAAAAGGATAGAAATCTAGAGGTAGCTAAGGCTACTTTTTTTAAATAATCCGTGCCATGCAGAGCGGGAAAAGAATAAATCGTAGTCAATAATTAAAGGAGGTTTTATGGCTTACGACGCAGTAAAGATGAAAGACTGGGAGATTTCCGAAGCGGCTGAAGAAAATATGCCCACTCCGGATGAGTGGCGAGTTCAGCTTGGACTGGAAAAAGATGAAATACTTCCCTACGGAAGAATAGCAAAACTGGACTTCTTAAAGTTAATCGATCGTCTCAAAGACAAACCGGATGGTAAGTATATCGAGGTTACTGCCATCACTCCAACACCACTGGGTGAAGGAAAAAGCACAACCTCCTGTGGTCTGATGGAAGGCATGGGTAAGCGCGGTTTGAACGTAGGTGGCGCGCTGCGTCAGCCCTCCGGCGGTCCCACCATGAATATTAAAGGCACGGCGGCAGGCGGCGGGAATTCACTGCTGATTCCCATGACTGAGTACTCACTGGGACTCACCGGCGATATTAACGATATTATGAACGCGCATAATCTTGCCATGGTTGCTCTTACCGCAAGAATGCAGCATGAACGGAATTATGATGATGAAAGACTGCAGAAACTAACCAGGATGCGCCGTCTCGATGTAGACCCGACTAGGGTTGAGATGGGTTGGATTATGGATTTCTGCGCCCAGAGTCTCCGTAATATTATCATTGGACTGGGTGGTCGCATGAATGGCTACACTATGGAATCTAGCTTCGGCATCGCTGTCGGCTCAGAGTTGATGGCTATGCTCTCTATCGTCAACGACCTTGCTGATCTTCGCGAAAGAATGGATAATATCACTGTAGCTTATGATAAAAAAGGAAATCCGGTAACTACCGGTGACCTTGAAGTAGGCGGTGCGATGACAGCATGGATGCGTAACGCCGTTAATCCCACCCTGATGTGCACCGCTGAATACAACCCCTGCCTGGTTCATGCCGGACCTTTTGCTAATATTGCAGTCGGTCAGTCGTCCATTATCGCCGACCGTATTGGTTTGAAGATGTTCGACTACCACGTAACCGAAAGTGGATTTGCCGCAGATATCGGCTTCGAGAAATTCTGGAATGTAAAGTGCCGATACAGCGGACTTAAACCTCATGTTTCTGTGTTGACTACCACTGTTCGCGCCCTTAAGATGCACGGCGGTGGTCCCAAGGTGGTAGCCGGACTCAAGCTTCCGGAAGAATATACAAAAGAAAACGTAGGTTTGGTCGAAGCTGGCTTGGAAAACATGCTGCACCTTATCAAGGTCATCCGTAAATCCGGGATTAACCCGGTCGTTTGTATCAACGCCTTCTACACCGATACCGATGCTGAGCACGCTGTCATCCGTAAAGCCGCTGAGGCAGCCGGTGCCCGTTGTGCTGTGTCCAAACACTGGGAGCAAGGCGGCGATGGCGCACTGGAACTGGCCGACGTGGTCAAGGAAGCCTGTGAAGAAGAGAATGAATTTAACTTCCTATATCCGAGTGAAATGAAACTGCGCGAACGCGTGGATAAGATAGCCAAGGAAGTCTATGGCGCCGATGGAGTATCGTGGACACCTGATGCTGAGGCGAAAGCCAAGAAATTCGAAGAAGACCCGAAATACGATGAGTACGCCACAATGATGGTAAAGACTCACCTGAGCCTTTCGCATGACCCGACTCTCAAAGGGGTGCCTAAGGGATGGACACTCCCGGTTCGTGATGTTCTTATATACTCAGGAGCTAAGTTCCTTTGCCCGATGGCCGGAACCATTACACTCATGCCGGGAACAAGTTCAGATCCTGCTCTGAGAAGGGTAGACGTCGATGTGAATACAGGAAAAGTACAGGGCTTATTCTAGAGGTATCTACTTTTTAATTAACAAGCGGAGGAAAGTTGATTGAGTTTTTCAATCGCTGTCGCCGGGAAAGGCGGCACTGGTAAGACATCACTGTCAAGTCTTATAATCCGCTACTTGCAGAATAAGGGGTCGGGACCGATCCTGGCGATTGATGCCGACCCCAATGCGAATCTGGCGGATAGTCTCGGACTAGATGTTGGCATAACCATAGGATCGATTATTGCTTCATTTAATGGTGATAAGATTAATATCCCGTCCGGGATGACAAAAGAAGCATTTCTTGAAATCAAGCTCAATGGGGCAGTTACAGAAAGTAAGGGACTGGATCTAATAACTATGGGGAGAGGTGAGGGTCCCGAGTGTTATTGTTACCCGAATGCCTTATTGAGAAAATTCGCTGACGATCTTTCAGGAAACTACTCATATGTCGTGATGGATAATGAAGCAGGTATGGAACACCTGAGCCGGAGAACCACTCAAAATATCGATGTGTTGCTAATAGTGTCGGACCATTCGGTCAAGGGCGTCCGAACTATAGCCCGAATCAAGGACCTGGTTTCGGAACTGAAACTGGTAGTAGGCAAACAGGTGGTGATGATCAATTCTGTACTGGACGAGTTAGCTCCTATGGTGAAACAAGAACTATTGTCATTCGGTATAGATAATCCTGTGACTGTTCCATATGATGAGAATATTTATCAATATGACCTCGAGGCTAAACCTCTTGTTGAATTACCGAAAGATTCGAAGGCTGTAATAGCTATCGATAACTTGATGGACGAAATTCTATCCACTGAAAAGGTGGGAGTTTAATTTATTTAAGGAGGTAAATAGCATGACCGCAGAACTTATTCGAGGAGCTCAAG